>NZ_JASHIK010000018.1 GCF_030733745.1 Stappia sp. MMSF_3263 | reverse complement strand
AGACCGGCGCGCGGGGACGTCAACCGGAAATCACATGGTCGACTTGGGCTCGGCGTCGTTGACGTTGACGCGGAAGAGGCCGTCGAGGATTTCCTTCTCCTTCTCGCGCGCAGCCTTGAGCACCTCCGGATCCGCGAGCGTCTCGTCGACGACGAAGCTGCCGCCGCCATAGGACATGAAGGAGAACTGGCCGTAATCGGACGGTTCGAAACTGTCGCTCGCGACCGCCTCGATCACCCGGTCGATGGTCGGCTCCATGTGCCACAGGGCGCTGGCCAGGATGGTGCCGGGATAGTCGCCGGACGTGTCGATGACGTTGCCGATCGCCAGGATGCCCTTCTCCTTGGCCGCGTCGGAGACACCGAAGCGCTCGGCGTAGAGAATGTCGGCGCCCTTGTCGATCATGGCGAAGGCGGATTCCTTGGCCTTGGGCGGGTCGTACCAGGAATTGATGAAGGTCACGAGGAACTTGACGTCCGGGTTGACCGACAGCGCGCCCTCCATGAAGGCGTTCATCAGGCGGTTGACCTCGGGAATGGCGTAGCCGCCGACCATGCCGATGACGTTGGACTTGGTCGCCTTGCCGGCGATCATGCCGGTCAGGTAGCTCGGCTCGTGAATCCAGTTGTCGAAGACGGCGAAATTCGGCTTGGCCGGGCCGAAGGAGGAGCCCATCAGGAAGGCGGTGTCGGGATATTCGGCCGCCACGTTGCGCGCCGCCCGCTCGACCGCGAAAGCCTCGCCGACGACCAGGTCCATGCCGGCTTCCGCGTATTCGCGCATGACGCGCTCATAGTCGGTGTTGGCGACATTTTCCGAATAGGTATAGGTGACGTCGCCCCGCGCCTCGGCCGTCTTGAGCGCCTGGTGAAGGCGGCCGACCCATTGCTGCTCGACCGGAACCGTGTAGATCGCCGCCACTTTCAGAGGCTTGTCCTTGGCCGCAGCCGGCAAACCGCCGGCAACCAGCGCGAGCGACGCGGCAAGGCCGAGAACGGCGCGGCGCGTCCAGGCAAAATGCTCATTGAATGTCATGTGACTCCCCCTGGCAGGTCTGGTACCGCGCTACTCATCTTGCCGCGACGGATTGCTGCCGCCTGTGCGGCAGGCGCGTTGCGGGCGCGAACCGGTTGAACTGCGCATCCCGGCGGTTCGGATCCAGCCGTCCGCCCTCATCGATGCAGGCGAAATTGGACCACAAACCGGGCACGCCCACAATGGAGGCAGGCCGGCCCAGGCGAAGATTTTTGAACAAATGGACAAAGTTTGATCGTCTGGTCAAAAATTAAGCCGACAAAACGAGCAGACAACCGCATCCCGCGATTGCAGGTTCGGCAAGATGCAGCCTGAAGGCCGTCGCCGCTCGCCGAGAGGTCAGTCCTGCGGCGCGTCGGGCGGCAGGGGGACGCGGCGCGCCCGGGAAGCGCGGGCGCGGGCGAGGTAGCCCTTGAGATCGACGGCCCCGGTGACCTGAACGAAAAAGGCGAACAGCGCCATGCCGGCGGCAACCAGCAGTCCGAGAGCGGCGAACCGCAGCAGGATGGAGGCGCCAAGGAGCAGCGGCTCGAGCATGAGCGCGCCGCCGTAAAGACCCGCGCCCATCAGCACGCTGGCGAGCGCCAACAGCGGCAGGCGGCGGCGGGCACCGGCATCGATGCGGAAATGACCGCGCCGCCAGAGGACGATGCCGAGCAGTCCGGTGTTGACCCAGCCGGCAAGCGAGGTGGCGAGCGCGATGCCGACATGACCGAGGAAGGGCGCCAATGCCAGCGCTCCCGCCACGTTGACCAGCATGCCGATGCCCGCGAACCACATCGGCGTTGCCGTGTCCTCACGGGCGAAGAAGCCCGGCGAGAAAACCTTGTTGAGCACGAAGGCCGGCAGGCCGACGGCGAAGGCGACAAGCGCGGCCGTGGTGGCCGCCGTCGCTTCCGCGCCGAACTCGCCGCGCTGGAAGAGCACCGAGACGATCGGCTGCGGCACCACCATCAGCGCCACTGTCGCCGGCAGGGTGAGGGCGAGCGCGAATTCCATCGCCCGGTTGAGCGTGCGGTTGGCCTCGCCGTCCGCGCCGCTTCTCAGCGAGCGGGCGAGGTCCGGCAGCAGCACCACGCCGATGGCGATGCCGACAACACCGAGCGGCAACTGGTAGATGCGGTCGGCATAATAGAGATAGGCGACCGCGCCGGCCTGGGCCGAGGCGATCACCGTACCGACGACGATGTTGATCTGGGTGATGCCGCCGGCAAGGATGCCGGGCACGCCGAGCCGCCACAGGCGGCGCACGCCGGCGGTCAGGCGCGGACGGGGCAGCGAGAGCGAGAAGCCCATGCGGCGCACCGCGACAAGCAACAGGGCGAGCTGCGCCACGCCGGCAACCGCCACGCCGCAGGCAAGCGCGACGCCAAGGGTTGTTCCCGGTTCCAGGCCCGAGACCCAGATGCCGGCAAGCACCGCAATCATCACCAGATTGAGCACCACCGGCGCGAAGGCGGCGGCGGCAAAGCGGCGATAGGTGTTGAGGATGCCGGACAGGAAGGCGACCAGCGACATGCACATGAGGTAGGGAAAGGTGATGCGCGACAACAGGACGGCGAGGTCGAATTTCTCCGGATCGGCGGAAAAGCCCGGCGCCAGCACATAGACGAGGCCGGCCATGCCGACCATGGCAACCGCGCTCAACAGCAGCAGCGCGGACAAGAGGGCGGCCAGGATCTCGCCGGCAAAGCGCCGCGCGCCTGCATCGCCGTTCTCTTCCAGCGCCTTGGCAAAAAGCGGCACGAAGGCGGAGTTGAAGGCACCTTCGGCAAAGAGCCGGCGGAACAGGTTGGGCAGGCGAAAGGCAACCACGAAGGCTTCCGCCACCGGTCCGGCACCGACAAAGGCGGCGATCATCACGTCTCGGCAGAAGCCGAGAACGCGGCTCATCATGGTGGCGCCGCCGACGGTGGCAAAGTTGCGCAGAAGGCTCATGGCGCCATCCAGAAAAGGGGAGAAGGGAGGCACCGGCCGCGGCCGGCGGGCCGGCTCATGCGGCGCCGGCCCGGCGCGGGCGCCGGCGGGCCGGCTCGTCGGCCGGATCGCCCTCGACAGCCTCGCTCAGGCGATCGCGGATCGCCCTCTGACGACCGATATTGCCGATCTTCTGCCCGGTCAGGTCGGTCACGTAGAAGACATCGACGGCCCTCTCTCCGAAGGTGGCGACATGGGCGGAATTGATGTTCAGGTTGAGCGCCGAGATCGCCCGGGTCAGGTCGTAGAGGAGGCCGGGCCGGTCGAGCCCGGAAATCTCGAGGACCGTGTAGCGGTTCGACCAGGAATTGTTGACCAGAACCTCGGCTTCGACGCGGAACGCCTTGACCCGCCCGCGCGAGGCGGCCTTGCGGGCGACGCTGTCGGGCAGCTGTTCCTGACCGCGCAGGGCCTTCTCGATCAACCGGCAGACGCGCTCGCCGCGGCGGATCTCGTCCTCGTCACCCGGCAATTCGCGGGAGATGAAGATCGTGTCGAGGGCAAAGCCGTCCGTCGTCGTGTCGATCTGCGCATCGACAATGTTGGCGCCGGCGACGAAACAGGCGCCGGCGATGGTGGAGAGCAGGCGCGGGTGGTCGGCGGCCAGCACGGTGATCTCCGTCACCTCCTCGAAGGCATGAGTGACGACGCGCGACGAAAAGCCGGTTCCGGCGACATCCGCGGCACGGATCATTTCCGCGTCTGCGATCTTGCGGTCGAGCGGCACACGCAGCCAGTAGGCGGGATAGTGTCGCTCCAGATAGGCCGTGCGAGTGGCCGGATCCCAGGAGACGAGCGCCTCGCCCAGCTCCGTCTTGGCGGCCTCCACCCGCAGATTGTGCGGCAACAGAGAATGGCCGCCGGTCAGCACCGGTTCGCACTCGTAGTAGAGCGTGCGCAGCAGCTGCCCCTTCCAGCCGTTGAAGACATTGGGGCCGACGGCGCGGATATCCGCCACGGTGAGGATCAGGAGAAGCTTCAGCCGCTCCAGGCTCTGCACCTTGCGGGCGAAATCCTCGATCGTCTTGCGGTCGGCAAGGTCGCGCGACTGGGCGATCGTGCTCATCTCGAGATGATGTTCGACCAGCCAGGCGACCGTGTCGGTCTCCGACGCGGTCAGGCCGAAACGCGGACACAGGCGCCGGGCGATGCGCGCGCCGGCAATGGAATGGTCCTCCGGCCGACCCTTGGCGATGTCGTGCAGGAACATGGCGACGAAGAGGACCCGGCGGTTCTGGATCGTCTTGACGATGTCGGTCGACAGCGGATGGTCCTCTCCCGCCTCCCCACGCTCGATCTCGCCGAGCACGCCGACGGAGCGGATCAGGTGCTCGTCGACCGTGTAGTGGTGGTACATGGAGAACTGCATCATCGCCACGACCTTGCCGAAATCCGGCACGAAACGGCCGAGAACCCCGGTCTCGTTCATCTTGCGAAGCACCGTTTCCGGATCGTTTCGCGATGTCAGGACCTGCAGGAACAGCCGGTTCGCCTCCGCATCCTCGCGCAGCGAGGCGGTGATCAGCTTGAGAGACCGGCGCACCAGTTTCAGCATTTCGGGATGCAGCATGACCGCGTCACGGTCGGCGATGACGAAGAGGCGGATCAGATTGACCGGATCCTTCTCGAAAACCGTGTCCGAAGCCGTGTTGAGGCGGCCACGGTCAATGACGAAGTCGGCCGTCCCGGTCGAGACCTTCCGCTTGCGGGCACGCGCCGCGATGCGGTCAATCAGCTTGGAAAGCGGCTGCGGCGCCTTTGCATGCTGTTCCTCGAGCGCCGCGCAGAAGATGCGCGTCAGGTCGCCGACATCCTTGGCGACAAGGAAGTAGTGCTTCATGAAGCGCTCGACATCCTTCATCCCGGGATGCTGGGTGTAGCCAAGCCGGATGGCGATCTCCCGCTGCACGTCGAAGGACAGGCGCTCCTCGGCGCGTCCGGTGAGGAAATGCAGATGGCAACGCACCGCCCAGAGAAAATCCTCTCCCTTGCGAAACCGCTGGATGTCGGCACGGCTGAAGACGCCCGCCTTGACGAGACCGCTGGTCGAACGCACGCGATAGAAGTACTTCGAGATCCAGAACAGCGTGTTGAGGTCGCGCAGCCCTCCCTTGCCTTCCTTGACGTTCGGCTCGACCAGATAGCGCGAAGTGCCCTGCCTGGTGTGACGGGCGTCGCGCTCGGCAAGCTTGGCGGCGATGAATTCCGGCCCGCTGCCGGCCGCCACGCTCTGGTCGAAGCGCTCGATCAGTTCCTCGGTGAGCGCGGCCTCGCCCCAGACGTGGCGCGCCTCGAGAATGGCTGTGCGAATGGTCATGTCGGACCGCGACAGACGCAGGCACTCGTCGATGTTGCGGGTGGCGTGGCCGACCTTGAGGCCCAGATCCCAGAGCATGTAGAGCATGTATTCGACGATCTGCTCGCCCCAGGGCGTCTGCTTGTAGGGAAGCAGGAAGAGAAGGTCGACATCCGATCCCGGCGCCAGCGTGCCGCGGCCGTAGCCGCCCACGGCGACGATCGACATGCGTTCGCCGGCGGACGGGTTCTTCACCCTGTAGACATGATGGATGGCGAAGTCGAAGATGACGCGCAGGATCTCGTCCTGCACGTGGCTGAGACGCTGGGCGCAGAGCATGCCGCCGCCATCGGCGAAGAGCTGCTCCTCGACACGCGTACGCGCCTCCTGCATGACGGACTTCAGCTCGGCAAGCACCTGGCCGCGGGTCGCCAGGTCGGAGCCGTCGCCGTCGCTGCCCGCGGTCAGCGCGGTCAGCCGGTGTCGCAGCGCGTCCGCATCGATCAGGCCGGCGAAAGGATCCGATGGCCGGGATGCGTTCCTCGGGGTCATGATACGCGCGCTGTCCTTCTCGCTTCCCGGCCCATCGCCGGCCCATCGCCGGTACGTCGCCAGTCCGCCGGCGCGGATCGCAGCGGGTCCGCAACCGGTTCTTCAAGCCGCCGCCCGCGGACCCTACGCCCGCCACCCGCTCCGCTCAAGAGGCAGATCGAGCGGAATGCCGCAGCGGCGCCGGCCGGCTAGACGCCGTCGCGGGCCGCCGCCGCACGGACCTGAAGCAAGAGGTGCGCCAGGCTCTCGCGAGACAGTCCGGAAATCTTGACCGCCAGCACATTGGCAAGCTCCGTCGCCTCCGGATCGAGGCCGCCCGTGTCGATCGAGACCTTCGGATCGGAATATTCGGCAAGCCGCTGCAACTCCTCCGCCTCGTCCCAGATGACGTTGAAAAAGGCGATGATGCGCTGGACCATGAACCATGTCGGCCGGCCACGGCGACCGTGTTCGAGGGCCGAAAGATAGGCTGCCGACACCGACAGGGCCTCCGCCATCTGCGACAGGGTCACTCCGCGTTTCTTGCGCAGCTCCCGGATCTTCGCGCCAAAGGGCGTCATGGCGTCCCCCATCTCCCCGCCCTGCGAACCCTTACATAGAGCGCGCCGTCGCCGCCATGTGTCGCATGGGCCTGCTCATAGCCGACAACAAGCGTGCGAAACTCGGGAAATGACAGCCATTGCGGCACGACGCGCCGCAAGATGCCGCGCCCCTCGGCCGCGGGACTGCCACCTGCCCCGCCCTTGCCGGTGATGACAAGCACCAGCGTCGCGCCCTGCGCCTGCGCGCGCGCCAGAAACCCGCGCAGGCGCACATGTGCCTCCGCCTGGGTCAGTCCATGCAGGTCGATCCGCGCGTCGATGGCGCGAATGCCGCGCGCCACCTTGCGGCGCTGGCGCGGCTCCAGGGGGGAAAGCGGCGGCGCAGAGGGCTTGCGCAATGCGGTAACGGTGGGAGGAGGCACGGCCAAAACCGTAGCGGGGCGCGGCGCGTCGCTCTCCTGCGCCTGGCCGGCCTCCGGCAGGGTCTCGGGTTCGGCGGAGGTCCGGCGCGGCCGGACCAGCGGTTCCACATCGGCCGTTACCTGCGCCCACAGGCGCCGCTCGTCGGGAAAGGGCTGGCGCCCCTTGCGCCGGCCGCTGCTCATCGCGGCGCTCCCGTGCCGGCATCGCGCGGCACCAGGATCACCATGTCTGCCCGGTGCTGGACGCCGCCGGCCTGCGCCCCTGCCTGCGGGCCCGAGCCGAAGAAGATGTCGCCGCGCGCCGGCCCGACAATCGCCGAGCCGGTGTCCTCGGCAACCATCAGCCGGCGAAACGGGGTCTCGGACCGGCCATCCCCGGCCGGCAGGTCGGCACTGACGAAGACGGGCGTTCCATAGGCATGAAAGGCCGCGTCGACGGCAAGACTGCGGCCGGCGACGAGCGGCAGGCCGGCGGCCCCGACAGGGCCTTCGTCGGGACCCGCCTCACTCACCTCGCGAAAGAAGATGTAGGACCGATTTCGACGCAGGACGCCGTCGATCTCCTCCGGATTCCGGGCGAGCCAGCCGCGCAGCACGTCCATGGTGACGGTGCCGGGTTCGGCGAGACCGCGCTCGATCATCACCCGGCCGATGGGCGAGTAGAGGTGGCCGGTCTTGCCGGCATAGCCGACCCGCATGACGCCGCCTTCCTTCAGGCGGATGCGGGCCGAACCCTGCACATGAACGTAGAAGGCATCGACCGGATCGGCGAGCCAGACAAGCTCGAGCCCGCGGCCGGACAGCGCGCCGTCCATGATCTCGCCCCGGTCGGGCGGCAGGGCGAGAGCGCCATCCGGGCCGCGCAGGGCAAAGGGCGCACTGGACGGCAGATGTGCAGGGCGGTTGGCGTCGCCCAGCGCGACGAGATTTTCCGGCCGGCGCAGCAACGGCGTTGCGTATAGCGCATCACGGTGCAGGGCACCGGGATATTCCGGCTCGAAATAGCCGGTGACGAAGCCTTCGGTGAGGACGCGGCGCGGCTCGAAGGCGGTCTCGAAGAAACGGCGCGCGGCCTCGCCGGATCCTTCCTTCGCGGCAGCCTCGCCCGCCTGGCAGGCACGCCGGAGCGCCTGTGCGGAAACGCCGAGGCGAACGGCAGGCTCGCCGCCCCGTGAGGCCGCTTCACCCCCGCAATGGCGCAGGAACGCGGCAAGCGCGGCGCGATGATCGTCCTGCGCCCAGCCGGGAAGATCGGAAAAGCTCAGCGGTGGCGACAGCATGGCGTTCCCCGCCGAAGCGAAAGCCCCGCCGGGAAGGCTTGCCGCGAGCACCGCGGCAAGGACTGCTCGGCGCAGGCCACCCAAGTCACTCGACCGATTCGGTCGCGACCAATCGCCAGTTGGGATCGCGCGAGGTGGTGTCGCGCGCGAAGGTCCAGATGTCGGTGACGTCGCTGACCGCATTGGGATCGCCGTCAACAATGGCGCCGTCACGATCGCGGGTCGCGGAGATCAGCTCGGACCGGAACCTGACGGTCACCTGGGCCGTCGAGCCTTTCAGCGCCGCCTCGACGATGTCCGCCTTGTCGATGCCCACGAAGGTGGACTCGATGGTCTCGCCGCGCGACTCCCGGTCGGAAATGGCTGCGACGAAGCCTTCGTAGACATCCTTGGACAACAGGTTCTTGAGCGTCTTGCGGTCGCCGGCGGCGAAGGCGCTGACAATCATCTCATAGGCACCGCGCGCACCCTGCAGGAAGCCCTGCGGGTCGAAGGAGCGGTCCACGGAAAGGATCTGGCGCAAGGCGTCGTTGAGGGCGCTCCCCTCCGGAGCGACCTTGTCGAGCGTCGCGGAACTGGTCGCCGGAGCGGGCCCGGCTTGCGGCGTCCCCTGTCCGGGCAGCGGGATCACATTGTCATCGCCGGGCGTCGCGGGACCGGCACCATTCTCGCGCTCCTGCGAGGAGTACGGATCGAACGGCGGCCGTTCGTGCCCGGTGCGCCGCCCGAGGACGCTGCGCAGGCGCAGGAACACCACGACCGCCAGGACCAGAAATATGATTGTGATGACGTCGTCGAACATATGACTCGTTTCGCATCCGGCCGGTTAAGTAGTGGGCAGTCCGCTCGGACCGCATGGCGATGCCGTGCCACGGCGCGGCTGGCCGATCCGCGTCCACAGCACTGCCACGGAACTGCCCATGGTAGCTTTATGTAAGCCCCCTTGAACCAACATCCAGCCTTGAGCACAAGTGTCCGGCGTGGTTTTCGCCTCCCGATCACACATATTGCTCGCATTCGGGTCAATTGTTTCCTACCTGAAGGGTCGCAACCGCACGGTTTTCGGCTCCTTCAGGGCCGGACCGGCGCGACATGTCAATCGCCAGACCCGGTTCCGAACACACGCCATGCCCCTAGGACTGATCCTCCTCCTCACCCTGATCGGCCTGCCGCTGATCGAGATCGCCGTCTTCGTCGAGGTCGGCTCCGAAATCGGCGCCGTGCCGACGATCCTGCTGACGGTGCTGACAGCGCTCGCCGGCACCGTCATGTTGCGGATGCAGGGCCTGTCGCTGCTGACCCGCATGCGCACCGAGATGGACCGCGGCGAGGTGCCAGGCGAGGACATCGTCCAGGGCGCGCTGATCGTCGTCGCGAGCTTCTTGCTGCTCGTCCCCGGTTTCGTCACGGATGCTGTCGGCATCGCGCTCTTCATTCCGCCGCTGCGCGCCGTGATCGCCCGGGCCGTGGTGCGCAACGCGCGCGTCACCGTGGTCCGTCCCGGCGGACAGGGACCACGGCGCGGCGATGGCGTCGTCGACCTGGACCCGGAGGCCTGGTCCGACGTCGCACCGGGCGAGCGCGGCGGCAATGGCGAGACGCCCTGGAACAATGGCGGCCGCCTGACCGACGGGCGCGGCTCGAACGACGGACCCGGACGCCCCGGAGAGACCGGCCGTTAGGCAACCGCAACGGCGGTGATTTGTTTCACACATTCCCGTGTTCGGGCAGCCGGTTAACACCAATTACACCCTCCGGCTGCATGCTACCGCCTTCCGACGCGGGAAGGGAGCACGGAAGATGGGCACGGCTGGCGCGCAGGCGAGGGATCCCCGGCAGGGCATGACGGCCGACGGCACGGCAACGCCACGGCCGGGGCGGGTCGACTGGGTCGACGCGGCCAAGGGCCTTTGCATCATCTTCGTGGTGATGATGCATTCCACGCTCGGCGTGCAGAACGCAGCCGGTGAAGAGGGATGGCTCGGTCTTGTGGTCGAATTCGCCCGGCCGTTCCGCATGCCCGACTTCTTCATGATCTCCGGCCTCTTCCTGGCACTTGTGATCGACCGGCCGTGGCGGACCTATCTCGATCGCAAGCTGGTCCACTTTGCCTATTTCTACGTGCTCTGGCTGACCATCCAGTTCGCGGTCAAGGCGCCGTCGATGGCTGGCGAGATCGGCTGGGCCGGGGTCGCGGGCCAGTACCTGCTTGCCTATGTGCAGCCGTTCGGCACGCTGTGGTTCATCTACATGCTGCCGGTGATGTTCGTGATCACCAAGTTCCTGCATGATCGCGGCGTGCCGTGGCAGGCGGTGCTTGCCGGCGCTGCGCTGCTGCAGATCCTGCCCGTCTCGACCGGTTCGGTGCTGATCGACGAGTTCTGCTCGCGCTACGTCTATTTCCACGCCGGCTACGTGTTCGCGACGCGCGCCTTCGCCATCGCCGCCTGGGCGCGGGCTCATGCGATGATCGGCGTTCTCGGCCTTGCCGCCTGGGCCGCGGTCAACGGGGTCCTGGTTTTTTCCGGGTTCGCCGACCTGCCGGTCGTCAGCCTGATGCTCGGCACAGCCGGCGCGCTGGCCGTCATCATCGTCTCCGCGCTGCTGACCCGGGCCGGGATCGCCGGGTGGCTGGCCTATTGCGGGACGCATTCGATCGTCATCTATCTGGCTTTTTTCTTCCCGATGGCGGCGACCCGCATCATCCTGCTGAAGACCGGCGTGATCGGCGATGTGGGAACGGTCTCGGCGATCGTCACCGCGGCCGGCGTCATCACCCCGCTGGTGCTGCTCTGGCTGATCACCCGCTTCGATGTCGGCTGGTTCCTGTTCCGGCGGCCCGCCTGGGCACGGCTGGAAGCGGAGACACCGCGCCGACCGGTGCCGCAGGCGGCGGAGTAAGACGAAACCCCAGGAAGCCTACAAAGGGGTCCATAAAGCGGTCCGGAAGCGACAAGCGGGCTTTTCTCGCACGCGCATCGCGGGCATGATCCGCGCCATGTCGAACGATGCTCCCTCCGCCGCCCTCGCCGCCGACGATCATCTCATCCTGGTCGACGGTTCCACCTTCATCTTCCGCGCCTATCACGCGCTGCCACCGCTCACGCGCAAGTCGGACGGGCTGCCGGTCGGCGCCGTGTCGGGCTTCTGCAACATGCTGTGGAAGCTGCTGCAGGAGGGGCTGACGCCGGAAAAGGGCGACGAACCGACCCACATGGCGGTGATCTTCGACCATTCGGCGAAGACGTTCCGAAACGAGATCTATCCCGAATACAAGGCCCAGCGCCCCGAGCCGCCGGAGGACCTGATCCCGCAATTCGGCCTGATCCGCGAGGCTACGCGGGCCTTTTGCGTGCATTGCATCGAGCAGGAAGGCTTCGAGGCCGACGACCTGATCGCCACCTATGCGAGATCAGCTGCGGCGGACGGCGCAAGGGTCACCATCGTGTCCGGCGACAAGGACCTGATGCAGCTGATCGGGCCGCGCGTCGGCATGATCGACACGATGAAGAACAAGGTCTTCGGCGTGGACGAGGTGTTCGAGAAATTCGGCGTCGGTCCGGACAAGGTGATCGAGGTGCAGTCACTGGCCGGCGACAGCGTCGACAACGTTCCCGGCGTGCCGGGCATCGGCCTGAAGACAGCAGCGCTCCTGATCAACGAATTCGGCGACCTGGAGGCCCTGCTTGCCAAGGCCGACACGATCAAGCAGACCAAGCGCCGGGAGAACCTCATCGCCTTCGCCGACCAGGCGCGCGTTTCCAGGAAACTGGTGACGCTGAAGGACGACGTGCCGGTCGAACTGCCGGCGCAGGCGCTGGCCGTCACCGAGCTGGACGGATCGCGGACGCTTGCCTTCCTCAAGGCGATGGAATTCACGACACTGACCCGGCGCATCGCGGAGACGACCGGAACCGATGCGGACACCGTCGAACCGGCGGCGCTCACCATTCGCGGATGGCACGAACCGGACGGCAAGGGCCGGATGATGGCGGGCGCGCCGACGGCAGGCGGTGCAGCAACTGGTGCAAGCGGCGCGACAACAGCCACCCCGGCCTCGTCTCCCGCCACAACGGCAACACCGGCGGGCAGCGGCGGGTGGACGGCGGAGGCCGTTGCAGCCGCAGCAGCGACGACCGCTACAGCCGTGCCAATCGATGCCTCGACCTATGAAACCGTGCGCGATGTCGAGCGGCTGAAGGCCTGGGTGGCGGAGGCTCGGGAAGCCGGCCACGTGGCGGTCGACACGGAGACGACCTCGCTCGATGCGATGCAGGCCGAACTGGTCGGCGTGTCGCTGGCGACCGCCCCCGGCAAGGCCTGCTACATCCCGCTCGCCCATGTGGACGGCGAGGGCGATCTGCTTGGCGGCGGCGATCTCGTCGAGGGGCAGATCCCGCGCGCCGAGGCGATGGCCATCCTGAAGCCACTGCTGGAGGATCCCGGCGTCCTCAAGATCGCGCAGAACCTCAAATACGACTGGCTGGTGCTGAAACGCCACGACATCGAGGTCGCCCCGTTCGACGACACGATGCTGCTGTCCTACACGCTCGACGCCGGCAAGGGCGGCAACGGCATGGACGCGCTTGCCGAGCGCTGGCTCGGCCACACGCCGATCCCCTTCAAGGAGGTGGCCGGGTCCGGCAAGTCGATGATCACCTTCGACAAGGTGCCGATCGACAAGGCCAGTGCCTATGCGGCGGAGGACGCGGATGTGACGCTGCGCCTGTGGCAGGTGCTCAAGCCCCGGCTCGCGGCGGAGCGCAAGGCCACCGTCTACGAGCGGCTGGAACGGCCGATGGTGCCGGTGCTGGCGCGCATGGAAATGCGCGGCATCTCCATCGACCGGCAGATGCTGTCGCGGCTTTCAGGCGACTTCGCGCAGGGCATGGCGGCACTGGAAAGCGAGATCCACGAACTGGCCGGCGAGAGCTTCAACATCGGCTCGCCGAAACAGCTCGGCGACATCCTGTTCGGCAAGATGGGCCTGCCCGGCGGCAAGAAGACCAAGACCGGCGCCTGGTCGACCTCGGTCTCGGTGCTCGACGACCTCGCCGCCGAAGGCCACGACCTGCCGGCGCGGATCGTCGACTGGCGCCAGCTCGCCAAGCTGAAGTCCACTTATTCCGACGCGCTGCCGGGCTATGTGAACCCTGAGACGAAGCGGGTGCACACGTCCTATGCGCTGGCGGCGACGACGACCGGGCGGCTGTCCTCGTCCGAGCCGAACCTGCAGAACATTCCCGTGCGCACCGAGGCGGGCCGCAAGATCCGCAAGGCCTTCATCGCCGAGAAGGGCCACAAGCTGGTGTCGGCCGACTACAGCCAGATCGAGCTCAGGGTGCTGGCCCACATGGCCGATATCGGCCAGCTGAAGCAGGCTTTCGCCGAGGGGCTCGACATTCACGCGATGACCGCGTCCGAAATGTTCGGCGTGCCGATCGAAGGCATGGACCCGATGGTGCGGCGGCGCGCCAAGGCGATCAATTTCGGCATCATCTACGGCATCTCGGCCTTCGGCCTGGCGGCTCAGCTGAGCATTCCGCGCGGCGAGGCGGCCGAATATATCTCCACCTATTTCAAGCGCTTCCCGGGCATTCGCGACTACATGGAAGAGACGAAGAAATTCGTCCATGCCAATGGTTACGTGACGACGATCTTCGGCCGGCACGCCCATTACCCGGAAGTCAACACGTCGAACCCGAACCACCGCGCCTTCTACGAGCGGGCCGCGATCAACGCGCCGATCCAGGGTTCGGCCGCCGACATCCTGCGCCGGGCGATGATCCGCATGGAAGACCGGCTCAACGCCTCGAAGCTTGCCGCGCGTATGCTGCTGCAGGTGCATGACGAGTTGATCTTCGAGGT
The DNA here is from genome assembly GCF_030733745.1 of Stappia sp. MMSF_3263. Classification (GTDB taxonomy): domain Bacteria; phylum Pseudomonadota; class Alphaproteobacteria; order Rhizobiales; family Stappiaceae; genus Stappia. The sequence continues at coordinate 93,853 of NZ_JASHIK010000018.1, read as the reverse complement.
GCCGGAGGGCGAGATCGATGCAACGATCGCCCTGGTGCGCGAGGTGATGGAAGGCGCGGCGGAACCGGCGGTGCAGCTTACGGTGCCCCTCCATGTGGACGCGCGCGCCGCCGACAACTGGGACGAGGCGCATTGAGGACAGGGTGAACCGGCCCGTTCCGGCAGGTCAGTCCTCCTCGGGCGCCTCGCAGGAGGTGTAGCGCGCCTCCACCGCGGCCAGGCCGGCCTCCAGGGCGGCGGCGGCCACCTCGCCGATCTCCTCGCGCAGGGCCGCCTGGAAATCGCGCGCCATGGCGGCAAGCTCCGCATAGACCGCGGCTCCCGACGCCGTCAGCTCCAGATGTTCGATGCGCCGGTCGGCGGCATCCGCCCGGCGTGACAGCCAGCCGCGCTTTTCCAGCGCCGCCACCGCCCGGCTCACCTTGGTCTTGTGCATGGTCGAACGGCGGCCGATCTCCGTTGCCGTCGTGTGACCGAGCTGGCCGAGAATGGCGAAGGTGCGCCATTCCGGCCGGCTGATGCCGTAGGCCGCCTGGTAGCGCGCGGCGAAACGGCGGCTGACGAGCTCGGAGGCGCGCACCAGCCGGTAGGGCAGGAACTCCTCCAGCGGCAGCGAAGCTTTCATCCGGGACCTCGGTCGATATCGGCTATCGCGAAGATTGACACGTTGATAGTTTCGGACAAAACAGTTACACATGCAACTATCGACTGTCTGGATCAGGAGGGATCGGACGTGACGTTTTCCTACATGCCGGGCTTCGGCAATGATTTCGAGACGGAAGCGCTGCCCGGAGCCCTGCCGCAAGGGCAAAACTCGCCGCAGCGCGCGCCCTACGGGCTCTATGCCGAGCAGCTGTCCGGGTCGCCCTTCACCGCACCGCGAGGCACCAACGAGCGCTCCTGGCTCTACCGTATCCGGCCTTCGGTCAAGCATTCAGGCCGCTTCTCCGGGCTTTCCCTGCCGCATTGGAAGAGCGCGCCGAATATCGGCGACCACACGCTGCCGCTCGGCCAGTTGCGCTGGGACCCGGTGCCGGTGCCGGCCGAGCCCACCAGCTTCCTTGCCGGCATGCGGACGATGACGACCGCTGGCGACGTCCACACCCAGACGGGCATGGCGACACATGTCTATGTCGCCAATGCCGACATGCTCGACGAGTATTTCTTCAATGCCGACGGCGAGTTGCTGATCGTGCCGCAGGACGGCGGCATCCGGGTCGCGACGGAGCTCGGCGTGATGGATGTCGTGCCGAAGGAGATCTGCGTGATCCCGCGCGGCATGATCTTCCGCGTCACCCTGCTCGATGAGACGGCGCGCGGCTATGTCTGCGAGAATTACGGCGCCAAGTTCACCCTGCCGGATCGCGGCCCGATCGGCGCCAACTGCCTTGCCAATCCGCGCGACTTCAAGACGCCGGTCGCCTGGTACGAGGACAAGGAGGGCCCCTGCCGCCTCGTGGTCAAGTGGTGCGGCGGCTTCCACGAAACGCAGCTCGAGGCCTCGCCGCTCGACGTGGTCGCCTGGCACGGCAACTACGCGCCCTACAAATACGACCTGACCACCTATTCCCCGGTTGGCGCGATCCTGTTCGACCATCCCGACCCGTCGATCTTCACGGTCCTGACCGCACCCTCGGGCGAGGAGGGGACGGCCAATATCGACTTCGTCATCTTCCCCGAGCGCTGGATGGTGGCCGAGCACTCGTTCCGCCCGCCCTGGTATCACCGCAACATCATGTCGGAGTTCATGGGCCTGATCTACGGCCGCTACGATGCCAAGGAGGAGGGTTTCGTGCCCGGCGGCATGAGCCTGCACAACATGATGCTGCCGCACGGGCCTGATGCGACCGGTTTCGAGAAGGCCTCGACCAGCGAGCTGAAGCCGGAGAAACTGACCGGCACGATGGCCTTCATGTTCGAGACGCGCTTCCCGCAGCACCTGACCCGCTACGCTGCCGACCTCGATACCCTTCAGGACACTTACCTCGACTGCTGGGCGGAGCTGAAGAAGCGCTTCGACGGCACGATCGACGGCAACTGGGACTAGGTGCAATGAAACTCGCAACACTTCGTGACGGCAGCCGCGACGGCAAGCTCGTCCTCGTCAACCGCGCGCTCACCCGCTGCACCGAGGCCGGTCACATTGCGCCGACCCTGCAGGCGGCACTCGACGACTGGAGCAACGTCCAGCCGAAACTCGCAACACTTGCCGAGAGCCTCGAGCACGACGCGGTGCCGTCCTTGCGCTTCCATGAGCACGATGCGCTGTCGCCGCTGCCGCGCGCCTACCAGTGGGCGGACGGCTCGGCCTACGTCAATCACGTGGAGCTGGTACGCAAGGCGCGCGGCGCCGAGATGCCGGCAAGCTTCTGGACCGACCCGCTGATGTATCAGGGCGGTTCCGACAGCTTTCTCGCCCCGCGCGACCCGATCCGCATGGCGGACGAGGCCTATGGCATCGACATGGAGGGCGAGATCGCCGTCGTCACCGGCGACGTGCCGATGAGGGCGAGCCGCGAGGAAGCGGCGGCCGCGATCCGGCTCGTCATGCTGGTCAACGATGTCTCGCTGCGCGGGTTGATCCCGGCCGAACTCGGCAAGGGTTTCGGCTTCTTCCAGTCGAAACCCTCCTCCGCCTTCTCGCCGGTGACGGTGACGCCGGACGAACTGGGAACCGCCTGGGATGGCGGCAAGCTTCATCTGCCGCTCCATGTCGATCTCAACGGCGCGCCCTTTGGCCGCGCCAATGCCGGCATCGACATGACCTTCGACTTCCCCACACTCATCGCCCATGCGGCGAAGACGCGGCCACTTGGCGCCGGAACGATCATCGGCTCTGGCACGGTCTCCAACAAGCTCGACGGCGGACCGGGCAAGCCGGTCGCCGAGGGCGGGGTCGGCTACTCCTGCATCGCCGAGATCCGCATGATCGAAACGATCGAGACCGGCGCGGCGAAGACGCCCTTCATGCGCTTCGGCGACACGGTGCGGATCGAGATGCTCGATGCGTCCGGGCATTCGATCTTCGGCGCGATCGAGCAGGTGGTCGAAAAGCATGACTAGGCACCAGCCAGGCCCGATCCGTTTCGCGCTGCTGCTGGCCGCAGCGGCCATGACCGGCGTACCGTCCGCTCTTGCCGACCCCGTCGATCCGGTGGCCGAGGTGATGAAGGTGACCGAGGACAACTGGGCCGACGACGGCACGCCCTATGAAGAGATCTTCACCGACGAGCGACTGCCGCGCCTGTTCAGCGCGGATTTCGTCACCCGCTACCGGGCGGCGGCCGCCTCTCCCGGCGATGACGAGAACGCATCGCTGTTTGGCTATGACGTGATCGTCAACGCCCAGGACGGCTGTCCGTTGCAGGGGCTCGCCATCAAACCCGAACGCACCGCCGCCGGACGCACGCTGGTGACGGCACGCTTCGTCTCCACCGCCTGCTTTGGCGACGCACCGGAATTCCGGCAGGTTTCGGAAGTCCGCTTCGAGGTGGTGACGGAAAACGGACGCGATGTCATCGACGACATCCTCACCGGATCGGACGCTGACGGCTACGCCTCGCTGAAGGCCGAACTCGACACGATCGCAGCGCAATAAACGAGAAACGCCGCACCTTCAGGGCGAACGGACGAACCGTTCCCGCAGGGGCGCGACAAGACAGGAGCGAAACCATGGCCAAGGCCTTTGCCTCGCAGGGCGACCTCGCCGAAAAGAAGATCTCCTTCACCGAAGTGGGCCGGGATCTGTGGGCATTCACCGCAGAGGGCGATCCCAACACCGGGGTGATCATCGGCGACGACAGCGTGATGATCGTCGAGGCGCAGGCAACGCCGCGCCTGGCCGGCAAGGTGATCGAGAAAGTGCGCGAGGTCACCGACAAGCCGATCAGCCATCTGGTGCTGACCCATTACCACGCCGTGCGCGTTCTGGGCGCCGCCGCCTACGAGGCACCGACGATCATCATGAGCGACAAGGCCCGCTCGATGATGGCCGAACGCGGTGCGGAGGACCGGGAATCCGAGTTCATGCGCTTCCCGCGCCTGTTCCAGGGCTACGACAATGTCGCCGACATCCCCCCGCTGACCTGGCCGACCACCACCTTCACCGACAGAATGAGCGTCTTTCTGGGCAAGCGCCGGGTGGACCTGATGTTCCTCGGCCGGGCGCATACCGCCGGTGACATCGTCATCCACGTGCCGGACGAGAACGTCATGTTCACCGGCGATATCGTCGAATACCACTCCGCCTGCTATTGCGGCGACGGTCATTTCCGCGATTGGCCGGCAACGCTGGAGCGCATCCGCAGCTTCGACGTCGACGCCATCGCGCCGGGCCGGGGCGATGCGCTCATTGGCAAGGAGATGGTCAACGCGGCGCTCGATGCCACCGCCGATTTCGTCACCTCGACCTTCCGCCCGGTGGCGCAGGTGGCAACGCGCGGCGGATCGCTGAAGGAAGCCTGGGACGCGGCCCGCGCCGCATGCGATCCGAAGTTCTCACCCTACGCGATCTACGAGCACTGCCTGCCGTTCAACGTGGCGCGCGCCTATGACGAGGCGCAGGGCATCGACACGCCGCGCATCTGGACGGCACAACGCGACAAGGACATGTGGGACGCGCTGCAGGGGTGAATTCCAGACCGCCGGGCGGGCAGCAACTTCGCACCCGGCGGCCCGCATTTCGGGAGGCCGCATGACAAAGATCTTCGAGACCCCGCTTTACCCCTACGTCCGCTCGTCCGACCAGGATGCCGGCCGGCCGGTGCGCCATGCCGTCGTCGTGCTCGGCGCCGGGCCGGTGGGGCTTGCCACGGCAATCGACCTGGCGCAGCAGGGTATCTCCGTTCTGGTACTCGACGAGAACGACAAGGTCAGCTGGGGCTCGCGGGCGATCTGCTTTGCCAAGCGCCCGCTGGAGATCCTCGACCGGCTCGGCTGCGGCCAGAAGATGGTCGACAAGGGCGTCGTGTGGAACCTCGGCAAGGTGTTCTTCGACGAGCGCAAGGTCTACGACTTCAACCTCCTTCCCGAGGGCGGGCACAAGCGGCCGGCCTTCATCAACCTGCAGCAATATTACCTGGAGCAGTATCTGGTCGAACGGGCGCTGGAGATCGGCCGCGACACCGGGCTGCTGGAGCTGCGCGGCGGCAACCGGGTAAGCGCCGTCGAGCCGCAGGAGGACGGCGTCAAGCTCACGGTGGAGACGCCGGACGGCCCCTACCGGATCATGGCCGACTGGCTGATTGCCTGCGACGGGGCCGGCTCGCCGACCCGCACCATGATGGGGCTCGACTTCCAGGGCCGGATCTTCGAGGACAATTTCCTCATCGCCGACGTCGTCATGAAGGCGGACTTCCCGACCGAGCGCTGGTTCTGGTTCGACCCGCCGTTCAACAAGGGCCAGTCGGCGCTGCTGCACCGGCAGCCCGACGACGTCTGGCGCATCGACCTGCAACTCGGCTGGGACATCGACCGGGAGGCGGAGAAGAACCCGGCGCGGGTGCGCGAGAAACTGAAGGCGATGCTCGGCGAGGAGGTCGAGTTCGAGCTCGAATGGGTGTCGATCTACACATTCCAGTGTCGGCGCATGGAGAAGTTCCGCCATGGCCGGGTGATCTTCGCCGGCGATGCGGCACACCAGGTCTCCCCCTTCGGCGCGCGCGGCGCCAATTCCGGCTTCCAGGACACGGACAATCTCGCCTGGAAGCTGAAGCTTGTGGTCGACGGCACGGCACCGGAAAGCCTGCTCGACAGCTACGACGAGGAGCGGGTCTTCGCCGCGGACGAGAACATCCTGAACTCATCGCGCTCGACCGACTTCATCACGCCAAAGAGCCATGCCAGCCGCGTCTTTCGTGACGCGGTGCTGGAGCTGGCCGAGCATCACGCCTTCGCGCGGCCGCTGGTCAATTCCGGCCGCCTGTCGCTGCCGGCGACCTATGACGGCTCGCCGCTCAATGGCCCGGACTGCGCGGCAATGCCGGTGCGCACACGGCCGGGCGCCCCGGCGAGCGACGCGCCGGTTGCCGGTGGCTGGCTGCTCGACCGGCTGGGCGACCGCTTCCAGCTGGTGACCATCGACAACGAAGCACCTGCCACGCTGACGATCGACGGCATTCCGGTCGAGCGGGTGGCGCTGTCGGCCGCCAACGACCCGACCGGCGCGCTGGCCGCGCGCTATCTCGGCGAGGCGAAAAGCGCCGTCTACCTGATGCGCCCCGACCAGCATGTGGCGGCCCGCTGGGAGACATTCGACGCCGGCGAGGTGACGAAGGCGCTGCGGATTGCCACCGCACGAAGCGACAACGCCGGGCGGGGATAACGGCTCGAACCGCCGGAACGCAAGGAAACGCAAGATGAGCGAAACCACCCACGAGACGGGCCTGCGGCTTGGCCCCAACCTTCCCGCTCCCGACGGCTTCTATGCCGAGCTGATCGCGCTGCACGAGGGGCTGTCGCGCGAGGACAGCGAAGCGCTGAACGCCCGCCTGGTTCTGGTGCTGGCCAACCATATCGGCGACCGCGAGGTGCTGCGCGCTGCCTTTGCCGCCGCCAGACTGCAAGGCGCGCCAAAGACTTGAGCCTTACCGCGGCAGCCTGCGGCTGAGGGGCCCGTGGCTGCTGCGACCCTGCCGAACGCGGACGGGGCGTTCCGTTTCAACGATGAAAACGGGAGTGCCCGCAATGACTGCCCAACCGGAGCTGAAGATCGAACGGATCCATCACGTCGCCTATCGCTGCAAGGACGCGAAGGAGACGGTGAACTGGTATGTCGACAACCTGAACATGGGGTTCGTGCTGGCCATCGCGGAGGACAGCGTGCCCTCGACCCATGAGCCGGACCCCTACATGCACGTCTTTCTCGACGCCGGCGCGGGCAACGTTCTCGCCTTCTTCGAGCTGCCCACCAAGCCGGAGATGGGCCGGGACCCCAACACGCCGGTCTGGGTCCAGCACATCGCCTTCAAGGTGAAGGACCGCGACACGCTGGTCGCCTACAAGGAGCGGCTGGAGAAGAACGGTATCGAGGTGCTCGGCGTCACCGATCACTCGATCTTCCACTCGATCTATTTCTTCGACCCGAACGGCCATCGCATCGAACTGGCCTGCCCGGACCCGGCCGAGGACGCGATGCTGGAAAAGCTCGACGCGGTGAAATGGGACATGCTGGAGGAGTGGTCGAAGACCAAACGCGCGCCCCAGCACGCGGCCTGGCTGCACGCTAAGGAACTCGGCAAGGCCTGAGAACCGGCCCGCAAAAAGGAAGACGGCGCGGGAAACCCGCGCCGTCTTATGCTGGATGCCTTGGCTTCAAGCGGAACCCGATCAGATATGGGCGAAGTCGCCCGGTCCGAGTTCCAGAACGTTCGGGATTGCGGCGAAGTCGAAGTCGGTGTCCAGCTGACCGTCGAACGGATCCGTGGACGTGTCGTCGGCCTTGGCATCGAAAACAAACGGGTCGTCGGGCTGGTCCGCACCGTCCATGTTGGAATGCGCCATGTCGCTGCCGTCGAAGGCGAACACATCGTCCTCACCGAGTTCCGCCATCTTGACGACCGGCTCCTCGGCCGAGGTCGCCCGGCCTTCATTGAAGCCATACTGGATGTAATGGATGGTGGCCCCAACCAGATTGTTGCTGAACACAGGCAGCAAATCCGAGTTTGAAGCCGCGTTGATATAGGCCAACGGATCGAATGTCGTCGCCCGGCCCTCGTTGAAACCAGCCTGAATAAAGTGAGCTGCGCCGGCTTCCGAGTTGGCACCTAGAGCTGTGATCAAATCCGCGTGCGAAGCGATATAGGCGTAGGCGTCAAAATTGGCGCTTCGGCCTTCGCTGAAGCCGTAGTTGAGATAGTGCTGGATGGCAGCCGTCGTGTTCGTGCCGTACACGGGAATCAGATCGGCGTACGAAGCAACGTATACGAGAGCGCTGAAAGCCGCATCGCTGCGCCCTTCCGCGGCACCGTACTGAATATAGTGAGCGGCGGCGGCGTCACGGTCCTGGCCAAAATCGACCCGCAAATCCGCGTAGGCGCCCAGGTACAGCCTGGCGTCGAATGTTGTGGTACGGCCTTCAGAGAAACCCGAATTGATATAGTGCACCGTGCCGCCAACTTGGTCAGTCCCGAACACGGACCGCAGGTCACTGTGCGAAGCGATGTATTCAAGCGCATTGAAGGTCAGCTGGCGACCTTCCGAATAGCCACTTGCGACGTAGTGGTAGGCGCCGCCGCTTGCGTTTGCACCAAAAACACCAATCAGATCGGTATTCGATGCAATGTAATTCAGCCCGTTAAATGTAACCTGACGCCCGCCAGAATATCCTGTTGATATATAGTGGGAAGCCCCGGCAGTAGAATCAATGCCAATACCGGTAATCAGATCGGTATATGAAGCAATATAGCCCCAAACGTCAAAATTGATCTGCCGGCCTTCCGCGATGCCGTAGTTGGCAAAATGCAGGAACAGCTCATGCTGGTTCGTGCCGAGACCGGTTAGCAGATCCACATGCGATGCGGCATACATGAGGATCGACCAGTCCGAGGCCGAGGCGACGCCCGAGACGGTTCCGTCGTTGAACTGGACGTTCTCGATGTCGAAGAAGACGTCGTTGCCCTGCGAGGTAGCAAAGACGACCGCCTCGGCAAAGCGATAGGTGCCGGTGATCGCCGACTGGGCCGCATGGATGACCGCCGTGTCCGTGCCGCCATTGCCGTAGATGAGGTTGTGAGTGCTGTTGCCGTGAATCGTGTCATTGCCCGATCCGCCGATAGCATTCTCGATGATCGTGCCGCGGGCGATCGACAGGTTGCCGACGAGGCCTCCGACATTGGAGATCGATTCCGGCCGCAGGTCGATCAGCTGGGCGGCCGTCTGGGTGCCGAAATCGAGCGTGTCGAAGCCGCCATTGTCATGGATCGTCAGCGCAATCGCGTTTGTGGACGCCGAGAGCAGTGTGTCGAGATAGCCGCCGGCATTGGAGTTCTCGCCATAGGTCGTGTTGCCGGTGCGGATTGTCGTGGGCGTGCCATAGAGGTTCTGGATCGCGATGATGTCGGCGATCATCGGCGTCACGATATAGGCGCGCGTCGCGGTGATCGAGGTGTTCTCGGTCTGGTCGAAATAGGACATGACCGTGGCCTGCCACGAGTCGTTGGCGTAGTGGGTGTCCAGACCGTAGGTCGCGGAACTGTTGTAGTTGCCGCCATGGCCAAGGCCGAGCGCATGGCCGATCTCGTGGATATAGGTCTGGAAGGAATAGCTGTCGATCGTCGTGCCGCTGTTGGTCAGCCACGACGTCGAGACGTTGACGCGGGATTCGAGGATCGTGTTGCCGCTGGTCGTCGAGCTGTTGGAGGCGCCGGACTGGTTGTCGTCGAAGACGATCTCGCCGCCGCTCGTGACGAAGTTGAAGGTGATGCCGGTGACGTTGGTCCAGGCGAGCAGGGCGTTGGTCGCAAGGAACTGGCCGTCGGCCGTCAACGCTGTGATGTTGACATCGATCGCATTATCGCCGCCGACATTGAAGGAGCGCTGCGAACGGCCCGTGTCGGTCCAGTAGCCGTTGGTCAGATACAGGGCGATCTGGTCGTTGTTATAGGTCGGCAGGGGCGTTTGATTCGTTGCATATAGCTGATAGGTGCCGGAGCCGCTGTCATTATACGAGCCCGCCGCGACATAGAATGTGGTCGTCTCGGCCACCTGCAGCCAGAGCGACGAATTGTAGTTGCCGCCGGACGTATCGATGTCGTCATTATAGGAAATGTAATTGCCCGAAGAATCGTAAAGGCGCAGATAAGGATCGCTGAGAGAAACTCCGTTCATCGAAACTTGAACGGCGGAGCCGCCGGTCACAGTGATCTGCACCCAGTCGCGATCACCGGCAAAGCCCAGACTACCGGAGAACGTGTCGCCCGCGGACATCGAATAGGATGTCGAAGTGTTGGCCGGTGCATCGCCAGTCTCGGTGATTGCCGCCAGATCCCCCTCCGGCCCGACACCCGGTGCGGCACACTCGAAACCGTTGACTTCCTTGGCCGTCTCCGGCCCGACCATCGCGCAAAGCTCGCACATAATCCCGCTCTCCCGTCAAAATCGCCAAGTCGTCACCAAGCCGGCCGCGCCCGTTCAAAGCGGCAATGGCGTCATCTTCACAAGCGTTTCAGCCAGATGCTCGGCATCGCTTTCCGTCACATCCCGGTCATTGACCGAAACCTCGATCTCCGGTCCCACCTGCGGCGCGCCGCCATCCACTCGCCAGACAAGACGCGCCAGCAGGAAGGTCGGCTCGACCCGCAGCCATTCGATATCGACCGCAAGATACGCGCCAGCTTCCGCTTCGTCACCCTTTGCAAGGGCGACGGCCCACCTGCGCTCCAGACCGGCCTTGAGCGCGCGGCATGCGGCGCCTCTCCAGTCTTCATTCCCGGCATTGCAGGAAACGACAATCGGTCGAGCCGAGCGTCCCGCCTGGGTCGTCTGCGATCCTGAAGCTTCTGCCATTGTCCCCGATCCCGCGGCTACCAGTTTTCCGGCCGGCAGAGCCACTGCCAGTGAGGACATCGCCAGTGCCACTGCGAAAGACGACAGGATCACTACAGGGTTGTTCAGGATCACTGCCGGTCTCGCTGCAATTTCCAATCGTCCCGCAACGCGGACTGCCGAAGCCAAATCTTCTGTATCAATGTCTCCACCCTCCCGGGCGGTCACAACAACCTCGTGACAATCCCGGCGCGAACCGCTTCCTGGATCGAGACAATTTCACGCAAATTGTCATTGGCAAGATCAACGTATCGGTCGACGCAGTCAAGGGTTCGGCTGAAAGACCGCCTTCACAGGCTTCCGCCGCGTTGCGGCTTGACCGATGCGAGCCTCCGCCTAGCTTACCGACGACAGGCATCTCGACGCGCCAACCGCTCTCTCCTGCAGGACGAACAAGTGAGGTATCCGTCATGATCCGTTCACGCGCCTTTGCCGGTCTTCTCGGTCTCTTCGTCCTGGCCGCTGTCGGCCTTGAAGCCGGCGCCCATCACGGCTGGCGCTGGACGAGCGGAAAGAACATAGAGCTGACCGGCATCATCCGCGAAGCACGTCTCGGCAATCCGCACGGCGTGCTGAAGGTCGATGCCGAGGGCGAGACGTGGACGGTGGAGGTCGGCCAGCCTTGGCGCAACACCCGCGCCGGGCTGAAGGACGGCGACCTTGCTCCCGGCGTCGAGGCCGCCTTCATAGGCGAACCCTCGGCCGATATTGGCGACCGGTTGATGAAGGCGGAGCGGATCGTCATCGGCGGGAAGACCTATGACCTTTATCCCGGCCGGGATTGACACTTCCCGGCGAGAGGAACGCGTGCGATGGAGACGCTGATCACGTTCCTCGAAACTTTGCCTTTATCGGAATGGATGCGCGTCTCGCGCTGGGGTTACGCGCTGGTCAACACGGCACATGTCGCCGGCCTGGCGCTTCTGGTCGGCTCGATCCTGCCGCTCGACCTGCGTCTCCTGGGCATCTGGCAGCGGCAAGAACCGCTGGCGCCGCTCGCCCGGGTGCTGGTTCCCTGCGCTGCATCCGGATTGGTGCTGGCGTTGTCGTCGGGACTTCTGCTGTTTCTCGCCGGGCCGGCAGACTACGCCGCAGCACCGCTGTTTCTCGCCAAGATGGGACTTGTCACGCTTGGCGTCGTATCGGCGCTGCTTACGCACGCCTTGGCGGCGAGAAACCGGCAAGCGGGTGCGGACGCGGCGGCAGCGCTTGCAGGGCTTTCTCCCCGGCGGCTGAGGCTCGCCGGCGCGGTCTCGCTCGTTGCCTGGAGCGGCGCGCTCGTCTGCGGCCGCCTGCTCGCCTTCACGGGCGAATGATGTTCGGGGCAGGCGGATCGTTCCGCCCGCCCCTGGAGCATCAGCGGATCGGCGGAGCGAACTGGATACCGCCCTGTGACCACAGCGCATTGACGCCGCGCGGAAGCTGCATCGGGCTGCCGGTGCCCAGGTTCCGGTCGAAGGACTCGCCGTAATTGCCGACATGGCGGACAATGCGGGCGACCCAGTCATTGGTCAGGCCGAGATTCTTGCCAAACTCACCCTCGAGCCCGAGAACCCGGCGGATTTCCGGATTGTCGGTGGAGCCGGCAATCTCGTCGACATTGGCGCGGGTGAGGCCGAGCTCCTCCGCGTTGACCATCGCGAAGACCGTCCAGCGGACAATATCGAACCAGACGTCATCGCCCTGGCGGACATAGGGGCCGAGCGGCTCCTTGGAGATAACTCCGGGCAGCAGCATGTGCGTGTCCGGCTCGGCCATCTTGAGGCGGTAGGAGACGAGCTGCGACATGTCCGTCGTCAACGCATCGCAGCGCCCGCTTTCATAAGCCTTCACCGTGTCATCGATGCTCTGGAAGGTGACGAGCTGATAGTCCATTCCGTTGACGCGGAAATAATCGGCAAGGTTCAGCTCGTTCGTGGTGCCCTGCACGGTGCAGATCGAAGCGCCGTTCAGATCCGCGATCGCCTCGACGCCGAGCGAACGGCGCACCTGGAAGCCCTGGCCGTCATAGTAGTTGACGGCGGTGAAATCGAGACCGATCCCGGCATCCCGGCCAAGGGTCCAGGTGGTGGTGCGTGGCAACACGTCGATCTCGCCGGTCTGCAGCGCCACGAGACGGTCCTTGCTCGACAGCGGCACGAAATCCGCCTTTTCCGGATCGTCGAAGATGGCCGCAGCCAACGCCCGGCAGACGTCCACGTCGAGGCCGGTCCATTTGCCCTTGTCGTCGGCCATGCTGAACCCGGCAATGCCGGTGCTGGTGCCGCAGACCAGTCGTCCACGCTCCTTGACGATGTCGAGCGTGCCCTTCGCAAGGGCCGCATTTCCAAGCAGCAGCGTTCCCGCCACCGCGACAGCCAGCCTGATGCCAGTCGATACCATTCCATGTCCTCCGGTTGAGTTTTGTCTTCAGCTTGGGGAAAGGCCGGACGCGTCCTCCCGGCAGTGGAGAGGAAGCGCTAGAGGTTCATCACCTCGTAGCGGCCATGCGCCGTCGGCCTGGGCGTCGGATCCTCGCTGATGGCGACGATCTCCACCGGTTCGGCCCGCGGAGCGGCGTCGCCCTCGCACCAGAGCCAGTAGTGGTTCTCCGGCAGCCCGTTGACGGCGACGACCTTGTGATTTCCCTGGGCGTCGATGGCGTGAATGGTGACGCGCCCGACAAGACCGCCGACCAGCCGGCGCATGTCCTCGACCGCCTCGTAGACGGCCTCCTCCACGGAAAGGCCCATCTTCATGTAGAGGACGACGGCGCGCGAGGTGCCGGCACGAATGCTCATCTCGCCGACGCCGGTACAGGCACAGGCGCCAAAGCGGCTGTCCGCATAGGATCCGGCCCCGATGATCGGGCTGTCGCCGAGACGTCCCGGATATTTCCAGCCCCAACCGGAAGTGCTTGTCGCCGCGGCGATGTCGCGGTTGCGGTCCTGGCCGAGAAACACGGTGGTATCGCGGCCCAACTCCGGGTCGATCGCCTGGCGGCAGAGCTCGCGCATGGGAACGTTCGGCCAGTCGCGGCGATCGGGTTCGTCGACTTCGGTCGCGAACCAGCGCTTCCAGGCATTTTCCGCATGCGGCATCAGCAGGTCGCCGGCCTCTGCACCGATCTCGGCAGCGAAACGGCGCGCGCCTTCGCCGACCAGCAGTTCATGCGGCAACTGCTCCATCACCTGGCGGGCAATGCTGACCGGATGGAGGAAGCCGGTGAGGGCGCCCACGGCGCCGGTCCGGAACGTCGTTCCGTCCATGACCGAGGCATCAAGCTCTACTTCGCCGAGCAGGTTCGGCCAACCGCCGCGTCCGACCGTGCGCACGCTCTCGTCCGCTTCGACCAGGCGCAGGCCCGCCTCGAGCGCGTCGAGCGCCGACCGGCCGTCAGCCAGCATCCCGGCGGACGCGGGAATGCCGCAGCCGCCCTCGTTGTTGGACAGGACGATCATGCTTCCGTTGCTCTCGTGCATTTTTCTGATTTTTGCATATTGTATCCAATTTATGTGAACGCAATGAAGCCGAAGTTTCGCGCTCCGTCAACAGAATTTCCTCGTCACGCGGCTTTCCGCAGTCGTTTCAACCGCTTCGATATAAAAATTGGATACAATATTTTGACGCCGGAAAGACTGCTATTGTCGGCACGAGACAAGCGGGCAGGCCTTGCCCGACGGACACCGGACACGAGACGCGATCTGCCGATGACATCCACCACCCCTTCCGAAACCGGCGCCACCCTGCGTCGCAAGACAACAAGCGCCCAGATCGTCGACCTGCTGCGCGAACGCATCCTGGGCGGCGACTTGCCCGAAGGCACGCAGTTGCGACAGGAAAAGCTGGCGGCCGAACTGGGGGTCAGCCGTGTGCCGGTGCGCGAGGCACTGCACCAGCTGGAGGCCGAAGGGCTGGTGACCCTGGTGTCGCACAAGGGAGCCGTGGTCTCGGGCCTCTCCATCGACGACCTGGAGGAGACCTACGAGATCCGCGCTCAGCTGGAAGCCTGGCTGCTCGAGCAGTCGATGCCGCTTCTCTCCGAGCAGGACTATGCGCGGGCGGAAGCCCTGGTGGCCGAGATGGAAGGCGATCCCCGGGACGAGAGCTGGTCGGAACTGAACTGGCGCTTTCACGCAGCGCTCTACGCGCCGGCGAACCGGCCGCGAACGCTGGAGCTGGTGCACAAGCTCTACCGCAATGCCTATCGGCATTTTCCCTTGCCGATCCGTCTGACCGGCGGCCGCGAGCGGATGAACCGGGAACACCGGATGCTGGTCGATCTGTGCCGGAAAGGCGATGTCGACGGCGCCCGGGAGCACCTGACGACGCATATCCTGCTTGGCGCCCGGACGCTGATTTCCCGGCTTAAAGCATTGCGCCACAAAGAGGCGGCGAAAGACGGAAGCTGAAAAGAAACCTGCGGCACGCGAACCAGGCTTCAGGTCATCATGACCGGTTACCGGCCAGCACCGTCCGTTCGGCCCGGTCGCGGATCACCTGCAGGACGGCGCCATGGAAGTCTCTCAGGAAAACCCATCCCCAGAAATCGCAATAAGCATTCATCGGAGTGGCGATGCGATACTGCGTGGCCAGCGTCAACCGCGTGCGATCGCCGGGAAGCGGCTCCAGCAGATATTGGCCGGTCGCCAGTTTCAGGTAGGAACTGTCGACATCGATATGGGCATCGATTGCGGCCGGAATCGCTTCAGGCCCGAAACGGAAATCCCAGGCCAGATAGCGGTTCTCCTCCCAGGCCGTCACGACCTCCTGAAATCGCACGCCCTGCGTCCAGCGCAGGTGCCGCACGGCGCCAGCGCCACGTCCCTCCAGCCTGGCGTTTTCCGGGCGCGGGACGCCGACGATCCCATGACTGAACGTGAAGGGGAGTTCGGACGCCTCGACATTCCTGATTTCGATCGTGTTGCGCCACACCGTTTTCACCGGCGCGTCAATCTCGATCACAGTCCTGACCTCACTCTGCTTTTCCGGGAACACAAGGGCCTGTTCGACCGGCAGGCCCAGCAGAGGCAGCACCATCACGAGACCCGTGGCCGACGGGCGCCGCAGCCGGCGCAGGACCCACAGGGTCGTGGCCGACCCGACGGCGGAACCGGCACCAAGCATCGGCGTGGCGATCACGATGCAGACCGCCCCCTCGCCCAAGACCACGGCCGAGAGCACGAGCAGGATAACGATCACAAACCAGCCATTGCGGATATGATGCCACTCGGTGGCCGTGGCGCGTGGATCGGCGAAAGCGGACACCACGGCCGCGATGCCCATCGGCAGCAGGAAGAGACCAGTAACGAACGATACCCCGCCCCCGACCGGTGCGCTCCATATCAGGAGATACAACAGGAGGCCGTAGACAATGGCTGGCAGCATCGAGATGCCGAAACGGGTGCGAACCGCAATGGGTCCCGGACCCTTGATGTCGTCCGGCATCAGGAATGGCTCTCCCGCACGTGTTCAACCGCCCATCTCCGTGCAACTGGCGAAAGCCAGACCGCAGAAGCGCTTCTACAGAATTGCGGCCTGCGATTGCAAGGCGGTATGCCGACAGGCGGTTCCGGTCGCACACGCAACCGGAACCGGATCACGCCCGAACAAGGAGCGGCACCGTCCTCCGCTTCTGCGGTTATGCCGGTGCCAACCTGAGCGCCGCAATCCCGGCAAGGACAAGCACAACACCGCCGACACGAGCGGGATTGAGCGTCTCGCCAAACAGCAGGACGCCCATGAACACGGTTCCGGCCGCCCCTATACCAGTCCAGACGGCATAGGCCGTTCCCACCGGCAACGCCTCCAACGCGCGGCCGAGGAGATAGACGAAGAGCCCCAGGAAGACGAGCGAGGCAAGGCTCCAGCCCGGCCGCGTGTAGCCCTCGGCATATTTCATGGAAACCGCCCAGGCGACATCAAGGAGACCGGCAACGACAAGCGCTGTCCAGGCTGCTGTCTGGCTCATGATGCGCGCCTCATGCTGCAAGCGTGAGCATGTGGGCACCGTGCCGCACCAGGAATTCCCGCAGGCGTGCCGGGTAATCCGCATCGACCGCATCGCGCACGCTTTGGCGTGCCGACAACGCCGCCCGCCAGGCACGCACCCGCGGTGTGTGGTCGAAGATGCCGGTCTCCGTTATCCGGTCGAAAACGTCAAAGTAGCGGAAGACCGGCGCAAAGACGGCATCGACCAGGCCAAAGGCCTCGCCGGCGAAATAGGGGCCCTGGCCAAGCGTTTCCTCAACCCGCGCGAACCGGCCGACAAGGGCTTTTCTCTTGGTCTCATACGCGGCCGCGTCCGACGTGGTCTCGAGGGTCCACAGATCGGCGAGAATGGCGGAGCCGAAATCCATCCAGGCCCGGTGTCGGGCGCGTTCCAACGGGTCGTCCGGGTGCAATTTCACGCCGGCCCCCGTCTCCTCGATATACTCGCAAATGACATTGCTCTCGAAGAGGACGGCCTCCGATCCATCCGGTCGGGGCACCCGCAGGAGCGGCACCTTGCCGAGCGGCGAAAGCGCGGCGAACCAGTCCGGCTTGTCATCGAGGTCGATCATCACCCTTTGGAACGGAATGCCCTTCTCAAGCAGGGCAATCGCTGCGCGCTGCACGTAGGGGCAAAGAGGGTGGCTGACCAGCGTCAGTTCGAAGGATGTCTGTTTCCCCCGCGCAAGCCGGCCTGTCGCGGCGCCTGCTTGCGGGTCGGGAACGGAGTCGGGAGCGTCCGTGCCCGAACCGGTCGAGTGACGAGTTCTCATGTCGAATGCCTTTCGCAGAAGGGAAGGGAGTGCGTTCCGGCACGCTACCCCCGGCTTCCCGGCAATAGAATTTGAGTTTTCGCCAATCATGTTTGCATGACTGCAAACGCATATGCCGCTATCAATGCCAGATGGACAACTGGAACGACCTCCGTGTGGTGCTTGCCATCGCCCGGGCAAGAGGACTTGCCGGCGCGGCGCTCGGTCTCGGCATCGATCACTCGACGGTCTTCCGGCGCCTGAACGCACTGGAGGAAAGGTTAGGCGTGCGGCTGTTCGAGCGCCTCGCCGGCGGTTGCTACGAGCCGACACCGGCAGGCGCGCTGATGGTGACAACGGCAGAACGGATGGAAGACGAGGCGCTCGCCCTCGACCGGGCGATCACGGGCCGCGACCACCGACTCACCGGACGCCTGCGCGTCACGTCCTCGGAGACGCTCGCCTACCGGACGCTGACCCGGCATCTCGCCGAATTTCGCGGCGAGCATCCGGGCATCACCGTCGAGCTTGTCATTGAAAACCGTATCCTGTCGCTGTCGCGGCGCGAAGCAGACATCGCCCTGAGACCAATCCGGCCGAGAGAAAGCGACCTGTGGGGCCGCAAGCTCTCGGATGTTGCCTGGACACTCTATGGCTCGCCAACCTATCTCGCCTCCCGTGGCGGGCCTCTTTCCGGCCCTGCCGAACTTGCCCGTCATTCCGTGATCGGTTGGGAGGAAACCGCCAGAGGCATTCTCGCCGCCGACTGGATCGGTGAGACCGCGCCCGAGGCCGCCGTCGTTTTCCGCACGAACAGCCTCATCAGCCAGCTTGTCGCGACACGAGCGGGCATCGGCCTTGCCCTGCTGCCATGCTATCTCGGCGATGGCGATCCGGAACTGGTTCGCGCCCTGGAAACACCCTTGGCCGAAATGTCCGGTGAATTGTGGATTGTCACCCACGAGGACCTGAAGGGCACCGCCAGGGTGCGGGCATTCTTCGATCTCGTCGGCAGCGGCCTTGCGGCGGAACGCGGCAGGTTCGAAGGGCAAGGCGGCGCAGGCTGATGCAACTGCCAGGGCAACAGGCCGGCCGACGCAACGCGCGATATCACGGATGCAGACCTTCGCACGCCACTTCCCAGGAGAATCAACGGCGACTTCGGTAGCCGCTACCAGCTGTTCGGTCGAAGCTCCCGGATCTGGCGGGCCTTGACAAGAAGGTCCTGGCAACTCTCCCAGACCGTCTCCGGGTTGATAACGCTGATCCAGCACATTTTGCCGTAGAGCGGATGCGGGAAAAGCCGGTCGAGCGCCTGATAATCGAAGTCAGCGTCGTCCAGTGCCTTTGGCGTGCCAATGCCAAACAGGTGCTCGAACGTTTCCTTGTCGGCAACCAGATTGAGACGAAACAAGTCCCCGCGATTCAGGTTCGACGCTGAATCGAACGGACTGTCATGCGTGACAATGGTTGCGAAAGGAATTTTCCGCGCCTCTCCGGCGAAAAAGAACAGGTCTGTTGTGCTGTCATCGACGGTGACGGAAGGAAGGGCTGTCTCAAGAAAATTTCTGATGCCGGCGATCGACATGCTCATGTTAAGGTCTCCATTAGCCAAGTTTGGCTACCTGTATTACGCGAATTAGCCAAATTTGGCTAGTCCGCATTTGGAGAGAATTGCATGAACGTGGTGAGATTGTTGGTACTCGGCGCGATGAGGGAAAAAGGCGCATTGCACGGCTACGCAATCCGCCAGGTCCTGGAGGACTGGCAGGTGCAGATGTGGACCCGGCTACATTCCGGATCCGTGTATCACTCGCTCCAGCAGATGGCCAAAGAGGGTCTGATTTCGTCGCAAGGCCACGAGCCCGGTCATCGTGGCCCAGGCAAAGCCCTGTTCTCGCTGACGCCCTCCGGGGAGGAGGAGTTTCTCAATCTGTTGCGCGGGGCGTTGTCCAGTTTTGACCTTGTTGAACTGAGCGCTGGATTGGCGCTTCTTGACTGCTTGCCGGAGGAGGGCAGCGCGCTCTTGGCCGACACTGCCTCCCGCCTCGCTGAGAATGCGGATCGCCTGATGAAGTTGGCGGCGATGGCCCCGCCGGAAACCGGGGCGCCTAGAACCCGCGATCTTTTGGTTCTGTGGAGTGAAAACCTGAGAGCGACCGCCGGAAGCCTGCAGAAAATTCTGGCAAAGCACTAGCGGCGCGACGTCTACCCACGACATTTCCACTTGCATCGCAAAGCAGCCGAAACCGGCCGTTCCGCTTCCCAATCCAAACAGGTCGTGGGACGCCGATCCACGGCGGTGTTGTGGCGTAGATTGAGCGGGAGCAGGATACCGTGGCGGCGATCAGTGGTGGCGCACCCGACAGGATTCGAACCTGTGACCTCTGCCTTCGGAGGGCAGCGCTCTATCCAGCTGAGCTACGGGTGCCTGGGGCGTAAAACGCCCTGAGCGGCCGCGCGTTGCGGCATCTGGCGAACGGATAGCCGATCCGCTGCCACGAGGCAACGGTTTTGTCCCGCCGGCGCTCCCGCATGCCGGTTCCGCGAAGCGGATGGCCTGCAGGGAGAACCATGACGGCCGCGATTCCGGGGCGCGGCAATCGCAGGGCGACCGCCGGATGCCGCCACCGGCCGGGCCGGTCCTTCTCAGAGATCGAAGCCGAGGATCTTGCCGACGGTGAAGACGTCCTTGTCGCCGCGCCCGCACAGGTTCATGACGATGACCTGGTCCTTGCCCATGGTCGGGGCAAGCTTCGTCACATGGGCAAGCGCATGGGCCGGCTCCAGCGCCGGAATGATGCCCTCGACCCGTGTCAGCAGCTTGAAGGCCTCGAGCGCCTCGTCGTCGGTCGCCGGCACATAGGTGACGCGGCCCGTCTCCTTCAGCCAGGAATGCTCCGGGCCGATGCCCGGATAGTCGAGACCGGCCGAGATCGAGTGACCCTCGAGGATCTGGCCGTCGTCGTCCTGAAGAAGATAGGTGCGGTTGCCATGCAGCACGCCCGGCTTGCCGGCGCTGAGCGAGGCGCAGTGCTCCTCGCCCTCCAGTCCGCGACCGCCCGCCTCGACGCCGTAGATGGCAACCTGCGGATCGTCGAGGAAGGGATGGAACAGGCCGATGGCGTTGGAGCCGCCACCGACAGCGGCGACGATCGCGTCCGGCAGGCGGCCTTCCGCCGCCATCACCTGCTCGCGCGTCTCCTTGCCGATCACCGCCTGGAAATCGCGCACCATCTCCGGATAGGGATGGGGGCCGGCGGCCGTGCCGATGAGATAGTAGGTGTCGTCGACGTTGGTGACCCAGTCGCGCAACGCCTCGTTCATCGCGTCCTTGAGCGTGCCGGCACCGGCCGTCACCGGCACGATCTCGGCGCCCAGCAGCTTCATGCGGAAGACGTTGGGCTTCTGCCGCTCGACATCGGTGGCACCCATATAGACGACGCAGGGAAGGCCGAAGCGGGCGCAGACGGTGGCGGTCGCGACGCCATGCTGGCCGGCGCCGGTCTCGGCGATGATACGGGTCTTGCCCATGCGCCTGGCCAGCAGGATCTGGCCGAGGCAGTTGTTGATCTTGTGGCTGCCGGTGTGGTTGAGCTCGTCGCGCTTGAAATAGATCTTCGCACCGCCCAGTTCCTCCGTCAGCCGCTCGGCGAAATAGAGCGGCGAGGGACGGCCGGTATAATGGGTGTTGAGATCGTCGATCTCGGCCTGGTAGGCGGGATCCGCCTTGGCGTCCTTGTAGGCCTGCTCGAGGTCGAGGATCAGCGGCATCAAGGTCTCGGCGACATAGCGGCCGCCGAAAATGCCGAAATGGCCGCGCTCGTCCGGACCGGAGCGGAAAGTGTTGTGCTGGATCGTCATGCGTTCCGTCCCTGTTCGGCGATTGCCTCGCCCGCTGCCGGCGCCGCCCGGCGCGCGGCCGCGACGAAGGCCCTGATGAGTTCCACGTCCTTGACGCCCCGGGCGCTCTCGACGCCAGACGACACGTCGACGTCGCGGACACCGCCGATGCGGATCGCCTCGCCAACGCTCAAGGCGTCAAGCCCACCGGAAAGCATGAGCGGAACGCCAAGGTCAAGGCCCTTGAGGATCCGCCAGTCGAAGCTGACGCCATTGCCGCCGGGAAGTTCCGCCCCTTTCGGCGGACGTGCATCGAAGAGCAGCCGGTCTACATGGGGCACATAGGGCGCTGCCGCCGCAAGGTCACCGGCCGACGACACGCCCAGCGCCTTCATGAGCCCGATGCCGTGGCGCGCCTTCAACCCGGCGCAGCGCCCAGGGCTCTCGTGCCCGTGCAGCTGTAACCAGTCGGGCCGCACGGCCGAAACGATGGCCTCCACCAGCGCATCGTCGGCATCGACCGTCAGCACCACGATCTCCGCCCGGCCCCGCGCGCGCCCGGCAAGCCTCCTTGCCCTGTCCAGCGACACGTTGCGCGGGCTCTTTTCGAAGAAGACGAGGCCGATCATGTCGGCCCCGGCTGCAAGCGCGGCGTCGAGCGTCTCTTCGGTCGACAGACCGCAGATCTTGACGAGCCCACGCGCTTCCATGCTCTCCGCCCTTCTCACGTCACATTGTAGGCGGCGATGGCCGCCATGTTGACGATGTCGCTGTCCTTGGCGCCGATGGGCAGGATCTGCACCGGCTTGTCGAGGCCCACGAGCAGCGGACCGATCACGGTCGAGCCGCCGAGCTCCTGCAACATCTTGGTCGAGATCGAGGCCGAGTGGAACGCCGGCATGACCAGCACGTTGGCCGGTCCCGTCAGGCGGCAGAAGGGATAGGCGGCCATCTTGTCCATGTTGAGCGCGACATCGGCGCCCATCTCACCGTCATATTCGAAATCGACGCGCCGCCGGTCGAGGATCTTCACCGCCTCGATGACCTTTTCCGAACGCTCGCCGCGCGGATGGCCGAAGGTCGAGTAGGCAAGCATGGCAACGCGCGGCTCGTAACCGAGACGGCGGGCGACATGGGCGGCCTCCTCGGCGATGTCGGCCAACTCCTCCGAGGTCGGCATGTCGATGACGGCCGTGTCGGCGACCAGCACGGTGCGGCCGCGGCACAGGGCAAGCGACACGCCGATGACCCGGTGGCCGGGCTTGGCGTCGACGACGCTGCGCACCGTGTCGAGGGCGACGGAATAGTTGCGGGTCAAGCCGGTGACCATGGCATCGGCATCGCCGCGCGCCACCATGATCGCACCCCAGTAGTTGCGATCGTTGTTGACGAGGCGCTGGCAGTCGCGCAGCAGGTAGCCGCGCCGCTGCAGCCTTGCATAAAGATACTCGGCATAGTCGGCATTGCGGGTGGAGAGCCTGGCATTGAGCACCGAGATGCCGCCGCGCTCCAGGTCGACGCCGGCGGCAACCGCGACCTCGCGCACCTCGTCCTCGCGGCCGATCAGGATCGCCTCGCCGAGGCCTTGCGCGACGAAGCTCGCCGCCGCGCGGATCACCGGCTCCTCCTCGCCTTCGGCGAAGACGACGCGCTTGGGTTGCTGGCGCACCTTGGAGAAGATCCGCTGCAACGTGCCGGCAACCGGATCGCGGCGGGCGGAGAGCTGGTGGCGATAGGCCTCCATGTCGACGATCGGCCGGCGGGCGACGCCCGTATCCATCGCGGCCTGGGCGACCGCCGGGGGGATCGCCGAGATCAGGCGCGGATCGAAGGGCACCGGAATGATGTATTCGGGGCCGAATTTCGGCCGGTTGCCCCGGTAAGCGGCGGCAACCTCGTCGGGCACCTCCTCGCGGGCAAGCTCGGCAAGCGCCCAGGCGCAGGCGACCTTCATCTCGTCATTGATGGTGGTGGCCTGCACGTCGAGCGCGCCGCGGAAGATATAGGGGAAACCGAGGACGTTGTTGACCTGGTTGGGATAGTCGGAGCGCCCCGTGGCGACGATGGCATCGTCGCGCACCGCATGCGCCTCCTCGGGGGTGACCTCCGGGTCCGGGTTGGCCATGGCGAAGATGATCGGGTTCGGCGCCATCACCCGCAGCATGTCCTCGGTCAGCGCGCCCTTGACGGACACGCCGAGGAAGACGTCGGCGCCCTTCATCGCTTCGTAGAGGCTGCGCGCATCCGTCTCCACCGCATGGGCGGATTTCCACTGGTTCATGCCCTCGGTGCGACCCTTGTAGATGACGCCCTTGGTGTCGCAGAGGATGACATTTTCGTGTGGAACGCCCATCGCCTTGATCAGCTCGATACAGGCAATGCCGGCCGCGCCGGCGCCATTGCAGACGATGCGTGTCGTCGCCAGCTCGCGGTCCGTCAGGTACAGCGCGTTGATCAGGCCGGCAGCAGCGATGATCGCAGTGCCATGCTGGTCGTCGTGGAAGACGGGAATGTCCATCAGTTCGCGCAGGCGCTGCTCGATGATGAAGCAGTCCGGCGCCTTGATGTCCTCGAGGTTGATGCCGCCAAAGGAAGGGCCGAGATAACGGACGGAATTGACGAAGGCGTCGACGTCCTCGGTATCGATCTCCAGGTCGATGGAATCGACGTCGGCAAAGCGCTTGAACAGCACCGCCTTGCCCTCCATCACCGGCTTGGAGGCAAGCGCGCCGAGATTGCCAAGGCCAAGGATCGCCGTGCCGTTGGTGATCACCGCAACGAGATTGCCCCGCGTCGTGTAGTCGAAGGCCCGCGAGGGGTCCTCGGCGATGGCACGCACGGGAACGGCGACGCCCGGTGAGTAGGCGAGCGACAGGTCGCGCTGGGTGGCCATCGGCTTGGTCGGCGTTATCTCCAGCTTGCCGGGCCGACCCTGCTGGTGGAACTGCAGAGCCTCCTGATCGGTAAAGCTGACGCTGCTCCCGCCCGATTTGTCCGTTGTCGGCATTCCACCCCTCCACATCGACCTTGCCGCCGGATCGGCGGACGCAGACCTTATCCCCGGAAAATACCCCGCTCAACCCGCACGAGGGGGCACATCCGGTGAAAGCTCCTATTCCTTCTGCTAAACCACCGATGCTGCCTGCCAAGGGGAAGCGGTCCCGTCATTTTCGGGTTTTCCGCAAGGGCCGGCCGAACTAGGGTCCAGATTGCATGGCCGACGATATCCAGACCCAAGACACAAGCAGCGCGCCGAAGACGCCTGCGCCGGACCTCGCCGGCATGACGCCGATGATGGCGCAGTATATCGAGATCAAGACGGCCAATCCCGACTGCCTGCTGTTCTACCGCATGGGCGACTTCTACGAACTGTTCTTCCAGGACGCGGAGGAGGCCTCGCGGGCGCTGGGCATCACGCTGACCAAGCGTGGCAAGCATCTGGGCGAGGACATCCCCATGTGCGGCGTGCCGGTGCATGCGGCCGACGACTACCTGCAGAAGCTGATCTCCCTCGGCTTCCGCGTCGCAGTCTGCGAACAGACCGAGGATCCGGCCGAGGCCAAGAAGCGCGGCTCAAAGTCGGTGGTGCGGCGCGAGGTGGTGCGCCTCGTCACGCCGGGTACGCTGACCGAGGACCGGCTACTCGAGGCAAGCCGCAACAACTATCTCCTGACGCTGGCGCGGACGCGCACCGGCTCGCTCGAGGGCGACGCCACCTACGGGCTCGCCTGGGCCGATATCTCCACCGGCACCTTCCGGATCGCAACCAGCGACGCGCGCGGGCTGTCCGGCGATCTCGCCCGCATCGACCCGCGTGAGGTGGTCGTCGCCGACACCCTGCTCGAGGACACGGACCTGCGCCGGGTGATCGAGGAATGCGGCGCGGCGCTTTCGCCTGTGCCACGCAGCCTGTTCGACAGCGCCACCGCCCCGGAGCGGCTTGCCCGCTACTACGGTGTCGCAACGCCGGAGGCATTCGGCAGCTTCTCCCGGCTCGAGCTGACGGCGGCGGCAGCGGCGATTGCCTATGTGGAGCGCACGCAATATGGCGAGCGGCCGCCGCTCGATCCGCCCGCGGCGGAAGGCGCGAGCGCGCGCATGCTGATCGATCCGGCGACGCGCGCCAATCTCGAACTGATGCGCACCCTGTCCGGCGAGCGCGCCGGTTCGCTTCTGTCCGTCATCGACCGCACGGTTTCGGGACCCGGTTCGCGCCTGCTCGCGGCACGGCTCGGCGGGCCGCTTACCGATATCGGCGCAATCCGCCTGCGCCAGGACGCCGTCGAGCGGCTTGCCCGGGACACCTATCTGCGCGAGCGGCTGCGCGAGAAGCTGAAGTCGGTGCCGGACATGGCCCGCGCCCTGTCCCGCATCGCCATGCAGCGCGGGGGACCGCGTGACCTCATCGCGCTCGCCGGCGGACTTGCCGCGGCCGGCGAGATCGCGGCGCTGTTCTCCGGACCGGAGGCGGAAGGGTCGGAACTCGGCGGGGCGCTGGCGGGGATCGCCGCCGCGCCGGCTGAGTTTGCCCGCGAGCTTGCACTTGCCCTTGTCGACGAGCCGCCACTGCTCGCCCGGGACGGCGGATTTGTCGCCGAAGGCTATCTTGCCGATCTCGACGAATTGCGCCGGCTGCGCGACGACAGCCGCAAGGTGATCGCGCAACTGCAGGGCGGACTCATCGAGGAGCTCGCGATCCGGGCCCTGAAGATCAAGCACAACAACGTGCTCGGCTGGTTCATCGAGGTTCCGGCGACCCATGCCGACAAGCTGACCGCCGATCCGGCACGCTTCATCCACCGCCAGACCATGGCCGGCGCCATGCGCTTCACCACCACCGAACTGGCCGATCTGGAAAGCCGCATCGCCAATGCCGCCGGACGCTCGCTGGCGCTGGAGACCGAGGTTTTCCAGCGCTTGTGCGCCGATGCCGTGGCGGCCGGCCAAACCATCAAGGGGGTCGCCGACGGACTTGCGGTGCTCGATGTCGCCGCCGGTCTCGCCCATCTGGCGGAGGAGGAGAACCATTGCCGGCCTCTCGTCGACGACAGCCTTTCGTTCGCCATTGACGGCGGCCGCCATCCGGTGGTCGAAGCCGCCTTGAAACGGGAAGGCGGGGGCTTCGTCGCCAACGATGCCGATCTGGGTCCGGACGAGGGGGACGAAGGCGGCCGGATCTGGTTGATCACCGGCCCCAACATGGCCGGCAAGTCGACCTTCCTGCGCCAGAACGCGCTGATCGCCATCCTTGCCCAGACCGGCGCCTTCGTACCTGCTGTCTCCGCCCATATCGGCGTGGTCGACCGGCTGTTCTCGCGCGTGGGTGCGGCGGACGATCTTGCCCGGGGGCGTTCGACCTTCATGGTGGAAATGGTAGAGACGGCGGCGATCCTCAATCAGGCGGGGCCGCGCTCGCTGGTGATCCTCGACGAGATCGGTCGCGGCACCTCGACCTTCGACGGGCTCTCCATCGCCTGGGCGGCAATCGAGCACCTGCACGAGGTCAACCGCTCGCGCGCGCTCTTCGCCACCCACTATCACGAGCTGACCGCGCTGTCGGCCCGGCTTGACCGTCTGGCCAACGCCACCGTCAAGGTGAAGGAGTGGCAGGGCGACGTCGTGTTCCTGCATGAAATCGTGGCCGGGGCCGCCGACCGCTCATACGGCATCCAGGTGGCGAAGCTTGCCGGGTTGCCGGGCGCCGTGATCGAGCGGGCTCGCGCGGTTCTGGCGCAGTTGGAAGAACAGGACCGCAGGGCGCCAGGAGAACAGCTCATCGACGACCTGCCCCTGTTCGCTGCGCTTGCAGCACCGGCGCGCACCGCAGCGGCCATGGCGCCCGATCCTGCTCTCGAGGCGCTCGACGCGCTGGATCCGGACGACCTGACGCCGCGCGAGGCGCTTGAGGCGCTCTATGCGCTCAAGCGGCAGCGCGCCGGAAACTGAGCCGGCAACGGACGATCCCCGGGGGCGGTCAGGAAACCAGCCTCAGAGGTTTTCCAGAACGGGACCGGCGAGCCCCGCCTCCCAGCCGAGGATGGCGCGCTTGCGGGTCAGGCCCCAATGATAGCCGCAAAGCTTTCCGTTGCTGCCGAGCACGCGATGGCAGGGCACCACGAAGGACACCGGATTGCGGCCGACCGCACGGCCCACGGCACGCGCCGCGCGCGGCTTGCCGAGGCGTTCGGCAATGGCCTGGTAGGTGGTGGCGCGGCCAAGCGGAATGCGCAGCAGCGTCTCCCAAACCCGGATCTCGAAATCGGTGCCGATGAGAACGACCCGCAGCGGCGTGTCGGCCGCCCAGGCATCGGGGCTGAAGATCCGCTCGGCCAGCGGCGCGGTGCGCGCAATGTCTTCCGCATAGGTTGCCCGCGGCCAGCGCTCCATCATGTCGTCGAGCGCGGCGCGCTCCTCGCCCGGGTCGGCGAAGGCAAGGCCGGCAAGGCCGTGTTCGGTCGCCATCACCAGCGCCATTCCGAAGGGCGAGGGATGGAAGCCCCATGAGATGACCGCTCCCTCGCCCCTGGCACGGTAGATGCCGGGCGTCATCGCCTCGTGGGTGACGAAGAGATCATGGAGCCGGGCCGGACCGGACAGGCCGACCTCGTAGCTCGTATCCAGCACGGTCGCCGACTGGCGCAACAGGGCCCGGGCGTGGTCGAGCGTGATCGCCTGCAGGAACTGCTTCGGCGTGATCCCGGCCCAGCGCGAAAAGACACGCTGCAGCTGGATCGGCTCCAGTCCCAGATCCCCGGCCAACGCCTCGAGGTTCGGCTGGTCGCGCCAACCCTCCGTGATCGTCTGCAACGTGCGACGCACGGTCTCGTAGTCGCGGGCGGCCTCACGCGGCGAAAGTTCGGCACGCGGGGCCATCGTCGATGCGGCGATATCCTGCATAACGGTCATCGCGGCGGTCTCCTCTTGCAGTCGTTGCAAACATGTCGACACAGCCTAGAGCCGCGCCGGGCGGCGCACCACCCGATTTGCGACATGCCGGCAGGCCCCCGCACCGTCTTGCTTCGGCCAAAAACCCGGGCCACTGTGCATCCTGAAGGCACATCAACAGGTTGCATGCGCGCAAGATGGATACCGACATGAAAAACCGCTCCCTGCCGGCCGGCCCGACACGATCCGCGGCCATTTCCGGGAGCTCCACATTCACAACTGCCCTGAGGCTCATGGTCACCGCCACGGTGCTGGCCTTGTCCGGGGGAGCGGCCAGCGCCGATATCCGCATCGTCTCGCTGAAAAGCGACAATCCCGCGATCGCCATCACGTCGGCGACAAGCGAGGGGACCGCGCTCAAATCCGTCGGCAAGTCGGACACGAGCCTGTTCGTGGAGGCCGGCGCGGCAGACAAGGATTTCGCCTGTCAGCAGACACTCGACATCACGCTGTCGAACGGCCGGTCGCTGTCTCGCGCCTACGATCTTTGCGCGGCGAACTACACGCTGACCGTCGAGACGGCTGCCGCGACCCGCCCGGCACCCCCGAAGGCCGCGCCCGCGGAGACCGTCTCCTCTGCTCCCGCGCAAGCGAAAAAAACCAGCTCCGGCCGGATCGAACGCAAGCTGGTGATGATCCAGACCGACGACGACACCGCGATCCGCGAGGTCTTCATCGATGACAGGCCGGCGCAGGTGCGCCGCCGCTCCCAGGCGCGCGTCTTCGTCGAGGTCGAGGGCAACGCCAAGAACGAAGGACAGATCGACTGCCGTCGGCCGATGCGGCTCGTGCTAGCGGACGGCCGCATCCTGCAGGACACCGTCGATATTTGCGGGGACTGGAAGGTGACGATGAGCACCAAGGCCGCGGCAAAGCAACAGGCGGGAAGCGGCGTGCGCCGGGCGGTGCCCTCCACCGCCGGCCCCGCCGCCCCGCCGCTCGCCGGCGGCGTCCGCAGACCGACGACATCGGGCGCGGACGGATCGGACACCTCCGGCAACCTGCGCGGCAGCCGCGACGAGACCGCCCGTACCGATCCGGCCACCCGGACAGAGGAACGAACCGACGAAGGGAGGGAAGCGCGAGCGGAGACGGCCGAAGATGCCCAGGACGAGGTTGCCGCCAACGGCGGTTCCTCCGCTCCGCATGACGCGCTCGCGCTGCCGCTGTTCGACAATCGCGAATGGTATGTTGCTTCGGGCCAGGGCGACAGTTTGAGCCTTGTCTACGGCATCCGCGAAACCGACGACCGCGGCTTCCTGGCGACCTGCAGCAGGGGGTCCAACCAGATTGACGCGACCTTCGTGCCAGGCGATTTGCGCCTTGCCGAGAATGCGCCGGTGGACGTCGCGCTTTCCGCCCGCGACATCACCCGCCGCTACACGGGGCGCGGGTCATCGGCCAACAATGAAAGCGGCCAGTCGATGCCGGTGGTACGGCTCGCCGCCGACGATCCGATCTGGTCGGGTCTGGCGCGCGGCGAAACGCTGACGGTGGCGCTTCAGGGAAGCTGGCGCTACCGGGTGTCATTGTCCGGCAGCGCCGGCCCGGTGCGCGCATTCCAGCAGGCCTGCGCCACCCCGGCACCCGCTATCGCCGACAATCCCGACCTGACACGCGGGCTGCCGGTTGCCGGCGCGGATCCGCAGGGGCCGACCTGCGCCGATGAAGGCTTCATCACCTCGGTGCCCAGCGATCTGCCCGCCACCATCATCTTCGAGAACCGCCGGCAGCGCCCGGTCGTCGTGCACTGGATCAATTTCGACGGTTTGCGCGAGACCTATGCAAGGGTTCCGCCGGGAAGCCGGATGGTGCAGCAGACGCTGGCCGGCCATCCCTGGCTGGTTTCGACCCCTTCGGGGCGCTGCCTCGGCATGTATCTGCCGCGCGGACGCAGCCGCACGGTCACCATCGCACCGGGACGGGGCGGTGACGCGCCGATCGCCGGCAGACCGATTGCGCCCCCGCCTCCCGCGCCCTTCGTCCCGGGCGGCGACCTAGTCGAACTGTCATACGACTGCGACAGCGGTGCCTACCTGTCCGTCACCATCGACAACGACCGGCAGGTGGCGATCGTGCGCGAGCAAGGCCTCTCGCCGGTCACGCTCGCGGACCGGTCCCGCGGCGGTGTCGATCTTTACTATGCCGATCGCGGATATGTGCTCAGCGGTTCGGGAAATCGCGTCAACTGGCAGCGTCCGGGTTCTCCGCCGCAGTACTGCCGGGTCTTCTAGGCCGGGGCGGAAGAACGCGAAGGGTTCTGACGGATCACTCGGCGGGGGCGCCGACAGGCGGCCCCCCCGACTGCGCGAGCGCAAGCGCCGCACGCAGGGCTCCGGCAAAGCTGGTGCGGTCTTCCGGGTTGAGGAAGCCGCCGATCTCGACGGCCCGGTCACGAGCCGTCAGCGTGATGCGGGTGACCCCCTCGTCCTCTTCCTCGCGCAAATGCAGCCGGGCCCAGAACGGGTTGCAGGTGAAGGACTGCTCGCGGCCGGAGGCGAGCACCTTGCGGATGCGCACTTCGGTGCGCGATACCCGCACCTCCTCGAAGGCGCGCGCCGCCTTGTAGTTCCAGCGAAACGCCAGGAAGACCAGCAGCACATCAAGCCCGAGAAAGCCGAAGACCGGCCACGCTCCAAGCGACAGGAACACAAGGCCCGTCGACAGGCAGATGCCGCAGACAAACAGCATCAGAACCCGAAAGCCGACAGGCCCGAGCGAGCGGTAGGGGGTCAGAAGCGCGGCGAAGAACGGCGCGTCCCCGTGGGCATGGGCCCTAACGGTCTCCATCGGCTCGGTTTTCGGATTGCCGGATGTCATGGGCCAAGATTATAGAGGGAGAATGAGCGAGAACCAGTCGAAACCGGGCGATAAGCGCAAACCCGCCGCCAGCGGCGCGAAGACCGCCGGCACGACGCGCCGGGCGGCGCGACCGCGCTACACCAGGGCCGAGCTTCAAGCCATCTTCGCCCGGTTCCACGCCGCCAATCCCGAGCCGAAGGGCGAGCTCCATTACGTGAACCCGTACACGTTGCTCGTCGCGGTAGCGCTTTCAGCGCAGGCCACGGATGTCGGCGTCAACAAGGCGACCCGACCGCTCTTCGAGATTGCCGACACGCCGGAGAAAATGGTGGCGCTGGGCGAGGAGCGGCTGCGAGACGCGATCAAGACGATCGGCCTCTACCGGAACAAGGCGAAAAATGTCATCGCCCTGTCGGAGATCCTGCTCGCCCGCTTCGGCGGCGAGGTACCGCAGGACCGCGAGGCTCTGGAAACATTGCCGGGCGTCGGACGCAAGACCGCAAACGTGGTGCTGAACATCGCCTTCGGCATGCCGACCATCGCCGTCGACACTCATCTTTTCCGTCTTGGCAACCGCATCGGACTTGCTCCAGGCAAGACGCCACTGGCCGTCGAGCAGGCGCTGGAAAAGGCAGTACCGCCGGAATTCCTGCTCCACGCCCATCACTGGCTGATCCTGCATGGCCGCTACATCTGCAAGGCACGCCGGCCAGAATGCGAGAAATGCCTGATCGCGGACCTGTGCAAGAGCCCGGAGAACACGCGGCGCGCGGACGCGGCCTGATTTTCAGGGAAACGGGACGAGGCCCGGGACGAAGGAAGTCAGTCCTTGCGACGGAGCCGGATCACCACATCCACACGCACGATTTCCATGCCTTCGGGCGCTTCCGGCAGACGCGTCATCGAAACGCCCGAGCCGGGAACATCGATGACGCGGTTGTCGCCCTCGATAAAGAAATGGTGGTGGTCGTCGGTGTTGGTATCGAAATAGGTCTTGGTGCCCTCGACGGCAACCTCGCGCAGCAGACCCGCCTCGGTAAACTGGTGCAGCGTGTTGTACACGGTCGCCAGAGACACCGGCACATCTGCGGCCTCGGCCTCCTCGTGCAGAAGCTCGGCCGAGATGTGGCGGTTCCCGCGCGAGTACAGCAATTCGGCCAACGCAACGCGCTGACGGGTCGGGCGCAAACCGGCCGTTCTCAGCATGTCCTGAACTTCGCGCTGTCGCTGCATCTCTCTCACGTTCGCCTGCTCACCTTGGCTCTTTGAAACTGTACCACCAACCCAGAGATGGCGGCTCCCGTGCCACCGGTCAATGCCGGCCGCAAACTTCGGCGGCAACACGGCGGCCGGATCATCTTCTTCGCAGTTTTCTGCCATGAACCGCGCCCTTCATGCAAGTCCTGCGGCCCTGTCGGGCAAATGTCGAAATACGACCCACTGCAGCGCACCATGAGTATTATGGTGTGAAAGCCTGCGACAAAACGCGGCGAAGCACGCGAATGCAGCGCGAAAACGCATGATTGCAACGACTTCTCGGGCTTTCGGAGCGGAAGGTGCTATGTTAGTAAGCGCGGCAGAACCAGACTCCGAACCGGCACACGGCCGCATGAAGCCATGGCCGGTAGACGGGGCATCTTGAAAAACCTGCGGGAATGGGAAGAACGTGCGGCAATCCAGCTACTCCTACGAAGAATTGCTCGCCTGCGGACGCGGCGAGCTGTTTGGCCCCGGAAACGCGCAGTTGCCGCTTCCTCCCATGCTCATGTTCGACCGGATCACCGAGATCTCGGAAGATGGCGGCGAGCACGGCTCGGGCTGTATCCGCGCCGAGTTCGACATTCGTTCGGACCTCTGGTTTTTTGCCTGTCATTTCCAGGGCGACCCGGTGATGCCCGGCTGCCTCGGCCTCGACGCCCTGTGGCAGATGACCGGTTTCTTCCTCGGCTGGCTCGGCGAGCCGGGACGCGGCCGCGCCATTTCCACCGGCGAAATCAAGTTCTCGAAGATGGTCACGCCCGACGTGAAGCTGGTGGAGTACGGCGTCGACATCCGCAAGCTGCGGCGCGGACGTCTCGTCCTCGGCGTTGCCGACGGATGGCTGAAGGCGGATGGCGAGAAGATCTATCAGGCGAAAGACCTGAAGGTCGGCCTGTTCCAGGCCTGACCGCGGGTGCCACAGAGCTGAACGGGCCGGCGCGCGATCGCCACGATTGATCGCCGGAGCGTTGGCGCCTATGTGGTTGGGACACCGTCCTGCAGCCTGCAGGGTAACGCGGCCCCCGGGGCGCGAGAGATCTTGAGACCGGAACGACGCCTTGAGCGTCGAGCGAACCTATACGGGAGACCGCGATGAGGCGGGTGGTAATCACCGGACTGGGCATCATTTCGTCGATCGGAAACTCGGCGCAGGAAGTCCTTGCGAGCCTGCGCGAGGGAAAGTCCGGCATTTCCGCGGCCCCCGACTATGTGGAACACGGTTTCCGCAGTCAGGTGCACGGCATGCCGGATATCGACCTGACGGCCGAGATCGACAAGCGCCAGCTTCGCTTCATGGGCGACGGCGCGGCCTACAACTATCTCGCCATGCAGCAGGCGATCGCCGACAGCGGACTTGAAGATGGCGACGTCTCAAACCCGCGCACCGGCATTGTCATGGGTTCCGGCGGTCCTTCGACCAAGAACATCTTCCAGGCGCACAAGACTGTGATCGAGAAGGGATCTCCGAAGCGGATGGGACCGTTCATGGTCACCCGCGGCATGAGCTCGACAAATTCGGCCTGCCTGGCGACCCCCTTCAAGATCAAGGGCATCAACTACTCCATCACCTCGGCCTGCTCGACTTCGGCCCACTGCATCGGCGCCGGCACCGAGCAGATCCAGTGGGGCAAGCAGGACGTGGTCTTCGCCGGCGGCGGCGAAGAGCTGGACTGGACGCTGTCCTGCCTGTTCGACGCGATGGGCGCGATGTCGTCCAAATACAACGACACGCCGACCACGGCCTCGCGCGCCTATGACGTGTCCCGCGACGGTTTCGTCATCGCCGGAGGCGGCGGCGTGGTGGTGCTCGAGGAACTCGAGCACGCCAAGGCGCGCGGCGCCAAGATCTACGCCGAAGTGACCGGTTACGCGGCCAATTCCGACGGCTACGACATGGTCGCGCCGTCGGGCGAGGGCGGCGAACGCTGCATGCGCCTTGCGATCGAGACGCTCGGCGACCGCAAGGTCAATTATGTCAACACCCACGGCACCTCGACGCCGGTCGGCGATGTCGGCGAGATCCAGGCGATCCGCCGGGTTTTCGGCGACGACCAGCCCGTCGCATCCTCGACCAAGTCGCTCACCGGCCACAGCCTCGGGGCGACCGGCGTGCACGAGGCGATCTACTGCCTCCTGATGCTGCAGAACGATTTCATTACCGCATCCGCGAACATCACCGAACTCGATCCGGCGCTCAGCCCGGACGAGATCGCGATGCAACGGATCGACAATGCCGGTCTCGACACGGTGCTATCCAACAGTTTCGGTTTCGGGGGCACCAACGCCTCCCTCGCGCTGTCGCGCTATCACGGCTGAGGGGGCCAGAATGTCGGGATTGATGAAAGGCAAGCGCGGCCTTGTCATGGGCGTCGCGAACAACCATTCGATCGCCTGGGGCATCGCCAAGGCGCTGGCGGACCAGGGCGCGGACCTGGCGTTCACCTACCAGGGCGACGCCTTCGGCCGCCGGGTCAAGCCGCTGGCCGACAGCGTCGGGGCAAAGCTGCTGATCCCGTGCGATGTCGAGGATGTGGCGAGCGTGGACACGGTTTTCGAGACGCTGAAAGCCGAGTGGGGTTCGATCGACTTTCTCGTGCATGCCATCGCCTTTTCCGACAAGTCGGAACTGCGCGGCCGCTATGCCGACACGACCCGCGAGAACTTCACCCGGACGATGCTGATTTCCTGTTTCTCGTTCACGGAAATCGCCAAGCGGGCCGCGGACCTGATGACGGATGGCGGCGCCATGGTGACGCTGACCTATGGCGGCTCCAACCGGGTGATGCCGAACTACAACGTCATGGGCGTGGCCAAGGCGGCGCTTGAATCCTCCGTGCGCTACCTGGCGATGGATTTCGGTTCGCAGAATGTCCGCGTCAATGCCATCTCGGCCGGCCCGGTGCGCACGCTCGCCGGCTCGGGCGTCTCGGACGCTCGGGTGATGTTCAACTACCAGAAGCAGCATTCGCCGCTCGGGCGCACGGTGACGATCGATGAAGTGGGCGGTTCCGCCCTTTATCTTCTTTCCGACCTGTCTTCCGGTGTCACCGGCGAGGTACATTTCGTCGACAGCGGCTACAGCACGGTATCGATGCCGCGCCTCGATGCACTCAAGGCGCAGGAAGCGCAGGCGCGGCAGGTTCACGAGGACGTCTGAAGTCCGGGCCGGGCCGGATAGCCGGCGTCGTTGCAAGAAGAAAAGAAGCCGGCCCATCGGGCCGGCTTTTTCATTCGACCGTTTCGTCGGGATAGACGCCAAACAGCCGCGTCTGGTCGATCCAGCCTGAAAATCCGCTGCCACTCACCCGGCACCAGCCCTCGCGGCAGGATCCGACATTGACCAGCACGTTGGGCGCAAGCTCGGCGGACAGCCTTGCATCCGAGCGCGCATCGGCACGCAGGGGCGTCGTTCCGGTCGTTTCCCAGGGTGTCACCAGGGCGGTCCGACGGCCGCTCAGAAGCGAATGGAAGACCCAGCCTTCCTCGCCCTGCCAGTCGCGAATGCGCCGCCAGTTCTCGAATTCCTGGACAATCTCAACGGGAAGGCCCGAGCGCAGATAGGTCCAGCCGATCCGGTGCTCCAGGGTCGGACCAACACGCACGTTGACGCGATCCGACTTGAGGCTGACGAAACGGGGAACGGGGAAACCGCTCGGCCCCATCGTGACACTCTGGGCGAGGACAGAGGAACCGGCTGCAAGCCATGCACCGCCAAGCACAACGGCAATCAGGCACAGGCTGCGGACAAGCCTGCCGCCAAGGCCTGTGTTTCGCGGTGCCGTGCGCATGGTCATTCCAGTCATTTCCCCTTCTCAAGGATATCGTCGCCTGCGTGCATCGCTGCCGGCACTGCACACCGAAGCCACTTCGGCGACATCAGGCAACCCGCGGGCGCGTTGCAGCGGCGCCGGTCTTGCCGCCCGTCCGGAAACGCTGCAAGCGAAACCCTGCGAATCGCTCTTTTTCAAGGCAATTCGCGGGCCGGCGCCGGATTGCGGGAAATCAATCGGCTCCGATCCCTTGTTTTGAACCGACCATCTGGTAAGGAGAACGGGAGCGTCGAACCGGCTTTTCGGAGACGATGCAGTTTGGGACAAGCAGGGTTAATGAGCCCTCAACAGAGCGCGAAAAGGCGAGGAGCATGCCCAGGAAAAAGCCGCTGGTCGTCGTGACACGCAAGCTGCCGGACGTTGTCGAAACCCGGATGCGCGAGCTGTTCGAAACCCGTCTCAACGAAGCCGACCGGCCGTTAAGCCAGGCGGAGCTGGTGGAGGCAGTGAGGACGGCGGATGTCGTCGTCCCGACCGTGACCGACCGGATCGATTCCGCCGTGCTCTCGCAGGCTGGCCCCAATCTCAAGCTGATCGCCAATTTCGGCAATGGCGTCGACAATATCGACGTCATCACGGCCAACAACCGCGGCATCACCGTCACCAACACGCCGGGTGTCCTGACCGAGGACACCGCGGACATGACAATGGCGCTGATCCTCGGCGTGCCGCGGCGCATGGCCGAAGGCATCAAGGTGCTCGAGCATGGCGAGTGGGGCGGCTGGTCGCCCACCTGGATGCTCGGCCACCGGATCTGGGGCAAGCGTCTCGGCATCATCGGCATGGGCCGGATCGGCCAGGCGGTGGCGCGCCGGGCCAAGGCTTTCGGCATGTCGATCCATTACCACAACCGGAGACGGGTGGCGGAAACGCTCGAGGAAACGCTTGAGGCGACCTACTGGGACAGTCTCGACCAGATGCTTGCCCGCATGGATGTGGTTTCGGTTCACTGCCCGCACACACCTGCGACCTACCATCTTCTTTCGGCACGCCGGCTCAAGCTGATGAAGCCGAACGCCTATATCGTCAACACCGCGCGCGGCGAGGTGATCGACGAGGCGGCGCTGATCCGGCAACTCGATGCCGGGCATCTGGCCGGCGCCGGTCTCGACGTGTTCGAGCACGAGCCGGCGGTCAATCCCAAACTCGTCGCCTCCGACAAGGTCGTGCTTCTGCCGCATATGGGCTCGGCAACGGTCGAGGGCCGCATCGACATGGGCGAGAAGGTCATCATCAACATCAAGACCTTCATGGACGGGCACCGTCCGCCGGACCGGGTTCTGCCGTCAATGCTGTGATAGCGGCGCGTCCGTCGCGCTGTCAGTCCCCTGCTGGCGAGGCGAAACGCGCCCACACCGCGTTCTCGCCCATCCCGGCGATGAATTCGCCATGGGCGGCGCGCTCCGTCTCCGTCAGCCTTTGCGGCAGGGGGACCGGCCTCGGACGGGCCGGCTCACGTTGCATGGTCTCGTGGTCGTTCGCCTGTCGGGATTGCCCCTCCTCGGGCTCAACCGACAGCGCAAGCCCGGCCTGCTTGCCCCCGATCAGCTCGATATAGACCTCGGCGAGGATCTCGGAATCGAGCAGCGCGCCGTGCTTGGTGCGGCGCGAATTGTCGATGCCGTATCTGTTGCACAAGGCATCCAGCGAGGCCGGCGAGCCGGGATGCTTGCGCCTGGCGATCGCCAGCGTATCGAGCACCTGGGCCGGGGAAATCGGCTCCCGCCCGATCCTCCCCAACTCCATGTTGATGAACCCCATGTCAAACGAGGCATTGTGGATCACCAGCACCGCGTCCCCGACAAAGTCGAGGAACTCCTGTGCGACCTCGGCGAATTTCGGCTTGTCGGCAAGGAAGTCCGCCGAAAGCCCGTGGACGTTGTACGCCTCGATCGGCACGTCCCGCTCGGGGTTGAGATAGACGTGATAGGTTCGGCCGGTCGGCACGTGATTGACGAGTTCGACTCCGCCGATCTCCACAAGCCGGTCGCCGTTTCTGGGGTCGAGCCCCGTGGTTTCGGTGTCGAAGGCAATCTCGCGCGGCATCAGGGCTTCATCCCGTTTGGCAACCGGAACGGTCGCGGGCGGCCAAGTGTCCGGGAAGGACGCGCATGGCCACAAGACGCTCGGTAGCTATGCAGAGGAAATGCACTTCTTTTCCCCAGCAAAGACGTACTGTTGTTCACATGGCGCGGCATCGGCGGGAGCATGTCAGGCGAGAGCGGAAACCGCCCGCAGCACCGACGCCACCATGCGCCGGGCAGGCTCCAGTCCATGCCCGGTGTCGATCAGGAAATGGGCCCGCCGGCGCTTTTCCGCATCCGGCATCTGCTTGGCGAGCAGGGCGTCGAGGCGTTCCGCGTCCATACCCGGGCGGGCGAGCACGCGCTGGCGCTGAATCGCGGGATCCGCAGTCACGACGACCGCTGCCCTGACCCGCTCTTCGCCGCCTGTCTCGAAGAGGAGGGGAATGTCGAGCACAGCGATCCGGGCAGCGCTTTGGCGCGCCTCCTGAAGGAAGGCGGCCTCGCTGTTTCGAACCAACGGATGGACGATCTCCTCCAGGCGGCGCATGGCCTCCGGCCGGCCGATCACCTGCGCGCCGAGTTTCCTGCGATCAACGACGCCATCGTCCGTACTGCCTGGAAAAGCCGCTTCGATCAGGGGGGCGGCCTCTCCCCGATACAGTGCGTGAACAGCGGCGTCCGCGTCATAAACGGCCGCACCTGCGTTGGCGAACATCCTCGCGGTGGTTGACTTGCCCATGCCGATCGAACCGGTGAGACCAAGAAGGATCACGGCGCCCTTCCCAGATCGGCAAGAACAAGAGCCCGCAATTCCTCGGTGACCCTGGGCCGCACCCCGAACCAGCGCTCGAAGGCCGGCACGGCCTGATGCATCAGCATGCCGAGCCCATCGGCCACCGGATTGCCACGGGCGCGGGCGCGGGCAAGAAGCGGCGTTTCCAGCGGCACGTAGACCAGATCGGTGACAATGGCGCTTTCCGGCAGGTTCCGCAGATCGATCTCGAGCGGCGGCTGACCGCTCATGCCAAGGGATGTGGTGTTGACCAGCATGCCGGTTTTCCCCACGAGTTCCTCAAGATCTTCCCAATGACGGGCAACCGAGTCAGTTCCGAAACGAACTTGCAGATCTGCGGCCTTTTGATAGGTGCGGTTGACGATTACCACGGTTTTCACACCGCGGGAGAGCAACGCCCAGATGACGGCACGCGCCGCGCCCCCGGCACCCAGGACCACGGCATGCGAAAGACCGTTGTCCCAGCCCGGCAGTGTCTGGTCGAGATTTCCAAGGAAACCGAGACCGTCCGTGTTCGCGCCGATCAGACGGCCGGCATCATCGAGCCAAAGCGTATTGGCCGCACCCATGGCGCGGGCCGCATCGTCGAGCTCGTCGCAGGCTGCCGCCGCCACCTCCTTGTTGGGAACCGTCACGTTGCAGCCGACAAGGCCGCTTTCCCTGAAGTCGCCGTAGAAGGCCTGCGCCGCATCGGGGGGCACTGCAATCTTCTCGTAGCTTCCCTCGATCCCGTGCTCGGCCAGCCAGTGGCCGTGGATCAACGGCGAGCGGGAATGGGCAACCGGAAACCCTGTGATGGCGGCACGTCTTTTCATGTTTCCAGCACTCCCTGGCGGCGAAGCTCCTCCAGGAGCGGCAAGAGCGGCAGGCCAAGAACCGTGAAATAGTCGCCGTCAATGGCATCGAACAACTGCACGCCGCGGCCCTCGAGCTGATAGGCTCCGACGCTTGCAAGCGCATCATCCCCGACCACGGCAAGATAGCGGCCGACAAACTCGGGACCGAAAGCGCGCATCTTCATCCGCACGGTGCGAACGGTCCGCCAGATCGTCTCGCCGTCGCGGGCGATCGCCGCGGCGGAATGCAGCGCGTGGGTCTTTCCGGACATCGCCAGAAGCTGTCGCCGTGCCGCTTCCATGTCGTCCGGCTTGGTCAGCCGGGCACCGCCGAACTCCAGCACCTGGTCGGCGCCAACAACGAGTGCTCCCGGGTTGCGCGCGCTGGTTTCCTGCGCCTTCGCCTCGCCCAGGACCTGGGCGATGTCCTCGGGCGAAAAGCCGCTCTCCAGAAGCGGTGCCTCCACGGCACGTTCATCGACCTGTGCGGGATCAATGCGAAACGTCAGTCCCGCATTTCGCAGGAGCTCGGCCCGGATGCGGCTTCCGCTGGCAAGAACAAGATCGGTCATGGAATGTCCGGCAGGTCTGTTGAAGGATGAGATGGCGATAGCAGGGGTTCGCGCCAATGGCCAGTGGCGGCAGGCGAAGTTCGCCCCTCGTCAGGCGCTGCTGTCGGCCAGCTCGCTCTTGTGGGTACGGTACAGCGTCATGATCTCGGCGGCGGTTTCCTCGATGGAACGACGGGTGACGTCGATCAGCGGCCAGCCGTTTTCCGCGCAGATCTTTCGCGTAACGGAGATCTCGCGCGCAATCACACGGCGATCGACATAGGTCTCGTTGGCGAAGTTCGCTGCACTCAGCGACAGGATGCGGTTCTGGCGGACCTGCTGGATGCGCTCCACGGAAGCGATGACCGCGACGATCAGCGCCTTTCGCGATTCCTGAAGCTGCCGGGGAAGCGGGATATCCGGCACGATCGGGATGTTGGCCGCCTTGATACCCCGGTTGGCAAGATAGATGCAGGTCGGCGTCTTCGAGGTCCGGCTGACGCCAAGCAGCACGACATCCGCCTCGTCGAGGTCGTCCGGGATCTGCCCGTCGTCATGCAGCATGGTGAAATTCAGGGCGTCAATTCTTCGGAAATAGTCCGCATCGAGCGCATGCTGGCCGCCAACGCGGCCAGTCAGCCGCACATTCAGGTAGGACTGGAAGACGGAAAAGACCGGAGAGAGGATGTTGACGCAAGGAACACCGGCGGCGCGGCCCGCCTGTTCCAGGCGACTGGCCAGCTCGGCGTCCACAAGCGTGTAAAGCACAATGCCCGGCGCATGCTCGATCTCGTCGATGACGTGGTCGAGCTGACGGGTCGAACGCACCAGAGGATAGACATGCTCGATCGCCTGCACATCCTCGTACTGGGCGGTGGCAGCACGCGCCACGGTCATCAGGGTTTCGCCCGTGGAGTCCGAAACCATATGCAGGTGGAAGAAGTTACGGGCTTTTCCCAAGCTGTTATCCCCGCCGCGCGCTCGCCATGTTGATATCAAGGGCAAACCAGGGCCTTTTGCCCCGCTCGCTCCGACACCATGCCCGAAGCGCGAAAACAATCAACATCGCTGGCCGTCGCGCGAAACGGATCGGGAAGCGTCCGGCATTGCGGGGACAATGTGGTTGTTCGGTGACGATCCCCAGATTGTCCAACTCCGCCTTAAAGGTTAACAGATGGTTAAAAAATCTGTAAATACCTGATCAGGCTTCGTAATTCAGGTTATCACCGTAGCCGGGAAATCTCTTGTGCCCGATACCCCCTCGACACGGTGGAAGGGAATAGGTCATGTGGAGCAGTGTCGACAACCGATAATCCCGGTTGTCCAACGACAAACAAAAACAACAGAATCCTCATTTCAGGATTCTTTTCTTTTTTAAAGGGGGTCTTTGTGACTCAAACGGCTTCGAGACGGGTCATGCGCGTTCTTGCTGGAGAACGGCTCTGGCCGCCCCCTGTCTGGATGATGAGACAGGCCGGTCGGTATCTCCCTGAGTACCGCGCCACCCGTTCAAAAAAGGTTAATTTCCTGGAGTTCTGTTACGATACGGATCTTGCAACGGAAGTGACCCTTCAGCCCATTCGTCGCTATGGCTTCGATGCGGCGATCCTGTTCTCCGACATTTTCGTGGTTCCTGACGCTCTCGGATATCCGGTTCGCTTTGAGGAAGGCCGCGGTCCGGTGCTCGACCCGCTGTCCCGCGAACTCGTGGCGCGGCTCGACCATGAGCGCGCGGTCTCCCATCTCGACCCTGTTATCGCAACCGTATCCCGATTGCGGGCGGAGCTTCCGGAGGAAACGACGCTGCTGGGCTTCTGCGGAGCTCCGTGGACGGTGGCGTGCTATTCGGTGGCGGGGCACACCACGCAGGATCAGACGGCCGCCCGTATCGGCGCCTATCGCGATCCCGAGCTGATGCAGTCGTTCATCGACCAGCTTGTTCCCGCGTCGATCGACTATCTCGTGCGGCAGCTTCAGGCTGGTGCCGATGCCGTCCAGATCTTCGACACCTGGGCCGGGGTGCTTGACGACGCCGGGTTCGCGCGCTGGTCGATCGCTCCGACGAAAGCGATTGTCGAGGGGGTGCGGGCCGCGGTCCCGGGGGCGCGGATCATCGGCTTTCCCAAGGCCTCGGCCGCGCGCCTGGAGGATTTCATTGCCGGCACGGGTGTGGATGCGGTTGGCCTTGACTGGACGGTTCCAGCAGCGCTGGCACGCCAGGTACAGGCACGGGTGCCTGTCCAGGGTAATCTTGATCCGATGCGGCTTGTGGCTGGCGGTCAGGCGCTTCTGGATGGCGTCGACCAGGTCCTGGAAACGCTGGGTGACGGCCCCCTGGTCTTCAACCTGGGGCACGGCGTCACGCCGGAGGCGGATCCGGACAATGTCGCGCGCATGATCGAGCGGGTACGACAGGCGAAAGACCCGAGAGGCTGAGGACGCGATGCTTTATCTCTGGCTGAAGGCGTTTCACATTATCTCGGTCATCGCCTGGATGGCCGGGATGTTCTACCTGCCGCGTCTTTTCGTCTATCACGCGGAGACGCCGACCGGCACGCCTCAGAGCGAGACGTTCAAGGTGATGGAACGGCGCCTACTCAAGGCGATCATAACACCGGCGATGATTGCCACATGGGTGTTCGGCCTCTGGGTGGCCTATGAGGGCGGCTTCTTCAGCAGTGGTTGGCTTCATGCAAAACTGGCGGTGGTTCTTGCAATGAGCGGGCTGCATGGCTACCTCGCGAAATGCGTGCGTGTTTTTGCCGCGGATGCCAACACGCGGACTTCGCGGCACTACCGGATCGTCAACGAAATACCGACCGCATTCATGGTGATTATTGTCATTCTAGTGGTCTTGAAGCCGTTCTAGGCGCGTCATTCATGACTGACCCTGCGTCCGGGCCTTGAATATGTACAAGTCCGGATGCGGGTATTGTTGCAGCGGCATGAAGAATGACGCTTGCTCTTGCGAACTTAAAAATGTAAATTCGCTCAACCTCACATCCTGCGGGCATGGTGTCATTACCCGTATCGGTCAGGAAGCCCGGCAGGCGCGACCGCGACGGATACTCAAGGCGCCAGGCCGGATTGCAAGATCCGGCTTCCGATCAGCAGACAATCCCTTTTCTTTCCTTTGATCCGGTTGCCTCAAGCAAACTGCGGGATCGTCTACATCCACCCTCTAGCAGAAGATTACCCCTTGCCCATGCGGGAAATGAAACTCTCAGATCTCAAGATCAAGTCGCCGACCGAACTGCTCGCTTTCGCCGAGGAACATGAGGTCGAGAATGCCAGCACCATG
The DNA here is from genome assembly GCF_030733745.1 of Stappia sp. MMSF_3263. Classification (GTDB taxonomy): domain Bacteria; phylum Pseudomonadota; class Alphaproteobacteria; order Rhizobiales; family Stappiaceae; genus Stappia. The sequence goes on along the minus strand of NZ_JASHIK010000018.1, from coordinate 50,401 downwards.
CGCAAGCAGGAGCTGATGTTCGCCATACTCAAACAGCTTGCCGCGCAGGACGTGGACATCATCGGCGAGGGTGTCGTCGAGGTTCTGCAGGACGGTTTCGGCTTCCTGCGTTCGCCCGATGCCAACTATCTTCCGGGGCCGGACGACATCTACATCTCGCCCTCCCAGATCCGCCGGTTCTCCCTGCGCACCGGCGACACGGTCGAAGGCGAGATCCGCAGTCCCAAGGAAGGCGAGCGGTATTTCGCGCTCCTCAAGGTCAACAAGATCAATTTCGAGGATCCCGAGAAGGCGCGCCACAAGGTTCATTTCGACAACCTGACACCGCTCTACCCTGATGAGCGGCTGAAAATGGAAGTCGAGAATCCGACGGTCAAGGATCTGTCGTCGCGGGTCATCGACCTGGTTGCTCCGTTGGGCAAGGGTCAGCGCGGGCTGATCACGGCGCCGCCGCGAACCGGCAAGACGGTATTCCTGCAGAATATCGCCAAGGCGATCACCACCAATCACCCAGAATGCTATCTCATCGTTCTGCTGATCGACGAGCGCCCGGAAGAGGTGACCGACATGCAGCGCACGGTGAACGGCGAGGTGGTTTCCTCGACCTTCGACGAGCCGGCAGTGCGCCACGTACAGGTCGCGGAGATGGTCATCGAGAAGGCCAAGCGTCTCGTCGAGCATGGGCGTGATGTCGTCATCCTGCTGGATTCGATCACGCGTTTGGGTCGTGCCTACAACACGGTCGTGCCGTCTTCCGGCAAGGTCCTGACCGGTGGTGTCGACGCCAATGCCCTGCAGCGGCCCAAGCGCTTCTTCGGTGCAGCCCGAAACATCGAGGAAGGCGGGTCGCTGACCATCATCGCGACGGCCCTGATCGATACCGGCAGCCGCATGGACGAGGTCATTTTCGAGGAGTTCAAGGGTACTGGTAACTCCGAGATCATTCTCGATCGCAAGATTTCCGACAAGCGCGTGTTCCCGGCCATCGACATCCAGCGGTCCGGCACCCGCAAGGAAGAGCTGCTTGTCGAGCCGGTGCAGCTCAAGAAGATGTTCGTCCTGCGTCGAATCCTCAATCCGATGGGCACGGTCGATGCCATCGAGTTCCTGCTCGACAAGCTGCGGCAAACCAAATCCAACGACGAGTTCTTCGACAGCATGAACACCTGATAGCCCGGGAGAGGGTTCCGGCAGATCCGCCGGGACTGATGTCGGGACTTTATAGATTCACGTGAAACACCCGCGCCGGAAAATGGCGTGGGTGTTTTGCGTTCGACGTGTCTGACGTGTTTCACGTGAATCAGGTCGATTCGGATCTGCAACGACCAGCGCTGCAGGAGAGGGATTGAGATGGATGTAGAGCTGGAGACGGAACGGTTGGTGCTGCGCCCGTGGCGGGAGAGCGACCTTGCGCCATTCGCAGCGCTTTGTGCCGATGCGGAGGTGATGCGCTATTTCCCTGCGCCGCTGACCCGTGAAGAGAGCAAGGCCCTGATCGCGCAGGCGATGCAGAAGACCGAGGAAGACGGCTTCTGCTTTCAGCCGGTGGAGGAAAAGGCGACCGGTCGGTTTCTCGGCTTCGTCGGATTGAGCAGGCCCGCCGCGCCTTTGCCCTTCGCGCCGTGCGTTGAAGTCGGTTGGCGGCTGGCACAAACTGCCTGGGGGCAGGGGTTTGCGAGCGAGGCTGCAAGGGCATGGCTTCGATTCGGCTACGAAACCCTCGACCTGGAGGAGATCGTCTCCTTCACCGCCTCGCAGAACCTCCCGTCTCAGGCAGTGATGCGGCGGATCGGGATGAGCCGGGACATGGCCGCGGACTTTGAACATCCGCTGCTGGTGGACGGACATCCGCTCCGCCCACATGTGCTTTACAGGCTCTCGCGGCCTGCCTGGGAAGGTATGCATGACTCCCGGATGTAGTGCTGTGTGTGACTGACCAGGATGACAGAAGCGTTCTGACCCCGTCGAAACGGCCTAGATGCGGCCTGACGAACGCAGTGCGTCGAGTGCCGGATCTATATCCGCAGGATCGGTGATCGGGGCGGAGCATGTGCCTTCCCGGCAAAGATAGAGCGTTGGCTTGCCGTCTTTCGCGGCCTTGCCGTGCAGGGGATGGCCCGCGGCCAGCTCTTGTCCGGGCACGCCAAGGAGACGCAACAAGGCAGGATCGCCCCGGCCTGACAACGTTTTGTCGAGCTCTGCCGCTGCTGCACCGTCGGGGCTGACAATAACAGCGAGAACCGCGTTCTCGCGGGTGTCGATTGCCGAGAGCAGGCCGGCAGTACCGAAGGCATTGACGGGGATCTCGCCGGCGAAGGCACCCAGGATTGCGTCGCACCGAACGCGATAGCGATCGTCGCCGGTCAGATGCCAGAGCCGTGCAAGTGCTTCTGCCGCGATGGCGTTCGCGTTCGGCACTGCCTCGTCGAGAGGCGAGTAGGGGCGAAGGATCAGGTCATCGGCTGCGACGGAACTGAGGTAGTAGCCGCCTCCTTCGTGCAGGAAATCCCGCTCAAGGGCGTCCGCAAGGTGTTCCGCATCTCGCAGGTAGGCGAGGCTTTCCGACGCCTCGGAAGCCGTTTCCGCAAGACTGAGGGCCGCTCGCATCATGCAGGCATGATCGCTGGCGAAGCCGGGTCTCGTCAGACGTCCGTCGCGCCAGGCATGGGCAAGTGCGCCGCGGCCGTCGTGCATCGTCTGCATGACGAAGGTGTATGCGGCCACTGCATGACCTCGCCAGGATTCACGTGAAACACCATGCAGCTTGCTGAGATGAGCTGCCTGGGCAAGGGCGGCTATGGCATGGCCGTTCCAGTCGGCCAGGATCTTGTCGTCCCTGCCCGGCCGCACGCGTGTCTCGCGCGCGGCAAGAAGCCTTGCGCGCAAGGGAGCAAGCTTCTCCTCGTCGGCCGGGTCGGGTCCGCTGGCAAGGCGGTTGGGGATGCTGGCGCCCTCGAAGTTTCCGGTCGATGTGATGTCATAGGCGTGGATGAAGGTGGCGCAGTCCTCGGGACCCAGAACGGCGGCCACCTCGTCAGGCGTCCAGACGTAGAACTTTCCTTCGACACCTTCGCTGTCGGCATCCAGGCTGGCGGCAAACGCCTCGCTGTTCAGCATCTCCCTGATCATCCAGCCCACCGTATCGTCGAGTCGCCTCCGAAACATACCGCCAAGCGCGGTATCGAGATGATCGAGGGAGATTGCCCGGGAGAGATGGGCGACGTACTGGGCGTTGTCGTAGAGCATTTTTTCGAAATGCGGGACCAGCCAACGTTCGTCGACGGAGTAGCGGGCAAGGCCGCCGCCGACATGGTCGTAGATCCCACCATTGCTCATCCGCTCCAGCGTGTGGATGCAGCGGGCGAGCATGTCGGTCTGGCCGGATCGCAGCGCCGCCCGCCAGACAAGGTCCATCACCGGGGCTTGCGGGAATTTCGGTGCACCGCGAATGCCGCCGTTCTCGGAATCCAGCAGGCCTGCCAGTCGCTCGCCTGCCAGGACTGCCAGGCCCGGATGAAGGATTTCGCCGCTGCGGGGCCCCTGGGCGAGGTGATGCATCAGGTTCTTGCGATTGGTATCGATTCGGCTGCGGTCCGAATGATAGGTGGCGGAGATGGCTTCCAGCACGTCGACGAAACCGGGCCGTCCCCAACGGGCGGTCTTGGGAAAGTAGGTTCCGCCCCAGAAAGGCTCTGCCTCGCTGGTCAGGAACATGGTCAGCGGCCAGCCGCCCTGTTCGCCGAGGGCATGAAGGGCACTCATGTAGATCTGGTCGATATCCGGCCGCTCTTCGCGATCGACCTTGATGTTGACGAAGAGCCGGTTCATGACCTCGGCGACCTCTTCGTCCTCAAAGCTCTCATGCGCCATGACGTGGCACCAGTGGCAGGCCGCATAGCCGACGGACAGAAGGATGGGCTTGCCTGTTTCCCGCGCTTCGGCGAGTGCTTCGCTTCCCCAGACGCGCCAGGCGACAGGGTTGTCCTTGTGCTGGAGGAGGTAGGGGCTGGTGGCGTCGCCAAGGCGGTTGTCGGTCATGGGCCCGTCCGGGTATGAGGGGTCGGTGGCGGTCGCGCCTGTGGCCAGGGACCGGGACCGTTGCTGTGGTGCGCGGGTATCTGCCTTCGAAGGTAAGGCAGGTGCGAGGCCACGCCAAGGGCAGGCGGCTTACGCGTCTGCCGTCCGGCCCCCAATGCGGAGCGAGGTTTTCGTGGACACGATCTTTGCGGCTTCCAGTGGTGCTCCTCCGGCAGGGGTGGCGGTTGTCCGCCTGTCCGGGCCAGCCAGCCGATTCGTGCTCGAAACGATGACCGGCAGTCTCCCTGCACCAAGGCAGGCTGTGCTTCGCCATTTGCGCAGGCCCGAAGACGGGAGCCTCCTCGATCGCGCCCTGGTGCTGTGGTTTCCGGGCCCTGCCAGCTTCACCGGCGAAGATGTGGCCGAGCTCCACTGTCATGGCGGCCGTGCTGTCGTTGCCGCCGTCCTCGCCGTGTTGGCGGATCTGACTGGGTGCCGGCCGGCCCTTGCAGGGGAGTTCACGCGGAGGGCGTTCGACAACGGGCGCCTCGACCTTCTCGAGGTGGAAGGCCTTGCCGACCTGATTGCGGCGGAAACGGAGGCGCAACGCCGTCTTGCCGTCTCGCAGGCGGGCGGTGCGTTGACAGCGCTCTACGATGGCTGGCGCGGCCGCCTGTTGCATATCCGCGCGATGATCGAGGCGGAGCTCGACTTTGCCGACGAGGAAGACGTGCCGGACGAGAATTCCGCGATTGTATGGGAAGACGCGGAGAGGCTGCGTCTCGACATCAGGGCGCATCTTGAGCGCTCCCATGCGGCGGAGAGACTTCGCGCCGGCCTGCAGGTGGTCCTTCTGGGTCGACCCAATGCGGGCAAGTCGAGCCTGCTGAATGCCATCGCCCGGCGCGATGTGGCGATCGTGACGGAAGAGGCGGGAACCACCCGGGACGTGATCGAGGTGCATCTCGACCTGCAGGGCTTGCCTTTGACCCTTGTCGATACGGCGGGGCTGCGCGAGACAACCGGCATTGTCGAGCGCGAGGGTATCCGGAGGGCCTTGGAGCGGGCAGGCGCGGCCGACCTCGTCCTCTGGCTTTCCGATCCTGAGGATCCTGACACGGGGTTCTTCGATTCGCTTCCGCAACCATCTGCGCCCATTTGGAGGGTTCTGACGAAGTCGGATCTGGTGGGGTCGAAGCGCGCAACCCTGCCGGTGTCGCAAACGGGGATGCCTGTCTTCGGCGTTTCGGCCAAAACCGGCGATGGCATGGACATCCTGCTCGCGCAGCTGACGGAGTTCGCCCGGGCATTGGTTGGAGGCTTCGACGACCCGGTTGCCACGCGTGAACGGCATCGGTGGCATCTGGTCCGAGCCCTGGAAGCGGTGGAGGCGTCGCTTGCCGCATCGTCCCTGCCGCTAGAACTGCGGGCCGAGGAGCTGCGACGCGCGGCGGATGAACTGGGCCACATCGCCGGACGTATCGGGGTCGAAGATCTTCTGGACGTGATTTTCGGCGAATTTTGTATCGGAAAGTAAACGAGCGTTTCACGTGAAACACCGGAATTCCGAGGTCGATTCAAAACCGAAATGAAGACTCATCCGTAACAATCGCCGAAGCGATGCCCTGTCGCTCTGTCATCGCCCTCAACATGAAGGTTCTCGCGGGGCGCGTTTTCTATCTTGGTAGCGGGAAGGGGGTGGGCCGTTGAGGCGAACGGCCGCTTGACACGCGCGAAGCGCTTTGACCGGGCGGCGCCATTTCGCTATCACCGGATCTGGATTTATCCACAAGAGCCCAGTTGATCGATAGGTGCCGGCCCAATCCCTCCTTGGCCGAGGCGGGCCAGTTATCCTGCCGAGGTGGCGGCCTGGCCAAGGGGGACCTGTTCGGGTCTCCGCACAGCTCGGGCGGGTTTTGGGCATCTTGAAGATACGGGCCAGATGGCAAGAGAAGTGACGGTGGCAATGTCTGACGGGATCTCGGGCGTGAGCGGGTACGACGTGGTGGTGATCGGTGGCGGCCATGCGGGGTGCGAGGCCGCCGCGGCCTCCGCACGGCTTGGTGCACGCACAGCGCTTGTGACACATCGCTTCGACACGATCGGGGTCATGTCCTGCAACCCCGCCATCGGGGGCCTGGGCAAGGGACATCTCGTCCGCGAGGTCGACGCACTCGACGGATTGATGGGCCGCGTTGCGGACTGTGCGGGCATTCAGTTTCGCCTCCTGAACCGGCGCAAGGGGCCGGCCGTTCGCGGGCCGCGCGCCCAGGCGGACCGACGTCTCTACAGGGAGGCGATGCAGGACGCGATCCGGGAGACGGCGAACCTGACGGTGGTGGAAGGCGAGGCGGCTGAGCTTCGTGTGGTGGACAAGCGCATCACCGGCATCGTGCTGGCTGATGGACGGGAGATTGCCTGCCGATCGGTCGTGCTTACCACGGGCACCTTCCTGCGCGGCGTCATTCATATCGGCGACCGGAAGATACCCGCCGGCCGTGCCGATGAAGCCCCGGCGGAGCGGCTGTCGGCTTCGCTGCTTGCCCACGGGTTCGACCTTGGCCGCCTGAAGACGGGTACGCCGGCACGTCTGGATGGCCGGACGGTTCACTGGGCACGGCTGGAGGAGCAGGTCGGCGATTCGGATCCGGAACCATTTTCAACGCTGACCGGCGCGATCACCACACCGCAGGTCTCCTGCCACATCACGCGCACAACGCTCGAGACGCATGCCATCATCCGGGAGAACCTGCATCGCTCCGCCATGTATTCCGGCGGGATCGTTGGCCGAGGCCCGCGCTATTGCCCGTCCATCGAGGACAAGGTCGTCCGGTTTGGCGATCGCGACAGCCATCAGGTGTTCCTGGAGCCGGAAGGGCTGGACGATCCGACGGTCTATCCCAACGGCATCTCCACATCCCTGCCGGAAGACGTGCAACTGGCTTTCCTCAGAAGCATTCCCGGGTTGGAGGAAGTTGATGTTCTGCGACCGGGTTACGCAATCGAGTACGACCATATCGATCCTCGCGAACTCGAACGTACGCTGGAGACGCGCCGGGTGGGCGGGCTCTATCTCGCGGGCCAGATCAACGGGACCACGGGATACGAGGAAGCCGCGGCGCAAGGCCTTGTTGCGGGGCTGAATGCGGCGCTGCAGGCGGGTGGCAAAGAAGCGGTCGTCTTCGGTCGCGACTCCGGCTATCTCGGAGTGATGATCGATGACCTCGTGACTTGCGGCATCAGCGAGCCGTACCGGATGTTCACCTCGCGCGCCGAATACCGTCTGTCCTTGCGCGCAGACAATGCCGATCAGCGGTTGACGCCGCACGGTATCGCGCTTGGCTGCGTGTCGTCCGAGCGGCAGGCCGCGTTTACCCGCAAGTGCGCGGAAATCGAGAAGACGACCTGTGTGCTGAAGGCGCTTTCGCTGACACCGGAGGAGGGCCGCCGGGCCGGCCTTCCGATCAACCAGGACGGGGTTCGCCGTTCGGCCTATGACCTTCTTTCCTATCCCGATATCGATCTCGCCAGGCTGGAGACCGTCTGGCCGGCAGAGATCGGCCAGCTCGACCCGAAGGTCGCCGGGCAGGTGGCGATCGACGCGTTGTATGCCGTCTATCTGAAGCGGCAGGTTTCCGATATCGAGGCGCTCCGACGGGACGAGGCGCTGGCGCTGCCATTCGGTCTCGACTATGCGCAGGTCAAGGGCCTGTCCAACGAGGCGCGGCAGAAGCTCGAGGAGGCTCGGCCGGAGACGCTCGGCCAGGCGGCTCGCGTCGAGGGCGTGACACCGGCGGCGCTGACGCTTCTGCTGTCTCATGTCCGCAAGGGATCTGCCCGCGCGGGTGAGGGCGAAACACGCCGTGGCGGCGGGATTTCCGGCGAGGCCGTCGCATGAGCCGTCCAGCCGGGGCCACGGTCTTTGACGGACCGGACCTGCTTCACGAAATCTGCCCGGTTTCACGTGAAACAGTCGAACGCCTGAGCATCTATGTGAATTTGCTGCTGCGCTGGCAGAAGGCACAGAACCTCGTCGCCCCATCGACTCTGGGAGAAGTCTGGCGCCGGCATGTTGCCGACAGCCTGCAGATCCTGCATCTGGCACCGGAAGCCCGTGTTTGGGCGGATCTGGGCAGCGGCGCCGGGTTTCCCGGTCTTGTCACCGCGATTGTCCTGTCGGGGCGAGGTGAGCCCGGTGCCCGTGTCCATCTGGTGGAGAGCAATCAGCGGAAGGTGGCGTTCCTGCGCGCTGTCATCCGGGAGACAGGCTGTCCGGCGGAGGTGCATGCCGAGCGGATCGAGGATGTCTCGGCCGGTCTGAGCGACCAGGTGCAAGCCGTTTCGGCCCGGGCGCTTGCCGATCTGTCGCAGCTTTGCGCCTATGTCGAACCGTTCTCTGCCGCCGGAGCACCGGCGATTTTCCACAAAGGAAAAAATTTCCGCGACGAGGTGACGCAAGCGTCTCACGCTTGGGACTTCGATCTGGTACAAACAGAAAGCCTCATCGATCCCGACAGCCGGCTCCTGACGCTCAGGCATATCCGGCCCCGCGGCGCGACAGGGAAAGGTTAGATCCGGATGAGCATGCTGCCTCAAACTCCCCGCGTCCTGGCGCTGGCAAACCAGAAGGGCGGCGTCGGCAAGACGACGACCGCCATCAATCTTGGAACGGCACTGGCCGCCATCGGCGAGCGGGTTCTGGTCGTCGATCTCGACCCGCAGGGCAATGCCTCGACGGGCCTCGGCATCGATCGGCGCAACCGCGACATTTCCACCTACGATGTCCTGACCGGAGATTGTTCGCTCGCCGAAACGATCCAGGACACGGCGGTGCCGCGCTTGTGGGTTGCGCCGTCGACGATGGATCTGCTGGGTGTCGAACTGGAGATCGCGAGCCGTCAGGACCGGGCGCACCGGTTGCGCAAGGCGATCTCCGAGCTGGCGGAAGAAGGCCGGCATTCGGGAATGCCGGACTTCAGCTATGTGCTGATCGACTGCCCGCCATCGCTCAACCTTTTGACCATCAATGCACTTTCGGCGTCCCACTCGATTCTCGTGCCGCTGCAATGCGAGTTCTTCGCGCTCGAGGGCCTGAGCCAGTTGCTCAGCACGGTTGAGCAGGTGAAGGCGGCGCTTAATCCCGAACTGTCGATCCATGGCATCGTTCTGACCATGTATGACAGCCGAAACAATCTCTCGGCACAGGTTGTTGCGGATGTGCGCGAAACGATGGGCGATGCGGTCTACGATACGATCATTCCGCGCAACGTGCGGGTGTCGGAAGCCCCGTCCTACGGCAAGCCGGCGCTGCTCTACGATCTGAAGTGTTCCGGTAGTCAGGCTTATCTCCGTCTGGCTTCGGAGATCATCCAGAGGGAGCGCTCGCTGCGCGGGGTCGCCGCGTAGGTTTTCTCTCTGGCGAGGGATTCGGCGGCGCAACGATTTGCGCATACGGGTTGACCGCGCGGATCGAGGGGCGGCGAGGCCGCCCCGCGCGGCGGGATGCGACAACGGGTAGAGTGAAACATGGCGGAAGACGACGGCGGAAAGAAGAAGCGGCTTGGACGTGGCCTTGCGGCGCTAATCGGCGAGGTCGGCACCGAGCCGCCCGCGGATCCGCGGCCGCCGCGCGACACGCGGCGGGTGCCGATCGAGTTCCTGACGGCGAACCCGCGCAATCCGCGCAAGAGCTTCACTGAGGCCGATCTCGACGATCTCACCAATTCCGTTCGCGAGAAGGGGATCGTGCAACCGCTGCTGGTTCGGCCGGTGGCCGACCGCGACAACGCCTATGAGATCATCGCCGGAGAACGCCGCTGGCGGGCCGCGCAGCGTGCGGGCCTGCACATGGTTCCCGTGGTGGTGCGCGATGTCACCGATCAGGAGGCGCTGGAACTCGCGATCATCGAGAATGTTCAGCGTGCCGATCTCAATCCGATCGAGGAGGGGCTTGGCTACGATCAGCTTGTCCAGGAGTTCTCGTACAGCCAGAGCGAACTGGCCAAGGTGATCGGCAAGAGCCGCAGCCATGTCGCCAACACGCTGCGTCTCCTGAAGCTGCCGAATTCGGTGAAGGATTATCTCGCGGAAGGGCTGCTGACCGCCGGCCACGCCCGCGCCCTGATCACGGCCGAGGACCCGGCCGCGCTTGCCGAGCTGATCGTCGAGAAGGGCCTCAATGTGCGCGAGGCGGAGCGCCTTGCCCAGGATCCGGAGGCGTTGACGCGAAAGCTTCCGAGCAAGGCCGAGAAGCAGGCAAAGGACGCCGATACCAAGGCGCTCGAGAAGCGGCTGACCGACACGCTCGGCCTGAGGATCGCCATCGCCCACAAGCAGGAAAAGGGCGCGGGCGAGCTGAAGATCAAGTATGCCTCGCTGGAGCAGCTCGAAGAGATCTGCCGCTTGCTGGGGGTTCCCGGCTGATCCGCTAAAGGTGCGTTTGACCTGCGAGATGGATTCGGGTCCGGTTCGATCCGGCTGCCCGGCGGCTGCAACCCGACTGCGACAATTCGCGCCGGTGTGGCGGGTCCGAAGTTCGCTCAAGGCCCGCCCCGGGCGAGACGATTTTCAGACCAGGGCGATCAGTCGATATCGATTGATTCGTCCGCTTCCAGGACGCGTCTCAGCCTGGCAAAGGCAAGGCGGATGCGCGACTTGACGGTGCCGAGCGGCAGACCTGTTTCCTCCGCGATCTGGCTGTGCGACAGACCGGCGAAGAAGGCGCGGCGGATCAGGTCCGCCTGTTCCTCGGGCAGGCTCGCCATCGCCTTGCGGACGCGATCCTCGCGCAATCGCGCATCAAGTTCGTCATCCTGGTCCTCGGGCGCGGCGGGGCGAAGGCTTGGGTCCTCCTGGTCGATCAGCCCGGAGCGGTCGCGTCGCAGGGCGTCGATGCGGCGGTTGCGGGCGATGCGAAAGAGCCAGGTCGAGGCGGTGGCACGCTGCGGATCGAACAGATGGGCCTTGCGCCACAGGGTGATCATCACTTCCTGCGTCAGTTCCTCCGCCAAGGAGGGTTCCGATCCAAGCCGGACCAGATAGGCCTTCAGGCGCGGGGCAAAATGATCGAACAGCTCGGCGAACGCCATCCGGTCGCCGGCTTCGGCGACCCTGGCGATCAACGGGGAGAAACGGTCCTTCGACGACACGCTCAATTGGCCTCGATCGTTGTCCTGCGGCTGGGCGCGGATTGTGCCCGGTCCTGAATGTCGCCCGAAACTGTAAATCAGACCAGCATGTTGTTGGGTCGATTCACCGTGTGTCCCGTCGGAATACCGGATGCAGGGCGCGGCGTCGACAGGGGACGTCCAGCCTTGGCATCGTCCGGTCCGGCTGCTTGCGCCGGGCCATGCCCGGCCCGCTGAACGGCATGGCCGATGCCCGTCACACTCTCGCCCGATTTGTACCGCCAGCGTGCCGGATCAGGTGATCACAAGGGTTTCCACCGTGCAGGCGCATGCTTTTGCGGAAATCAACCCTTTCGTAACTTGCTGGGCGATAACCTTAAGGCAAGGTGACCAACGCCCGGCAAATTCGACCCAAATCCGAATGGTTAGCAGTAGTGGTTTAGGAGATGATGCAAGCAAGAACGCTTATCCCGGCTCTTCTGGCACTCGTCCTCACGGGCGTGTCGGCTCACGCCCAGACACCGACGCTTGTCGGTCAACACAATGATTGGGCGACCTATTCCTATGGAGGTTCCAAGGGAAAGGTCTGTTATGCCCTTTCAAAACCCACGAAACTCGCGCCGAGCGATCGCAATCACGGAGATGTCTACTTCTTCATCTCCAACCGGCCCGGCGAGAATGTGAACAATGAGCCCAGCGTCATCGTTGGCTATGCGTTCAAGGAACAGTCGTCCGTTTCCGTCGATGTCGACGGCCAGAAATTCACCATGTTCACCAAGAACGACGGTGCCTGGATGGCCAATCCGACCGAGGAGCGCCAGCTTGTGGCGGCCATGAGGGCCGGCCGGGGCATGGTGGTGACCGGTGTCTCCGCAAGGGGAACGCAAACCACTTATGACTACTCGCTGTCCGGTGTGACGGCCGCGATCGCGGCGGCCGACAAGGCCTGCCAGTAATCCGGTCCGGTGCGCGAGCGCCGGAACGGTCTGGTCTCGTTTCCACCTGGAGGCGGAGCTCCCCTTCCCGGGATGCATGGGCTTTGGGGGTCACAAGACCGCCGGCTTGATGTATAAGATCGACAAACCCAAAAGGCGGCGGCCGATCGGCCCCGCCTTTTGGCATTGGTGCAGGGACATGTCCTGCAGACGGTCCTGCCGGATCCCGACAAGCGGACCGACTGGACAGCGTCCCGTTTCCTGGATTGAGACATGAGCGAGATCGAGACCATCGCAACCGGGACCACCGCGCCCGCGACACCCCTCGCCGCCGCGCCGGCGGACAAGCCGACCCTGGTCGGCATGGACCGCGCCGAGCTCGCCGAGGCACTTGCGGGCATCGGTGTTCCCGAGCGCCAGCAGCGCATGCGCGTTGCCCAGCTCTGGCACTGGCTCTATGTGCGCGGGGCTTCAGATTTCTCGGAAATGACAAATATCGCCAAGGACTTGCGAACAGTCCTGGCAGGTGCGTTCACGATCCACCGCCCGGAAATGGTCTCCGAACAGATTTCCAGTGACGGCACGCGCAAGTGGCTGTTCCGCTTCCCGCCGCGCGGCGCCGGCCGGCCAGTGGAGATCGAGACCGTCTACATTCCCGAGGAAGGACGGGGCACCCTTTGTGTCTCTTCCCAGGTCGGCTGCACGCTGACTTGCACCTTTTGTCATACGGGCACGCAGCGCCTTGTGCGCAACCTGACGGCGGAAGAGATCCTGTCCCAGATCCTGGTCGCCCGCGACCGGCTTGGCGACTTTCCCAAGGGCGAGACGCCCGAGGGCGCCGCAGTGCCGAGCGAAGGGCGCCTTGTCACGAACATCGTGATGATGGGCATGGGCGAGCCGCTCTATAATTTCGACAATGTAAAAAAGGCACTCCTCATCGCTTCGGATGGCGATGGCTTGTCGCTGTCGAAGCGGCGCATCACCCTGTCGACCTCCGGTGTGGTGCCCATGATCGAGCGCACCGGCGCGGAGATCTCCTGCATGCTGGCGATTTCCCTGCATGCGGTGCGTGACGACTTGCGTGACGAGCTCGTGCCGATCAACAAGAAGTGGAACATCACGGCGCTGCTGGATGCCTGCCGCGCCTATCCCGGTCTCAACAATGCCCGGCGTATCACCTTCGAATACGTGATGCTCAAGGGGGTCAACGACAGCCTGGCCGATGCCCGGGAACTTGTGCGGCTGCTGAAGGGCATCCCGGCGAAGATCAACCTGATCCCGTTCAATCCCTGGCCCGGTTCGCCTTACGAGTGCTCCGACTGGGAGCAGATCGAGGCCTTTGCCGAGGTGGTCAACCGCGCCGGCTATGCATCGCCGATCCGCACGCCGCGCGGCCGCGATATCTTCGCGGCCTGCGGTCAGTTGAAGTCTGAGTCCGAAAAGATGCGGGCCCGGGAGCGTATCGCGCTGGAGACGGCCGCCCCCGCGCATGGATGAGCGGCCGGACATGCTGGTCGATGGCGGTCGCCTGCTAGGTCAGGCGATCCGGGTCGTGCTTGCGCTTGTCCTTGCCTTTCTCTCCGCAGCTTTTTTTCTGGCTTTCGGATTTCTTCGCATGATCGAGCCGGGGGCCGATCCGGTCGCGGTTGGCATGACCGTAGGCTGGTCGCTTGTCGGCGCCAGCATCATCGGCGGCTTCGCGTTCATCCCCTCGCTGGTGGCGATCGCAATCTCGGAGACATTCGCCTTGCGCGGGATGGTCTATCACATCCTTGCCGGCGGCCTTGTCGGGGCGGGTACGTGGACCCTTGCAGAGACCGGTTCTCCGGATGTCGCGCAAGGGCTTCCCGCTGGAACGCTTGTCGTGCTGGCAGCGGGGTTTGTCGCGGGGTTCGTCTACTGGCTGCTCGCCGGCCGGCAGGCCGGCTGCTGGCGGGTGGCACGCAAGGGTGACCCGGGATCCGCCGGCTGACTTTCCTGACAGACTGCCTGGATGGCCCAGGATCCTGATCCTAGAGGGTCATGCCTCGAGCGCTCCAGCGTTGCCGGGCCCGCTGCACTGCCGGGGCCCTGGGGTGGGCGGCGGCGGCCTCGCGCAAAAGCCCGTCCGATGCGGTCTCGATCTCGGCAACGAGCCTGTTGTGGAACACGTCGATGTCGAGACCCGGCTGGATTGGCGGCAGGAATTCGACGATCACGGTGCCTGGCTGCAGGATCCATCCCCGCCGCGGCCAGTAGACGCCGGCATTGAGCGCCACGGGCAGGACGGGAGCCGCGAGCGAGCGGTAGAGATGCGAGACGCCGTATTTGTAGTTCGGCGCTTCGCCGGCACCTTTTCGCGTACCTTCCGGAAATATCAGGATCTGCCGGCCTTCGGTGACGGCCTGGCGGGCCTTTTCCGTCATTGCGGCAAGCGCCAGCGACCGTTTGCCGCGGTCAACCGGGATCTGCCGGAACTTGGCGGTGTACCAGCCGAAGATCGGGATGTAGCGCAATTCGCGCTTGAGCACGTAGGTTGGCGAGGTGAACAGCGGCAGAAGGGCGAATGTCTCCCAGACCGACTGGTGCTTGGCCGCGACGATGCAGCCTCCCTTGGGGATGTTGTCGAGGCCGCGATACTCGACGCGCACGCCGACGATCCAGCGCAGCAGGAACAGATTGACCCGGGCCCAGAACGGCACCAGCGGCCAACCGAGACGACGGGGCAGTATGAACACAGGCAGCCCGCCGATCATCAAGACCAGCGTCGACAGGTAGAAGAGGCCCTGGAAAAGCAGCGAACGGACTAGGAGCATCGGTCTCGAGCCGGATGGATGTTGGCATTGTGGCCCGGAGCTTCCGGGTCGGGTGAGAAGGCGTGCATCGGACGAAACCCGACGCGTCGGGTCGCGCGACTGCTCAGGGCTGCGGTTCGCCCATCATCGCGATGCGAAGCCAGGCAAGCATATACTTGATATGCTCCCGGGCCAGAAGCAGGGTCGTTCGGGGGTCGGTATACCACCTGTCGAACTCCAGGTCCGCCGTCTGCACCGGCACTGGCACGAGGGCGATCCCGTCCATCACGGAATGCAGCTCGAGCAGCGCGCGGGGCATGTGATAGGCGCTGGTCACGACAAGCAGCCGGTCGAAGCCGTTGCGGCGGGCCCATTTCGCCGTTTCCGAGGCGTTCTGCAATGTGTTGCTGGCATTGCGGTCGAGATCGACGCAGCAGTCGAAGAGCGTCAGGTCGCTTGCCGTACTGCTGACGATCTGCTGCGGGGTCGTTTCGGGATGTACACCGGAAATCAGCAGGCGCTGTCCGCGGCCCGAGCCGAGGAGTTCGAGCGCATGCTTCACACGCTCGCTGCCGCCCGTGAGAACGACGATCGCGTCGGCGCTTGCCGTGTCATTGGTTTCCAGCCCGGTCACGGATGTGGCGAAGCGCAGGAAGCTTCCGGCGTAGAAGCCGATCCCGGCAACCGCGGCTAGCAGCCCGATGACCAGCAGGACGCTGCCCATCGGGCGGCGCGCCGGCCTGGCTGGCGTGTCCTTGGAACGTTCCCGCGACCCGTCGGTGGTCATGACCGGTTCCGTTGCATGCTGGTCGTCTTGCGCGCTCATCGCTCCCGTCGGTCTCGTCGCGCCCGCCAGCGGCGCAGGTCGAAAAGACGGGAGCACCCGGGTGATTCGGTTCCAGTATCCCGCCAACAGCATCTAACGCCCAAGCGGCAGTGGTTTTCCACCCCGGACATGGCCTTGCGGCCGAGAAAGCCGCCCGCGTGCCCTTTGTTGGCAGGACTTCGCGGCGGGATCATGGTTCGCTCGCGCCTGATCTGGCGCATCTTCCTCAGCGCATGGTCTCGAGGAAGCGGTGCAGGACCCGGCTGCCGGCCTCGCATGAAGCGGCAACGGCATGGCGCAGACCGGCGCCTTTTCGCAGGAAGGCGGTACGCCAGGCCGGTGCCTGGCGCTCCACCAGGTCCGTGCAGTAGAGGAGACGATGAACGGCGAGGATGACAAGCAGGGTCAAACCCCAGGCCATCAGCGTGTCCGACAGGAAATGCCCGCCAAATGCGACCCGGTTGGCGGAAAGAGCGAAGATCAGAGGCAGCACCGCGACGAGCACAGCCTTGCGCCAGGCCACGGGTGCGATGAAGGCAAGCGACACCAGCCAGAAGCTCGACGACGCCTCGCCGGAGACGAAGGAACAGTTCGTGTCGCAGTGATCGGTGATGCGCCAGACGGACACATAGGGCGCGTCGCCCCCGAAAACGTCGACGGCGTTCGGTCGCGGCCGTCCCCAATTGTTCTTGAACAGCGCGTTGACCACCAGGCCGGGGCCGATCGCCAGTGTCGACAGGAGGAAGAGTGGCGTACGCAGCCGCAAACCGTCCGGGATGCGGCCGGTCAGGAAGGCGAACAGCAGCACCGCCACGCAGCTGCCCGCGATCAGCTTCACCAGAAAGGGTCCGAGTTCACGCAACCGCATGAAAAACGGCTGCGATGCCAGCGGAAAGCCCTCGCCTGCGCGGTGAAACAGGCTCGTCGCGGCAAGGTCGATACCCGGAAAAACGGTAAAAAAGACGGATATCACCGCGAGATAGGCAAGGCATGCGATCGCCAGCGGACCATTCTCGGCACGGCGCAGTCGCCGTATGAACCGCGAACCTGTCTCGCCGCTTGCGGGATCTTTGTGGTGGGTCACGTCTTGCTGCTGGCTCCTGGTTTCTGCAGGTTTCGGGTTATAACCGTGTCCCCCGCCCCTTCCAAGGGCAGCTCCTGCCGGCCAGATGACGCAACATCCAGGAGACAGCCGTGAGCCACCCGGTTCTGCAGTTCTGGTACGAATTCGCCTCGACCTACAGCTATCTCTCCGCGATGCGGATCGAAACATTGGCGCAGGAGCGCGGGGTGGACGTCGTCTGGCGTCCGTTCCTGCTTGGGCCGATCTTCGCGAAAGCCGGCTGGCACACGTCGCCGTTCAGCCTGTACCCGGCCAAGGGCCATTATATGTGGCGCGACATCGAGCGGCTTGCACGGGCGCAGGGCCTGCCTTTTGCTCGGCCCGACCCCTTTCCCCAGAACGGCCTGCTTGCCGCGCGCGTGGCGGGCGTGCTTGCCGGTTCGGGCGGTGCGGTCGCGGCGTTCTCCCGCGAGGTATACCTGGCGCAGTTCGATGATGGCCAGCGTATCGATGACGAGGCCGTCCTTGCCCGGATCCTGCGCGAATGCGGTGCGGAGCCCGAAAAGGTTCTGGCAGAGGCAAGGACGGAGAAGGCCAAGAGCCGGACAAGGAACTCTGTCGACGAGGCGCAAGCGCTTGGGATCTTTGGCGCGCCGAGTTTCACCTGTGCCGATGGCGAGCTTTTCTGGGGCAATGATCGCCTGGAGAGCGCCGTCGACCACGCGCTGGCAACCGTGGTATCATGAGCCCCCGCTGCGTACCGGATGCGATCTGCCCGACATTGCCGAGAGCCTTCCCGCCATGATCTTTCTTCCCGATATTGCGACGCTTGCCGCCTTCACACTTGCCTGCCTTGTCCTGGTCCTGACGCCCGGGCCGGACATGACGCTGTTTGTCGGCCGCTCGTTGTCGCAGGGCCGGGCCGCCGGCATGGCCTCGATGGCCGGTGCCGCCGCCGGCAACGTGATCCACACGATGCTGGCGGCCTTCGGTCTTTCGGCGCTGATTGCGGCCTCGGCGGAGGCCTTCTTCGTGGTGAAGATCGTCGGCGCCCTTTATCTTCTCTGGCTTGCCTTCCAGAGCCTGCGGCACGGCTCGGCCTTGAGTGTTTCGCCGGAACGCGGCGCGGTTCAAAAACCGCTGTCACGGGTTTTCGCGGCCGGTCTTCTGGTCAACTTGCTCAACCCGAAGATCATTCTGTTCTTCCTGACCTTCCTGCCGCAGTTCGTCACTGCGGGCGACCCGGATGCGGCTGGCAAGCTGGTCTTTCTGGGTCTCTACATGGTCGCTTTCTCGCTGCCCTTCTGTGCCGCGATGGTGCTGATGGCGGAGGGCTTTGCGCGGTCGCTGCGCCGGTCACCACGTATCATGCGGATGATCGACTGGCTTTTCGCCGGCATCATCGGCGGGTTCGCGGTCAAGATCCTGTTTGCCAGCCGCGCCTGACGCCCTGCCCGCTCCGCATCTCATCCTGGTGAAATCATCATGTCCCACATCTTTCCCCGCCACACCGCCATGCGACCTCCGCGCGCGGTCGCCGGCGACGGTTGCTACATCATCGACGAGACGGGCAAACGCTACCTCGATGCCTCCGGCGGGGCGGCTGTCTCCTGCCTCGGCCATTCCGACAGGGCCGTCACCGATGCGGTGAAGGCGCAGCTCGATGCGATCGCCTTTGCCCATACCGGGTTCTTCACGAGCGGACCGGCGGAAGATCTTGCCGATCTGCTGATCGCCCATGCGCCGAAGGGCCTGGAGCGGGTTTATCTCGTGTCCGGGGGGTCGGAGGCGACGGAAGCGGCGATCAAGCTCGCCCGCCAGTTCCATATAGAAAACGGCGAGCCGGCGCGCGCGCGCATCATCGCACGCCGCCAGAGCTATCACGGCAACACGCTCGGCGCGCTGTCGGCCGGCGGCAACATGTGGCGGCGCGAACCCTTCGCCCCGCTTCTGGTCGACATGTCGCATATCGCCCCCTGCTACGCTTATCGCGACCAGGACGAGGACGAGAGCGAGGAAGAATACGGCCGCCGCGTTGCCGACGAACTGGAGACGGAGATCCTGGCGCAGGGACCGGAGACGGTTGCTGCCTTCATCGCCGAGCCGGTCGTCGGCGCGACGCTCGGAGCGGTTCCCGCCGTCAAAGGCTATTTCGCCCGCATCCGCGAGATCTGCGACCGGTACGGTGTGCTGCTCATCCTGGACGAGGTGATGTGCGGCATGGGTCGCACCGGTCATCTCTTCGCCTGCGAGGCGGACGGTGTCGCGCCGGATATCCTGTGCATCGCCAAGGGACTGGGCGCAGGCTACCAGCCGATCGGGGCGATGCTCGTCAGTGGCCGTATTTATTCGGCGATCGAGACCGGCTCCGGTTTTTTCCAGCATGGTCACACCTATATCGGCCACCCGGCCGCCGCCGCCGCCGGTCTCGCTGTCGTGACCGCGCTGACCGGACGGGGTCTGGTCGATCGTTCGAAGACCATGGGCGAGGTGCTGAAATCCGCGCTTGTCGAGCGTTTCGGCCAGCATCCGCATGTCGGCGACATTCGCGGGCGTGGCCTGTTCCTCGGGCTCGAGCTGGTGGAGGACCGGGAAACGAAAGCGCCCTTCTCGCCGGAGCGCCGGCTTCATGCGCTGTTCAAGAAGGCGGCGTTCCAGCGTGGCCTCGTCTGCTATCCGATGGGTGGTACGATCGACGGGCGCTCTGGCGACCATGTCCTGCTGGCCCCGCCCTTCATCATCTCGGACGACCAGGTGGCGGAAATCGTCGACAAGCTCTCGGGCGCGCTCGACGATGTGCTTGCCGCCTGAGGTCGGGCGACATCTTCCCGCCACCATTTTCGTAATGATGGCGGTTTGCCGCGTTTCCCGACCTTCCGCCCGGACATGATGCCGCACCGGTTCGATGACGAGTCCTCCCCGTTCCCCGACGCGTTCGCGCGCGCCGGCGCACTGCGCGTTGTCGTCGCGATGGCATTCCTGATCGGCGCCGTTCCGCACGCGGCTGTCGCCGAGACGCAAGGGGCCCTGCCCTCAGGCTGCGATGTCGGTACATTGCCGGGGCGGCAACTCGAGACGCCGCTTGCGGTGGAGGCGGACGATCCGGCGACGGTGCGCGCCGGCGATGGCCGGCTTTACCGGCAGGCGGATCTGGTGGCGGGCGAGGCGATGGCGGCACCGGCCCTGCCCGTGGAACTTCGGTTCACCGGCCTTGCACGCGGCCCGGATCGTTGGCGCCGTCACGAAGGACATCTGGTCGACGCCGCGGGGCACTGGCTGGCCCGGGACTTGGTTGGGCGCGGCGCCGCCATCGTCTCGCCGCGCCTTGCCAATACGGAGTGCCTGCGTGACCTTTTCGTGCTGGAGGCGCGGGCGCGAGCACGCCGGATCGGCCTGTGGGCGCGCGAGCGGGTGTGGTCCGCCCATCGGCCGCAGGCGCTGACCGCGCGCGCCGGCCGCTTCACTCTGGTTTCTGGGCGGGTCCTGTCGATCGGGGAAACCCGTTCCACGCTCTATCTCAATTTCGGTCATCGCTGGAGCCGCGACTTCACGGTGACGGTGCCGACCGATCAAAAGGCGGCATTCTCGGCCGCCGGGCTTGACGTGGCCTCCCTGGACGGGGCAGCTATTCGCGTGCGGGGGGTCGTCGAGTTGTCGGGCGGGCCGAGCATGAAGCTCTTCCACCCCGCGCAGATCGAGCGGCTCGACAAGGATGGCACGCGCCGGTGAGCAGACTTCCGTCAACGGTCCGGATTGCAGGGCAAGGCATGATTTGGAGGAGGCGCGGCATGCGGGCGCTTGCCGCCACGATGGCGCTTGTCCTCCTGTCCGCCTGCCAGTTTTCCGGCTCCTCGCCAATCGAGATCGGAACGCCGGCGCCCGGCAGCCTGAGGCCGGGGCTTTCGTCCGATCTTGGCGCGCGGGAGCATCCGCGTGTCGTTGCGACCTATGGCGGCGTTTACGAGGATCGCGGCGCGGAGCGTGCCGTTGCGCAGGTGGTCGGCCGGCTCGTCGAGGCCTCGGACGATCCCTCGCAGACCTATCGCATCACCATCCTGAACTCGCCGGCCGTGAATGCCTTCGCCCTTCCCGGCGGTTATCTCTACGTGACGCGCGGCCTTCTGGCGCTGGCGACCGATACATCCGAAGTTGCCGCCGTCCTGGCGCATGAGATGGCGCATGTCACGGCAAGCCACGCGATCAAGCGCCAACAGCGCGCCGAAGCGACGGAGCTTGCCGGACGGGTGCTTGGCAATGTGGTGCGGGACCCCGACCAGGCGCGCGCGGCGATCATTTCCTCGCAGCTCTCCTTTGCCCGCTTCTCGCAGATCCAGGAGCTGGAGGCCGATGCGGTCGGTGTGCGCACGCTGTCGCGCGCACGCTACGACCCGTTCGCCGCCGCCCGTTTTCTCAATACGATGGGCCAGTTCGCGGCCTATCAGAGTGCGCAAGGGGCGGCCAAGGGCGCGCCGGACTTCCTGTCGTCGCATCCCACCACGCCCGAACGGGTCCAGACGGCCGTGCGCGCCGCGCGCCAGGCCGGCGCACCGGGCCTTGGCGAGCGCGACCGGGACGCGTATCTCACCAAGATCGATGGCATGCTCTATGGCGACGATCCGCTGGAAGGCTATATCCGTGGCCGGTCGTTCCTGCACAAGGCGCTGGGCATCAGTTTCACCGCGCCTCCGGGCTTCGTGCTTGAGAACTCGCCCGAGGCCGTGCTTGCCAGCAATCCCAACGGCACCGCTCTGCGCTTCGACGGGGCGGACCTGACCGACTTCGCGTCTCTGCGTGCCTACATGACCAGCGGCTGGATCAACGGTCTGATCGCGGACAGCGTCCGCGAGGAAACGGTCAACGGCCTCGCCGCCGTCACCGCCTCGGCCTTTACCGATGGCTGGTCGTTCCGCATCGCTGTCGTGCGCATCGGGCGCACGGGCTATCGCTTCATTTTCGCCTCGCGCGCCGGTGGCGCCGAGTTCACTCGCGACTATGAGGCGACGGTGCAGAGTTTCCGGCAGCTGACGCCGACGGAGATCGCGCGGCTGCGGCCGTTGCGCATCAAGGTGATCCGCGCCGATGAGGGCGACACGCCCGAACGGCTTGCCGTGGGTATGAGCGGCGTCGAGCCGGCCCGCCGGCTGGAGCTCTTTTCGATCCTCAATCAGACCCCGTCGGGCCAGGTCATTCCGGCCGGCACGCCGTTGAAGCTGGTGGTGGATTAGCGCCCCCGACACTCTCGCCACCGTGACACCCCGTTTGTCGCAGGATGCAGGGGCGGCGGCCCGAACCTTTCAGAAGGAGGCTGGAAAATGGACCAGACCACGGGCGGATGCCTTTGTGGCCAGTTGAGGCTCGTCGCCTCGGGCCGACCTTACCGGGTCGGTGTGTGTCATTGTCTCGACTGTCGCAAGCATCACGGCGCCCCCTTTCACGCCTCCGCGATCTTTCCCCGGGATGCGGTCGAGATCCACGGCGAGACAAAGGACTACCGGGGGCGCTTCTTCTGTCCGGACTGTGGCTCGACGGTCTTTGGCCGCAGCGGCGATGAGGTCGAGGTGAACCTTGGGGCACTGGACGCGCCGGACCAGTTCGCGCCAACGTATGAGTTGTGGACCGTGCGCCGTGAAGCCTGGCTGCCGCCGTTTCCGCTTGAGCGGCGCTACGAGCACGACCGTCCGGACAACAGCCGCAACGAGGACTAGGTGCAGGACGACGTTCGGTTGGGGGTGCGAGTCGGCGCTTGCGCCTATCCCCCGTCGACCTTGCGATAGGGCTGCTGCTGATAGCCGGTCAGATAGGCGAGCGAACCAAGACCGGAGGCGAGCTGCTTGGCCGCCTTGAATGCCTGGCGGCGGCCGCGTTCCGGTGAAACCACGAAAATAGCGCTCATCGGCAGCTGTACGAAGAGGCCGCCTGCAATACGGCCGATCCCTTTCAGGAAGCTGCGCAGGGCGGCTTTTGGCTTGCCGGCGCGCTTCTCGTGCAAGCGCGAGATGTTGCCGGCGACGCGGAAGGTGCGGTTGAGCTGCCAGGCAAACCTTGTGCGGTTGACCGGTACCAGCTCTTCGACGATGGCCTCGGCGATCCAGACGATGCGCCCGCCCGCGTCGTGTACGCGGGTGAAGAAATCCGTGTCGCTGCCACCGGTAAAGCGCATCGATCCGTCGAAATGCAGGCCGAACCCGCCTGCGTCGGGATCGCGGAAGACCTTCGTGTCGACCAGTGTGTTGTGACCTTCCGCCTTGGCGAGCACGGTGCCTGTCGGCCGCTTGTTGACCTGCTTCGGCACCATCCAGGTCGGTGTTTCCGGCGGATATGTGTAGATGACGCGGCCATAGTGAACCTCGGCCGGGTACTGCCGCGTGGCCTCGATCATGGTGGTGAGCCAGCCCGGATGGGCGATCTCGTCATCGTCGATATACAGAACCCGGTCGAAACCCTCTGCGGCGGCAAAGGTGCCGCAGCGGTCGCGGGCGAAGGGGATGCCGAGTTCCGGCTCGAGTACGTAGTGGATGGTCCAGCCGGTTTGCGCCGCGACGTCCAGGGCGATCGGGCGCGAAACGTCCATGTCGTGGTTCTCGACAACCACGATCTCGGCCGAAATCCCGTCCGGAACAGCCTGCGCGCACACCGATGCGAGGCAGGTCCGCAGCAGCTTCGGCCGTTCCCTTGTGCAGATCGCGATGCAAAGTCTCATGGGCGTGCGGGTCCGGGATGTCTTGCGCTGGCACCGCAGTAGCGGTTTCTCACAGGAGAATCCAGCCGGTGGGGAAGAGTTCGTCGACATAGGTGCGGCGCAACTCGTCGCGCGCGAACCACTGGCGCGGAGCGATCACGTGCCGCTCCGGATTGCGACCGAGCCACGCGCCCCACCAGCTGAAGCTTGAATTGGCGGTCACGTGATGGGCGCAGCGGCTCATCAGGAAGAGATCCTGCTCGCGGCTCTGGCCCGTGACCAGTGTCCGGTTCGGCCAGTCCGCCGTCAGTTCGGCTGCCGCCGCGATATCGTCGGAAAAGACCAGCCAGTTCGCATCCGGAACGAGTTGCCGCATCAGCGCGGCAGCGCGCCGGTAATGCTCCGCCCCGAGCATGCCGTGGATCGAGGTCGTGCGCGCGTTGCTGGCATAGTCGCCGCGCCGGACATGCAGGGAGACACTTGCGGGCGTCTCGGCCAGCGCCAGACGCTGCGGATCGATGGTCGCCGCCACATGGTCGAGCGAGAACAGCGCGCGGGTTTCCTGGCGGCAGTCAGCGAAGAACTGTTCCGACTGGAAGTAGCCGGCAAGATAGGTCCCCGCTTCGAGCGTCGAAAACGCGTCGGCGTGACAGAAATCCTTCTGGAACCAGACCGGCCCCGGCCACAGGCGATGGCGCTTCTTGCCCCGGGTCCTGCCCTTCTCCCCGGCAAGGCCGAGCAGGCGCGCGCGCAGGCTATTGGTGTCGGGGCGCCAGATTTCCGGTTCCACGCCGAAAATGTCGAGGCCAAGGGCGGCGTGATCGAAGTTCATTTCCAGAGGGTCGATCAGCAGCCTCGCGCCGAGCCGCCGTGCCAGTGCATGGCCTGCGGCATACTGGAACATCTGGTTGCCGAGCCCGCCCCAGATGCGCATGCATACGGGTGCAGTGTCCCGCATCCTGCCGGTTTCTGCCTGCTGTGTCTCCACGCGGCGATAGCCCCCAAAGGTTTCAGACCTTCGTTCTTGTTAGTCGGCATCGGGCGCTCGAACAAGCATGCGCTTGATCCGTTGGCCCCGCTTGAGCGAGATCAAGGCGTCGTTGCTGCGGATTTGCATTCATGATTGTGAATGTTTCGACCTTGTCGCACGGAACCGTGCGGCCCGCGGAGGATGCGATGGACCTGACCCGCGTGCTGGATATGCTGGGCGATGCCGAAACCTCGGCGCTTGGCGGGCTGGTCATTGGCGTCGCTTTCGGAGCTTTTGCCGAGCGCAGCCGCTTCTGCCTGCGCGCGGCGGCGGTCGAGTTCGCACGCGGCGAGATCGGCGGCAAGGTGGCGATCTGGCTGGTCGCCTTCTCCTCGGCCGTACTTTTCACGCAGCTTCTGGTCGGCAGCGGTCATCTCGACGTCGCCGAAGCGCGTCAGTTCGCTGCCCGCGGCTCCCTGTCCGGCGCCGTTGTCGGCGGGGCGCTGTTCGGCATCGGCATGGTGCTGGCGCGTGGATGCGCCAGCCGGCTGCTGGTGCTTTCGGCGAGCGGCAACCTGCGTGCCCTGCTCGCCGGGTTGATCTTTGCGGTGGCGGCGGAGGCGACGATCCATGGCATCCTGTCGCCGCTGCGTGACTGGGTCGCCGGTTTGTGGACGATCGGCGGTCGGGAGCAGCTGGATCTTCTCCAGCTTGCCGGCCTGCCGCAGCAGGCGGGTCTCGCGATTGGTGCAGCATTCATCGTCGGCGCGGTTTTTTTCGCCATTCGGGCGCGGCTTTCGCCACGCGGTTGGCTGGGTGCGGCCGGCGTCGGTGCGACCGTGACTGCCGGTTGGTGGTTCACCTACCAGCTTGCCGGACAGGCCTTCATCCCGATGAGCGTGAAGAGCTTGACCTTTACCGGGCCGTCCGCCGACACGCTCATGCTGGTGTTGGCCCCGCCGGGTCGGGCATTCGATTTTGACATCGGGCTGGTACCCGGCGTTTTTGCCGGGGCGGCGCTGGCCGCGCTCGTTGCCGGCGAATGGCGGCTTCAGGGCTTTCACGACGGTCATTCGATGCGTCGGTACATTTTCGGCGCGGTGCTGATGGGGTTCGGCGGCATGCTGGCCGGCGGCTGCGCCGTCGGAGCGGGCGTCACGGGGGGCTCGATCTTCGCCGTCACTGCCTGGGCGACGCTCTTTGCCATGTGGGCGGCGGCCGGGGTCACGGATCTTCTTGTCGACCGGCCCGCGGACGGGCGCAAGGCGGAGGGCGGGGGGCGGGCGCCGGCCACGCCCCTTGCCCCGTGACCGTGTAGGCCAAGGCCCCTGCCTACCCCTTTCTCCCTACCAGGCGTGCTCGCGCCCGTCCCATGTGAGGAAGCGCCCGCTGTCGTCAAGGGTCAGGCTTGTGGCGACGGCGAAGATGCCCTTGGCGCTTTCCACCGGCTCGATCTCGGCCTCCGGGCCGCCCATGCTGGTGCGCACCCAGCCGGGATGCATGGCCACGACGCAGATGCCCTCCCCTGCCAGGTCGACGGCAAGGCCCTGCATTGCCTTGTTCACCGCCGCCTTGGAGCTGCGATAGGCATAGGAGCCGCCCTTGGGGCGGGCGAGCGAGCCCATCTGGCTGGAGATGGTGACAATGCGCGGGTTGGAGGCCTGGCGCAGCTTCGCGCGGAACGCCAGGGCCATGCGCATCGGCGCCAGCGTGTTGACCTGCAACTCCGTCTCCCACGCCTCGAAGTCGAGATCGTCCAGTGTCTGGCGCGGGTTGAGGATGCCGGCATTGTTGAGGAGCAGGTCGATCGGTGCGCTGCCCGTGGCAGAGGCAAGATCGGCGACCGATCCTGCGTCGGTGACGTCAAGCGCGTGGATGGCGAGGCGACCGGCGTGATCGCCTGCGAGTTCTTGCAAGGCAGCAGCTTCGTCCGGCCGGCGGCAGCAGGCGTGGACGAACCGGTTTCCGTCGGCCGTGAAGAGACGGGCGAGTTCCAGTCCGATGCCGCGGTTGGCGCCGGTGAGAACAAGGGTCTGGAGCATGCGGAGGGTGTCCTTTTCGGATGGGACGCCCATATCCGCTTGCGCGGCCCGCGCGGTCAACCCGCCGGATGGCGTGCGCGGCCAGGGTCATGACTTTGGGCGCGCGGGCAGCTACAAGGCGGACAGGCCCGCCCCTTGCCAGGCTTCGGGACCGGCCCCACAGACCCCAAACCGGATTGCCTGCCATGACGACAGAACAGATCACGCCGTTTCTCGGCAAGTGGATACTCGATCTCGACGAGAGCGAGTTCGACCAGAGCGATCTCCCGCGCGCTGCGACCTGCACGATCGAGGAGGAATTCGGCCTCGTGACGATCCGCATGTCGATCATCTCCGCCGAGGGCGAGGAGATTGGTGGCGAGATTACCGGCGTGCCGGGCAGGGCCGGGCAGCGCCTTTCGGAAAGCGGGCTGGCCGATCGGCTGCTGTTGTTCTTCGAGGATGAGCGGACGCTGACATCGGAGGCGCGCCGCGGCGAACTGACCCTGATGAGCGCCCGGCGGCGGCTGTCGGAGGACGGACACAGCATGGAGGTGGAACAGACCGTCGCGGTGCCCGGGCAAGGGCCTGTGGTCAACACGGGAATGTATCGCCGGGCGCAGTAGCGCGTGCCGGCTCCGGTCTTCTGGCCGAAGCCGTCAGGTCAGATCAGCTCGGGCCAGCGCATCAGCACCAGAACGCCGGCCCATGCGACAAGCGAGACGATGCCGGCGGTGCGAAAGCGCGAGATGGTGCCGCGTGAATCCACCTGGTCGAGCAGCCGCCAGGCCGGCACCAGGCGCAGGAGCAGCGCGTTGACGCCGGCAAGCAGGATTAATGCGCCTTTCGCCTGGAAGGCGGGGTCGGCCGCGATGGCAAAGGGGCGTTGCGACATCAGCGCGATGCCGCTTGTAAGCGCCAGGACAAGGCCGAGAAGTGCGGTCTGGCCGAGCACGCGGGCGAGATCGGCAAGCAGGGTGCTGCGCCAGAAGCCGATCAGCCGGAGATTCAGCGGCAGGAGCGCTCCGACAAGCACAAGGCTGCCGACAAGGTGGCAGGTGGCAGCAATCTCGCGCGCCTGCGCGGAGGTTGCCATCGTCCGCGCCAGCTGCGAGTGGCCCAGATAGTCGAGGAGCGGGGTGAAATCCGGCATGGGGCGGACCCGGTTCTTGGGAGCTGTCTCCCCGTTGCATAGCCTGATTCTCGTACAGGTGGGGGATCGGGGTGGTTTCCCGTTCTCAGGGACGATTTTTTCTTGCAACCTGTGGCGGCATCATTACCTCTCGGGCAAGCTCCGATCTATTGAAATCGCCGTTGCCGGGTTCTCCCGGCGGCCCTTGCCCGGATCCGTCAGATGGACATTCTTCCCTATGTGCGCCCCGGAGACGAGCTTGCCGCGACGCGGATCTATGCAGCCGCGCTGTTTCAGAAGCTCCGCCCGTTTTTCGGCACCATAGAAGCTGCAGCTTCTTTCTTGGCGCCCCACATGCGCCGCGACAGGGGGGTATCGGCCATCCTCGGCGGGCGCGTTGTCGGCATTGCCGGCTATCGGCTGGACGGGACCGGGCTGTTCGAACCGAAATGGCGCCACTTCCGCCAACGGTTCGGTTTCTTCGGCACGTCGATCCGCGTGGCGGGGCTTGCCTTTCTCGACAAGACCGATGCCGACGGCGTGTTGTCGATGGACGGCATTGCGGTGTCGGAGGAGGCGCGCGGCAAGGGGGCCGGCACGGCGTTGCTGGGCGCGGTCGTCGACGTTGCCCGGCGAACCGGCCAGCATGCCGTCCGGCTGGATGTGATCGACACCAATCCCCGTGCCCGCGCGCTTTACGAGCGCAACGGCTTCGTGCCGGAAAAGCGCCGCGAGCTGGGCTTTCTCAAGCCGATCTTCGGCTTCTCATCGGCCACGACCATGTGCCGTCAGGTGGATGCCGGATCGGGGCCTGCATGAGCACAACGACCGGCGGGAACAGGTCGTCTGACGAGGCTGTGGCCGTGGACCTCGCCGGAGTGACCTCCCCGGTCCCGGAACGCCCTTCGACCCCGGATGTGGCCGATCATGTCGAGGGTGCGCCGCGCGAGCTCGATCGCCTCGCCATGGCCGTCGTGCTGGCGATGGTTGCGGTTTTCGGCCTTGCCCAGGGGCTGACCTATCCGCTGCTCTCCTTCATCCTCGAACGGCAGGGCACGCCTGCATGGCTGATCGGCACCAACGCGGCGATGATGGCGCTGGGCCTGATCCTGTCCGCGCCGCTGGTGCCGCAGCTTGCCCTGCGTTTCGGGGCCGCGAGGCTTGCCATCGCTTCGGCATTGCTGCTGGCTGTGCTGTTTGCCCTGATCGGCACCGTGCAGTCGCTATGGCTATGGTTTCCGGCCCGTTTCCTGCTCGGTGCAGGCATCAACGGTCTTTACATCGCCAGCGAGACCTGGGTGAACCAGCTCGCGCCCGACCGCATCCGCGGCCGCTTGCTGGGGCTCTATGCAACGGCGCTGGCCGGCGGTTTCGCACTTGGTCCGGCAACGCTGGCCGTCACCGGTACGCAGACGTTGACCCCCTTCTTCCTGTGCATCGGCGTGACACTTGTCTGCGCCATGCTGATCGCCGCCATCCGCCACCGCCTGCCGACATTCGCTGCCGGTGAGACCGGTTCGATCCGGGTCGTGGCGCCGCTCATTCCATTCCTGCTGGCGGTGACGGCGATCGCCGCCGCCTTCGACCAGGCGATCCTGACGCTGTTTCCCGTCTACGGGCTTGGGCACGGCCTGAGCGAGGCGGCGATCGCGACGGCCCTTGCCGTCCTCATCGTCGGCAACATCCTCTTCCAGGTGCCAATCGGCACGCTCGCCGACCGTTGGGGTCCGCGCCAGGTGATGGTTGTCCTTTGCCTGTTGACCATTTCCGGCGCGGCCTTGCTGCCGATGCTCATCGACACGCGCTGGCCGCTCTGGGCGATGCTGTTCATCTGGGGGTCGTCAGCCTATGGCGTCTACACGATCGCGCTGATGGAACTGGGCCGCCGCTTTTCCGGTGCCATGCTGATCGCCGGCAATGCCGGATTTGCGGCGATGTGGGGTGTTGGCGGGTTTCTCGGTCCGGCGCTCTCGGGTCTTGCGATCGACATGATCGGAGCCTTTGGCCTGCCGTTGCTGCTGGGTTCCGTCTATGTCGTGTTGCTCGTCCTGACGCTTGCGCGCCGCTCCGCCTGACCCCGTTGCGAGGGAGCCAGGCGGCCGGGGCGGGCACCGGGCATCCGTCAATGGCCGGCGGCAAGCGATCCCTGGCGGCGCGGATCGGAGGCACCGGCGAGTCCGCCCTCCACCGTCATGATCGACTGGGTCGATCCCATCGTCGCCTTTTCCGCGATCTCGTGACCATATCCGCGCAGGATCGCCAGCGTGTCGGGCGAAAACCCTTCCTCGGTGCGGATCTCGTCGGGCAGCCACTGATGGTGCATGCGCGGGGCGCTTGTCGCCTCCGCCACGTTCATTCCGTGATCGACCACGTTGAGAATGACCTGCAGCACCGTGGTGATGATGCGGCTGCCGCCCGGGGAGCCGGTGGCCAGCACCAGTTTTCCGTCGCGGAACATCAGTGTCGGGCTCATCGAGGAGAGAGGGCGCTTGCGCGGGGCGACGGCATTCGCGTCGCCGCCGATCAACCCGTAGGCGTTGGGCACGCCCGGCTTGGCGGAGAAATCGTCGAGCTCGTTGTTGAGCAGCACGCCTGTGTCGCCAGCCATCATGCCGACGCCATAGGAGAAATTCAGCGTATAGGTGTTGGAGACGGCATTGCCTTCATCATCGACCACCGAATAGTGGGTGGTCTCCTCGCTCTCGTAGGGGGCCGGCTTGCCAGGTGCGATCTTCTCCGAGGGCGCGGCGCGCTGTGGGTCGAAATCGGCCATGCGCGCTGCCGCGTAGGCTTTCGAGGTCAGGCCCTTGACCGGGATGTCGATGAAGTCCGGATCGCCGAGAAATTCGGAGCGATCCGCATAGGCGCGTTTCATCGCCTCGGCCATCACATGCAAGGTCGCCGCCGAGCCCGCCCCCGAGGTGGTCAGGTCGAAGGGCTCCAGCATATTGAGGATTTCGACGATATGCACCCCGCCCGAAGACGGCGGTGGCATCGACGTCACCTCGTAGCCCCTGTAGGTGCCGGTCACGGGCGTTCGCCACTTCGCCTCGTAGGCGGCAAGGTCCTCCGCGGTCATGCCGCCGCCGGCCGCCTGTACCCGAGCGGCGATCTTCCGCGCGACCTCGCCCTTGTAGAAACCGTCCGGTCCTTCATCGGCGATCCGCCGAAGCGTGGCGGCAAGCTGTGGTTGGCGCAGGGTATCGCCCGGCTCGTGGAAACTGCCGTCGGCCTTGTAGAAGGTTGCGCGCGCATCGGGATCCTTCGACAAGCGCTCGAAAGACTGCTTGAGCGAACCTGCAAGATCGTCGGATACCGGGAAGCCCTCTTCCGCCAGGCGGATCGCCGGTGCGATCAGCTCGGCAAAGGTGAGTGTCTTGCTGCCGAAGCGCTGATGGGCAAGATGCAGGCCGGCCACCGTGCCCGGCACGCCGATGCCAAGGCCCGAGTAGCGCGACTTCTCAGGATCTGCATTGCCGTCCGTGTCGAGAAACATGTCGCGTTCGGCCGCGGCCGGCGCCAACTCCCGGTAGTCGAGAGCGAGGGTCTCGCCGCTTTCGGCCATATGCACAAGCATGAAGCCGCCGCCACCGAGATTGCCGGCGCGCGGCAGCGTCACGGCGAGGGCGAAGCCGACGGCGACCGCCGCATCGACCGCATTGCCGCCGGCAGCGAGGATGTCGCGTCCGACGGTCGTTGCCAGCGCTTCCTGGCTGGCGACCATGCCGCTGCGCGCAAGGACCGGGTGAAAGCGGTCGGAGCCGGACAGGATCGGCGCGGGAGCCGCATCCTGCGCGCCCGCAGGAAGCGAAGCCGGGCCGATCGCAACGCATGTTGCCAGCGCAATGCCGGCCAACTTGCTGGTTCCACTGGTGAATGCCCGCATTTCCTGCTCTCCGGATCGGGTAAGGGGAACCCCAGTCTGTCGCCAAAAGCGGCCGGCCGCTACCCTTGGCAGTTCCCCGGTTGGCAGTTCCTTGGCGGCAAGCGGCCCGTAAAACGCAAGACGCGGCCGTTTCCGGCCGCGTCGCAAGATTTCGGTGTCGGCTCGCGGCAGGTGCCGCAGCAGATCAGGCGGCGGCCTTCTTCGGCGTGATCAGGCCGCGATTGACCAGAACTTCCGCGATCTGCACCGCGTTCAGCGCCGCGCCCTTGCGCAGGTTGTCGGCAACGACCCACATGTTGAGGCCGTTCTCGATGGTCGCGTCCTCGCGGATGCGGCTGACATAGGTCGCATCCTCGCCGGCGCTCTCGTAAGGCGTGACGTAACCGCCGTCCTCGTGCTTGTCGACGACCAGAACGCCTGGCGCCTCGCGCAGGATGTCGCGGGCCTCCTCGGCCGAGATCGGGTTCTCGAACTCGATGTTGACGCTTTCCGAGTGGCCGATGAAGACCGGTACGCGCACGGCGGTGCAGGTGACCTTGATCTTCGGGTCGAGCATCTTCTTGGTCTCGGCCAGGACCTTCCACTCTTCCTTCGTGTAGCCATCCTCCATGAACGCATCGATATGCGGGATGACGTTGAAGGCGATCCGCTTGGTGAACTTTTCCGGTGTGATCGGGTCGTTGACGAAAACGGCGCGGGTCTGGTTGAACAACTCGTCCATGGCCTCCTTGCCGCCGCCGGAAACCGACTGGTAGGTCGACACCACGACACGCTTGATCCTCGCCACATCATGCAGGGGCTTCAGCGCCACGACGAGCTGGGCGGTCGAGCAGTTCGGGTTGGCGATGATGTTCTTCCGGGTGAATCCGACGATGGCGTCCGCATTCACTTCCGGAACGATCAGCGGCACATCCGCGTCGTAGCGCCAGGCGGAGGAGTTGTCGATGACGACGCAGCCCTTGGCGGCGATCTTCGGCGCCCACTCGCGCGCCACGTCACCACCAGCGGACATCAGGCAGATGTCGACATCGGAGAAGTCGTAATGGTCGATCGCCTGGCAGGTCAGCGTGCGGTCGCCGAAGGAGACGTCGATGCCCTGCGAGCGCCGCGAGGCGACAGCGACCACCTCGCGTGCCGGGAAGCCCCGCTCGTCGAGAATGTCGAGCATCTCGCGGCCGACATTACCGGTCGCTCCGACAATCGCAATCTTGTATGCCATTGGTTTCATTCCTCTCTGGCCGCTCCCCGCAAGCCCGGGCCGCGTTGTGCGCGAAGCCTCAGGCTCTTCCGGTCCCCCATCCAACCCGGGGGAGCGCGGGTCGAGAGGGCCGTCAGGCGGTCGTTTTGCGGGTCGTTGTCGTCGTGCCGGCGCGCATGCCTTCGTTCGCGGCTTTCGTCGCGGTGAACGGGGCAACAAGGGCGAAACGCGGCTTCGACATGGGATCCTTCAAGGGTCCTAAACGGCTGTCCATCACAGCGGACGAAGACTAGATGCCGCCACGCGCGTGCAATGTCAACATGGCGATGGTGCCAAGCGGTCCGAAACCCGACGTCACGGCCGGTCGGCGCTGGCGGGGGGCCCGCTGTCGTCGAGACGGAAGCGCAGCAGGAGCGTGCGCTGCAGGATCGAGCGGTTGTCGTCGGAGATCAGCGTGACGATGGTTTCGCCCGCCGCGTTCACATGCACCGAGACGCCTTCCATGTTGTCGATCTGCTCGGAAAAGCCGGCCTCCATCAGCACATGGCCGGTCACAAGCGCGTTGGGGCGGATTTCCGAGGCCGGTAGCAGGCGCAATCGCATGCCGATGCCGTGGCGCAGGGTGAAGCGCCGCTCCAGCAGCAGAAGATCGCCATCAGGCAGGAAGCTTGCGTCGGTGGCGTCGTAGGAATCCTGGCGGACCACGGTGAAGGTGCCGGGCGTGGCGCCGCCGATCAGGAAGCCCGGCAGATCGGAATTGAAGCCGGGGCCGCGTTCGGCGATGACAAGAAGGCTGCCCTGCAGCGGGCCGGAATTGGCGAAGGCGACGGCTTCCATCGCCTTGTTGTGGCGAAGCTGCTTGATGCCGGCAGGCAGATCGAGCGCGGTGCCCGCCGTTGTCGGGTCGAGTGGCCAGGCAAAGGCGTAGATGTTGTGATCGCGCTCAGTGGCGACGAAAAGCGTCCCCGCGCCGCTGCCGGCGTCGTCGAGGCGCAGGGCAAGCGCTTCCGCGTCGCCGCGGCCGCGATCGAGCAGGGCCCGTCCGCCCGGACCGAGCACGGGCGCGACCGTTGCGCCCGTCACGGCGAGAGGGCGCCCGTCGGGCGCGCTTTCGATCTCCGCCGTCAGCCACAGGCCGTTGTCGGCGACGGCCACCATGCGGGCGCCGTCCGGGCTGACGACCAGTCCGGAGAGCCCGCCCATGTGCCGGTTGCCGGCAAGCAGCTCCAGTCCGCCTAAGAAGGTGAGGCCGCCGAAACGGATCTGTTCGGGGCGGCCGATGCGGAAATGCTCGATCAGCTTGCTGCGGATGGTAACCGACTGGATCGGGATGTCGGCGCGGACGGGTGCGGGCAGCGTCGCGGCAAGCACGGCGGCCACGGCAAGGGCGCCGGCGGCGAGATGCCGGCGCCAGGCCGCCAGGGGAAGCGGACGGGACATCGCCTTAGCGGGTCGCCCGGCGGCGACCGCGTCGGTTTGCGGGCATCGCCGTATGGTCGTCGAACAGGTCGGCAAGCTGGTCGGTCATCGCGCCGGCCAGTTCCTCGGCGTCGACGATGGTGACCGCGCGGCTGTAGTAGCGGGTCACGTCATGACCGATGCCGATGGCGATCAGTTCGACCGGCGAGCGGGTCTCGATCTCCTCGATGATGTAGCGCAGGTGCCGTTCCAGATAGTTGCCCGGGTTGACCGACAGGGTGCAGTCGTCGACCGGCGCGCCATCGGAGATCATCATCAGGATCTTCCGCTGTTCGGGGCGTCCGAGCAGGCGCTTGTGGGCCCAGTCGAGCGCCTCGCCGTCGATGTTCTCCTTCAGCAGCCCCTCGCGCATCATCAGGCCGAGATTGCGGCGCGCCCGGCGCCAGGGCGCGTCGGCGGACTTGTAGATGATGTGGCGCAGGTCGTTGAGCCGCCCCGGCTGGGCCGGCTTGCCGGCGGCGAGCCATGCCTCGCGCGACTGCCCGCCCTTCCAGGCTCGCGTCGTGAAGCCGAGGATCTCGACCTTGACGCCGCAGCGCTCCAGCGTGCGCGCCAGAATGTCGGCGCAGGTGGCCGCGACGGTGATCGGGCGGCCGCGCATCGAGCCGGAATTGTCGAGCAGCAGCGTCACCACCGTGTCGCGGAAGTTGATGTCGCTTTCCTGCTTGAAGGCGAGCGGCTGCATCGGGTCGGTGACGACGCGCGTCAGCCGGGCCGTGTCGAGCAGGCCTTCCTCCAGATCGAAGGACCAGGACCGGTTCTGCTGCGCCAGCAGCTTGCGCTGCAGGCGGTTGGCAAGGCGTGCGACCGCGCCCTGCAGGTTGACCAGCTGCTTGTCGAGATGGCCGCGCAGCCGGTCGAGTTCGGCCGTGTCGCAGAGCTCTTCCGCCGGCACCATCTCGTCGAAGCGGGTGGAAAACACCTTGTAGTCGGAGGTCGGCGCCTGGTTGGAGAAAGGCAGCTCGCGGCGCTGGCTTTCGCCCGGCTCCTCGGCCTGGTCGGCGCTGTCGTCGTCGGAAAGCTCTTGCAGGTCGCCTTCGAGGCCTTCGCTCTCGCCGGCATCCATTTCCTCGCCGGAGCGCTCCATCTCCTGCGGGGCGCCCTCTTCCTCGCCGGCATCATCCTCGCCCTCGGCCGAGGTTTCGCCGCGTTCGTTGCGGCCCTCGCTGTCGTCGTCGCCGTCGTCCTCTTCGTCGTTCTCCTGGCCGAAATCCTCGTCCATCTCGAGCGAGGAGAGAACGGTGCGGACATGGCGGGCGAAGTCCTGCTGGTCCTCGATCCGGCCGGCGAGATCGTCAAGCGCGCCCCCGGCCTTGTCCTCGATCCATTCGCGCCACTGGGCGATCATCGGCGCGGCGCTTTTCGGTGCAGGCGTGCCGGTCAGCCGTTCGCGCACCATGTAGGCGATCGCCTCCTCGAGCGGGGCGTCCTCGCGGCTGGCCACGTCCGCATAGGCGGCCTTGCGGCAGCGTTCCTCAAGCATGGCGGACAGGTTGTCGGCGACACCGGGCATGCGGTTGGCGCCAACGGCCTCGCAGCGCGCCTGCTCGACGGCGTCGAAGATGGCCCGCGCGGTCTCGCTTTGCGGCACCAGCTTGCGGTGCAGCGCGGGATCGTGGCAGGCCAGCTTCAAGGCCATTGCGTCGGCGATGCCGCGGGTGACCGCGATCTCCCCTTCCGAGAGCCGGCGAGAGGGTTCGGGCAACCGGGCGGTATGGCCGGAGAGCGACGGGCGGTCGGAGGAAAAGAGCACCTCGAGCTCGGGATCGGCGGCGATGGCACGCATCGTGTCGCCGATCGCCCGCTTCAGCGGCTCGCTCGTCGGCTTGCTCTTTTCTGTTGGCGGATTGCGCATTTCGGCCCGATCAGCTCATCACCACGTTGGCGGCGGATTCGGGCAGTTCCTCGCCGAAGCAGCGCTGGTAGAACTCGGCCACCAGCGTGCGCTCCATCTCGTCGCACTTGTTGAGGAAGGTGACGCGGAAGGCAAAGCCCAGGTCCTGGAAGATCTCCGCGTTCTCCGCCCAGGTGATCACCGTACGCGGGCTCATCACCGTCGACAGGTCGCCATTGATGAAGGCGTTGCGGGTCATGTCGGCGAGGCGAACCATGCGCGAAACGGTCTTGCGACCTTCCTCGTTCTGGTACTGCTTGGCCTTGGCCAGCACGATCTCGACCTCGTTGTCGTGCGGCAGGTAGTTCAGCGTGGTGACGATCGACCAGCGGTCCATCTGGCCCTGGTTGATCTGCTGGGTGCCGTGATAGAGGCCGGACGTGTCGCCCAGGCCGACCGTGTTCGTCGTCGAGAACAGACGGAAGGCGGGATGCGGGCGGATCACCCGGTTCTGGTCGAGAAGGGTCAGGCGGCCGGACACCTCGAGCACGCGCTGGATGACGAACATCACGTCCGGGCGGCCGGCATCGTACTCGTCGAAGACCAGCGCGATGTTGTTCTGCAGTGCCCAGGGCAGGATACCGTCCCGGAACTCGGTGATCTGCTGGCCGTCGCGGATGACGATGGCGTCCTTGCCGACCAGGTCGATACGGGAGATGTGGCTGTCCAGGTTGACGCGCACGCAGGGCCAGTTCAGCCGGGCGGCGACCTGCTCGATATGGGTCGACTTGCCGGTGCCGTGATAGCCGGTGACCATGACGCGGCGGTTGTGCGCGAAGCCGGCGAGGATCGCCAGTGTGGTCTGCCGGTCGAAGAGATAGTCGGGATCGAGGTCCGGCGTATGGGGGCTCGGCTCCTTGTAGGCGGGAACCGTCAGGTTGCTGTCGATGCCGAAGGTCTCGCGCACCGACACGGTGGTGTCGGGAAGGTTGTCGGCGGGCAGGGTCG
Source organism: Stappia sp. MMSF_3263 (assembly GCF_030733745.1). Lineage (GTDB taxonomy): Bacteria > Pseudomonadota > Alphaproteobacteria > Rhizobiales > Stappiaceae > Stappia. The sequence continues at coordinate 13,452 of NZ_JASHIK010000018.1, read as the reverse complement.
TGTCAGTCATTTGTCCTCCGCTGGCCCGCCGGGCGACGGGGTCCGCGATCGCATGCAGATTACGTCCGCGCTGGCGGACGAGATTTCGAACCAGACCCTATTGCCAGAGCCCGGCCCGGCCAAGTGAAAACGCCTTGTCGCGATCGGCGTCGGCGTAAAACGCGCCGGGAAAGGGTCTCCCCGCGACAGGAGACCGCAGTCACCGGGCGAACCGGTTGCGGTCGGGAAACTCGGGAGACGTCCGATGTCATAACGCATCGGCGCCAAGCTGCAAGCCCGGTTCGGGCGCGGTGGGCTGCAGCCCGTCTAACAGAAGCCGGCTTTCTTCAGCAACGAATAGGCATTGATGATCTCGCGCAGCCGGTCCTCGAGCGAGCGGTCGCCGCCATTGGCGTCGGGATGGAGCCGTTTGACCAGTTCCTTGTAGCGCGTCTTGATCTCGCCATCGCGGGCCTGATGCGGCAGGCCGAGCGTGTCGAACGCCCGTGCCTCGAGCTGCTTCAGCTTGGGCGCGCGCGCGCCGCTGCTCGAGGGTCGTGCCCTGCCCCGCCCGGCGCGGGCCTCCGCGCGGGCGCGGGCCGCCTGCTGCGGATCGGTATCCGACCAGGCCGCACCGTTGGCCGCCTTGGCATTGACTCCCATCTTCCAGGTCGGCCGGTGACCGGTCAGCGCGTCGCGCTGATAGGCGCGGGTCTGGTCGTCGTCCATGCCGGAAAAATAATTGTAGGACTTGTTGTACTCGCGCACGTGGTCGAGGCAGAAGTGATAGTACTGGCCGTCCGCGTGCCGGCCCTTGGGCGCGCGATGGGTTCCCGCCTGGGCGCAGCCCCGCCATTCGCAGGCCTGCTCGCACACGAACTCCTCCTCGGCGCGAGCACGCTTCGGCGATATGCGGATCCGGTCGAAAATGTCCGAAGTCACCGGTCTGGGTCCATTTTCCTTTGGCCGCGGTCGATGACAGCGCGGCAGGCGCCGAGGTGATCCGCATAAATAGGGGGACGTTGCATGGTTCGGCAAGCTCTTGACGGGGGCAAAAAGTCTGTCACATGGAAAGCATGAGCATCAAGCAACAGATTGAGCGGCAGCTGACGGAGGCGTTCTCGCCGGCGAGCCTCGAGGTGATCGACGAATCGGAGCGCCATCGTGGCCATGGCGGATGGCGCGAAGGTGGCGAGACCCACTTCCGTGTCCGCATCGTCGCCGCGGCGCTTTCCGGGATGAGCCGGGTCGCCCGGCACAGGGCGATCAACGACTGTCTGAAGCCGGCTTTCGAGGCCGGCGTCCACGCGCTGGCGATTGAGGCGCGGGCTCCGGACGAGCCCGATCCGCGTGGCGGGGGGCGCGCGTCGGTCGCCTGAAAGGCGCGGCGGGCAACCGCCCGCCTGCGCGAAGTCAGTTGCCCGGCATCACGGTCGGTGCCGGTGGCGGCAATGGCGTCGCCCCGGCGATGATGGCCGATTTCACGGAGCCGGCCACTTCCTTCGACAAGGGCGTGATCTTCAGCCGCGTCACCCGGTTCTTCTCCCGCTTGAGCACCGTGAAGCGATAGCCGTGGAAGGTGAAGGCCTGGCGTTCCTCGGGGATCATCTGTGCCTCGTGGATCACAAGGCCGGCGATCGTCGTCGCCTCGTCATCCGGCAGGCGCCAGTCGACCGCACGGTTGAGATCGCGGATCGGCACGCTGCCGTCGACGATGATCGAGCCGTCGGGCTGCGGGCGCACGCCGGCGAGTTCGACATCATGCTCGTCGGAAATCTCGCCGACGATTTCCTCCAGAATGTCCTCCAGCGTGACGAGGCCCATCACCTCGCCATACTCGTCGATGACCAGGGCGAAATGCGCCTTGCGCTTGAGAAAGGCGTTGAGCTGGTCCTGCAGGCTGGTTGTGTCGGGCACGAACCAGGGCGGCGAGACGAGTTGCTCCAGGTCGAGCCGGCTGGCGTCGCCCCCGGCCCTTGCCAGCGCGCGCAGCAGGTCCTTGGCATGCAGCACGCCGATATAGTTGTCGGTCTGCCCACGCCAGAGCGGCAGCCGCGTATGGGGGCTGTCGAGCGCCTCCTGGATCAGCTTTTCCGGGTCGTCGTCGGCGTTCAGCGTGTTCATCTTGGTGCGGTGAACCATGACATCCGAGACTTCCAGGTCGGCAAGGTCGAGCAGCCCGCCGATGCGGTCGCGCTCCGCCTTGACCAGCCCGCCTTCCAGATGCTGCAGGTCGACCGTGCCGCGCAGTTCCTCGTGCGCCGAGAGCACGTTGCGGTTCTCCGAGACGTCGACGCCGAAGACCCGCAGGATCGCCCGGACGATCACCTCCACACCCATTACCACCGGTGCGAAGAGGATGACGACGATGCGCACGACCGGCGACACGGCGATGGCGAAACGGTCCGGGTTGGAGATCGCCCAGGTCTTCGGCAGGACTTCCGAGAAAATCAGCACCAGTGCGGTCATCACCAGCGTCGCGTAGACCACGCCGGCATCGCCGAACACGTCCAGCAGGACGCTGGTCGCGAGCGCGGAGGCGAGGATGTTGACGAGGTTGTTGCCAAGCAGCAGAGCGCCGATCAGCCGCTCCTTCGCTGAAATCAGGCGGCCGACGACGCCGGCGCGGCGTTCGCCGCCCTTCTCGAGCTGGAGCATCCGGGCGCGGGATGCCGCCGTCAGCGCCGTCTCGGAGCCTGAGAAGAAGCCGGACATGGCCAGCAGCACGAGGATCGCGACGATGGAAAGCCACAGGCTGGCATCAGTCATGTGTCGTCTCGCTTGGTCGGCATTTTCCGGCATGGCGAGGTCGGCCCGCCTTGCGAAAACGCGGTAAATCAGAAAACCGGGCCACCCGGCCAAGTCCTTGCCCAGTCCGTCCGGGAGGACGACGGGCCGCTTCGGGTTCGTCAGGCGCCCCGTGCCAGTTCGTCGGTCAGGAAGCCGTGCAGCCGCGCCGGATCGACGCCACGTTCGACATAGGCCTCGCCGATACCACGCACCAGAACGAAGGTCAGGGCGCCGCGGCTCACCTTCTTATCCTGCGCCATGATATCCAGAAACGTGTCGGCCGGCGGCATTTGTCCGGGGATATCCCCGATATGGGTCGGCAGCCCGACGGCGGCAAGATGCGCCGCCACGCGGGCGCAATCATCGACGCCACAAAGGCCCAGTGTCCTGGAGAAGTCGAAGGCGAGCCGCATGCCGATGGCAACGCCCTCGCCATGCACCAGTCGGGTGCCGTCATAGGCGACGACGGCCTCCAGTGCGTGGCCGAACGTGTGGCCGAGATTGAGCAGGGCCCGCTCGCCGGCCTCGAACTCGTCGGCCGCAACAACGCGCGCCTTGGCCCGGCAGGCGGCGGCAATCGCCTCCTCGCGCTCGGTGCCGCCGGCAAAGATCGCCTGGTGGCTGGCCTCGAGCCAGGCGAAAAAGGGAGCATCGCCAAGCAGGCCGTATTTGACGACTTCCGCGTAGCCGGCGCGGAACTCGCGCGGGCTGAGCGTGTCGAGCACGGAGGTGTCGGCGAGCACCAGCAGGGGCTGGTGGAAGGCGCCGATCAGGTTCTTGCCGTGGCGCACGTTGATGCCGGTCTTGCCGCCGACGGAACTGTCCACCTGGGCGAGCAGGCTTGTCGGTATCTGCAGGAACGGCATGCCGCGCCGCACGCTGGCGGCAACGAAACCTGCGAGGTCGCCGACGACGCCGCCGCCAAGCGCGACAATCGCGTCGCCGCGCTCGAGCCGCGCTTCGAGCACCCGGTCGCAAACGGTCTCGAAGACATCGAAGCGCTTGCTCGCCTCGCCGGGCGGCAGCAGGATCGAGACGAAGCCGATGCCGGCCGCTTCCAGCGAGTCCTGCAGGGTGGAAAGGTGATGGCCGGCGACGGTCTCGTCGGTGACGATGGCGACGCGGGCGCCGGGCAGAACCTGCGCGATGCGTGCGCCGGCGCCCGGCAGCAGGTCGCGACCGATCAGGATGTCGTAGGACCGGGTTCCGAGATCGACGGCGACCCGCTGCGCGGCGATGTCGTCTGTATGCGGGTCTGCAGCCTGTGTCATCGGATCCCTTGCGGTCATGGCGTTTCGGCTCCGGCGGGGGCCTTGGCGGGTTCTGCGGCGACGCCGAGATGTTGCTCCAGCGCCTCGACAATGTCGACGACGACGGCTTCATGCGGCACGTCGCGTGACCAGATGGCGACATCGGCCAGGGCATAGAAGGGCTCGCGGTCGGCCAACAGCTTGCGCAGGACCGCCTCCGGGTCCGGGGCGTTGAGCAGCGGCCGGGTCGGCTTGCGGCGCACCCGGCTCATGATCAGGCCAAGCTCGGCGCGCAGCCAGACGGCGATGCCGGCGGCCCGGATCTCGTCGCGTGTTTCCGCGCTCATGTAGGCCCCCCCGCCGGTGGCGAGCACCTGCGGCCCGCTCTTCAGCAGGCGGGCGATGACACGCTGTTCCCCGGCGCGGAAATAGGGTTCGCCGTGCTGTTCGAAAATCTCCGGGATCGTGAGGTTCGCGGCCGCCTCGATCTCGGTGTCGGCATCGACGAAGGAGAGGTCGAGCGCTTGCGACAACCTGCGTCCGACGCTGGACTTTCCGCAGCCCATGATGCCGACCAGCACGATGGAACGCCCGCCCAGCCGCTCGACAAGCCTGGCGGCTCTCGCCTGCTCGATGATTTTCGGAACCGCGGACATCGGATTGCGCTCTCCCCTCGCATCCCATCGCTTTGCCCTTGTCCGGCCCCGATAGTCAAGCCTTGCCGGGTTGCGGACACGAATTCCCCGGCGTGCACTGGCGCCTGCACGCTTGCATGGGGGCGGCGGCTTGTCCGATAAGGGGAGACCATCGATCAAACCGACAGGGTCGAACGCCGGTCCCATGCCCACCCTTACCCGCCTGCTGCTCGTCCTTCTGACCCTTGCCGGTATCGGAACCGGCACGATCTATGCGCTTGGAACCCTTGTGGAACCGGATCCGCACGAGATCACCGTGCGGCTCAGGATGGACGGGTTCGGGCGCTGAGCGGCAGTTTGGCGGCAGGAGGGCAGGCGAATGGCGGGTGACGGGCTGCTCCTGGAAGGGTTCCTGGAAATGCTGTCGGCCGAACGGGGAGCGGCCGAGAACACGCTCGAAAGCTATCGTCGCGACCTGGAGGATTTTTCGGGGTTCCTGGCCGGCCGAAAGGCGTCACTTGCCGGTGCGGACAAGAATGCGGTCACCGCCTACCTGTCGCATCTGACCGCGCGGGGCTTTGCCGCCAGTTCGCAGGCGCGCCGGCTGTCGGCCCTGCGCCAGTTCTACCGGCACCTGTTCACCGAGGGCCTTCGCGGCGATGACCCGACCCGCACGGTGGCAACGCCCAAGCGCCGCGCTGCACTGCCCAAGGTGCTCGGTATCGAGGAAGTCGACCGGCTGCTTGACGCGGCGCGGGCGGCGACCGCGGCGGAGGCGCCCTCGCCGGCAGCCGCGCTCAGGGCCTTGCGCATGCATGCGCTGCTAGAGGTTCTCTACGCGACGGGCTTGCGTGTCTCGGAACTTGTCTCGCTGCCCCTGTCGGCGGCGCTGCGCGACGAGCGGCTGATCGCGGTGACCGGCAAGGGAAACAAGGAGCGTCTGGTGCCTCTCAGCCAGGCGGCGCGCGCGGCGATGCGCGCCTATGTGGCACGCCGGCGCGGCGAGGGCGTTCATATGCAAAGCCGCTGGCTGTTTCCCTCGCACGGGGAAAGCGGGCATTTCACCCGCCAGGCCTTCGCACGCGACCTGAAGGAGCTTGCCGCATCCGTCGGGCTAGATCCGGGCATGCTGTCGCCGCATGTCCTGCGCCATGCCTTCGCCTCGCATCTCCTGCAGAATGGCGCGGACCTGCGCGTCGTGCAGCAATTGCTCGGCCATGCCGATATCTCGACGACCCAGATCTACACCCATGTGCTGGACGAGCGCCTCGCCGCGCTTGTCGAGAGCCATCATCCGCTGGCCGGTCCAGGATCGAAGGATTGAGGCGGAAACGGCGGTCCTAGCGCGGCATCAGGGTCCAGCAGTCGAAGTCGAGAATGACACTTTCGTCATAGGCACCGTCCGCGTCGAGGAGCGGGAAGTCGTGGCAGGGCCGGTCGCGCGTCGCGATCATGCGCAGGCGAACGGCGCCGACATCCTGGCGGCCGGAGATCGACGCGGTTTCCAGCACCTGCGACCAGGCGAAGACCGTATCGCCGGCGAAGAGCGGCGCCACATGCCGTCCGGCGTTGATCCCGGCGACATGAAAGGCGTTGCCGAGGCCGTTGAAGGAAAGCGCGCGGGCAATCGAGATGACGTGGCCGCCATAGATCAGGCGGCGGCCGAAGCGACCCTGCCCTTCCGTGAACTGGTTGAAATGCACCTTGGCCGTGTTCTGGTAGAGGCGCGTTGCGATCTGGTGCTCGGCTTCCTCCACCGTCATGCCGTCGACATGGTCGATGCGTTCGCCGACCGCGTAGTCGCCGAAACGGTGCGGCGCGCCGGAAAGGCCGTCGTCCCAGGCTTGCGGGTCGATCAGCGGGCAGGCATCGCCGAGCCCGTCCGGGTCGATCGCCTCGGGAAGGTCCGGCACCACCGGGTCCGGCGCCGGACTGGCGGGATCGCGCTTCTTCACCATCACCCAGCGGACATAGTCGAGCACTTCTGTGCCGTCCTGCTTGTAGCCGGTGGAGCGAACATAGACGACGCCGGTCCTGCCGTTGGAGTTCTCCTTGACGCCGATCACCTCTGAAACGGCCGAAAGGGTGTCGCCGGGATAGACGGGGGACAGGAAGCGTCCGCCCGCGTAGCCGAGATTGGCGACCGCGTTGAGGGAGATGTCCGGCACGGTCTTGCCGAAGACGATATGGAAGACGAGCAGGTCATCGACCGGCGCCTGCGGATAGCGGATCGCGCTGGCGAAGGCGTCGGAGGACTGGACCGCGAAGCGCGAGCCGTAAAGCGCCGTGTAAAGCGCCACGTCGCCGGCCGTCACCGTGCGGGGCGTCGCATGGCGCAGCACCTGGCCGACGTTGAAATCCTCGAAAAAATGTCCCGAACTGGTCTTGCTCACTCCCACGCTCCCCCTGCCGTTCTGTCGCGCTGCCTTCGCGGGTGCAATAAGACAGGTTGGCGACGCAGCACGCAAGCGCGACCTTCCGGCGACGCGATGCCGAATGGTCCTGCACCGCATCACTGCTGGACGTCGCGTCGGCTTGGGCATAGGTTCTGCCGCCAGTCGCATGGGGCCTGCGGATTGACGCAGGCTGCGGTGCTGTCGGCGAACCGGCCGACAGGAGACATGACGAACAGGACATGGCGAACAGGACGGATGACGACAATGGCACCTGACACGGACGGACCGGCTGCGACCGCATTTCCGCGGGAGTTGCTTACCGGGTATCGCGGCTATCTGGAAAACGCGCATCGGGCCAACCGCCCCGACTACGAGCGGCTGGCGCTTTATGGCCAGCAGCCGGAGGTGATGGTTGTCTCGTGCTGCGACAGCCGCGTCACTCCGGAAGGCATCTTCAATGCCGGCCCGGGCGAACTCTTCGTGGTGCGCAATGTCGCCAATCTCGTCCCGCCCTACGCGCCCGACAATGACTACCACTCGACCAGCGCGGCTCTCGAGTTTGCCGTCCAGGCGCTTAAGGTGCGCCACATCGTTGTGATGGGCCACGGCCAGTGCGGCGGCGTGAAGGCTTTCCTCAATCAGGACGCGGCGCCGCTGTCTCCCGGCGATTTCATCGGCAAGTGGATGACGCTGCTGGAACCGGCGGCGGAATTCCGCTGCCTGAAGATCGAGCGGGACGACGATCCGCAGCTGGCGCTGGAATATGCCGGCGTGCGCCAGTCGCTCGTCAACCTGCGCAGTTTTCCGTGCGTCCGCATCCTGGAGGAAAAAGGGCGGCTGTCGCTGCACGGCGCCTGGTTCGACATCGGCTCGGGCGAGTTGCGCCTGCTCGATCCGCGAACCGACCGCTTCCATACCGCATCGACCCTGCCCGATCCTGCATCGGCCCGCTGAGGGACGAGGCAAAAAAAACGCGATGCCGGCATGCGCGCCGGATTGAATTTTCTCGGGCTCTTTCCAGATAGGCGATTTACGTGGTTTTCCGTACCCGGCGCCGTCATTCGGCGACCGGATTCCGGCTCTGGGGGGAGTGATGGGTGATACCCTGGCGATAGCCTTGTCGAACCTTGGTTCGCCGATGGTGCTGTTCTTCGCGCTGGGCGCCGCGGCGGCGCTCGCGCGGTCCGATCTGGCCTTGCCGGAGGCTGTGGCGAAGGCCCTGGCGCTCTATCTGATGCTGGCGATCGGTTTCAAGGGAGGCGTCGGCGTCGCCGCTCACGGCCTTGATTTCGGCCTCGTCGTGACGCTCGCCGCGGGCGCGGTTCTGTCGGCCTTCGTGCCGCTCGTCGCCTTCGTCCTGCTGTCCTGGATGTCGTCCCTGCCGCGCGTCGACCGGGCGGCGGTCGCGGGTCATTACGGCTCGATTTCCATCGTCACCCTGGTGGCGGCGAGCGAGAGCGTGCAGGGTCTGGGTCTTGCCTATGAGGGCTATATCGTCGCCGTCGCGGCGGTGATGGAGACCCCGGCGATCCTTGTCGCACTGTGGCTCGCCTCTCGCGGCGATGGCCGCCGGCCGGCGGAGGCGGATCAGGGAAGCGGCCTTTTCCGCGAGATCGCCCTCAACGGCTCCGTTGTCGTGCTGATCGGCGCCTTCGTCATCGGCATGATCACCGGCGAGAAGGGCCTTGCGGATATCGCGCCCTTCATCGTCGACCCGTTCAAGGGGATCCTGTGCCTGTTCCTGCTCGACATGGGAGTGATCGCCGGACGCGGCCTGCGTGCCGGTTATCGCAGCATGACGCCGGGGGTGATCGGCTTCGGCCTCCTGATGCCGCTTGTCGGCGCGGCGATCGCGACACCGTTTGCCTGGTTGTGCGGCTTGTCGGCCGGCGGCGCGGCGCTGCTGATCACGCTGACCGCATCGGCGTCGTATATCGCGGTTCCGGCAGCGATGCGCATCGCCCTGCCCGAGGCGCGCCCGGCCGTCTACCTGACGCTGTCTCTGGGCATTACCTTCCCGTTCAACCTGACGCTCGGTATCCCGCTCTATGCGGCCATCGGGCAATTGATTGCATCATGAAGGGGTGGCGATCATGAGGACCTACGCGAAGAAGCGGATCGAGATCATTGTCGAGGCGCCGGTGCAGGACCGCCTCACCGCCCTTCTCGACCGGCTGCAGGTCACTGGCTACACGGTGCTGCCGGCACTCGGAGGACGCGGGCGCGGCGGCGAGTGGAGCCGTGAAGGCATGGTCGGCGAGGCCGGACGCATGATCGTCATCGTCTGCATCCTGTCGGCCGAACGCGCCGACGAGGTCATGGACCCGGTTTTCGCCATGGTGGCGCGCCAGGCTGGGATCGTTTCCGTTTCGGACGTCCAGGTGGTGCGGCCGGAGCACTTCTAAGCGCGCCGTCAGTCGGCGCGCCGGGCGCCTATTTAATGCCTTCCAGATTGAGGCTGACAAGCCGGCCGGTGTCCTTGGCCATGTGCGGCAGATAGGCTTGCGAGTAATCGTCGAGGGAACTGTGCTCCGTCTCGCGCCAGTCCCAGCGGCGGGTTGCGGAAAACCCGACCTCGCGCAAGGCGGCGGAGAGGGTTTCCTCGTCGAAGGCGACCTTGTGGTAGTCGTACTGGTCGCGCTGGCCGCCGACGAGCAGACCCATCACATGCGGCAGGCCGAAGTCGTTCGAGGTGTCGAGGTAGAGTTCGGCGGCGGCGCGGAAATCGGGCACCGCGATGCGCAGGACCCCGCCGGGCGCCAGCACCCTGCACCATTCGGCCAGGACGGCCTTGTATTCGTTGCGGCCGAAATGCTCCAGCACGTGGCAGGCATAGATGAGCCGAACGGTGCCGTCCTCGATGAAGGACAGGTCCTCGACCGGGCCGATACGGTCGACGTGGGGGTAGTCGAGGGCGTCGACATGATAGAAGCCGGGAATATGCTTCACGCCGCAGCCGAGATGGAGCTTTTCGATTGTCATGATGGTCTGTCTGCCTTGCCGTCGGCGCCCAGTTCGGCGCGATTGTCGAGATACCAGCGTACGGCCTGGCGGATGCCGTCCTCCAGCGAGATGCGCGGACTCCAGCCAAGCGCCGCGAGGTGGCCCGAATCCATCAGCTTGCGCGGGGTTCCGTCCGGTTTCGAGGTGTTGAAGCGCAGCATGCCGGCAAAACCGGTCTCGCGGGCGACAAGCCGCGCCAGGTTGCCGATCGAGATCTCCTGGCCCGACCCGACATTGATCGGCGCGTCGCCGTCATAGGTATCGAGCAGGAAGACGATCGCGTCGGCAAGGTCGTCGACATGCATGAATTCGCGCAAGGGCGTGCCGCTGCCCCAGATCTCGACGTCCGGGCTCGCCGCTTCGGCCGCCTCGACGAACTTGCGGATCAGCGCCGGCAGGACGTGGCTCGTCGCCAGGTCGAAATTGTCGTTGGGGCCGTAGAGATTGGTCGGCATCGCCGACACGTAGGACAGGCCGTGCTGCTGACGATAGGCCTGGCACAGGTAGACACCGGCGATCTTGGCGATGGCGTACCACTGGTTGGTCGGTTCCAGCGGCGCGGTCATCAGCGCGTCTTCGCGGATCGGCTGCTCGGCGAATTTCGGGTAGATGCAGGACGAACCGAGGAACACCAGACGCGGGACGCCCGCTGCCGCTGCCGCGCCAATGACATTGGTCTGGATCTGCAGGTTGTCCTGGAGGAAGTCGACCGGTTGTTCGGCATTGGCCAGAATGCCGCCGACGCGGGCGGCAGCGAGGATCACCGCGTCGATCCGTTCGGCCGCAAAGAACGCGGATACGGCGGCCTGGTTGGTCAGGTCGAGTTCGCCGCGCGTGCGGGTGACGATCTCCACCGGTTCCGTTTCAAGCCGTCTGCAGATGGCCGAGCCAACCATGCCGCGATGTCCGGCAACGAAGACGCGTCGCCGGGTGGGGTTGCCGGTGTTCATGTCGGTCTGCCCGCTCATTCCTCGCGCCCGTAGGCGCGGCGCGCATGGCGCTCGACACTGAGAAGCTCGAGATCGGCATCGACCATCTCGTCGACCAGGTCTTCGAAGCCGGTCATGTGGCTCCAGCCCAGCCTTTCGCGCGCCTTGGTCGGATCGCCGAGCAGCAGGTCGACCTCGGTCGGGCGGAAATAGGCAGGGTCTATCGCCACCAGCAGGTCGCCGGTCTTGCGGTCGCGCCCGGTCTCCTCGACCCCCTCGCCCGACCAGACGATCTCGCGGCCGAGCCGGCCGAAGGCGCGCTCGACGAATTCGCGAACGCTGCGTGTCTCGCCAGTGGCAAGAACATAGTCGTCCGGTTCCGGTTGCTGCAGCATCCGCCACATGCCTTCGGCGTAGTCACGGGCATGGCCCCAGTCGCGGCGCGCGTCGATATTGCCGAGATAGAGCGATTTCTGCAGGCCCAGTTCGATCGCCGCGACGGCGCGGGTAATCTTGCGGGTGACGAAGGTCTCGCCGCGCAGCGGGCTTTCATGATTGAACAGGATGCCGTTGCTGGCGTGCATCCCGTAGGCCTCACGATAGTTCACCGTGATCCAGTAGCCGTAGAGCTTCGCGGCCGCGTAGGGCGAGCGCGGATAGAAGGGCGTCGTCTCGCTTTGCGGGGTCTCTCGGACCTTGCCGTAGAGCTCCGATGTCGAGGCCTGGTAGAAGCGGCAGGTCTTTTCCATGCCGAGGATGCGTATCGCCTCGAGCAGGCGCAACACACCGATGCCGTCGGCATTGGCGGTGTATTCGGGTGTCTCGAAGCTCACCATGACATGGCTCTGGGCGGCGAGATTGTAGATCTCGTCGGGACGGATCTCTGCCACAAGGCGGATCAGCGAGGAGCTGTCGGTGAGATCGCCATAATGCAGGACGAAACGGCCGTTGCCCTCGTGCCGGTCATGGATGAGCGGATCGATCCGGCCGGTGTTGAAGGAGGAGGAACGACGTTTGAGCCCGTGCACCTCGTAGCCCTTGTCGAGCAGCAGGCGGGCCAGGTAGGCGCCATCCTGTCCGGTCACGCCGGTGATGAGCGCGCGGCGGGGTGCAGTCATGTCTCGTCCCTGTAAAGAACCGGCCCGGATCGGCCGCGTGATCGTTCCTCCTACTGCACACGGCCCGGCAGGGCAACCGGTGAGGCATCACCTCGCCGCTCGTCCTGCCACGCCTGCTCCCGCCGGGACCCTGTCGGGAAGCGCGACGACCCCGCCGGGAGGCTAGCCGCAATAGGCGAACTTGTCCGGCTGCACCTTGAGCAGCGCGTCGCGCAGCTTCTCCAGCGCGCGGCTTTCGATCTGCCTTACACGCTCCTTTGAAATGCCGAGCTTCTGGCCGAGCGCCTCAAGCGTTTCGCCGTCTTCGCTCAGCCGCCGCTCGCGGACGATGCGCAATTCGCGCTCGCTGAGCACGCCAAGCGCTGTCTCCAGCCAGCGGGAACGGCGCTCGGTGTCGATGGCGCCGCCGACCATCTCCTCGGGCAGCGGGTCGCCGGACACCAGGAAATCCTGCCTGTCCGCGCTGGCGCCGTCGGATTCCATGACCGGCGCGTTCAACGAGGTGTCCGGGCCGGACAGGCGCGCGCTCATCATCGCGACGTCGTTGACCTTTACCCCCATCGTCGTCGCGATCTTCTCGACCAGCTCGCTTTCGGTGATGCGGGTCGTGCCGCTCGACAGTTTGGCGCGCAACCTGCGCAGGTTGAAGAACAGCGCCTTTTGGGTCGAGGACGTTCCGCCCCGGACGATCGACCAGTTACGCAGGATGTAGTCCTGGATCGAGGCGCGGATCCACCAGGTCGCATAGGTGGAGAAACGCACCTCGCGCTCCGGCTCGAAGCGGGCCGCCGCCTCAAGCAGGCCGATATGGCCTTCCTGAATGAGATCGCTCATCGAGAGGCCGAAATTGCGGTACTTGGCGGCGACCGCGATGACGAGCCGCATATGCGCAAGGCTCAGGCGCTCGAGCGCTGCCTCGTCGCCCTTGTCGCGCCAGTCGAGGGCAAGCTGGTGCTCCTCCTCGCGGCTGAGATAGGGGGCATTCATGGCCGCCCGTACGATCTGACGCCGGTTTCCGGAAAGGTAGCTCACGGTGTAGACCTCCGCGCCTTGGGATCCGGGCATCGCCGTTGCGGCGCCGGAGCCGAACCTTCAAGCGTGCCCGGCCAAGCTGGGCCGGTCTCCGCTTCCATTCGTCATCTGATACGATGCCGGCGGCGCTTCGGTTCATTTCCGCCAGCCTGCCGCCTTGGGGAGGATATGGGGCTCCGGTCGCGGCAGCGTCCAGATAGCCAGCATGACTCGCAAGCCTGATCAGAACCAATACAAGTTTGCGTCAGTCGCGATAAGTTTACCTGATCAAGGCTCTGACTGCCAACCGGCTGCGGAAATGAAAAGGCCCGGCGCGTGTT
>NZ_JASHIK010000017.1 GCF_030733745.1 Stappia sp. MMSF_3263 | reverse complement strand
CTGTGCGCCGCCGGTGCCGCGCGACCCGGCCTTCGCCGCCCAGATTTCTTTTGACAGCACCTGAATGGTGTTCGACCTTCATTGCCTGAAATGCCGCGTGCAGTTTGCTTTTCTCGCAAGACTGAAAAGGCTTCGGAAGAAAATTGATCTCGGCGGGCCGGCGCTGATCCGGCGGCTTCTCTCCAGCGAGTTCGGGGCCGGTCATGGGATTGCTTGAAGATATTCGTCGGTTTTTCGGGGTGACAGCGTCCCGGGGGCAGGTTTCCGAACAGACAACCGAGCCGTTCGGGAGTGAACGGATGCTTGCATCACGCGCCTGGCTGGATGCGCTTCCCAGCGAAGCCGTCCGCAGGTCCGTCATCGCGGCGATGGTGCGCGAGGCAGACATCCGGTCAGCAACCACGCCCTTCGAGAAGCGGCACCAGCGGGCCATTCAGCTGGGCTTTGCGCCGGTTCCGGCCAGGGTGCCGGCCGCCGTGGTGCGGCGCGATGCGTTCTTTGCCGACCCCTGGTGGCATCGCTCGGAGGTCGGGAAACCCGCCATGCAGACGGATCGCGACGCCGCGGATCCGAAAAAGCTTCGCCCGGACGGATCGCAGATCCTGAGCGAGGAGCGCCACCCCATAGCCCTGCTCGACGGACGGAGCGTTGTGCAGGTTCGGCGTGTCCTGCTGTCGCGGCAGAAGCGCCGCTTCAAGGAGTTCGCGCTTTTCGAAACGGATGCCAGGGGCGCGCTTGGCAATCCGGTCACGATGGATGCCGTTGCGCCCGTCCTGCCGCTGTTCGCACTGGATTCGGTCGATCCGAAGAAGGTCTCCGAAATCATCGTGACCGAGGGCGTCGTCGCGGCCGAGGCGCTGATCGGCCAGGGGTTCGCGGCGGCGGGGACGCTGACCGGCGCCCTGCACACGCCCACGCGCCCGGCACTGGAGCCGTTGGCCGCGTTCAAGACGGTCTATCTTTGGCCGGACAATGACAGCATCGGCGTCAGGCACATGGAGCGCGTGGCGCAGCGCCTGTCCGCGCTGGGCGCCAGGGACATACGCGTGGTCAAGTGGCGCGGCGGCCCGCGCAAGGGCGATGCGGCGGACTTCCACGAGGGAGAGGCCGGGGTTCGCGAGCTGCTGTCTCAGGCCCAGGCCTGGAAACCCGGGGCGAGGACGCGCAACCGCGGCCAGCTTGCGATCCAGACCCCGGTTTCGCAGACGAGCCTGCACTTGCCGTTGGGGGCAAGGCCGCCGCACGGTTCCGTTGAACCCTTTTCACGCAAACCTTCGGCGATCCGGCGACCGGGCTAGTCGCCGAGAAACCGGATGCCCCAGCCACGACGCCAACCAGATCGCATAGGACGGAACCAATGCCCGAGAAGTTGACGTTGGAGGACATCGCGCGTCCCGACGGGGACGCGATCCCCGGGGACCTGCTGAAGGGCATCTTGAACCTGTCGCCGGGAGGCAGCGGCACGATGCGGGCGAAGACGCCCATCCGGGAGACCGCCTTTTACGACTTTGCCGCCTATCGGTCGCTTCTGGAGCCGCAACTGATCCATTTCAGCACGCCTGATCCCGGCGTTTCGCGGGACGCGCCGGTCGACATGGATCGCTGGGTCGATTTCGACTGGTTCGTGCGCCTGTTTCCGCAGGACTTTCTGCTGGTGCTGCAGTCGGAGCACCTCTCGACCTCGATCCGCTTCGAGATCGATGGAGAGTACGGTGTCATCTTCCTCACCGACCTGCGCGCCGAAACCGAGGTGCAGGCCAGTTTGCGGCAGGCGGTCGCGCAATGCGCCGAGGCGTTTCGCGCCTCGATGGGACTGGCACTGTTCGAGCTCTACCTGACGGCAAAGGCACGGTTCCCCTTTGTCGATCGGGCCCGCCGCGTCGTGCGGGACTGGTTCACGAGCCGGCTGCGTGCATTGTCCGGCACCGACCGTACCCTTCGGGTCGCGGATTTCGAGCATGTCCAGTCCGTTGCGTTCTGGGCGCAAGGGATCGCCGCGGTCGTCGAGCAGATCGGTCCGTTCGAGCGGCTTGGCGCGGAACGGGAGATGAACGAGGCGCCGCTCTTCGGCGAAAGGCTGCCGACGGCCTATCCGTTCACGCCGTTTCGCCCCGGAAGCGTCAATTTCGGCTTTCAGACGATCTACCGCCAGACCTGGGTGCCGCTCGGGACCCAGGCGGGCGATGTCGTGCGCACCTTGCCGCTCGGTCCCCGCCAGTCGGAGAAGATCGGCCTCAAGGTGGTGCAGACGCGGAAGTCCAGCCGGCTCTCGGAAGCGACACGCGGCATCGAGACATCGACGGAAGCCTCGGCCTCGTCCAAGGACTCCCATGAGGTGGTGGCCGAGGCGTTCGGACAGTTCGACTGGAACCTCAAGGCCAACATCGCCGGCCCGCTCGGCGAGGCGGCGACGGGAGGACTGAACGGCGAGGCGGGCGGCGAGGTCTCCAACACCTCCCGCGACACCAAGACCTTTCTCAACGAGGCCGTCAGCAAGTCGGCGAGCAGGATCCGCGCCGAAACGAAGATCGTCGTTTCGACGGACTGGGAGGACAGCTCGGAGCGCACGCAGCACTCGGAAATCACCAATCCCAACGACGAGATTGCCGTCACCTACATCTACTCCCGTCTGCAGCGGCAATACGAGATCCAGAGCTTCCTGAACGAGGTCAACGCCGTCGTTTACGTCGCCGAGGCGCTGCCCGCTCCCAAGGACATCACGGCGGACTGGATCCGCCGCCACGACTGGATCCTGGCGGCCGCGCTGAAGGACGAATCCTTCCGCTCCGACCTTGAGACCATAAGAAGCTGGGAGGTGGCCGACGATGCCGGCGAACCGATAGACCCGCGCATCGACCGGCTGATGGGATCGCTCAGCGGGCAGGCGCCGGGCGATCGTGCCGGCATTCCCGATACCTACGCCAACATGCGCGGCACGATCCCCGATCTCTTCCAGAACATGCAGCAGGCCTATGAACGCGAGGTCGAGCGTGAACGGGCCCGGCGCGCGCAGCGCGAGACCTTCCTGCGTTCGGTGCGCCGCCTGCGTGCGCATGTCTACGACAATATCCTGCACTACTGCCGGGCGATCTGGTCGGCCGAGGACCCGGATTCGCGCATGATGCGGTTCCGCGAGATCCAGGTGCCCGTCCGCTGGGAGTTCGTCGCCACCGGGGCGCCGGGCAGCTACATGATCGACGGGGCATTCGCGCCGGCCATCGAGGACTTCGCGAGGGACACGCGCCCGCTTTCCGATCTGGCAGACCTGTCGGGCCCCATCGGCTTCAGCGGCAATTACAGCATCTATCGGCTGAAGTTCAGCGAGCAATGGGACCAGCTGATCGACATGATCAATCTGGCGCGCCGGCCCTATCAGCAGATCAGCACCCGCATCCGCCCGGCGCAGCCGCGCGATGCGGCGCACTGGACCTGCTATGCGGTTGCCTCGCCTTCGCGCCAGGAGGAGCGCAACTTCCGCCTGGTCCATGTCGTATCGCCTGAGCCGGCCTTCGCGGTCGAGGTCGAACAGGCCGCCGGTGTCTTCGAACAGGTGGAGCTTGTTCCCTTCACGCCCGGCAGACCGGTTCAGTTCCAGGGCGTTCGCTGCTGGATCGAGCCAAGGAGCCCGGCCGCGGTGCTGGTCGACGGGCAGGTGTTCGAGGTCAGCGTGCGCCTGTTGCCGGTGCTGGAAGACCCTGAACTGCGTGCCCTGAAATGGAGTTCGGGCCCATTGCGCGAGGACCAGGCGGCAAGCATCTTCACGCCCGGGGTCATCCGCACCTGCATGGCGCAGTTCGCCGATTGCTCCGCGATCGGCGACGGCCTGTCGGCGGAGGAGATCGCATGGGAGACGCTGCCCGAACCCGACCGCGACCGGCTGCGCAACCGGTATTTCGACTATCTGCTGCGGAACCTGCACACGCGCCGCATCCTGGTGGATTCGAACGATGTCGTCCTCACCCGCGAGGTCGACACGATGTCCTCGCTCGAGCCGTTCAAGGCGATGCACCGCTACATGGATGTCCTGTCGGCCTATGAGGACGTGCTCTCCAGGAGGCTGGAGAACGGTCGCTACGCCGCCCGCCTCGCCGAAGGTCGTCTTGGCGACCCGGACATCGAGCGGATGACCGTTATTGCCGGCGCGGATCGCCTCGCCGATCTGGTTGCGCTCGACGATGCGCAGGCCGGCGACGACGATGGCGACCCCGTCGCACCGTCCCGTCCCTAGTCCCGTTCCGTGGCGATGGTTCCCGGCTGTCCCGACGATCTGGAACTTGCGTCGGTCCTGTGCCGGTTGCGCGCGCGGGGGGCGGCCATTCTTGCCGCCCGAAGGGCCATTCCGCTGAAACACCTGCAGCCCTTCACGCGGTCCGATGACGACTGGGCCGGAGTGAGCGGGGTCGCACGGTCGGGACTGCTCGCGACAGCCTATTCGCAGACGGATTTCGAGGTCGACAAAGAGGCCTTGCGCGGTGCCCTGGAAGCGGCGGCCGGGCAATGCGGCGTTTCGGCCTTCGAGCGCATGCGTGCCGTTGCCGACGATCTCGGCGAACGCTATCTGCGCGGCCCCGACGCGGCAGCCGAGATCGAGGGTCTGACGCGCGCCATGCGCGATTGGCTGCCCTTCGTCTCGCGGGCGCGTTTCGTGCCGCTCTATGACGAGGTGTCCGTCCTGCCGGAGCTGCAGCCGTATCGGCCAGCGGCCGGAGAGGCGGCCGTGGGCCCGTCGGTCGCCGCCGCACCGCAGTCGCCCCGCCTGCCCGCGGATCGCCACGAGCGAGACCTGGCCGAGCGCGGCGACAGGATCGGGCTTGTCTGGGCTGCTGTCGGCTATGTCCCCTGGCGCGCCATGGAGGGCGGCGAGGCGGCCGCCGATCCCAGGTTCCGCGTGCTGCAGGGGCTCGGCGCGATCGGCGACGAGGCCCTGCGGGAAGCGCTCTATCTTCGCCACCCCGTGCTTCTGATCGTCCAGCATCTCGGGCCCTGGCGAGACCCAACGCATCCGGCGCTGCCCGGGGCCCTTGTCGAGATCCTGGGCCTGCCGGCCGCCGCGCGCGCGGCCGCCATCAGACGCATTGTCGGCCTGTGTATCGGCCAGTGCCGCGCCACCGCACTCGAGCTGGAGGACGAACTTGCCGGGCGGGTGGACTGGTCGAAGTTCCGGCCGCTGCTGGTCATGGCCGCCGACATCATCGCTGCGGACGACGCACCCGGTTCCGTTGTCCGGACTCTTCTCGACGAGTTGATCGCGGAGGCAAGCAGGGCATGGACGGACGCAGACGACTTTGCCGCCAAGGCGACGGTGCTGGCCGTGGCACTCGCGATTGCCTCGTTCGGCGTGGGCGGGCTGCTCGCGGGGGTCTTGATCGGTATTGCCGATCTGGGCTTTCAGACCGCCGCGATTTCCGTGCACGAGGGCATGGTCGAGGCCCGGAACCTGGAGCGGGAGGAGTTCAATCGTCTCGCGATGGTCGATGCCTCCCTTCTCGTTGCCAGCGATCCGGAAACCGCGCGGCTCGGCTGGTGGCTCGGGGCCCTGTCGCTCGTCATGCTGCCGGTCGGCGTCGCCGGCCTTGCGCAAGGGGCGGCCGCCGTTCGCCGGGGCCGGGCGCTCGGCGAAATGCGCGAGGCAGCCGCGAAAGCGCTGGAGGCGGCGCGCGCCGCAAGTCGCCGGCTGTCGTCGGGCGAGGCCGGCGTGACACGGTTCACCCTGGCGGGCGATCCTCCGGTGCCACCGACCCCTCCACCGACCCCTCCACCGACCCTTCCACCGGCCCGCGCTGCAGCTCCGTCGCCGCTGGAAGCTGTTGAAGCGTCGCGTCCGGTCGAGCTTCCTCCTGCTGCCGCAGAGGCGGCGGTGCAGTCCCCGCCCGTAGCGGAAGCACAAAGCGCCGCCTATCTGGCCGACAGGAAGCGCCTGGACGACTATGCCGCCGGCTTCGGCGGACTGGAGCGGCTGGAGGACGACCTCGCCCGCCGGATGGCCGGAAACCCGAACGCCTTCGTTCGCCTCAAGGGGGAGTGGAGGAAAATGGGGTTCATCCGCGAGGGCTACGACTTTCTCAATGATGCGATCACGCGCGGCATGGCGCGCGCGACGGGACGCGATCCCGATGCCGCCCTTGCAAGCGCCCGCGCTGGCCAGGCCATGCGTCAGGGCCTCGATCGGTCGATCGCACCTGCATCCTCCGCAACGGTGGTGGGGCCGGCTGTGGTTCGGCCGCCGCGCGGGCGACCGGCGGCGCTGGGCAGCCGGGAGACGTTCATCGGGCCGATCCGTCAGAAAGCCTGGTCGCTCGCACCCGAGCGATGGAAACGCGTCGTCATCGATCCGGAAAACCCGCCGGACCTCGTGCCGAACGGCATCGTCCTCGAATTTCCCAATGGCGAGCGCGTCTGGCGCACGGCGGGGGACGAGCCGGCCACGGTTGTGGAGAGCGTGCTTGGTCCCTCGTCGAAGCGGAAATATTTCGAGCGGGCTTATTTTCGCCGGGGCGAAATGGACCCGTCCTATGCCAAGTCGCGCATGGAACTTGCCCACGCGCAGGGGCAGGGAACCGGCTTCGAAAGCTTCTACGCCATTGCCTACGCGCCGTCGGAGGTCAACCAGATCCTGCAGAATCTCGGCATCGAGGAGTTCCTGCGCATACTCCATGACAACCAGTTGCGCGGTGTGACCTACAAGCTCATCACGGCGACCACCCTTCATCCGCGCTCCCTTCGGTTGAAGCAGATCACCTACCGGGTCGAGGCCGTGTTCGGCGGGGAGGGGCGCACGGTTCTTACCACCGGCATTCGTGTCGAGGGCAGTGCCGAGAAGCCTCTGATCTCCCTCGCGGAGGATCTCACACATGTCGATCCCGAGGCGTTCAGCCATCTGCCCATCAACGATCTGCCTGTCGCGATCGTCGATCGCCGGCGGGAGATGTTCGACCGGCTGGTCCAGAAGTGGGCGTCTTTCGGCAAGCCCAAAGCCGTCAGTGCGAAAACCGCCAAGGGCACCGTGACCAAATGACCGTTTGTCCGTGACCGACGGGCCCCGTTGCTTCCCCGCCGGTTGGCATGGCTCTTGCCGCCGCGCCCTGCCTGTGCGACACGGCTGGTTCCGACCCTGACCTTTCACCGATGGCAGCCGAAATGACCGCACCCCAGGCACTCACCGACCTGCGCCAGCGCCTTGACGACCGTACCGCCGTGATCGGCGTCATCGGTCTCGGCTATGTCGGCCTTCCGCTTGCCCTGCGCTTTTCCGAGCTGGGCCATGCGGTCATCGGTTTCGATGTCGATACGGCCAAGATCGCCGAGCTGAATGCCGATCGCGGCTTCCGCCGTTATGTCGGCAAGACCCGCGAGGAGGTGCGTTTCGCCAGCGCCTTCGAGGCGACGGACGATTTTAGCCGTTCGGCCGAGTGCGACGCGCTGATCATCTGCGTGCCGACGCCGCTCGGCCGTTTTCATGACCCCGATATCGGCTACATCCTCGACGCGGCGCGGCGCATTCGCCCGCATCTGCGCCCCGGCCAGGTCGTGGCGCTGGAATCGACCACCTATCCCGGCACCACCGAGGACGACATGCTGCCCGAGATGGCGCGTGACGATCTCGTCGTCGGCAAGGACATCTTCGTCGTCTATTCGCCCGAGCGTGAGGATCCCGGCAATGCCAGCTTCGGCATCCGCCAGATCCCCAAGGTGGTGAGCGGCGTGACGCAGAACTGCCTCGCGGCGGCGCAGGCCCTCTATGGCGGTGCCGTCGACACGCTCGTTCCGGTCGCCTCGACCCGGGTCGCGGAGATGACCAAGCTGCTGGAGAACATCCACCGGGCGGTCAATATCGGCCTCGTCAACGAGATGAAGACGCTGGCCGACCGCATGGGCATCGACATTTTCGACGTGATCCGCGCCGCCGCCACCAAGCCTTTCGGCTTCACCGCCTTCTATCCGGGGCCGGGCGTCGGCGGTCACTGCATTCCGGTCGACCCGTTCTACCTCACCTGGAAGGCCCGCGAATACGGGCTCCACACCCGTTTCATCGAGCTTGCCGGCGAGATCAACCGCTACATGCCGGACTTCATCGTCGAGAAGCTGATGGACGCGCTGAACGGACATCGCAAGGCGCTGAACGGCTCTCGCGTGCTGGTGCTCGGTGCCGCCTTCAAGAAGAACATCGACGACATTCGCGAGTCGCCGAGCCTGATGGTGATGGACGGCATCGCCAAACGGGGAGGGGTGCTTTCCTATGCCGATCCCTTCGTGCCCGCGCTGACGCTGGACGGAGGCACGCGGCTTGAAAGCGTCCTCGCCGACGAGGCGACGGTCGCGGCCCAGGACGCGGTGATCATCGCCACCGACCATGACGCGTTCGACTACGAGATGATCGCCCGTGTCGCGCCGCTGATCGTCGACACGCGCGGCCGCTATCCGGCGAGCGACCCCAAGGTGACCCGCGCCTGAGGGCAAAGGCGCTCCGGGTGAGCGGCTCGCGCAAGGTGCCTTGGGCGCGGCTCTTGCGTGCCGGCGATTGTATTTTGCCCGCCGGTCGGCTAACCCACCGTTCGACCGGACGCGGTCGCATTCCTTGCCCGAACCGGGCGGACAAGAACAACGGGACATTCGTGATGTACGAAGCCATCGATCCTAATCCCAATTTCCCCAAGCTCGAGGAAGACATCCTCAAGTTCTGGGAAGAGAACCGGATTTTCGAGGCTTCGGTGGAGAACCGGCGCAAGGAGGACGGTTCGGGCGAATATGTCTTCTATGACGGCCCTCCCTTCGCCAACGGGTTGCCGCATTACGGGCACCTGGCCACCGGCTTCGTCAAGGACCTGATCCCGCGCTACCGCACCATGCGCGGCGACTGCGTCGTGCGCCGGTTCGGCTGGGACTGCCACGGCCTGCCGGCGGAGCTGACCTCGGAAAAGGAACTTGGCATTTCGGGGCGCAACGAGATCCTCGAATACGGCATCGGCAAGTTCAACGAGCATTGCTCGGTCTCGGTCATGCGCTTCACCAACGAGTGGCGCTACTATGTCGAGCGACAGGGCCGCTGGGTCGATTTCGAGAACGACTACAAGACCATGAACCTCTCCTTCATGGAGAGCGTGATCTGGGGCTTCAAGCAGCTCTGGAACAAGGATCTGGTCTATCGCGGCTACCGGGTCGTGCCCTATTCCTGGGCGGTGCAGACGCCGCTCTCCAACTTCGAGACGCGGCTCGACAATTCCTATCGCGAGCGCCAGGACCCGGCGCTCACCGTCGGCTTCCTGCTGAAGGGCGAACGCTTCGCCTCCGTGCCGACGCGGCTGCTGGCCTGGACGACGACGCCCTGGACGCTGCCGTCCAACCTTGCGCTTGCCGTCTCGCCCGATCTCGACTACGCCGTGCTGGAAAAGGACGGCGTGCGCGTCGTGCTGGCGGAAGCCGCGCTGGAGCGCTACGAGCGCGAGTTCGGCGAGTGGACGAAGGTCGACGCCCTCAAGGGTTCGGCGCTGGCCGGCACCGCCTATGAGCCGCTTTTCCCCTACTTCGCCAGGACAGAGAACGCCTTTGCCGTGCTTGCCGCCGACTTCGTCGAGGCTGGCGACGGCACCGGCTGCGTGCATATCGCGCCGGGCTTCGGCGAGGACGACTTCGAGCTTGCCCGCGATCGCGGCATTCCCCTGGTCGTTCCGGTCGACGAGGCTGGCAACTTCACTGCCGAAGTCGCCGACTATGCCGGCCAGAACGTCATCGAGGCCAACAAGGACATCATCCGCGACCTCAAGGCGCGCGGTGATACCGTCTATCGCCACGAGACCTATTTGCATGACTATCCGCATTGCTGGCGCACCGACACGCCGCTGATCTACAAGGCGATCGACGCCTGGTACGTGGCCGTGTCGCAGTTCAAGGACCGGATGGTCGAGCTCAACCGTGAGATCGACTGGATCCCCTCGCATGTGCGCGACGGCCAGTTCGGCAAGTGGCTGGAGAACGCCCGCGACTGGAACATCTCGCGCAACCGCTTCTGGGGCTGCCCGATTCCGGTCTGGATCAGCGACGATCCGAACTATCCGCGCACCGACGTCTACGGGTCCATCGAGGAGCTGGAGCGCGATTTCGGCGTCACGGTCGACAATCTGCACCGCCCGATGATCGACGAACTGGTGCGCCCCAATCCGGACGACCCGACCGGCAAGTCGATGATGCGCCGCGTGCCGGAAGTGCTCGACGTGTGGTTCGATTCAGGCTCGATGCCTTTCGCCCAGCAGCACTATCCGTTCGAGAACAAGGAGCATTTCGAGCGGAACTTCCCGGCCGACTTCATCGTCGAATATGTCGCCCAGACGCGCGGCTGGTTCTACACGCTGATGGTGCTTTCGACCGCGATCTTCGACCGCGCGCCGTTCCGCAACGCGGTCTGCCACGGCGTGGTGCTCGACGAGAACAAGCAGAAGCTGTCCAAGCGGCTGATGAACTATCCCGATCCCGTCGGTGTCTTCGACACCTACGGGGCGGACGCGCTGCGCTGGTACATGCTGTCCTCGCCGCTGCTGGTCGGCGGCGACCTTGCGGTTGCCAAGGACGGTCGCGGCATCGCCCAGGCCCTGCGCCAGGCGATCATCCCGATCTGGAGCGCGTACTACTTCTTCACGCTCTACGCCAATGCGGACCAGTACAAGGCGCGCCTGCGTTTCGATCAGGAGAACCTGCTCGACCGCTACATCCTGGCCAAGACGCGCGAGCTGATCGAGAAGGTCGAGGGCTCGCTCGATGCCTATGACATCCCCTCGGCCTACAGCCATGTGCCGGGCTATATCGACGCGCTCAACAACTGGTACATCCGCCGCTCGCGCGCCCGGTTCTGGGGCGAGGATCTCGACGACGACAAGCGCGACGCGCTGGACACGCTCTACACGGTGCTGACGCACCTGATGCGCACCCTGGCGCCGATGATGCCCTTCGTCGCCGAGCGCATCTACAAGGGGCTGACGGGCGAGCTGTCCGTGCATCTGGCCGACTGGCCGGAAGCGGCGAAGCTGCCGCACGATCCCGATCTCGTCCGCCGCATGGATCTCATCCGCGACGTCTGCGCCTCGGTCATGTCGCTGCGCGAGACCAAGCGGCTGCGCGCCCGCCTGCCGCTGAAGACGCTGACCGTCGCCCATGTCGACATCGAGGACCTGCGCCCCTACGCCCAGCTGATCGCCGACGAGGTCAACGTCAAGGATCTGGTGCTGGAGGCCGACCCGCTCTCGGTCGGCGAGCACAGCCTTGTCGTCAAGCCGCAGATCGGCAAGCGGTTGGGTCAGAAGATGAAGGAGGTGATGATCGCCTCCAAGACCGGCAACTGGACGCTGCGCCCCGACGGCATTGTCGAACTGGCCGGCGTCGAGCTGTCGGCCGACGACTACACGATGCGTGTGATGGCGCCGGAAGGCTCGGACACGGGTCTTTTCGATGCCAGCCGCGGCGTCGTCGTCGTGGACACGCGCGTCTATCCGGAGCTGGAGCGCGAAGGCCACGCCCGCGACATCGTCCGTCTCATCCAGCAGACGCGCAAGGAGGGCGGGCTGCAGGTCACCGACCGCATCCGCCTCAACCTGGTGCTGCCCGAGGCCCTCGTCCAGGCGGTCGAGGAGCATCGCGCCCGCATCGCACAGGACACGCTGGCGCTCGAGCTGACCATCGGCGGCGCGCTGGAGGGGGGCATTCGCGCCACCCACGAGGTCGGCGGCGCCGAGGTCTCCATCGAGGTGGTGCGCATCGAGGGGTGATCCCCGGGGCGCACGGCACTGCCGGAATGCAAAAGGGCGGTGGACCGGAAGGCCCACCGCCCTTTGTCGTCGGAAAACAACGGAACTTCAGAGCCGGATCGGCTGGCCGCTTTGAGCCGCCAGCGTCGCCGCATCGGCAAGGCGCTGCGCCTTCAGCCCGTCGAAACCGTCGGGCGAGGGGGGCGCTTCTCCGCGCGCGCAGGCGACGAAGGCATCGAGCTGAAGGCGATAGGCGCGGGCGTAGCGTTCCAGGAAGAAGTTCTGCACCGGATCGGCGGTGAAGCCCGCGCCCGTCGCCAGCTCCACAGTCGTTTCGTGCTGGTTGCCGGCGCGCAAGAGGCCGAGCGAGCCATGCACCTCGATCCGCTGGTCGTAGCCATAGGTGGCGCGGCGCGAGTTGGAGATCTGGCAGATCTTGCCGCTTGCCGTCTTCAGCATGACGGCGGCCGTGTCGACATCGCCGGCCTTGCCGATTTCCGGATTGACGAGGCTGGACCCGACCGCGTGCACTTCCACCGGCTCCTCGCCGAGCAGGAAGCGCGCCATGTCGAAATCGTGGATCATCATGTCACGGAAGAGGCCGCCCGAGCGCTCGATATAGGAAATCGGCGGAGGCGAGGGGTCGCGCGACAGGATGGTGACGAGCTCGACATCGCCGATGCGCCCTTCGTTGATGCGCGCCCTCAGCGAGGCGAAATTCGGGTCGAAGCGGCGGTTGAAGCCGATGAAAAGCGGCACGCGGGCCGTCTCGACGACCTCCAGAACGCCTTCGATGCGGTCGGCGGACATGTCGACCGGCTTTTCGCAGAACACCGCCTTGCCGGCACGGGCCGCGCGCTCGATGAAGTCCGAATGCGTGTCCGTCGGCGAAGCGATCAGGACGGCGTTGGAACTGCGGCCCTCCAACGCCTCGTCCAGCGTGATCACCGGCGCACCGAGCCGTCCGGCCAGCTGCTCGGCCGCCTCCGGCATGGCATCGCAGATGCCGGCCAGGCGCACGTCTCCGGTTTCCGCCGCCCGCGCGGCGAGGTTGGCGGCGTGGATCTGTCCGATCCGTCCCGCGCCGATCACAGTGACTGAAAGCAAGGTCGGGTTCCTTTTTGAGAATGTTTATTCCATATTGACGCAATCATAGAATTTGCGTTTCATTTGTGCAAGGCCGAACCTGGCAGCACAGGAGTTGCCCTGGGCAATTATACACCGCTGCGTGCTCCCGTGTTCGGGGAGGTTTCCGCAGCCGCGCGATCAAGGACATGCGACATGAGCACCGCTTCAAACGCCCTCGGCGTGGGTCTTATCGGCACCGGCTACATGGGCAAGTGCCACGCGCTTGCCTGGAACGCGGTGCGCTCCGTCTTTGGCGATGTCGCGCGGCCGCGTCTTGAACTCCTGTGCGAGGTCAACGAGGACCTTGCGCGTGAGCGCGCCTCTGCCTTCGGCTTCGCCCGCGCCACGGCCGACTGGCGGGCCTTGGTCGAGGATCCGGCGGTGGATGTGGTCTCGATCACCACGCCCAACCAGTTCCATCCGGAAATGGCGATCGCGGCGCTTCGGGCCGGAAAGCACGTATGGTGCGAAAAGCCGATGGCGCCGGCCTTCGAGGATGCGCAGGCCATGCGCGAGGCGGCGCGCAAGAGCGGCCGGATTGCGATCCTCGGCTACAACTACATCCAGAACCCGGTCTTCCGCGAGATCGGCAGGATGATCGCGGACGGGGCCATTGGCGAACCGTTCCAGCTGCGCGCCGAGATGGACGAGGATTTCATGGCCGATCCCGCCGATCCCTTCTCCTGGAAGAGCGCCTCGTCCTCGGGCTATGGCGCGCTCGATGACTTCGCCGTCCATCCGCTGTCGCTGGTCCACCGGCTGTTCGGCAAGGCGGAGCGGGTCTTCTGCGACATGGCGAAGCCCTATCCCGACCGCCCGCTGGCGGACGGGGGACGCCGCGCCGTCGAGACCCACGACATGGCCAACATCCTGCTGCGGTTCCCGGGCGACGTGCAGGCGAGCCTGCTGGTCAACCGCTCCGCCTGGGGGCGCAAGGGCCGTATCGCGCTGCAGGTCTTCGGCTCGAAAGGCTCCATTCTCTATGACCAGGAGCGCATGAACGAGGTCGAGCTCTACCGCGCCGAAGGCCCGGCGGGACGCCAGGGCCATACCCGCATCCTCGCAGGGCCCGCCCATCCGCCCTATGACCGCTTCATTCCCGCCCCCGGCCACGGTCTCGGTTTCAACGATCTCAAGGTGATCGAGTGCCGCGAACTGCTGCGCCTCGTCGCCGGCGAGCCGGCCATCGCCGTCACCTTCGAGCAGGGGCTGGAGATCGAGCGCACTGTCCATGCCGCGGCGCGCTCCCACGAGACCGGCGGCTGGGTCGCGGTCGAGTGAGCCTTGCGGGGCGGCGGGCGAGGCGGTCAGGCGAAGATCGCCCGTTCCCCGGCCACCGTTTCGGAGATGAAGTCGGCGACGACCCGGACCCGGCCGAGATCGCGCACGCTCTCGTGCAGCACCAGCCAGTAGCTGCGCGCGATCGTGTGCTCGGGCAGCACCTGCACCAGGTTGCGGTCCTGTCGGGCGATGAAGGCGTGCAGGATGCCGATGCCGGCGCCCGATCGCACGGCCTCGGTCTGCCCCAGCGCCGAGGCGATCTCGAAACGCGGCCTGAACGCGCGGTCGATTTCCTCCGCATAGGCAAGCGCGGTGGAATAGACGAGGTCTTCCACATAACCGACGGTGGCGTGGTCCTTCAGCTCCTGTGCGCTCTCGGGCATGCCGGCGCGGGCCAGGTAGGTCCGCGAGGCGTACAGGCCAAGGCGATAGTCGACCAGCTTGCGAGCCACCAGCCGGCCATGGTCGGGCCGCTCCACCGTGATGGCAATGTCTGCCTCGCGCCGAGACAGGGAGACCGCGCGCGGCGCCGGCACGAGCTGCAGCGTCAGGGAGGGATGCCGCTCGGTCAGCACGCCCAGGCGCGGTGCCAGATAGGCGACGCCGAACCCGTCCGGCGCGCCGATGCGCACCGTGCCGGAAACGGCGACGTCCGCGCCGCCGATCTCCGCCCGTGCCGCCAGCACCTCCGCCTCGATCCGCTCCGCCGTCCCCAGCAGGCGCTCGCCGGCGGCCGTCAGCGTCGAACCGGTCGTGCGCCGGTCGACCAGCTTGACGCCGAGGTCGGTCTCCAGCGCCGACAGCCGCCGCGCGACGGTGGCGTGGTTGACGCCAAGCGCCCGGGCCGCCGAAAGCAGCTGCCCGGAACGCGCCACTGCGAGGAAAATCCGTGTATCGTCCCAGTTCATCGGCGGCCTGCCTTAGGTTCGCTTCGTCGGGCCTGATCTTTGTGACTTCTATTTTCGCACAACGGATGCGGGTTTGCATCTATTGCACCTGACAAAAAACGAAGGCAATAAAGAGCCGCACTCGAATTGCAGGCTTGCGTCAAGGCAGGCGCCGACGGGCGCGGACCTCATGTCCGTCCCGGAGCGGCCGTCGAAGCGCAACCCGAAGGCCGGTTCCACCGGCCGATCAAGGGAGAGAACGACCATGAAGACCATCGGACATTTCATTGGCGGCAAGCATGTGGACGGCACGTCCGGCCGCTTCGCCGACGTCTACAATCCGGCGACGGGCGAAGTTCAGGCCAAGGTGGCGCTCGCCTCGCAGGCCGAACTGCGCGCAGCCGTCGAGAACGCCGCCGCCGCCCAGCCCGCATGGGCCGCCCAGAACCCGCAGAAGCGCGCCCGCGTGCTGATGAAGTTCGTCGACCTCCTGCATCGTGACATGGACAAGCTCGCCGAGGCGCTGTCGCGCGAGCACGGCAAGACCATCCCGGACGCCAAGGGCGACGTCATTCGCGGCCTCGAGGTCGCCGAATTCTGCATCGGCGCGCCGCACCTTCTGAAGGGCGAGTTCACCGAAGGCGCCGGCCCGGGCATCGACATGTACTCGATGCGCCAGCCGCTCGGCGTCGTTGCCGGCATCACGCCGTTCAACTTCCCGGCGATGATCCCGATGTGGAAGTTCTGCCCGGCCATCGCCGCCGGCAACGCCTTCATCCTGAAGCCGTCCGAGCGCGATCCGTCCGTGCCGATGATGCTGGCCGAGCTGATGATCGAGGCCGGACTGCCTGCCGGCATCCTCAATGTCGTCAATGGCGACAAGGAGGCCGTCGACGGCGTTCTGGACGATCCGGACATCATGGCGGTCGGCTTCGTCGGCTCCACCTCCATCGCGGCCTATGTCTATTCGCGTGCCACCGCCAACGGCAAGCGCGCGCAGTGCTTCGGCGGCGCCAAGAACCACATGATCATCATGCCGGATGCCGACATGGACCAGGCCGCCGATGCGCTGATCGGCGCCGGTTACGGCGCGGCCGGCGAGCGCTGCATGGCGATCTCGGTTGCCGTTCCGGTGGGCGAGGCTGCCGCCAACGCGCTGATGGAGCGCCTGATCCCGCGCGTCGAGAGCCTGAAGATCGGGCCTTACACGGCCGGCAACGACGTTGACTTCGGTCCGCTCGTCACCGCCCAGGCCCGCGACCGCGTCCTCGGCCTCGTCGAGCAGGGCGTCAAGGACGGCGCGACGCTTGCCGTCGACGGCCGCGACTTCACCATGCAGGGCTACGAGAACGGCTACTTCATGGGCGGCTGCCTGTTCGACAATGTCACCAAGGACATGTCGATCTACAAGGAAGAGATTTTCGGCCCGGTCCTCTCGGTGGTGCGCGCCAAGGACTATGACGAGGCGCTCGACCTGCCGATGAGCCACGAATACGGCAACGGCACCGCGATCTTCACCCGCGACGGCGATACGGCCCGCGACTTCGCCAGCCGGATCAACATCGGCATGGTCGGCATCAACGTGCCGATCCCGGTGCCGCTCGCCTACCACACGTTCGGCGGCTGGAAGAAGTCCGGCTTCGGCGATCTCAACCAGCACGGCCCGGACGCGTTCCGCTTCTACACGCGGACCAAGACGGTCACCTCGCGCTGGCCGTCGGGCCTCAAGGACGGCGCCGAGTTCGTCATTCCGACCATGAAGTAGGATGCGGCAGAGAATCTCGGCCTTGGGCCTGGTTCTCCGTGACTGAAAACGAAAGCCCGCCCCGGAAGATCCGGGGCGGGCTTTTTGCTGTCGGGACCGGCCGCCGGTCGGGTCAGGCGGCGCGGGCGCGCCGGGCAGGGAAGTCGATCTCCGTTCCGGCAATGTGGTTCAGGTAGTTGGTCAGGATGTTGGCAACGACGTTCGCCGTCGTCTCGATGATGTCGCCGTCGTCCAGTCCGGCGCGACGTGCCTGCTCGATGTCGGCATCCGATACGAGGCCGCGCGTCTCGACGATGGCAAGCGACAGGCGCAGGATGGCCGCGAGCCGCGGGTCCTCGGCACGACCGGCCAGATGTGCGTCGATCGCAGCATCGTCCACCTTCAGGCTGCGCGAGATGGCGCTGTGGGCCGAGGCGCAATAGTCGCAGGAATTGGCGCCGGCGACCGCCAGCGCAATCGCCTCGCGGGTCTTTGTGTCGAAGCTTCCCTTGCCGAGCGTCTCGCCGAGGCCGAGCATCGCCTCCAGCACTGCCGGGCGCTTGCCGGCCGTCCGGTAGAGGTTCGGGACCATGCCGAGCTTGGACCTGATCGCGCCGAACAGGTCGGCGGTCTGGCCTGAGGCCTCGGAATCGGTGAGATGCGCAATGCGAGCCATGTTCTGTCTCCTTCGGTGGTTCGTGTGGGAACCGGGCATCCTCGTGATGCCGGTGAAGGAAACATAGGAATGGATCCGCGTTTCATCTATTTCAGATACGCCGCATAATCTTGCAGATCGTTCGATTTTGATCACGAAAAGCGGATGATCTGAGAAATCTGTGTGAACTGGCCGGTTCAGCGCCCGGCGCGAAAGCTCGCCGGGGAGATGCCGACTTCCTTCTTGAACACGCGCGAAAATGCGGAATCCGAGGCATAGCCGGCAAGGGCGGCGGCCTCGGAAACGTTCAGCTTGCGTTCGGCCAGCCCCTGGCGTGCGATCTGCATCCGCCAGTCCGTCACGTATTGCATCGGCGTCACCCCCATCTTGCGGGCGAAATGCTGGGCGAAGCTGGTGCGCGACAGGCCGGCGATGCGCGCCAGGCTTTCCACGCTCCAGCTGCCGGCCGGATCGCCGTGAAAGGCCGTCAGTGAGCGGGAGAGTTGCGGGTCGGCGAAGCCGGCGAGGCCGTTGCCTTCGCCGTCCTGCCGCTCCAGCCAGGTGCGGATCGCCTGGGCGAAGATCGCTTCCGACATTTTCAGCGCGATCAGGTCGCCGCCGAGCCGTGTCACGCCGGCCTCGCCGCCGATCACCCGCAGCGTCGCCTCCATCCAGGCGCCCGCTTCCGCGCCATAGTCCTTGATGTGTATGCAGGACGGCAGCCGGTCGAAGATCAGGTGTCGCGATCCTTCCGCGAACGAGAAATGGCCGCAGATCATCTGGGTGCTGCGCGTGTCGTCGTCGCCGCCATAGACGAGCACGCCTTCGCCGCGATAGCCGGATTTTTCGAAAACCTCGTCCAGAGGCAGGCTCTCATCGGGACCGGTGTGCTGGCAGTAGAGGATATGGGCGGCGCCATGCGGGATGATCACCAGGTCGCCCTGTGCCACCATGAACGTCTCACCGGTCGCCTGGATGCGCAGCATGCAGTCGCCGCGATGGGCGAAGTGGAAGCGGCATACGCTGTCGAGTTGCGGAACCTGCACACCCCAGGGCGGGGTGAAGCTGGTGCGGAAATAAAGCGTCCCCTTGAGGGAGAGGCGGGTGAGGATGTCGCTGAGAAGGTCGAGCATGGATGCATACTAGCAAGCCGTGCTCGTTCGTCCAGCAATCCGGACGATTGGGCATATCTGACGTACGATCTGAAATTCACGATCCGGCCGACGCGTGTCTTTCTGGCGTCGGCATCGGCGCGGAGCGGTCGTTCCGCTTCCGCCGTCGATGCCGACCAGGAAGGAGATTGCAATGCCTGTCATCGATCATCTCAGCGTTGGCGTGCCGGATATCGCCGCCGGCCGGCGCTTCTACGATCCGCTGATGTCTGCCGTCGGCGCCCGCTGCCTCGCCGATGGCGAGGGGTTTGCCGCCTACGGCACCGAGAGGGTGGAATTCCTGCTGCTGAAGCCGTTCGACGGCGGTACGCCCACCGGCGGCAACGGCACCCATGTGGCACTCGCCGCGCCGAACCGCGAGGCGGTGGATGCCGGCTGGAAGGCGGCGCTTGCCGCCGGCGGCACGGACGAGGGGGCGCCGGGCCCGCGCGCGGCCTATCCCATTCCCGACGTCTACACCGGCTATGTCCGCGATCCCTTCGGCAACAAGCTGGAGGTCATTCACAAGGGCTTTTCCGCCTGACCTCATTTGCACGAAAGGCATTGCTCCGGACATTCACGGTCCGGAGCAATGCCACGCTGTCTTAGGCGTGATCGCGCGACAGGACGTAATGCGTCACCCTTGGTGAGACCGTCCGCTCGACCCGGGTGAGGCCGCAGGCGGCCAGGTCGATGCCGGCAAGCAGGTTCTCGCCCTTGCCCATCACGACCGGACTGACGGCAAGGTGCATCTCGTCGACGAGGCCTGCCTGCAGATGCTGGCGGATCGTCTCGACACCGCCGCCGATGCGCACGTCCCGCCCTCCGGCTGCCGCCCTTGCCCGCTCCAGTGCGGCATGGATGCCGTCGGTGACGAAATGAAAGACGGTGCCGCCCTCCATTTCGATGGGCGCACGGGCATGGTTGGTGAGCACGAAGACGTCCTTGTGGAAAGGGGGATTGTCGCCCCACCAGCCCTTCCAGCTTTCGTCCGGCCACTCGCCCCGAACCGGACCGAACATGTTGCGACCCATGATCCAGGCGCCGAAGCCGGTCAGGCTCCTCTCGATGAAGTCATTGTCGATGCCGGTCTCGCCCTCGTTTGCCTCGCCATTTTCGCCAAGCACCCGCTCCCGGAACGAGCGGGTCGCAAACGCCCAGTCGTGAAGGGCTATTCCGCCGACGCCGCCTGGATTTTCGAGGTCCTGATCCGGCCCGGCGCCGAAGCCGTCCATGGACAGGCTGATACAGGATACGCGGATCTTGGTCATGATGATCTCCCGTTTCTGGTTGCGATATGAAACTGGTTGTTGTTTGGCATAACTGCTCTTATGTTGCAACTGGTTTTGCAGGAGAGGTAAGAACGTGGATATCGAGCGGCGATCCGGATGCCCCATCAACCTGACGATGGAAGTGCTGGGCGACAGGTGGAGCCTTGTGGTCATTCGCGACATGATGTTCGGCAACCGGCGGCATTTTCGCGACCTGCTGACCCGCTCCCAGGAGCGGATCGCCTCCAATATCCTGGCCGCCCGGCTGAAGCGGCTGGTGGCGCTCGGCCTTGTCAGCCGGCAGGACGATCCAAGCCATGCGCAGAAGGCGATCTACAGCCTCACCGAACCGGCAATCCGCCTGGTCCCGGTTCTTGCCATGATAGGGGCCTGGGGCTGCGCGCATCTTCCCGTCAGCGAGGAGTTGAGCATTCGCGCCCGGCTTCTGGAGGAGGGCGGGCAACCGATGTGGGACGCCTTCATGGAGGAACTGCGGGTGATGCATGTCGAGGATCCGGTCTCGGGGGCGGGAGGGGCGCATCCGTCCGCCGTGCTGGCGCGCCTGACGGCGGCCTACGAGGACCTCCGCGACAGGCAGGCGAAGGTCTGAGCCGTGCGCGGGCGACACGGTCGTGGCAAGTTCTTGACCAGGTGTCCTAACGTTACCCTGATGCGCGCAACACTCTGTTGATTGTCGTGGCATGAAGAAATTCGCGGCAGGTGAATTTTGCTTTGCCTGTTGAAAGAAGTCGCAATACGGTGCCGGCCGGTTTCCTCTCGATTTAGCTTGATGGCCAAAAGGGGTTTTCATGACGCAGCGCGAAGTCGTTTTCCTGTCGGGTGTCCGTACCGCCATCGGGGCATTCGGAGGGTCGCTCAAGACCGTTCCCCCGACGGAACTGGGAGCCAAGGTCGCCGCCGAGGCGGTGCGCCGCTCCGGGATTGCCGCACAGGAAGTCGGGCATGTCGTCTTCGGCCACGTCATCAATACCGAGCCGAGGGACATGTATCTGGCCCGCGTCGCCGCGGTGGATGCGGGCATTCCGGTGGAAACACCGGCCCTGACGCTGAACCGCCTGTGCGGCTCCGGCGCCCAGGCGATTGTCAGCGCGGCCCAGTCGATCCTGCTTGGCGATGCGGATTACGCCCTTGCCGGCGGCGCGGAATCCATGAGCCGTGCGCCGTTTTCCAGCCCTGGCGCCCGCTTCGGCGTGAAGATGGGCGACGCGGTGATGCATGACATGATGCTCGGCGCGCTCAACGATCCCTTCGGCGGCGGCCACATGGGCATCACGGCCGAGAACGTCGCCGAGCGCCACAACATCAGCCGCGAGGCGCAGGATTCGCTTGCCGTCGACAGCCAGCACCGCGCCGGCATCGCCATCAGGGACGGCCGTTTCGTCGAGCAGATCCTGCCGGTCGAGGTGCAGGCCGGACGCAACGTGACCGTTTTCGACACGGACGAACATGTCCGGGCCGACACATCGATCTCGACGCTGAGCGGCCTCAGGCCGGTCTTCCGCAAGGACGGTTCGGTCACCGCCGGCAATTCCTCGGGCATCAACGACGGTGCGGCCGCGGTGGTGCTCGCCGACCGGGCGCTGGCGGAGGCGCGCGGCCTCAAGCCGATGGCCCGTCTCGTCGGCTACGCCCATGCCGGCGTCGCGCCCGACGTGATGGGCATCGGCCCGATCCCGGCGGTGCAGAAGCTGTTCGCGCGCACCGGACTGACCGCGGCCGATTTCGACGTGATCGAATCGAACGAGGCCTTCGCCGCGCAGGCTTGCGCGGTGATGCGTGAACTGGGTTTTCCCTCCAACCGGGTGAACCCGAATGGCGGCGCCATCGCTCTGGGTCATCCGGTGGGTGCCACCGGCTGCATCATCACCGTCAAGGCGCTTTACGAGCTGGAGCGCACCGGCGGCCGCTACGGCCTTGTCACCATGTGCATCGGCGGCGGGCAGGGCATCGCCCTTGCGATCGAGAACCTCAACGCGGTCTGAGGCGGCTCTTTCGGTCGTGACCTTGTCATCGCCGGGTTTCGACCGATAAAAGGCCGGATGCAAAGGGGCGGCCTTTTGCGTTCGGCCAGCATGGAGTGATGCCGCATGTCTCGCAGCGCAGGCTTTCTCGCGGCAGCCCTTTGCACCGGCATGCTCGCCGGTATCCTGACCGGCAGCACGTCCCTGCGCGCCTCCGGGGCGACGAGCCTTGAAGGGGAGGCCGCCGGTCGCCACCCGCTCGAGGAGCGGGTCTGGTCCGTTGCCGACCGGTCTCTCGTCGATCCGGACAGGGTCCGGGCGGCAATCGCCGCCGCGCGTTTCGCGCTGGTCGGCGAGATCCACGACAATCCCCGCCATCACACCTTGCAGGCGCATCTGATCGAAGCGTCCGTTGCCGCGGGCCGTGCGCCGGCGGTGGTGCTGGAGATGCTGCCGCGTGACCTGCAGCCCCGTCTCGATGCCTATCTGGGCAAGGCGGATGCAACGGCCGACGGCTTCGGGGCTGCGCTCGGCTGGGACGATCTGGGCTGGCCGGACTACATGATCTACCGTCCGATCATCGAGACTGCGCTTGCCGCGTCGCTTCCTGTCGTCGCCGGAGACACGCCGACGGACGAACGCCGGAGCGTCGCGCGCGGCGGTGTCGGCATTCTCGGCGAGGCTCGCCGCGCGGTGCTGCAACTCGATGAGCCGCTCGGCGAGGCGGCGGATGCCGGCCTGCTCGACACGCTGTTCGAGGGGCATTGCGGAATGATGCCGCGCGCCGGACTGATGCCGCTGGTTTCCGTCCAGCGGCTGCGCGACGCAACGCTTGCCGATGCGATGATCTCGGCCGCGGAAGAGGGCGGGGACGGCGCCGTTCTGATTGCCGGCGCCGGCCATGCCCGCACGGATTTCGGCGTGCCGCGCTATCTCCGCTGGCGGCAGCCGGATGCCTCCGTCGTTGCGGTCGCCCTGGTCGAGGTGGCCGAGGGCGAGACCGATCCGGCGACCTATGCCGGCGGCACGGGCGAGGCCGCCGCGCCCTACGACTATCTCTGGTTCACCGCGCGCAAGGATCGCACCGACCCTTGCGCGGAACTGGAGAAGAGATTCGAAAACGCCAAATAGGCGTTTCCCGCGTCAGGCCGTCGGTGCGCGCGCCCCTCTCACGAGGCCTTCGGGCGCTTCCGGTAGTCGCCGTTTTCGCGTTTGGCTGTGTAGCATTGCTTCACCTTCTCCCGCGCCTCGGCCAGTTCCTGCTCGGGCGTGGCAGCGCCGGCAGCGGGCGTTTCGCTCGGGCGCAGCTCTTCCCTTGTGAAGATCAACTCCTCGAACGGAACCGGGTTGGACGGATCGACAGTGCCGCTCATCGTCTTGACCGAGAACAGGTATCGGTTGTTCGTGGCTTCGGACGAACACTGGCTGAGGATGAGGAATTCGCCGGGCAACGTGTCATAGGCATTGGTTGAGCGACACGCGCCGGCAAGAAGCGTCAGGCCGACGGCGAGAAGGGGCAGCGAACGCATCATGGGCTTGAGGTCTCCGGGCTGTCGGGTTTCGAAAGAACCTGCAATCCAGAGTAGTTTGCGGTTGCGCCCCTGTCAGCCGGCAATGGCCGATATCCAGCACTTTCCGCCTACACCCTCATGCTTCAGGTGAGGGGGCCGCGATAGATGTCGGGCTCGCCGTCCGGCTCCGCATCGGCCGGACGTTCGGCCGTCTCGCTCTTCGGTTCTTCGTCTGTGCCACCGTCCGCCGCAGCTTCTTCCGGCTTCGGCTCCGGCTTGTCATAGGCGGCGCGCCGCCGCGCCAGAACCTTGGCCCGTGCCCGCCGCCGCCGTACCTTGTTGACGATCCGCCGCCCGGCCCGGGAAAAGTCCTCGCGCGAGAAGAAGAAGGGCAGCGCCGGTTCGTCCGGCTCCACATGCTCCACCGCCAGCCCCACGGCGGTGATGCCGTGATCCTCGTCGATGTCGCGCACCACGAGGTCGATATCGCCATAGGCGACTCGGTCGGTCGGCTCGATGTCGTCGCCGAGCTCGCGGGCAAGGAAGGCGCGCACGGTGAGCCCGGCATCGGCCTTTTCGACGCGGAACCCGTAGATCGCACCGAGATCGGCAAGCCTTGCGTCCGGGTCGAGGTCGAAATCGCCGAACAGCGCCGGATCGTGCTCCTGTTCCGTCGCGCCGGCAAACAGCGCGTCGAGCACCGGCACCTGCCGCGCCGTCGCCAGGATGTACATGCGGTCGCCCGGTTGCGGCTTGCCGGCCTTTTGCAGGCGCACGGCATGTCCCTCGCGCAGGATCAGCACCGGCCGGGCCCAGCGGGGTATGCGCTCGCCATGGGCAACCGCGCTTGCCGGATGCACCGTGTAGCCGACCAGTTCGTGGTCCTGCCCGCCGGGCAGTTCCAGTTCGATCCGCTCCACGGGGCCCATGCGGGCCGGTACCGTCAGTTTCAGCCACTGTGCCATCGGACGGATCGTCCAGCCCTGCAGCACCAGCGAGGTGAGCACGATCAGGAAGGTGACGTTGAAGATCTCCTGCGCGTTGGGCAGGCCCGATATCAGCGGCAGGATGGCGAGCAGGATCGAGACCGCGCCGCGCAGGCCCACCCAGGAGACGAAGGCGATCTCGCTGCGGGTGAAGCCGAAGGGCAGCAGGCAGAGCCACACGGCGAGCGGCCGGGCCAGGAAGATCAGCACGGCGGCGAGGGAAAACCCCTCAAGCGCGAAACCGCCGAATTGCGAGGGGGTCGCCAGCAGTCCGAGCGTCACGAACATGCCGATCTGCCCGAGCCAGGTCATGCCGCCCTGGAAGTTCTTCAGCGCCGGTTGCTGGCGGATGCGCACGTTTCCACAGACGATGCCGGCGACGTAGACGGCGAGAAACCCGCTGCCGCCGACAAGCGAGGTTGCCCCCGAAAGCGCCAGCGCCAGCGCCAGCACGACGATCGGGTAAAGCGCCGGCTCCAGGTTGACCCGGTTGACGATCTGCACGATGGCATAGCCGCCGGCGAGACCGGCGACGAAGCCCAGGCCCATTTGCCGGACAAGCTCGAGGGCAAGGTCGGCCCCTGCGGCCGCATCCGCCTCGACCGTGCCGGCGGTGATCATGCCGAGCAGGGTCATTGTCAGGAAGATCGCCATCGGATCGTTCGAGCCGGATTCGACTTCCAGCGTCGCGGAGATCATTTCGCGCAGGTTCACCCCGCCGACGCGCAGCAGGAAGAACACGGCCGCCGCATCGGTCGAGCCGACAATGGCGCCCAGCAGCAGCCCGTCGGTCCAGGCCCAGCCGAACAGGTAATGCGCGCCGGCGCCCACCACTCCGGCCGTTATCGCGACGCCAAGCGTTGCCAGCGCCAGCGCCGGGGCGGCGGCGAGCCGGAAGGTCGCGAGCCTCGTGCGGAAACCGCTGTCGAAAAGGATGATCGCCAGCGCGATGGAGCCGATGAAATAGGCCGTGCGCGTGTCGGAAAAGGCGATGCCGCCGGGGCCGTCCTCGCCGGCGGCAAGGCCGACGAGAAGGAAGACAAGCAGCAAGGGCGCGCCGACGCGAAAGCTGACCAGCGATGTGAACACCGACACGGCGACGAGGCCGGCGGCGATCAGGATCACCAGGTTCAGCGTTTCGAGCATGCGGTCGCACCTCCGGACACGAGTCGCCCCGCGTCATCCGGGAATCGTGTTTGTCCCCCTGACTATAAGGCAATCGGGTCCGAACCGGGGCGCGCCGGGTCTCCACGGAAAAATGACAGGGTGCGCCGGCCGCTCACCCTGTCGCCATGGGCCGCGTGGTCAGGCCGCCGCACGGGTCGAAGTGCGAGCCGCGCCGGCCGTACCGTCGCCGGCATAGACACGGCCGAAGCGGTTGGCCAGGAACTGCGGCAACGGGATGGTCTCCTGCTTCAGGAAGCCGGCGGCCGGAAGCTTGCCCTCGCGCAGCATGTCGAGCGTCGCGCAGATGCCGGCCGAGGTGGTGATCTGGATGGCGCTCCAGGTCTCGCCGGCGAACTCCTGCGCGGTGACCCGGTAGACCGAGGACATCTGCTCGCGCTGGTCGGCGCGTCGGCCCGAGGCGGTGATGAACACCAGCACCACGTCCTGCCGCGTGATCGGCACCGCGGTCTCCAGCACGTCCCGCATCAGGTCGCGCCGGTCTTTCAGGCCGAGATCCGTCAGCAGCATGCGCATGATGTCGCGGTGCCCGGGATAGCGCACTGTCAGGTAGCGCAGGCTTTGAACCTTGCCGGACAGCGTCTCTGCCAGCGAACCGAGCCCGCCGGACGTGTTGAAGGCCTCGTAGTCGATCCCGTCGAGCGAGAAGGTCTCGTAGCCCTCGAGCGGCTGCAGCAGCGTCTTCTCGCCGTCGACCACCGCCTCGCACGGGTTGCAATATTCGTTGATGAGCCCGTCGGTCGACCAGGTGAGATTGTATTTCAAGGCGTTGGTCGGATAGCGGGGCAGGGCGCCGACCCGCATGGTCAGCGTGTCGAGCGTGTCGAAACGGCTGGCGAGATCGTTGCCGGCGATGGAGACGAAGCCGGGGGCCAGGCCGCATTGCGGAGCGAAGGCAACGTTGGCGCCTGTCGCCAGCGCCTTGACCTCGCGGGTCGAGGCGACGTCCTCGGTCAGGTCGAGATAATGCGCGCCGGCACGCTTTGCCGCGCGCGCGATCGTGCCCGTCAGGAAGAAGGGCGCGGCGGAAAGCACCGCCTTCTTGCCCTCGAGCGCCGCGACCAGCGCCTCCTCGTCGGCGAGATCGACGCGCGCGGTGGCAACGCCCGGCCGGCGCGAGGCGGCCAGTGCCGTCTCGTCCCGGTCGGCGATGGTGACGTGATAATCGCCTGTGGAGGCGAGCAGGGCAGCGATGGTGCGCCCGATCTTGCCGGCGCCGACTACGAGAACTGGCCAGGTGTTCATGAAGGTTCCTCCTTACAAAAGCGGGATCTGGCAACAGGATAGCCGTCGGTACGTCCGCTGAAGAGGACACATCGTGTCGGGATTCCGGCTTGTTTCGGTGATATGCCGGTATTATCGGCAAGTTGCCGGAGGCGGGAGGTGAACCCGCCTTGTCGGGCAGGTTCTCGGGGAATCGCCGCGCTCAGCCCGCTTCCGGGGGCGGCCCGTGATAGTCGCGCTCCGGGAAGGGCACCTCGGCGATGCGCTGGTTGAGCATGGACAAAAGGCCCTGTTCGGCGCGGTTGAAGCGCGTGTGGGGATTGCTGACCACATAGATGTCGATGGCGGGCGGCGCTTCGTAGGGCGGCAGTCGCCACAGCAGTCCCGCCTCGACGTCGCGCGTCGCCACGTGGATCGGCAACGGCCCGATGCCGAGGCCCGCGACGATCATGCGCCGCACCTCCTCGAGGCTGGAGGAGACGCCGACGACCCGGTCGTCGAGCCGTGCCTCGGCGCGGATGAGCGCCACCGGGCGCAGCGCGTCGGTCAGCCGGTCGGTCTTGAACGAGACCGAGGTCTCGCCGCGCAGGTCGGCAAGGTTGAGGTTCCGTTTGCCGAACAGGCGGTGGCGCGGCCCGCAGAAGAAGCCGAAATACTCCCGGAACAGACGGTTGTAGTCGAGTTGCGGATGTTTCTGGTGAACCAGGCAGATGCCGAGGCTCGCCTGTCGCTGGCGCACCGCCTGGATGACGTCGCGGCTTG
This sequence comes from Stappia sp. MMSF_3263, assembly GCF_030733745.1. Taxonomy (GTDB): domain Bacteria; phylum Pseudomonadota; class Alphaproteobacteria; order Rhizobiales; family Stappiaceae; genus Stappia. Next base: position 87,723 of record NZ_JASHIK010000017.1, on the reverse strand, counting down.
TCATCACCTCGATGCCGAGCGTTGCCTTCGGGTGGCGCTGGTGGAAGCCCGCCAGCACCTCGTCCAGCACCGGCGAGACCACGTGGCTTGCCAGCGCCAGCGTCACATGGCCCGACACCTCCTCGTCCATGTCGCGGATCAGGATGCCGAGCCGCGAGATGCTGCCGAAGATCTCCACCGCCTCGTCGAAGAGCAGCAGCCCCGCCGGCGTCACCTCGAACCTGCCCGGTCCGCGCAGGACCAGCCGCTTGCCGAGCCTGTCTTCAAGGCGGCGCAGGGCGTTGGAGATCGTCGGCTGTTTCAGGCCGAGACGGTTGGCGGCGGCCGTGACGCCTTTTTCCTCGACGATCACCAGAAAGGTCCGGATCAGGTTCCAGTCGAGGTTCCAGACCATCCCCCCTGTCGGTGCGGGCGGTTCGCCGAGTTTGCGCGTCCTGGGTTCGTCCATTCCCTGAATCTATGTTTAGGATTACCAATATCTATTTGAAGAATGCCTTGCGGCCGAGTCAAACTCAAGCCCGGACATGCCGGAACGCTCGAGCGATGCCAGGTCCGCATGCTGGAAGCGATGGCGGGGAGGGGAAACGGTCAGGATGGGAGAGACGGGAGCTGCGGCACGTCCCTGGATCTTGCTGTCGCCGGCGCTTGCGACGGTCGCCTTCCTGCTGGTCGTGCCTGTGCTTTTCATCATCGTCTATTCGTTCTGGCTGCGCACCGCGACCGGCGCCGAGCTTCCCGGCTTTCACCTGGACAACTGGCAGCTCGTCTTCGGCGATCCCTTCTACCGGGACATCCTGCTGGGCACGCTCCGGATCGCTGCCATCACCACGCTTTTCTGTGCGCTGCTGGGCTATGTCCCGGCCTATGTCATCGCCATGTCGACGACACGCCACAAGACGCTGCTGTTGTTGCTGCTCATCCTGCCCTTCTGGATCAGCTACATCATCCGCACCATGTCCTGGATCAACATCCTGGGCTCGAGCGGCGCGCTCAACACCGTTCTCGTCGGCCTCGGCATCGTCCCCGAGCCGGTTCAGATGCTCTACAACGAGGCGACGGTGATCCTCGGGCTGGTGCATTTCCTGCTGCCCTTCATGGTGCTCAATGTCTATGTGAGCCTCGATGCGATCGACCGCAACCTGCTCGACGCCTCCCGTTCGCTCGGCGCTTCCAGCCTGCAGACCTTCCGGGAAGTGACGCTGCCGCTCTCCCTGCCGGGGCTCGCGGCCGGCGGGCTGCTGTGTTTCGTGCTCGCTGCCGGCACCTACATCACGCCGCTGGTGCTTGGCGGGCCGCGCCAGGCAATGTTCGCCAACCTGGTCTTCGAGGCCGTCATCACCCAGCTCAACTGGCCGCTCGGCTCGGCCCTGTCGATCGTGCTTCTCGTCGTTCTGGGCGCCGTGGTGATGGTCTACAACCGCCTGGTCGGCCTCGGCCAGATCGCCAGATCGTTCGGGTGAGGAGGCAACCGTGACCGGATGGAACTTCCTCAGGCTCTACACCGTCGCCGTCTATCTCTTCATGTTCCTGCCCGTCGCGGTGGTGGTGCTGTTGTCCTTCAATTCCCGGCAGTTCGGGTCCTTCCCGATGGAAGGGCTGAGCTTTCGCTGGTTCGTCGAATTGTGGAACAACGACGCCATCGTGCGCGCCTTTCGCGTCTCGCTGCTGCTGGCGGCGCTGACCGCCGTCATCTCCACGGTGCTCGGCATCCTCGCCGCGCTGGCGCTGGTGCGCTACCGCTTCCCGGGCAAGAACACGATCACCACCCTGCTCATCGCGCCGATCCTGATCCCGGAAGTGGTGCTTGCCGTGGCCCTGCTTCTCTTCCTGCGCTGGCTCGACATGCCGCGCAGTTTCCTCGTGCTGCTGCTCGGCCATGTCATCTTCACGCTGCCCTTCGTGCTTCTGGTGGTGCAGGCGCGCCTCGTCGCGATCCGGCCGGAATACGAGGAGGCGGCACGCAGTCTGGGGGCGAACCCGCTGCAGACCTTCTTCGCGGTGACATTGCCGCTGCTCCTGCCGGCCGTCTTCGCCGGCATGCTCTTCGCCTTCACCATGTCCTTCGACGACATCACCGGCACGATGTTCTGGAAACCGGGCGGGGTGGAGACGGTGCCGACCCAGATCTTCGCCATGCTGCGGCACTCCATCTCGCCCGAGATCAACGCCCTGGGCACGGTGATGATCGTCGTCACCGTGGCCCTGCCGCTCATCGGCATGGGCGTCGCGCGCCGACTGGCCGCCTCACGAAGTTGACCGACGGGAGCGCGCCCCGCCGCTCCGTAAATCCGCGGGTGCAACAGTCAGAAACGGGAGCCTGAAATGGACAACACCAGACGCTACGAACGACTGCTCGACCGCTACCGCCACGGGGATGTGAGCCGCCGCGCCATGCTCGGCCTCATCGGCGCCTCGGCCGCGGCCTACGGGGTGATGGGAGGCCCGTTCCGCAACTTCGCCCGGGCGGCGACGCCCGAGCAGGTGCGTTTCGACGGCTGGGGCGGTGTCGTCTCCGAGGCCTTCCGCCAGCATGCCTTCGACCCCTACACCAAGAAGACCGGCATCGCCGTCGTCGACGGCACGTTCGGCGGGGCGGACGAATACATCGCCCGCGTGCGGGCGAGCCAGCCGGGCGAGTTCAACCTGGCCCATCTGTCCGGCGTTTTCGACTATGCCCGCTATCACGGGCTGGAGCTGACCTCGGAGCTCAACGAGGACAACATCCCCAATCTCGCCAATGTCATCCCCGCGCTGCAGGATGTCTTCCGTGGCATCACCGGCGGCAAACTCTCCGCCGTGCCCTATGACTATGGCACCACCGGCATTGCCTACAACCGCAAGCACATCTCCGATGACGAGATGAAGGAGAAGGGTGCCAAGATCCTCATCGATGCCGCCTACAAGGGCAAGATCGGCGGCTGGAGCGACTGGAAGACGCGCATCTGGTACGGCGCGCTGCAAAGCGACCAGGACCCCAACAATATCGGCGACATGGACGCCGTCTGGGATGCCATCCGCGCCAATCGCGACCTGGTGCTCAAATACTGGGGCTCGGGTGCGGAACTGATGAGCCTTTTGGCGGAAGAGGAGATCTATGTCACCGAGGGCTGGTCGGGACGCATCAAGGCGCTCCAGGACCAGGGCCACGACATCGGCTACCTCGATCCGCCCGGCGGCCTCGGCTGGCAGGAGTGCATCTTCGTGCTCAAGGGCAGCCCGATGGAAGCCTGCGAGGAGCTCCTGAACTTCATGCTGGAGCCGGAGGTGGCGATCGCTGTGGCCGAAGGGCAGAACTATCCGCCGGCCCTCGATCCCGCCAAGGTGGAGCTCTCCGACAAGGTCAAGGCGCTGCCGGCCTTCGATCCGAGCGGGACGCTCGAAGGTCTCAACTTCTTCAATGCCGAATACTGGAACGGCAACGAGGAGGAGTGGGCTCGCGTCTACAGCCGGGTCGAGCGCGGCTACTAGATCCGGCGTGTCGGATCGCGCGGACGGGGATCGCCCCGTCCGCCTCTTTGCTCCCTTCGGGATATGCGGATCATCACCATGGCAAATTCCAGCGCCGTCCAGTTGAACGGCATCGTCAAGCGCTTCGGGGGGCTGACGGCGGTTCACCGCATGGACCTCGACATCGAGGAGGGCAGTTTCGTCACGCTTCTGGGTCCCTCCGGTTGCGGCAAGACGACGACCTTGAGGATGATCGCCGGCCTGCTGGAGCCCAGCGAGGGCGAGATCGTCATCAAGGGGCGCAGCGTCACCCATACCCCGATCCACAAGCGCAACCTGGGCATTGTCTTCCAGAACTATGCCCTCTTTCCGCACAAGACGATTTTCGACAATGTCGCCTTCGGCCTGCGCTACCGTGATGTTCCGCGCGGCGAGATCGCCGGGAAGGTCGCCCGCGCGCTGGAGCTCGTCCAGCTTCCCGATATGGGCGACCGCTTTCCGCGCCAGCTCTCGGGCGGTCAGCAGCAGCGTATCGCCCTGGCGCGGGCCATCGTCATCGAGCCCGACGTCCTGCTCCTCGACGAGCCGCTCTCGGCGCTCGACGCCAATCTGCGCGAGGACATGCGGGTGGAGCTGAAGCGCATCCAGGTTCACCTCGGCATCACCACGATCTTCGTCACCCACGACCAGTCCGAGGCGCTCGCCATGTCCGACCGCATCGTCGTGATGAGCAAGGGGCATGTGGAGCAGGTCGGCGCGCCGGAAGAGGTCTACCGCAGTCCGAAGTCGGCCTTCGTCGCGCGTTTCCTCGGCAATGCCAATCTCGTCGAGGGCAGGGTCGGCAAGAGCAGCGGCGAGACCGTTTCGGTTGCCGTGGAGGGGATTGGCGAGCTTCTCGTGCCGGCATCGCGCAGCCGGGGCATCGGCGAGGGCGCGGCCGCCAGTATCGTCGTGCGTGCGGAAAAGCTCTTCCTGGGCGCTGAGGACGACACGCCGCATGCCGACGCGCTGTCCCTGCCGGGAGAGGTCACGGCGGTCGACTACCAGGGTCAGGCGGCGCGCTATTTCGTCGAGGTCGCCGGGCGCACGTTGCAGGCGCTCAATCCGATCGAGGAAAGGCCCTTCCGGCGCGGCGACAGGGTAAATGCCGTGATCCGGGGGCGCGATTGCGCGCTGGTGCCGCTCGAGGATCGCCCATGAACATGGTGCGCCAGCCGGCCTCGAACCTGTTCTACCAGAGCCGGGGGCGGCGCCCGCTCGTCGCCGAGGCGCGCGGCGTCTACATCTGGGATGTCGACGGCAAGCGCTATCTCGATGGCTCCAGCGGTGCCATGGTCGCCAATATCGGCCATTCCAACGAACGCGTGCTCGCGGCCATGCGGGCGCAGATGGAAAAAGCGACCTTCGCCTATCGCCTGCATTTCGAGAACGAGCCGGCCGAGCGGCTGGCCACCGCGACGGCGCAGCGCATGCCGGAGGGCCTGAACCGCGTCTTCTTCGTCTCCGGCGGATCCGAGGCAGTGGAGAGCTGCATCAAGCTTGCCCGCCAGCATGCGCTGGCCATCGGTCAGGAGCGGCGCTGGAAGGTGATCTCGCGCTTTCCCTCCTATCACGGTTCGACGCTCGGCGCGCTGGCCCTGACCGGCATGGACGTGATGAGCGACCCCTTCGCGCCGATGATGCGCCAGATGCCGAAAGTGCCGGCGCCGACCTGCTATCTCGACCGCGACGACCTCACCCACGAGGAGCGCGGCCTGCGCTATGCGGAAATGCTGCGCGACAAGATCCTCTCCGAGGGACCGGAGACCGTGCTGGCCTTCATCATGGAGCCGGTCGGGGGGGCGGCGACCGGGGCGCTGGTCGCGCCGGGCAGCTATTACGCCCGCATCGCGGAAATCTGCCGGGAATTCGGCATTCTCCTCATTCTCGACGAGGTGATGACCGGGGCCGGGCGCACGGGCCGGTTCCTGGCCGGGTCCCATTGGGATCTGAAACCCGACATCGTTGCCTTCTCCAAGGGATTTGCCGCCGGCTACGCGCCGCTCGGCGCCATGGTGGCGCATGAGCGCATCGTCGAGCCGGTGCTTGCCTCGGGCGGTTTCGTGCATGGCTACACCTATGCCGGAAACCCGCTCGCCTGCGCCGCCGGGCTGGCCGTGCTGGAGGAGATCGAGCGCGAGGGGCTTTGCGCCAATGCCGATCTGATGGGCGCTCGCCTGAAGCGGGAACTCGAGAGCCTGAAGGCCCGCTATCCCTTCATTGGCGATGTGCGCGGCAAGGGGTTGCTGCTGGCCTTCGAACTGGTTTCCGACACGGCCACGATGGAACCGCTTCCCACGGAGATGGACGCCCATGTGCATCTCGTCGAGGAAGCCTATGCGCGCGGCCTGATCATCTATTCGCGGCGCACGCGCGGCGGGCGGACGGGAGACCATTTCATGGTCTGCCCGCCGTTGATCGTGACCGAGGAGCATATCGGCGAGATCATGGAGAAGCTTGTCGCCTCCCTCGATGCATTCGCCGCCCGCTTCGGCCTTCCCGTCGGCAACGGGTGAGCGGGAAGATGACGGACAAGATCATCCTCACCTGCGCACTGACCGGCTCGATCCACACCCCGACCATGAGCCCGCACCTGCCGGTGACGGCGAACGAGATGACCGAGCAGGCGCTGGGCGCGGCACGGGCGGGCGCTGCGATCCTGCATGTCCATGCCCGTGATCCGCAAACCGGTCGGCCGAGCGCCAACCCGGAGCATTTCATGGGCTTCCTGCCGCGCATCCGGCAGGGGAGCGACGCGGTCGTCAACATCTCCACTGGCGGTTCCTCGCAGATGACGCTGGACGAACGGCTGGCGCCGGCGCGCGCGGCCCGGCCGGAAATGTGCTCGCTCAACATGGGCTCGATGAATTTCGGCATCTTCCCGCTCGCCGCGCGCTATGAGGACTGGGTCCATGGGTGGGAGAAGGGGTTTCTGGAGGCGACGCGCGATGTCGTCTTCAAGAACACCTTCGCCGATATCGAGACCATCCTTGCGGACATCGGCGAGGGCTGCGGCACGCGGTTCGAGTTCGAATGCTACGACGCCGGTCATATCCAGACCCTGGCCTATTTCCTGAAGAAGGGGCTCGTGCGGCCGCCGGTCTTCGTCCAGTTCGTGCTCGGCATTCTCGGCGGCATTGACGCCAGTCCCGAAAGCCTCCTGTTCATGAAATCGACCGCCGACCGGCTGCTGGGCGATGCCTATCGCTTCTCCGTGCTGGCGGCCGGTCGCCACCAGATGCGGCTTGCCACCATGGGCGTGGTGATGGGCGGAAACGCGCGCGTCGGCCTGGAGGACAGCCTGACCGACGGGGCCGGGCGCGCGCTGGCGCCCGACAACGCACATCAGGTCGCGCGCATCCGCCGGGTTCTCGAGGATCTTGGCTACGCCATCGCATCGCCCGCCGAGGCGCGCGCCATGCTTGGCCTCAAGGGGGGCGACAAGGTCGCCTTCTAGGATGCCTCGGGCAGCTTCAGACTTGAAACACGGCAGGCCGTGATCCCGACCGGACAGGGCCGGCACCCGCCAACCAGACGGAAACCTGCATGCAACTGGTATTCTCGAAAACCCAGCACCGGCACGATCCGCGCCATTTCCTTTCCTCCGGCGCGCCGCAGCCCAATCCGGAGGTGCCTGGCCGCATCGACCGCCTGCTGGCGGGCGCCCGCGCCGCCGGACTTGGCGAGGTCGCTCCCGACGATCACGGGGCAGGGCCGCTGGCCGCAATCCACACGCCGGAATACCTGCAATTCCTGGAGACGATCTTCGCGCGCTGGCAGCGCATACCCGATGCCTCGCCCGAAGTGGTGCCCAACATTCATCCCGACCGCCGGGACTTTTCCTACCCGGCATCGGCCGTCGGCCAGGCCGGTTATCACATGGCCGACACGGCCTGCCCGATCTCGGAGGGGACCTGGGAGGCGGCCTACTGGAGCGCCCAGACCGCCGTCCATGCCGCGCGCATGGTTGTCGGCGGCGAGCGGGCCGTCTACGCGCTCAGCCGCCCTCCGGGGCATCACGCCTTCGCCGATCTCGCCGGCGGCTTCTGCTTCCTCAACAACGCCGCGATCGCCGCGCAGGAGTTGCGCCGAACCCATGACCGGGTCGCCATTCTCGATGTCGACCTGCATCACGGCAACGGCACGCAAGGGATCTTCTACGGTCGGGGTGACGTCCTGACCGTCTCGATCCATGCCGATCCGGTGCGCTTCTATCCCTTCTTCTGGGGGCATGCCTCGGAACGGGGCGAGGGGGCGGGGCTTGGCTGCAATCTCAACCTGCCCCTGCCGCGCGGGTCGGGCGACGAGCCGTTTCTGGCCGCGCTCGATGTCGCCATCGGGCGCATCCGCGCCTTCGCGCCCGGCGCCCTGGTCGTCGCTCTCGGGCTCGATGCGTTCGAGGGCGATCCCTTCGGCGGCCTCACCGTATCCACCGGCGGGTTCGCGCGGATCGGGGCACGCTGCGCCGGGATCGGGCTGCCGACGGCGATCGTCCAGGAAGGCGGCTATCTGTGCGACGCGCTGGGCGACAACCTCACCGCCTTCCTGACCGGCTTCAGGGAGGGATAGGCCAGGCTCCTACAGCTTGGCGGCGACGCTTTTGGTCCGGCAGTAGCTCAAAAGCCCCTCCAGCCCCTTTTCCCGGCCGAAACCGGAGAGCTTGGTGCCGCCGAAGGGGACTTCGATGCCGCCGGCGAAATATTCGTTGATGAAGACCTGGCCCGCGTCGAGACGGCGGGCGAGGCGGTGCGCGGTGCCGTGATCGCTTGTGTAGATGCCGGCAACGAGGCCAAAGGGCGTGCCGTTGGCAAGCTCCAGCGCGTGGTCGGCATCCTCGGCGATCTGAACCGTCAGCACCGGGCCGAAAACCTCCTCCTGCACCAGTTCGTCATCGGCCGGCCGGTCGGCGATGATGGTCGGTTCGAAGAACCAGCCCTGGCCGGTCTGCGGATCGCTGGCGATGTTGCCGCCGGTCAGGATCTCCGAGCCGCGCGTTCTTGCCCGCTCGACGAAGCCGGAAATCTTCGCAAGATGCTCGGCCGAGCTGACCGGGCCCATGTCCGGGTTGCGCAAGCCGTGGCCCAGGGTCAGCCGGCGCGTCCGCGCGACGAGTTCCTCAAGGAAGCTGTCGGCGATGCGGCGTTCGATGACGAGGCGCGAACCGGCCGAACAGATCTGGCCGGCATTCTCGAAGATGGCGCCCAGGACGCCGTTGAGTGCCGCCTCCCTGTCGCAGTCCTTGAGCACGATGACGGGTGATTTCCCGCCAAGCTCCAGCACCAGCCGGGTGACGTGATCGGCGGCCGACTTCATCACCCGCTTTCCGGTCGCAACCGAGCCGGTGAAGGTGACATGGGCGATGCCGGGGTGACCGACGAGCGGTGCGCCGGCCTCCGCGCCGGTCCCTGTCACCACGTTGCACACGCCTGCCGGAAGGCCGGCGCGGGAAAGGATGTCCGCCAGCATCAGCGCCGTGAACGGCGTCTGCTCGGCCGGCTTTGCGACCACCGTGCAGCCGGCGGCGAGCGCCGGTGCGAGGCCGCGCGCCGCCGTCGAGATCGGATAGTTCCACGGGATCACATGGGCGGTGACGCCGACCGGCTCATGCAGGGAGTAGCCGAGGTAACCGGCGCCCAGCGGGAAGGTCTTCCCCTCCAGCTTGTCGCAGGCGCCGGCGTAATATTCGAAGGCGCGCGCCGCGCCGCGCACGTCGCCTTCCGCTTCGGCAAGCGTCTTGCCGCTGTCGAGGCATTCGGCGATGGCAAGACGGTCGGCCTCGGCAAGGATCAACTGCGCCACGCGGGCAAGGATGCGTCCGCGCTCCACCGGAGCTGTGTCCCGCCACCCGGCTTCGAACGCACGGGCTGCGCTCGTAACCGCAGCATCGACGTCGTCGGCATCGCCCCGCGCGAAGCTGGCGAAGGCCTCGCCCTTGCCGGGATCGAAGCTCTCCATCGTTCTCCGCGAGGTTGCGGGGCGGAAACCTCCGTCGAGATAGAGACCGTCCGGCAGGTCGGGCAGGGTGCCGGTGCGCCGGACCTGTGCGACGAGTTCGCTTTGAGCGTTCATGGGTCAGCCTTCCGCTTCGCTGGTCTGGTGATCGCTCTTCGCCAGCCATTGGGGCGAGACCTCGACGCCCCAGCCGGGCGCGTCCGTCACGACCGCATGGCCGTCGGTGATCGCATAGGGGGAGGAGACGAACAGGCCCTCCTGCCAGGGATAGTAGTCCTCGACCTCGATGGAGAACTCCAGATACTTGCCGGCATTGGGGATCGCCCGCAGCAGGTGCATCGTGAACAGCGTCACCATGGAAAGATTGGCGCAATGCGGCGTGCACGGAATGCCGGCAGCCGCCGCCATCTCCGTCACCTGGAGCGTGCGGGTCAGTCCGCCGAGATAGCAGATGTCCGGCTGGATGATGTCGACGACGCGGTCTCCGATCATCCGCCGCCAGTCGACCAGCGAACAATCCTGTTCGCCGCCGGTCACGTCGATATCGAGCGCGTCGGTCACCTGTTTCGTCTGTTCGTATTCCCAATAGGGGCAGGGTTCCTCGTAATGGGCAACGCCGTGATCCTGCAGCATCCGGCCGACCTCGATGGCGCGAGCCGGCGAGAAGCCGGAATTGGCATCGACCAGAAGCTCGGCGGTATCGCCGAGCGCCTTGCGGATCGTTGGCACGATCTCCTCGGTGCGGCCCGGCCATTCATCGATGTCGCGCCCGCATTCGGCGCCGACACGGAACTTGAAGGCCTCGAAGCCGAAGCGATCGCGCAGCCGCTGGAAGCGGAGCGCCTCCTCGGCCGGCGTGATGTCGCGTTTCATCGAGGACGCATAGGCGCGGACCCGGCCCGGCATCCCGCCGATCAGCGCGCAGACCGGCTTTTCCTCAAGCTTGCCGCGCAAGTCCCACAGCGCGGTGTCGAGCCCGCCGATGGCGCGGGCGACATAGGAGCCGGGAAACTTGTGCTCGCGCTCGGGAATGATGTCGACGAGACCGGCAATGTCGAGCGCGTCGGCACCGAGCGCGTACGGGGCGACCTGGCGGTGCAGCACCTTCGCCGTGATGTCGGCATTGTAGGGCGCGACCTGGCCCCAGCCGGTCGCGCCGCTGTCGGTCGTCACCCGCACGAAACAGACGAACTGCGTGGTGAAGGTCTCGATCCTGGCAATCTTCATGATGTCCTCGGAAGGCAGGCCGCCGACGGGCCGTTTGATGAGCCTGCACTTTATTGTCGATTGGCCGCGAGATAAGGTCCATTTTGATGATTCAGGCGGGCCAATTTGGAAGCGGCGCGGCTCCCCGGCGGACCGTTGAGCCGGCGGAAACGGGGAACGGAGCCACATGAAAACCCAGGCCGGCGCACTGCTTTCCTCGATCCGTATCGACCGCGCGGCGGGGCGCAAGGTCAGCGTCCAGCTCTATATGGCGCTGCGCGACATCATCCTGACCGGCGGCGTCAAGGCGGGCGAGCGGCTGCCGGCGAGCCGGACGCTTGCGGCCGAGCTCGACCTGTCGCGGACCACTGTCAGCAACGCCATCGACCGGCTGATCGCGGAGGGGTTGCTGGAGGCGCGCATCGGCGCCGGCACCTATGTCAGCACCGCCTTGCAAGGGCAGCGGGTCACGCGTCCGCCGCGCCCCGAGGACCGGCAGGCCGTCACCCGGCCGCGCCTGTCGCACGCGACCCGCCATGCCACCCGCCATTTCGCTCCGCGCGGCCGGCTGCCGCATCGCATGCAGCCTTTCATCACCGCGCTGCCGGCGCTTGATGTCTTCCCCATGGCACACTGGGCGCGGCTGTCGGCCCGTCACTGGCGTGCCGACCGGCAGGAGGTGATGGGCTATGGCGAGCCGTTCGGACTGTCGCGGTTGCGCGCGGCCATCGCCACCCACCTCAACGCCATGCGCGGCATCAAGTGCGATCCGGAGCAGATCTTCGTCGTCGGCGGCGCGCAGCAGGCCTTCTCCCTGATCAGCAGCCTGCTGCTCAATCCCGGCGACCGGGTCTGGTTCGAGAACCCCGGCGCCATCGGCGCCCGCAACGCGCTCGTCTCGAACGGCGCCGATCTCGTGCCGGTGGCCATCGACGAGCAGGGCCTGGTCGTTGCCGACGGGCTCGACAAGGCGCCGCATTTCCGCCTCGCCTTCGTTACCCCGTCGCACCAGCAGCCGCTGGGCCACGTGATGAGCCTTGCCCGCCGGCTGGAACTGCTGGAGGCGGCGGAAGACAGCGACGCCCTGATCGTCGAGGACGACTACGACGGCGAGTTCACCTTCTCCAACCAGCCGCAACCGCCGCTGAAGAGCATCGATACCCAGGAACGGGTGATCTATGTCGGTACCTTCTCCAAGTCGCTGTTTCCCTCGCTCAGGGTCGGGTTCATCCTGTCGCCGCGCGGCCTTGTGGAGACTTTCTCGCAGATGAGCGTTTCCTGGCTGAGCGGCGTGCCGACGGCGCCGCAGGCGATGATCGCCGACTTCATGGAGGAGGGGCTTTTCGCCACTCATATCCGGGCCATGCGCCAGGTCTACGAGGAGCGCCACGCGGCGCTGATCGAAGCTTTCGCGCCCTTCGCCGGACAGCTCGACGTGCAGCCGACATCGGGAGGCTTCCACACGATCGGCCTGCTCCGCGGGCGTGTCGGCGAGGATCGCGCCGTCGCCGCGGCGGCCGAGCGCGGCGTGCTGCTGGCGCCGATTTCCCGCTACTGTCTGCAGCCGGTCGAGGAAAAGGGGGTGGTCATCGGTTTCGGCAGCTCGACCCCGCTCGACATTCACCGCGCGGCGGAAGCCCTGCGCGGCTGGCCGCCATCGGGTTGAGGCCGATGTTCGACATCAAGAGCGGTCTCTTTGCGATGGGAAAATTGGACCGCACGAAAGGTCGATAATGGATATATGACACAGTCCAATGGCTCACTAAGCTTTCTCCCAGTGGCTGCCACGGGCGGGGAGGTCCTTCTTCGGTGCGGTCCCAATGGGAGGTCTTGGAAATGCGTTTGAAAGCAACTCTTGCCGGGGCGCTCGTCGCGACCCTGATGTCGGGTGCGGCGAATGCGGAGACGCTGCGCCTGCTGACCTGGGGCTCCTATGCGCCCGAGGAGGTGATCCGTCTGTTCGAGGAGAAATACCCCGATATCGATGTCGAGGTGACCTTCTCCAACAACGAGGAAATGATCGCCAAGCTGCGCGCCACCGGCGGCGCCGGCTTCGATCTGGCCCAGCCGAGCCATGACCGCATCTACGCCGTGCAGCTCGAATACGACATCTACAAGCCGCTCGACCTGTCGAAGATCGACACCTCCAACATGGAGCCGAAGCTGCTCGACGGCGTCAAGGCCAACACCACCATCGACGGCGGCGTCTATGCCGTGCCGCACCAGTGGGGCACGTCCGGCATCATGGTCGACAAGACCAAGGCGCCCGATCTGAAGAGCTGGGCCGATCTCTGCGATCCGGCGTACAAGGGCAAGACCTCGATGCGCCTGCGCCGCACGATCCTGCTCGGCACGGCCTTCGCCATGGGCGAGGACCCCTTCGCCACCTACGCGGATCTCGGCAAATACCAGGAACTGCTCGACAAGGTCGCCGACAAGCTGATCGCCTGCAAGGACAACATCAAGGCCTACTGGAAGGGCGGCGACGACCTTTCGGCGATGATGCTTTCGGGCGAGATCGTCGCCTCCGAGACCTGGGATTCCACTGCCTTCAAGCTTTACGGCGAGAACAAGAACATCGTCTTCGTGCCGCCGGCAACCGGCGCGCTCGCCTGGATCGACACGTTTGCGATCCCGCGCAAGGGCGAGGCGGACGATGCCGCCTACAAGTGGATCAACTTCGTGCTGCAGCCGGAGATCGTCAAGCTGATGTCGGCGAGCACCGGCGCGCTGGCCTCGATCAAGGGCGCCCAGGAACTGCTGCCGGAAGACAAGCAGGAAGCGGTCAAGGCGGCCTTCACCGCGGCCGATATCGACAATCTCAAGTTCTTCGCCAACATTCCTCCCGGTGTCGAGGACATGGAAGGCAAGACGCTGGAGAAGATCCAGGCGGCAACGTCCAACTGACGCAGATGTCCCGAATGACCCGGCGCGCAAGGCTTGCGTGCCGGGTCCCTTGGTTCCCCGGCTGGTCTCCTCCGGCGCCCCCGTGCGCGTCAGCCCCTTTGTGCCGGTGCCTGTCCGCAACAAGCGGCGCACGAACCGGCGTCCGCGATCCGAAGCAACCGAGCGAGCTCCCGCATGACATCGACCGCGCCCCATGACCTTGAATGCATCGGCGTTTCCAAGAATTACGGCTCCGTGCAGGCGGTCAGGGATGTGAGCTTCGAGATCCCCAACGGCTGTTTCTTCTCCATTCTGGGGCCTTCGGGCTGCGGCAAGACCACCTTGATGCGCATGATCGCCGGCTTCGAGGAGCCGGGTGCGGGCGATATCCGCATCAAGGGACGTTCGGTGCTGAACACCCCGCCGAACAAGCGCAACGTCAAGATGGTGTTCCAGCATCTGGCGCTGTTCCCGATGATGAATGTCTACGAGAACATCGCCTACGGCCTGCGCTGCAACCGGGTGCCCAGGGCCGAGATCGACCGCAAGGTCAAGGACGTGCTCGCCCGCATCGCGCTGCCGGATGTGGCGAACCGCGAGATCCACCAGCTCTCCGGCGGCCAGAAGCAGCGCATCGCCATCGCCCGCTGCATGGTCCTCGACCCGGACGTGCTGCTGCTCGACGAACCGCTTGGCGCGCTCGACCTGAAGCTGCGCGAGGCGATGAAGATCGAGCTGAAACTCTTGCAGCACCAGTTCAACACCACCTTCATCTACATCACCCACGACCAGTCCGAGGCGCTGGTGATGTCCGATTATGTGGCGATCATGAACAAGGGGCGCTTCGACCAGATCGGCACGCCCCAGGCGCTCTATCACAACCCGGACACGGCCTTCGTCGCCGGCTTTGTCGGCGACAGCAACCGCTGGTCGGGTCGCATCCTGTCGCGCTCGGGCGGGGCGGTGCGGGTCGAGACGCAGGGCGGGTTGCCGCTGGTGGGCGCCGCTGCCGGGCTTGGCCCGCTTGCCGAGGCGGGCGCGGTCGAGCTCTTCGTGCGGCCCGAATTCATCCGCGCCGAGCGTGCCGGCGAGGCGTTGCCGGACACGGACGGGCGCAATGTCATCGAAGGCAGGGTCGACAGCCTGCTCTTCAACGGCGCCAACAGCCGAGTGTTGGTGCGCGGTGCCCAGGACGCCCTGATCGAGGCCGACGTGGTGCTGACCGGCGGCCCGGAGGACTTGCGCCCGGGCGAGGCGGTGCGGCTGTCCTGGGCCCATGCCCAGACCCGCTGCTTTGCCGCGGAGAGCGCCGCATGACCAATGCCCGCGACATCAGGCGCTTGTCGCTGATCCTGCTCTTCGCGCCGTTCACGCTGTGGATCGTGCTGCTGATCGCGCTGCCGCATGCCGGCATGGTCGTGTTGTCGCTGCGCGAGAAGGTGGCGCCGCGCGTCTATGAATATGGCCTCGGCAACTACATCGATTTCGCCCAGGAGCCGATCTACTGGAACACGCTGATGCGCACCGGCTCCATGTCGCTGCTGGTCACCGCGCTCGCCCTCGTCATCGGCTTTCCCATCGCCTATTACATCGCCAAGATCGCCGGCAACCGGACCCGTGGCGCGCTGTTCCTGGTGATCCTGATCCCGCTCTGGGTGAGCGACCTGATCCGCGCCTTCGGCTGGATCCTGCTCCTGCGCGAGACCGGTGTCATCTCCTCGGCGCTGCAATGGAGCGGCCTGGCCGGCGGACCGGTCGAGTTCCTCTACTCGGACGCCACCGTGGTGATGGGGCTCGTCTACACGGTGATCCTGTTCATGATCGTGCCGCTCGTCTCCACCCTCGACGGCATGGACAACGCCATGATCGAGGCCGGCTACAATCTCGGCGGCAACGGTTTCACCGTGTTGCGCCGGATCATCATCCCCTACGCCATGCCCGGCATCGTCTCGGGCTGCATCGTCACCTTCATGCTGACGGCGGGCAGCTACCTGACGCCGATCCTGCTCGGCGGCAAGAATTCAAGCTGGTTCACCGAGCAGATCTACGACCAGTTCATCACCCGCTACAACTGGGAATCCGGGGCGGCCTTCGGCTTCCTGCTGCTGGCCTTCACCTCGCTCGTCGTCTGGCTCGGCCTGAAGCTGTCGGGGCAGAGCCTCGCCACCACAGTGGCGCGGAGCTGAGATCATGATCAACAGCGCGCGCCCCGGCCTCTTCCTCATCGGCTACCGGCTCTATCTGGCGGCCTTCTTCGTCTTCCTGGCGGCACCGCTTGTCGCCGCCGGCACTTTCGCCTTCAACGATTCCCTGTTTCCCGCGCTCCCCTGGCAGGGTTTCACGCTCGACTGGTTCTTCTCCGACACCGAACCCAAGCTCGGCATGTTCCATGACCGGCGGCTGCTGCGCGGGCTCTACTATTCCTTCGTCATCGCCACCTGCGTCTCGGCGCTGTCGGTGTTCGTGGGCACCTGCAACGCCTTCCTGTTCGTGCGCGGCAACTTCCCGGGCAAGAACGCGCTCTACATCGTGATGATCGTGCCGCTGGTCATTCCCGGCGTCATTCTCGGCATCTCGATCCTGGTGCTGGCGAGCACGGTAGCCAATTTCATCGAGACGACGACGGGGATCGAGCTCTCCTTCCTGAGGCCCGGCATCGTGCTGGTCGTGCTCGGGCAGTTCTCCTTCATCGTCACCATCACCTCGCTGGTGATCGTCGCCCGGCTGAAGAAGTTCGACATCGCCATGGAGGAGGCGGCCCTCAATCTCGGCGCCAGCCGGGCGCGGGTGCTCGCCACGATCACTCTGCCCTTCCTGCGCCCGGCGATGATCGCCGCCGGCATCGTCGCCTTCCTCGTCTCCTTCGAGAACTTCAACACCACGCTGTTCCTCGTCGGCTCCGAGGCGCCGCTCACGGTGACCATGTACGACCGCATGGTGAAGGTCGGCTCGACCCCGGTGCTGAATGCCGTATCCTTCGTCCTGATGCTCGGTTCCGGCCTGCTCGCGCTGGTCTCCATCGCGGTGCAGCGGGACAAGCCCGCTTCCTGAAGGCTCCTCCGCCGCCATGACAAAAGTCGACTTCATCATTGTCGGCGCCGGCTCGGCCGGCTGCGTGCTGGCCGACCGGCTCAGCGCCGGCGGACGCTACAGCGTGCTGCTGCTGGAGGCCGGCGGCAGCGACCTCAATTTCTGGATCTGGATGCCGATCGGCTACGGCAAGGCCTTCTACGACAAGCGCATCAACTGGATGTACACGACCGAGCCGGACCCGGGCCTTGGCGGGCGGACCTCCTACTGGCCGCGCGGCAAGGTGCTCGGCGGGTCGTCGTCGATCAACGCCATGGTCTATATCCGGGGCCAGCAGCAGGATTACGAAGACTGGAAGGCGATGGGCAATCCCGGCTGGGGCTGGGACGACGTGCTGCCCTGGTTCCGCAAGTCCGAGACCAACGATGCCGGCGCCGACGACTGGCGCGGCGGCGACGGGCCGCTCCACGTCGCCACCCTGGCGCGCGACCTGCACCCCATGTGCCAGACCTATCTCGCCGCCGGCGAACAGGCGGGGCTGAGGCGCAATCCCGACTTCAACGGCGCTGACCAGGAAGGCGTCGGGCTCTACCAGAACACGGCGAAGGGCGGGCTGCGCATGTCGGCGGCGCGCGCCTATCTGCATCCGGCAAGGCGGCGGGCAAACCTGCACGTTACGACGCATGCGCTGGCGACGCGGATCCTGTTCGAGGGCGCGCGCGCCACCGGCATCGAGTACATGCGCAAGGGCGAGCGGCGGACGGCGTTCGCCGCGCGAGAGGTGATCCTTGCCGCCGGCGCCGTGAATTCGCCGCAGCTGCTGCAGCTCTCGGGCGTCGGTCCGGCCGCGCTTCTCGCCGGAAAGGGCATCGAGGTCCTGCATGAGATGCCGGGCGTCGGTCGCCACCTGCAGGATCATTTGGGGCTCGACTATCTCTACCGCTCGAAGGTGCCGACGCTGAACCAGCAACTCCGCCCGCTGCGCGGCAAGCTCTGGCACGGGCTGCGCTATCTCCTGGCGCGGCGCGGGCCGCTGTCGCTTGGCGTCAACCAGGGCGGCGGCTTCTTCCGCACCAGGCCGGAGCTTGCCCGGCCGAACATGCAGCTCTTTTTCTCGCCGGTGAGCTACACGAAGGCCCCGCCGGGCAAGCGGCCGCTGATGAGCCCGGACCCGTTCCCCGGCTTCCTGCTCGGCATCCAGCCGACCCGGCCGACAAGCCGGGGCCATCTGGAAATCCGCTCCGCCGACCCGTTCGAGCCACCGGCGATCCACCCCAATTACCTGTCGACCAACCACGACCTGCAGGAGATGCTTGAGGGCGCGCGCTTCCTGCGCAAGCTTGCCGCAACGCCAGCCTTTGCCGACGTGATCGCGCAGGAGATCCTCCCCGGGCCGCAAGTGCAGTCGGCCGAGGATCTCGTCGCCGACATCCGCGCCCGTTCGGGCACCGTGTTCCACCCCGTCAGCACCTGCCGGATGGGCCCCGATCCGAAGGTGGACGTCGTCGACCAGCGTTTGCGGGTGCACGGGCTCGCGGGCCTGCGTATCGTCGACGCCTCGATCTTTCCCACGGTGATCTCGGGCAACACCAATGCGCCGGCGATCATGGTCGGGGAAAAGGGTGCGGACATGATCCTTGAAGACCACGCCAGCGACCGGACACCTCTTTGATGAGTGACATCTTCACCCCCGATTTCAAGCCGCATCCCTACTGGTGGGACGAGACGCCGCCGCCGGCCGCCGAAGCCGCGCACGCTCCCCTGCCGGAGCGCATCGACGTGGCGGTCATCGGCGCCGGCTATACCGGCCTCAACGCGGCGATCGCGGCGGCGCGCGCCGGCGCGAGCGTGCTGGTGCTCGACGCGGAGGCAGCCGGCTTCGGCTGCAGCACGCGCAATGGCGGCCAGATCTCCACCTCGGTCAAGCCGGATTTCGAAGCGCTCACCCGTCGCCACGGCCGAGACCGGGCGGCGGCGATCCTGAGGGAAGGGGAGGCCTCGCGCGACCATGTCGGCCGGCTCGTCGCGGAAGAGGGGATCGATTGCGGCTTTTCTGTCTGCGGCCGCTTCCATGGCGCGCATACGCCCGGCCGCTTCGAGGCGATGCGGCGTGAACTGGAGACGCCGCATCCGGTGCTCGACACCGGCGCCTACACCGTCGAGCGCGCCGACCAGCACGCCGAGATCGGTACCGACGCCTATTACGGCGGCGCCGTCTATCCGCGTGTCGCCAGCGTCGATCCGGGGCGCTACCACGCAGGGCTTCTGGACGTGGCGCAGCGCGCCGGCGCGCGGATCGTCTCCCGTTGCCCGGTCGCGGGGCTGGAGCGGGTGGCGGGCGGTTTCCGCCTGGCCACGGCGCGCGGCACGCTTTTCGCCGAGAAGGTGGTGCTTGCGACCAACGGCTACAGCGGACCGCTCAGCCCCTGGCACAGGCGGCGGGTGATCCCGATCGGCTCCTATGTGATCGCCACGGAGGAATTGCCACAAGCGCTGATGGACGAGGTGTTGCCGACAGACCGAATGCTCTGCGACACGCGCCGGGTTGTCTACTACTACCGGCCGTCGCCAGACCGCCGCCGCATCCTCTTCGGCGGGCGGGTGTCGCTCTCCGAGACGGACCCGAAAAAGAGCGCCGTCCGGCTGCATGACGAGCTGATCCGCCTGTTCCCGAGGCTGACCGGCACCCGCGTCTCGCATTCATGGGTCGGCTTCGTCGCCTACACGTTCGACGAGATGATGCATGTCGGCAATGACGAGGGGCTCCACTACGCCATGGGCTATTGCGGCTCCGGCGTCGGCATGGCGAGCTATCTCGGCATGCGCATCGGCCAGCAGGCGGCGGGTCTTGCGCAAGGGGCGACGGCCTTTGACGGGCTGGCCTTCCCAACCCGCCCCTTCTACACCGGCAATCCCTGGTTCCTGGGCCCGTCCGTCCTTGCCTATCGCCTGCTCGACCGGCTGGGGATCTAGCGGTCCGGTCGCCGGTCGGCGCCTGCCGGATGGCGAAACGCGGACCGGCCCCCCTTGACCTTCCAGTAAGTGGAAGGCTCACATGGGGGAGACGATCATCCAACGGGACGGCTGCCATGAATATCGGCGAGGCTGCGGCACATGCGAACCTGCCGCCCAAGACCATCCGCTATTACGAGGACATCGCGCTGATCCGTCCGGCGCGGGCCGCCAACGGCTATCGCGATTATTCGCAGACGGACGTGCATCGCCTGCGCTTCCTGCAAAGGGCGCGCAGCCTCGGCTTCACCATCGAGGAATGCCGCGCGCTGCTCTCGCTCTACGAGGACGAGCACCGGGCCAGTGCCGACGTGCGCGCCGTCGCCACCCAGAAGATCGGCGAGGTCGAGCGCAAGATCGCCGAGCTGCAGGGCATGAAGGCGACGCTCAAGCGCCTGGTCCAGTGCTGCCACGGCGACGAGCGGCCCGACTGTCCGATCCTCGAGGATCTTGCCGGCGGGCCCTTGCCGGAGACCGGCGCGACCCGGGCGCCGCGATGAGACACCGACTGCCGCTTGTTGCCGGCGCGGCGCTGCTGCT
Organism: Stappia sp. MMSF_3263; assembly: GCF_030733745.1. Taxonomy (GTDB): domain Bacteria; phylum Pseudomonadota; class Alphaproteobacteria; order Rhizobiales; family Stappiaceae; genus Stappia. Next base: position 67,611 of record NZ_JASHIK010000017.1, on the reverse strand, counting down.
CGCCGCTGCCGGCGGCTTCTCCCTTCTTGTCGGTGGCGATGACACGGAAAAGACGGCGGCCGGCGCGCCGATGGCGCGGGTCGCCGTGCCGGAGCTTGCGGGCGTGGCGGCGCGGGGCAGGGACCTCTTCGATGGCGCTTGCGCCGTTTGCCACGGCGAGAACGCCGCCGGGCGTGCCGGCATCGCGCCGCCGCTTGTCCATGTGATCTACGAGCCGGCCCATCATGCCGATGGCGCGTTCCTCCTCGCCATCGCGCGCGGCGTGCGCCAGCACCACTGGAGCTTCGGCGACATGCCGGCCGTCCCGGATGTGACGCAGCAGGACGTCGCCGCGATCATCGCCTATGTCCGCGCCCTGCAGCGCGCCAACGGCATCTATTGAGACCGGCTGTCAGACGCCCAGATCAGACGCCCAGATAGGCCTCGCGCACGCGGTCGTCGGCCAGAAGGTCCGATCCCTTGCCTTCCATGGCGATCTCGCCCGTCTCGATGACATAGCCGCGCGTGGCGATGGAGAGCGCCGCGAAGGCGTTCTGCTCGACGAGGAAGACGGTCACCCCGTCCTCGCGGTTGAGCCTGGTGATGATCTCGAACACCTGGTCGACCAGCACCGGGGCAAGTCCCATCGACGGTTCGTCGAGCAGCAGCAGCTTCGGCCGGCTCATCAAGGCGCGGCCGATGGCCAGCATCTGCTGCTGTCCGCCGGAAAGCCCGCCTGCCGGGTTTTTCCGCCGTTCCTTCAGCACCGGGAAGAGGTCGTAGACCCGGGCGAGATCCGCCGCGATTTCGGCATCCTTGCGCAGATAGGCGCCGAGCCGGAGATTGTCTTCGATGGCGAGCGGGGCGAAGATCTGCCGTCCTTCCGGAACCTGGGCGATGCCGGCGGCAACCCGCGCATGCGGGCTTGCCCGGGAGATGTCCCGTCCCGCGAAGGAGAGGCCGCCGCCGCTCATCGGCTGGACGCCGGAGATGGTGCGCAGCAACGTGGTCTTGCCGGCGCCGTTGCCCCCGACAAGGGCGACGATCTCGCCAGCGTCCACCTGGAGCGAGACGCCGTGCAGGGCCTCGATCCGCCCGTAGGCGGAGCGCAGGCCGGAGACCTCAAGAAGCGGATCAGTCGAGCGCAAGATTGGCCTCCCGCGTTCCGTGGGTTCCAAGATAGGCCTCGATGACCTTCGGGTTGGAGCGGATATCGGTGGCAAGGCCCTCGGCCAGCATGCGACCCTGGTCGAGCACCAGGATCCGGTCGGAAATGCGCATGACGAGCTTCATGTCGTGCTCGACCAGAACGACCGCGACGCCCTCGTCGGCGATCTTGCGGATCAGCCGCTCGATCTCCTCGGTCTCGACCGGGTTGCAGCCGGCGGCCGGCTCGTCAAGCAACAGCACCTTCGGTTCGGCGGCGAGCGCCCGGGCGATCTCCAGCCGCTTCAGGGCGCCATAGGGCATGTTCGCCGCCGCCGTATCGGCATGGTCGGAAAGCCCGACCCGGGCGAGCAGCCGGTCGGCGTGTTCCGTGCTTTCCCGGTTCTGGCGGCCGGTGGAGGGCAGCGCCAGCAGGTGGGCGAGGAGCCCGCGCCTTTCCTTCAGGTGGCGGCCGACCATGACGTTTTCCCGCGCGCTCATGCGGAAGAAGACCTGCAGGTTCTGGAAGGTGCGCGACAGCCCGCGCGCCGCCAACAGGTTCGGCTCCAGCGCGGTTACGGTCTCGCCGGCGAGCCGGACGCTGCCCGTCTTCGGCTGGTAGACGCCGGAAACCAGGTTGAACAGCGTCGTCTTGCCGGCGCCGTTCGGGCCGATGATCGAGAAGACCTCGCCCGGGCTGGCGGTGAAGGAGACATGATCGACCGCCTTCACGCCGCCGAAGGAGATGCCGATCTCCTCGACCGCGAGAAGGGGCGTGGACGGGGCGTTCATTTGCGTCTCCCCGTAAGGAGGCTTGCAAGGCCGGGCACGATGCCGGAGCGCAGCACGATCATGATCACCATCATGATCAGGCCGAGCACCATGTGCTCGTAGTCGTGGAAGCTGGTCAGCACCTGCGGCAGCACGACGAGGATCGCCGCGCCCGCGACCGAGCCGAGGATCGAACCCATGCCGCCGAGCACGACCATCGTCACCAGTTCGATGGAATGCATGAAATTCGCCTTGTCGGGCGTGACGAAGCCGTTGACCAGGGCGAGCGCGGCACCTGCAACCGCGGCATAAACGGCGGAGATGACGAAGACGGTGAGCTTGGCCCGCGCCACGTCGATGCCGGCGACCCGGGCCGCGACTTCCGAATCGTGCAGTGCCCTGAGCGCCCGGCCCGTCGGGCTGGCGACGAGATTGCCGGCGATCCACGCGCCGATGACGAGAAGGCCGCCGGTGATCCAGTACCAGGTGTCGGCGCCGCGCACCCGCCAGCCCAGCAGCGTCAGCCGCTCCACCGGCATGCCGTCAGGCCCGCCCGTCAGCCAGGCCTCGTTGGAGATCGTCATGGCGATCAGCATGCCGAAACCGAGTGTGGCGACGGCGAGGTAATGCCCCTTGAGCCGCAGGATCGGCCGGCCGACGACATAGGCGAGGAGGCCTGCCGCCAGCGCCCCGGCGAGGGCGGCGAGCAGGGGATGCAGCGAGAACTGCGCCGGCAGCACGGCCACCGCATAGGCGCCGATGCCGAAGAAGCCGGCATGGCCAAGGCTCACCTGCCCGGCATAGCCCATCAAAAGGTTCAGCCCGATCACGGCGAGCGCGGAGATCCACACGAGAGCTGCGACCCGCAGATAGAAATTGGAGGGCAGGGCGAAGGACAGCCCGACCACCAGCACGGCCAGAACCAGCGGCACGGCGAAACGGGGCGCGAGGACGGTTTTCAGCATCACACGCGCTCCACGCTGGCCTTGCCGAACAGTCCGCCCGGCATGACGAACAGCACGGCGAGGATGACGATGAAGGCGATCGCGTCCTTGTAGGTGGAGGAAATGTAGCCGGCGCCGAACGCCTCCAGCAGGCCGACCGTGAGCCCGCCGACCACCGCCCCGAGCGGGTTGCCCATGCCGCCCAGCATGGCGGCGGCGAAGCCCTTCAGCGCCAGCAAGGTGCCGACATCGTAGCTGGTCAGGGTGATCGGCGTGACAAGGATGCCGGCGACGGCCCCGATCGCAGCGGAGAGCACGAAGGACAGGCCGACGACGAAGGAGGTGTTGATGCCGACGAGCCTGGCCGCCAGCCGGTTCGCCGCCGTCGCCAGCACCGCCTTGCCGAGCAGCGTGCGGTTGAAGAAGGCCCACAGCAGCACGACGATCACCGCCGCCCCGCCCAGCACCCAGAAGCTCTGCGGCAGGATGGCCGCCCCGCCGAAGGCAATCGGCGTGTCGCCGGAAAAGGAGGGGAGCGAGTGGAACTGCTTGTCGAAAACGACCTGTGCCAGCCCGCGCAGGAAAATCGAGGCGCCGATGGTGATGATGATCAGCGTCACGGCCGAGGCCCCGCGTGCCGGCTCGATGGCGAGCCGGTGCAGGAGCAGGCCGATGCCCATGGCGACCGCGATGGCAACGAGCGCTGCGAGCGGCAGCGGCACGCCTGCGGCCGCGACGAAGACCGTCGTCATGCCGCCGATCATGACGAACTCGCCTTGCGCGAAGTTCACGACGTCGGAGGCGTTGTAGATGATGGTGAAACCGAGCGCGACCAGCGCGTAGACCGCGCCGACGGTCAGGCCGGACACACAGAATTGCAGCAGTTCGGGCATGGGCTCGCCGTGTTGTTTCCCGCCCCGGGCCTTGTCCATGGCCGTCTGCCGGCCGTGTTGCTGGCCCGGATGCGGGAAGGGGACCGGTCGGGCCGCGCCGCGCGAGGGGAACAAGTCCCTTGGCGCGGCGCGGCCGTCATCGATGGGGCGCGGTTTACTCGGCCAGGGCCCAGTCGCCGCCCTTGATCTCGAGCATGCGGAAGGCCGTCAGGTCGAGGCCGAGATGGTCGTCCGCCGACATGTTGACGACGCCTGCCGTACCCATGAAGCCGGTGGTCTTCTCGATCTCGCCGCGGATCGCCTTCGGGTCTTCCGAGCCGGCCCGCTTCATCGCCTCGACGAGGATCATCAGCCCGTCATAGGCATGGCCGCCAAAGGTCGAGACCGGCTGGCCGGTGGCTTCCTCATAGGCCGCCTTGTAGTCGGCGACGACGGACTTCTGCGGGTCGCTGTCCGGCAGCTTGTCGGCAACGAGCAGCGCGGATGCCGGCAGGCGCACGCCTTCGGCCGCATCGCCGGCAAGCTCGATGAAGGACTTCGAGGCAACGCCGTGGCTCTGGTAGAGCGGCACGTCGATGCCGAGCTGCTTGTAGTTGCGGGTGACGATCGCCGGTCCCTGACCGAAGCCCGGGTTGACGACGGCCTGCAGGCCGGCCGCGTTCTTGATGTTGGTGAGCTGCGGCGTCATGTCGGAATCGCCGGGGCCGTAGGTTTCGTCGGCGACGATCTCGATGCCGTAGTCGCCCACCACCGACACGCACTGTTCGCGCATCGACTTGCCGAAGCCGCCGGTGCCCGAGATCAGGCCCACCTTGGCGAGGCCGCGCGCCTTCAGGTCGGCGAAGATCTTCTCGCAGGCCATCTTGTCGGTATGCGGCGTCTTGAAGGTGAACTCCTTCACCGGGTCGATGATAACGACGGCGCCGGCCAGCGAGATGAACGGGATGCCGGCATCCTCGAAGACCGGGATCATCGCCATCGTCGTGCCGGTGGTCGAACCGCCGACCACGGCGACGACCTCGTCGTCCTCCACGAGGCGGGTGGCGAAGGTGCGGGCCTTGTTGGCATCGGCACTGTCGTCATAGACGACGAGTTCCAGCTGCTTGCCGTTGACGCCGCCGGCCTCGTTGATCTTCGCCACATACATTTCCAGCGTCTTGGCTTCCGGATCGCCAAGGAACGAGGCCGGGCCGGTCACCGCCAGCGACGCGCCGATCTTGATCGTCTCGGCCGAGGCGGCAGTGCTCCAGGCGAAGGCCGCGCCGGCCAGAAGCGCCGCGCCGCCGAGATATTTTGCAAAACGAGCCATGGTTTCCTCCCAGGGGTATTGTTGCAGGTCTTTTTCGGTCTTTCGTCGGCGGCGGGGGACATGCCCCCGCCCGACCTACGCCGCGACCGGGCGGCGCATCGCGGCCACGCGGAAGCGGTTGGCGACGAACGCGCTGTCGCACAGACAGGCATTGCCGGCCGGGTTCGCTCCGGTGACGTGATAGTCGGAGAAGGCAGCGGACTGGTTGACGAAGATGCCGCCGGTCAGGTTGACGGAAAGCGCGACGCCCGCATCGGCGAAGGCATCCGCCGCCTTGTCGATCACGTCTTCCCGCGTCGCGTAGAGCGCCGCCGTGATCGCGCCTTTCGTCTTCGCCGAGGCCGAGGCCCTGGCGATGGCATCGTCGCTCCCGTCGGTGGCGATGACGAAGCTGATCGGGCCGAAGCGCTCCTCCAGATAGGCGGCCTCGTCCCTCGCGTCGACCGTGAGCATCAGCGGCGTTGCCGAGCGCGCTCCGTCCATGCCCTCGACTGTGCTGCTCTCGCGCAGCACCGTGCCGAGCTTGTGCGCGTCCGCGACGCGCTTGAGCGTTGCATCGCTCTGCACCGCGCCGAGCACGCCGGCGGCGCGCTGCGGATCGCCAAGCAGCTTGTCCATCGCGGTCCGGATCGCGCCGGCCACCTCGTCGAAGGATTTGTGCCCCTCGTCCGTCTCGATGCCTTCGCGCGGCACGTAGATGTTCTGCGGCGCGGTGCACATCTGGCCGGAATAGAGCGACAGCGAGAAGGCGATGTTGCCAGCCATGCCGCGCAGCGACTCCGTGCCGGTGACGACGATCGAGTTGACCCCGGCCTCTTCCGTGTAGACCAGCTTGCCCTTGGCGTTCTCGCGCACCCAGGCGCCGAAGGCGGGCGAGCCGGTGAAGTCGATGATGGCGACATCCGGATGGGTCGCCAACTCCTTGGTGACGGGCGCTTCCGCCGTGTCGGCGGCAAGCAGCAGCACGTTCGGGTCGAAACCGGCCTCGGCGAGCACCTCGCGGCCGATCCTCACCGTCAGCGCCAGCGGCAGGATCGCGCCCGGATGCGGCTTGACGATCACCGGATTGCCGGTGGCAAGGCTTGCGAAGAGGCCCGGATAGCTGTTCCAGGTGGGGAAGGTGGCGCAGCCGATCACCAGCGCCGGCCCGCGCGGGACGATGCGGAACTGCTTGTCGAGGACGAGCGGATCCTTCGGCCCTTGCGGCTTTTCCCAGCGCACATGGTCGGGGATGCGGCTCATCTCGTCATAGGCATAGGCGACGGCTTCAAGACCGCGGTCCTGCGCATGCGGGCCGCCAGCCTGGAAGGCCATCATGAAGGCCTGGCCGGACGTGTGCATCACCGCATGGGCGAAGAGGAAGCTCTGCGCGTTGATCCGCGCGAGGATTTCCAGGCACACGCCGGCGCGTGCCTCCGGCGTCGCCCGGGCCCAGCCGCGCATGGCGTCCTTCGCCGCCGCCACCGCCATGTCCGGCGTGATCGCAGGGTAGGAGATGCCAAGGTCGAGGCCGTAGGGGCTGATTTCGTGGCCGGTGCGCCCGCCGCTCGTCGGCTGATCCAGCTCGAACGGCTGTCCGACAAGCGCCTTGAACGCGGCTTCTCCATCCTCCTTGGCGGTCTCGCCATAGACCTTGCCGGACGGAATTTCCGGGTAGGCCGACCAGTAGCCGCGGCTGCGGATCGTCTCCACCGCCTTGTCGAGGGTCGCCTTGTGCCTGTCGAAAAATCCGGCCATGCCTGTCTCCCTGTGGCGCGCGGACCGGGCCTTACGCCTGCATGCCTCCCGTGTCCGGGGCTGCCGGCAGTCCTCCCGGCGGACGCGCCGCCTTTGTTTGCCCGCCTCCTGCGATGCGTGGCACCCGGCCTGTTCCCGGGGGCCCGGCGAGGGCGGGGCGGTTTGTTGGTCGCGGCGCGATTGACAGCGCCCGATTGACGATCATAATAATTAACCGACCGGTTGGTCAGTCAAGTGAAAAATCACGAGGCGACCGGTTCCGCGCTCCGCCGCCAGGCGGGGCAAGACGGAACGGCGCGACGGGGAGGGCGCATGCAAACCGAGACTTCTGCGGCACAAGGCGGGGAGCCGCCGGTTCTGGTCGAGCGCGACGGTGGCGTGCTGATCGTCACGCTGAACCGGCCGGACAAGCTCAATTCCTTCAACGAGGCGATGCACGCCGCCCTGCGCGAGGCGCTGGACGCGGCCGAGCGCGATCCGGACATCCGCTGCCTGCTCATTACCGGCGCCGGGCGTGGCTTCTGCGCCGGGCAGGATCTCGGCGATCGGGTGACGGCGCCGGGCGATGCGCCGCCGGATCTCACTCGCACCATCGAGGCCAACTACAATCCGTTGCTGCGTCGCCTCAAGGCGCTGCAAAAGCCCGTGGTCTGCGCGGTCAACGGCGTTGCCGCCGGTGCCGGGGCCAATATCGCGCTCGCCTGCGACATCGTGCTCGCTGCGCAATCGGCGAAGTTCATCCAGGCGTTCTCGAAGATCGGCCTTGTGCCCGACAGCGGCGGCACCTGGTCGCTGCCGCGCCTGGTCGGCCTGGCCCGGGCCAAGGCGCTCGCCATGCTGGCAACGCCGGTTCCGGCCGAACAGGCGGAAAGCTGGGGCATGATCTGGAAGGCGGTCCCCGATGCCGAACTGATGACCGAGGCCCGCCGTCTCGCCGGCGAGCTCGCCGCCGCGCCGACCTTCGGTCTCGGCCTGATCAAGCAGGCACTGGAAGCCTCGTCGGAAAACGACCTCGACACGCAGCTCGACCTTGAGCGCGACCTTCAGGGCCTTGCCGGCCGCTCGCCCGACTACGCGGAAGGCGTTGCCGCCTTCATGGGCAAGCGCGCGCCTGCCTTCACCGGCCGCCCGCCGGCAGGACACGCACCGGGAGACGATGCATGAGCGCTGCGGATATCACGCCGGGCGGCGCCCCGGACATGACCCCGGACGATCTGGCGCGCGCCTGCGCCGAGGCCATGTGGGCCGGCGACAAGGCAAGCCAGGGGCTCGGCATGGAGATCGTCGAGGTCGTCTCGGGCCGCGCCGTCATCGCCATGACGGTCACCGAGGCGATGGTCAATGGCCACGGCATCTGCCATGGCGGCTTCCTCTTCACGCTCGCCGACAGCGCCTTCGCCTTCGCCTGCAACAGTCACAACCAGAACACCGTCGCGAGCCATTGCGCGGTCTCCTTCCTGCGTCCCGGCCGTCTCGGCGAGCGTCTGGTGGCAACGGCCGTGGAGCGCTGGCGCGAGGGGCGTTCGGGCATCACCGATGTCACCGTCACCAACGGCGCCGGCGAGGTGCTGGCCGAGTTCCGGGGCAATTCCCGCACCATCAAGGGAACGTTGCTGCCTGCCGGTTAGGGCAACGGCGTTTCCGGTTTCACATGAACGGCAAGAAGCGGCCCGCAAAGCGGCCGCGCGCATCATCCGGGAGGATATCCATGCTCGATCTGGCACCCAAGCCGGGCGACCTCGACCCCATCGAAACCGCGTCCCGCGACGAAATTTCGGCGCTTCAGCTGGGCAGGCTGCAATGGTCGGTCCGTCATGCCTACGAGAACGTCGCCCACTACCGCAAGAGCTTCGACGAGGCCGGCGTCCATCCCGATGATATCCGGACGCTGGCGGACCTGGCGAAATTCCCCTTCACCCACAAGCAGACCCTGCGCGACAACTATCCGTTCGGCCTTTTCGCCGTGCCGCGCGAACAGGTGGTGCGGGTGCACGGGTCGTCGGGCACGACCGGCAAGCCGACCGTGGTCGGCTACACCAAGAACGACATCAGCACCTGGTCGACGGTGATGGCCCGCTCTCTGCGTGCCGCCGGCGCGCGCGCCGGCATGATCTGCCACGTCGCCTATGGCTACGGCCTCTTCACCGGCGGCCTTGGCGCCCACTACGGCGCGGAGGAGCTCGGCATGACGGTCGTGCCGATCTCCGGCGGCATGACCGAGCGCCAGGTCACCCTGATCGAGGACTTCAAGCCCGATGTCATCATGGTGACGCCATCCTACATGCTGGCCATCCTCGACGAGTACAAGGCGCGCGGCATCGACCCGCGTTCCTCCTCGATCCGGATCGGCGTCTTCGGCGCGGAGCCCTGGACCAATGCCATGCGCGAGGAGATCGAGCAGGCCTTCGACATGCACGCGGTCGACATCTACGGCCTCTCCGAGGTGATGGGGCCGGGCGTTGCCAATGAATGCGTCGAGACCAAGGACGGGTTGCACATCTGGGAGGATCACTTCTATCCCGAGATCATCGACCCGGTCACGGGCGAGGTGCTGCCTGACGGCGAGATGGGCGAACTCGTCTTCACCTCGCTGACCAAGGAGGCGATGCCAGTCATTCGCTACCGCACCCGCGATCTCACCCGCCTGCTGCCGGGCACGGCGCGCTCCATGCGCCGCATGGAGAAGGTGACGGGCCGCTCCGACGACATGATGATCGTGCGCGGCGTCAACGTCTTCCCGACGCAGATCGAGGAACAGCTGTTCCGCATCGACGGCCTTTCGCCGCATTACCAGGTGGAATTGACACGCAAGGGCCGGATGGACGAAATGACCGTCCACGTCGAGGCGCTTTCCTCCCATGCCGACGATGCGCAGCGGGCGGCTTCCGCCGCCGAGCTGAAGGCGCATCTGAAGAACGTGATCGGCGTCAGCGCGCGTGTCGCGGTGGCCGATCCGGGTGCCCTGGAGCGCTCCATGGGCAAGGCGAAGCGCGTCGTCGACAACCGGCCGAAGGACTGATAGGCAGGCCGGCCACCGACACAGAATGCGATTTTCCGCCGCGGGCACGGGCTCGCGGTGGTTCCGACGAGGGGATTTCGAGACATGGCACGCCCGCGCGCCGAGGACTACGATGACAAGCGCAAGGCGATCCTGAAGACGTCGGCGGAGCTCTTTGCCGAGCAGGGTTTCGACCGCTCCTCGATGAACCAGATCGCCACCGGCTGCGGCGTCTCCAAGGCGTTGCTCTATCACTATTACGCCAACAAGGACGCGCTGCTCTTCGACATCATCCGCGACCATCTCGACGAGCTGATCGAGGCGGTGGAGGAGGCGGTGGCGCCCGGTCTTTCGGGTGAGCAGCGGCTGCTTGCCTGCGTCTCGGCGCTGCTTGACGCCTATCGCGACGCCAATGCCGAGCACAAGATCCAGATCAACGAGATGAAGCGCCTTCCCCCTGCCCAGCAGGAGGAGCTGAAGGAGCGCGAACGTCGTCTCGTCGCGCTCTTTGCCGGCGCGCTCACCGATGCCGTGCCGGCGCTTGCCGCCGACGGGTCGGTGCTGCTCAAGCCGGTCACCATGAGCCTCTTCGGCATGGTCAATTGGCACTATCTGTGGTTCCGCGACGGCGGCCCGGTCAGCCGCGCCGACTATGCCCGCATCGCCACGCGCCTCATTCTCGACGGCGCCCGCTCGCTGTCGGCCTGACGGCGAACCGGACACCCGCTCCAGCGTCATCCCCCAATGTTGCCAACGACACGCGGGCGCATGCCCCCAACTCGGGCGTCATCTCCCGCACTGCCAGCGGCGCAGGGCGCATGCCTCCCACTCAGGCCTCACTCATCCCGGCATCGAGCGCACGCGCACGGCGCATGCCTCGCACTCAGGTGTCATCCCCGCCTCCGCGCGGGGATCCATTGGTAACCCCGGCAGGCGTGAAGGGTAGGGCGGTCGCTGCGGACGTGACGCGTTTCGCGAACGACGGCGGCAGCGGGGCGCCGCACCGTTCATGATCCCGTACCGGGTTCGATGGCGTCAGCGGACCATTATGCGACCGCCGAGCGGAGGGCGGTGATTGAAACCGGCCGCAACAGGCGCAAAAGTCCGGTCCGGCGAGGAATGGGCCGGTTCGTGCCTCAGCCGCCGGAGGAGGGGGCTGCCGGCCAGTTGCGGTCGCCTTCCGGCATCATGAACACCTGGCCCGGATAGATCAGGTCCGGATTGCGGATCTGGTCCTTGTTGGCCTGGTAGATCGTCGTGTAGCGCACGCCCTCGCCATAGCGGCGCTGCGAGATGGTCCACAGGTTGTCGCCGGTGCGGATGATGATGCTGGGGATCGCCCGCGTGCCGGTGCTGGCGCTGTCGCCCGACCCGCCCCCCGCCGTGCCGCTCAGCGCGACCGGGCGCAGGACCACGGCATCGGCCTCCTTCTCGAAGGTGACCTCGGCCCGCGCCACGACGGCGCCGTCGCCCGGCTTCACCTGGTCGACCCGCACGGCGACTTCGCCCGGCTTCACCTCGCCCTGCGTTTCCAGCAGCCAGCGGCCGCCGGAATCGGTCTTTGCCTCGCCGACAAGCTTGTTGTCGACATAGACGCGAACGTCGCTGTTGGGCTCGCCCGCGCCGGCGACGAAGACCTTGTCCTTCTCCGTCTCCACCGCCTCGACCGTGACGGGAACTGCCGCGCCGCCCGTGCCTTCGCCGGGTGCCTTGGCGATGGCGGAGGGAGTATCGGCGGGGGAAGGCGTGTCGCTGGCCGTTGCTGTCGCGGTGCCGCTTGCGCCCGCGGGCGCTGCGCCGGAGGTCGCCGGCCTGTCCTGCGCACCGGCATCGGCTGTCTGCGTTGCCGTCGTTCCGGAAGCCGGAGCAGTGCCTGCCGGGTTGCCGGTTGCCGGGTTGCTGGCCGTCTGCGTGTCGTCGGGCCCGGTGCCGCCCGTCGGGGCATCGGCCGTCTGCGTGTCGGTTGCCGGCTGGTCCGTTGCCGGCGCACCCGCCTGCGCGGTCGTGGCGGTATCGCTCCCGTCCGCCGTCGCGGCTGCGTCCTGCGTGGGGCTCGCCATCGGTGCCGTGGACTGCGCATCGCCGCCGGCATTGGGGCCGGCATCGGCGACAATCGTTGTGCCGTCGCCCTGGCTCGTCCCGCCCTGGGGCGTTGCGCCGCCCGCCGGTGCGCCGACATCGGCGATCTGCGGCTTCTGCAACACCTGCGAGGGCGCGCCCGGCTCGTTCAGCATGACCAGCACGTCGCCATCGGCGGTCTCGGGCACGGAGACGGCCATCGACTGGGTGGACGCGCCAAGCGTCGCGCCGCTCTGGTCGCGGGTTTCCAGCGTCACAGCATGGGCGCCGGGGGCGAGCGGTTCGTCGAGAACGATGGCGAATTCGCCCGAGGCGTTGGCAATGCCCTTGCCCACGACCTTGCCGTTGGAAAGCAGCGCCACGATGGCGCCGGCCTCGGACTGGCCCGCGACGACGGCCGAGCCGTCCTTCTCGACGCGCATCAGGTCGAAACTGGGGACCTTGCCGGCATCCGCCGTCGCCTGCTCCTTGTCGCCTTCGCCGGTCGGCGCGGGGGCGGTGGTCTCCGTCGCGGTTCCGGCGGCCGGCGCATCGCTGCCGGGCGCCTGTACGCTCTCGCCGCCCGAGGGGGTGGCGGTTTCGCCCGGTGCCTGCACGCTCTCGCCGGGCGTCATGTTCGCCCGCTGCCAGAACATGTAGCCGAGCCCGCCGGCGCCGACGACGCCTGCCAGAACGAGCAGTTGGATGACCAGTTTCCGCGTCATGAAGACCCTGCGCTCCCCGCGATTCTCCCCACTGGCTCAGAATATGTGCCAGTCGCCCCGAAATTCCACAGAATGGTTATACGCTAAAGCCCGAGCCGGCAAGCAAGCGGGGGCCGCTCCCCGCCTGTCGGCGCCGCGACGGCTTGACCCGGCGCGATGCCGGTTGCACATCTAGCCTCATGACAAAACCCGATCTTCCTCGCGGCGACGAAGCCACCGCTCCTCGCCTGAAATCCGTCTGCGTCTATTGCGGCACCGGCGAGGGCGTCGATCCCGCCTATATGCAGGCCGCCACCGGGCTCGGCCGTATGCTCGCGGCAGAGGGAATCGGCCTCGTCTACGGCGGCGGCTCCCTCGGCCTGATGGGCGCGGTCGCGAATGCCGCGCTGGAGGCCGGCGGCCACGTCACCGGCGTCATTCCCGCCTTCCTGGAGGAGCGCGAGGTGATGATGCAGGAGGTCAGCGAACTCGTCGTCACCAGCGACATGCACGAGCGCAAGCGGACGATGTTCGAGCGCGCCGACGGTTTCGTCGCGCTGCCCGGCGGCATCGGCACGCTTGAGGAGGTTGTGGAGATGCTGACCTGGGGCCAGCTCGGCCAGCACTGCAAGCCGGTGGTGCTCGCCGATATCGGCGGCTTCTGGCGGCCGCTGGTCGACCTGCTCGCGCACATGCGCGGCGAAGGGTTCATTCGCGCCGGTTTCGAGGTCGATTACCGGGTCGCCAACAGCGTCGCCGAGATCCTTCCCGCCCTGCACCGGCCGGCCGGTGCAGGCGAGGGGGCAACGGAAGCGGGCGTCGCCGATCTCGAAAAGCTCTGATCGGAAGGCCTGGAGCCCGCGCCTGCAAGGCGCTGGTCTCGCCCAGCAAAAAGGGCCCGCAGGTTTCGCCTGCGGGCCCTTTTCATGTCATTCGGCTGCCTGGGGCAGCGTGTCCGGCGGGATCCTCGGCGGATCCTTGCGCGGCCCGATCGAGGTGACGGTGGCAGTCCCCGGTGCGCCGAAGGCGGCCGAAGCCGGTGTTGCCGGGGCGGCGGGGGTTTCGCGTGTGCCCGGTGCAGTGCCCGCAGTCGCCGCCCGCGCCGGCACCACCAGGTGCCGCCCGAACAGCTTTTTGGCCAGATAAGCCCGGACCACGTACCACAGATGAGCCAGGAACGATCCGGCCCTTCGGGCGGTCGCGCCCCACACCGTCGGCAGTGCCAGCATGGTCGGGATGACGATCAGCGTCAGGATCGTGGCGAAGGCCAGCCCCGAGATGATCGCGGTCGACAGCTGCACCCACCACACGGCGGTGATCGATCCCTTGGCGATGACCCTTTCGAAGAAGTCGAAATTGATCTGCGTCGCCATCGGGATCAGGCCGGCGATGGTGGTCGTCGTGGTCAGGAGCACCGGCCGGATACGCTGGGCCGAGGTCTTGAGCACGGCTTCCACCGGCTCGATCCCGTCCTCACGGAACCGGTTGTAGGTGTCGATCAGCACGATCGCGTTGTTGACGACGATGCCCGCCAGCGCGACGACGCCCGTTCCCGTCATGATGATCGAGAACTTCTGCCCCGTCAGCGCCATGCCGAGCAGCACGCCGAACACCGACATGACCACCGTCGAGAGGGTGAGGAAGCTCTGGTAGAAGCTGTTGAACTGCGTCACCAGGATGATGAACATCAGGAACAGCGATCCGACCATCGCCTTCATCAGGAACTCGCCGGACTCCTTCTGGTCCTCGTCCGCGCCGCGGAACTTGAGGAAGATGTTGTCCGGCCAGCTCTGCGTGTCGAGCCAGGCCTGCAACTCCTGCACCTTGTCGTCCGGCGTCAGCGGCCGTGTCACGCCCTCCGCCGTGGTGATGGTCTCGGTCGGGATGATGTTCGCCTTCACGTCCATCGCATAGAGCCCGTCGCGGCGGGTGATCGAGGTCACCTTCTGCTGCGGCGCCCGGTCGATGAAGTTGGAAAGCGGCACCTGGCCGAGCGGTGTCTGGAGGCGCAACGAGTCGAACCGGTCGAGCGTGCGCTCCGCCTCGGGCAGGCGGACGCGAATGTCCACCTCGTCCTCGGAATCGTCCGGCCGGTACTTGCCGATCAGCACGCCGTTGGTGACGAGCTGCACCATCGAGCCGACAGAGCCGATGCCGGCCTGGAACCGGCCCGCCTGCTCGCGGTCGATGGAGATCTGCCATTCGATGCCGGGCAGTGGCCGGCTGTCCTCGTGGTCCTGCAGGCCGCTCATCGTGTCGAGATGATTGCGCACCTTCGCGACCGCCGCGGTCAGGTCGTCATAGCTGGTCGAGGTGATCTGCAGCCGGACGTCCTTGCCGGTCGGCGGGCCGCCCTCGATCTTGCGCACTTCCACCTTGATGCCCGGCAGCGGTGCCGTGCGTTCGCGGATCTCGGCGAAGATGTCCTCCGCCTTGCGCCGGCAGCAATAGTCGGCAAGCTCGATATTGAGCTCGGCGATCACGTCCGCCGGCTTGTCCTGGGCGCCGCCCAGCATTCCGCCGCCGGTCGAGCCGCCCGCCGTGGTCACCGCCATGACGACATTCTTGATGCCGGCGACCTGAAGCACCTCGCGTTCCACGTCGTCGACGAGATCGAGTGCCTCGCGGGCCGAGAAGTTGCCGCGTGCGGAGACCAGCACGACAGCCGATGGCGGCTCCTCCTCGACGAAGAACTCGACGCCCTGCGCGTTCTGCATGAAGTAGGCGAAGATGCCGCCGGACAGGACCACCAGCGCGACGAGGGTCACGACGTTGCCGAGCGGTGTGCCGGCGCAAAAGCGCAGCAGCCGCACATAGACGCCGGTCGCCCCGCCCACCTTGTTGGCGTCGAACTGCTCGCCCGCCGACAACAGCTTGGCTTCCGCCTGCTCCTGCTCCGCCATGCGCTCGGCGCGCCGGCGCGACATGCGCACCAGCGGTGAAAGAGCGCGATGGGCAAGGACGCCGACGACGAGGCCGAGCACGACCCCGAGCGGGACCAGCATGGCCGCCGGCACGGCAAAGGGCAGGGCGCCGCCCGCACCCGATACCGCCACCGCTACGCCAAGGCCGATCATGCCGGCGAGGATCCACTCCGCGTTGCGGCCCGTCCACGAGATCATGCCCGACAGGACGGCACCGGTTGCCGGCAGGAAGACGAGCGCCGTCAGCAGCGAGGCCGACAGCACGATGATCACCATGATCGGCAGGTAGCTCATGAACTCGCCGGCGACGCCCGGCCACAGCAGCATCGGCAGGAACGCGGCGAGCGTCGTCGCCGTCGACGAGACGATCGGCCAGAACATCAGCTTCGAGGCGCGGATATAGGCTTCCTGCGCCTCCATGCCCTCGGCGATCTTGCGGTCCGCGTACTCGACCATGACGATGGCGCCGTCGACCAGCATGCCGACGGTCAGCACCAGGCCGAACATCACCATCGTGTTCACGGTCATGCCGATCGCCGACAGGATCAGGAAGCCGACCATGAAGGAGGCCGGGATCGAGATGCCGACGAGGATCGCCGATTTCGGTCCGAGCGCCCAGACCACCAGGATCATCACCAGGAAGATCGCGGTCAGGATCGACGACTGCAGCGAGCCGAGGATCTCGAAGATGCTTTCCGACTTGTCGAGGATGTAGTCGATGCGGATCGAGGACGGCCAGTCCTTGGTCGCGGTCTCGACCACCTCGCGCACGGCGGCGTTGTTCTCGATGATGTTGGTGCCCTTGCGCTTCACCACGTTGAGGGTGATCGCCGGGTGGCCGTTGACGCGGGTATAGGTCTCCGCGTCCTTGAAGGTGCGGTGGACCTCGGCAATATCGCCGAGCGTGACGACGCCTTCGCCGCTCTGCTTGATCGGCAGCGAGTAGACATCCTCCGCGGTCTCGACGAGGCCGGGCACCTTGACGTTGAAGCGGCCCCGGCCGTTGTCGAGGAAGCCGGCCGGCACCAGCTGGTTGTTCTGCGATAGCGAGGTCAGCAGCTCCTGCTGGGTCACCTGGTAGGATTCCAGCTTCATCGCGTCGATGACGACCTCGAGCAGTTCCTCCCGGTGACCGGAAAGATCCGCCGACAGCACGGTCGGCACCGCCTCGACCTGGTCCTTCAGCCGCCTTGCGTGGCGGTAGAGCGTGCGCTCGGGCACCTCGCCCGACAGCGCCACGAAGATCGTCGGCTGCAGCGCGAAATTGGTCTCGACGATGGTCGGTTCCTCGGCCTCGGCGGGCAGTTCCGCCTTGGCCTGGTCGACCTTGTCGCGGACATCGGCGAGCGCCTTGTCCTTGTCGAAGTCGATATCGAACTCGAGGATCACGCCCAGATGGCTCTCGGCGGAGATCGTGGTGATCTCCTTCAGGCCGTCGAGGCCGCGCAAAGCCGTTTCCATCGGCCGCGCCAGCAGGCGCTCGGCGTCCTCGGGCGAAATGCCCTGCTGGCTCACCGAGACGTAGAACACCGGGATGTCGATGTCCGGGTCGGCCTCTTTCGGCACGCCGATATAGGCCATGACGCCTGCGGCGACCATGACGACCATCAACGTGAGAACGGTTCTCGGTCGGCGCAGAACGCCTTCGAGCATGGAAATCATTGCTTGGCCTCCACCATGGTCACCACCGGCTCGACCGTCTGTCCCTCGGTCACGTAGTCCTGCCCGGCGGTGATCAGCCTGAGCGTCTCGGGCAGTCCGGAAACCCAGAGCCCGTCGGTGTCGCCGCCCAGCACCTTGACCGGGTGGAAGACGACCTTGTTTTCCTCATCGACGGCGCGCACGCCCAGCGTGCCGGCATCGTCCAGCGTCAGCACGCCGGAGCTCAGCCGGTGCGCCTGCTGTTCGCTCAAGGGCACCCGCGCGGTGGCGGTGATGCCGTCGCGAATGGCGCCGTCCTTGTTGTCGATCTCGACCTCGACGCGGAACGTGCGCGTGGCCGGGTCCGCGGCCGGCGCGATGTAGCGGATCGCGCCCGTGGCTGTGTCGCCGGTCACCAGTTCCACCTCGGCCTGCTGGCCGAGTTCCAGCTTGCCGATGTCGCGCTCCGACACCTGGCCGATCGCCAGGATCGGGTCGGCGTCGATGATCGTGGCGCAGATGCCGCCGACCGCCAGCACCGTGCCGGTCTTGACCATCGGGCTCTCGACGACGCCGGAGATCGGCGCCTTGATGATCGTGCGCGACAGCTCCAGCTCGTTCTCCTCGAGGCGGGCCTTGGCCGCGTCCATCGCCGCCTTCAGCGCGGCGACGCGGGTCTGGGCGGTGAAGCCCTTGTCCTTGAGCTGCGAGGCGGCGGTGTGGTCCAGTTCGGCCTGGGCGAGCTGTGCCTTGGTTTCCAGCACCTTTGCCTCGCGCGCGCCCTTGTCGAGCACGCAAAGGACGTCGCCCTTCGCCGCGCGCTCGCCTTCGTTCACCCGGCGCTCGGCGACCCGTCCGTCGGTCTCCGCCCGCACTTCGACCTTGGCGTCGGCTTCCGTGCGTCCGCGGATCACCAGCATCGACCGGCGCGGCTCGGCCGACATCTGGCGCACCGACACCTTGAACAGCGTCTTGTCGGCCTCTTCGCGTTGCTCGGAGAGCGGCGGCTGGGCGTTGGCGGCGTCGGCCCGGCCGCCTTCCACATAGGTTCCGGTCCACATCCAGCCCGCGACGGCGGCAGTGATGCCAACGGCGAGAATGTGGGAGAAGCGGATCTTCATTCGGTCAGTCTCCGGGCTTTCGGCTCACTCGGCTGCCTGGGGCAGGGGGGTGAGGCCGCTTGCGATGGTTTCAAGGCGCGTGCGGTTGGCTTCCAGGAAGCGGATGTCCTCAGCCATGCAGTGGCGCCCGTAATCGAGGATGAAGCCGGTTGCGGGACGGCGGTCGCAGGGCTCGTTGCAGATCATGTCGAGCTTCTCCAGCTCCTCGCGCAGATGCGAAAGGCGTGCGTCGATGGCCTTGCGGATGACGTCGCTTCCCACCATCTCGGCGCACATGGCAACGAGCAGGAAGGGCGAGCGGTAGATGTCGGGGCCGGGCGGCTCGCTGAGCGCGCGCACGAACTCGGTCCGGCCGGCCTCGGTGATGGAATAGACCTTGCGCGCCGGCTTGCCGCTCTGGATCTCCTCGCGCACGGTAACGAGGCCTTCCGCCTCCAGCCGCGCAAGCGCCGGGTAGATCGAGCCGAAGCTGGCATCGACGAAATAGCTGTACTTGCCTTCGGTCGAGAGTTTGCGGATCTCATAGCCTGTCGCGTCGCCAAAGTTCAGAATCGCTAGGCACAGTGTTCTCACGCTCATGTTCTTGGCCTTTCCGCCCTCGCCGGGATGTCGCCAGCAACGGGTTCGCCGCGGATGGGCCACGGTCGCCGTTTTTTTTCGTGCTGGCTCTTCTTGTCTTTTTCGCCTGGCTGGACCGATATCGCTTGCGCATTTCCTGGCCGTCGCGGGCAGCATGGCGGTCGGCCTCTTGCGGGCAATGACCTGCGGCGTCATCGGCGGCTGCGGGCGCAGCTAGTTTCGAATTGTATTATATATCGGTCCGATATACTTCCGCCTTATATAGGGGGAGGTCGGGTACGCACAAGCACGAAGCATGAATTTTTCGCGCCTTGCTGAATTTTTCATGGGGCATTTGGCCAGCCTGCGCCAATCCACCGCGTCGACATCGTTGCCGCCGCGCCCCATCTTGCCTTTCAGGCTTCCTGGTCGAGAGGAGCCGGAAAGGGCGCCGGCGCGGAAATTCGCGCGGCATCCGGAAAATTTATGGTGGATCGGCATATGAACGAGAGCTTGGACGAGGGAACCGGGACGCGACCCGAGCGCCTGCGCGGCATCGCGTGGCTTCTTGCCTCGCCGTTTTTCCGGCTGCTCGCGATCAACTGGCTGATCGGTGCCTTTGTCGCCGTCCTCGTGCTGGGCGGCTTGCTGTGGTTCGACACGGGCCACCTGCGCAGCCTCATGCTGGCTTCCGAACAGCCGTGGCTGCCCGCCCTTGTGCTGCTGTTCGGGCTGATGATCACGCTGTGCTCGGCCGCCATGGGCGCCGCGATCATGGCGCTTCCTTCCGGCGATAGCCGTTCCGGCGGCGGCGGTCGTTCTCGTCATTCCCGGCCGCTTGCGCCGGCCCTTGTGGCCGTTCCCGCCCGCCCACGTCCCTGACCGGTTGGCCCACCGGGTGCGAAGTGCTTGCATCGGCGCGCGGTTTTGGGTTTCCTCGCAGCCATGAGCGGCCCGGCAGCGGGCCTTGGCCCACTCCACGGGACGATCCTCCATGAGCGACACCTATCCGCGTGACCTGATCGGCTACGGGCGCGAGACGCCTGATCCCCAATGGCCGAACGAGGCGAATGTCGCCGTCCAGTTCGTTCTCAACTACGAGGAAGGCGGCGAGAACTGCGTTCTCCACGGCGACAGCCACTCGGAAGCCTTCCTGTCCGAGATCGTCGGCGCCGCGCCCTGGACGCGCCAGCGCCACATGAACATGGAATCGATCTACGAATACGGCTCGCGCGCCGGCTTCTGGCGCCTGTGGCGGATGTTCACCGAACGCGCCATGCCGGTCACCGTCTACGGCGTCGCAACCGCGCTGCAGCGCAACCCGGACGCGGTCGCGGCGATGAACGAGGCCGGTTGGGAGATCGCCTCGCACGGCCTCAAGTGGATCGAGTACAAGGACTTCTCCCGCGACGACGAGCGCCGCCACATGGACGAGGCGATCCGCATCCACGAGGAGGTGACCGGCTCGCGTCCGCTCGGCTGGTACACGGGGCGCTCCTCCGAGCACACCCGCGACCTTGTCATGGAGGAGGGCGGTTTCCTCTATGATTCCGACAGCTACGCCGACGATCTTCCCTATTGGGTCGAAGGCCCGGCCGGACCGCATCTCGTCATTCCCTATACGCTCGACACCAACGACATGCGCTTCGCCACGCCGCAGGGCTTCAACTCGGGCGACCAGTTCTTCACCTACCTGAAGGACACGTTCGACACGCTCTACGCGGAAGGCGAGGCGGGCGCGGCGAAGATGATGAACATCGGCCTGCATTGCCGTCTCGTCGGCCGTCCGGGGCGCGCCGCCGCGCTCGCCCGCTTCCTCGACTATGTCGCCTCGCACGAGAAGGTCTGGGTGGCCCGGCGCATCGACATCGCCTGGCACTGGCATGCCCACCACGCCGCCGGTTGAGGCGGGCGCCGCGGCGGAACACGTCGAGGCCCTCGTCGAGCGGCTGCACGCGACGCAGCCGCTGCGCGTCTGGTCGCTGATCGTCACCATCTTCGGCGATGTCGTCGTCCCGCGCGGCGGCGAGGTCTGGGCCGGCACCCTGTCGGACCTGCTCGGCCTGATGCGCATCGACGCGCCGGCCGTGCGCGCCGCGCTCTCCCGCCTTGCCCGCGACGGCTGGCTCGACCGGGTCAAGGTCGGCCGGCTCAGCTATTGCGCGCTCTCGGGCGAGGGCCGCCGCGCCTTCGGCCCGGCGCTGGCGCGCGTCTATCGGCTCGCTCCGGCGGCAGGAGACGACGAGACGCCGGAACTGCGCGTCCTTGTGCTGCCCGAGGGCGATGCCCGCGCCGCCCTGCGCGGCGCTGCCCTGGCCGCCGGCTACGGCCAGCTCGGCCCCGGCATCCTGCTCGGCACGCCATCTAGCGCCGAGCTTCCCGGAAATGCCGCCGGCAACGGCATCGTCACGCTTGCCGCCTCGCTGCTCTCCGGCTCGCAGGAGGAACTGGTCGAGCGCGCCTTCGACCTTGCCCCGCTCGCCGCCCGCTACCGCGCCTTCGTCGCCGCTCATGCGCCGCTGGCCGAGGCGCTTGCCACCGGTGAACGACTGTCGGGCGAGGCGGCCATCGTCGCCCGCATCCTGCTCATCCACGACTATCGGCGCCTGATCCTGCGCGATCCGCTTCTGCCGCGCGCGCTGCTGCCCGCCGACTGGCCGGGCCATGCGGCCAACGCGCTCGCCGCCCGCCTTTACGGAGCCCTGCGCCCCGGCGCCGAGGCCTGGATCGCCGCCCATGCCCGCGCCCGCGACGGGGCGATGCCCGCCGCCGACGCTGTCGAGACGCTGCGCTTCACCTGACCCGGACATCCCGGCGCGCGCCCGCAATCGCTCTTTCGCGTCGCAACGTGTGACGAAATTATCTTGAACTATAAAATATCGTCACGTATCATGCCTGTCATGATGAGGCCGGCTTCCGGGCGAGGGGAGTGGCCGCGCCGCCGGTGGGCCCCATATGGTCCGCAAGGGCAACCGAGGGAGGGTCTTGCGCATGTACACCCAGGCACTGAACGCCCGCGACACGGAGACGTCCGCGATCGAGGACGCCGAGCGTCTTGCCGCCTTCCAGGCGCGTGTCGATGCGGAAGACAAGATCGAGCCCAATGACTGGATGCCGGAGAGCTATCGCAAGACGCTCGTCCGCCAGATTTCCCAGCACGCCCATTCCGAGATTGTCGGCATGCTGCCCGAGGGCAACTGGATCACCCGCGCCCCGACCCTGAAGCGCAAGGCGGCCTTGCTCGCCAAGGTGCAGGACGAGGGCGGTCACGGCCTCTACCTCTATTCCGCCGCCGAGACGCTCGGCGTCTCGCGCGAGGAGTTGACCGGCCAGCTTCTGTCGGGCAAGGCGAAATACTCCTCGATCTTCAACTACCCGACGCCGACCTGGGCCGATATCGGCGCCATCGGCTGGCTCGTCGACGGCGCGGCGATCATGAACCAGATCCCGCTCTGCCGCTGTTCCTACGGGCCCTATTCGCGCGCCATGATCCGCGTCTGCAAGGAAGAGAGCTTCCACCAGCGCCAGGGCTACGAGCTGCTGCTGGAGATGTGCCGCTCCTCCGAGGAGCAGAAGGAGATGGTGCAGGACGCGCTGAACCGCTGGTGGTGGCCCTCGCTGATGATGTTCGGCCCCTCCGACACGGATTCGAAGCACTCCGCCCAGTCCATGGCCTGGAAGATCAAGCGCTTCACCAATGACGAGCTGCGCCAGAAGTTCGTCGATGCGACCGTGCCGCAGGCCCATTACCTCGGCCTGACGCTTCCCGATCCGGACCTCAAGCTCAACGAGGAAACCGGCCACTGGGAATATGGCGAGATCGACTGGGAGGAGTTCTCCCGGGTCATCGCCGGCAACGGTCCGTGCAACCGCGAGCGTCTCGCCGCGCGGCGCAAGGCGCATGAGGCCGGCGCCTGGGTGCGCGAGGCGGCCCTTGCCCATGCGCAGAAGCGCCGCGACCGCCGCGAGGCCGCGCGCCACGCCGCCGAATAGGGGGCAAGGCGGTGCACGTCGCCCAGTTCAACATCTCGAAGCCGCGCCACCGGATCGACAGCCCGCGCATGGCCGGTTTCGTCAACAGTTTCGACCGCGTCAACGCCGCGGCGGACCGCAGTCCGGGGTTCGTCTGGCGCTATGTGGCGACCGGAGCGGATGCCGCCGCTCTGCCGCGCGACGGGGACGATGAGGTGATCGCCAACCTGTCGCTCTGGAAAACGGTCGCGGACCTTGAGAACTACGTCCGCAACACGGTTCACAGGCAGGTCTACGACATGCGCGAACATTGGTTCGCGGATCTCGGCAGGCCCCATTTCGTGATGTGGCTCGTGCCGGAAGGGCACCGGCCGACGATGGAAGAAGCATTCGGGCGGCTCGGCCACCTGCGGCGACACGGCGACAGCGACCACGCCTTTGGCTGGGACGGCCTGCCGCATATCGAGCGCTGGCTGGAAGCGCGCCACTCCTGAGGAGGACACAGCAATGACCGAGAAGAACACGCCGCTCTGGGAAGTCTTCATCCGCTCGCGCACCGGCATGGCGCATCGCCATTGCGGCTCGGTGCATGCGGCCGACGAGGAGATGGCGCTGCAGGCGGCGCGCGATGTCTACACCCGGCGCGGCGAGGGCGTTTCCATCTGGGTGGTGCCGTCCGCCGCCATTGTCGCCTCCGATCCTTCGGAGAAGGAGGAGATGTTCGAGCCGACCGCCTCGAAAATCTACCGTCATCCGACCTTCTACGAGATCCCCGAAGAAGTCGGGAACATGTGAGCGGGATGGGGAGCGACATGACCGCCAGCGACACCATCGCCGCAACCGACCTCAAGGGCGATCTCTTCGCCTATGCCCTGCGCCTTGCCGACGATGCCGCCATTCTCGGCCAGCGTCTGGGCGAATGGTGCGGCCACGCCCCGACGCTCGAGGAGGATATCGGCCTTGCCAATATCGCCCTCGACCATATCGGCCAGGCCCGTGCCCTCTACACCCATGCCGCCGAGATCGAGGGCAAGGGCCGCAACGAGGACCAGCTCTGCTTCCTGCGCAAGGAACGCGAGTTCGGCAACTGCCTGCTGGTCGAGCAGCCGAACGGCGACTTCGCCCAGACCATCCTGCGCCAGCTCTTCTTCTCCGCCTTCATGCTGCCCTTCTGGCGCAAGCTGATGGCCTCGCAGGACGCAACGCTCGCCGCCATCGCCGCCAAGGCCGAGAAGGAAGCGACCTACCACGTGCGCCACTCGGCCGAGTGGACCATCCGCCTCGGCGACGGCACGGTGGAAAGCCATGCCCGCGCCCAGGAGGCGGTCGACATCCTGTGGCCCTACACCGGCGAGCTGTTCGAGGCGGACGATCTGGTTTCCCGTCTGGTTGCCGCCGGCATCGCCGTCGACCCGGAGAGCCTGCGCGAGGAGTGGCGCGCCACCCTGCGCCAGGTGTTCGACGAGGCGACCCTGACGCTTCCCCCTGAGGGCTGGTTCCAGACCGGCGGCCGCTCCGGCCTTCATTCGGAAGGTTTCGGCCATCTCCTCACCGAGATGCAGTACATGCAGCGCGCTTACCCGGGCATGAGGTGGTGACGATGGGTGCGCGGCTCGTCGATCTCGATGCGGAAAACGCCTGCCGGCGGGCCTTCCAGGTTGCCGCCGAGGTGCCCGATCCGGAAGTCCCGGTGCTCACCATCGGCGACCTCGGCGTGCTGCGCGACGTGCGCATGGGCCTCGACGGCACGCTCGAGGTGGACATCACCCCGACCTATACGGGCTGCCCGGCCATGGCCGTCTTCACCATGGACATCGAGACGGCGCTTGCCGCCGCCGGCTTCGACAGGGTGCGCATCAACACCGTCCTGTCGCCGGCCTGGACCACCGATTGGCTGAGCGCCGAGGCGCGCGAGAAGCTGCGCGCCTACGGCATTGCCCCTCCTGCGGGCAAGGCCTCGCGCCGGGCGCTGTTCGGCGACGACGACGTCGCCTGTCCGCGCTGCGCTTCGCTCGACACGGAAAAGGTCTCCGAGTTCGGCTCGACCGCCTGCAAGGCGCTGTGGCGCTGCCGTGCCTGCGCCGAGCCTTTCGACTATTTCAAGTGCCACTGACACAGGTGCCGCCGGGCGCAACCGGCCGGCCCGGCGGGCGAACGAGACCCGCATCTGAGGGAGATAACCGCATGTCGCCGCGATTCCACGCGCTCAAGGTCAAGGACGTGAAGCGCGAGACGCCCGAGGCCGTCTCGATTTCCTTCGACGTGCCGGAGGCTTTGCGCGATGCCTACCGTTTCTCCGCCGGACAGTATCTCACCCTGCGCGCCGTCATCGACGGCGCCGAGGTGCGCCGCTCCTATTCGATCTGCGCCGGCGAGGATGACGGCGAGCTGCGCGTCGCGGTGAAGAAGATCGACGGCGGCGTCTTCTCCGCCTTCGCCAACGAGAATGTTGCCGCCGGCGACGAGATCGACGTGATGACCCCGTCCGGCCGCTTCCTGCTGCCGGCGCATGAGGGCGGGCGGCGCAGCCTCGTCGCCATCGCCGCCGGCTCCGGCATCACCCCGGTGCTCGCCATGATCCGCACGGTGCTGACCCGCGAACCGGAAAGCGAATTCTTCCTCTTCTATGGCAACCGCAGCGCCCAGACGATCATCTTCAAGGAAGAGATCGAGGACCTGAAGGACCTCTTCCCGACCCGCTTCGGCGTTTTCCACGTCCTCTCGCGCGAGACCCAGGACGTCGAGATCCTCTCGGGCCGTCTCGACCGCGACAAGCTCGCCACCCTGCTTACCCATGTCGTGCCGGCGCGCGAGGCGGACGCGCTCTTCCTCTGCGGTCCCGGCGAGATGATCGAGGCGGCGACCGCGACGCTGAAGGAACTCGGCGTCGACGAGGCCCGCATCCATCGCGAGTTCTTCACCCCCGCCGACGGCTCCGCCCCGCATGCGGCCAAGCCCGCCCATGCGGATGCCGACACCCGCCACGAAGCGCGCGCCGAGCTGATCATCGACGGCGCCCGCGTTGCCGTTCCTGTCGCCGCAGGCGAGACGATCATCGATGCCGCGATCCGTGCCGGCGTCGAGGCGCCGTTCTCCTGCAAGGGCGGCATGTGCTGCACCTGCCGGGCCAAGGTAGAGGCCGGCGAGGTCGACATGGCGGTCAACTATTCGCTGGAGCCCTGGGAGGTCGAGGCGGGTTTCGTCCTCACCTGCCAGTCGCGTCCCGTCACCGACACCGTGGTGCTCGACTTCGACGCGATGTGAGGGCCGCCTGCAAGGTTTCATAGGGCCGGGCAAGCGGGAGCGTTGCGGAGATTGGCCCCTCCATTCTCCGCATGATTTGCGGCGAATGGCCTTGGTCTTGCGGCGAATGACGTCTATATTCTCCGCAAGGAGTGCGGAGAATGCCGACCTATATCCATCAGCTCGATACCTGGCCGGTCTTTCGCTGGGACCGCGACACCGTCGCCACGCGGCTTGCCGCCGTCCGTCACCGGCAGGGGCGGTTGCTTGGGCGCATGGACACGCTCGGCTTCGACCTGCGCGCCGAGGCGACCCTGCAAAGCCTCACCGCCGAGGTGATCAAGTCCAGCGAGATCGAGGGCGAGATTCTGGAGAAATCGCAGGTCCGCTCCTCCATCGCCCGCCGTCTCGGTCTCGATATCGGCGGTCTCGCGCCTGTCGACCGCAATGTCGAGGGCGTGGTGGAAATGATGCTCGACGCGACGCAGCGCTTTTCCGCGCCGCTCGACGACGAGCGCCTGTTCGCCTGGCATGCGGCGCTGTTCCCGACCGGGCGCAGCGGCATGACCAGGATCGCGGTCGGCGCCTGGCGCGGCGCGCAGGCCGGACCGATGCAGGTCGTTTCCGGCGCCTTCGGGCGCGAAAAGGTGCATTTCGAGGCTCCGCCCGCCGACCGCCTTGCCGTCGAGATGGCCGCCTTTCTCGACTGGTTCAACGCGGCAACGCCCCTCGATCCCGTCCTCAAGGCGGCGCTGGCGCATCTGTGGTTCGTCACCATCCACCCTTTCGACGACGGCAACGGTCGCATCGCCCGCGCCATTGCTGACATGATGCTGGCCCGCTCCGAAGAGAGCCCGCAGCGCTTCTACAGCCTGTCGGCGCGGATCCGGCAGGACCGCAAGGCCTATTACGCCATCCTTGAGGCCACCCAGAAGGGCGATCTCGACGTCACTCCCTGGCTGCTCTGGTTCCTCGACAGTCTCGACCAGGCCATCGCCGGAGCGGCCGACAGCCTCGCCGAGGTGCTGCGCAAGGCGCGGTTCTGGGAAGCGATGGCGGGCGAACCCCTGAGCGAGCGCCAGCGCAAGGTCGTCAACCGGTTGCTCGACGGTTTCGAGGGCAAGCTCACCTCGTCGAAATGGGCAAGGCTGGCGAAGGTCTCGCCCGACACGGCGCTGCGCGACATCAACGACCTTCTCGCCCGCGGCATCCTCGTGCGCGATCCCGGCGGCGGTCGCTCGACCAGTTATTCGCTCGCCGGCCTGGTCGGTGAATGATGGTCCTTGGCAGCGATTGCTCATTGCCTGCCAATGCCTAAGATCACGACACCCACCGCAAAAAGCGATTCCCGGATCGCGCGACACCCCAAAGGGAGGACCTCCATGAAACTCGTCCGTTACGGACCCGCCGGCTCCGAGCGTCCCGGCCTGGTCGATGCCGACGGCCGCATCCGCGATCTCTCCGCCCATGTCGACGATGTCGCCGGCGCGGCGCTCTCCGACGAGGGGCTCGCCCGCATCGCCGCGCTCGATCCCGCCTCCCTGCCGCTGGTTGCGGGCGACCAGCGCCTCGGCCCCTGCGTCGGCCATGTCGGCAAGTTCATCTGCATCGGCCTCAACTATTCCGATCACGCGGCGGAGGCCGGCCTTGCCGTGCCGCCCGAGCCCATCGTCTTCATGAAGGCGACCTCGGCGATCTGCGGTCCCGATGACGGCATCGAATTGCCGCGCGGGTCGGTCGCCACCGACTGGGAGGTGGAGCTTGCCGTGGTCATCGGCCGCCATGCCAAATACGTGTCGGAGGCCGATGCGCTCTCCCATGTCGCCGGCTATTGCGTTGCCAACGATGTGTCCGAGCGCGACTTCCAGACCAAGCGGGCCGGGCAGTGGACCAAGGGCAAGTCGGCCGACACGTTCGGCCCGCTCGGACCCTGGCTCGTCACCCGCGACGAGGTCGCCTATCCGCAGGCGCTGTCCATGTATCTCGATCTCAACGGCAAGCGGATGCAGTCGGGCTCCACGGCGACCATGATCTACGGTGTCGCCCATGTGATTTCCTACCTGTCGCAGATGATGAGCCTGCATCCGGGCGACGTCATCTCCACCGGCACGCCGCCGGGCGTCGGCATGGGGATCAAGCCGGATCCGGTCTATCTGAAGGCCGGCGACCGTCTCGAGCTCGGCATCGAGGGGCTCGGCGTCCAGCGCCAGGCCGTCCGCGCCGCCGGCTGAGCGGGCGACAGACACGAAAACGCCGGCGCGGGAGGCCCGCGCCGGCGTCGATGTGTCGTATTGGTTTCAGCTGGCCGGATCAGCCGGCATTGGCCGAACGGGGGCCGCGGAAGCGTCCACGGTTGCCACCGGTGCCATTGCCCCCGCCCGCGCCGTCACGGGCGCCGGAACGGAATCCTTCGCGGCGACCTTCCGCGCCTGGACCGGCATGCGCCTTGTCCTTGCGCGCAGCGCCGCCACGATGCTCGCCGTTGCCGTTGCCGTTGCCATTGCTCTGGCCGCGCGTGCCGTCGGCGCGCTGCCCGTCGCGGGCAAAGCGCGGACGCTCCGTGCGGCCTTCGCCCTCGATGCGCGGACGGAAGGGTTTGCGCTGCTGCTGGCCACGGCCGCCGCCACCGCCACCACGACCGGGCTTGCGGGCGCCGCCCGAGGGGCCGTCATCGTCGCGCTCGACCAGCGTCTTGCCGATCAGCCGCTCGATGTCGCGCAGGAACGGACGCTCCTCGCGGTCGCAGAACGACACGGCGATGCCGCTCGTCCCGGCGCGCGCGGTCCGGCCGATGCGGTGCACATAGGCTTCCGGCACGTTCGGCAGTTCATAGTTGACCACATGCGACACGCCGTCGACATCGATGCCGCGTGCCGCGATATCGGTGGCGACGAGGATCGGCGTGCGGCCGGCGCGGAACGAGTCCAGCGTGCGCTGGCGCTGTCCCTGGCTCTTGTTGCCGTGGATCGCCGAGGCCGACAGGCCTGCCTGTTCCAGCTGCTTGGTCACCTTGTCGGCGCCATGCTTGGTGCGGGTGAAGACGATCGCCCGGTCCATGTCGTCGCTGCGCAGCACGTCAAGCAGCGCCTGGCGCTTGGCGTCGCGCTCGATCAGGAGCACCTTCTGTTCGATCCGGTCGATCGGCTTGGAGGCCGGCGCCACGGCGATTTCCTGCGGATTGTGCAGGAAGTCGTTGGCCAGCGCGCGGATCGGCTTGGGCATGGTGGCCGACAGCAGGATCGTCTGGCGCTCGCGCGGCAGGCTCGCCAGGATCTGGCGGATCGCCGGCAGGAAGCCGAGGTCGAGCATGTGATCGGCTTCGTCGAGCACGATCGTGGTCGTCCGGTCGAGGCGCACCGCGCCCGTCTGCATGTGGTCGATCAGCCGGCCGGGCGTGGCCACGACGATGTCGACGCCGCGCGACAGGGAGCGGATCTGCGGCATCGGCCGCACGCCGCCGGTGACGACGGTGGCCGAATGGCGCACCTTCTGCCCGTAGGCGCGGATGCTGTCGGCGATCTGCGAGGCGAGCTCGCGCGTCGGTGCCAGGATCAGCGCGGTGCAGGTCTTGGGATCGGGGCGCAGGTTCTGTGTCGCGATGCGATGCAGCAGCGGCAGCACGAAGGCCGCGGTCTTGCCGGTGCCGGTCTGGGCAAGGCCCATCACGTCGGAACCGGACAGGATCGCGGGAATGCCCTGTGCCTGGATCGGCGTCGGGCTGGTATATCCCTCGGCCGCAATGGCCTTGAGGATCGGCTCGGCGAGGCCGAGGTCGTTGAACGTGGTCAAGCGGACTCCTTGCTCGCGCCCGCACGCCATCATTGGGCGGCCGGTCGCGGTCCGTGTCTTACAATGAAGGGAGCTTGCGCAGATCAGCTGCCTTGAGGATGCGCTCGCACCGCCGGGCGGTGTCTCTTGGAGCGGCTTCTGGGCAACGATCGGGAGGAAGGTTGCTTCGCGGGGCGCCGTGCACGAAAGGTCGTGTCTCTACGCGGACGCCGTCGCAGGGTCGTAGACCACAGATCATGCTGCGGCGCAATGGAAATCGTTTGCGGCGCGATTTGGAACAAAAATTCCATAAACCGCTGCCGCCGGGCGGTTCCACCGAAAAGCGAGGTGACGAGCCGGGGACTGCGTGCCGTCGTTCTGGCGCATCCGCGCCGATCGCCGGCTGCCGGAACTGCGGCGCCGGCAGGCTTCCCTTGCTCGTGGGGAGCAACAAACGGCCAGGTTGCATGATCCCCGCGAATCCTTGGGAGGATATCTAACAATCTGACACTGTGAGTGAAATTTTGGAGGCGGAGCGCGGGCGCTGCCCATCCGTGCCCGCCGGGCCATGTCGCCGCATGACGCCGGTTTCGCGGGAAAAGGCCAGAAAGCTGTTGCGGGTCGTAAAAATGGAATTTATGTTCCGTTTTGAGCGAGGTGCCGCGCGCTGCGGCGGCGGCAGGCCGAGCATCAGGCAAGACAGAAGCCCAGGCAGAAGACAAGGGGGAGGCGGTCGTGGCGGCCACAACATCCGCGAAAGCCGGAGCCGGCGCGGGCAGGGGCGACAGGCCGCTCGACGTCATCACCATCGGCCGGTCCTCGGTCGATCTCTATGGCGCCCAGGTCGGTGGCCGTCTCGAGGACATGCGCGGCTTCGCCAAGTATATCGGCGGCTCGCCCACCAACATGGCCGCCGGCACCGCCCGTCTGGGTCTGCGATCGGCCCTCATCACCCGCGTCGGCGACGAGCATATGGGCCGGTTCATCCGCGAGGAGCTCGCCCGCGAGGGCGTCGACGTGCGCGGCGTGAAGACCGATCCCGAACGGCTGACCGCGCTTGTGCTTCTGGGAATTCGCGACCGCGAGCAGTTTCCGCTGATCTTCTACCGCGAGAACTGCGCCGACATGGCGCTGGAAGAGGGCGACATCGACCCGGCCTTCATTGCCGAGGCCGGTTGCGTCACCGTCACCGGTACGCATCTGTCCCATCCGCGCACGGAAGCCGCCGTGCTGAAGGCGCTGCGCCTGGCGCGCGGGAACGGCGCCCGGACCGCGCTCGATATCGACTACCGGCCCAATCTCTGGGGGCTGGCCGGGCATGACGCGGGCGAGAGCCGTTTCATCGCCTCGGCGGACGTCACCGCCAAGCTGCAGGCGCATCTTTCCCTCTTCGACCTGATTGTCGGCACGGAGGAGGAGTTCCACATCGCCGGCGGCAGCACCGACACGCTCGCCGCCTTGCGCGCGGTGCGCGCCGTCTCCTCCGCGACGCTTGTCTGCAAGCGCGGCCCGATGGGTGCCGTCGCCTTCGAGGGCGCCATACCCGACGATCTCGACGAGGGCATTTCCGGCCCCGGTTTCCCCATCGAGGTGTTCAACGTGCTCGGCGCCGGCGACGGCTTCATGTCGGGCCTTTTGCGCGGCTGGCTGCGTGAGGAAGGCTGGGAGCGGGCACTGACCTATGCCAATGCCTGCGGCGCGCTCGCCGTCTCGCGTCACGGCTGCACGCCGTCCTATCCGAGCTGGGAGGAGCTCTGCTTCTTCCTGGAGCGCGGCGTGCGCGTGCCGGCCTTGCGCAAGGATGCGGAGCTGGAGCAGATCCACTGGTCGACCAACCGTCACCGCTCCCGTGGCGGCGACTGGTCGGTGATGCGGGTCTTCGCCTTCGACCACCGCATGCAACTGGAGGACCTTGCCCGCGATCTTGCCGCCGACCCCTCGCGCATCCCGCATTTCAAGGCGCTTTGCCTGGAGGCCGCGCGCCGGGTGCAGGACGGCCGTGCTGGCTACGGCATCCTGTGCGACGGCCGGCTGGGCGAGGAAGCGTTGTTCCGCGCGGCCGGCACCGGCCTTTGGATCGGCCGCCCCGTGGAGCGGCCGGGCTCGCGCCCGCTTGAGCTGGAGATCGGCGCGGACTACGGCTCGGCGCTTGCCGAATGGCCGGTGAATCACGTCGTCAAGGTGCTGTGCTTCTACCATCCGGATGACGATGCCGTGACGAAGGCAAGCCAGGAGGAGACGGTCCTGCGCCTTGCCCGTGCCGCGCGCGCCAACGCGCTGGAGTTCCTGCTCGAGGTGATCCCCTCCAAGGTCGGCCCCGTCGACGACGCCACCACGGCGCGGGTCATCGAGCGCTTCTACGAGATCGGCGTCTTTCCCGACTGGTGGAAGCTGGAACCGATGACGAGCGAGGCCGGATGGGCGCAGACCTCGGCCACGATCGAGCGCTACGATCCCCATGTGCGCGGCATCGTGGTGCTTGGTCTCGACGCGCCGCTGCACGAACTCGCCGCAAGCTTCGAGGCCGCCGCCCGCTTTCCGCTGGTCAAGGGCTTTGCCGTGGGGCGCACGATCTTCCTGGAGCCGGCCGAACGCTGGCTTGCGGGCGAGATCGGCGACGAGGAAGCAGTGGTGGCAATGGCCTCGACATTTGCCAGACTGTGCGCCATCTGGGACGGTGCGCGCGGCCGGGCCGTTCCTGTTTCCCGTGGAGAACCGACATGACCCAGACCATACGCCTCACCGCCGCGCAGGCCATGGTGCGCTTTCTGATTGCCCAGGAGAATGACGCGGGCGAACCGCTCATCCCGGGTTGCTGGGCGATCTTCGGTCACGGCAATGTCGCCGGTCTCGGCGAGGCACTGCAGGGCGCGGGCGACGATTTTCCCACCTGGCGCGGCCACAATGAGCAGGGCATGGCCCATGCGGCCATCGCCTATGCCAAGGCCGTCAACCGCGCCCAGGCGATGATGGTCACCACCTCCATCGGCCCCGGCGCCACCAACATGGTGACCGCCGCCACCCTTGCCCATGTCAACCGGCTGCCGGTGCTCCTGGTGCCGGGCGACGTCTTTGCCGGCCGCGCGCCCGATCCCGTGCTGCAACAGATCGAGGACTTCGCCGACGGCACGATTTCGGCCAATGACTGCTTCCGCCCGGTGTCGCGCTATTTCGACCGCATCACCCGGCCCGAGCAGCTTCTGGCCGCGCTGCCGCGCGCCATGTCGGTGCTGACCGACCCGGCCGAATGCGGCCCGGTGACGCTGGCCTTCTGCCAGGACGTGCAGGCCGAGGCCTTCGACTGGCCGGAAGACTTTTTCGCCCCGCGTGTCTGGCGCCGCCGCAGGCCGCGTCCCGATACGGCCGAACTGGCGGCGGCCGTCGCGGCGATCCGCGCCGCGAAGGCCCCGCTCGTCATCGCCGGTGGCGGCGTCCTCTATTCTGGTGCTGGCGACGCGCTGGCCGAATTCGTCACCCGGCATGCGCTTCCCGTCGCCGAGACTCAGGCCGGAAAATCGTCGCTTGCCTGGGACCATCCGCTCAATCTGGGATCCATCGGCGTCACCGGATCCTCGGCGGCCAATGCGATCGCCGAAAAGGCGGATCTCGTCATCGGCATCGGCACCCGCTTCCAGGATTTCACAACAGGGTCCTGGGCGCTGTTCGGCAATCCCGACTGCCGCATCCTGTCGCTCAATATCACCGGCTATGATGCGGTCAAGCATGGCGCGCTGCCACTTGTCGCCGATGCCCGCGCGGCGCTCGAGGACCTCTCCGCTGCGCTCGGCGACCACCGGGCCGAGCCGCCGGCGCCTGCGTTGAAGAGCGAGTGGATCGCCGCCGTGGACGCGGCGACGGCCGCCCCGTCGGGCAATGCCCTGCCGAGCGATGCGCAGGTCATCGGGGCCGTTCAGCGCGGTACCGACAAGGACGCGATCCTGCTGTGCGCGGCCGGCGGCCTGCCGGGAGAGTTGCACAAGCTGTGGAAGGCCTCGCGCCCCAACGGCTATCACATGGAATACGGCTTCTCCTGCATGGGCTATGAGATCGCCGGCGGGCTCGGCGCCAAGATGGCGCATCCGGACCGCGAGGTCGTCGTCATGGTCGGCGACGGCTCCTACATGATGATGAATTCCGAGCTCGCCACCTCCGTGATGCTCGGTCACAAACTGGTCGTCGTGCTGCTCGACAATCGCGGCTACGGCTGCATCAACCGGCTGCAGATGGCGACCGGCGGGGAGAGCTTCAACAACCTCCTCGACACTGCCCGTCACGCGGTGCCGAGCGCCATCGACTTCGCCGCCCATGCGGCCTCCATGGGCGCCATCGCCGAGAAGGTCGACGACATTGCCAGTCTGGAGGAGGCGCTCGCCCGCGCCCGCGCCTCCGACCGCAGCCATGTCATCGTCATCGACACCGATCCGCTGGCAACGACGCAGGCTGGCGGCCACTGGTGGGACGTCGCCGTGCCCGAGGTGTCCGGGCGCGCCGAGGTCCGCGCCGCCCGCGCGGGCTACGAGGCGGCGGTGAAGAAGCGAAACGCCTAGGTGTTCAGTCCCACCCCTGACATCCGGCGGCCTGTCGCCGCCTTTTCGAAAGACCCCTGCCATGATTCTCTACGGCACCAACCCGATCGCCTGGTCCAATGACGACGACCAGTCGCTCGGCGCGCATATCAGCCTCCAGACGTGCCTGTCGCAGGCGGCCGAAATCGGCTTCGACGGCATCGAGAACGGCCACAAGTTCCCGACCGATCCGGCGGAGCTTGCCGCGACGCTTGAGCCGCACGGCCTGAAATTCGTCTCCGCCTGGTATTCGCTTCATCTCTTGAGCCGTTCGCCCGAGACGGAGATCGAGGCGATCGGCGAGCATCTTGCCCGCCTCAAGGCGATGGGTTCTCCGGTTCTGATCGCCTGCGAGACCTCCAACGCCGTGCACGGACAGGACGGCGTCGCGCTCAACGACCGGCCGCGCCTCGATGCGGAGCGCTTCGCCCGTTTCTGCGAGGACCTTGAGAAGGTCGCCACCCATTGCGCGGGCGCGGGCGTGCCGCTCGTCTACCATCACCACATGGGCACAATCGTCGAGAGCGAGGACGAAATCGACCGCCTGATGGAACTGACCGGCCCCGCCACCCGCCTGCTGCTCGACACCGGCCACGCCTATTTCGGCGGCGGCGATCCGGCCCGCCTTGCCGAAAAGCACATGGCCCGCGTCTCTCACATCCACGCCAAGAACGTGCGCCCCGACGTGATGGAAGAGGTCCGCTCCCAGGGGCTCAGCTTCCTGGAGGGCGTGCGCCGGGGCGTCTTCACCGTGCCGGGCGATCCGGACGGCGCGGTCGACTTCGCGCCCGTCCTGTCGAGCGCTGCCGTCCATGATTATTCCGGCTGGCTGGTCATCGAGGCGGAGCAGGACCCGGTTGTCCGCGACCCGGTCACCTACCAGTCGATGGGTCTGAAGGCGCTGAAGGAGCTGGCCCGCGCCACCGGCCTCGACAGGGGATAAGCCAGGCCGCAGGGCCTGAACGCAGACAATTCGGGAGGGGACGACATGGCCGACCTGCTTGTGAAACCGAAGGGCACGCACGGCAAGGTGCACGACATCACGCCGCAAAGCGCAGGCTGGTCATATGTGGGCTTTGCACTCCACCGCCTTGCGCCCGGCGACACGGTTGCGGAAGCGACTGGCACGCGCGAGGCGATCCTCGTCCTAGTCGAGGGCAGGGCGGAACTCTCCGCCGGCGGCGCCTCCTTCGGCGAGATGGGCGAGCGGATGAGCGTCTTCGAAAAGACGAAGCCGCATTGTCTGTACGTTCCGAACGGCTCCTCCTGGGAGGCGAGGGCAACCACCGATGTGACCCTTGCCGTTTGCACCGCGCCGGGCAAGGGCGGCCATCCCGCCGCCGTCATCTCCGACATCGGCTTCGAGACGCGCGGCAAGGGCGCCAACACCCGCCATATCCATCCGATCGCGATGGAGGACAAGGACGTCGCCGACAGCCTGCTGGTGACGGAGGTGTTCACGCCGGCCGGCAACTGGTCGTCCTATCCCCCGCACCGGCATGACGAGGACAACTTCCCGGATATGACCTATCTGGAGGAGACCTACTATCACCGGCTCGACCCGGCGACCGGCTTCGGCTTCCAGCGGGTCTTCACCGAGGATGGCTCCCTCGACGAGACCATGGCCGTTTCCGACGGTGACGTGGTGCTGGTGCCCAAGGGGCACCACCCCTGCGGCGCACCGCATGGCTACGAGATGTATTATCTCAACGTCATGGCCGGCCCTCTGCGCAAGTGGCGCTTCCGGAACCACCCCGACCACGACTGGATCGTCCAGCGCGATGCCGGGACCTGAGGGCAAGGGCGAAGTCTTGAAGCGTGCGGAGCGCGGCGATGCGTCGGGTTTCGCCCTCCGGTTGCATCCAATTAACCAGGATTGCATTCGGCCCGGCTCTGCAACTTCCCGAAAGTTTCCCCTTTGCTATTCTCCCCGAGATTGGATCAGGGATTGCGAGGGGTTTCATGCTTGCGAGTTTCTACAGCCCCAGGGGGCGTATCGGTCGTCTGGAATGGTGGGTCTGTTCGACGATTGTAAGCGTGCTGTTCTTCGGCATGCTGTTCTGGATGTTGAGTTTCAAGGGCAAGCCCTCCGGCCTGCCGATCAGCTTCGGCCTTCTGTTCCTGGCCACCGCTCTGTCAGCGGCCTGGGCGAATTTCTGCATCACCACGAGGCGGTTGCATGATCTCGGCCGAAGCGCGTGGTGGTACACGTGGCTTTTGGTTCCGCTGGTCGGCCCGATTCTGCTTTTTGCGGTCTGCGCCTTCTTCCCCGGCGCTGAAGGCGCCAATCGCTACGGTGCGTCCCTGGCGGGCGGCCGGGCATATGACGACAGCGACCGCTGGTCGGCGACGCATATGGACGAGTTGATCCGGCGGCATGCGGCGGACAAGGCCGCCGGGGGCGCGCCCATGCACGCCCAACGCCAGCCGGTCATCGTCGAGAAGCGTTCCGTGCCGGCCGTCGGCGGTCAGCGCCGCCCCGGTTTCGGTCGCCGCGGGCTCGCCTGAGCCGGTCCCGCCTCGGCCCGAGGACCGTGGTCGAAGGTTTGCAGAATAACCGCTCTGGCGTTGTCGGGGACAAGCCTCGTTCGCGGCAGATGCATGAGCTGGAAACGACAAGGCCCGGGCGGAAACCACCCGGGCCTTGCTGCGTTCGACATCACATGATGCAATTTCGAAAAAGTTTGCGACAATTTCTCGCAAATCCGACGTCAGAATTGTCGAAATTGTACTGTCCGCGTGTCGGTCAGCCGTAGATCAGCGCCGCGCCGGCAAGCGCGGTCAGTCCGCCCAGGACCCGCGTCACGGCCTGGCCCTTCGACGAGGCGAGAACGCCGAGGCCGTAGCCGAGCGCCACGCCGGCGAGATGCAGGAGGATGGTCGCGGCGGCAAAGCCCGCGCCATAGGCGGCCTGCGTCGCGGACCCGATTTCCCCGCCATGGGCATAACCGTGAAACAGCGCGAAGATCGCGACGACGGCGGCCGATGCCATGACCGGAAGACGGACGGCGAGCGCCACCAGAAGGCCGAGCGCGACCACCGAGGCGAGGATCGCGGGCTCGACGAAGGGCAGGCCGACGCCGGCGAGCGCCAGGCCGAAACCGGCGAGCATCGTTACGACGAAGGCGGCCGGCACGGCGTAGACGGCCTTGCCGCCGATCTGCCAGGCCCACAGGCCGACGGCCACCATCGCCAGGATGTGGTCGGCGCCGAACAGCGGATGCGAGAAGCCGGCGGCGAAGGAGCCGTGCTCGCCCGGATTGAGATGGGCGAGCGCCGGCGTCGCGCCGGTCACAAGCAGCGCGCCGGCGGCAAGAAGGGCGGCGGGCTTGGCGAAAGTGGTCATCTGCGGTCGATCCTTTGTTCAAGTCGATCAGGCGCCCCGGTATGGGTCACGCTGTCGCGGTTCCTGACATGCTTGCGTCATCGTGTAGCGTTTGAACCGCGGTCCGGGAAGGGGCCCTTGCACGGGTTTGCCTGTTGCGGGGTCCGGTTCGGCCCACGGACACTGTCGATGGGCAATGCTAGGGCCGGTTATCACGGCCTGACAAGTTCAAAAAACGTCCAGTTCCGGTCATTTCCCGTCTACACGGGACAGGCGGGACATGCGTTTTCAGGCCGGTAAGAGAGCACCAAAAAGAGGCGCGACCTGCCGGCCGCGCCCCTGGTCGTTGCTGGTGCCGAATCGCTGTGCGTCCGGCAGCCCGGATCCTAGCGCTCTTCCGTCTGCAGGCCGCGGAAGATCGCGACGCACATCAGGAGCAGCACCAGGGTGAAGGGCAGTCCGGTCGAGATCACCATCGCCTGCAGCGAACTCAGTCCGCCGCCGATCAGCAGCACGATCGCCACCAGTCCCTCGAAGGTGCACCAGAACACCCGCTGCGGCACCGGCGCGTCGACCTTGCCGCCGGCGGTGATCGTGTCGATCACCAGCGAGCCCGAGTCGGACGATGTAACGAAGAACACGATCACCAGCACGATGCCGATCGTCGAGGTGATCGCCGACAGAGGCAGGCCCTCGAGCATGGCGAAGAGCGAAAGCTCCGGGCTGTAGCTGTCGATGACATTGGCCTTCACCGCGCTTGCCGGATCGGTCAGCACCTGGTCGATGGCAACGCCGCCGAAGACGGCCATCCACAGCACGCAGACGAGCGAGGGGATGATCAGCACGCAGGTGATGAACTCGCGCACGGTGCGGCCACGGCTGACCCGGGCGATGAACATGCCGACGAAGGGCGACCAGGAAATCCACCAGGCCCAGTAGAACGCCGTCCAGCCCTCGCGGTAGCCGTCATCGGTTCGTCCGACCGGGTTCGACAGACCGGGAAGGTCGGTGGCATAGGCAACGAGGCCGGTGACGAAGTCGCTGAGAATGGCTGAGGTCGGCCCGGCAAACAGCACGAAGAGCAGCAGCAGGGCGGCGATCACCATGTTGATCTCGGACAGCACCTTGACGCCGCCGTCGAGACCGCGCAGCACGGAGATCAGCGCGATGGAGGTGATGGCGATGATCAGGATCACCTGGACGGTGATCGAGTTCGGGATGCCATAGACATGCTCAAGGCCCGCATTGGCCTGCTGGGCGCCCAGACCCAGCGAGGTGGCCAGTCCGAACAGCGTCGCGAAGACCGCGAGCGTGTCGATGATATGGCCGGTCCAGCCCCAGACGCGCTCGCCGAAGATCGGATAGAAGGCGGAGCGGATCGACAGCGGCAGGCCCTTGTTGAAGGAAAACAGGGCCAGTGCCAGCGCCACGACCGCATAGATCGCCCAGGGGTGCAGGCCCCAGTGATAGATCGTCGCGGCAAGGCCCATCTGCTTGGCCGCCTCGACATTCTCCGGGATGATCGAGCCGTCGGCCGCGAACGGCGAGGGGACGCCGAGCGGTTCGGAGATCGCCATGTGATAGACGGGCTCGAGCACGCCGAAGAACATCAGGCCGATGCCCATGCCGGCGGCGAAAAGCATCGCGAACCAGCCGAGATAGTTGTAGTCGGGCCGCGCATCCTTGCCGCCGAGCCGAACGCCGCCCCAGGGGCTGACGATCAGGAACAGGCAGAACAGCACGAAGATGTTCGCGGCGGTCAGGAAGAACCAGTCGAACGTGCTGGTCAGCATCGGTCGCAGCCAGCCGAAGAAGCTGGCCGCCTGTTCGGGCGCCGCGAGCGCATAGAGGACGAAGGCGACGATCGACAGTCCGGAGATGAGGAAGACCGGATTGTGGATGTCGAAGCCGAACGGTCCGACATTGCCCTCCAGGTTGTGCTGGCCGATCTCGAAATCGGTGTCGATGATGTCGGCCGCGCCTTCCGGTTCTGGGATGCCGGTGGCGCTGTTCTGGTCTGACATTCTGTATCCTTGATCTTGTTCTTGAATCGGCCGCGTATGGACAAGGGCGCCCATCGGGTCGACATCGGGTTGGCCGCCTGGGCGGCCGGGGCTGAGTTTTTCGTGCCGCGCCGGCAAGGCGCGATCTCGTCCGGCTCCGCTGTGCGAAGCCCAAGCACGGTTTCCGGCCGCAAGCGGTGCTGCCGGCAGGGCCGGCGGGCGGTCGGAAGGGCCGTCCGGATGTCCGGGCGACCTAGGCCTTCGGCGCGGCATGCAAGAGCGCTTCCCGAAGGAAGCAGTGTGCCACACAAAGGCAGGGCCGGGCATGCGACTGCACCCCGGCCAAATCGCAATCAATGTGGCATATTTGTGTTATGATCGCAAATCATTAGCAATATCAGAATCTTGAGTTTGATTGACCTTGTTCCGTCCTGCAATGTCGTCCGGTTGCCAATGAGATGAGCGGCGGGGATTCGCGCCGGAGGACTGCTCTCCTTCGTCCGCGGCGCACTTGACTTGGCCGTGTCGCAGGCATCAGGAAGAAGGATGGGCGGGAGCGTTTTCGCGATCGGCGGAAAGGGCCCTTGAGGGAAGCAACGCGTGGCGAATACCGAAATCCTGGATCCCTCCACCGGCCGCCTTCTCCCCGCCGCCGGCATCGAGTTGGTGATCTTCGATTGTGACGGTGTCCTCATCGACAGCGAGATCATCAGCGCGCGCGTCCTGATGGCGGCGCTGGACGAGGCGGGGGTTGCCGTCGACTTTCCCTATTTCAAGGCGCATTTCCTCGGTCGCAGCTTTCCGCGCGTCGCCGAGAGCATCCGCCAGGATTTCCGGGTCCGCCTGCCGGAGACTTTCGAGAGCGACTACCGGGCGCGGCTGCTCGCCGCATTCGAGCGCGAGCTGAAGCCGGTCGCCGGCATCGTCGGGGTGTTGGAGCGCCTTGCCGTGCGCGCCTGCGTCGCCACCAGCAGCAGCCCGCAAAGGGCCGGTCGCTCCCTGCAGCTCTCCGGGCTGGATCGCTTTTTCGGAGGGGACGTGTTCACCGCCTCGCAAGTCGCCAACGGCAAGCCTGCGCCGGATCTTTTTCTCCACGCGGCCGCACAATGCGGTGTCGCCCCCGCCCGCTGCCTGGTCATCGAGGACAGCCTGCCGGGGCTGGAGGCGGCGCGCGCCGCCGGCATGTCGGTCTGGCACTTCATCGGCGGGGCGCATCTCGACCGTTCGGACGCGGTGCTGTCCCCGCCATTGCCGTTTTTTGACAATTGGGAAGCGTTTTTTGATATGGCCCCTGAACTCGGGAAGACGTGACGGGGCGCGACAGCATGGCCGGCAAGAACGACAATGACGTAAGCCGTCTCGACGAGGCCGCCCGGGCCGGCTGGCTCTATTATGTTGCCGGCAACACCCAGGACGAGATCGCCCGCAAGCTCGGCGTGTCGCGGCAATCGGCGCAGCGGCTCGTGTCGCTCGCCGTCACCGAACGGCTGGTCAAGGTGCGTCTCGACCATCCCATCGCCCGTTGCATGGAACTGGCGCAGAAGCTGCGTGAACGATTTCCCCTGCAGAGCTGCGAAGTGGTGCCGAGCGATCCGGCGACGCCCGCCTCCATCGTCGGCATCGCCCAGGCGGCGGCGAGCGAGATGGAGCGCCACCTGAAGTCGCAGGAGCCGAAGATCATCGCCTTCGGCACCGGCCGGGCGCTCAGGGCCTCGATCGACCAACTGCCGACGATGGACTGCCCGCAGCACAAGGTGGTCTCGCTGCTCGGCAACATGATGTCGGACGGCTCGGCCTCGGCCTACAACGTCATCATCCGCATGGCCGACCGGGTCAACGCGCGCCACTACCCGATGCCGCTGCCCGTCTTCGCCCGCTCGAAACGGGAGCGCGAGCTTCTGCACAACCAGGAGCCGGTTCACAACATCCTGGAACTGGCCAAGGACGCGGACGTGACCTTTGTCGGCGTCGGCAACATGGGCGAGACCGCACCGCTCTTCGTCGATGGCTTCGTCAGCCGCGACGAGATGGCGGCCCTGACCGCCGCCGGTGCCATCGGCGAGATCACCAGTTGGGTCTATGGCCGCGACGGCGACCTGATCGAGGGACTGACCAACGACCTCGTCGCCAGCGCGCCGCTGGCGCGCTCTCCCGACAAGCCGATCATCGCGATCGCCGCCGGGGAGGCCAAGGTCGACGCCATGCTGGGCGCGCTGCGCGGGCGCATCGTCAACGGCCTGATCACCAACGAGCTTACCGCCGAGCGCCTGCTCGCACGCTGACCGGCGCTGCGGGAATCCGGACCGTTCGGGGGCGCGGAACCTGTCGGTACCGGGGCGGATCCCGCTCGCCAGGCGGG
Source organism: Stappia sp. MMSF_3263 (assembly GCF_030733745.1). Lineage (GTDB taxonomy): Bacteria > Pseudomonadota > Alphaproteobacteria > Rhizobiales > Stappiaceae > Stappia. The sequence goes on along the minus strand of NZ_JASHIK010000017.1, from coordinate 25,593 downwards.
CAGTCCGCGCCTCGATTTCGAGCAATAAGTGTGGCGCGGCGCGGTGAAAACAGGCTCTCAAGGGGCGGCCGGGCTGACGGCGTTCCTTCAAGGGGTATTTGCATCTATCTGTAAAGTCGACGTGTTTTGCACTGCAGCAACGAAAGTTGCCGTGCGGGCCCTTGCGCCCGCTTGACGGCCTTTGCGCGTTTTGTGAGTATTTGCCCGCAAAATTAGCAAATGCCCAATGGGCATCTGGGAGGAACTCATGACCACTCTTATCCGTGCCCTGCTGGGCGCGACCGCCATCACGCTCGTGGCCGGCCCGGCGCTCGGCGAGAAGCTCACCATCGCCACGGTCAACAATGGCGACATGATCCGCATGCAGAAGTTGACGGACGACTTCACCTCGAAGAACCCGGGCATCGAGCTGGAGTGGGTGACGCTTGAGGAGAACGTCCTGCGCCAGCGCGTGACCACAGACATCGCCACCAAGGGCGGCCAGTACGACATCATGACCATCGGCACCTACGAGGCGCCGATCTGGGCCAAGCAGGGCTGGCTGGTCGAGCTCGACGACCTGGGCGCCGACTATGACGTCGACGACCTGCTGCCGGCGATCCGCGGCGGCCTGACCGTCGACGGCAAGCTCTACGCGGCGCCCTTCTACGGCGAAAGCTCGATGGTCATGTACCGCAAGGACCTGATGCAGAAGGCCAACATGGAAATGCCGGATGCACCCAGCTGGGACTTCATCAAGCAGGCTGCCGCCGCGATGACGGACAAGGAGAACGAGGTCTACGGCATCTGCCTGCGCGGCAAGGCCGGCTGGGGCGAGAACATGGCCTTCCTCTCCGCCATGGCCAATTCCTATGGCGCCAAGTGGTTCGACATGGAGTGGAAGCCGCAGTTCGACGGCGATGCCTGGAAGGCGACGCTGACCGACTATCTCGACCTGATGAACAATTACGGCCCCCCGGGCGCCTCCAACAACGGCTTCAACGAAAACCTGTCGCTGTTCCAGACCGGCAAGTGCGGCATGTGGATCGACGCCACGGTGGCGGCCTCCTTCGTCACCAATCCGGATGACAGCACGGTCGCCGACAAGGTCGGCTTCGCCCTTGCACCCGACAAGGGACTGGGCAAGCGCGGCAACTGGCTGTGGGCCTGGAACCTCGCCATTCCGGCCGGTTCGCAGAAGACCGAGGCGGCCAAGACGTTCATCGCCTGGGCAACCTCGAAGGACTATCTGGCGCTCGTCGCGGAGAAGGAAGGCTGGGCCAACGTTCCCCCCGGCACCCGCACCTCGCTCTACCAGAACCCGGACTACCTGGAGGCCGCGCCCTTCGCCCGCATGACGCTTGAAAGCATCAACGCGGCCGATCCGCAGAACCCGACCGTCGACGAGGTGCCCTATGTCGGCGTCCAGTTCGTCGCCATCCCCGAGTTCCAGGGGCTTGGCACCGCGGTCGGGCAGCAGTTCTCCGCCGCTCTCGCCGGTTCGGTCAGCATCGACCAGGCCTTGCAGAACGCGCAGGCGACCACGGAGCGCACCATGAAGCGGGCCGGCTACATCAAGTAAGCCGACCAGACGACCGGGCCGGCCGCCATGACAGGCCGGCCCGGGATCCCCGAAAACCGATGATCCGAACGGGTTCGACCCATGGCAACCGCTCATTCCCGTGCCGCGGCGCGGCTCATGCTATCGCCTGCCGTTCTGCTTCTGCTCGGCTGGATGATCGTGCCGCTGTCGATGACGATCTATTTCTCCTTCCTCAGCTACAACCTGCTGATGCCGGGGATGGAACAGTTCGTCGGCTTCGCCAATTACGAGTTCTTCCTCACCGATCCGGCCTTCTTCGAGGCGCTGGCCAACACGCTGCTGCTGGTCGGCGGCGTGCTGGTCATCACCATTGTCGGCGGCACGGCGCTCGCGCTGCTGCTCGACCAGCCGATGTGGGGGCAGGGGATCGTGCGCATCCTGGTGATCGCGCCGTTCTTCGTCATGCCCACGGTCTCCGCGCTGGTGTGGAAGAACATGTTCATGAACCCGGTCAACGGCCTCTTCGCGCATCTCGCCAAGGGGGTGGGGCTTGAGCCGTTCGACTTCCTGTCGCACGCGCCGCTCTTCTCCATCATCCTCATCGTCGCCTGGCAGTGGCTGCCCTTCGCCACGCTGATCCTGCTGACGGCGCTGCAATCGCTGGACCAGGAGCAGCTCGAGGCCTCCGAAATGGACGGCGCCAAGTTCGGCAGCCGCTTCGTCCACATCGTGCTGCCGCACATGTCGCGGGCGATCACCGTGGTGATCCTGATCCAGACCATTTTCCTGCTGTCTGTCTTCGCCGAGATCCTGGTGACCACCAATGGCGGCCCCGGCTACGCCTCGACCAACATCACCTATCTCGTCTACGCCCAGTCTCTGCTCCAGTTCGATGTCGGCGGCGGCTCCGCGGGCGGCATCGTCGCCGTCATCCTCGCCAACATCGTCGCGATCTTCCTGATGCGGATGATCGGCAAGAACCTGGAGGCCTGACCCATGGCACGTCGTGTTTCCGGCCGCCGCCAGCTTGTCGTCACCCTGATCGCCTGGGCGATCGGACTGGCAATCTTCTTCCCGATCCTGTGGACGATCCTGACCAGCTTCAAGACCGAGGCCGAGGCCATCGCCTCGCCGCCGTCCTTCCTCGCCTTCGAGTGGACGCTGGAGAATTACGCCGAGGTCAACTCCCGCTCCAACTACCCGTTGCATTTCATGAACTCGGTGATCATCTCGCTCGGCTCGACCTTGCTTGGCCTGCTGATCGCCATTCCCGCGGCCTGGTCGATGGCCTTCGTTCCGGCGAAGCGCACCAAGGACATCCTGATGTGGATGCTGTCGACCAAGATGCTGCCGCCGGTCGGCGTGCTGATCCCGATCTACCTGATGTTCCGCGACTTCGGCCTGCTCGACACGCGCATCGGCCTTGTGGTGGTGCTGACCCTGATCAACCTGCCGATCATCGTCTGGATGCTCTTCACCTACTTCAAGGAGATCCCGGGCGAGATCCTCGAGGCGGCGCGCATGGACGGCGCCTCGCTGTGGGACGAGGTGGTCTACGTGCTGACCCCGATGGCGGTGCCCGGCATTGCCTCGACTTTGCTCTTGAACGTCATTCTCGCCTGGAACGAGGCGTTCTGGACGCTCAACCTGACGGCGGCCAAGGCCGCTCCCTTGACGGCCTTCATCGCCAGCTACTCGAGCCCTGAAGGCCTCTTCTACGCCAAGCTCTCCGCCGCCTCGACGCTGGCCATCGCTCCGATCCTGATTCTCGGCTGGTTCAGCCAGAAGCAGCTGGTGCGCGGTCTCACCTTCGGCGCCGTCAAGTAAGGACCCGGAACATGGGCAAGATCTCTCTCAGGCAGGTCACCAAGACCTTTGGCGACGTCGAAGTCATCCCGGCGCTCGACCTTGACATCGAGGATGGCGAGTTCGTCGTCTTCGTCGGCCCCTCGGGCTGCGGAAAGTCGACGCTCCTGCGCCTGATCGCAGGGCTGGAGGATGTCACCGGCGGACACATCGAGATCGACGGGAGACCGGCGACGGACGTGCCGCCGGCCAAACGCGGCCTCGCCATGGTGTTCCAGTCCTATGCGCTCTATCCGCATATGAGCGTGCGCAAGAACATCTCCTTCCCGCTGAAGATGGCCAAGATGGACCCGGCCGAGCAGGAACGGCGGGTGAACGCGGCCGCAAGGACGCTGAACCTCACCGACTATCTCGACCGCCGACCCGGGCAGCTTTCCGGCGGCCAGCGCCAGCGCGTCGCCATCGGCCGCGCCATCGTGCGCGAGCCGTCCGCGTTCCTCTTCGACGAGCCGCTCTCCAATCTCGACGCGGCCTTACGCGTCAACATGCGGCTGGAGATCTCCGAGCTGCACCAATCGCTGAAGACGACGATGATCTACGTCACCCACGACCAGGTCGAGGCGATGACCATGGCCGACAAGATCGTGGTTCTCAGGGCCGGTCGCATCGAGCAGGTCGGCTCGCCGCTGGAGCTCTACCGGGCGCCGCGCAACCTCTTCGTCGCCGGGTTCATCGGTTCCCCGAAGATGAACGTCATCTCGGGCGAGAAGGCGGCGGAACACGGTGCGCACACGATCGGCATCCGCCCGGAGCACTTGCTGCTTGCGCAGGACGGGGCCTGGAGCGGCCGGGTCGGCGTTGCCGAGCATCTGGGCTCCGACACGTTCCTGCATGTCCATGTCGAAGGGCTCGACCCGTTGACGGTGCGCGTCCAGGGCGAGGCCGGTGTCAGCCATGGCGACGCGGTGCGCCTCTCGCCAATGCCCGAGCACCTGCATCGCTTCGACGAGAACGGACTGGCGGTGCGATGAAGCGGCTTGAGGGCAAGAGCGCGCTCGTCACCGGCGCGGCGCGCGGCATCGGCCGGGCCTTCGCCGAGGCCTATGCGCGCGAAGGCGCGAGGGTCGCGGTCGCCGATATCAATCTGGAGGGCGCGCGCGAGGTCGCCGGCGCCATCGGCGGCGGTGCGATGGCAATACGCCTCGATGTCACCGACCAGACCTCCATCGGGTCTGCTGTGGGCGAGGTCGACCGTGCCTTCGGGGGGATCGACATCCTGGTCAACAATGCCGCCCTGTTCGATCTCGCGCCGATCGTCGAGATCACGCGGGACAGCTTCGAGCGGCTGTTTTCCGTCAATGTCGCCGGCTGCCTCTTCACGTTGCAGGCGGTGGCAAAAGTGATGATCGCGCGTGGACGCGGCGGGCGGATCATCAACATGGCCAGCCAGGCCGGGCGACGGGGTGAGCCCCTGGTCGCGGTCTACTGTGCCAGCAAGGCGGCCGTCATCAGCCTGACCCAGTCGGCCGGGCTCGACCTGATCCGCCACGGCATCAACGTCAACGCCATCGCGCCCGGCGTCGTCGACGGCGAGCACTGGGAGGGCGTCGACGCACTCTTCGCCAGATACGAGGGCAGGGCGCCAGGCGAGAAGAAGCGGCTCGTCGGCGAGGCGGTGCCCTATGGGCGGATGGGCACGGCGGAGGACCTGACCGGCATGGCGGTCTTCCTGGCCGGGCCGGAGAGCGCCTACGTGGTGGCCCAGACCTACAATGTCGACGGCGGCAACTGGATGAACTGAGCGTCCCTGCTCTTCCTTTCCAAGCGAGAGGCCGTCCGTTCCCCCGACAGCGGCCGACTCTGCATCAATCCGAGGCGAACGTGACGACCAGCCTGTCCCTTTCAAGCCTGCCCGATCTGGGCGACGAGGTCGCAAGGCCCGCCTATGCGCGCGGCGCGCTCTCGCCCGGCATCGTTCATATCGGCGTCGGCAATTTCCACCGGGCCCATCAGATCGTCTATCTGGATCGTCTCTTCAACAAGGGGATCGACCACGATTGGGCCGTGATCGGTGCCGGCGTCAGGCCGGGCGATGCGGCGATGCGCGAACGGCTTGCCCGCCAGGACTGGCTGTCGAGCGTCATCGAACTCGATCCCGGCGGCCTGACGGCGCGGGTCACGGGAGCGATGGTCGATTTCGCAGAGGTCGACCCGGACGCGCTCATCGCGACGCTGAAACGCCCCGAGATCCGCATCGTCTCGCTGACGATCACGGAGGGCGGCTACTATGTCGATGCGACGACCGGCGGTTTCGATGCCAACCATCCGGACATGGTTGCCGATGCCGGGCAGCCTGACCGTCCGCAAAGCGTTTTCGGCATCCTGATCGCTGCGCTGCGCGCCCGTCATGCCGTGGGCGCCGCGCCGTTCACTGTGATGTCCTGCGACAATCTGCCGGAAAACGGGCACGTCACCCGGGCCACGATGCTGGGGCTGGCGCGGCTGATCGATGCGGACCTGGCACAGTGGATCGGCGCGAATGTCGCTTTCCCCAACAGCATGGTCGACTGCATCACGCCGGCGACGTCGGACCGCGAGCGGCAACTGCTGCGCGAGCGCTTCCGTCTCGATGACACGGCGCCGGTCGTCTGCGAGCCGTTCCGGCAATGGGTGATGGAGGATGACTTTCCCGCCGGCCGTCCGCGGCTGGAGGAGGTCGGTGTCGAGTTCGTCTCCGACGTGGCCGCTCACGAATTGATGAAGCTGCGCATTCTCAACGGGGGACATGCGGCGATCGCCTATCCCGGAGCGCTGCTCGGCCATCACTTCGTTCACGACGCGATGTCGGACCCCGATGTGGCGGCCTTCCTGCGCCATCTCACCCGCCGGGAGGTGATCCCGACGCTCGCTCCCATCCCGGGCGTGGACTTCGATGCCTATTTCCAGGTCGTCGAGGAACGCTTTGCCAACCCGGAAGTCGGCGACACGGTTCCAAGGCTCTGCCTCGACGGCTCCAACCGCCAGCCGAAATTCATCCTGCCTACCCTGCGCGACAGGCTTCGCGCGGGCGCTTCCATCGACGGGTTGGCGCTCGAGGTAGCCTTGTGGTGCCGGTACTGCGCGGGAACGGGCGAGGCGGGGGAGGCGATTGAGATCGTCGACGAACGGCGGGACGAACTGCGCGGACGCGCCACGGCGGCCCGCGACCGCCCGGAGGCCTTCCTCGAGATGGCCAGCGTGTTCGGCGACCTTGCCGCCGACCCGTTGTTTTCCGCTGCATTCGCCGAAGCGCTTGCGGCGATCTGGCGAGGCGGCGTTCGCGAGGCGCTTGCCGCCTATGCCGGGGCCAGGGTCTCCGGCTGACATTGTGTCCCGCAGGCGAGCACCTTATTGTCCGCCCGGGAATCCGGGCGGCATGAGTTCCTGTTCGCGGTCAGCGCCGCAAGCGCCATGCCCTGCCTGTCCGGATCGCCCTGAAGGGCGTTCGTTCAGAAGGAAGGATGTTGCGTGAGCGTGACTGGAAAGACAGGCCGAAAGACCGGCGACAAGGCGATGACGGGTGTTTCGGCACTGCTTTTCGATCTCGACGGAACGCTGGTCGACAGCGTGCCGGACATTGCGCGCGCCGCCAACCTGCTGCTTGAAAGCGAAGGCTTCGAGCCGCTCGGCGTCGACGAGGTGCGCGCCATGATCGGCCACGGCATCCCGAAGCTGGTCGAACGTGTCTTCATCGCTCGCGGACACAGCCTCGACGCGGAAGCGCATGCGGCGATGACGGCGCGGATGATGGGCATCTACGCGGACAACCTGACCGGGCTGACCGTGCCTCTGCCAGGTGCGATGGACGTGCTGGAGGACAGCGTTCGTGCCGGCCTGAAACTCGCGGTCGTCACCAACAAGCCCGAGGCCTTCTCGCGGGAAATCCTGTTGCATTTCGGCATGGACGCGCATGTCGCGGTCGTGGTCGGCGGGGACACCTGCGCCACCCGCAAGCCGGAACCGGAGATGCTGTTGCACGCGGCCGCGGCTCTCGGCGCCTCGGCCGACGACGCGGTGATGGTGGGCGACAGTTCCGCCGACGTGGCCTCGGCGCGCGCCGCCGGGATGCGCGTCATCGTTGTGCGCGGCGGCTACACGACCGTGCCGGCGGAAGAACTCGGCGCGGACCTTGTCATCGACGGGTTGCCGGATTTGCTCGCCCTTCTCGACGGCCAGCCGGCACTGGCCTGACGGCAGGTGCCGCAAGCCTGGCACGGATGATTGTCCGGCCAGGCCCGCGGTGATCAGCGATCGAAACGGGGCCGGCGCGGGCGTTCGGGGCGGCCCGGTTGCTGCTGTGCGGCGGCCTCGCGCAGGAAGGCACCGGCGACCCAGCCATTGTCGCCGCCGCGCGGGCGCTCGACATTGCACCAGCGCTGGCTGTCCACCATGCGGCAGCCGAGATTGCGCAGGAGCTCGCCGTCGGAGAGCCGGGCGATCACCGGATTGCGGGTGCCAGGACCGGTGCGGACATTGAGATAGTCGCGCCCGCCGATGCCGGTTACCTCCCAGAAATCAGGGCCATGCGCATCCGGCGCCGGATCGGGGCGGGAAGGGCGGCCCGGTCGACCTGCGCCGGGCTGGCGGCTTGCCTCGCGCAGATAATCTCCGGCGACCCAGCCATTGTCGCCGCCGCGCGGGCGCTCGACATTGCACCAGCGCTGACCGCTCACCATGCGGCAGCCGAGATTGCGCAGCACCTCGCCGTCGGAGAGCCGCGCGATCACCGGATTGCGGGTGCCGGGACCGGTGCGGACGTTGAGATAGTCGCGTCCGCCAACGCCGGTCACTTCCCAGAAGTCGGGGCCGCCGGCCAGTCCGTCCGCGAAGTCCGGGGCAGGGCGGCCGGGCCGTTCGGGCCTGCCGGCGGGCCGGCCCGCGATGGAGGCGGAGAGCGTGTAGCGGGCACGCTCGTTGCGACGTGCCGCGTTGCGCATCAGGTAGACGCGGATGCGGTAGTCGCCGGAGACCGGCAGGGCCGCGTCGAAGCGCTCGCCGTCCCGGGAGCCGACGAAGAGGGCGCTGTCACTGCCAGGCGCCAGCACGTTGAAATAGGCGAAGCGGTTGCGGCTCTGGAGCGTGACGCTCATACGCTGGCCGGCCCTTGCGCCAAGAACATAGTCGACGGTTTCATAGCCGCTGATCCGCCCCTGAACCTCGATGCCGTTCGCGCCGCCGGGAAATCGCAGTCGCTCACTACGCACATCCTGCGCGGTCGCCGCGCCTTGCACCGACAGGAGCGCCGCAAGGATCGCAAGAACCCGGAAAATACCCTTCATCACAACGTCCTCCGCCGAGAATAGCAGATCACCTTATGATGCGGATTGTGACGCTCTGGAGGCGGGGGCGGGAGCGGGCGCGCAATATTCTTGTCAGCGTTTGGCGGTATTGCCGGGCAGGGCCTCTCGCCTATGATGAGGTGGCACTCAAAGGGAGAACGGCATGCCGGGCGCGGCGCTGATCCTGCTCTACCTGGCGGTTGCCGTGGCGCCGCTGGCTCTGGCCGCGGCAAGCCTGCGGCCGCCTCGTCCGGTTATGGACGAGATCGCGTCCGCCGCCGGTCTTCTCGCCTATGCGATCCTGCTCATGGAGTTCGTGCTGTCTGGCCGCTTTCGGAGCATTTCCGGGCGTGTCGGCCTCGACGTCACCATGCGCTTTCACCAGCTTCTGGCCCGCACCGCGCTGGCGCTCGCGCTCATCCATCCCTTTCTTTACACGCTGCCCTTCGCCCGTCCCTTGCCCTACGATCCGAGCCGCCAGCTGACGCTGACCTTCGAGGCGGAAGGCCTCGTCGCAGGTGTCTTCGCCTTCATTCTGCTACCTGCCTTCGTGTTGCTGTCCATGGGGCGCGACCGCATCTCCTGGACCTATGAGACCTGGCGGCTTGTGCATGGCCTGGGCGCTCTCGCGATCGCCGTTCTCGTGCAGGTTCATGCCCTGCATGCGGGCCGTTACAGCCAGGACCCGCTGCTCGCGGGGCTGTGGAGCGGGTTGCTGGCGGTCAGCATCCTGTCACTTGCCTATGTCTATGCGGTGAAACCGCTGCTGAAGACACGGCGGCCGTGGCGTGTGGAACGTGTCGCCAGTCTCGCGGCTCGCACCTGGGAGCTGGTGCTGGCGCCCGACGGTCATGACGGGCTCCGCTACAAGGCCGGCCAGTTCGCCTGGATCGGCCTGTCGGGACAGGCCTTCTCGCTCAAGGAGAACCCGTTCTCGATCGCCTCCGCGCCCGGTGACGGACCATTGCTGCGCTTCGTCATCAAGGAGCTTGGCGATTCCACCGGGATGATCGGCGAGGTGCCGCCGGGCACGCGCGCCCATGTCGACGGTCCGCATGGCCACCTGACGATCGACGGGCGCCGCGAGCTGGGCATCGCCTTCATCGCCGGCGGTGTGGGAATCGCCCCGATGCTCGGCCTGCTGCGGCAACTGGAACTCGATGGCGACACCCGGCCGACAAGGCTGGTCTACGGCAACAGGACAGCGGCGCAAATCGCCTGCACCGAGGATCTCGCCCGCATGCGCCGCGCCCACCACACGGAAGTGGTGCAGGTGGTCAGCGAACCGCCGGAGGACTGGAACGGGGAGACCGGCATGATCGATGCCGCGCTTGTCGGCCGGCTCTTCTCCGAGCCGCGTCACCGGGACTGGCTCTATGTCCTGTGCGGGCCGCCGGCGATGATGGAAACCGTCGAGGAGGCGCTGCTCGATCTGGGCGTCGCCCCTTCGCAGATCCTGTCGGAGAGGTTCCGCTATGACTGAGATGCGCCGACCGCGCTCGTCGAAAGCGCGCATCCTTGCTCTCTACTGGACCCTGAACGCGATTGCCGGCATCGCGATCCTGGTTTTCGCCCTGAGGTGAGCGCCCGGCTCAGGCAGGCGCGGGCCCGACCGAATAGCCGGCGCAGGCGGCGGTGTTGGCGACATGATCCGCCATCGCCTTTCGGGCGGCCTCGGCATCGCCGCGTTCCAGCGCGGCGACCAGGCGGCGGTGTTCACCGACGGAGGCCTGCATGCGCACCGGGTCGGTGATCGGGATCGGCTGCCGCTGGGTCTCGGTCAGTTGCTCGCGGACCCGGCCGTAGAGCTCGCCAAGCATCCGGTTGGCGCATCCCCGCGCGATGATCTCGTGAAAATGCAGGTCCGCTTCCACGTTGGCGAGATAGTCGCGTCCCGCCCAGGAGCGCTCCATGTCGTCCGTCAGCCTGGCCAGAAGGTCGAGATCCTCCCGGCCCAGCCGTCCGGCCGCCCGCGCGGCGATCTCGCTCTCCAGCATGAAGCGGGTCTCGAATACCTCACGCAGCGAGTAGTCCTGCGAGTAGCGCCACTCGGCCATCGTCTTGGAGGAGGAGGGGGAGGTGCCGACGACGAACGTGCCGCGCCCCGCCTCGGTCTTGACCAGGCCGACGGTCTCCAGCGTGAGCAACGCCTCGCGCAAGGACGCGCGGCTGATCCCGAAACGCTCCGACAGTTCGCGCTGCGAGGGGATCTTCTCTCCAGCTTTCAGTTCGCCGTCCAGAATCATCGTCTGGAGTTTTCTGGCCACGCTTTGCGGCACCGGTGTCCGGGTGAACATTCCGCTCTTTTCGCCCTTTTTGTCGCCCTCTCGGCGACGGTTTTTTGAACTGCCCGACCAAAGCGGGTCCCGTGAAACGCAACTTTCCACCTTGCATCCGTCGCTGCATAGGGGTTATTTGGTCTAACTGGTCAGACCAGTTAGACCAAATAAAGAAAAATCGCACCAGAGGACCAATCATGCAGTTCCGCACGCTCATGAAATCCGCCGTTTTCGCCGGCCTTTTCGCCATCGCCGCTCCCGCCGCTTCCTCGTTGGCCGCCGACCTCACTGTCGGCGCGAATATCGGCAACGTGCCCTGGGAGTTCCAGGACGAGAGCGGCAAGACCGTCGGTTTCGAGATCGATCTCGTCACCGAGGTCGCGAGCCGTCTCGGCAAGACCGTTGCCTTCGAGAACATTCCGTTCAACGGCCTGTTCTCCGCTGTCCAGTCGGGCCGCATCGACATCGCGGTGTCGTCGATCACCATCACGCAGAAGCGCCTGGAATCGGTGACCTTCGCCCAGCCCTACTATGACAGCGACCAGTCGCTGACCGTGACGGCGGCCAGCGGCCTCAAGTCGACCGATGACATGAAGGGCAAGGTGATTGGCGTCGACACCGGCTCCACCGGCGACATGTGGGCCACCGCCAACACCGATGCCAAGGGCTTCGCCGAGATCCGCCGCTACGAGGGGCTGGCACCGGCGATGCTCGATCTGGCCGCCGGCCGGATCGACGGCTATGTCAGCGATATCCCGGCGCTGCTCTACTACACCAAGGACAAGCCAAACCTGGCGGTCGTCGAGCGTATCGAGACCGGCGAGAAATACTCGATGATGTTCGCCAAGGACGCGCCGCTGGCGGGCGAGGTCAACGACGTGCTGACGGCCCTCAAGAAGGAGGGTGTCATCGCCTCCCTTCACGAGAAGTGGTTCGGCGCGACGCCGGAGGACACGACCTCGACCGTCAAGGTCCTGGACATGCCGAAGCTGGACTGATCCCGGAAAAGGCCGGTGGGCGCGGCTTCGGCCGCCGCCCGCCGGACCCTGTCGTTCCGGCCCCTCCGGCCGGCCCGTATCGCCCCACCAAGGCCCTTGCAGTTCCGGGAAGCCCATGGACCTCCTAGACACCTTTTTCAATGTGCCGATCCTGATCCGCACCTTCCCGCTGCTCCTCGCGGGGCTTGCGGTGACGATCCAGATCGGGGCGACCAGCATCGTCGCCGGCCTTGCACTCGGCCTGTTTCTCTGCCTCGTGCGCCTCTACGGCCCTCGGCCGGTCGTCCTGCTGGCGCGGCTCTATATCGACATCTTCCGCTCGATCCCGCTGCTGGTCCTGCTGATCGTCGTCTATTACGCGCTGCCCTTCGTCGGCATCCGCCTGTCGCCGTTCCTTTCGGCCGTGGTCGCGCTGACGCTTGTCTCCGGCGCCTACACGGCCGAGATCTTCCGCGCCGGCATCGAGGCGATCCCCGCCGGACAGTTCGAGGCCTCGCGGGCGCTCGGTCTCGGTTACCGCGACATGATGGTCGACGTGATCCTGCCGCAGGCGGTGAAGATCGTCATTCCGCCGCTCACCAACAACTGCATCAATGTCATGAAGGACACCGCGCTCGCCTCGGTCGTCGCCATGCCCGATCTGCTCAAGCAGGCGACGCAGGCGCAGGCGCTTGCCGCCAATCCGAGCCCGCTGATCGGCGCGGCGCTGATCTATCTCGCCTTCCTCTGGCCGCTGGTGGCGCTGGTGTCACGGTTCGAGCGGCGCATGGGACAGGGGACACGCTGATGGCCGGCATCATAAAGATCAGCAATCTGTCAAAGCATTACGGTGCCTTCGCGGCCTTGACGGAGATCGACCTGGAGATCGCCGAGGGCGAGGTCGTCTGCGTCATCGGGCCGTCGGGGTCGGGCAAGTCGACCCTCATCCGCTGCATCAACCTGCTGGAGAGCTACTCCGCCGGCGGCATCATCACGGTTGACGGCATTCCGGTGGAACCGGGCCGCCATCTGGCGCAGGTGCGTGCCGAGGTCGGCATGGTGTTCCAGTCCTTCAACCTGTTCCCGCACATGAGCGTCTTGCGCAACATCATGCTGGCGCCGATGCGGGTGAGGAAGATGACCGCTGCGAGGGCCGAGGAAAAGGCGCGCGAACTGCTGGCCCGCGTCGGTATCGCCGAGCAGGCCGAAAAGTATCCGGGGCATCTTTCGGGCGGGCAGCAGCAGCGGGTCGCGATTGCCCGGGCGCTGGCGATGGAGCCGCGCGTCCTGCTCTTCGACGAGCCGACATCGGCCCTCGATCCGGAGATGGTCGGCGAGGTGCTCGACGTCATGCGCGCGCTTGCCGGCACCGGCGTGACGATGGTGATCGTCACCCACGAGATGGGCTTTGCCCGCCAGGTCGCCGACCGGGTGATCTTCATGAACGGAGGGCGGATCGTGGAGACCGGAACGCCCGCCGAAATCTTCGACGCGCCCCGGGAGCCGCGCACCCGCGACTTCCTGAGTGCCGTGCTCAATCACTGATGACGACGCAAAGACCGTCCGGAGCCTGACATGCTGACCAATGCCCCCTTGGACATGGAGTTCGTCCGTGCCCAGTTTCCCGGCCTGAACAACGGCTGGGTGTTTTTCGACAATGCCGGCGGATCGCAGATCCTGAAAGGCGCGGTCGAACGCATCAACGCCTTCCTCTATGAGCGCAATGTCCAGATCGGCGGCAGTTACGAGGTGTCGCAAAAGGCGGCCGAGGCACTGCTGGCGTCTCGCGAGGCCGGCCGCCTGCTCGTCAATGCCGAGCGGGCGGAGGAGATCGTCTTCGGCCATTCGACGACCGTGCTCACCCAGAACCTGGCGAACGCCATGCGCAGCCAGCTGGCGCCAGGCGACGAGATCGTCGTGACGGTCGCCGATCACGAATCCAACATCGGCCCCTGGGAGCGGTTGCGTGAATTCGGCATCGTCGTGAAGATCTGGCCGCTCGATCTGGGCAGCCTGAAGCTGCGGCTTGCCGATCTCGAGCCCTTGATGAGCGAGCGCACGCGGCTTGTCTGCGTGCATCACGTGTCGAACATTCTCGGCGAGATCAATCCGGTGCGCGAAATCGCCGATTTCGTGCATGCGCGCGGTGCCCGCATCTGTGTCGACGCGGTCGCCTACGCCCCGCACCGGGCGGTGGATGTGCGCGCCTTCGGCGCCGACTACTACATCTTCAGCCTGTACAAGACCTACGGGCCGCATCTGGCGATGATGTACGGGCGGTACGACCACCTGCTGGAACTGGACACCCTCTACCACTACTTCTACGGCCGGGACCGCGTTCCGGGAAAGCTGGAGGCGGGCAACCCGTGCTACGAGCTTGCCTATTCGCTCACCGGAATTGTCGAATACCTTCAGGAACTCGGTCGCCGCAGCGGCGCCGGGGAAGGTGCATCGCCGCGCCGGTGCGTCGAGGCCGCGTTTGCAGCGATCACAGCCCAGGAAAACACGCTTGTCGACCGGTTGCTCGGCTGGGCGAAGGGCCGGGGCGACGTGCATGTCGTGGGAGCGGCACAGAACGATGGCGGTGCGACGCGCATTCCCACGATCTCCTTTACCGTCGACGGCTGGGCTCCGGGAGACCTGTCGCTGGCGATCGATCCCGAGCATATCGCCATCCGCCACGGCGACTTCCACTCGCGCCGCCTGGTGGAATACCTCGGGCTTGCCGAGACCGGCGGAGTGCTGCGGGTTTCGATGGTCCACTACAACACGCTTGAGGAAGTCGACCGGCTGACGGCGGCGCTCGACAGGGTGATCGACGGCCGGAAGGCGGCACAGCGTTCGGCGAGAGGGGCATGAGCGTGAGCGGCGCGATCTTCGACACCGTGGTGCGCGGCGGCACGGTGGTGACGGCCGCCGACACCTTCGCCGCCGACATCGGCATTCGCGACGGCCGCATCGTCGCTCTTGGCAAGGACTTTGCCGCCGGGCATCGCGAGGTCGACGCACGCGGGCTTCTCGTGCTGCCCGGGGGGATAGACAGCCACGTCCATATCGCCCAGCCCTCGGGCGAGGGGATCGTCATGGCCGACGATTTCGAGAGCGCCACGCGCTCGGCCCTGCTCGGGGGCAATACGACGGTGATGCCGTTCTGCCTGCAGGAAAAGGGCGTCGGCCTGCGCGCGGCGCTGAAGGCCTATCACGCGCTGGCGGACGGAAATTGCTACACCGATGTAAGCTTCCACCTGATCGTCTCGGATCCGACCCCGACGGTGCTTGGCCAGGAGATGCCCGCGCTGGCCGAGGAGGGCTATACCTCGATCAAGGTCTTCATGACCTACGAGGGACTGCGGCTGCGCGACGACGAGATCCTGGCGACCCTCGATGCCGCCCGTCGGGCACAGCAGGTCGTCCTCGTTCATTGCGAGAACGAGGACGCGATCCGCTACCTGATCGGACGGCGCGAGGCGGACGGGGACATCGCGCCCTACCATCACGCGACCAGCCGGCCGGTGGCGGCCGAGCGGGAGGCGACGCATCGGGCCCTGTCGCTGGCCGAGATCGTGGATACGCCGGTGGTCATCGTCCATGTCTCCAACCGCGAGGCGATGGAGGAGATCGGCCGGGCCCGGCTGCGCGGCCAGAAGATCGCCGGCGAGACCTGCCCGCAATATCTGGTGCTGACCGCGGAGGACCTGAAGTCGGAGGATTTCGAAGGCGCGAAGTATGTCTGTTCTCCGCCGCCGCGCGACAAGCCGAGCCAGGAGGCTTGCTGGCAGGGATTGGAAACCGGCGTCTTCGACCTTTACTCCTCCGACCATTGCCCGTTCCGCTTCGACGATCCGGCCGGCAAGAAGAGCGAAAAGGGCAAGGCCTCGTTCCGGTGGATCCCGAACGGCATTCCCGGTGTCGGCACCCGGCTGCCGATCCTGTATTCGGAAGGGGTTGCCAAGGGGCGCATCGACATCAACCGCTTCGTCGCGCTGACCGCGACGAACCATGCGAAGCTTTACGGCCTCTATCCGAAAAAGGGGACGATCGCCATCGGCTCCGACGCCGACCTTGCGCTGTGGGATCCGGCAAGCGCCCGGACGATCCGCAATGAGGACCTGGCTCACGGCGCCGACTATACCCCCTATGAGGGAATGGCTGTAACCGGTTGGCCCGTAACGGTTCTGTTGCGCGGCGAGGTGGCCGTGGAGCACGGGAAGCTGGTTGCGGCGAAGGGCAAGGGCAGCTATCTCGCGCGCGGCCGGAGCGCGCTTTTCGGATAGCGCAACCTCGACAATCTCGCGTGGCTATTGTCGAAGAATTGCACGAGATTGTCGAAACTCCGCACGCGCAATGAAGCGATCCGGGACCGCGTGGCGGTCCCGGATCTTCTGCCCTGCCGGAGGTGTCGGAAGGCGGGAGACCCGTCCCCGCGCGCCGGCCCCGTGTCAGAGGCTTCGGATGGCGCCGCCGTCGACACGCACGCGGCTGCCGGTGACATATGAGGCGCGTTCCGACGCCAGGAAGGCGACCATGTCTGCGAATTCCTGGGGCCGGCCGTAGCGTGCGGCCGGAATCGAGGCGGCCGATGCCTTCGCGATCTCCTCGACGCTCTTGCCGGTGCGCTTGGCGGCCGCGGCATCGAGCTCATCGACACGCGCGGTGTGGATGCGGCCCGGCACCACCATGTTGACCGTGACGCCGTCGGCGGCGACCTCGCTCGCCAGCGTCTTCGACCAGGCCAGCACCGCGGCGCGGATGCCGTTCGACATGGCAAGGTTGGGGATCGGCTGCTCGACGCCGGAGGAGCCGATGGTGATCACCCGGCCCCAGCCGCGCTCGCGCATCGGCGGCACCAGGCGCGAGGAGAGGTGGAAGAGGCTTGCCGCCATCGCCTCGAAATTGCCTATCCAGCCCTCGCGCGGCGAGCCCAGCGCGGTGCCCGGAGCCGGTCCGCCGGCATTGTTGATCAGGATGTCGACACCGCCGTCGGCAAGGAGCCGGTCGGCTGCGGCATCGACGCTGGCGATATCCGCAAGGTCGATCCTGAGCGGCGTGACGTCGGTGCCGGGCAGGGCGGCTGCCCATTCGGCGATGGCCGCGTCGTTGCGGGCCGCCGCGATGACGATTGCGCCTTCCCGCGCCAGCGTTTCCGCGATCGCGCGGCCAAGGCCACGGCTTGCTCCAAGCACGAGGGCGCGCTTGCCCTTCAGTCCGAGATCCATCAGTTCAACTCCTTCAGACGCTTTTCGAGACGGGCGATCAGCATGTCGACCTCGGCCCGTGTCAGCGGATCGAGGGCAGCTCCGGGCTTGCGCAGCGCCGGAGCATCGATGATGCCCCGCTTGTAGAGAGTGTATTTGCGAATGGCGAGGCCGAGACCCGGCTGCTGCTCGAAGCGGGCAAGCGGCAGGTAGGCATCGAACAGGTCACGGGCCCGTTCCATGTCGCCACGGGCATGTCCATCCACGACATGGACCATCATTTCGGGATAGGCGAAGCCGGTCATCGCTCCGTCGGCGCCTCGGTCCATCTCCTCGGGCAGGAAGACGCCGCCGTTGCCGCACAGGATCGAGATCCGCCGGTCGAGCGTGCCGGCCTTGCGCAGCGCGGTGATCTTCGCAAGCCCGGGCCAGTCCTCGTGCTTGAGGCAGACGCAGGTCGGGTTGTCAGCCACAATGCGCGAGATCACCGGCACCGACATCTGCACCCCGGTGGCGAGCGGGAAGTCCTGCAGCACGAAGGGCACGTCGCCGATCGCCTCGGCCGCCTGACCGTAATAGGCGACGATCTGGTCGTCGGTGCGCAGGGAACCCGGCGGTGCGATCATGACGCCGGCCGCGCCATCCTCCATGACCTGCAAGGTCAGCGCCCGCATCTGGGCAAAGCCCGGGGAGGACACGCCGACAACGACCGGCACGCGCCCGGCAACGCGCTTGAGGATGCGGTTGACGACAATCCCGGACTCCTCGCTCGTCAGCTTGGGCGCTTCGCCCATCATGCCGAGGACCGTCAGCCCGGTGGCGCCTGCCTCCAGATAGAAATCGACCATCCGGTCGCAGCCTTCGAGATCGAGGGCACCGTTGTCCGTGAAGGGGGTGATCGCGATGACGTAGACGCCCCGCGCCGCTTCGCTCAATCGGGTCATGTTGTCCTTTCCGTTCCGTGTCATGTGCAGCGGGCGAGCGCGATGCGTCCCAGCGCCATGGCCGTTGCGGCCTGGCATGGATCGATCACCGGAATGCCCAGTGTGGATTGAAGGGCCGCGCGGTAACCCGCCATGCCGGCACAGCCGAGCACCAGGACGTCGGCGCCGTCGGCATCGCGCAGATGCGCGCCCACCTCCTCCAGCCTCGTTCGGGTGCGGTCCTGTTCGGCGAGCTCGGCAACGCCGAGTTCCAGCGGCCGGTCGGCGGCAAGGCGGTCGAGCAGGCCCATGGCACCGAGCGTGCGGATGTGGCGGGCGACGGAACCGCGCTTGATCGAGACGATGCCGAAGCGCTGTCCCATCGTCAGCGCGGTGAGATAGGCGCTTTCGCCGATGCCCAGAACGGGACGGGCGCTCTGCTCGCGCAGGGCGGCAAGGCCGGGGTCGGAGAAACAGGCGATGACGAACGCCGAAGCCGTCGCCTCCAGTGCGGCGGCCTGCGCGAGCAATGGCTGGACGACGCCATCGACATGAGCCTGCGTCTCGATGCCAGCCGGTCCTTCGGGCAGCAGGTGGCAGCGGATCTCGACCGGCGAGACGGCGCGCATGGGGGCGACGGCGGCGTCGATGCCGTCGGTGACAAGGCGCGAGGAATTCGGGTTGAGGATGTGAAGGGTCATTTGCCGGCCTCCGGTGGATGCGGGATGGCGGTGCGGCCGCGCGGGTTGCCCCAGAAATGCGCCGGCACGGCGAGGTCGTCGCGCCCGCCGATCCGCTCGATCATCGCCTCCGCCTCACGACCGGCCTGCTCCAGGATCTCGGTCTCCGCGACGCGTGTCGCCCGACCGTTTTCGAGGCAGATCTCGCCGTCGACGATCACGGTCTCGACATCGTTGCCGTTGGCGAAGCAGACCAATCGGTGCGCCGTCATGTTGGGCGGTGCCAGATGCGGCCGGTTCATGTCGACGATGACGACGTCGGCGCGCTTGCCCTGTTCCAGGGAGCCGATTTCGTGATCCATGCCAAGGGCGACGGCGGCATCGATTGTCGCCATCTCCAGCACCTTGCCCGGTGGCAGGACATCGGCGTCACGGAAGTGACGGCGGTGATAGTGCATCGCGTGCTGCATGTGGCGGAACATGTCGGAGGATCTGTCGGGCGCGGTTGCGTCCGAGCCGAGCCCGACCGTGACCCCGGCCTCCATCAATTCGATGGCCGGGCAGCGCCCGAAGACCGAGGCTATGGCCGACGGATTATGGGCAATGCGCGTTCGCGTGCGCGCGCAGATGCGGATTTCTTCTTCGGAAAGATCGACCGCATGCGAGAGCAGGGCATCGGGTCCCAGCAGCCCCATCTTCTCGGCGCGCAGCACCGATCCGCCCCTGTGACCGTCCTGGGTGAACAGGACGCCCGTTTCCCGCGACAGTGCGCGGGTCATGCACGCCTGGCGCTTCGCTTCCTCGTAGTCGGCCGGCGACATGTCGCGCTCATGTTCGTCGCGCAGCACGGGATAGAGGAGGGCAACGCGGATGCGCCCGCCCGCTGCCCCATGCCAGCGCCTGAGAAGCTCGGCCGAGGTGGCAAGCTGCGTTTCGAAGGAGACGGGGCGAGGGTCCTTGCCTCCATTGGCATAGGTCAGGGGATGCGGCGCGCGGGTCGGGCCGACCGCGATCACCGAGCGGGTGCCGACCTCCTGGACTCCACTGGCATGCGCTGAACCGTAGGCGGGATCGTCCGTGCGCATGATCGTGTCGCCGCCGCCAAGCAGCGAGACGCCGGTGGTCACGCCGAAACGCAACCGCTCCAGTGCCGCCAGCCTGGCTTCCGCATACCAGAAGTCCGGTGTCGATCCGGTGGTGTAGACCTCGCCGCAGATCGCTTCCCAGCGGTCCGGCCGGTCCATTCCCATGGTCTTGATCAAACCGTGCCCGGCATGGGCATGGACGTCGACAAGACCCGGAATGACCGCCTTGCCACGCGTGTCGATCCTGCGTGTGGCCGCAAATGCGGCTTCGATCCCGGCCGCCGTTCCGACGGCGAGAATGCGTCCTCCGGCGATGGCGACCGCGCCGTTCTCGATGATCCTCCGACCGGCGTCGACCGGGATGACCGTGCCGCCGGAGAGGATGAGGTCCGCTTGTGTCTTGGTCATGATCATCCCTCAGATGGCGGCCTGCCGGGCAAGCAGGGGCAGGTCGGCGACGTCGATGACGCCGTCGTCGGGAAGGGTGAAGTCCGGATGATCCCCGGCCAGCCCGATGACGCGATGGGGATTGTAAAGGGTGAGCCAGGGAGGATCGCGCTGCAATTCCTCGTAGGCGGCACGATACCGGCAGGCGCGCGCCGCATCGTCTGTCGCGCCCCGGCCGATGTCGATCAACTCTTCCACGACCTGGTTGCGATAGCCCTGCCACCACGCGCCGGCGATACGGGAATCGATCTTTTCATGAAGCACCCTGAAGGTGGACATCGGGCTGGAATCGAAGACGCAGAGATCGCGGATCTCCTTGCGCCGGACCATGTGCGCATAGGCCTCGCGGTCCGGGTGGAGGTGTACGTCGAAACGGATGCCGATACGCGCAAGCTGCGCCCCGAGCGCCGCCGTCAGGCGCTCCGCTTCGTCCGGCAGGCGTGTCGGGCAGTCGAGGCCAAGCGTGAGGCCGTTGCCGTGGCCGGCCTCCGCGAGAAGGGTTTTCGCGCGGGCAAGGTCCGGGCCATCGGCTGGTCGTGTTCCCGCACCGAAATGCCTTGGACTGACGAAGCCCTGCAACGGGTCGGCGGCGCCCGGAAGAACCGCCCCGATCAGTGCCTCGCGGTCGACGGCCAGCGATAAGGCAAGACGCACGCGCGCATCGGCGAGCGGGCCCTTGGCAGCGTTGAGCAGGTAGATGATGGCGACCGGCGCGGCGAACCGGTGCAATGTCACTCCGTCGATGCAGGATGGGCCGTCTGCTGTCGGATCGAGGGTGTTGGCAAGCTGCGCCCTCCCGTCCAGCAGCATCGCCAGCCGGGTGCCGGTATCCGGTTCGAGCACGAAGCGCAGACCCGCATTGGCGGGCTGTCCCGCGAACCAGTCGGGATTGCGCCGAGCGCCGACCAGACCGGTGGCGAAGGTTTCCGCGATATACGGACCGGTGCCGCAGGCAAGCGCGCGCTCGCCGCTGTCCAGCCGTTCGAAGATCGACGGTGCGACGATGAAGCCCTGGACCAGTACGTCCAGCAGGTCGGCGACCGGTGCGCCGAGGTGGATGCGCAGCGTCAGCCCGTCTGCGTCGATCTCGGCATCGCCGAGATATTGCCGCCAGACCGCTGGCGAACCGAGTGTATAGCCTTTGTCCTCGCGCGCCATGCGCCGCAGCGAGGCGGCAACGGCTGCCGCGTCGCAGGTCGCGCCGTCGTGGAAACGGATGCCGGGGCGCAGCTCGAAGGTCCAGCTCCGCGCATCCTCGCCAACGCGCCAGGAGCGCGCCAGATGCGGGACGTAATGCCCGTTCCGGCGCTTCACCAGCGTGTCGTAGAAGGCGAGATAGAGGCTCAACTCGTCATTGGCATCGGTGCAGTCATGCGGATCGCCAAGCGGCAGGCGGGGCAGGGCGATGGTCGCCACGCCGGACAGGTCGGAGGTCATTGGATATCGCGCTCCGGTTCGTCGACAAGGTGGCAGGCGACCTGCTGGCCGCCGCCGGTGTCTCGCAGGGTCGGTCGCTCCACCTTGCAGCGCTCGAAGGCGAGCGGGCAGCGGGTGCGGAAACAGCAGCCGGAAGGGAGGTCGAGGGCGGAGGGAACCTCGCCGGACAGTTCGATTTCCTCGCGCGGGCGGGTCTTCTCGATGGAGGGCGCGGCGGACAGCAGCGCGCGCGTATAGGGATGGCGCGGAGCCGAGAAGAGCCGGTCGCGTGGCGCGGTCTCGACGAGAAAGCCAAGATACATGACGCCGATCCGGTCGGCGATGTGATGCACCACGGCGAGGTCGTGGCTGATGAAGAGATAGGCGAGGCCGAACTCGTCCCGCAGGTCCATCATCAGGTTGAGGATCTGGGCCTGGATCGAGACGTCGAGGGCGGAGACCGGCTCGTCGGCGATGATCAGCCCCGGGTTCACGGACAGGGCGCGGGCGATGCCGATCCGCTGGCGCTGGCCGCCGGAGAACTGGTGCGGATAGCGTCCGGCATGTTCCGTGTTGAGCCCGACACGGGCGAGCAGCGCCAGCGTCTTGTCCGCGACCTCCCTGCGCGCGGCACGACCCTTGGTCTGCTCCAGCAGCGGTTCCGCGACAATGTCGCGTACCCGCTGGCGCGGGTTCAAAGAGGCGAAGGGATCCTGGAAGATCATCTGCATCTTGGCGCGCACCGGCAGCATCTCGCGCACGCCATGGCGGGAGATGTCTTCTCCGTCGATGCGAATCGACCCGCCGCTCGGCCTATAGATGCGGGCAATGGTCTTGGCGACGGTCGACTTGCCGCAACCGCTCTCGCCGACAAGGGCCAGAACCTCGCCGCGCTCGATGGCGAAGGACACCCCGTTCACCGCCTGGACGCGCCGGTCGGGGAATCGCAGCCGGCCGTCGGTGAAACGCATCCGGTCGAGCATCGATCCGCCGATGCGGAACTCCTGGCGCAGGTCGTCCACCTGCAGCATCGCGGTCATCGGATCTCTCCTTCCTGCAGCGGGAAGTGGCAGGCAAAGGCCCGCTCGCCGGCAAGTGTGAGGGCGGGTTCGCTCTGGGCACATATGGCGGCGGCGCGCGGGCAGCGCTCGCGGAAGGTGCAGCCCTTCGGCAGCTTGCGGATGTCCGGCACCGCGCCGGGAATCTGGCTGAGCCGCGCGGTGCGGTGCTCCGGGTTCGGGATGCTGTCGATCAGTCCGCGCGTGTAGGGATGCGCCGGTCGGCGGATGACATCGTCCGTCGGTCCGCGTTCGACCACCTTGCCGCAGTAAAGAACGGTGATGTGGTCGGCCATTTCCGAGACGACGGCGAGGTCGTGCGTGACCAGCACCATCGAGGCTCCGTGTTCGCGGATCTGATGCCGCATGAGCTTGAGGATCTGGGCCTGGATGGTGACGTCGAGCGCTGTCGTCGGCTCGTCGGCGATCACCAGTTTCGGTTCCGCCAGCATGGCGATGGCAATGACGACGCGCTGGCGCATGCCGCCGGAAAACTGGTGCGGGTAGGAGGCGAGTCGCTCGGCCGCTCGCGAGATGCCGACGTCCTCCAGCATGCGGATGCAGCGCTCGCGGCGGGCGCGGGCGTCCAGCTCCGTGTGCAGGCGCAGCATCTCGTCCATTTGCTCGCCAACCGTCCGCAGCGGGTTGAGCGAGGTCATCGGGTCCTGGAAGACCATGGCGATGTCGCGGCCCCGTATCTGGCGCAGGCGCGGCTCGCCGGCCGTGACGAGGTCCTCTCCATTGAACAGGATGCGGCCGCCCTCGATGCGTCCCGGCGGGTCGATAAGGCCGAGGATCGAGAAGCCGACGACGGATTTGCCGCCGCCGCTTTCCCCGACGAGCCCCATGATCTCGCCCGGTTTCAACGAGAAGCTGACGCCGTTCACGGCCTTCACCGTGCCGGAGAATGTGTGGAACCAGGTTCGCAGGTCCTCGACGCTGAGCAGCGCGTCGGCCACTGTCATGTCGTTCGCCATCACTTCAGCCTCGGGTTGAGTTCATCGCGCAGGAAGTCGCCGAACAGGTTGATGCCGAAAACCAGCGCCATGATGAACAGGCCGGGAAAGACGGAGGTCCACCAAAGGCCGGAGAACAGCACGTCGAAGCCGTTCTTGATCAGAAGCCCGAGCGAGGGTTCGGTGATCGGCACGCCAACGCCGAGGAAGGACAGGCTTGCCTCGATCAGGATGAAGGAGCCCACCTGCACGGTCGCCACGACAATCAGCGGCGTCAGAACGTTGGGCAGCACGTGGCGGCGAATGATCTTGCCGTCGCGCAAGCCCGCCACCCGCGCCGCCTGGACGTATTCCTTTTGCACCTCGGACAGTGTCGAGCCACGCACCGTCCTTGCGTAGACGACCCAGCCGACCGCGGTCAGCGCGATCAGCACCTTGTCGATGCCCGTGCCGAAGGCGGACATCAGGAAAAGTGCGATGAGCATGGAGGGGAAGGAGAGCTGGATGTCGGCGATGCGCATGATCGCCGCGTCGAGCCGGCCGCCATAGAAGCCGGCGAGCAGCCCCAGCGTCGTCCCCACGAGGCAGGACATCACCATCGCGCTGACGCCGATCATCACGGAGACGCGGGTACCGTAAAGGATGCCGGCGAGAACGCCGCGCCCCTGGCCGTCGGTGCCGAGCAGGAAGCGGGCATCGCCCCCCTCCAGCCACACCGGGGGCTTGTAGCTGTCGAGCAGGTCAAGCTGGGCGACGTCATAGGGGTTCTGGGCAACGAACAGCGGTCCGGCCAGGACAATGACGGTAAAAGCGAGCAGGATCGCACTGCCGGCGATCGCCGACAGGTTGCGCTTGTAATTGTGGAAGAATTCGGAAGAAAGGAAGGTCGCGCTCATCTTATTTCACCGTAATGCGCGGGTCGATCCACGTGTAGACCATGTCGACCAGGAAGTTGATCACCACGAAGATGAAGGCGACGAGCATCAGGTAGACCACGATGACCGGCCGGTCGGCGCGGTAAATGGAATCAATCAGCAGCTTGCCGAGGCCGGGCCAGGCGAAGATCGTCTCGGTGATCGTGGCGAAGGCGATCAGGTCGCCAAGCTGCAGGCCGAAGATCGTGACGACGGGAATGAGGGCGTTGCGCAGCCCGTGTCCGTAGAGCACGCCGCGCCGCGAGACACCCTTGGCACGAGCGAATTTCATGAAATCCTGCCGGGTCACCTCCATCATCCCGGCGCGGGTGATACGCAAAAGGATCGCCATCGTGCCGAGCGACAGGGTGATCGAGGGCAGCAGGATGTGATGCCAGCCATCGGCGGTCAGCAGCGAGGTCTTGAGGCCGAGAAACTCGACGGTGTCGCCGCGTCCGGAAGAGGGGAAGACGCGCCAGTTCACCGCGAAGATGAAGATCAGCATCATCCCGACCCAGAAGCTCGGCAGGGAAATGCCCAGAAGCGAGCCGGACATGATCGCCCGGCTTTCCGGCCGGTTCGGATTGGCGCCGGCATAGACGCCGAGCGGGATCGCCACCGTCGCGGCGATCGCCATCGCCACGACGACGATCTCCAGCGTCGCCGGGAGGCGCTCCAGGATCAGGTCGAGCGCCGGCTGGCGGTAGACGTAGGAACGGCCGAAATCGCCGCGCAGCAGACCTTCGAGGAAGATCAGGTACTGCTCGGGGAGCGAGCGGTCGAGGCCGAGAATGCGGCGCGCCTGTTCGATCTCCGCATCCGTGGAATCGATAGGGATCACCATGAAGACGGGATCGCCGGTGAAGCTCATCATCAGGAAGACGATGATCGAGACGATCCACAGGACGAAGATCATCTGCAGCAGTCGTTTGATCGTGTAGCCGAGCACGCGCGTGGTCCCTGTGCAGGTTTACCTGCCTGAGAAAGGGCAGGAAGCGGGGGGGGGGGGGGGGGGGG
>NZ_JASHIK010000016.1 GCF_030733745.1 Stappia sp. MMSF_3263 | reverse complement strand
TCATGCGCCGGGCCGGTCAGTTCTCGCGGATCAGCGGATCGGCGGTGCGTACTGCAGGCCACCCTTCGACCACAGCGCGTTCACGCCGCGGGCGATGCCAAGCGGAGTATCCGGACCGACATTGCGGTCGAATGCTTCGCCGTAGTTGCCAACATGCTTGATGATGCGCGCGGCCCAGTCGTTGCTGAGGCCGATGGCCTCGCCGAACTGGCCTTCGACACCGAGCAGACGACGGATGTTCGGGTTTTCGGAACCCTTCATCTCCTCGACATTGGCCGAGGTGACACCGAGCTCCTCAGCATTGAGCATCGCGTTGTGGACCCACTTCACGAGGTTGAACCACTGGTCGTCGCCCTGGCGCACTGCCGGCCCGAGCGGCTCCTTGGAGATGATCTCCGGAAGCACGATGTGGTCGCCCGGGTTGGTGAGCTGCAGGCGGATCGAGTAGAGGCCCGAGGCGTCGGTCGTGTAGACGTCGCAACGATTGGCGTCGTAGGCGGCGTTGACCTCCTCGAGCTTCTCGAACACCACCGGGTTGTAGTCCATCCCGTTGGCCTTGAAGTAGTCCGTCAGGTTCAGCTCGGTGGTGGTGCCGGTCTGCACGCAGACCGAGGCGCCGGACAGCTCGAGCGCCGAGGAAACGTCGAGCGACTTGCGGACCATGAAGCCCTGGCCGTCATAGTAGTTCACACCCGTGAAGTTGAGGCCGAGCGTCGTGTCGCGGCTCATCGTCCAGGTCGTGTTGCGCACCAGAACGTCGACTTCGCCGGTCTGCAGCGCCGTGAAGCGCTCCTTGGCCGTCAGCGGCGTGAACTTGACCGCGTTCGGATCGTCGAAGATCGCCGCAGCGATGGCGCGGCACGTGTCGACGTCGAGGCCGTTCCACTCGCCCTTGTCGTCCGGAGCGGCGAAACCGGCAAGACCGGTGTTCGAGCCGCACTGCAGGAAGCCCTTGGCCTTCACGTCATCGAGCGTCGCAGCGGAAGCGGCGGTGGCGGTCAAGCCAAGCGCCGCGCCGAGCACGATCGGAAGGAATTTATGCGTCATGGTTATGCAGCCTTCTCTTTTGCCCTGTTTATTCTGGGTTTTTTCGAGATCACGCGTCTGGGATACAGGATGCGACCATGTTGTGCAGACTCCGCCCCGATCAACATCAAGAAGCAGTGTCGACACTGGAATACCCCCTCCCGGCGTCCTCGCGATCTTGGTTTTTCTGTGATCGTCGAAGATACCACCGTCATCTCATGGGTGCATTCGATGGCATTTATCGCTATGGGTCAAGAGGCCGACGCACAGTAAGGCACGATTTGTGAAAAACTTTTCGCAACGCGAAAATCCAGTCAGAAACTCCGAAAGGGTCTAGATGTCCGCGTCCCACTCCAACCCGGCGCGAGGTCTTGCGACACGCCTGACGCATGCGGGCCGAAAGCCGGAAGATTTCCATGGTTTCGTGAACCCGCCGGTGGTTCATGCCTCGACTGTCCTGTTTCCCGACAGCAAGACGATGCTCACAGGCGCGCAGCCCTTCCACTACGCGCGACGCGGCAATCCGACCACCAACGCCCTTGAGGACGCCGTCACCGAGATCGAGGGCGCGGCCGGCGCCAGGCTCGCTCCCTCCGGCCTTGCCGCGATCTCGCTCGCCCTGCTCTCGTGCCTGTCCTCCGGCGACCATGTACTGATCACCGACAGCGCCTACGGCCCGACCCGGAACCTTGCCGAGACGACGCTTCGGCGCCTGGGCATCGACGTCGACTATTACGACCCGACGATCGGCGCGGGCATCGCCGCCCTGTTCAAACCGAACACCAAGGCGGTGATGACCGAGGCCCCGGGCTCTCTGACTTTCGAGATGCAGGACATTCCCGCGATCGCCGAGGTGGCGCATGCCGCCGGCGCGCTCGTGCTGATGGACAACACCTGGGCGACCGCCTGCTTCTTCCGCGCCATCGAGCACGGCGTCGACCTGTCGATCCAGGCCGGAACCAAGTATCTGGTCGGCCACTCGGACGCGATGCTGGGCACCGTCGCCGCCAGCCCCCGTGCCCTTGACGGGCTCGTCGAGACCTATGGCGCGCTCGGCCTGCATGTCGGGCCGGACGATGTCTTCCTCGGCCTGCGCGGGCTGCGCACCATGGACGTGCGCCTGCGCCATCACATGGCCAGCGGCCTGGAGATCGCGCGCTGGCTGCAGACGCGGCCCGAGGTCGCGCGCGTCCGTCATCCGGCGCTGCCCGAAGACCCGGGCCATGCCATCTGGAAACGGGACTTCACCGGCGCCTGCGGCCTCTTCGCCTTCGATTTCATCGACAGCGTCAGCCTCGAGCAGAGCCACGCCTTCCTCGACGCGCTGAAGCTGTTCGGGCTCGGCTATTCCTGGGGCGGGTTCGAGAGCCTGGCGATCCCCGTCCGCCTCAAGGGCGCGCGCACGGCAACGCCCCTGCCCGAGGGCGGACCGAGCATCCGCCTGCATATCGGCCTGGAGGATGTCGCCGACATCCGCGGAGACCTGGAAGCGGGCTTCGCCGCCCTCAAGGGTTGAGACAAAAGGGACGGCGCCATTCCGCGCCGTCCCTTCCCCGCTTTTCATCGACCCTGGAAGCAAGCCCCCCGATGGCGCTTCAGATGTTCGGATCCTTGCGCTTCTCGCGGAAGATCAGCCACAGATTGCGGAAATAGATCACCAGTCCGAGCCCCTGCCCGGCGATGAACACCGGATCGCCCGCCTGGATCGCGTAGACGAGCAGCAGTCCGCCGCCGGCGACCGAAAAGAACCAGAAAGCGACCGGAACGATCGAACGGCCGACCCGCTCCGATGCGATCCATTGCACCACGAAGCGCATCATGAACATCGCCTGGGCGACAAAGCCGAGCGCCACCCATCCGTCGAAACGCTCGATGAAGACCAGATAGAGCCAGGCGAGAAGATCGTTCAGCACGGCGCTCACTCCTTGCCTGTTGCCACATTCGTCGGGGCGGAGCCCTGGAAGCCCGCAACCCGCGTCACCTGCGGCACCCTGCGACGGCGCCGGCGCAGCCACCAGACGCCATAAAGATCGAGGATGCCGATCAGCGCGCGGTCGAAGATCCCGTATTTCGAGCTGCCGTGGCGGCGCTGCCGGTCGACGATATCGACATGGGTCACGCCATGCCCCTCGCGCAGAACCAGCGCCGGCAGGAAACGATGCCAGCTGTCGAAATAGGGCAGAAGCAGGAAGACCTCGCGCCGAACGGCCTTCAGCCCGCAGCCAGAGTCGCGCGTCTGGTCCCTCAGCAGACGCCCCCGCAGCCCGTTGGCAAGGCGCGAGGCCTGGCGTTTGGCCCAACTCGCCTTGCGTCCGGTGCGCTGGCCCGCCGCCAGCGCGACGCCGGGCCCCGCCGCCTCAAGCGCTTCGAGCAGCGCCGGAATATAGGCAGGGTCGTTCTCGCCGTCGCCGTCGATGGTGACGACGATGCGCCCGCGCGCGGCATGCAGCCCCGAGCGCACCGAAGCGCTCTGCCCGCAGGCCACCTCGTGACGCAACCCCCGCAGATAGGGAGCCTGTTGCGCGAGTTCCGCCAGATAACCGGCCGTGCCATCGCCCGATCCATCGTCGACGACGATGATCTCGAAGAGCCGTCCGTCAAGCGCGACGGCGATCTCCGCAATCAACTCGCCCAGGTTGTCGCGCTCGTCCTTTGCCGGGACGATGACGGAAATCTCGGGCTCGGCGGCGCTCATTGTAGTGTGTCCTGAATGTCATGCCGCGCCCCGGCGGCCGGCGTGAGGGGGGCAGCGCCGGTGACCGGGCGCTTTCCGGTCAGTGCGCGCAACAGCGCCCTGGCACCGAGCCGGGCGCCTGTCCGGCCGATGATCGGGCGGATGCTGCCGGCCTCGTCGAAGACGAAGCCGATGCGCCGTCGCGCCATCCAGCGTCCGACGACCAGCGCCACGCTCATGCCCAGCAGCGTGCCGGCGATCACGTCGCTGGGATAATGGGCCCCGACCATGATGCGGCTGAAGGCGATCCAGAAGGCGCACACGATGATCAGCCAGCGATAAGTTGGAAAGATCAGCGCCAGCGCGGTCGCATAGGCGGCAACCGTCGTCGAATGGCCGGAGGGAAAGCTCGTATAGGCACCCTTGAAGGCGAAGACGTCGAAATGCACCGGGCCGACCATCTCGTAGAGCTTTGGCCGCGCCCGGCCGAGCACCCATTTCAGCAGCAGAACCGCAACACCGCTCGCCGCCACCGCCGCGAAGATGTAGGCGGCAAAGGTCCAAACGGTGCCAAGCGCCATGCGCATCCGGAAGCGCATCGCATCCCAGTCGAGCGCCAGCGTCAGCAAACAGTAGAGACCGGTGCTCCACAGGATCCAGTGGCCCTTGCCAAGATCCGTGATCGCCGAGAAGGCCGCCTTGTACTCCTGCGGCAGCGAACGCAGCCAGGGATAGGTCGGGATATCCAGCGCGATGACGGCAATACCGACCGTCAGCAGCAGCACCGCCAGGACATCCTGCGGCCGATGACCGGGCGGCAGCGTCCGGGTCGCGCTGGCGACCCGCGCATTGCGCCCGTCCACCAGCGCCTTCATGCGCGCCGCGTTGGCCCGGGCACGCTCGAACGCGCGCCGCAACCTGGCCTGCAGCCGCGATGTCGCCGGCTCCCCGCCCTGACCGGCGCTGCCGGTCGCGGTTGCGTCACTGTCCTTGTCGGTCTCGCTCATTCGTTCAGATCCGTGGCCCGGTAGATGCCGAAATCCAGTTTCTTGCCGCCATTGATGTTGAAGCCCTGGATGCGCGTTGCGGGAGTGACGTTCGCGCGCCCGCTCTCGGCCAGCGCGGCGAGGAAGGCGGCTTCCTCACGCCCCTCGACGACGGCGATCCGGCAGCGTCCGGTCGCGCCCGGCTGCGGCACCTCCAGAAGGAAGGCGGCCGTGTCCACCGCCGAAAGCGGTCGCGTGTCCGTGCCCTGCAGGAAAATATAGCTCGGCTCGTTGAAGCCGCTATTGGCGACCAGCGGATCCGCACACCCCGCGACCGTGCCGACTTGCGCGGCAAGTCGCGGGCTGATCCACATTGGCGACAGGCTCGGCAAGGTAAACCCCCAGGTCGCGACGATCAGCAAGAGGCCGGCGGCAAGCGTCGGCGGCAGGGCGGCGGCGGCAGCCCCGCGGGCCAGCCGGCGCATTGCCGCAAGTCCCGGCAGCAGCGCGAGCACGGCGATCATCGCTCCGGGAGGCGAAGGCCAGGTACCCAGCACCGGACCGGCCGCGAAATTCGCCACGACGACACCCGCCACCGGCACGGCCAGCAGGCCGGCGGCGGCATAGCGCCACGCCCTGGAAAGGGAGCGGGTTTCGCCTTCCGAGTGCCGCGAAAGCAGCACGGCGGCAACCAGGGCAATCGTCGGCAGCAGCGGCAGCGTGTAATGGGGAAGCTTCGTCGCCGTCAGTTCGAACACTGCCCAGGACGGCAGGATCCAGCACAGGGCAAACAGCACAACCGGGCTCTTCAACGAGCGCATCAGCGTCGGCAGGGCCAGCACGGCGAATGCCGGCAACGGCCAGAAGGTGACGAGCGCTGCGGCCAGATGTGTGAGCGGCGGCGCCCCGTGGCTCTCCTGCCCGCTGCCGACCTTGGCCAGAAGGTCCTTGCCGATCGCCTCGTCGAAGAAGGCGCCGTCGGTCTGAAGATAGATCGCGACAAACCAGGGCAGCACCATCAGCGCGAACGCGATGCCCCCCTGTAGCGGGTAGAGCCGCTTCAGCCAGGAAAACTGGCGTTGCACCGCGCAAAGAGCAATGAGCGCCAGGCCGACGACCATCGGGCCGACCGGCCCCTTGATCAGTACGGAAAGCGCCAAAGCGACCCAGAAGACGGCGGCAAGGCGCGGATGGCGTCCACTCTCGCGGTCGAGCCAGATGCGCGCCAGCGCACCCTGCGCCGCCAGGATCGTGGCGAGCAGCATCGCATCGGTCTTGGCCAGCCGGGCCTCGACCCCAAGCAGCAGGGTCGCCGCGACAAGCGCACCAATAGGTCAGGAGCACGGCGAGGATCGCGCCGATCTGCGAGGGCAGCCGATAGACCCAGATGGGGGCCTTCGAACCCAGGCCGCTCGCCTCGACGGCGGCGGATTGCAGCCAGTAGATGCCGACCGGCTTCTTGTGCCGGGCCTCGTCCTGGAAACGGATGTCGATGAAATCGTGACTTTCCACCATCTGTTTGGTGGCCTGGGCGAATCGCGGCTCGTCCCGGTCGAGCGGCGGCACCTGCGCAAGACCGGGCAGGAAGAAGGCAAGCGAAAGCGCGAGCAACATCAGCGGTGCGAGGCCGCGATGCCCGACCGTCCGCAGCCAGCGCGCACCGGGCCCGGCGAAAGCCTCTGTGGATTGCCCGGCAGTCGTTTCGCTCATGTCAAATTCGCCTGCTAATGCGGCCTGCCACGGCAAGCGCCAACACCCCCGCGCGCTTCCTACATGAGCGCGCGCGAAAGGGAAACCTTCCGCGCGCATCCCGCAACCATTCTGTTGACCCCGGGCACCGGTCGCACGCATCCGGAGCCCGGTCGATGCTTTCTTCCCTCGCCTGTGCCGGGCAGTTTCGCTAAATCAGGACACTGCGCCGGCATGTGCGCCCCAAGACGGAGAGACCGATGACCCTGATCGCACAGATCACCGACCTGCACATTCGCCCGCGCGGGCTTGCCTGCTACCGGGTCAGCGAAACCAACATGCTCGCCCGGCGCGCCATCGAGGCGCTCAACGCCTTCGATCCGCAGCCCGACGCCATCGTCGTCACCGGCGATCTCGGCGACACCCCGGATGAACGCGAATATGCCGGCGTTCAGCGCCTGCTGTCGCGGCTCAAGGCCCCGGTCTACGTGCTTCCTGGCAATCACGATTCCGTCAAGCTGATGCGCGAGAGCCTGAGCGGGGTCGGCCCGATCCACGAGGGCGAGAACGGCAAGATGCACTACGCGGTCGACATCGGCGATGTCCGCCTGGTCGCCCTCGACAGCGCCGTCCCGGGTGCCCCGCATGGCGAACTCGGCGAGGCGCAGATCGCCTGGCTTGATCGCACGCTGGCCGAAAGCGACCGCCCGACGCTGGTTGCCCTGCACCACCCGCCGGCACTGACCGGCATTGCCCACATGGACCGCATCGGCCTGAAGGATGCCGCCGCCTTTGCCGGCGTCATCTCGCGTCACAGCCACGTGGCGCGCGTCATGTGCGGCCATATCCATCGCACGATCATCGCAGCGGTCGGCGGAACGGTGATGACACTGGCGCCCAGCACCGGCCATCAGGTCCATCTCGACATACTCGACAAGGGCGAGGGCGAATTCATCATGGAGCCGCCGGCGTTCTTCATGCATCACCACACCCGTGACAGCGGTGTGGTCAGCCATCTCGCTTATGTCGAGAAGTTCGCCGGTCCCTACCCCTTCTTCGCCGACGAAGGCGTCAGCTTCTGAGCGGCAGGCTTGGGAGCAAACTTCGAACCAGGGTAACGGCGGATGAATTCCGGTCCGGTTGCGGCACCAGGCAGCCGGACCGTCCGCCCACGAGAGATGACAAGCTTCCGGCCGCAAAGATTTCAAACGACCTCCGCTATTTAACCATCGGCAAAAAATCCTTCCGAGAAGTTTATATTAATTTTCGAATAGTTTTAAGTATCGCACGGCGTATACCATACTCTGATCTCCCAGTGGACGACGGTAGAAATATCAATTTCCATTAAGCCGAAGTTGGAACTACACTTTTACGTATACGACAGACGTCTGACTCGTCAGCGTCGTCGCCGGCCGGTGCGTTTCATGGGCAGGAGGGGCGGCGCAAGCAACCGGACAGGGATATTGAAACGGCCGCCAGCGCAGCTCCGACCGACACGACGCAGCGCCGCCAGGGCGCGGGCCCTGGACAATCCGGCTGCCCGCCTGATGCTGGCCAATCCCCTGCCCTTCGTCGTCATGCGCGTGTCGCGCGGGCCGGACGGAACCTATGTCGTGGACTATATCAGTGAGAGTTGTACCGAGGTCTGGGGTCTGGATCCCCAGGAGGTCGGCGGAGACCTTGGCAAGCTCTGGTCGCGCGTGCATCCCGACGATCTGCCGCATGTGATCGACCGGCTGCGCGGCGGTGCCCGCATGCGCGAAGAGTGGACGGCGACCCTGCGGATCGACATCGGCAGCGGCCGGGAAAAATGGGTGGTCGGACGCGGCCTGCCCCGTCACGACCTGCCGAACGACGCCTGGAACATCACCATCACCGACGTCACCGCCCAGATGCAGGCCTATTCGGACCTGCATGCGAGCGAGGCCAGGTTCCGGGCCCTGGCGGAAAACATCCCCGGTGCCATCTTCCGCTACCGGTTGCGCAATGACGGCGTGCACCAGATCTTCGACATGACGCCAGGCTGCCAGAGCATCTGGGAACTGCCGGCGGAGGCGATCAACAGCGACCCGACGCCGATCTGGAACATGATTCACCCCCAGGACGTGCCGCCGATGATGGAATCGGTGCTTGAATCCGCCCGCAGCCTGACCCCCTGGCACTATATCTGGCGACTGACGACCCCCTCCGGCAAGTTCAAGTGGCTTGAGGGCCGCGGACTGCCACGCCGCGAGGCAAACGGAGAAACCGTCTGGCACAGCGTCATCCTCGACGTCACCGACCAGCGGCTCAAGGACGAGGAAATCCGCCGTCTCGCCGAGCGCGACGAGCTCACCGGGCTCGCCAATCGCGCCCTTTTGCGCCGCCGTCTCGACGACGCGCTGCGTCAGCGGCTGGAGGATGGCCGCTCCGGCGCCTTGATCCTCCTCGACCTCGATCATTTCAAGGACATCAACGACACGCTCGGGCACGATGCCGGCGACCGCTTCCTGCGCGCCACTGCCGCGCGGCTGGGCGAATGCGTCAGCCCCTCCGACATCGTCGCGCGGATCGGCGGCGACGAGTTCGTCGTGGTTCTCGGCCAGGCCGACGACGAGGACACGGTCCGCAGGGTGATCGGCCGCATCAGTGCGCGCCTGTCACAGGATGTCCGCATCGAAGGCCGCGACCTGTCGACCAGCGTCTCGCTTGGCGCGGTGATTTTCCCCCGTGACGGCCAGACGCCCAACACGCTCTTGAAACATGCAGACATTGCCCTGTTCGAGGCCAAGGCTGCAGGCCGGCAGACCTACACGTTCTTCTCGCCGGCACTAAGCGCCGTGCGCGAGCGTCGCAGGCGTCTTGCCGAGGCGTTGCGCGCGGCCATCGCCGCCGACGAGCTGTGCATCGCCTTCCAGCCGATCGTCGAGGCGAGCAGCCGCCTCCACAAGGGCTTCGAGGCGCTCGCCCGCTGGACGTTGGACGGCCAGCCGATCTCGCCGGCGGAGTTCATCCCCCTGTCGGAGGAGACAGGTCTCGCCGTGCCCCTCGGCCTTGTGCTCCTGCGCCGCACGCTGCGCCTTGCAAGACTGCTCTCCGATGCCGGATTCGACCACGGCACGATCTCGGTCAATGTCTCCGCCGCGCAGCTGCGCGAACCCGACTTCGCCGCCACCGTCGCGGCAATGCTGAAAGAGCACGGGTTGCCGGCCGAGCGGCTCGAGGTCGAGGTGACGGAGACCGTCATCTTCGGGCGCTTTGCCGAGCGCATCGCCCTGACCCTGCGCGAATTGCGGCGACTTGGCACCCGCATCGCACTGGACGATTTCGGCACCGGCTACGCCTCGCTCGCCCACCTGAAGCGCATCCAGGTGGATCGGCTGAAGATCGATCAGTCGTTTGTCCGCGATGTCGAGACCGACCCCGACGACGCTGTCATCGTGCGCACCGTCATCAGCCTGGCCAAATCGCTTGGCATGGATGTCGTGGCCGAAGGCATCGAGACGCTGGAACAACTCGCCTTCCTGCAGGAGAACGGCTGCGACCTCGCCCAGGGTTATCTCTTCGGCCGCCCGACCACGAGCGAGTCCGACATCCGCACCTATCTCGGCAACGGCACCACCCACTGACGATTGCAGCGGGGGATGATCGCAGCAGGAGAAAGCGCAGGGTCGCTATCTTGCAAGGACCGTGGCCGCTTCCTTGGTCTTCTTGAAGGCGACGTCGATCTGCGTCACCGCATCGCCGATCTCGGTGATCGAACCGGAAATCGCTCCCACCGAAGCCGCGACCTGATGCATGCTTTCCGACATGCCGTTGGTGACAACGCTCTGTTCCTCCACCGCGGACGCTGCGGCGGCCACCTGACCGAAGACCGTATCGACCGCCCCTCGAATGTTTTCCAGCGTCATCACCACGTCGCTGGTGACGGTCTGCACGCCATCGATCTCGCGGGCGATCTGGTCGGTGGCCTTGGCCGCCTCCCCGGCAAGGTTCTTAACCTCGCTGGCCACCACGGCAAAGCCGCGGCCGGCCTCGCCGGCGCGCGCCGATTCGATCGTGGCATTCAGCGCCAGAAGATTGATCTGGCCGGCAATGTCCTGGATGAGACCAACGATCCCGCCCATCGCCGTCGCCGCGCTGACGAGCTTCTCGGTCGCCGCCTCGGCCGCCTTCGCATGCTCGGCGGCACTTTCGGTCGCGACGCGGGATCGGGACATGTTCTGGGAGATTTCAGCAATCGAGGAGGCCAACTCCTCGGCGCTCGAGGCCAGCGCCTGCACGTGATCGGAGGTCTGGTCCGCGGCCCCGGCAACGGTTTCGGCCTGACTGTCGGTGCGCGACAACGCCATCTCCACATCCGCGAAATTCTTGTGAATCAGCTCCTGCAGGTTCTGCAGCAGCTTCATCTGTGCGGTGATGTCGGTGGCGAACTTGATGATCTTGTAGGGCTTGCCGTCAGGCGTCAGGATCGGGTTGTAGGAGGCCTCGATCCAGATCTCCTTGCCATCCTTGCCGTAGCGACGGAACTGTCCGGCCTGGAACTCGCCGTTGCGCAGCTTCCGCCAGAACTCCTTATAATCGGCGCTCTTGCGGTAGTCGTCGTCGACGAACATCCCGTGATGATTGCCGACGATCTCCTCCAGCCGATAGCCGACCGCCCCCAGGAAGTTCGGATTCGCATCCGTGATCGTTCCGTCCAGATCGAAGGAAATGACGGCGCTGACCTTGTTGATCGCCTCCACCTGCCCCTTCATCTCCGCCGCCTCGATCGTCGAGGACGTCACGTCGGTGGCAAACTTGATGATCTTGAGGACGCTGCCGTTCGCGGCGAGGATCGGATTGTAGGACGCCTCGATCCAGACGACGTCCCCCTCCTTGTCGAAGCGCTTGAACTGTCCGGCCTGAAATTCCCCGCGCCCCAGCCGTTTCCAGAATTCCCGGTAGTCGGAACTCTTGGCATAGTCCTTGTCGACAAACATCGAATGATGATTGCCGGCAATCTCGTCGAGCCTGTAGCCGAGCGCGTCGAGAAAGTTCTGGTTGGCGTCGATAATGGTTCCGTCAGCGGAAAATTCGATGCGTGCCTGTGACTTGTCCAGCGCAATGCGAATGGCCTCGGATTCCGATACCTTGCGCCCACCAAAGCGAAACATGGCTTTTCCTTTCGTCCAAAAGACGAGCCTGGGTTAAATGTCTCCCCTCCCCGGCATGCTCTGAACTGGAATGCGGCCTGATCGCAACTTACGGGCGATATTTATAACTTTCAGTTAACTGTAAAAACTGACTTTCTTTCAATATGATAGTGATTTCCCTTAAGCAAAATCACGGTCGTTCCGCGCAGAATCGCTTCCAGGGAAGCTACCTGGAAGCTTCCAAGACCGGCATGAACCCCTACGTTTTCTGGAGCTCCATATCGCATTTGATGTCGCCCGCATGCCGCACCCGCCATCACGGCACAGGCTGCCGCATCGCAAGCTTTCATCCCTTTTGTCGAAATCATCCTCAGGTTGTGCTGGCGGTCGATGTCGAGGCAAAGGCGACCGGTGGTGACACCGGCCGCCCTGTCGTCAGCCGTTGCGGAACGTGTAGCCATAGCCGTTGAGGGCGGGAGCGCCACCGAGATGGGCGTAGAGCACTTTCGATCCTTCGGGGAAATAGCCCTTCTTGACGAGGTCCATCATGCCCTGCATGGACTTGCCCTCGTAGACGGGGTCGGTGATCATCCCCTCCAGGCGGGCACAGACGCGGATCGCCTCCTTCGTCTCCTCCGACGGCACGCCGTAGAGCGGATAGGCATAGTCCTCGACCAGCACCACGTCGTCCTCGCTCACCGGCCGGCCGAGCTCGACCAGATCCGCCGTGCGCCGCGCGATCTCCAAAACTTGCGCCTTCGTCTGCTCGGGTGTCGCGGATGCGTCGATGCCGATCACCTGGCGCGCGCGGCCATCCGCGGCAAAGCCGACCAGCATGCCGGCATGGGTCGAACCGGTCACCGTGCACACGACGATATAGTCGAACTTGAAGCCAAGTTCGGCCTCCTGCGCGCGCACTTCCTCGGCAAAGCCGACATAGCCGAGCCCGCCATACTTGTGCACCGACGCGCCGGCAGGGATCGCATAGGGCTTGCCACCGCCCGCCTCCACGTCCGCCAGCGCCTCTTCCCAGCTCTTGCGGATGCCGATGTCGAAACCCTCGTCGACCATCTGCACGTCCGCACCCATGATCCGGCTCAGCATGATGTTGCCGACCCGGTCGTAGACCGCATCCTCGTGCGGCACCCAGCTCTCCTGGACCAGCCGGCACTTGAACCCGATCTTGGCCGCGACGGCGGCGATCATGCGGGTGTGGTTGGACTGCACGCCACCGATGGAAACGAGCGTGTCCGCGCCGCTCCGGATTGCATCGGGGATGATGTACTCGAGCTTGCGAAGCTTGTTGCCGCCATAGGCAAGGCCGGAATTGCAGTCCTCGCGCTTGGCGTAGATCTCGACCTTGCCGCCCAGATGCGCGCCAAGACGGTCGAGCTTCTCGATATGGGTCGGCCCGAATGTCAGCGGATAACGTTCAAATTTGTCCAGCATGTCTGTCCTCGGCAGGAGTGTTCGATGCCGAAAACGCTAGCAATTCTTCCCTGAAATGTACTCTCGAAATAGAGGTGCTGTGTGAGGTGAATATGATACATTATGAAAAAGAATGAATTCATAGAGCAACCAAGTTGGAAAAGATGAAAGATTCCACCACATCATCCCCACTCGACCGAACCGATCTCAGGATTCTGAAGCTCCTGCAGGAAGACGGGCGCCTGACCAATGCCGAACTGGCGCTGCGCACCAACACCTCTCCCGCCACTTGCCACCGCCGCACCCAGAGGCTGCTGGCCGAGGGCTACATCCCACAGGTTCGCGCCATGGTCGCGCCGGACAAGGTCGGCCGCGGCGCGCTGGTCATGGTCGGGGTGGTGCTCGACCGATCGACGCCGGAAAGCTTTACCGAGTTTGAGCATGCCGTGCGCAAGCTGAGCTTCGTGCTCGACTGCCACCTGGTGGCCGGGGATTTCGACTACTTCCTCAAGATCCGGGTGCGCGACATGGCGGATTTCAACCGGTTGCACGGCGAAAAACTGATCGCCCTGCCCGGCACCCGCCAGACCCGCACCTTCTTCGTCATGAAGGAAGTGATCGACAACGCTCCCCTCGACTTTTGAGGCGCAAGCAATTCCCTCACAGTGCTCTCCGGCACTCTCCGATCATCAGGGCAACGACCTCGTCCCGTGCCATCGGGCCGGCAACGCCGATCTCCCGCGCGAAGTCCGGAGCCTCCAGCGACACCGTGCGAACCTCGCCGAAATAGCCCATGTAAGCCTCTGACTGCGGTACGATCGCCACGCCCAGTCCGTTGGCCACCATCGTCAGCAGCGCCGGAATGTCGTCGAGTTCGGCCCAGTCATTGACGCTTACCCCCTGCTGATCAAGGAACCGCTCGACCTGGCGTCCGCCGAAGGAGTGGCGGCTGTATCTGAGGAACGGCCGGGTCGCAGCGCTCGTCCGCCAGTCCGTGTCCGGCCAGTCCGGCGGCACGGCCAGAACGAACGGCTCCCGCACCAGGGGTTCCCAGGCGACATCCTGCGGCAGGCCAAAACCCGGCCGGATGATCACCGCCAGATCCAGTTCGCCGGCATCGAGCCGGTCAAGCAGGTCGAGGGACAGGCCCGGGATCACCTGCACCCGATACCCCGGGCAGGCCCGATGAAACCCGGTCAGCGCCCGGCGCACCAGCGTCGGCTGGGTGGAGACTATCGCCCCGATACGCAGGCATCCGTGCTGTCTGGAAAGATCCATGGGCTCGGCCAGGCTGTCAGCCAGAGCCAGCAGTTCTCCGGCGCGCGCGAGCACCCGTCGCCCGGTTTCGTTCAGCGTGGCGGAACGGCCCGTCCGGTCGAACAGGCGCTGGCCGAGCTTCTCCTCCAGCCGCTTCATCTGGCCGCTGACGGCAGCCTGCGTCAGGCCGATCCGCTCGCCTGCAGCTGCAAAGGTGCCGTGTCGCGCCACGGCGACGAGGGTCTTGAGTTCAGCGATCATTCATAAGCTTTTGTTTGCCTCAGCCTCACAACATACAGTTATCAATTATGAGAGGGCGTTGATAGGGTGCCGTGATCGATTCATTTCAGGAGCTGACCATGACGGACCGTGCCATTCGCCCCTTCCATCTCGCTTTTCCGGTCGACGATCTCGAGGCCGCCCGCGCCTTCTACAAGGGGCTTCTCGGCTGCCGCGAGGGCCGCAGTTCCCCCGACTGGGTGGATTTCGACTTCTACGGCCACCAGATCGTTGCCCATCTCGCACCGGGGGAAACCGGCAAGGGTGCGACGAGCGCGGTCGACGGACACGGAGTGCCGGTGCGCCATTTCGGTCTCGTTATGGCGATGGACGAGTGGCAGCAGATGGCCGACCGGCTGACCGCGGCCGGTGTCGACTTCGTCA
Source organism: Stappia sp. MMSF_3263 (assembly GCF_030733745.1). Taxonomy (GTDB): domain Bacteria; phylum Pseudomonadota; class Alphaproteobacteria; order Rhizobiales; family Stappiaceae; genus Stappia. Next base: position 102,834 of record NZ_JASHIK010000016.1, on the reverse strand, counting down.
TCGAGCCCTATATCCGCTTCAAGGGGCAGCCCGGCGAGCAGGCAACGATGTTCTTCACCGATCCGGCCGGCAATGCGGTCGAGCTGAAGGCGTTTGCCAACATGGACCAGCTTTTCGCCACTTGATCAGGGGCATCAGGCCCCGCCGGACAGGGGTCTCCCTCGCCCGGTTCGGCCGGGCCGGCAAAGGGACAGGGCGGGACGGGCATAATGCCCGTGGCCTTCCCACCCGGCCACCTTGCCCTATACTTGAAGGCATGCCCGACACTTGCAAGAGTTCGGGACCTTCCGCAACCTTCTGGAGGACGCATGATGAACGAGCGCGCTGTTCTGGCTGGAGGCTGCTTCTGGGGCATGCAGGACCTGATCCGCGCCCTGCCCGGTGTCCTTGCGACCCGCGTCGGCTATACGGGCGGCGATGTGCCGAACGCGACGTACCGCAATCACGGCAGCCACGCCGAGGGGATCGAGATCATCTTCGATCCGCAGGTCACGAACTATCGCAGGCTGCTGGAATTCTTCTTCCAGATCCACGATCCCACCACCCGCAACCGGCAGGGCAACGACATTGGTCCGTCCTACCGTTCCGCCATCTACTACACGTCCGACGAGCAGAAGCGGATCGCGCAGGACACGATCGCGGATGTCGAGGCGTCCGGTCTGTGGCCGGGCAAGGTCGTGACCGAGGTCGAGCCGGTCGGGGATTTTTGGGAGGCCGAACCCGAGCACCAGGACTATCTGGAGCGCTTTCCCAACGGCTACACCTGCCATTTTCCGCGAGCCGGCTGGGTTCTTCCACGCCGCGATGCGGCCGAATAGCGGATGAGGCAGAGGAAAACTGGCGACCCCGGCAGGACTTGAACCTGCGACCATCGGCTTAGAAGGCCGGTGCTCTATCCAGCTGAGCTACGGGGCCGTCGGCGTCGCGGCGGCGGGAAACCGCCCGCGGCGCGGGCGCGCGACCGGCAAGGCCGCGCGGTCAGGATTGTTCGAACCGGACGCTCAGTGCGTCCAGGGCATGTAGCGGTCGAATTTGAAATTGTCGGAATAAGCGATCTTCGGAACGCGGCGCTCACGCTGGACCTCGACCCGGTAGGCGATGCCGTTCTTCTTGGCATAGGCGATCGCCTCGTCCTGCGTTTCGAAGCGAAGCCGCACCTGCTGCTTCATGTCGGTGGAGGACGTGTAGCCCATCAGCGGCTCAATGGAGCGCGCCTGTTCCGGCACGAATTCAAGCACCCAGTCATGGGCCTTGCCTCGACCCGACTGGGTGGCAGTCTTCGCCGGGGAATAGATGCGTGCGACCATGGTCAGAACCCTTGCTCGGAACATTGCGCCGGCAGGCCCGCTTTCGCGAAAGTCCCGTGACGCGACATCTTCGGCATCCTCGCACTGCTCCCGCGCGCGCTGCCACTCATCCCCGGTTATTCATTGGTTCGCCGGCCGAAGTCAACTCGGCAAAGCCCTCGATCCTGAGGATTCGGCCGCAGTCGGCGGCAAGAGCCGTCGGACCCGACAAAAATCGCCCTGAATGACGACGGTTCCTTGAAAATTTCTGTCCGGAATTGTCGGGATTGTTCGAAACGGCCGGGATCCCGGCGCGGCGCCAACCGGACCTGCCGGCTCGCGGTTCCCGCCCACTGGGCGGAACGAGAGGTTGGTCGGGGCAGCAAGATTCGAACTTGCGACCCTCTGCTCCCAAAGCAGATGCGCTACCAGGCTGCGCTATACCCCGGACCTTGGAGAGATGCGGTGTATCGGGCTTCGCCCCACCGCGTCAACCGGGAACGAACAGGGAAAACAAGGCGCAGGCATGGCAAATGCCGACATTTGCTCGCCGGTGGCAGGCGCCGCCGGCCGGGTCGCCGCAGGATGCGGGTACAATCTCCCCGGGGAACGCATCCGGCGCCGGACGCGCGATACGCCGGACGGCCGGATCAGGCTTCCCGGCTGATATGCTTCATATCGTACATCCGCGCTTCGGCCGCGCGCAGCACCGTGTCGAAGCCCGTGTTCGGATCGCTGATACCGTGCAGGCCGACCGAGGCGGAGGTCGCAAGAAGACAGGGCGGACCGCCGTCGGGCGGGCGCCAACGCAGCGGCTCGCGGATCTGGTCGACGATCTCCTCGACGCGCTCGCAAATGTCGTCGCTGGTCGCCCCGGCAAAGGCGATCATGAATTCGTCGCCCCCCATGCGGCCGACGATATCGGTCTCCCGCACCGCCCGTTTCAGCACCCGCGCGACCGACCGGATCGCCGCGTCGCCGGCCAGATGGCCGAACCGGTCGTTGATCTGCTTGAAGTGGTCGAGATCGATATAGACAAAGGTCACGCAAGGACAGGCTTCCCCGATCTGGGCGATCAACGCCGTCGCCTGGATGCGGAACTCGATGGCGTTGAGCAGGCCGGTCATGCGATCGGTGACCGACAGCCGCTGCAGGCGACGGGCCTCGTCGCGCAGCTTGCGCTGCTGCTCGAGACTGTCCGCAAGCCGCTCGCGATGCGCCGCCACTTCCTGCGAAGCAGCGAGGAACTTTGCGGCCAGAGACTTGCTCTGGTCCAGCTGCAGGATGGCGAGCGGCGTTTCCAGACCCGGAATGCCGGCAAGCCTCCAGCCGGAAAAGGTCAGCTTCGCCCCGCAGGTGCCCTCGAGCCCGATAAAGGCCGGCGTCGACGCACGGAAGGCCCGCTCCATGCGCTCCTCGACCAGATCGCGCGGCAGGCCGGTCAGGGCAAAGACCCCGTCCTGCGACAGGTCGCCGAACCGTTTGATGGCGAGCCGGTTGGAAAAATGCACGCGCCCATCGGGATCGATGATCAGCGTCGGTTTCGGCATGTTCTCGATGGCGATCCGGACCCCATCAAGCATCAGCCCGGTTTCAAGCGAAAAATTCGTACCCATCCACATCGGCCCGTGGCCGGAGATGGACACGGACGCGGCATCCGGCATGCCCGGTAGCAATTGCTTCAAGGATTTCGACATGCGCATATCCTGAGGCCCTCGATACGATCCGTCCGAAAACATTGGTTGTCATCATGCAAAGCGATGGTCGCCCGACAACCTGCCGGGCGAAGGGGCAATGTCCGTTGACGAGGCAGATTTCGTCTTCGGTAATCGACTCGATCCGGAAGCTTCCGCCGATGCGGGCCTTCAGATCGACCAGGATGGCGGCAATCGTGCCGACATCCAGTTCGCGGCGACCAAGCGCCATGCTGTATTTCCGGGAAAGCTCGTCGCCGATCTCCCCGCCGACCACGCCGACGAACGAAGCCGCATCCTCCAGTCCGACAACCTCTTCCAGGGTATTGGCGAGCGTGCCAATGACTTGCTGAAAAAATCCGGTCTGGTTCAGATCGACGTCGCAGCCGGCAACACCGGCAGGCCCTTCCCCGTCCTCCATCCGTTTTCCTTGGTCTGCATGCCCCGACACGATCCAGCCTGACGCCAAAACACAAGGAACCGTAGTTCGATTCGTATTTTCCGATGGCGACACTACGCTGAATCGGAAAACGATTCGCTCCCTGAAAGCGCGTCTTCACGACCCTGAAAGGTCAAAATAACGGTGCCATAACGATGTACTGACGAATGCGGCGATGTTCAGGCCGATCTCAGGCGCGGGTGCTCTGCACCGGCGGTCACTCGGCAGCCGCAGCCTTGATGGTGGCGCTGGTCGCCATGTCGCCGGGCGCTATCCCGAGGGCGGCGCTGGTGCCTCCCGGTATCTCGAGAACAAAGCGCACGACCGCCCGGGACGGCACGAGGTCTTCCGACAGCGGCACGGTATCGGCGGCGATATGGGCAATCCGCCCGGTGCGGTCGATGAACAGCATATCGAGGGAGATCAGCGTGTTCTTCATCCAGAAGGCAACCTCGCGGTCCTCCCTGAAGTCGAACAGCATGCCGGCATCCGGCGCGAGATGCTGCCGATGCATCAACCCGAAGGACCGGGCCTGCGGCGTGTCGGCGACCTCCACGTCGAAGCGGTGCACTCCGGAAGCCGAGCGGATCTCCAGCGGTTCTCGCACCAGTTCATCGCCCTGTCCGGCCAGACCTGGCATGGACAGGAACACAAGCACCAGCATGGAAAAGCAAAGAAGAACGAATGTCCCGGCGCCCCTTCCGGAACGTCCCCGGCGAACGCCTGCGAAACACGGATGCGCGAAGAGAGCCGGGCTCGTCAAGCGGGGCGGCCGCTCAGTGCGATGACGGGATATGGACGCCATCCCCGTCCGGCCGGATCTCGGCCGCCATGCGCCCCTTCGGCCCCTTGCCGAAGCGCACCATGACGGTCTGTCCGGGCCGCAACTCGGTAATGCCGAAACGGCGCAGGGTTTCCATGTGAACGAAGATGTCCTCCGTTCCCTCGCCCTGCGTCAGGAAGCCGAAGCCCTTGACACGGTTGAACCATTTGACCGTGGCTCGCTCGTAGCCACCTTCCGGGGTGACCTGGACATGGGTGCGCGAAGGCGGCAGTTGAGAGGGATGAACGGCGGTCGACTCGTCCATCGACAGGATGCGGAACGCCTGTAATCCGCGGGACCCGGGCATCACCTCGCAGACGATGCGAGCGCCCTCATAAGCCGTGCGGAACCCGTCGCGTCTGAGACACGTCACATGAAGAAGGATGTCTGGCTGGCCGTCGTCGGGAACGATGAAACCGTACCCCTTCGCCACGTCGAACCACTTGATCGCCCCCGCGACCACCGCAAGCTCGACGCCGGGATCTTCCGACCCTGCGTCACGCGCCGCCACGACAGGCTTTGCCCCCAAGTTCTTCATAGTCCTGCCTCTGATACGCCGTAAGCTGGATCCGTGAGCGCAAAACCGTGATACCGTCGATTCCGCGAGCCAAGGATAGCATCCCGAGAGGCCGGAACCAGTCAATTTTGCGAAAAAGTGCCATGGGCGCTTTCTTAACCAAGTTTGTCGGCCTTCAAGCGATTCGCAAAGCCCAACAATGCTGTTTTGGTTTTCAGCCTGCCGATTTTGTTCCGTCGGGATTGATGTCGCGGCCGAAGGCCATATTGTTTGACGGTGAAGGCGGGGATCGCAAAGCCCGGCCAGCGGCCCTTGCCGGCCGGTGGCACCGGGCTCGGCGACACCTGCACCAAAGCCGCGCCCTCCCTCCCGGTGGCAACAGCCGTTCCACCCCGGACATACTGAAAAAACGAGGTTTTCATGCGTTACCTGCACACAATGGTCCGCGTCCGCGACATTGACGAGTCGCTCGACTTCTACTGCAACAAGTTCGGCCTTGAGGAAGTGCGCCGCCACGAAAGCGAGGCCGGCCGCTTCACCCTGATCTTCCTCGCGGCGCCCGGCGATGCCGAGGCCGTGCGCAACGGACAGGCTCCCGCACTGGAGCTCACCTACAACTGGGACCCGGAGGAGTATGACGGCGGCCGCAATTTCGGCCATCTCGCCTATGAGGTCGACGACATCTACGCCACCTGCGAGAAGCTTGCCGCCGCCGGCGTGACCATCAACCGTCCGCCGCGCGACGGCCGCATGGCCTTCATCCGTTCGCCGGACAACATCTCGATCGAGATCCTGAACAAGGGCGGCGCCCAGGAGCCGAAGGAGCCATGGGCATCCATGGCCAACACCGGCAGCTGGTAACACGCCGCAAGACGATATCTCCGCCGGGCGCCTCGAAAGACCTGCCCGGCGGGCGCCCCCGCCCCTTGTGCAGGGCCCGCCGGGGCCGATCGCCAGACCTGTGGATGACCAACCATCTACCCTCTTGCCGACCGCGGCAAACCTGCTTATAACCCGCGCACATCGACCGACCGGGCGCCCATCGTCTAGCGGTCTAGGACGCCGCCCTTTCACGGCGGAAACACGGGTTCGAGTCCCGTTGGGCGTACCACTCCGCTTATCTGCGCAAATTTTTTCAATACGTTATCGGCACTGTTGCCTAACCGCTCATCTGGGTTAGGCAATTCGAGATCGAATGCACCGGCCATTTTTGCCATCGCGGTCTGTGATAGACGCTTTTGCTCCGCGGCCTTAGTATAGGTCAATATCTCCTCTATCTTAGTGTGGCCGGTGACGGCCATGATCTCATGCGCGCTGGCGCCCGCGTCTGCAAGCCTGCGGCAGGCGGCCTTGCGCAGGCCGTGGGGTGAGGCCTGTGCTTCAATCCCGGCATCACGCGCCGCCTCGCTTATGAAGCCGGTAAACGCCTTCTCGGAACGCGGCGCGCCATAGGCAGTAATGATAAAGGTCGGGTCGGTAAGCGGCCTCTCCTTCAGGAAGCGCCATAGCTCATCATGGATCGGAATGCTCAAGTCCACGCCGGTCTTGCTGGCCACGATCTCAATCCGGTCATCGATAATATGCCGCCAGCCGATCCGCACGGCATCCGATCGCCGCAGCCCCGTATAAAGCAGGATTTCCATGGCCAGTCGCTGCGGCGTCCCCTCGTCCCAGTGGGCACGGAAGGAGGCAATGTCAGCCTCGCTCCACGTGCGATAGCCGACCGTCTTTTTGCGGATGCGCATTGCCTCCTTAACTGGATTGCCAGTGACGAGGCCGACCGCTCTCGCGAACTCAAACAATTGATGCAGACGTTTGCGGAGATGAACTGCCGATCCAGGCGACATGCTGGCAAGAACACGATTGACGTCTTGCGTCCGCATCCCGGCCAGCGGCAAGTGACCGTAGTCATTCCGGAACCGCTCCAGCGTATTCCGGTACGTCGATTGTGTAATAGATGCCAGTGACTTGAATTCTGCGCTTACATAGTAGGCCGCGATGGCCGCCGAAACCGATCGCGTCGGCGCCCCTGAAACCTTGGCAACCGCCCCGCCCTCCATCGCCTTGTGGTAGGCAATCCAGAACGGCTCAGAGTACAGCGGGCCAGGCAAGGGCACCTGCGGCTGACCGGGGCGACGTAAATAGATTCGCATCTTGCCGTGCCGATCTTCGTAGGCATTCACGTATTTTGGTTTGCGGTGCCCAACCAATGCGCGTCCCATGCATTTAGCTCATTATCATTGCCGACTTCGATCAACTGACCGTCAAAAATCGCATCCAGGTCGTGCCGATCGTAGATTTGCACTCCAAACAAGTCCTTTGGCGCTGGAATCCGTCCCGCCGCCCGCTCCTTATCGAACTGGGAAGGCGAAATGCCGAGATAGGCTGCAGCGGAAGCCCGCCTCAACCCACGCGGCCAGCGTTCACACGTTTGCGTCACGCATTCGCCCTTCCAACTCTTAGTGCACAGTGCAAGGCATCAACGTCATCAGGGCCGGCCGCCTCGTCCATAACTTCGATCGCCGCCCGTCCAGCTCCCGATCGCCTGCCTATCCGCCGAGAGGCTTCGAGCCGGTGAAGCCCCAAGCCAGAAGCGGTAGTCCGCGCGACCTCAGGATCATGCTGGACCCAATCCTCGCGTGCCGCATGCTCCTCGCACAGCCGGAACTGGTCCTCGATGGAGGCTTCCCGCTGGTTGCCCGATGAGTAGCGGGCGTAGAATGCGGCGCGATGCATTGGAGCTTTCTCCTCTATCCTTCTTCCCTGCCCTTCCGACCGTGGCCCTCTGCCTCTTCCACCGGGCGCCTATTGTCATTTACCACCTGCAAGGCCTCGAAGCGCTCGCGGGCGATCTGGCGGCCGATCAGTCGGGCAACGCTCAGAACCACCCGGCCCACCCGCTGCCAGGGTGCGATATCTGCGTCCTCGACATTGGCATGTTCCGGTCCGGAATTGTCGTTGGCCGGCTGATCGGTGTCTTTCCGTTCGAACTTGGCTTCGTCTTCCATGCCGTTCTCCAACACGCTGTGCGTTTAGGCAGGAAATACCGGCAGTCGGCGGCTTCAAAGCAGAATCTTCATCGTGTCGTTCTGGCGGGTACATAAAGGCGCACAGGGCGTTGTATGTTCTGGGAAGCTCTCATCGCCAATGCCGCTTCCTCGCGTCACTACGGGCGAAGCGGCCACTGCTCGCCCTCACGCGGGAACCAAGGTCGAGCGCATACATAGCGATTACCAAGCTCGTTCATGACCGGCAGGCAGCTTGACGAACACTTCAAACCAGAAGCGGAAGTCTGCCTCCCGTATGGCATAGCGCGCGGCAAAGGCGACCGATGCGGCGGCAGTGGCTGCGGCGGGCCCATAAAGATCACGCGCCGCCGCGGCCGCCTCCTCAGGATCGGCGAGGTCCCAGAGCGTGAGTTCGGCATCGAGGGCGTCAAGTTTTTGGCGGGCCATGGCCTTCAACTCCCGTCCGGAGCCTTCCAGACCCGAACGCTGCCGCCGTCCCTTTGGCGGCGCTGATACGGCCCCTTGCGACAGCTGCCCGGCATGAAAGCATCAGGCTGCAGTGTCTGCCCGATGCGCACGACATCGACGAGCACCGAGCACACCTGTGGCCAGGGAAACTCGGAGCAGTCCTCCTCGCTCTCGCCCTCGTGCAGGATGGCATCAAGCTTGCCGGCCACGCCAGAAAGCGAGGTGGCGGGCGTGTGGGTCAAGCTATCGAACACGTCCTGTTCGTGGTCGGACGCCTCCTGCTCTTCCCGTTTGGCGGAGGAATAGCCGATCTGAGCATCGGCCGCCGCCCAGCGCGCCTGATGGGCGGCGAGATCAGCTTCGGCCTGGGAGCGAATGTCGGCCAGCGCGGGATCGTCGCCCAACAGCTCCTCGATGTCCCCAAGCCAGGAGACGGTGACGTCTTCGTCCGGCAGATGGACCTGCGCTTGAGGGAACCCGACACGGCCGACCAGCTTCGTTTCCAAACGCTGCTGCTTGCGGCACAGGGCGGCGGTGTGGAGATATGCGGCGTTCCACTCGCGCCAGAGCGAAAGCGTCGGGTCGAAGGAAGGATTACTGGCCAGCACGCAGGCAATCGCCGCTCCATCCTGCAACGGCCATGCGGCCGTTGTCGCTATCGTCCCCGTCAGCAAACGCCTGCGGGTGACGGAAGGCAGAGTCGTGGTATTGTCCGAATCATCCATGATCCGAGCCCCCTTACAGCTTGGGTTGTGGTCAGGCCGATCGCGATGCGTCAACATTGCGTTCGGCCGCTTTAAATGCTGGTTACGCGCGCAAAGTTGCAGTGTGAACGCACTCGGCATCACGGACTACCCTACGTGAACTTTGCCATAGATTCAATGCCTGTGGCATCAAATGATACTCAGAGTCCATATGACAGTCACGAGTGAACAGTTACGAGCGGCAAGAGCGCTGCTGCAATGGGACCAGAAAACTTTAGCCGCCGAGTCCATGGTCTCTCTCGCAACCATTAAGCGGCTTGAGCCGAATTCTGGGCCGTTGAAAGCCAACAAGGTGACGATTGAAGCGCTTCGGAGAGCACTTGAAGCTGCTGGCGTAGAGTTCATTTCACAGAATGGCGGTGGTCCAGGCGTTCGGCTGGCGCGGCCGATTGACAGCGAGTGATCATCTGAGCGGAACGGGGTTAGCCCTTCAGCGAAGGAGACCTTGGCCATACTCGCGGGAAACGGCGGCTTTGCGCCCTCATCTCGGTCGTTCGCAACCCCTTAATCTAATGTCTGATTCTTGGCCCTAAGCGGACACTCCCGCGAGCAGGCATTTTCTGAGAAGTTGTGCTAGCCGAGACCCATGTTAGGATTAGGACGTTGAACGTTCTTGAATGCGCTTGTCTGTTCGAGGGCTGCGCTGCGGCGGTCGCCGAGGTCGATCAGTGCATCGAGAATTCGAAGAAGGCTTTGAGCGTCGTCGCGCTGCAGTGGGAAGTTCGCATCCGCGAGCCGTTGAACCGTAGCGGCGATCCTAGCCGGCAGCGTCGTCCCCGACCATGCTCCCTTAGCATTGGGCAGAGCATCCAGCATTGCGTTCGCCTGCGCTGCGAAGTCGCGAACTGGAAAGGCCGTGTCCGCCCGCTCGCAAAGGGTCATGAAGGTCTGCGCGACAAAAGTAGACCATCCCGCATTGGCGATTATCTTAGTGACGATCGGCATCACCATGCCTACCTGCGACCAGTCACCGTTCGCAAATCGCGACGAACCCGAGGCGGGTTCGTCTAACGGCACAAACAACAACGCCCTTATGAGCTTTGGCATATCCCAACCGCTGACTTCTCCTGCTCGGTAGCTGTCAGGCCGGAAGGTTGGGTCTTGGACCACGCGAACCGCGCAGTCATCCAACAATTCGAATGTGTTTGGCGGTACCGTTTGCGCGTCGATCACATGCCGTATTACAGCCTCCGTCGCAAAGGGTGTGAGTACCCGCAACCCTTGTTCATCGTCTGTGCGGAACGGGCCGAGAAGCCGGTCGCGGGCAAAGATAAGCGATACGAGCGGCGCGGCTCGCGCGATCAACTGTCCAAGGGCGCTGTTCCATTCCGTCAGATGCGCCGCCTCCGAAGACGAGTTTCGTCGACGATCTTTCTGGTCCCGCCAAGAAGGCATCATCCGCTCGGCCGTCCAGTTCACTAGCTGCATGAGCCATTGTTCGACGAGTGGGTTGTACGTCGCGCTTGCGAACCATGACTCGATCGGAAATTTCACAAACAGTTTGGCGGCGAGCTGTGGGTTGAAGCAGGGATTGGGATCGCCCCATTCAAGCATTTCACCGTTGCGGTTAAACCGGGGCCGTCGAGGCGATTGAACCCATGCGGGCGGAACGCCCCTTAACGGATCTGCTTTCTTCGCTTTGAGGCGGCGAAGCGCGCTAGCTTTGCTGTCACGCCGCGCCTTCTGATTAGCGCTATGATCGCGTCGCCCGTCATCGCCCACTTCGAATGCGTGGTGGACGCACAGGTCCATGGCCATCTGGGCGGCCACCCAGCGGACGTGTTCATCGAAGTCCATGAACAGCGCATCGAAAGCAAGCTCCGACACCTCTTCGTTTGGATGCATCGCCATCGCAATCAGATGCTTTACGTCGTTGGGGCGTGGTGCCTGTGACTTTCGGTCATAAAACAGAGCAACGACCATATGCTTCGCCGGATGCCATGGGATACGTTCGACGCCCAGTACATTGTCCGGCTCAGCCATCTTTGCGACGCGCTCCATCACTGACCACGCCCACTCATGATGCGGGCTTTCGGAAGGAGCAAAGCGGATCACGGCGGCAGCTACCGCCGACAAGACCGTCTGTGATCCATGGTTCTCTGCATCCCGGCGGCGAGCCAATACGCCGCGACCGTCACGTTCTTTCGCGAACGCTACTGCGCGCCCCAAGTCGATCTGAGGCTGAAGAGCGTTGGCCGCAAGTGACTGCGTTGTCCAAGCGATGACCGCGTGTTCCTGTAGCGATGTCGTGCTCTCGGCCATCCGCGCTTCTTGGTCAGCCGTCAGCGGATTTGGCGGTTCGTAGCCGATGAACGTGGCGCCGTCATCCTGCTCGTACTTTCGGTAATTCTCAATGTCACCCAGCGGAGCCCAGCGCTCGGCTGCTTCCTTCAGCTTGGCGGTAACGGCGGTATTAGAACGCTGCTCCACGAGTTGATATGGCAGGTCGTCGGGGAAGTGGGCAAGCGCTTCGCGGAACCGCTCTCTCAATTCTTTGGGTTTGGAGACAGCGAAGCGCATTGCGAGTTCCTTGACTTCGCGCTTGTTGCTCTCCCGGTTTTCGAGAAATTCCTTCGCTTCGGCCTTTGCGCCCGTCAGGCGGTTCATGAACCCGAACCCAAAAATGTCAAGGTTGCGGGTGGGAAACTGCACGACGCGGGCCAAATCGTATTCCCACAAGCGCTGGCAGGATGCGATCGGAAGAGTGGTTTCAGACACTTCGAATGTTTCGAGTGAGAGAACCAACGCGAGGCCGAGGGTCGCCAAGCACTCATGCCCCTCCACAACTTCACGGATGACATCAGACGTCGACCGGCCAGCCTCGATCTCTTTGAAGGCCCAATAGCTCAACGCGAGATAGGCACATTCCAACGGCTGAGGTGCGAGTTGGCCCATGAACCAGTTGTAGACATGCCAATCGCCCCAGAAGGTTTGCTTGCCCCAAGGCAAGTCGACTTCAACCGGCAGCGGCGTGCCCATCTGATGCACGTTGATGGAGTGGATCTGCCGCCATCCCGTAGTGGCATGGTTCGCCAGATCGCGGACGAGCGCACGGCCAAGGTCTGGACGCTTTGCAAGCAGGGTGACGAACGGTTCATGCAGGGCCGAGCCCGGAAAGTAGTAGTTGTCGTGACGACTGATCCCGACGTCATCGAGGTCGTACCGATCCATTCCTATGGCATGGAAGTGCGTGTTATCCAGGAACTTGCGATGTGCTTCGGTGCGGTCTTCTTCTGGAATTTCACGAACGCGTCGTAGTCTCTCCAAGTATTCATCGTGCTCACGCTCTTTGCGTTCTGCGCGGTCCTGAGGAAGCTCTTCCATAATTTGGGCCTTGGCGACCGCCATTATGGACTCCGGCGAGACCTCAACGATGGTAGGAGAGAAGGCTATCAGCTCACTATAGGCTTCACGCCTCATGCGATCATTCGCAACTGCCCGGTCGAACAAAGCGATCGCTGGTGCTGGATATGCGCGTGCAGCCCGCATGATCAGCATTCGAAGAGCGCTCGCCAGGCTCTTCCGCGCTTCGCCTCCCAGTGCTTCCCAACGTCCGTGCTCAGAAGAAAAACGCTCACTGTAGAGGTCTTGTTCGAGCTCGACCAACCATGCGCTACAGACGTTGACGATCGCTTCGGAAATTGGATTCCGGTGGTCTGCCAGCGCATTTTGCCAGACTCCGAAGAGCTCCAGCAGGCTTGGCAAAAGCCGAGCGGGCAAGTTCGGGGCTCTAGGTAACAGCCAGCTCAGGAGGCGACGCCAACCACCAAACTCCGAAGGCCAGCTCAGATACTCTGCCATGCCGATCATGTAGCCTGCGGTCGTGAGCGCTGGGTTCTGCAGCACATACTGATTTGGCACTGTGTGTTCCGCCTGAAACCAGACGAGTAGCTTTTCTAGGAGCGCGTAGTCATCGGCAGTGACGAGTTCACCGAACTCGTCGGTGGTGGTCTCGAAGGTTGTTGAAAACGGCGGAGCGGTCAGCCATTCGCGTCGCCACTGCGATCGAAGCGGCTCTTTCTCAAGGGCGCGGTAGCCTGCAAGCCACTTTCCTTTGGTGCCGATTGCGCTTTGAGCCAGCAACCCGACAACGCGGCCAAGCAAAGGCGGCTCACCAGCGGCCTCAAGCCCTCGTGGCCAGTCGGTTCCAAGCTCGATTAAGAGACGGAAGAAAGCCCATTCGAAGAAGATGTCATGGTTGAAGGAGTAGAACGCGCCGCCATCTTCTGTTCGAACAATGTGGTCGGTTTTCAGGTCCGCGATCTTTGCGATCGTTGCCTCCTTCAGCTTCCTCGCGGGTACGCCTTTTCCAAGGTTCTCGACACCGCATTCGGCCAGATCGACCAGGGCACGTTGGCGCTGCGGAACCGTCTCCTCAAAGGCGTTGTGCCCAGCACGGGACCACCAGGCGGCTATGAGGTCTACTTCGGTCTGAGGAGTTACAGTGTCGTCGGCGAACGTCTCGGCCAGTACAGAGGCGAAGAAAGGTCGCCGGGCGATCTCTGAGACAGCTGGTGTCCCCAACAGCAACCGCGACAACGCGGGTACCTTTTCGGCAAGGATCGTCGCTTCATCGTCCGTGAAGGCCGACACCGGGACGTCACTGATTTGCGTCCCACTGTAGAAATTGACGGGGAACCAAGTGCGATACGCTTCGAGGCCTTGATCACGCGATGTCGCCAGAACCTTCCAATTCGAAAGCGCTTCGTTCTTCTCGATCGCTTTCACGATGTCGCTGATGATGCCGCGGTGGTCGGGCCGAATTCGGTCGATGCCATCGATGAACAGGATCGGTGTTCCTGTCGCTCCGATTTCTGCGAGCAAGCTGGTCACTGCCCGATGCTTCAGTCCAAGAACCTCAGCAAAGGTCAGCCAAGTTTTTCCCTCAAGCAGATCCGATTTGAGAAAGAGGATAGGCCCGTTTTGGGCATCGGCGACAGCGATTCGCTTCAGCATTGCCGACTTGCCGCAGCCGGGCATGCCGCTGACGTTTAGCACCTTCGCCGACGCCAAGCGCTCGCGAATGAGCTGCTCGATTTGCGGACGCTCGATTCGAATGCCATCGATGTCGTCCGAAATCGCATCAATGCCAGTGGTCGAGAATTCCTGCAGAACCTCGATGTCGTGAGCATGGTTCGGCGCAACCTTTAAGGAGACAACGTCCCGAAGTTGAGCGAGCAGCGCCTCTCGTGTCCATTTCCGGGCGGTGCCGGCACCCTGACGGACGATTGTGCAAAGCCGGTCAAATAGCAGTGTGCCTTGCCCATCCTCGTTGCTCGCGACCAATTCCTGCAACCGGTTGATAAGGTCGGTTCTGGTAACGCCTTGGGGTCCCAACCCATCAAATCGGGTCGCGACCAAATGGCGGTAAAACTGCCATTCTTCTTCCGTGCTAACCGGCTTGATGATGGTCGTGATGTCATCCCGCATAGCGCGTTCGTCATTCGCCGCCGAAGCATCCTCGGCGAAACGATCTTCAAAGTGCTTCCAGTCGGGACTGGACTTCGCCCAATCGACCAGCCGTCCCAATGTCCGAAGTCGATGCACGGCAAGGTGCTCGGCCGCAAAACCGTATGTGTCTCGTTCGGGTTGAAATTTCGGTGTAGACCGCGTTTCCAATGCACGGGCAATGACGTCTTTAAAAAGTGCATCGCTACTACTAATTGCAAAGCCAGTTTTGACTTGTAGTCCAAGGGTGGCTTGCTCACCCAATTGGTCGGTCTCGACAATCAGATCATCCATCGGGTAACCGTGACCGGCCTGTTGCACGGCTACGCTACGAACGATTCCATCCTGCAATGCCGCGCTCTCTTCGCGAAGCAAGGCGACAAGATAGTAGGCAACAACGGTGTCTTCGTAGGTGAACCCTGCTCCCCCAGTCAGCTCGATCGAAGTAGCTCTACTCCTCTTTGATTTTGTCAAACCGCCTTTACCTCAAATCAAACGTAATTCCCCGCCAGTTTTTCCAACGGCTTGCCGAACAAAGAATAGCTTGGTGTGTACAATTAAGGAACAGACCGGATCCTCCTTTAGACGGAAGCCGTGTGCCGAATGCTGCTACGTCCGCTTCTGGTCTTGATCGGATCGGCGGGTCTTGATCACCGACGAGACTTGAATGACAGCTGGTAGACTGAAAACTTAACGGGGGACAGCCAACTAAGTGTCATCGGTGACGAAGAAGCCAGCAGGAACGACCCGCATATGGCCCGGCATGTCACCTTAAGTAGTGACCGTCTGGCACCTTCCCACCAAATAGCGTTTTCTGGCGCTTATCCTTCCATTTGCCAATCCGCCGCTCGATGTGGGCCTGAATCGTCGGCAGAAACCGCGAGGAAATTATATCGGCATCCTCGGCAGAGCGCTCCCAGAGTGAAAATCTCCCATCGACGATCTTGGCTAGCAGCACGGAGCAGCGCCAAAACTCCATCTCGCTCGGCGCGTCGAGTATCGCATTGTACCAGTGCCGCGCCCAGACGTTTCGCTCGTAGGCTTCTTTCGCGGCGGCTGCAGCCGTGCCGATGAAGCCGTTTGCCCCTTCGTGAAGCGACAAGATCGCAGCGCGGTCTGCGCTTTCGCCTGCGTAACCGCAGACCATTAACGCTCGGCAGATCATCGCCGGCTCACCGAGCGCGCGCCGACTGATAACATACTCATCAAGGATAGCACTCTGCTTCGACATTTCCGCAGCGAGGACCATCTCGGCGATCTCAGCATCCGTACCAGCACGATCCAGTCGTTCAAATGCCAGGTCACGCAGTGGGAGATGCTTCGCAAGCGACCAGAGCGAAAGAAGCTCGGATGGCACCTTGGCAGGCCCAACAACCCTGTTGATCGTCGGGCGAGCAGACTCCAGGCGCCGAAAGATCGTCTCAGCCGCGTTGGAATCGACCGCCACCAGAGCATGAGCAAGTTGATGGGCAAAATGATAGAGGTTGCTAAAGGGCTCGTCCGCCGCGTCCACTAGGCGCTGTATCCAATGCGCGGCAATATCCGGCGCAGCGGCCACAATCGCGGCGACTCCGGCACCTGTAAGGTCTTCCACAGCGAGATCGGCGTCCGCGGCCTCAATATCCTTCGCGAACCGCTCATACGCCTTGCCGGCGCGTTTTTGGCGGGCGCTGTACTCGGCCGGGGACTCATTGATGCGATCGAGTGCTTCCTGGGGGCTCTTGGGCTCTTCGATACGTTCATCGAGAGACACCATAGGCGGCCTCTGCGTTAGCGCGATCGAACCCGGTGACTCGATCTCTGGCAGGTCGCTGCTCCCCTTGTAGGCCAGCACGCGTGCGAGGGCGACATCAATGAGGTCTGCCGCAAGCCGAGCGCCTTCAGGTCCGAGTTCTTTGGCGGCAAACCCAAAATGACTCAGCCGCAGACGGTCCATTGCCTCAGCAGCGGAGATGAGCCCGGCCGAAGCGGCAACCAATATGGCTCGAGATCCATACCACACCTCGAACCACCTCTTGCGAAGCGAGATGGCCCGCGCCGTCCACCCGCTATCGACAAACTTTGCGAGCTCGCCTTCATTATTGCCGCGCGCGAGGATTCCGAGTGCCTGCGTGTGAACCAGATGGCCTGATGATCCGAGAAAACTGCCGACAAGTCTGTGAGACTCCGGCAGCAGCTCAGTGCCCGAATAATGAATCGCACCGAGAACACGCGTCTGCAAATCCGTGTCCATACTTTTACACGCGGCCTCCAGCCAGAATTGTGCGCGGACAGGTGAAGCGGGCCTCAGCGCCTCCATCATCTGCAAGAGGAGCAGATTTCCCTTCGAGCCAGCGATGGCATCAAGTTGCTCGTCGCCGGTTAGATAGGGCATGGCGATCGATAGCGAATACTGCGCGGTGAGCCAAGCGTCCCGGCCCGCCTCATCCGAGTGAAGCGCACTCTCACTATCTTGCCCGGCGACCAGAAACTCCCGAGCAATGTTCTCGCCAAGAGCCGCACTGTGGGGAAGCAGCGTCAGCACGCCTTGCCGCCTCGCGAAAGCGTCGCGCGCCAGCACTCCGTGAGCCAGGCGACGTAGAAGAGATATGCCGGCGTCGGGCCGGAAGCGGGCTATGCCCGGCAAGGCATCGGCTAGGAAGTGGTCTTCGAATGTCTTGCCGAGCTGTGTTGACAGCAGGCTGGTTTCCAGTTGGTCAAACTTGTCGGCGGTCAGCTCGACATTGTCCGGCTTGCTGGTGCCGGGGTCGCAGGGATCGGAGGCGCAGTAGTCCTCGATACGCCGCCACGAGCGATAGCGCTCGCGGTCCCTCGTTAGCCATTCTGCGATGTTTTCTGCCTTGGTGGCATCATCCAGGGCGCCTGTTGATCGCAGGATGTGAACGAGGGTCCAGCCACCAACCCAGGAACGGTTCTCATCCGCCTCCAGCCATGCCGACGCGCCTAGCAAAGCCTCGCGGGTTTTCGTCCAGTCCATTCTGTTGAACTGGATGAGGTGCTCAAACTCTTTACGCGGCGCGTGGATGCTGCTCCCTAGAGCGTCTGAGAAGGCCCAGTTGACAAGCGCCGGGGCGAACTCAGCGAGCGGCCAGCCGGTGAGGAGGTGGAAGGCAAGGCGGTGAAGGTCAGCAAACTGAGGTTCTGTAGCGTCCGTGAGCTGCTCCATCTTGGCGCGCTCCATCATTGTTAGCGCGCCAAGATGCTTTTGGATTTCGCCTTCGCGCCGCGCCCGTTCTTCTTGAACCTGCTCTTCCGTGTCGCGACCGGCCTGTCGGAACATCATGCGCTCAGGCTCGAGTGAGTAGAGCGAGAGCCATTCAGAAATCTTTTTTTTGAGCACCGCCTCTACGGCCGGATCGTTACGCCAGCGGATGAGCGCTTCTCCAACCCACTCACCGCTTGGCACATGGGACAACGTCAAAGCAATGCGCTCTGCGGCCATCACAAACGCATCTGGTACTTTGCGAGCGAGCGCGGCAAAGGCATCAAAGCCGTTATCCGGCAGATTCTGCAGGCCGACAAAGTGCTCAATCAGCGCGGCTCTGACAGAAGTCGGGCATGTCTCACTTAAGCAGGACGTGTGAACCGCGCTGGCGACCACTTCCGCCGCTTGATCGAGTGCAACGATAGGACCCACGACCTCGACGAGCTTGGCGCCGGGATCTCGACCTTGCCGATTCTCTTTTTCAAGCACGCTAACGAGCCAGAGACTGAGGGCGAGGTTTAGGCCCTCGTCACGAATGGAATAGAGGTCAGGATCACCCGCGTCTTGAACGAAGTAGCGGCTCGATGCGATAGCTGCGAGCTTGGTATCGCTCGCTGCATCAAACAGCCTGAGATCGTCGTGGTCCTCGCCCTTGAGCCGTTCCATAAACGAACCTGCGATGGCGCGTAGCGCCCTCGCAAACTCACGCGCCGGGACGGCGACGGCGTTGCCGTGATCCGACCTGCGCATATGCTCAAACAGAAGCCTTCCCACGCTGAACTCTTCAATCCGCTCGATCTCTTTTGCGTCAAGAAGTTCTAGCGCCATGGAGAGGATACGAGGGTTGCGTAACGTAGCAAACACATCGGCACTCAGAGCATCTGCGTTAACGCCTCGGTCAACAAGTACCGCCCTCAGTTCCTCCGATGACCAATCCGGTACGACCACTCGTTTTGGGTTGTTCGCGAGTGACTGGCGAAACTGCGCGAAGTGGCCCGTGCGTGTTGTGATTATGAGTTGGCCGCCGAGGTCGCGAAGCGTATTGGCCAGCGGATCGAGCCGTCGGCGCCAGCAGATGTTTGGCGCCTGGTTTAGCCCGTCTATGAACAGAGCCATCCGGACGTTCGCTGGGTCAGGGTTCTCGCGCCAGCCACGGAAACGACGACGCCAGCGCGTTCGAAAAGCTTCCGTGTCAGCAGCGCCAATCTGACGGGCGATCTTCCTAAACAGAAACCCTTCAATGTCGTTGTGAACGTCATCGGTGAACTGATCGGCGGTGCTCACAACGAGAAGACACTGAGGATGGCTTTGAAGCCAAGCTTGGATGGCAAGCCACGACTTTCCAGCACCCTCCTCGCCGAGGACTGCGTGAAAGTCGTTGTTGCTCGGCCCAGAAAAGGCGCTAACGAGTTCCTTCACCTGCGGTCGGTTCTGCAATGGGTAGCTGTCCGCCCCGGCGAGAGGAGCCAAAGACTGCCCGAACTCGATGTGTGACTCTCTGCGATCTGCAAACAATGATCGCAGCCACTTGTTGTTGTCGGCCTTGGCGAGGCCAAGGCCGACATTCGCATCGCGCAGTTTGACTTGTAAGGATTTAGCTGCGGCACCCCATCCCGGCTCCGCTCCAAGCGAACCTAGGGCAGTAATGGCGGCATCTGCCAGCGCCGTCCCGCCCGGGTTGGTCAGATTGGCTTTCAGAAATGCACCTGACTGCGCTCCGGCGAGCTGCGCGGCAAGGGCCAGCGTTGGAAAATCTCCCGTCCAGTCGAGGATGAGCACTCCGATGCCGTGCTGCGCCCCCAGTTCCTCATAGTCCTTTGCATGCTGCGCTGAAGTGTCGGCGGTACTTCCCAAGACCCACAAATCCACCTGACCCCGGTCATCAACGGCCAGTTCTGAGAGCTTGATAGTAACGTCTTTCTTCGGGACTTCGTCTTTGTAGCGCTTCGCCTCAAAGTAGGTGGCGCCCTGGTCAAAGGCGGAGTTGCCATCGCGGCCTCGCTGCGTGCCGCTACTGGCGAGCCGAAAGGGTTGACCAATGATCGCTTGAAGAACGGTGGCGACAAACCCCTCAAAACCTGTCTCTCCGGTCGCATCAAGCTCCCGGAGAGCCAGCCTTAGATCATTAAGATGCTTGCCGCGCGAATCCATGCCGCAAATTCTACACGATTCGCGCCTGGACAATTCTATGAAATGTCCGCTTTTGGGCGCCGAGCCGCCATTCATTTGGTGGTTGCTGACTGTCCGCTATCGGCCCCGTGACCGCCGTGGACGAACTGGTCTTCGATGAGCGAGTCGATGGCGTCAACGGCAACATTTTTGGGGATCGGCTGCAAGAACTTTCACAGAACAGCTCTTGGCGGGCAGTGCGAATCGCATATCGTGATCAAATCACTCGCTTTCGCGCGTATAGCTCCGATAGGGTTAGACATGCCGAAGACAATTCTGATCTTTTCGGACGGAACGGGACAAATTGGCGGGGTGAAGCCGGATGAGCGGCTAAGTAACGTCTACAAGATGTACAGGGCGATGCGCCCCGGTCCCGATTCCCCAATTGATCCGAAACGGCAGTACGCCTTCTATGATGCCGGCTTGGGTGCTGGCGAGACGGGCGGGCTTACTTATAGGCGGCTTCGCAACACCCTTGCAGCCGCCGTCGGCACAGGAATCGACGAGAACGTGATTGATTGCTACGCCGCAATCATCGCTCACTACGAGCCCGGCGACAAAATCTGCCTCTTCGGTTTCAGCCGCGGCGCGTACACAGTGCGATCGCTAGCGAATGTGATGAACCTCTGCGGGGTGCCAACGCATGACGCCGGCGGGCACCCGGTCCCCCACTATGGTCCGGAGCTACGGAGGATCGCTACCGACGCGGTCAAGTTCGTCTACAATCATGGAGCTGGCCATCCGCGCGGCAAGTTCGAAGACGAGCGCGAGGAGAAGGCGGCTCGTTTCCGCGCGAAATATGGTTGCGAGGGCACAGGCGTCGACGGGGAACCGCAAGGCAACGTGCAGCCCGAATTCATCGGGGTGTTCGATACGGTAGCTGCGCTGGGCAGCCGAGACGCGACAGCGGCCGCAATTGTCGGAGTCGGTGCACTCACGCTTTTCGCCGCGCTCGCCTGGGGGCTTCTAGGTTGGTTTGCGGGCCTGCTGATATTCGCTCCACTGATCGCCGCGCTCATTTGGGTGGTCCGGCTCCTGAGCGGTCAATGGAAGTACTTTTTCCCCGACGCCGACCGCCACCCGGCGCTCTGGAATCCGCTGAACTGGCCTTCACTGTGGCAGCACGGACATCTCGCTGCGTGGTCGAGCAAGAATTACGACCGATATGTCGACAAGGAAATTCCGCACCTTCGGCATGCGCTTGCGATAGATGAGGCTCGCGCCAAGTTTCCCCGCGTGCTTTGGGGACGCCCAGAGGACGTGGAGTGGAACAACGAGCGTCGGAACGTCGATTGGATGAGGCAAGTGTGGTTCGCTGGCGATCATTCTGACATCGGCGGCAGTTATGCCGAAGAAGAAGCGCGTCTATCCGACATTCCGTTGCAATGGATGATGGAGGAACTACGCGCGGCCGTGCCAGATATAGCGATACGAGAGGGGTTGCTCACCACGTGGCCTGATCCGCTCGGTCTGCAGCATGATCAGCGGCAGGAGGTCTTAAACATGCAGCCCGGCTGGCTGCGTCGGTTGACCTCCAGCAAGTTGACCTGGCGGACGAAGATCCGGCCCGTGAATGAATTGGCAATGTTGCACCCATCGGTGCTAGATCGCTTTGCGGCTGCCGTCGTGCCACAGATGGGCGAGGTGAAGCCGTATCGACCAGAGAATTTGAGAGATCACGAAGCGGTCAGGCATTTCTTCGTTGATACCAACGGCGCGTGATTTAGGTCATCTTCCACCACCATCTAGTCAGTGCTCCGGCCCATCAGTATGCGCGAGTCTTGGCTCGGGCTATGTCGGACTTCTTTATCCAGCTGTCGTGTTCCTTCCGGGCCGTCGAAGCGCCCGACATCAACGGAGTAACGTCATTGTCTGGGTCTGCTGCCGGGCGACGCTCGTAGGCGGACTGCGGCAGGAATGGGGGGCGCTTCAGAACGGCGGCTTACAGAGTTGTTCCGCCAGAACCGGACGGTCAGGAGTCGGCCCCAAACACAACATTCCGAGATCGGCTTTGGCGAGGACGACTGCTGGCGCGCAATTGACGCGTCCAAAGAGCAGGATCGCCAGCAGCTATCCAGCAACGGATGCCATGCCGCTCACATCCCGATACCAATCCCGCGCTGCCGGCCGAAACGCCACTCGATGCTGCCGGTGGTTCGGATGTGGGCGCTGATGGTCTGGCCGACACGCTGTTCGAGCATCGGCTCCCAGGGGACGAGATGAAAGCGGAACCCATCGTCGAGCATCGCATAGCGGCCGCTGGCGAGATTGGCGGCGCCGACGAGCTTGCCGCGCGCTTCGTCGCCGATTTCCACCGTCGTGAACATTCGCTCTCTGGCCTTGGCTATCTCGCGGCCGACGCGGGCGACCTCCTGCCGTTCGAGCGTGCGGCACATGCCACGCGGGACGGTGATGACGCCGCTTGTCGCATCCCGTGTGGCAATGCCCATCTCGACCAGTTTGAAGGTGCGCTTGTCGAGCGCTTGGGTAACCTCGCGGCCAAAACCGCTGGGCGCAAGCTTGGTCTTGTCGTGTGAGGCAAGCTCGCGGTCGAGCCAGGTGGCGCCGTCGCTGCCGATCTGCGCTTCAAGATCGAAAGCCGAAAGCATGCGCACGGTGAAGTCCTTGCCCCTGTTGCGGGTGTCATGGGCGAGGCCACGTTCCGGCAGGTCAGGCGGAACCTTCCAATGGTTCTCGTCGATGCGCTCGACGTGCCCTGCCCGGCGCAGCGCTTCGAGGCGACGAACATGGGACCGGATGAAGGCGTCGGGATCGCCGCCGATGCGTTTGATCTTGTCGCGCGCCAGCTCCAGGTGGTGGCCTGGCCGGTAGATGCCGTTCTCATCCGCGGCATCGCGGATGTTGATGTCAGCGGATCGTGGCTCGGTCTTCGCCAGGACCGGCTCCAGGGCGACGATGTGGCCGTTGCCGATGTCATTGAGCCTTGCCGCGTCCGCTGTCTCCACATAGTGGATGCGGCCGTCGACCCCGTCGATGACGACATGCAGCCGGTCGCTCATCTCGTCACCGGCCAGCCCCTTGGCCAGCACACGGCCGATGATCGGTTTCCGGATGCTTGCCCCATGCATTTCGTAGCTGCCGGGGGACCGCTCCTCGGCCAGGTCATGGGCCGTCAGCGCCCGGTGCATGGTCTTGATGATGTCGTTGCGGATGCCGAGGTCTCTCAAAGTCTTCTCGGCCTTGGCGGACAACGACCACTGTCCGGTGTCGATTTCTCCCGCCAGCCCCATGCGCTCCAGCTTGCGCACCCGGTCGATCAGCAGATAGCGGTTGGCGCGGATGGTGTAGCTGTCGCTGGCATTCGGATTGAGATCGATCAGGCCGTGGTCCCGTTGCTCGGAGATCAGCATCCGGTCGAGCCGTGTCAGCCGGTCGGCATCGAGTTCCCTGGCGAGCTTTTGGGCAACCTCCCGCTCGCTCTGCGGGCCGAGCTCCAGCGTCAACCGTTCCGATGCCCGGTGACGGATGCCATGGGCGATGTAGTCGCCGGCGATGTTGAGGATCTTGCCGTCATCGGTGACGCCACGCACCAGGATGTGGGTGTGCGGATGGCCGGTGTTGTGGTGATCGATCGCCACCCAGTCGAGCCGCGTGTCGAGGTCATCCTCCATTTGCCGCAGCACATCGCGGGTGAAGCCGCGCAGGTCATTGAGCTCGGCAGCATCCTCCGGCGCGACGATGAAGCGGAACTGATGGCGGTCCTTGCGACCGCGCTCGATGAAGGCCTTGCCGTCGGCCTCGTCTTCAAAGGCGGAATAGACGCGGCCCTTCTCGCCGTCCCTGCTCACGCCGTCGCGCTCAAGATAGCGCAGGTGTGCATCGACCGCCTTGGCGCTGGTGACGAAGCTGCGGCCACCGCGGATGCTACGCCCTGCATTCAGCTTCACGACACGGGCCTTCACGACGGCACGGCGCGAGCGAAAGCGCATCCCGCCTTCATAGCGCTTCCAGCCGCGGCCTTCTTTGGGCAACGCTGCCGCCAGTTTGGAACCGCGGCCGCGGGCGTTGAACCGGCCGCTCCCCCTTCCGGCTACCCGTCCGTTTCGGCGAGGATCGCGACCCGCCTTACGCACCGCCATTTCCACCTGGCGGCGGAACGAGTTTCCGCCCGACTTGCCGCCGCCTCCCCGGCTGTGCGGCGGTCCCGGCCGGACGCGGAAGATGTCATCGAAATCGTCTGTCATGAGAGCTGACATGGACCGACGATTCCGGGCGTTCAAGGGCGGAAACCGCGTGATCGCAGGTCGGCGGACATAAACGTAAGCAGGGCGTAGCTGCCTGGATTCGGTCTTTCAATGGCACCATACCAAGCCATTGAAACCACGAGGAAATCTGACTCTCCGGCACCAATCGACCACCTAACGACGCCAGAATGGTACAGACAAGAAGCTCAAAAATAATGTGCAGATAATGACTTAACGACCAGCGGGAGTGCGAACGCGAGTTCGCTTTATCTTGCACTCCTCTGATCGGGCACCCCTCTGTCGCGCGATCACGCTGACGCCGAGGCCCTGCCGCTTCAATTCCAAGATCATCACAATCTCCGTAACCGGCCGATTGTTACCGCGGCGATTGAGCCTTGACGCGGGCAGTGACATCAGGATCTGAGACGAAGTCGTCGAGGAAGCTGTGCCAGTTTTCGGTTGAACTTCGGGCGTTCGCCAGCATGTCTTTCAGTTCGTAGATGCCGTCGTCGGTAAGCGCCGTGACATAGTCGTCCTGACCAGTTTGGACGCTGACGATGCTGCCGTAGGTCAGGTTGTCATCGTTTTCAACGATGGCCTCGAGGAGCTCAAGGTCTTCACCGAGCAGCTGCGCGACACAAGCGAGCGTGGTGACATGAGTGACCGCGGCCATCAGGCTGCCTCCGCGCAGGAGACCGCCATGGGTTTCCAGTTCCATGGAAGCAACTCGTCGAGACGGTTGATCTTGTGATCGTGGATGCGGTCGAGGACATCGGCCAGATAGGCCTGCGGGTCGAGCCCGTTCATCTTGACCGTTTCGATGACCGTCATGGCGCGCGCGAGTGTCTCGGCACCGGTGTCGGCGCCGGCGAATAACCAATTTTTCCGGCCGATTCCAATCGGACGCAGGGCGCGTTCAGCGGCGTTGTTGTCTATCGCCACGCGGCCATCTTCAAGGAACAGGCAGAAGGACGGCCAGCGGCTGAGGCCATAGCGGAACGCCTTGGCAAGTTCGCTCTTGCCGGGCAAGCGTGTCAGTTGCCGCTCGGCCCAGAGCTTGAAGTCGTCGACCTTCGGCTTGGCTCGCGCCTGGCGCGCGGCACAGCGGATGTCGGCAGGCTGGCCCGAGATCTCGCGCTCGATGTCGTAGAGGGCTCCGATCCGGTCGAGTGCTTCACGGGCGATTTCGGATTTGGTCGCGCTCCAGACATCGTGGAAGTCCCGGCGTAGATGTGCCCAGCATGCTGCCTCGCGGAACCGGCAGGCTCCGTCGAGCCCGGGCTCATAGAGCTTCGCAAAGCCCTTGTAGCCGTCGGCCTGGAGAACGCCACTTGCGTGCCTGAGGTGATGCTGGACGTGCCCCTCCTTCCAGTCGGGGGCGAAGTAATAGACCGCTCCGGGTGGCGCGGCACCGGACCATGGACGCTGATCGCGAACGTAAGTCCAGATCCGGCCCTTCTTCACGCCCTTGCCAAGGCCCTTCTCCCGTAAGGACCGGTCCAGCACCCGGATCGGGGTGTCATCGGCATGCAGCAGATCACTGCCCATGACCTCGGCCTCGATCCGGTCGATCAGAGGCTGAAGCGCCCGCATGGCGCGGCCGCACCAATCCACCAGCGTGCTGTCTGGGATATCGGCGCCCATTCGGCCAAAGATCTCGTTGAGGCGATATAGGGGCAGGTGGTCATCGAACTTGGAAACCAGGATGTAAGCCAACAGACCCGCGCCTGCCATTGAGCCCGGGATCGGCCGGCTCGGTGCAGGAGATTGCACCACCTTCCCGCATTGGCGGCAGGATTTCTTCAGTCGGGCGATCTGGATGACCTTCAACTGCGCCGCGATCATGTCGAGGATGTCGCTGACATCCTCGCCCACGACACGCAAATCGCCGCCGCAATCGGGGCAGCATGTGCCGGGGTCCAATTCCCGGCGCTCGCGCGGGGTCGCTGCCGACACACCCGGACGACGCCGCGGCTTGTGCTCGCGCGTGCCGTTGCCGGCAGCTGCGGGCTCGTCCTCGCCTTGGTCATCGTCGATCAGTGGGTCAGCGCTCTCGGTGACCGCAACTAGCAAATCTTCCAGCGCCAGTTCCAGCTGTTCGATCTCACGCTCGGTCTTTTCCGAGGACTTGCCGAAGGCCTGTTTCTGGAGTTTGGCGATCCGAAGCCGTAGGGCCTGAACCAGCTGGTCATGAGCCCGGAGCGTCGCCGACATCTTCGCGTTTTCCGCCTGCAAAGCGGCGATCTTCGCCTTCAGTAAGGCGGGATCATCAGGAAGATTTGCAGCATCGACAGACATGATTCTGACTTACCACAAACCCAATGGAAATGCCAAAAAAACAAATCAAATCAGTTAGATAATTCAGCCCACCCGAGCCGGCGGCGAACCCCAGTCCGGCCTGCGCCAGTCGATGCCTTCCCACAGCATCGCCAACTGCGCCGAGGTCAGACGAGCCGTGCCATCGGAAACCGACGGCCATGGAAAGCGGCCCCGCTCCAGAACCTTGTAATAAAGACAGAAGCCCTGGCCGTCCCAATATAAAAGTTTCAGCCGGTCACCCCGCCGCCCACGGAAGGCAAACACCGCACCACTCGTTGGCTTCTGACGAAGCACATCCTGTGCAAGAGCAGCAAGCCCTCCGATGCCCTTGCGCATATCAGTGGCACCGCAGGCGAGATAGACCCGGACGCCAGTCCCAGGGCCGATCATGCTGCTTCCACCGCCCGGATCAGCTGCGTCAGCGTGGCCGCATCCAGGCGGCCGTCGAAACGCAGGCAACGCCCGTTGCCCAGGCGCAATTCAACCGGAACCGGATCCGAACTGACCGACACTTCACGGATCGCCGGACGAACGTCCGCAATGCCCTTCGCCTATCTCAAGGCCACCCTCGAGGCCATCGCCGCCGGACATCCGAAAAGCCGGATCGACGAGCTCCTCCCATGGAACTTCACGCCGTCAAGCTGAAACCCGGTGGGCCGCAGATGTCGCTTACGTTGATGCCCGTCTCTCTGGAAATTGCCGACACTGTCAGGCCCTGCTGATGCAGATCCAGGGTCACGATCGTCTCCCTCAGCCTGATCACCAAAATCCCCCTTCCGACCATCGGAAGGAGTATCGGCGATGACGCGCCCCCGGTCTTCCGGGGCGCCCCCTCGGAAGACCGGGGGCCGCAGCACCTGGAGAAGATTCAAACGGCAATATTGGGGAGTATTGATCCATTACTGACAATAGACTACTGATCAAGGGCTTGAAGAAAAGCTTGAGCGGCTTCGTATTGGACAGTTTCGGCAGTTGTAAATGATCGCACCGCTACATCGTTTTTACAAACCTTATCAACGCGGGGGGCAAGCAATTCTCGCAACGCGTCTGTCATCTTAACATCTGCTTTTGTTTTGTAATCGATCATGTAATCAACAAGCCGAATGCCAGAATAATATCGATAAAAATCATCGTGCGTTTCATCATATAGCCTCCGAAATCCACGGTCTCGACCAGTCGACCCAAATAGGCCAGTGAATTCGCTAGTATCCTCATCATAGAAGACAAGGTTCTCGGAATTCAATTCCACGCGAAGTTTGCGGAGAGTTTCCATCCCCATCTCCCAAAAGTCTGGGCGTTCTCGTTTTTGGTTATATGCAACAGCATATATGTACTTTGCGATTTCCTCGACCGGTGCATCCCGATTTACAAAATCGACACACGCCTTTTGATACTTCTCTAAATTTGCCTCGTCAGCCGATATCTGGTTAGAGATTTTCTCTAATACTAAGCTGGCGTTCTTTACGGAATCCTCGATATCTGAAAACATCGCAGCGCACGCAATTTTTATAAGCTCAATATTATTCGCTTTGATGTATTCAAAAATATCACTATTCAGTTGTTCTTCACTCAATTCGAAGCGAGCAATTCTCGAACACCAGTCAGAATAGTTATTTGCCTCTGCGACCTTTTCGCCGCTTGCAGCTGTTCCGATACTTAATTTGAAGCTCAATAAATTCGCTTTGAGAAGCGATTCTGTTAAATCTGCCGGTACATCAATCTTTGAAAACACTCGATCAGTGTTCAGTTTGATTCCAGCCTGAACAAATAACTCGGCGTCCTGCGGGCGCCCTATAGAAAGTGCGCGTACAAACTCGCTATCTGCGCCTCCGCGGAATCCCAAGAACCCTGCATTCTTTGATAGTTGATACCCTCGCGCTGTGAGTTCTCTGATCGGGTCAAAATCAACATTGGGAAGAGAGATTTTCGTATCCACTAAGTCAAATGGATATCCGGCTTCTTCCATTTTCTCTTTTAGAAATTTCAACGGAATGATGCGAGCCAGCCCATTGTCGGTTTCTATGATGAGCCCAATTATCCGCAGCCCTTCGTCAAAGGTTGCACCACCAGACATGCCTGGAACTACTGAGCTTGACTCAACTTCAATTGCAGTAGACGTAGAGGAGACAACTTTTTCCGGGCTTTTGTTTCCGCTCCAGACTTTGCCGCTTGGTTGCCCAAACAGATAGGCTCCCTCTCCAGCTTCTACCTCTTGGGCGATACGAGCTGCGGAAAACTCATTGAGCGATGTTATTGAAGCTGGTGCCCGGTCTTCAGGAACGACCAAAACAGCAAGATCGATACCTTTATCTAAATTTGACGGCCAGGGCGTGGCGTCTATCTCTTCGCCTGGTCGATCTCGGAACTGAACTTTTATGTCTTCAGCTGTTTCGGTTAGCCCCTGCACAACGTGCCCAGCGGTCGCGATGTAGACCAATCCACCTTTGCGGCCGACGACGATGCCGGCTCCCTCTGTAAGTTTTCCAGTAGTCGGAAACCGACCATCGATCATCACGACCAGCTGTTTTGCGGAGAATGCTTCGTTCTCGTTTTCCTCAGCCTCTTGGGCTAGCCCCGCCGAAACACACATTAACAGGCTGATTGCCAAACTGACGATGCCCGTGACTATCCGCATATTGTCTTACCTCTCAGTGTGTGTTCGACCTAAGCTTATTGCACTTAAAAGGGCGAGTAATAATCCAAAAATCGAGGATGCTATGATCACAAGACTTTCTATTGAACGTAATCCATCCAACATGCTTGGGGTTATGCTCCTGCGATTATTTAGGAACCCTGCTTTTATCCCATCAGCTTGCCCAACCAAAAGAAAACGAAGCCCTGTCTCGGTCAGTTCAAGATTAGTGAGCTGAGCATCTAGGCCGCTAAAGTGCGTAAATTCACCGCTACGCAAAATGACTGGCTCGGTTGGATAACTTCCAAAAGGGAAGTTCAGATAAAATTGAACCTCACCTTGCAATAGCGAACTGGTGGCAATTTGGTTTGAGCCACTTAGGCGCAAACGTTCAGTCGAGAGGGCAGTCACTGGCACTGGGCTATAAATGAAGCCAGCGATTTCTGGCGTTTCAATCTCAATGAGTGGCGCGTGAGCCTCCCACCTATCGCTGCCAATCCTCTCAGAGATAGGAGCAGAATTCGAAGTTACGCTTCCATTCCAAACTACTGTTGTTTGGGAGGCCGCACCTCCTTCTTCATCAACAATGTGCAGCGAAACAAATTTGTTCCGGCCAGAGGAGGACACCTCGACCGCTCGTCGAGCAGGAATAAAGAGACTATCGAGTTCTAAATAGCTGTCTTGCGAGGCCTTTGAAAACGTTTTCGAGTTTGATTTTTGGGCCCCTTGAGTGCCGAGCAACTGAGTGAGATCACTCGCGCCTAACGACTGATCTGTAGAATATTCAGAAGCTTCCCGCAAAGTGATGCTTGCCCCCGAAATTCCAGAAATACTGGAACTCTGCTGCCCATTTCGGAAAGTCAAATTCTGTGTTTCGAGTGTGGCGACAAAAGTCGTTCTCACAAGCCAATGACTTGGCAGAAGTTCCAAAGCAATAACAGAGATTGAAAAGATCGACAATGCAACGAATACGATTATCGCATACATACGCCACGTCAGGACAAACTTAAACCTTCTGAATGATTTTCGAAATAGAAGCTTAAGCCCGATCACGCTACTCTGAAACATTGTCATTCATGTTCCAAACGAGCGCTTACGCTATCAATCTGCTTTTTGCCTCTCCCTACCGCAACGATCTCCAGGGTGATGCTAGCGCGGTTTTCCAAATACGGTTTCAAAGGAAAAGTGGCTGGTCGACTGGCTGGCCACGTCCGATTGCCGAGCATCTCCTTATCAAAAAGAACTTCCCCGGTATCGTCGGCCTTTATTGATATTCGCAGTTCGAACAATTCAAGATTTGCGACCAATGCGATGTACGGATTGAACGCGTCTTCTCCTCCGAAAGAAGCGGGCGTCAGCGTAGGAACTGAAGTATCGCAGTTTTCCTTGCATACTACTGCGGCAAAGTCAGACGGAACCACATTCACGTTAGGATGGCGTACAACATCCAACGGAAGTGAATAGTTATTTCCGGAGAAGCGCGCGTCCATTCGGTAAAATTGTTTCGGGCGCAAAGAAGTGACCGTCAGAGCTTTGGAGGTGTCTGTTGCTCCAGATGATATGTTTAGTGCTAGCGAGGTCTCATCATAAGAGGCGGGATGCCTATGATAAGCAGCAATACGCATTCCTGTCGCAGACACCTGCTGAGAAAAAAGCCCTTCACAACGGTCGCCGCGTTGCTTGTATGCTAAATCGCTCGACGAAATAGGATTTATTTCTTCTCTACAAATACTTTCTTGCGCATTTACACTTATGGCTGCAAGCGAAGCAATTGAAAAAATTAGAGCGAATACGTGTTTCATAGCCGTTGAGAATCCCTGCGAATATTAGGCCCAGTCCATTTTATCGATTTGTTGACGGCGGTAAACCACCAGTTGGGTCAAAGATAGTCATCCGTGCTGGTTCATTTTGAACTGACGACCTCGAACGGCCTAGGTCGAAACCCAATCAGCCTATTGATCTGTTGCCGCAAATCAGATTCACAGCGTCCAATCAGGAGATTCGAGGCGTGGATGGCTCGTCTGTTTTTGCTTTCGGACACCCAATGGGCGACGATAGAGCCCTACCTGCCCAAGAACCAACCGGGTGCTCGCCGTGTCGATGATCGCCGGGTGATCTCCGGCATCATCCATGTGCTGAAGACGGGATGCCGTTGGTGCGATTGCCCGCAAGACTATGGCCCTTCGACGACAATCTACAACCGCTTCAATCGCTGGTCGCGCAGGCGCTTCTGGGTGGACCTTCTGGAAGCCCTCGCGCCGCCCTCGCCAGACGCCTCGCAGTCGTGATGCATGCCATGCTGCGCGACGGGACTTTGTTCGAAGCATGAGGTGAGGTAACAAGAGTTCGCCAGCGGTGACGCACACGCGCCGATCCGGTGGCGGCATCCCGAGAGGGAACGCAAGGACGGACGAGATGCGGAGGTTATCCGATGGGCGCGAAGCAGCCCGGTTCGAGTCAATGCACCGTCCGACCTTGTGAGACCCGATAGAGCACGGCCGCAAGAGTACACGTAATGCGGTCAGTGCGGACAGATCTATGAAACCCTCGACGGACCACCGCCACAGCAGAGCAAATTACAGATCGACCCTAGCGAAGTTCTTGATTATCTGTTTTGGTTGCGGGGGCCTGCAATCATCATTACTTGCAACCGCCCTCTCCTCTTCTCCCCAATTTGCTCCAGATGGACACAGCGCTCCTTGGAGAATTATTTCGCACAGCAGCGTAGAGAACAGACTCAATGAGAGTTAGGGCGGCTGACGGAAGATTTCAGGTGGCGGCAGGCAAAGGATCAGTTCCCTCGCTAAGGATCGCAAGATATCGCCGGTAGCTGAACACTCTCCCCCGCTTGCGCCCGGTGATCTCCTCGACGATGCCCATCTTCTCCAGATCGGCCAAGGCAGCATTGACTGTCGGCGCCGAAAGGCCGGTCTGCCGGACAAGCTGGTTGGAGGTCAGGAACGGGCTCTGCTGGAAAAGATCGTGGATGCGCAGCGCCGAGCCTGCACGGTCGCTTTCGTTCGTGATCTGCTCGCGATCTTCCTTGAAGAGGTCGACAATTCGGGTAGCCGCCTCAAAAGCCTGGTTCGCCGTATCGGCTACACCTGACAAGAAGAAGTCGAGCCAGGCTTCCCAATTGCCGTTTTCCCGCACTTCCTGCAGCAGCCGATAATAGTCGGCACGATGCGTCTTCAGATAGAGGCTGAGATAGAGCAGCGGCTTGCGGAGCACCCCGTTGACGCAAAGATACAGCGTCACCAAAAGGCGACCGATGCGGCCGTTGCCATCGAGGAACGGGTGGATGGTCTCGAACTGGACATGCAGCAGCCCGGCCTTGATCAGCGCAGGCAATCGCGAGCTATCCTCGTGCACAAAATGCTCCAGCGCGTCGAGGCAGGCATCGAGTTCGGTGACGGGCGGTGGCACATAGAGCGCATTGCCGGGGCGCGAGCCGCCGATCCAGTTCTGCGAGCGGCGGAACTCGCCCGGGCTTTTGGTGTCACCGCGTCCGCTTTGCAGCAGCCGGGCATGCATCTCGCGGATCAGACGCAAGGATAGCGGCAGCTCTTCCAACCGCTCCAGCCCGTACATCATCGCATCCACGTAGTTCGACACTTCGCGGATGTCGTCAATCGGTTCCCCGGTCTGAGCCTGGTTCTCGAAGCGCAAAAGATCGGTCAGTGTGGATTGCGTCCCCTCGATCTGGGACGAGAGCACCGCCTCCTTGCGCACATACATATAGAGGAAGAGTTCCTGGCGCGGCAGTAGCATGGTAATGCCATCCAGTCGCCCGAGCGCGCGCTCTGCGAGGCTCAGCCGGTCCAGAAGCGCCAGGACGTCGATCTGCGGCTTCGGTGGCAGAGGCGGCGGAACGAAAGCGCGTACGATCTCGCCCGCGACAGGGGTTTCGACATATCGGCCAAGGCGCTGAACTAGGTTGGAATCGGTCATAGCGTCATCTTGGCAGCATGACGCTATTTAAACAATCCTGACCATATTTAAATAGCGAGCATGCTAACGTAAGCGCGCTTAAATAGGCTCGTCGCTCTCGGCCTGCTCCAACGGAAGGACAAAGCCCTCCGATCGACTTCGGATAGGGCATCTGGTGCGACGAATCGGATAGGACCGTCAAGCCCGCCGACGAACGGCTGATCGAAACCCGCGACAGTATCGCCGAAATCGCGACCTCGCTGGGATATATGTCGGAATACGCCTTCGCTGCAGCGTTCAAGCGTAAAATGGGTTGTCCGCCGCGTCGCTATTTGCGGGAGACCAGCAGAGTGCTGTTTCCCTGAAGCGTCGAAGGGATCCAGAAAGCGCACCGATCGCTGTGGAAATCTTTTGCCTTGGCAGCTCTTCGAGCTCGCACAGCGCCGAAGCGTGGCGTGGTGACTCCGGCTCGTCCCGAAGGCGGCGAGCCCAGTGCAGACGTTCCGATGCCGACTGGCTGGGCTTCGGCCCTGTTGTGACGGGAATGCTTCAAGGCTGGCGGTTGTCGTGACGGATGCGATTGGCTGCAATTGCTTCGCGATGGGCCGCTGCCCAATCGGCGAGCTGCCTTGCGGCTTCGGACAGGGAATGTCCGAGCGGCGTCAGGGCATATTCGACCTGCGGCGGCGTGGTGTGGCGCACGGTGCGGTCGACCATACCGTCGCGTTCCAGCGTCTTGAGCGTCCTGGTCAGCATCTGCTGCGAAATGCCGCCCACGCGCCGCTTGATTTCGTTGAAGCGGTGTGGGCCCGAGCGAAGCGCGACGACCACCTGGATCGTCCACTTGTCGCCGATGCGACTGAGGATCTCGCTTACGGCACGACAGTCGGCGCCGGCTGGCTTGACAGTCATATCCATCTGACCTGCTTCGAAATTTATGCTTTTGACGGCTTCTTTTAAGTCCCATAAATGGCTGTGGTCAACAAATTAGACCTGGTTCCAAGCATCGACTCTGGCCGGGTTCAACAAGGAGATCGCACGTGAAGCTGTTTTATTATCCCGGCGCCTGCAGCCTGGCCGATCACATAGCGCTCATCGAGGCCGGGCTTGCCTATCGGCTCGTCGGCATCGATCGCGAGAAAAGGACGGAGGATGGCCGCGATTTTCTGGCGCTCAACCCGAAGGGCTACATTCCAACCATCGAGATGGACGACGGAACGATCCTGACGGAGAATCAGGTCATCCTGACCTATATCGCCGAGGAAAGCGGTAAGCTCCTGCCCGAAGACCGCATGCTCAGGTGGCGGACATTCGAGGCACTCGCCTACATGTCCAGCTAAATCCACGGAGCCTACGCCCCGTTCTTCAGGGATTTCCCCGAACCGGAAAAGCAGCGTGCCCGGGAGAAGATCAAGAAGGCCTTCGCAATTCTCGCCGATCAGATGGGCGACAAGGCATTCGTGATCAGCAACGACATGACGATTGCCGCCTGCTATCTCTTCTGGATCCTGATGGTTGCGCCAAAGAGCGGCGTTGATCTGCCCGCAAATCTGCAGAATTGCCTGGACCGCATGAAGGCAATGCCTTCCGTCATCCGGGCGTTTGCGGAGGAAGGATTGAGCTGATCTGCAGTTCGGCGATAACGCCGCTGCGGCGAGCGCATCTTAGTTGCGATGCGCTCGCCCCGGCCATGTGCGGACCGCCTCTCACGGCCGCGTGGTCGGGATTGTTCAGATCCGGGCGCCGCCGGTCGCATCAATCATCTGGCCCGTCGTCCATCGCGCCTCGTTCGATGCCAGAAAGGCGATGACGTCGGCGACGTCTTCCGGATTTCCGACGCGTGAGAAGACCGAGAGGGCTTCGGCGCCGGCGCGCGCATCCGGCAATGCCAGCCACTCGGCATTCATGTCCGTCTCCGTCACGCCCGGTAGCACGGCATTGACCGTGATACCGCGCGCGGCAAATTCCGGCGCCAGCGCCAGCGTCAATGTTTCCAGTGCCCCCTTGGAGGCCGCATAGGCCGGATGTGTCGGTGCCGCAATCCGGGTGAAGCCGGTCGATACATTGATGATGCGGCCATTGTCGCGAATATGGTCGGCCACGGTCTGTATCAGGAAGAATGGCGCCTTGTAATTGATGGCCATAACCTCGTCGAACACAGCTTCGCTCGTCTGCTTCAACGGCAGGGCGGGCGCAATGCCGGCGTTGTTCACCAGAATGTCGAGAGCGGCGGAGCCCGTCTCGGCACGCGAAGCTTCGCCGAACTGCGCCCAAAGGCTGTCGGCCGCCTCCTTGCCCTCCCGCAAGTCGGCCTTGACGCCAACCGCCTTCACCCCGAGCGCCTCGATGTCGCGAAGCGTGGCATTGGCTGCATCGGCATTGGCGGTGTAATGCACGCCGATCAGCGCCGCGCCTTCCTTCGCCAACGCAAGGGCAACCGCCCGCCCGATGCCGCGTGAACTTCCGGTGATGAGGGCAATCTTGTTTTCAAGTCTCTGGGTCATGGATCACTCCGTTGCTAAATTAAATAGTGACCGCTACAATAAGGATGCAAATGACGATGTCAATAATTTAATAGGGATCACTATTTAATGCCGAAGCCAGCTCGCAAACGGGGCAGACCTCGCGCGATCGAACGCGACGCGGGCCTCGACATCGCGGCTCGCCTGTTCTGGGAACGCGGTTATGAAGGGACCTCGACCGCCGACCTCACGAAGGCCATGGGGATCAATCCGCCAACGCTCTACTCCATGTTCGGCTCGAAGCAGGAACTCTACCG
This sequence comes from Stappia sp. MMSF_3263, assembly GCF_030733745.1. Lineage (GTDB taxonomy): Bacteria > Pseudomonadota > Alphaproteobacteria > Rhizobiales > Stappiaceae > Stappia. The sequence goes on along the minus strand of NZ_JASHIK010000016.1, from coordinate 67,148 downwards.
TCAGGCGCTCGAGTTCGGCATTGCCCGTGAAAGCGGCCGCCGGATGGAAATCCTGCAATCACCCCTTCCGGTTTACGACGCCCTCAGGCTGTACCTTTACGATATCGCTGACGGAGACACGCAGCCCGGCAAGCCGCGCGGCTGCATGGTCTCGACGGCCGTTCTGCAGCATGCGGAAGAAAACGCATCCGTCGCGCAGATGACAGCGGCCTTGCGGGAAGCCTCGATGCAGATCCTCAAAACCCGCTTTGACCGGGCCGTCGAGGAAGGCGAATTGCCAGCGCAGACTGACACAGATACGCTCGCGCGCTTCTATGGCGCGATCATTCAGGGCATGTCGGCACAGGCCTGCGATGGCGCCTGCAACACCCGGTTAAAGCAGCTGATCGATCTCGCACTCACGGCCTGGCCGGGGAAGCGTGGCACCTAAAGAGGAGCCGCGCCCAGAGATCCACGATCTGCTTCTTTAGTCCGATCCGGACGTCCCATTGGAGGCTCGTCTATAGGAAGCACCCGAGGGTCACTTATAGGGCTGATTAATCACTCCCCTGCCGGTGCCTTGGACTGTCGTGTCATCCGTGATCTGCGGACCGGGTGATCTCCTGCCGCAATTGATCAACCTTAGAACCGGCCCACTGCCGGGCGTCTTCGCCGAACACGAGCCGCGAGGGCACCTCGCCCTGCGAAGCAAGTGCCACGATCATCTCAGCGAGCAGCTTCGGATCGCCCGGCTGGTTACCGTTGGCTCCGTCCACGAACGCACGATACTGTGCTATGGCCTCGGCATAATCCGGAATGTCGATGCTGCCGAAGCTCGCAGACTTGCCGTCCAGTCCAGGGATGCCATGGGTAAAGAAGCTTGCGCTCAAAACCGGTCCCGTGGGCGTTCCGTCGTCGAGTTCTACAATCACCAGCGGCCACACGCCGCCCATGGCGGACAGCCGCCCGCCGTGGTCTACTTCAACAGCATCGAACCCGATCAGCAGGTGTGGAGAGTAGCTTAAGCAGTTCGCCGATATTGACCGGCAGACGCGGCCGATAGCTCGGCTTGGGTGGGGCGACGGACGCCTTAGCTGCCGACTGCACCAGCTTCGTCGGATGAGCCATCCAGATCCTGCCCGGTCACGACGCGGGTGACGTACTTGCCATACGGCACGTTCATGATCCGGAAGTAGCGGATGTGCCTGAGGCACACCAGCGATCGACTTTGGTGCTCAAACCGCTGGCATATATTGGCGGTTGTTGTGTGCCATTGATTCTGAGTGTGCCTCAAATGTGCCTGAACGCAGAAACGCCCCGGCTTTTGGGCCAAGGAGTGTCTGTAATCTCTGATATTGCTTGGTAATTTTGGTTGCGGAGGCTTGATTTGACCCCGGCGCGGTCGCTCTGCATAAAGACCTTTGTCAGCAGAACGAATTCGGTTGTGGCACTGTATCGGCGGAAGCCTTCCGTTTACTTGGAACGGTTAGGCGATTCCCTAATTTTGCCATGTGGATCAACGGCTCGTTGGTTAGACGGTTTTTCGCCTAAGCCATTGTTTTTCTTTACTCCGTCTACTTCCGTTGGGCGTACCACCTCGCTTCAAAAGCGATTCACCGGCGAAGAACACCTCCCCCTAAACGACACGCGAGCAAGCCGCCATCAGCGGCTCCGGCTCATTCGACGCCGGCCGGGCTCGTGGCCACCCGCATCGATCCCATGGATGTTTCCCGGACGTTGACAACCGGTGGTCATCCTTCTGGTCTTTCCGATCATTTCACGATCCACGCAACGAACTTCGCGAAACGCCAATCTGAATACGATTGCATAACAGGATTATTTCTTCGCAAAACGCGAATCCATCGATGCCATATGCGGATCGAACACGTCGCCGGCTCGCCCTTGACGCGGCCAAGCGCGCGCCTCACGCAAGGTTTTCGGCCAGGAACACCACAATTCCGCACTTGGCACGGTTCTTGGTTCGTTGAACACAGCGGCGCGGCCGGTCAACGGAAGGTCAGCCCGTCTCGCGCCCGCCGCCACACAACGAACCGCGACGCCCCATCGACGTAAAACATGTCGCGGATAAAAACCCTTCGCGTCCGCCGGACCAGTGCCAGCGCCTTTCCCACCCCAGCCGGCGGGCCCGGCGGACGCTCCTTCCCTTCCGCTCCTGCAGTTGTCTCAACGGTCCGGCGAGTCGTTCCGTCTGCTACCCCGCGTCCCGGGAAATGTCCGCGAGCAAGGTCGGCGCGTGACGGCCGCTGCCCGCTGGCCTATAGGCATGCCAGACAAACGGAACGGAAGGGTCGCCGCGACACATGCTGCTGCTTGGCATCTACGGGGGGCTGTTCCTCTCCGCCTTCGGGGCGGCAACGCTGCTGCCGCTGCAATCGGAAGGGCTGCTTGCCGGCCTGCTGCTGGCCGGACATCCGGCGAGCGGCCTTGTCGTCGTGGCAAGCCTTGGCAACACGCTCGGTTCGGTCGTCAACTGGCTGCTGGGACGGGGCATCGAGCGGTTTCGCGACCGGCGCTGGTTCCCCGTCGGCGAAGCCGCGCTGGTGCGGGCGCAGGGCTGGTACGCGCGCTACGGGAAATGGTCGCTGCTGCTTTCCTGGATGCCGGTGATCGGCGACCCCCTGACGCTGGCGGCCGGCATCATGCGCGAGCGCTTCGTCGTGTTTCTCGTGCTGGTCGCCATTGCCAAGACCGGCCGCTATGCGGCCCTCGCCGCCGCCACGCTCCAGGTCATGTGAGAGCGTCTCTCTCGTCTCAGCTCAGCGCCACGATCGAGGAAATCGTCCGCGAGGCATCGGTGATTGCCGGCACGAGTTCGCGCCGCACCCGTTCCTCGTCCCACTCGGGCAGATAGACGGGCATGCTTATCGCGGCGACCGCCTGCCGGTTCGCCCCGATCACGGGCGCCGCGATGACGATCTCCTGCACCATGATCTGTTGCACCGAGATGACATAGCCCTCGCGTTGCGCCTGGGCGACGCGGGCGCGCACAATCTGCGGATCCTGACAGGTGAAGGGCGTGACCGGCTCCGGCAGGCCGGGCGCCAGCATCGTCTCCAGCGCCTCCGGCGGCGAGAAAGCCGCGATCACCTGCCCCACAGCCGTGACCGCCGCCGGCTGCCGCACGCCGATCAGCGTCGTGTCATAGGCAAGGCTCGTATGAGGAATCCGGGCCTTGTAGACGACCTCGTGACCGTCGAGAACGCCAAGATTGACCGTGGTCCGGAATGTCCGGCTCGCCTCGATCATGCGCGGCAGCGCGCGCTCCAGAAGCCGGTCGTGAATGAGAAAGGCATAGGCGAGATCGAGCATCCTGAGACCTGGCCGGTAGCGGCGGGTCTTCTCGTCCCGGTCAAGATAGCCAAGCGCGTGCAACGTGTAGGTCAGCCGCTGCGCGGCGCTCTTTTCCAGCCCGGCCGCCTCGGCGATCTCGGTCAGGCTGAGCGGGGCGTGGTTGTCGCGGAAAAGCGCCAGCACCCGCATCCCCCGCTCGAGCGTGCTGGCAAGCACCGGTGGCCTGGCCTGTTCGTTCATGGTGTGTCGTCGCTCCCCTCGCCTCATTTGCCGCACGAGACGGCCGCGCTTGACAAGCAATAAGTTGCCACGTTTAAATATCGATGTCGATAATCATTATTTGATAATCGTAACAAAATATCGATCAAGGGCGATCCAGCGCCCAGGAGGTCCAGATGTCCCTGAACAGCTTGAAACTCGGAACGGCACTTGCCGCGTCCCTCTTCCTCGCAGCTCCTTTTGCCAGCCCGGCCCTTGCCGGACCGGCGGAGAACACGCTCGTGTGGTCGGCGGAGAAGGAACTGACCGCGGCCGACACCTATTTCGACACGTCCCGCGAAGCGGTTGTCGTCTCGCAGCATGTCTATGACGGGCTCGTCTACTGGGATCAGGCGGCCCAGACCTTCGAGCCGCTTCTGGCCACCGCCTGGCGCCAGGTCGACCCGTACACGCTCGAGTTCGACCTGCGTGAGGGCGTCACGTTTCATGACGGCAGCAGCTTCGGCCCCGAGGATGTCGTCTACACGCTGAACTTCGTCGTCGACCCGAAGAACGCCGTCCTCAACTACGGCGACATCAAGTGGCTGAAGAGCGCGGAGAAGACCGGCGACAATTCGGTCCGCCTGCATCTCAACGAGCCCTTCCCCGCCGCCCTCTCCTATCTGGCCCTCGTGCTGCCGATCATGGCCGAGGGACATTTCGACAAGGCCGAGGCCGGCAGCGACGGCAACAAGCGCTTCGCCGCTGTCCCGGCGAACGGCACGGGCCCCTACAAGGTGACGGGCTTCGGTACCGGCGACACGGTGACGATGGAAGCCAACGAGGCTTATTTCGAGGGCGGCCCCAAGGGCAAGCCGTCCATCGGCGCGATCACCTACCGTACGATCTCGGACGGCGCGACGCAGATCGCCGAGTTGATGACCGGCGGCGTCGACTGGGTCTGGGGCATCAGCAACGACCAGGCCGCTGCCCTTGCCGAAGCACCGCACCTCACGTCGGTCAACGCGCCGACCATGCGCATCAGCTACCTGACCTTCGACCTGAAGGGCACCAGCGGCACCGACGTCTTCACCGACGTGCGCGTACGCAAGGCTGTCGGCCACGCCATCGACCGGGCCCGCATCGCCAAGTACCTGATGGGCGAGAACAGCCAACTGGTGAACGCCGCCTGCCATCCGACCCAGTTCGGCTGCACGGACGATGTCGCCGCCTATGATTACGACCCGGCAAAGGCAACGGCCCTGCTTGCCGAAGCCGGCAAGGCGGACGGCTTCACGGTCGACTTTTATGGCTACCGCGATCGTGAGGTCACCGAGGCGATCATGGGCGACCTCGCCAAGGTCGGCATCAAGGCCAACCTGCGCTGGATGAAATACGCCGCCGCCCGCGACCTGATCCGCGAAGGCAAGGTACCGGTCGCCAACATGACCTGGGGCTCGTCCTCCATCCCCGACGTCTCGGCCATCACCAGCTACTTCTTCGGCGGCGGTCCGGACGACCCGGCCAAGGACGCAGCACTCCAGGAAGCGGTTCGCCGCGCCGATCTGGCAACGGACCCGCTGGTGCGCAAGGCCGGTTACACCGAGGCCCTGCAGCTGATTGCCGACGAGGTCTACTGGCTGCCGCTGTTCAGCTACACCAAGAACTACACCTACAATGCCCAGCTCGACTTCACTCCGTCGGCTGACGAATTGCCGCGCTTCTACGCGACAAGCTGGAAGTAACGGCAAGGGGTCCGGCACCGCGCCCGGATGCGGCGCCGGACCCGTTCACTTTTCGCTGACTGCCGCGGCGTCTCGCGCTGCGGCACAGCCTTCCTGCAAAGGCCCGGCATGCTCCGCTTCACCCTCAAGAGACTGGCGATCGCGGCCCTCGTCGCCCTGGTCGTCTCCGGCATCAGCTTCGGCCTGATGTTCGTCTCCGGCGATCCCGCCATCGCGATTGCCGGCGAAGGCGCCACGGAAGACGACATCGCCGTCATCCGCACCCGCTACGGCTTCGACCGGCCGATCCTCGTCCAGTACGGCGCCTGGGTCGCCAATGCGGCGCGCGGCGACTTCGGCGACAGCATCTATTTCAGCAAGCCCGTCGTCAGCCTTCTCGCGGAGCGCTTTCCGGCAACGGCGACGCTCGGCGTCCTCGCCATCGTAGTCGCGCTCATCCTCTCGATCCCGCTCGGCATCATCGCCGCGATGCGCCAGAACAGGGTCTCGGACCGTGCCGCCCTCACTTTCGGCACCATCGGCCAGGCGACGCCGAGTTTCTGGCTCGGGCTGATGCTGATCTGGCTGTTCGCCGTCAAGCTGCGGGTGCTGCCGGTCTCCGGTTCCCAGACGCTTGCCCACTTCGTGCTGCCGGCGCTGGTGCTGGGCTACTACGCCGCGCCGTCCATGCTGCGCCTGTGCCGTGCCGGCATGATCGACGCGCTCGCCTCCGACTATGTCCGCACGGCGCGGGCCAAGGGCATGCTGCCGCGCCAGGTCCTGTTCGGCCACGCCATCCGCAACGCCATCCTGCCGGTGATCAGCGTCGCCGCGGTCGAGTTCGGCTTCATCCTCGGCGGCTCGGTCGTGGTGGAGAGCGTCTTCGGCATTCGCGGCATCGGCCTGCTCGCCTGGGAAAGCATCGCCCGCAACGATTTCCCGACCATCCAGGCGATCATTCTCGTCTACGCGATGATCTATGTCTGGCTGACCTTCCTTGCCGACGTGATCAACGCCTGGCTCGATCCCCGCATCCGCGTGAGCTGACCCGATGACCGTCGCCTCCCCCCTTCCCCATCCCTCGCCCCGCCGCATCCTGATGAAGCGCGCAAGGGCGCATCGCGGCCTCTTGATAGGCGGTACGATCGTTCTCGCCGTGCTGCTTGTCGGGCTTGCCGCGCCTGTGATCGCGCCGCACGATCCCTACCTTCAGGATCTCAGCAAGCGGCTGGTGCCTCCGGTCTGGTCCGAAAAAGGCTCCTGGGAGCACATCTTCGGCACCGATGCGCTCGGCCGAGACTACTTCTCCCGCATTCTCTACGGCGCGCGCATCTCGATGCTGATCGGCCTCACGGCCGCGCTCGGCTCCGGCATCATCGGCACCACGCTCGGGCTTCTCGCCGGCTATTTCGGCGGCAAGGTCGACAGTCTCGTCACCTTCATCGTCTCCGTTCGCCTGGCACTGCCCGTGGTGCTCGTCGCCCTTGCCGTCGTCTCGCTGTTCGGCGGCGAATTGTGGATCGTCGTCGCCGTTCTCAGCCTGCTGCTGTGGGACCGTTTCGCCGTCGTCGTGCGCTCCGCCACCCAGCAATTGCGCAACCAGGAATTCGTCACCGCCGCGCGCGCCATGGGCGCCTCGACGCCGCGCATCCTGATCGTCGAACTGCTGCCCAATCTCGTCGGACCGCTGGTCGTCATCGGCTCGCTGGAAGTCGCCCACGCCATCCTGCTGGAATCGGCGCTTTCCTTCCTCGGTCTCGGCGTCCAGCCACCAACCCCTTCATGGGGACTGATGGTGTCGGAGGGCAAGGGCATGGTCTTCTTCGATGCCCGCCTGATCGCCCTGCCGGGCGCGGCCATCGCCATCCTGGTGCTCGGCATCAACCTGATCGGCGACGGCCTGCGCGACGTCCTCACTCCGGAGGGACGGGGATGACGACCGTGCTCAGTGTTCGCAACCTGGAAGTCTCCATCCCCACCCATGCCGGACCGCTCGCCGCCGTGCGGGGCGTCGACCTTCAGGTCGCGGCCGGCGAGACCCTCGGCATCGTCGGCGAAAGCGGCTGCGGCAAGTCGGTCACCTCGATGGCGGTGATGCGCCTGCTGCCGGAGCGGATCTCCGTCACCGCCGACGAGATGCGCCTTGGCGAGACCGACCTTACCGGCCTTGGCGAACGGCAGATGGCGGACCTGCGCGGCGAGCGCATGGCGATGATCTTCCAGGAGCCGATGACCGCGCTCAATCCGGTGCTCACCGTCGGACGGCAGCTCACCGAAACCTGGCTCCGCCATCGCAGAACCCCGATGAAGGAGGCGCGCGAACGTGCCATCGACCTGCTCGACCGGGTCGGCATCCCGCATCCGCGCGAGCGCATGGACGTCTATCCGCACCAGCTCTCGGGTGGACTGCGCCAGCGGGTGATGATCGCCATGGCTCTGCTTTGCGATCCAGAGCTGATCATCGCCGACGAGCCGACCACGGCGCTCGACGTGACGGTGCAGGCGCAGATCCTCGACCTTCTGGCCGGCCTGCAGCAGGAGCGCGGTCTCGCCATGGTTTTCATCAGCCACGACATCGGAGTTGTCTCGCGCATCGCCCATCGCGTCCAGGTCATGTATGGCGGGCGCACGGTCGACGGCGGACCGGTCGACGACCTGCTGCGCCATCCCAGGCACCCCTATACCAGGGCGCTCCTGTCCTCCGTGCCGCGACGCGGCATGCGCTGGGGCCGCGACACGCTCGGCGCCATCCGCTGGAGCGAAGACACCGACGATACCGCCACCCGGGAGACGCGCCCATGACCGGAACCGGCACCGTGCCCGTGATGGAAATCCGCGACGTTCGCCGGACCTACCGACTGAGCGGTGGCATGTTCGGGCAAGCAAGGATGCTGGACGCGCTGGCCGGCGTCAGCCTCGATCTCAGGCGCGGCGAGGTGCTGGCGCTGGTCGGGGAATCCGGCAGCGGCAAGAGCACCCTGTCGCGCATCCTGCTCGGTCTCGAGGCACCGACCTCGGGCGAGGTCTTTCTCGACGGCATGCCCGTCTCCTCGATCGCCCGGCGCAAATTCGCTGCACGCGTCCAGCCGGTGTTCCAGGACCCATATTCCTCGCTCAATCCGCGCAAGACCGTGCGCCAGCTCATCGAGATGCCGCTGGTTATCGCCGGTGGCGTGCCGGCATCGGAGCGGCTCGCCCGCGTGCGCGAGCTGCTCGACATCCTGCGCATGCCCGCGCGAATGCTCGACGCCTATCCGAGCCAGATGTCGGGCGGCCAGCGTCAGCGTGTCGCCATCGCCCGGGCGCTCATCTCGAGGCCCGAGATTGTCATCTGCGACGAGCCCACATCGGCGCTCGACGTTTCCGTCCAGGCGGAGGTGCTCAACCTGTTGATGGAGCTGCGCGCCGAGTTCGGCCTGACCTATCTGTTCATCAGCCACGACCTTGCCGTCGTCGAATATATCGCCGACCGGGTCGCGGTGATGCAGGAGGGGCGGATCGTCGAGCTGGACGAGGCCGAGCGTCTCTTCGCCGGCCCCGCGCATGACTACACCCGCCGCCTGCTTGCCTCCGCACTGACAGTTCCGCTCGCCACCTGACGGGCGACGACCGCGTAACCACTTTTCCAGCATCCTTCGAGGACCCCAGATGACCAGTCCGCTTGCCACCCGGCAATCCGCAGCCCTGACCATCGACAGCGCCGAACTGCGAGTCGTTCACCTGCCGCTGATCAATCCCTTCACCACCTCGACGGGCACGATGCGCGAGAAGGTCCTCCCCGTTCTGGTGCTCAAGTCGGGCGAACTGGAAGGCATCGCTGAGGGTGTCATGGACCCGCTGCCGGACTATCTCGACGACACGATCTCGGCCACGACGCATTTCCTGCGCGAGGCGATCCTGCCGCATGTCGTCGGCAAGAGCTTCGCCAATCCAGGCGAGCTGGAGCGCGTGCTCGCCCCATGGCGCGGTCACTGGATGGCCAAGGCAACCGTGGAGATGGCCTTCTGGGACCTGTGGGCGAAGTCCCTTGGCCTGCCGCTCAAGACCCTGCTCGGCGGCTCCGGCGACAAGGTCGCGGTCGGCGTATCGCTCGGCATCGACGAGATCGAGGCAACGGTCGAGGCGGCCAAGCGCCACCATGCCGAGGGCTACAAGCGGATCAAGCTGAAGATCCAGCCCGGGCACGACATCGCGCTTGTCTCGGCCGTGCGCGCCGCCCTGCCCGGCGCCCGGCTCAGCGTCGATGCCAACACGGCCTATACGCTGGCAGACACAAAGGTGATGCGCGCCCTCGACGCCTTCGACCTGGAGTACATCGAGCAGCCGCTCGCCTATGACGACCTGCACGACCATGCCGTGCTGCAGCAGCGCATCGTCACGCCGATCTGCCTCGACGAGAGCATTCGCTCGGCGGCAGACGCCCGAAAGGCGCTGGCCAACGATGCAACCCGGGTTATCAACATCAAGGTGGGCCGGGTTGGCGGCCATGCCGAGGCGATGCGCATCCATGACATCGCCGCCGCCTGGGCCGTGCCGGTGTGGTGCGGTGGCATGCTGGAAGCCGGCATCGGCCGCGCCCACAACATCCATCTCTCCACCCTGCCGAACTTCCGCAAGCCGGGCGACACATCGAGCGCCAGCCGCTATTTCCGCAAGGACATCATCATGGAAAGCCTGGAGACAGAGGACGGCATGATGGCGGTGCCGCAAGGCCCGGGCATCGGCGTGCGCCTCGACCGGGAGTTCCTGGAAAGCGTCACCGGCGAACGCGAAACGTTCTGAACCGCGAACGGGCCGGAGGCAGGCACAGGATGCGAAATCGCAGGGCTGCGCACGCATCCGGGCCGTGCTAGCTAGGAGCAATGTCAGCGGGGCCGGCAGCGTCCGGGCTTCCGCACCTCCGCCAGCCCTTCTCCTGCGGGATCAGCGAACCCATGCTCGAGCGCCGGATCTTCTGTTTCTGGACCGGGGAAAACCCGTTGACGGAGAACCGGAAGAAAGGGCTTGCAGCGCTTCGCTACCACTCCGGTTGCGAAATCGAGCTGATCACCGCCGAGCGGGTGGGCGAATTCATCCCGGCGGACCAGCTGCATCCCGCCTATCCCCATCTCAATCTCGCGCACCGGGCCGACTTCCTGCGCTGCTATGCCATGCTGCATCATGGCGGCGGCTATGCCGACATCAAGCCCCACTACCACAGCTGGGAACCCGCCTTTCGGCAGCTGGACGGCAACGCCGCGATATGGGCCGCCGGCTACCGGGAGCCCTCGCCCGGCGCCATTTCCAACATGTACTCGTCAAGCTGCCTGCTTGGCAAAAGCCTCGACCGGCGGGCGCAGGCCTACCTCCATCGCAAATGGCTGCAGCTGCAGTTCCGTAGCCTGATCGGCTGCTGCGCCTTCGTGTTCAAACCGCAAACGCCCTTCGCGAAGGCCTGGTGGGAGGAGATGAACCGGCGGCTCGACGCATTGCTGCCGGCGCTGACGGAGAATCCGGCGCGCCATCCGCGCGAACAACCCGGCGACATGCATGACGGCGAGGCATCGCGCTACCCCGTACCCTGGACCCATATTTTCGGAGACATTTTCCATGTCCTGGGCGGACGCCACCAGTCGAGGCTTTCGACGGTCCTGCCGGCGCCGGATTTCTCCAACTACCAGTAACCTCCCGGTGGCGGTCCGCAGCCGGTATCAGGCCGCGAGATAACCGCCGTCGACCGGAATGATCGCACCGTGAACGTAGGAGGCCTCCTCCGAAAGCAGGAAGGCAATGACCGATGCGATCTCGGCAGGCTGCGCCCAGCGGCCGAGCGGTATGCGAGCCTCGATCCGGGGGCCGCGCACCGGATCTGCCTTCGCCCGGGCCGACAGTTTCGTGTCGACCCAGCCCGGTGCCACAGCGTTGACGCGGACCCCGCGCCCGCCCCAGGCAACAGCCAGCGAGCGGGTCAGCGAGGAGACCGCCCCCTTGCTTGCGGAATAGGCCGGCGCGACACCATTGCCGAACCAGCTCCACATCGAGGCGATGTTGACCACCGCCCCGCCCCCTCGCTCAAGAGCCGGGAGAGCGGCCGTCGCGGCGGCGAAACTGCCCCCGACATTGATCGACATGACCTTTTCGAAGACATCCGCGTCCCATTCCGCATCGAAACGGATCACCCCGGCGCAATTGACGAGCCCGTGCAGCTCGATCACCGAGGAGAAGAGCGCCTTGCGGGCCCCCTCATCGGTGACATCGCATTCGAGGAAGGAAATTCCGGAGGAAAGGTCCGCATCGCACTCCAGACCTGCCGCGGTCACCTGCCAGCCGTGCCCTGCCAGATATTCCGCCGTCGCGCGCCCGATGCCGGTTCCCCCGCCCGTTACAATTGCCCTTCGCATCGCAGTTCCCCTCAGGTGTGGTGGGCGCATCAAGACCGCCGGTCGAGGGAGCGCATGGCCGCAACCAGATCGCCCGGCTCCAGCCGGCGCATGTAGTTCCCGGCATAGGGTGCCGTCAGCGAGATCTCGGCCATCTTCCGGAAATCGCCTTCCTCAGCGAGCCCGAATTCCGCGAACGACACCGGCAACCCCATTCTTTCGAAGAAGGCGGTCAGCTCCTCGATTTCCTCGTTGCTGCCCTGCCCGGCGGCAAGCTGTGTCAGCGTGCCGAGCGCCACCATCTCGCCATGCAGGAGGCGGGCGAGCTGCGGCATTGCCGAAAAACCACGCACCATGGAATGGGCGATGGAAAGTCCGCCGCTTTCGAAAGCCAACCCGCTCAGCAGGATCGAGGCTTCCACGACCCGCTCGAAGGCGTCGTCCGGTTTCCCGGCCCGCATCGCCGCTTCCCCGTCGTCCAGCAGGATGGCACGGGCGCGTTCGACGATGGCTTTTGTCAGCTCGGTCGGGGTACCGCCGAAGAAGTTCAGTCCGCCGCCTGCCAGCGCACCGGCAAGTTCATAGGGTTTCGACATGGCATCGCCGATGCCTGCGGCCAGAAAGCGGCGTGGCGCCGATGCGATAACGGCCGTATCGACGAGCACCAGAACGGGATTGGCCCGCATATGGCGCACGCCCTCGACGGCATGATCGGCCGTGTAAACCACCGCGATGTGGCTCGTCGGGCTGTCATTGGAGGCAATCGTGGGAACGATCGCTACTGGCAGGTCGCGCAGGATCGCCGCGCCCTTGGCCGTGTCGATCGCCTTGCCCCCGCCAATGCCCAGGATCAGGCGCGCGTCGCCGATCTCGGCGGCGCGAGCCTCGATCTCTCCTGCCGTACACTCCCCTCCGAACGACAGGAGGCGGGCCTGCGGTAGGCAGCGCCCGATCTGATCGCCGAGCAGGTCGCGGGCAACCGGGTCGATCACGATGGCAACCGGGCCGCCTCCCAGGCGTTCCACCTCGGCGCCGAGCGTGTCGATCGCGCCGGGACCCTGAACATAGCGTTGCGGGGCGCCGAGAATACGCAGAGCCATGACCTATCCTTTCACCGCGCCGGCCGTCAGACCTTGCACGAAATAGCGGGAGAGCAGGATGAAGGCGATAAACAGAGGCATCGCGATCAGGGTTGATCCAGCCATGATGTCGCCCCAGCGTAGGTCGAACGCGCCGATCATGGACGCAAGCCCGAGCGGCACGGTCTTGTTCACGTCCGAACCGATCATCACCAGCGCGAACGTGTAGTCGGTCCAGGACAGCAGGAAGGCGAAGATCGCCACCGTCACCAACCCCGGCACGGAGAGCGGCAGCACCACCCTGAGGAAGGCCCCGAGCCGCGTGCAGCCATCGACCATCGCCGCCTCCTCCAGTTCAAACGGCATCGCCTTGAAGAAGCCCCACAGGAACCAGACCCCGAGCGGCATGGTCATGGTCAGGTGCGAGATGACGAGGGAAAAGAGCGTGTCGTTCAGCCCGACCTTGGTGAACATCGCGTAGAGCGGGATGGCGAGCAGCAGCGGCGGGAACATGTAGGCATAGAGCATGCCGGCGATGATCGCCTTCTTGCCGCGGATCCTCTGCCGAGTGACGCCATAGGCGATCATCACCGACAGGAACATGGTCAGGACGACCGTCGACAAGGCAACGATCAGGCTGTTCAGGAACTGGCGGGGATAATCGGTCTGGGCCAGCAGGCTGTAATAGTACTGAAGGGTGAGTTCGGTCGGGACGAGCGTCGGATTGAGCAGCATCTCCTGCGTCGGCCGCAGCGAGGACGACACCATCCAGTAGATGGGAAAGGCGCTGTAGAGCGCGATGGCGATTGCCGCGAGATAGAGGCCGATACGGGCGAGCGGCCGGCGCGATGCGGTTGTCATGCATCGTCCTCCATGGGAAAGGCTCGGAAATAGAGGAAAACGGCCAGTGACAGGAACAGGAACGAGATCGTCGCGACCGCCGCGCCCGTACCGATGTCATAGAGCGCGAAGGCCGTCCGGTAGGACAGGATCGGAAGATGCTCCGTCGCCCCCAGGGGACCGCCGCCCGTCGTCAGCCAGATGACGTCGAACTTGTTGAACATCCACACCCCGCGCAGCAGCACGATCACCGTCAGGATCGGCCGCAGCACCGGAAGCGTGACGTGGAAGAAGCGGCGGACAGGACCGGCTCCATCGACGCGGGCCGCCTCATAAAGCTGGGTGGGCACGGTCTGCAGGCCGGCAAGGAAGGTCGTGGTGACGAAGGGCGTCCACAGCCAGACCGAAATCAGGATCACCGATATCATCGCCGCCTGCTCGGTCTCGAACCAGTAGATCGGCGGCAGGCCCCAATCGTCCATCAGGATGGTGACGATGCCGAGTGACCCGTCGACCATCCACTTGAAGGTCAGAACCGCGATCACGGTCGGCAGCAGGTAGGGCAGGAACGCCATCCCGCGCACCAGAGCCCGGCCGCGAAACGGCTGGTGCAGCACCAGCGCGAAACTGATACCCAGCACAACTTGGAGTACGATTGCCAGACCGGCATAGACGATGCCGTTCCACAACGCGTTCCAGAACTCCGCGCTTGCCAGCACGGCCTGGTATTTCGCCAGCCCCACCCAGACCGGGTCGGAGGTCAGCGACGGCAGATCGAAGAAGCTCAGCGACACGGCATAGACCGCCGGACCGACAATCAGCACCAGTGTCACGATCACGCCCACAGCCAGGAAGGCCGGCAGCATCCAGCGGGTCATTCTTGCACCCTTTTCGCAATCCGGAAGGCCGGAGGCGGCAGGTCTCGCCGCCTCCGGGTTGGTGTCGGGAACGAGACCGGCGGTCAGTTCACCAGGTCGCGCATCCGCGCTGCCGCCGTCTCGACGGCTTCCATCGACGACATGCCCTTGATCAGCTTGTTCTGGAGCATCTCCGGCATGACGAAGGCCTCGAACACCTTGCCCGGGCGGATATCCGGATACGGTCCCTGGGTGTCGATCGAGGTGACCAGCATCTTGTCGTCGGTGACCATCCCGCGCATCGTCTCGATCTGCTGGGAGTATTTCTTGATCATCGCGTTGTCGCGCCAGCGGTCATTGTCGTAGATGTCCAGCCGCGCCGGCTGGAAATGAACAGGCGCGGTGTGCAGGAAGTCGACCAGGCGGTCGGTGGTCATCCAGCGCATGAACTCCATCGCCGGGCCCGTGTTGTCGGTCTTCAGGACCACCCAGCCGTCATAGCCATGACTGACCGCCTTGTTGTTCCCGGCGCTGTCCATGTAGGGCATGATGCCGAGGTTTTCCGCAACCTGCGGATTGTCCCGCTCCGCCGCCTCGAGAACCCGCCCCGCATAGGCCCCATGCGCGACGGACCCGCCCACGACGTTGGACAGCACCGTCGCATAGTCGGCCTGGATCGCGCCCGGCGGCATGGTCGGGTAGAGCCGCTCCATGAAATCGAGATAGGCGGCGGCCTTGGACTTCATGCCCTCGGCATCCAGCGTGACATTCCACTGGTCGTCGAACAGCTTGACGCCCTCGGCCCACATGAAGGCGACCGACATCCAGTTGGTGGCGCCGTTTGAGCCGATGGGGAACAGGCAGCCCTTGCGCCGGCCCTCGATGGTGGCCTGGCAATTGGCGACGAAATCGTCCCAGGTGTTGGGGATCGACAGGCCTTTCTGCTCGTAGAGATCCTTGCGGTAGTAGATGACCGAAAGGTTGTAGTCGAACGGGTACCAGTAGACCTTGCCGTCCATCGGGAACAGGATGTTGTTGCCCCATTCATACGGATCTGTGAGTTCGTTCAACGGCACGATCTGCCCCTGGTCGGCCAGGATCAGCACATGACCGATGAAGCCGACATTGGCAATGTCGTAGGGCGTTCCGCTGCGAATGCCGTTGGTGATCTTGGTGAAGGCCTCGCCAAGGGGGACGGAATCGATCCGCACCTCGATGCCGGTCTTCTCCTGGTACTCCTTCGCGATCCTGTCGAAGAAGGCGAGCGTGTCCTTGCCGGTCTCGCAGTTCAGGAACCGGATTTCCTTGCGTCCCTGCGCGCGCAGGGCGGGTGCGCCGAGGCTGGACAATGCCGCGCCAAGGCCCAGAATGCCGGCCCCCTGCAGGGTCTGGCGCCGTGTGATCAGCGGTGAATTGCTTGATTTCTTCATGGTTTCTCCTCCCGAGTTGCCCCGCGTCCTCCGCCGCGGTGATTTCGTTCAGTCCCGCGCTGGTTCCGCAGAGGCGGACAGCGCCAGTCGCAGTTCGGTCTCCTTGTCGAAGAGATGGATGCCCGCCGGGTCGGCCGAAACATGTACGGTGTCGCCCGCGCGGATGTCGTCGCGCCGATCTTCCATGACGCGCAGCTGGTGCTCGCCGATCCGGCCGATCAGCAGGGTCTGCGACCCGAGCTGCTCGACGGCGCGCACGGCAAACGGAATGCCCTCGCCTGCGACAAAGAGCGCTTCGGGCCGCACACCGGCGATGACCGGCCCGTCCGGCGCGCCAGACGGCACCGGCAGCGACAGGTCGTCGGACGGCCCCATGCGCAGGCGTCCCTCGCCGATCTCGGCGGGAAAGAGGTTCATTTCCGGCGATCCGATGAAGCCTGCGACGAACACGTTGCGCGGCCGGTCGTAGACCTCCAGCGGCGCGCCGATCTGCTGGACGTGGCCGTCGCGCATGATCACGATGCGATCCGCCAGCGTCATGGCCTCGGTTTGGTCATGGGTGACGTAGACCATCGCCTTGCCGATGCGCTTCTGCAGCAACGCGATTTCCTCACGCATGCGCACCCTGAGCTTCGCATCGAGGTTCGACAGCGGCTCGTCGAGCAGGAACACGGCCGGGTCGCGCACCAGCGCCCGGCCCAGCGCGACCCGCTGCATCTGCCCGCCGGAAAGCTGGCGCGGTTTGCGATCCAGCAGATGCGTGATCGCCAGCATCTCGGCAACCTCGTCGACGCGCCGGGCCGTGTCGGCGGTGGTCATGCCGCGCATCTTCAGGCCGAAGCCCAGATTGGCGCGGATCGTCTTGTGCGGATAAAGCGCGTAGTTCTGGAAGACCATCGCGATGTCGCGATCCTTGGGCTCCAGGTTGGTGACATCGCGCCCGCCGATGAACAACTCCCCGCCGGAAATGCTTTCAAGGCCCGCCACCATGCGAAGCGTCGTCGACTTGCCGCAGCCCGACGGCCCCAGCAGGACGATCAGTTCGCCCTTGGCGATATCCAGGTTGACCCCCTCGACGGCAGTCACGCCGCCATAGGTCTTGCGCAAGTTGCGCAGGCTCACTTCGGCCATCAGTTCCCTTCCCTGCCGGCTGCGGCGATGCGATGGTTGACAGGCGTCAGCGCGTCCTTGGTCTCGCGGTAGATGGCAAAACCGTCCTCGTAACGCCGTGCGGCTTCCGGGTTGGGCCGCCGGGTTGCCTTGACCTCGATCACGGATGCCGCCGCCTGCGTATCGGCGAAGACGCCTGCGCCGAGACCGGCGATCAGGGCGGCGCCGAAGGAGGCATCGCCCTCGCGCGGGATCTCGATGACCAGGCCGGTCACATCGGCGATGATCTGCTGCCAGAGCTCGCTGCGCGTGCCCCCGCCGACCAACCGGGCCGTAGAGAACCCCATGTCGAGCCCGCGAAGCACTTCCAGGCAGTCGCGCAGACTGAAGGCGATGCCCTCGTAGAGCGCCCGCACGAAATGGCCGGGACCGTGGGCAAAGCCGAGACCGACATAGGAGGCCCTCAGGTCCGGGTCCCAATACGGGCTGCGCTCGCCGTTGAGATAGGGGTGGAAGACCAGTCCCTCGCTTCCCGGCGGCACGGCCTGCGCCGCACGGTCCATGCCATCGAAGCCGATGGTGCCGAACAGGGTGTCGCGCAGCCAACGATGCGCCGACGCACAGGAATTGGTCCCCAGGATCGTGTAGCAATGGCCAGGCACCAGATGCGGGTAATGGATGACCTTTTCCGAGAAGGACGGGGTTGCCGTCAGCGTCGACACGGTTCCCGCGGTCGCCAGCTTGAGCGCGCCGAGCCCTGCGCGGGTCATGCCGCCGCAGAAGGTCTCGGCATTGGTGTCCGACGTCCCGCAGATCACCGGCGTCCCGGCCATCAAGCCGGTCGCCTGCGCGGCGGCCGCCGTGACCGTTCCGGTGACCTGCGTCGAGCCGACGATGGGCGGCAGGACGGACGCGTCGATCCCCGCCATACGGCAGAGTTCATCCGACCAGCCGGAGCCACCGGCATCGGCCAGCATCAGCCCCCAGGCATCGGTGATATCGGTTGCATCGCTTCCGTCGATCTGGCGCCGCAGCCAGTCCTTGGCCGGACGGACCCGGTGGATGCGGGCGAACAGTTCCGGCTCGTTCTCCCGCGTCCAGACAAGCTGCGGCAGGGTCCAGGTCGCGCTGACCAGATTGCCCGACAGCTCCAGGATCCGCGCACCCTGCGCCTGCCGAAGAGCCGCCACCTGCCGCCCCGAGCGCTGGTCGTTCCACATAATTGCCGGTCGCAAGGCACGGCCGTCGGCATCCTCGAGAACATGCGTATGGGCGCCGGCCGTGAAGGCGATGCCACCGATCCGGGCAGGGTCGATCCCCTGCCGCCAGAGCTGCGACAGGGTGTCGATCATCGCCGTCCGCCAGCCGAGCGGGTCCTGCTCGCTGAACCCGGGATGCGGGGCCAGCGTCTCGACGGCGGCCGAGGCCGCGCCGTGGACCTTGCCGGCGCCGTCGATCACGGTCGATTTGAGCGAGCCGGCACCGAGGTCTATGCCCAGCAGCAACGGATCAGGCATGGTCCACCCTGTCTCGATAGGGGTCGATGGAGCCGGCGCGCGGCGGCAGGCCGAGCTTGCCGGGGTTGAAAAGGTTCTGCGGGTCGATCGCCTGTTTCACCGCACGCAGCAGGTCCATGCCGACCCCGAGCTCGTCATCCATCCAGGGACCGCGGAACAGGCCGCTGCCGTGATGGTGGGCGATGGAGCCGCCATGGGCGAGCGTTTCGCCCTCCAGCAGTTCCCACAGTCGCGCATGCAGCGGAAGGGCCTCGTCCTGCGGCATTTGCGGCAGGCGGATGGTCATGTACTGGCACACGCCCTCCGGATAGACATGCGACCAGTGGGCGCTGAAATGCGCCTCCGGGAAGATCCCCGGCACCTGCTTCTCGATCGCCTCGTAGAGCGCGGCGGCACGAGACCAGTTCACAGTCACCTCGATGGTGTCGTTGTAGTAGCCCTTGTCCTGCCACAGCTTGCTGATCGACTTGTATCGGGTCGCCCGCCATTCGTCGAAGGGCCGGGTTTCGGTTTCCACCGCGCCCGCCTCGGCGGCGAAGCTGCGAACCAACGCAGCCTCGGCGGCCACGAGGCCCGGTTCGCCGCACACCACGATATTGGCCATCACGGGCCGCTCGGCGAAGGCGGCGATGCCTTCGGTGCGCGATGCCGTTTCGCGCTCGTCATAGAGCCGCACGATCCTGGGATGCAGCCCCGCCTGCATGATACGGCGGGCAAGGCCGAGCGCCGCGGCACGCTCCGGCAGCGCGAACACCATGACCTCTTCCGCCTCCGGCTGTTTCCAAAGGCGCAGGGTGAGTTCGGTGATGATGGCAAGCGTGCCCTCGTTGCCAACGATCAGGTCGCGGATCGACGGGCCGGTCGCCCGCTTCGGCAAGGGCCGGACCTCCAGCAGCCGACCGTCGGGAAGCACTGCCTTGAGGCCGACGACAATGTCCTCGATCTTGCCGTAGCGGCTGGACTCCTGCCCGCCGCCCCGGCAGGCCGCCCAGCCTCCGGTGGTGGAAATGGTCAGCGACTGGGGAAGGTGGCCAACCGTGTAGCCTTTCGCATTGAGTTCCGCTTCGAAAAGCTCGCCGTTCATGCCCGCCTGGACCGTCACCAGCGCATTCTCGTAGTCGACGCCGGTGATCCGATCCATGCGCTGCATGTCGATCATCACCTCGCCCTCGAGCGGAATGGTGCCGCCAAGGACGCCCGAACCGCTGCCATAGGGGATGACGGGGAGACCGGCCTTGGCCGCATGGCGCACGATCCGCTGGACCTCGTCGGCCGAACCCGGGCGCAGGACGACACCCGGCAAGGTGCCGACCAGCGCCCCGGCGCGGGCCCGGAAATTCGCATAGGGCAGCTTGTCGTGGGCGTACCGCCTGCGGTCGTCCTCGGTTGTAAGGACGTTCTCCGCCCCGACGATATCCGCAAACTCCGCGAACCGCGTTTCACTGCTCACCATGGTCCTCCCTTCTCGACTACGGCGGCGTGATTTTGCGCGGCCGGACACTTGAGCAAACGTTTGTTCAAATAGAATGCAAAAGACCCGGCTGCGTCAACACCTAAATTTTCAGGGAAGAGGCAGAGCCCCGAACGACGAGGTTTCCCGGCGCCAGCAGCAGCACGGGAGGCCTTTGGGACGCTGCGTCGGATGGCATCCCGAGTTGATCCACAAGCATTCGCACGGCCTCGTGTCCCATTTCCGAAGTGGGCAGTCCGACCGTCGTGATTTCGGGATAGACGACCCGTGCGAGAAGGTCGTCATGCATCGTGACCACCGAAATATCGCCCGGCACGTCGAGCCCGAGCTTGTGCAGATGCGCGATGGTGGCCGCCCCCGTCAGCAGCGTCGCGGCATGGATGGCCGTCACCTTGCGCTCCAGCAGGCGATCGACCGCCGCCGGAACCCGCTCGGGATCGTATCCGGCCTCCGCTACCAGTTGCGGATCGGGGTCGAGACCGGCAGCCGACATCGCCTCCTCCCAGCCCTGCCGGCGGGCGTTGCCGTTGAAGCGCCCCAGCCGGCCCGCCACATGCCCGATACGCCGGTGCCCCAGATCGATCAGATGCCGCACGCCGATCGCGCTGGCCGCACAGGTATCAACAGCGACGCAGGGCACATCGCCAGGAAGGACGCGGTTGATGACCACATAGGGGCGGTTCATCGCCGCGATGCTCTGGCGCAGGCTGTCATCCTCGTCGAAGCTCGCGATGATGACGCCCTCGATCAGGCTGGACTGCGAGACCCGCTCCAGCACGCTCGCCGCGGAACCGTTCTGGTCATAGGCAACCAGCAGCACGTATCCCCTCGCCCGCGCCTCGGCCTCCGCCCCGAGGATGGCGGAGGCGAAGACCGGGTTCTCGATCTGCGGCACCACGATGAGCAGGGTGCGGGACTGCGCCGTCTTCAGCGCCCGGGCCAGCGGGTTCGCCCGGTACTTCAGCCGCTCCGCCGCCTCGATGATTCGCTGCCGCGTCTCCGCGCTGGTCCGCACGTCCTTGTCGTTCTTCAGGACACGCGAAACGGTGGAGACATCCACGCCCGCCGCCTTGGCCACGTCCCGCAAGGTGGTGTTGCGCGAACGCTGCGCGGAAGTCGTTTCCTTGGTCATTCCCGGCCGATCCTGATCCAGGGCCGGTCTGTCGGCCATTGGCCGCGCCGCATCCCGTTCCCATCGAAGCAGGAAAGTTGCCCAAACGTTTTCGCAGAGGCAAGGCCAACCTGCGGCACCAGTCGCCTATTCCGCCACCTCGTCTCCGGAAAGCGCCCGGCGAAGGCGGCGAATCGCCACGTTGCGACTCTTCTCGTCCGGCTCGGCGGAAAGCTGGTCGCTGATATCCAGCAGCAGGCGAGAGACGTCGTTGTGCCAATCGAGATGGGCCACCTCCTCGCGCGGCAGTCGCGGTGGCAACAGGCCGGCCAGCGGGATTGCACCTTCCCTCGTCAGCTCGAACGTCTGGTCAAGGTCGGGACGGAGCACGTGGTCGGCCTCAACGAGGCCGGGCAGACGGACGACAAGTCCCTCTATCGCCTCCGGCTCGCCGTGAACCAGGAACAGGTCGTGTGTCAACGGCAACCGTTCACCGATCCAGCTTGCCAGTTCAGGGCCGTCGGCATGGCCGGAATAAAGGTCGATCGAACGGATCCGGGCTCGGACAGAGAACTCCTCGCCCTGGATGCGGACGGACGGCGCGCCGTCCTGCAGTATGCGGCCGAGCGTGCCGGTTGCCTGGTAACCAACGAGCAGCACGGTCGCCTCGTCGCGCCACAGCCAGTTCTTCAGTCGGTGGCGGATGCGGCCGGCCTCGCACATCCCGCTGGCCGCGATGACGATGTGGAAGCCACGAACGCGGTCGAGCGCTTTGCTCTGCTCCACCGTCTCGGTCATCTGCAGGTTGCCGGCCGCGAGCCCCTGCAGCAGCGTCTCGCCGCCCTCCAGCTCGCGGGCATGGCGGGCGAAGACCCGGGTCGCGGCAGCGGCCAGCGGCGAATCCAGGTAGACCGGGATTTGCGGCAGGGCGCCCTCGGCCATCAGCTGGCACAGATCGCTGATCAGTTCCTGCGCCCGTTCCACCGCGAAGGACGGAATAAGCAGGGCACCGTTAGGGTTCATCGCCGCCTTCACTTCGGCACGCAGTTGCGCCCGCCGGTGCGCCGGGGTGGCGTCCTCCCGATCGGTGTCGCCATATGTGCTTTCGCAAATGAGATAGTCGATGCCGCTCGGTGCCTCCGGGTCGGGATGCAACAGCTTGTAGTCGGGGCCGATATCACCGGAAAACAGCAGCCGGATCGCCGGGTCGGCGATCTCCAGCTCGACCGAGGCCGAGCCAAGCAGGTGACCTGCATTCCAGAAGCGGGCGCGCAGGCCCGGTAGCACCTGGAACCAGTCGCCATAGGCATGGGGCCGGAACAGGGCGAGCGTTGCCTGCGCATCCTCGCCGGAATAGATCGGCTCGACCGTCTCGCGGCGACTGCGCCGGCGGTTGCGCCGGTTGAGTTGCTCGACCTCGATCTCCTGGATATGGGCACTGTCGGGCAGCATCACGCTGCACAGCTCGAACGTGGCTCCGGTCGCGAAGATCGGCCCCGCATACCCCTCGCGCACCAGCTTCGGCAGCAGGCCGGAATGGTCGATATGGGCGTGGCTGAGGATCACCGCGTCAATCTCGCCGGCGGCGAAGGGAAACGGGCGATAGTTCAGCTCCTTCTCGGTCTTCGAGCCCTGGAACAGGCCGCAGTCGAGCAGGACCGTGCCGCCTGCCGTCTCCAGCCGGTGGCAGGACCCGGTAACGCAGCCGGCGGCGCCATGGAATGTCAGCCTGGGGGCATCCGTTGCCATCGAACCTTCCTCCGTTCGGTCCTGCCTGCCGGCGCAAATACCAATGATGACGACAGGTTAGCACGGGCCGAATACCCTCGCCGAGCCCGAAGACACGGGTTCGCGGTAGCACGTAGGCGCTCAGGTTGGATCTTTCCGTCAGCCCTTGAGGCCACGCATTACCGAAGGCGCACGACCGAGAGGCCGAACACAGTTACATCGTTGAGGCTGATCGTCGCGCGGAGCGGATCTGCATCTCGCCAAGCACTGCAGTGGAAGCACAACCGCCCGGGCACCGGCAACGGGAGCGACAGAAGCGTCTTGCCGGGACCGGAACCTATCCGAAGTGACGCGCGACGAGCCGTTTTGCGTAATCCCAGAGCGAGGGCGAGCCCGCCTCGATCTGCGGACCGTAACGCGCATGCACCTGCTCCCTGGACACGTTGCCCTCGCTCCAGGTGCCCCCTCCGGCGGCAACGTTCTGGACGAGCGGCTGAAAGCGGTCGAGCGACTTGGCAAAACGCGCATCCGGCGAGGCACCCTCCTCGAACTCCAGCCAGAGTGCCTTCAGTTCCGTCCCTTGCGCACCGGGCAGCAGTCCGAAGATACGGTCGGCGGCGGCGGCCTCCAACGCCCCCTGCCGTTCCGGATCCACGGTGCCGTGGATCGGCGCGTCCCCCGCATCGATCTCGACGATGTCGTGCAGCAGAAGCATCCCGATCACGCGCCCGACGTCCACTTCAGGATCGGCACGTCCGCCAAGGACGAGTGCATAGAGGGCCAGATGCCACGAATGCTCCGCGCTGTTCTCGCGGCGCGATCCGTCGATCAGCGGCGAGGCGCGCACGACCCCCTTCAGACGGTCGGCTTCGCGCAGGAAACGGATCTGCGCCTCAAGCCCGGTATCGTCGCTCACATGGATCTCCTCTGGCCGTCTGTCGTCACGCTCTCCAGCATCTATCCGAGGGCTGCGGACTACAGAAGCTTGTAGAATTTCTCGAAGGCGAGATAGGTCGACTTGACGTGCTCCCGCGCGACGCTTTCCGCCTCGCGGGGGTCGCGCTCGGCAAGGGCATCGGCGATCAACTCGTGCTGGCGCTGGAACAGCGCCGCCTCCTCCCGGGAAACGAACTGCGCAAACCTGTGCGCGAAATAGTACTGCATGTTCCGCTTGATCAGCTCGATCAGCCGTTCATTTCCGGAAGCGGCGAATATCAGGCCATGCAGCTCACGGTTCGTCGTCAGGCGCTGCGCGACATCCTCGAAACCAAGGCTTGCGCGCGAGCGCGTCGCGGCAACGATCTCCGCGATCTGGGGGTCACTTGCGCGAATCGCCGCCTGCGCCGTCGCGAAGCCTTCAAGGGCCATGCGCACCTCGTAGGATTCGCGAATCTGGATCATGTCGAGTTTCCTGACCTCCCAGCCGCGCTTGCGCCGTGACAGAAGACCGTCCGCCGACAGCCGCTGCATCGCCTCGCGCACCGGTGTCCGGCTGACTGCCAGGGCATCGCCGATCTCCGCCTCGATCAACGGCGTGCCGGTCGCAAGAGCTCCGGTCCGGATGGAAATCCGGAGCAGCTCATAGACCCGCTCGACAAAGGCTATCGGCGGTGTTTCGCCATTTTCCTTGTCGCCCTGGTTGAGTCCCTCGATCCGCATTTCATCGGCGATCGTCCAGAAATCGGCGCCCGCGATCACCCTCTCCTCAAGGTCTCGCAACCAGGCTGGAGACACGCCCCCCGCCGACTCCGTTCTGGATCGGGCGAGCGGACCATGGATGATCCACGGCTCGATCGTGCGGGGTGCCTCCGTGCGGGCTGCCATAACGTCTCTTCCCTGCTCTTTGACCTTGCGTCAGCTAGCCATGCCAGCAGCCTCTTGGACTAGTCCACAAATGGCCACCGGATCAATCGTCCACACGTATGCCTTGACGCATTCAATCTTGCATGCTTTTTTGCATACAAAGTTTGTAACCAATTGGTGATGTGGCAATCAATGACGAATTCCCGGCTCGACGAAACACATGATCCCCGCACCGAAAGCTGGGTCGTGACGGCAAACGCCGCCGGCAGCGCGTTTCCGCTGCAGAACCTCCCGTTCGGTGTCGGGCGGGCAGATTCGTCTGAGATGCACTCGGTTTTCGTCGCCATCGGCGACCAGGCACTCAATCTCAAGGCCTGCGCGCAAGGCGGCCTGCTCGACGGGGTGTTCGACGGCGATGCGCGCGCTGTCCTTGGCGGCACCGACCTGAATGCCCTGATGGCCCGCTCGCCGCGGGACTGGCATGCGCTGCGCCTGTGGCTGCACCGTGCCCTGCGGGAGGGCTCACCGCTCCAGGAGGCACTGACGCCCCTCCTGTCGCCGGCGGGAACCTTGCAGATGACGGTTCCCGCGCAGATCGGCGACTACACCGACTTCTACTGTTCGGTCGAACACGCGACCAATGTCGGCAAGCTGTTCCGCCCCGACAACCCGCTGCTGCCGAACTTCAAGAGCCTGCCTGTGGGATATCACGGCCGGGCATCCTCGATCGTCGTGTCGCGGACCGATGTCCGCCGGCCGGCCGGCCAGATCAGGTCCGGCGACGGCATTGTCCACGCTCCCAGCGCGATGCTCGACTTCGAGCTCGAACTCGGCGCCTTTGTCGGCATCAGGGAAGACGAGCCGGGGCCCCGGCCCCTGCCTGCTGCCCGGGACCGGCTCTTCGGCCTTTGCATCGTCAACGACTGGAGCGCCCGCGACATTCAGGCCTGGGAATACCAGCCGCTCGGACCTTTTCTCTCCAAGAGCTTCTCCACCACCCTCTCCCCCTGGATCGTGACCATGGAGGCGCTCGCCCCCTTCCGTGTTCCCGCCAGACGCAGATCGGCCGGCGATCCGCCGCTCCTTGCCTATCTCAGCGATGCGGAGGATGCCGCGCAGGGGGCGCTGGCGGTCGAGCTGACCGCAAGCCTGACCAGCGAGAGCATGCGCGCGCAAGGCTGCGCACCGGTGGTCGTCACGCGAACCAACGCCGCAGGCCTCTATTGGACCTTCGCCCAGATGCTGACCCACCACATGTCCAACGGCTGCCCGATGCAGCCGGGCGACCTTGTCGCTAGCGGCACGATCTCCGGTGAGGACAAGGGCTCGCAGGGATGCCTGATGGAGCTGACCCGCCGTGGCGCCGAACCGGTCGACCTGGGGAATGGCGAGATCCGCCGGTTCCTGCAGGACGGCGACGAAATCGTACTCGAAGGCCTGTGCGAACGGGATGGCTTCCGTTCCATCGGCTTCGGTGCGTGCCGGGGAAGAGTAACCCCGGCCATTGAGTGGCAATAAACTCGATTGGGAGGAATACATGTCCAATACATACAGCAAACTGGCGCGGACAGCGTCCCGCTGGGCAACCCGCATCGGCATGACGGTCGCGGCCGTCGCCCTGACCGGCAACCTGGTGGCAGCGGCAGAGCTGAAGCCCGTCACTGTCGTTCTGCCCGGCTCTTCGGCGATGGCGTGGTACCCGATGATCGTCGCCCAGCAGCAGGGCTTCTTCGCCGAGGAAGGCCTTGACGTGACGATCAAGAGCCTCGACGGCTCCGGCGCCGTCCTGCAGGCGATGGCTGCCGGCCGTGCCGAATTCGGCGCGCCCGGACCGGGCCCCGTCCTCAACGCGGTCGCGCGCGGCGCGGACGTGAAGTTCTTCTACAACCTGTTCTCGCGCGGCCTCTTCGTGCTTGCCGGCGACCGCAACGATGGCATCACGTCGGCCGACGGCCTGCGTGGCAAGCAGATCGGCGTCTCCACCGCCGACGGCGCCGAGGTGTCCTTCGCCCGCAGCGCCCTGTCCTCCGTCGGCGTGCAGCCGGACGAGTACAAGTTCGTGACCATCGGCCAGGAAGGCATGGCCGTCACCGCGTTCGACCGCGACACGATCCACGCCTTCGCCGCTTCCTTCACCGGCATTGCCGTTCTCAAGGATCGTGGCGTCGACATCATCGACCTGACCCCGGAGGGGCTCGACCTGTTCGGCAACGGCCTTGCCGTGCGGGGCGACATCTATCGCGATTCCCCTGAAATGGTGGCCGGCTTCGCCAAGGCAGTTCACAAGGCCACGACCTGGGGCATGAAGAACCCCGAGGGCGTGCTGACCGATGGCGAGACCTACAACCCGCAGGAAGTGGAGCGTCGCGATTACGCCCGCGCCCTGCTGGACACGGTCAACCAGCAATACGCGCCTATCGGCAAGAACACGCTCGGGTTCCTGCCCGCAAGCGGCTGGGATGCCTGGCACAAGAGCCTGCTCGAGACGGGCGAGCTCGACAAGCCGATCGAGGATCTCTCCACGATCTACACCAACGAATTCGTCGAAAACCTGGGAGAATAAGGATGCAGGCGCCGCGGCCGGACGGGGATGCAATTCTCCGTCTCAACAATGTGAACAAGCATTACCGCCGCGCACGGAAAGGCCAAGCCGACATCATTCACGCTGCGAAGGATGTTTCGTTTGAGCTGGAGAGAGGCCAAGTGGCCTCTCTCGTCGGTGCGAGTGGATGCGGCAAGTCGACCGTTCTGAAAATGATCGCCGGCCTGATCCCTCCCACGGGAGGAGACATCCGGTTGAACGATCAGGCCCTGACCGGCCCGAACGAACAGATCGGCATCATGTTCCAGCAGCCGACCTTGCTGCCCTGGCGCAGCGTGCTGGAAAACGTGCTCCTGCCAATCGAGATCCGGGAAGGCCGCAAGGCCGCCGGCCTCGCCCGCGAGCGCGCAATGCAATTGCTGGAAATGGCCGGTCTGTCGGACTTCGCCAATGCGGTTCCCGCCGAGCTGTCCGGCGGTATGGCCCAGCGTGCCGCGATCTGCCGCATGCTGGTGACGCAGCCAGAGATCCTGCTGCTCGACGAGCCGTTCGGCGCGCTCGACGAGTTCACCCGCGAACAGATGAATGTCGAGTTCGAGCGTATCTGCCAGATGCGCAAGGCCACCGCGATCATCGTCACGCACTCCATCCAGGAGGCCATCTTCCTGGCCGATTCCGTGTTCGTCATGTCGCCGCGTCCGGGACGGATCGTCAGGCGGATCGAGATCGACCTGCCCCGCCCCCGCACGCCGGACATGATCACCGGCAGCCGGTTCAACGAATATGTCCGCGAGATACACGACCTGCTGTTCGGTAGCGGCGAGGAGGCAGCCCATGGCTGACAATACCAATGTCGACCCGGCGATCCTGATCGCGCTTGCCGAAAACGAGCGCAAGACCCTGATCGAGCGGACCCCGCAATGGCTGCTCGTGCTGCTGTTCGGCTCGGCGATCATCGCCGTCTGGCATGCCGCCGTGACCTTCAGCGGCATCTCGCAGCTCGTGCTGCCCGGTCCCTACCAGGTGTTGCAGGACCTGATTTTCACGCTGCACAACCTGTTCACGGGCGGTTATGTGGCCCATGCCACATGGATCACCCTGGTGGAGGTCGTGTTCGGCTTCATGCTGGCCGCCGCCGTCGGGCTGGGGCTCGGCATGATCATCGGTGCGACCGCATTCGGCCGCAAGGCGATCATGCCCTATGTGGTGGCGATCAACACCATGCCGAAGGTCGCTTTCGCACCGCTCTTCGTGGCCTGGTTCGGCTTCGGCATCGAATCCAAGATCATGATGGCGGCCTTCATCTCCTTCTTCCCCGTGACCATCAACACGGCGGCGGGACTGGCAGCGACGGACAGCAACATGAGCATGCTGTTTCGCTCGCTGGAGGCGAACCGCTGGCAGACCCTGATCAAGCTGCAGATGCCGTTTGCAACGCCCTACATCTTCGCGGGGCTGAAGCTCGCGGCCGTTTGGAGCGTGATCGGCGTCGTCGTCGGCGAATACATGGGTGGCGGCGAAGGCCTTGGCGAACTGGTGCGCGTTGCCGCGAGCCAATTGCGTGTCGGACGTGTCTTCGCGCAGATCCTGCTGCTCAGCCTGATGGGCCTGTCCGTATTCGGCTTCGTCACGCTCCTGGAACGCTACTTCGTCCGCTGGCGGCGCTAGCCGCCGGCCCTTCAGGGCGCCTGGAAAAGCCGGCATTCCGCACCCGCGGGATGCCGGCTTTCTTTTGCCAACAACCTGACGGCACCGCGACCGGAAGATCCCGCATTCTGGCCGGACGCGGCAGGCCATCGTGTGAACGGTGAACCGGAGACAGCCGGAGGGAGAGAAGAATGGTGGGCGGTGAGAGACTCGAACTCCCGACATCCTCGGTGTAAACGAGGCGCTCTACCAACTGAGCTAACCGCCCCGCGACAGGGTCGGGCAACACAGGCCGGACCGCGCGAGCATCCCGAACCGGCCACCGGTACCGGCGACGAGTTCAAGGCCCGTGCCTTTTAAGCCGAGCCGTCGGCGAATTCAACAGCCGCGTGCGCCTTGTCCCGTGCCCGGACCGGCACGGACCGCCCTGCCCGCCTGCCGCCGGACCGTCGCCAATCAGCCACCCTGCGACAACGGCCGGGAAACTTGCACATGGCGCGCACCCACCCTGCCCCGGCAGCCCGGCATCCGTCCGCGGCGTCGGAGTTTCGTGTCAGTCAGGTGCGACGGGTGCCTGTGTGATCTTGCCGAACCGCGGAAAGACCGGATCGGACAGAACCGCCACCTCCGCCTCGCTCAGGGACGGATGCCAGGTATCGACGGACAGGATGACCCGGTCGCCGCCGCTGCGGTGCTCGACCGAATGCGCGAAGGCATCGTCGAACGTCATGCAGCGCCCCATCACCCAGGGACGGGCCTCGCCGTCCACCACCATGGCCGCATCGGTGTCATCGGCCACTCTGAGGGCCAGATGACGCCGCGCCCGCAGGTTGGTCGAGCCCGAATGCGCCGCGATCTGGGTGCCCGCGACCGTTCCGGCGAAGAAGACGAAGCCGAAATTGCCGCAGACAGGCAACGCGTCGACCAGTGACATAAGCGCCGGCAGCCGCGTGCGTGCCTCGGGCATCTCGCCGCCCGCGCCGATGACGATAAGCGCTGGCCAGGCGCCCCGGGTGACGATCTCCTCGCTGTCGGGATGCGGCTGCATCGCCGCCCGTATATTCGTGAATTCGGCAAGGACGGACGCATGGGCGGCCTCCAGGCGGCGGTCGATCCCATCGGGCAGGAACCAGGGCCGCGTTGGAAGATCCGGCAAGTGCCAGACGCTCGGCGTCACCGCGCCCTGCCGAAGGCGTGGCGGTGGTCGCCAGCCGAGCCGGTCGAACCCGTGCGCGTCATGACGCGGGCCGGCAGAGGCGATCAGATCGTCCTGGAGGGCGCGTGAGGCGGCGATTTCGACAAGCGGGCGATCGAACCATCGCAGGGCGCGAAGACGCGCGCTGGCGGACGTCTCCAGAAGATCCGCGACCCGCACGCAATCCGCGCGAAAGCCGTCCGCCCAGTCTTGCCCGGGAACCGGTGCCTTGTCCTGCCCGCTCGCTCCGCCAGCCATGACGCCCCATCCTTGCCAAAAGGAAAGTTAGAAGCACGCGC
The DNA here is from genome assembly GCF_030733745.1 of Stappia sp. MMSF_3263. GTDB lineage: Bacteria > Pseudomonadota > Alphaproteobacteria > Rhizobiales > Stappiaceae > Stappia. The sequence goes on along the minus strand of NZ_JASHIK010000016.1, from coordinate 36,947 downwards.
CGGCCACGGCAAGTCCGGCCCGCGCAAGTGCAAAGCCGGTCGCAAAACGCAAAACGGCCCTGCGGGCTTTCGCCCGCGGGGCCGTCGGGTAAATCAGAACGGTCTGCCTTCAGGCGTTGACGGCGTCCTTGAGGCCCTTGCCGGCCTTGAACTTCGGAGTCTTCGACGCCGGAATCTGGATCGTCTCGCCGGTGCGCGGGTTGCGGCCCTCGGAGGCAGCGCGCGCGGAAACGGAGAAGTTGCCGAAGCCGATGATACGGACTTCGCCACCGCTCTTCAGGGTTCCGGTGATCGCGTCGAGCGCTGCGTCGACGGCTTCGCCGGCCTGCGCCTTGGTGAGGCCCGTCTTCTCTGCGACCGAGCCGATCAGATCGTTTTTGTTCATGGCAGTCCCTTTCCTGGAAACAGAAAGCCCGACGATTCGTGACAGGCTTCGGGGAGGGACACTCTTGCGAAATCGTGCCCGTGGCAAGCCGAAAAGCGCAGAAATCCGCGATTTTTTGGCCTTTTTGCATGACAAAGGGGCCCCGACTGGTGTCGGGGCCCCTTTTTTGTGAATAAGCAGTGGATCAATGCGCGATGAGCTTGCTGCTATCGTCGTCCTTGACAACCGCCTTGGCCGCCGCCTCAGCCGCGGCCTCGTCCCATTCGATGCGCTCGGGAAGACGCACGAGAGCCGTTTTCAGAACATCCTCCATCCGCGCCACCGGGATAATCTCGAGCCCGTTCTTGACGTTGTCGGGGATCTCCGCGAGATCCTTGGCATTGTCTTCCGGGATCATCACCGTGGTGATGCCGCCGCGCAGGGCCGCGAGGAGCTTTTCCTTGAGACCGCCGATGGGCAGCACCCGTCCGCGCAGCGTGATCTCGCCCGTCATCGCCACATGGCGGCGCACCGGAATGCCGGTCATCACCGAGATGACGGCGGTGGCCATGGCGATGCCAGCGGACGGCCCGTCCTTCGGGGTGGCCCCTTCCGGAACGTGAACGTGGATATCCCGCTTTTCGAACAGCGGCGGCTCGATGCCGAAGTCGACGGCCCGCGAGCGCACATAGGACGCGGCCGCGGAAATCGACTCCTTCATCACATCGCGCAGGTTGCCGGTCACCGTCATCTTGCCCTTGCCCGGCATCATGACACCCTCGATGGTCAGCAGCTCGCCGCCCACCTCGGTCCAGGCAAGACCGGTGACGACACCGACCTGGTCCTCCAGTTCCGCCTCGCCGTAGCGATAGCGGGGCACGCCCAGGAAATCCTCGACGACCGTCTCGTCGACCTTGATGGCCGGCTTCTCGGACATCAGGATCTCCTTGACCGCCTTCCTGGCGAGGGTCGCCAGCTCGCGCTCGAGGTTACGCACGCCCGCCTCGCGGGTGTAGCGGCGGATGACCAGCCTCAACGCGGCATCGGAGACCTCGAACTCGCCCTCCTTCAGGCCATGGTCCTTCTCGGCCTTGGTCAGCAGGTGACGGCGGGCGATCTCGACCTTCTCGTCCTCGGTGTAGCCGGCGATGCGGATGATCTCCATCCGGTCCATCAGCGGCGCGGGAATGTTGAGCGTGTTCGCAGTGGTCACGAACATCACATCCGAAAGGTCGTATTCGATCTCCAGATAGTGGTCCATGAAGGACGAATTCTGCTCCGGATCCAGCACCTCGAGCAGGGCCGATGACGGATCGCCGCGGAAATCCATGCCCATCTTGTCGATCTCGTCGAGCAGGAAGAGCGGGTTGGACTTCTTCGCCTTCTTCATCGACTGGATGACCTTGCCGGGCATCGAGCCGATATAGGTGCGCCGGTGACCGCGGATTTCCGCCTCGTCACGCACGCCGCCGAGCGACATGCGAACGAACTCGCGACCCGTCGACTTGGCGATCGACTTGCCAAGCGAGGTCTTGCCGACGCCCGGAGGTCCGACGAGACACAGGATCGGTCCCTTCAGCTTGTTGGCGCGCTTCTGCACGGCGAGATATTCGACGATCCGCTCCTTGACCTTCTCCAGGCCGTAATGGTCGGCATCGAGCACCTCCTGGGCATGTTTCAGGTCGTGCTTGACCTTGCCCTTCTTGCTCCAGGGGATCCCAAGCAGCCAGTCGAGATAGTTGCGCACGACGGTGGCTTCCGCAGACATCGGGCTCATCTGCTTGAGCTTCCTGAGCTCCGCGTTGGCCTTCTCGCGCGCTTCCTTCGACAGCTTCGTCTTGGTGATGCGCTCTTCCAGCTCGGCCACCTCGTCGCGACCTTCCTCGCCGTCGCCGAGTTCCTTCTGGATCGCCTTCATCTGCTCGTTGAGATAGTACTCGCGCTGGGTCTTCTCCATCTGGCGCTTGACGCGCGAGCGGATGCGCTTTTCCACCTGCAGGACGGAGATCTCGCTCTCCATCAGACCGAGCACGCGCTCCAGCCGCCCGGCAACCGATGTGATCGCGAGGATCTCCTGCTTCTCCGGGATCTTGACGGCCAGATGCGAGGCGATGGTGTCGGCCAGCTTGGAATTGTCGTCGATCTGACCGATCGCGCCGAGCACCTCGGGCGACACCTTCTTGTTGAGCTTGACGTAATTGTCGAACTCCGAGACCACCGAGCGCGACAGCGCCTCAACCTCGACGGAGTCGCTCTCCTCGTCGGTCAGCACGCTCGCATAGGCCTCGAACAGGTCGCTGCGCTCGGTATAGGAGGTGATCTTCGCGCGCGAAACGCCCTCGACCAGCACCTTGACCGTGTTGTCAGGCAGCTTGAGCAGCTGCAGCACGGTCGCCAGCGTGCCGATCTCGTAGATGTCGGAAGGATCCGGCTCGTCATCGGAGGCGTTCATCTGCGTGGCAAGCAGGATCTGCTTGTCGGCGCTCATCACCTCTTCAAGCGCGCGGATCGATTTTTCTCGGCCCACGAAGAGCGGCACGATCATGTGCGGGAAAACGACGATATCGCGCAGGGGCAGGACGGGATGAAGCGCATCTTCGCCCTCGGGCCGCACATCGAACTCAGTCATGGGTTTTCCTTTCCTTGCGAACCCGCCGCCCCGGGGAGTGGCAGACACGACGGGCGCATTGCCGGAAGCGGTGCCGGATGGCCTTTGCGCACGCCCGGCGAGTGTCGCCGTGTATGCACGTTCGGTCTCCTGGCTGGCCGATCTCCGCTGCCCCGTTTTCCGGGCACGGCGGCGGTCGCCCCGCTTGCCTGTTATGCCAATAGGTGGCGAGCCCCCTCCAGCGTGTCAAGGCGCGCCGTTCGCGCGTTCGCCCCGCAGTGTCACAAGACTACGCCCAATGCGGTCTGATTCGCCGAAAAACTGCGGTTCACACAGGATCAAACGGTGGAAATCCCGCTCGTTTACGCCGCCACCGCCTGCAAATGGTTCCTGAGCCGGTGAAGATATGCCCCGGCGGCAACTGACGGACACGAAAAGACCCCGAACCGCAAGCGGTCCGGGGTCTCTCGTTACACGCGCAAAGACAGCGGATCAGGCCGTCGTCGCGGAATTCTCCGCCCGGTCCTCGTAGATGTAGAGCGGGCGGGCCTCGCCGGTCACGACCTCGGCCGAGATCACGACTTCCTTGACGCCCTTGAGGCCGGGAAGTTCGTACATCGTGTCGAGCAGGATCGCCTCGAGGATGGAGCGCAGTCCGCGCGCACCGGTCTTGCGCTCGATCGCCTTGCGGGCGACCGCCTTGAGCGCTTCCTCGTGATAGGTGAGCTCGACATTCTCCATCTCGAACAGCCGCTGGTACTGCTTGACCAGTGCGTTCTTCGGCTCGGTGAGGATCTCGACCAGGGCTTCCTCGTCGAGGTCGCCAAGCGTCGCGATCACCGGCAGGCGGCCGACGAATTCCGGGATCAGGCCGAACTTCAGCAGATCCTCGGGCTCCAGCTCGCTGAACAGCTCGCCGGTTCGCCGGTCTTCCGGCGCCTCGACATTGGCCTTGAAGCCGATCGAGGTCTTGCGGCTGCGGTCGGAGATGATCTTCTCCAGGCCGGCGAAGGCGCCGCCGCAAATAAACAGGATGTTGGTCGTGTCCACCTGCAGGAATTCCTGCTGCGGATGCTTGCGTCCACCCTGCGGCGGCACGCTGGCGACCGTGCCTTCCATGATCTTCAGAAGCGCCTGCTGAACGCCCTCGCCCGACACGTCGCGCGTGATCGACGGGTTGTCGGCCTTGCGGCTGATCTTGTCGACCTCATCGATATAGACGATGCCGCGCTGCGCCCGCTCGACATTGTAGTCGGCCGACTGGAGCAGCTTCAGGATGATGTTCTCGACATCCTCGCCGACATAACCGGCCTCGGTCAGGGTCGTTGCGTCGGCCATCGTGAACGGCACGTCGAGAATCCGCGCCAGCGTCTGGGCGAGCAGCGTCTTGCCGCAGCCTGTCGGGCCGACGAGCAGGATATTCGACTTCGCCAGTTCGACGTCGTTGTTCTTCGACGCGTGATTGAGCCGCTTGTAGTGGTTGTGCACCGCGACCGAGAGAACCTTCTTGGCCGGACCCTGCCCGATCACGTAGTCGTCGAGAACGGCACGAATCTCCTGCGGCGTCGGAATGCCGTCGCGCGACTTCACCAGCGAGGACTTGTTCTCCTCGCGAATGATGTCCATGCACAGCTCGACGCATTCGTCGCAGATGAAAACGGTGGGGCCGGCGATCAACTTGCGCACTTCGTGCTGGCTCTTTCCGCAGAAAGAGCAGTAGAGCGTGTTTTTCGAGTCGCCGCCGCTGGCTTTAGTCATCAGGTAAACCCCGCGTGGTTCGGAAGACTACCGGTCTTCCGCTGTGTCTTGGCGAGATGAACGTTCAAACGTCCATCTCTTTCCCGGAACCGGACCTACGACGCGCCCGCACTCGTCCCGCAATTGTCATCATGCTTCCACCTCAAAAATCAATATACGTTTAAGGCGAACGCATGGCGCCGGTTTTGCCCGACGGTAGGAAGCCGCAACATCCATCGATTCGCGGCCTTCCCGTAGTCCGTTACATCACTTCGGCTTGCTCTCGCCGCCGGCAAGGCTCGAGCGGTCGGAGATGACCTCGTCGATGATGCCGAAGGACTTGGCTGTCTCCGCCGTCATGAAGTTGTCGCGCTCGAGCGCTGCCTCGACCTGGTCGAGCGTCTGCCCGGTGTGCTTGACGTAGATCTCGTTCAGCCGCTTCTTCAGCTTCAGGATCTCCTGGGCGTGCAGCATGATATCCGCCGCCTGCCCGCGGAACCCGCCGGAAGGCTGGTGCACCATGACGCGCGAATTGGGCAGCGAGAAACGGCTGCCCTTGGCGCCGGCCGCCAGAAGCAGCGACCCCATGGAAGCGGCCTGGCCGATACACAGCGTCGACACTTCCGGCCGGATGAACTGCATCGTGTCGTAGATCGCGAGACCCGACGTCACCAGCCCGCCGGGCGAGTTGATGTAGATCGCGATCTCCTTGGTCGGGTTCTCCGCCTCGAGATACAGAAGCTGGGCGCAAATCAGCGTCGCCAGGTGATCCTCGATAGGGCCCGTGAGGAAAATGATGCGCTCCTTGAGGAGCCGCGAATAGATATCGAACGCGCGCTCGCCCCGGTTCGTCTGCTCGACGACCATCGGAACGAGTGAGTTCACGGCGAAATCGACTGGATCCTTCATGCCTCGTCCATGCTCTGGAGGAACGCCCCTTGCCTTCGTCTTGAAGGCTCGATCTCTCGGACACGGTGCCAAGGCACGATCGGAAAGGAGCGGTCTCTGTATCGGTCTTGAGTCGAAAAAAGCGACACCCATACATAAGGGATGTCGCCTTGATCCGAAAGATAGGTACTGGCCAGCCGCGGGCAAGGGTTAAAACCCACAGGATCCGAGATACGAAACGGCCCCGGCATGGTGCCGGGGCCGTTCCTCGTTTCACTGGCCGGCGAAGGATCAGGCGGCGGTCTCGTCGCCCTCGTCTTCTGCCATCAGCTCGTCCTTGGTAACCGTCTTGTCGGTGACCTTGGCAAGCTCGAGAATGTAGTCGACGACCTTCTCCTCGTAGATCGGGGCCTGCAGGCTGGCGAGCGCCGTCGGATTGCTCCGGTAGAACTCGAACACTTCCTTTTCCTGGCCCGGGAACTGGCGAACCTTCTCGTAGAGGGCGCGCTGCACCTCTTCGTCGGTCACCTTGACCTCGTTCTTCTCTCCGACCTCGGAAAGGACGAGGCCCAGACGCACGCGGCGCTCGGCGATCTTGCGGTACTCGGCGCGCGCCTCGTCCTCGGTCGTCTCCTCGTCCTCGAAGGACTTGCCGGAGCGCTCCATGTCCTGCTCGACCTGGCGCCACACGCCGTCGAACTCGGACTGGACCAGACGCTCGGGCAGGTCGAACTGATAGACCTCGTCGAGCTTGTCGAGAAGCTGGCGCTTCACCTTCTGGCGGGTCATCGCGCCGAACTGGCTCTCGATCTGGCCGCGGATGATCTCCTTCAGCTTGTCGAGGCCCTCAAGGCCCAGCCCCTTGGCGAAGTCGTCGTCGACCGCGACCTCGCCCGGAGCCTGCACTTCCTTGACGACGATGTCGAAGGTCACGCCCTTTCCAGCCAGGTGCTTGGCCGGATAGTCCTCGGGGAAGCTGACTTCGATGACTTTCTCGTCACCGGCCTTCAGGCCGACGAGCTGCTCCTCGAAGCCGGGAATGAACTGCTTGGAGCCGATCACCAGCTGGCCGTTCTCGTCGGCGCCGCCCTCGAAGGGCTCTCCGTCGAGCTTGCCCAGATAGCTCATCTGCACGCGATCGCCGTCTTCCGCCGCACCGTCCTTGGTGGCGAACGGCTTGTTGTTGGCAGCGATCTGCGTGATCTGCTCATCGACCTCGGCATCGTCGATCTCGACGATCGGGCGCTCGATCTCGACAGTCTTGAAGTCGATGATCTCGAACTCCGGCAGAATGTCGTAGCTCAGCGTGAAGGCAATGTCGGCGGAGCCTTCAAGAATGGCTTCGGCGTTGCCCTCCGGCAGGTCGATCTCCGGCTGCAGCGCGGGCTTCTCGTTCCGCTCCTCGACCGCCTTGCGGGTGGTCTCGTTGAGCATCTCGTTGAGAATCTCGGCGGTCGCCTGGCGGCCGTACATGCGCTTCATGTGCGCCATCGGCACCTTGCCCGGCCGGAATCCCTTGATTTTCACCTTATCCTTGAGGTCTTCAAGATAGGTGTCGAGGCGGCTAGCAAGCTCAGACGCCGGAATGACGACTTTCAGTTCGCGTTTCAGCCCCTCGGCCAGCGTTTCGGTTACCTGCATGGTCGTGTGCTTCGTCCTTGATCGAGAACGTCTTTCCGACAGCTCGTGTGATTGTGGTCCCCGGCTCGGGAGTGCTTGGCCGGGTTCGCTAAAATCCGGTGCTCATCGCTTCGGGCCTGACGTGGTGCGGGCGGAGGGACTTGAACCCCCACGGCGTGCGCCACCAGAACCTAAATCTGGCGTGTCTACCAGTTCCACCACGCCCGCGACGTGCATAGGCGCCCAAAGTCAAGGCGCGGCCTCTATAACACCCCGTTTGGCAGGGTCAAAGGAAAATCCGGGAGCCGTCCACCACCCGCGGTCGCCCGGCGAGCCGCGGGTTTCCGGAGACTTCGGCCGGCCCGGGATGCCCTCGCCTCGCTAACCGGCGAAGTGTTCGCCGAGCGCCAGGCGCAACGCCGGCTCAAGATCCTCGGCCGTCAGCGCCGGACCGGCCAGAACGCCAGCCCGTCCGTGCAGCCAGACAGCCGCCGCGGCCGCCTCGAACGCCGGCGCGCCCTGCGCCAGCAGCCCGGTCACGATTCCGCACAGGACATCGCCCGATCCGGCCGTTGCCAGCCATGCGGGCGCATTGTCGTTGACCAGCGCGCGTCCGTCAGGTGCGGCAACCACCGTGTCGGGCCCCTTCAGCACGACAACACCGCCGGTCAGTCGCGCGGCGGCCCGCGCCCGCGTCAGCTTCGATGGCGCGCCGGCCCAGTCCACGTCTCCGAACAGGCGGGCAAACTCGCCGTCATGCGGCGTCAACACCACATCGCGTGCGCGCTTGCCGGACCGCGACGCGATCGCCTGGGCCAACTGTCCGGATGCCTCCTCGAACGCGGTCAGCGCGTCGGCATCGAGAACCACCGCCCGCAGGCCGGAAGAAAGCGCGACCAGCGCCAGTTCGCGCGTGCCGGCGCCCGCACCAGCCCCCGGCCCGATCGCGACCGCATTGAGCCGGCGGTCGGAGAGCAAGTCTCCCAGCCCGTCCTTCCCCTGGAACTTGCGCAGCATCACCGCCGTCAGGTGCATGGCATTGACCAGTGCCGCCGACGGCGGGGTCGCCACCGTGACGAGTCCCGCGCCTGAGCGAAGGGCAGCGCCTGCCGCAAGCCGCGCCGCACCGGTCGAAAGGGACGGGCCGGAGACGACCACCACATGCCCGCGCGCATATTTGTGATCGCCCGGGCCGGGTTCGCGGAGCGCCATGCCCCACAGCTGCGCATCGTTGCGCCAGGTTCGCTCCCGGGCGTCCTCGTGGACCGTGTGCAGGACCTCATCGGGAATGCCGATATCGGCGATCTCCAGCATGCCGCGCAGCCGGCGGCCGGGAAACAGGTAGTGCCCGGGTTTGCCCCGGAAGAAGGTTACCGTCCTATCCGCCTCGATGGCGGTCCCCAGGACCGTGCCACCCCCTCCCTCCACGCCCGAAGGCAGGTCGACACTAAGCACGGGCAGTTCGGACAGGTTGACCAGATCCACAGCCTCGGCGACCACCCCGGTGAGCGGACGAGCAAGGCCCGCGCCGAACAGCGCATCGATGACGATGCCGGCGGTCGCCAGCGACGCCGCGACACCACCGGCGGTCAGCTGAGTGCAGGCAATGCCGGCCGCCTCCATCTCCTCAAGCGCCAGCGCGGCATCGCCCGCGACCCGCTCGCGCGCGCCCAGCAGATGCACCTCGATCCGGTATCCGCGCCGACGCAGGACCGTCGCGGCGACGAACCCGTCGCCGCCATTGTTGCCCGGCCCGGCAAGAACCAGCACCCGCGCCGCCAGCGGAACCATCCGGGCGCAGGCGTCGGCAACAGCGAGGCCGGCACGGCGCATCAGGTCGATGCCCGGTGTGCCGCCCGCAACGGCAAGCGCGTCCGCCTCCGCCATCCCCTCCGGAGACAGAAGCTCGTTCACCCCTCGGCTCCACCGGCGAGCACGACGGCCTGGGGCTCCGAGAGTTCAACCAGATTGCCGTCGGGATCGCGGACATAGACCGAGCGCAAGGGCGACATCGCACCAGTGCGCGACACCGGCCCTTCCTCGATGGCGACATGAGCCTCCTTCAGCCGCTGTATCGCGTCGTCAAGCGAGGTCACCAGGAAGCAGAGATCGCCCGATCCCGGCACGGGCTTGCGTGCTGCCGGCGAGAACTCGGCCCCGGCCGCGTGCAGGTTGATCTTCTGTGCGCCGAAGCGCAGCGCCCGCCGGCCACCACCGAAAACCACCTCCTCCATGCCAAGCACTCCGCAATAGAAGCCAACCGTCCGGTCGAGGTCGGCAACCGTGAGCACCAGGTGATCGAGCGCCTCGATCCTCATGCCAGTCTCCCCATTGTTCTGCGGAGCAAACCGCCGCCTTCCACGGCACCCGCGGCTGTCGTCCGTCTTCCGGTTATCCCTTTGAAGAGTTTCCCGAACCGGAACGATGCGCAAGACGGCATCTTTGCGAGGTCGGGCAGGCAGCCTCCCTCACGGTCCATTGCGCTTCCACCAGCCACTCCGGTTCAACAAAGCGATTCCTGCCTATTTCTTGTTCAGAATGCATAGTGTTTAATCAGCATAAGCCGACTGTCCATTCGCCCGACCTGAAAATTCCGGGTAAATTGCCCGAATTACAGGCTCTTTTTTCGGCAGGCGAAGTTGGCACGCCGCGTGCTACTGAGGAGTTGGCACAGGCCCGGAACGGTCGGCATTTCGAAACAGAAACGACGCGAAGTGGCGGAGGCGATGAAGAAAATCGAGGCAATTATCAAGCCGTTCAAGCTCGATGAGGTCAAGGAGGCGCTCCAGGAGGTCGGTCTCCAGGGCATCACCGTGACGGAGGCCAAGGGATTCGGCCGCCAGAAGGGCCACACCGAACTGTATCGCGGCGCGGAGTACGTCGTCGACTTTCTCCCCAAGGTGAAGGTCGAGATCGTGCTCACCGACGATCTGGTCGACAAGGCCGTCGAGGCGATCCGCAACGCCGCCCAGACCGGCCGCATCGGCGACGGCAAGATCTTCGTGTCCACCGTCGAGGAAGCGGTCCGCATTCGTACCGGCGAGACCGGCACCGACGCGATCTGATCCGCTCGCGGGGCCAGATCGGACGGACACTGTCCGGGCGGGTCACTCCGCCCAATCTCGTAAACGAACACACTGACACCCAAGGAAAACAGGGAAGCTTTAAATGACGAGCGCCAGCGATATTCTGAAGGAAATCAAGGATAAGGACATCAAGTTTGTCGACCTGCGGTTCACCGATCCGCGCGGCAAGCTGCAGCATGTCACCATGGATGCCGGCCTCGTCGACGAGGACATGTTCGCCGAAGGCGTCGCCTTCGACGGGTCGTCCATCGCCGGCTGGAAGGCGATCAACGAGTCCGACATGACGCTCGTCCTCGATCCCGAGTCCGTGCATGTCGATCCGTTCTTCGCCCAGTCGACCGTGGCCATCGTCTGCGACATCATCGATCCGGTCTCTGGCGAGGCCTACAACCGCGACCCGCGCACGACCGCCAAGAAGGCCGAGGCTTACATGAGCTCGCTCGGCATCGGCGACACTGTCTTCGTCGGCCCGGAAGCCGAATTCTTCATCTTCGATGACGTCCGCTTCTCCGCCGATCCGTACAACACGGGCTTCAAGATCGACAGCATGGAACTGCCGTCGAACATGGGGTCGGAATACGAGACGGGCAATCTCGGCCACCGTCCGCGCACCAAGGGCGGCTACTTCCCCGTCCCGCCGATCGACAGCTGCCAGGACATCCGCTCCGAGATGCTGACGGTCCTGACCGAGATGGGCGTCACCGTCGAGAAGCACCACCATGAGGTGGCCGCGGCCCAGCACGAGCTCGGCATCAAGTTCGACACGCTGACCCGCAACGCCGACAAGATGCAGATCTACAAGTATGTCGTGCACCAGGTCGCCCATGCCTATGGCAAGACGGCAACCTTCATGCCCAAGCCGGTCTTCGGCGACAACGGCACCGGCATGCACGTTCACCAGTCGATCTGGAAGGACGGCAAGCCCGTCTTCGCCGGCAACCAGTATGCGGATCTCTCCGAGACCTGCCTCCACTACATCGGCGGCATCCTGAAGCATGCCAAGGCGCTGAACGCCTTCACCAACCCGTCGACCAACTCCTACAAGCGCCTGGTCCCGGGCTACGAGGCACCGGTCCTGCTCGCCTACTCGTCGCGCAACCGTTCGGCCTCCTGCCGCATCCCCTTCACGTCCTCGCCGAAGGCGAAGCGTGTCGAGGTCCGCTTCCCGGACCCCTCGGCAAACCCGTATCTGTGCTTCGCCACGCTGCTGATGGCCGGCCTCGACGGCATCAAGAACAAGATCCATCCGGGCGATGCGATGGACAAGAACCTCTACGACCTGCCACCGGAGGAGCTGAAGGAAATCCCGACCGTCGCCGCCTCGCTGCGCGAAGCCCTGGAAGCCCTCGACGCCGACCGCGACTTCCTGAAGGCCGGCGGCGTCATGGACGACGACCAGATCGACGCCTATATCGAACTGAAGATGGAAGAGAACATGCGTTACGAGATGACGCCGCATCCGGTCGAGTACGACATGTACTACTCGGTCTGATCCGCGCGCCTTTCGGCAACGCGATCTTTCAAGGGAAACCCCCGGCCTTGGCCGGGGGTTTTTCTTTGGGTGACAGCCTACACCAGCGCCAGCACCCGGCTCGGGCCGCCGGTCGCGCCCTTGATCTTCGGCGCGCCAACAACCAGCGTCGCCCCCTTGGCCGGCACCTCGTCGAGCCCGGCGACGCATTCCAGTCCCCAGCGCCCGGAGGGCAGCCACGTGTAATGCGTGTCGAAGGTCTTCGACGCGCCATGGTCCAGCGACAGCGTGTCGGAGGCCATGCCGACCACGCCCTTCTCCATCATGTAAAGGCAGGCCTCCTTGGAAAAGCCGGGGAAATGCATCGCCCCGTCCGCATCCGCGTTGCGGTATTTCTCGCTCGCCACATGGGCCGCCCAGCCGGAATTCATGGCAACGCATCCCCCGGACGGCAGATCGCCATGGGCCGCCTCATAGGCCTTCAGGTCCTCCACCGAAAGCTGGTAGTCAGCATCGGCCGCGGCCTTCTCGCGGACATCGACCACGGCAAGCGGCACGACCAGTTGCTCCATGGAGAGTTCGTCGGCGGATGCCCCGTCGGCGGAAAAATGCAGCGGTGCGTCAAGATGGGTGCCGGTGTGCTCCGCCAGGTGCCACGTATACATGTTGAAGCCGTCCTTGGAGAACTCGGCCGTGCGCTCCATCTGCAATTGCGGCTTGCCGAAGAAGGTCGGAAAGTCCTCCCCCAGCGCGTGGGTGAGATCGACGGCCCGCGTGAACGAGACATCCGCCGCCTGTGCGGCGCGCGGCGGGGGAAAAGCGCTGAAGACGGCCGCGCCCGCCGCCGCGCCCGCGACGCCCTTGAACAGGCCACGCCGGCTCAGACGGCGCGCCACGACTTCCTGACAACCCGGAACACACATGCTTTTCCCCTCTCGATTGCGATAGGCAGGACCTGCATCCTAGGCTGTGCGGGGGCAGCGTTGCAATTGGGTCACCTCAACGCCGCAACACGTCCGCCACCCCTTGCGCGACCGGCCGTTTACCGCCATTGATCCGCCCATGTTGCAGATCACCGACCTCACCTACCGTATTGCCGGACGCACGCTGATGGAGCGGGCCAGCGTCATGCTGCCGACCGGCGCCAAGACCGGCTTTGTCGGCCGCAACGGCGCGGGCAAGTCCACCCTGTTTCGCCTGATCACCGGCGAAAGCGCTCCTGAGAGCGGAGAGATACGCATGCCCAAGGGCTTGCGCATCGGTCAGGTTGCCCAGGAGGCGCCGGGAACCGAAGAAACGCTGCTGGAGGTGGTTCTTGCCGCCGACACGGAGCGCGCCCTGCTGCTTGCGGAAGCCGAAACCGCCAGCGACCCGCTGCGCATCGCCGAGATCCACACGCGGCTGGCCGATATCGACGCCCACACGGCGGAGGCGCGCGCCGCGCGCATTCTCGCGGGCCTCGGCTTCGACGCCGATGCGCAGGCCCGCCCGTGCTCCGCCTTTTCCGGCGGCTGGCGCATGCGCGTGGCGCTCGCGGCCGTGCTCTTTTCCGAGCCCGACCTGCTGCTGCTCGACGAACCGACCAACTATCTCGACCTGGAAGGCACGTTGTGGCTGGAAAGCTATATCGCGCGCTATCCGCACCAGGTGCTGCTGATCAGCCACGACCGCGACCTGCTCAACAAGGCCGTCGATTCGATCGTTCATCTCGACCAGTTGAAGCTGACCTTTTACCGCGGCGGCTTCGACAGCTTCGACCGGCAGCGCCGCGAGGCATTGATGCTGCAGGAGAAGAGCCGTGAGAAGCAGGAGGCCCAGCGCAAGCACATGCAGGCCTTCGTCGACCGCTTCCGCGCCAAGGCCTCCAAGGCCCGCCAGGCCCAGTCGCGGCTGAAGATGCTGGAAAAGATGGAGCCGATCGCCGCTATCGTCGAGACCGATGCGCTTCCGATCTCCTTCCCGGACCCCGACGGCCGGCTCGCGCCGCCGATCGTGCGCATGGAAAACGTCTCCGTCGGCTACGGCGACACGACGGTGCTCTCGCGCCTGTCGCTCAACATCGACAATGACGACCGCATCGCCCTGCTCGGCTCCAACGGCAACGGCAAGTCGACCTTCGCCAAGCTCGTCGCCGGGCGGCTGGAGAAGAAGGCCGGCGAGACCACCAAGGCCTCGAAGCTTAAGGTCGCCTTTTTCGCCCAGCACCAGCTCGACGAGCTGATGCCGGCCGAGAGCCCCGTTGCCCATGTGCGCCGGTTGATGCCGAGCGCGCCGGAAGCCAAGGTGCGCGCCCGCGTCGCGCGCTTCGGCCTGCCCACAAGCCGCATGGACACGCCCGCCAAGGATCTGTCGGGCGGCGAGAAGGCGCGTCTCCTGCTGGGCCTCGCCACCTTCGAGGGGCCGCATCTGCTGATCCTCGACGAGCCGACCAACCATCTCGACATCGAAAGCCGCGAGGCCCTGATCCAGGCGGTCAACGCGTTTGACGGCGCCGTCATCCTGATCAGCCACGACCGGCATCTGGTCGAGGCCTGCGCCGACCGCCTGTGGCTCGTCGCCGACGGCGGCGTCCAGTCCTTCGACGGCGACATGGAAGACTATCGCCGGCTCGTGCTGAAGCGCGACAAGGGCGAGCGCAACGGCAAGAAGGGAGCGCCTGCCACCAGGGCCGAGGCGCCAGTCGCAAGCGACGCATCCCCTGGCGAGCAGGAGCGGCGGCGCGGGACGGCGGAACGCCGGGCGCGGCTTGCGCCGCTGCGCAAGGAGGTCCAGGCCGCCGAGAAGGAGATCGCCCGGCTTCAGGAGAAGATCGGCAGGCTCGACGCGGCCCTTGCCGATCCGGACTTCTTTCTCAAGGATGCCGAGCGGGCGACGAAGTTCGCCAAGGAACGGGCCCATCTTGAAAAGAAGCTGGTCCGCACGGAAGAGCTCTGGCTTGAACTCTCCGCCGAGCTGGAAGGCACCTGAGACCGGCAACGGGAATCAATGATGGCACCGTCACGATTGACGACGATCGGCTTCGATGCCGATGACACGCTGTGGCACAACGAGCGCTTCTTCAAGCTGACCCAGGACCGTTTCGCCGAGCTTCTCGCCGACTATAGCGAGTGGGAAAGCCTGGAGGAGCGCCTCCTGGCCGCCGAACGGCGCAACGTGCGGCACTACGGTTACGGCATCAAGGGTTTCACCCTCTCGATGATCGAGACCGCTATCGAAGTGACCGACGGCACACTGCCGGCTTCCGTCATCGGCGAAATTCTCGAGGCGGGCCGCGACATGCTCTCGCACCCGATTGAGCCGCTTCCCCATGTGGAGGAAACTCTCGTCGCATTGGCGGGCGACTTCCGGCTCGTTCTGATTACCAAGGGCGACCTGTTCGACCAGGAACGCAAGATCGCGGCATCGGGCCTCGGCGAACACTTTCACGCGATCGAGATCGTGCACGAAAAGACGAGCGAGACTTACGAGACCCTGTTCGCACGCCATGGCGACGGCGCGGCGCGGGCGATGATGGTCGGCAATTCTCTGAAGTCCGACATCCTGCCGGCGCTGCAGGCGGGCAGCCATGCGGTTCACGTGCCATACGAGCTCACCTGGGCGCTCGAACACGCGGACGAGCCTGTCGACCATGACCGCTTCCACCAGGTCGCGCATCTGGGCGAACTGACGGACATGCTCGCCCGCCTGCGCTGAACCTAGCGGCACTGGAAGACAGCGCGAGTCCGCCGTCTTCCGGTGCGGAACGCTACCCTTTGCGACGCTCCATCTCGGTCCGGTACTCCAGTGCCCTGTGCTTGCCCGCATCCTTGGCCCCGTACATGGCCATGTCCGCCCGCCGCATCAGTTCGGCCGGGTTCAGAGGCTCGGTGGTCGTGGCATGGCCGATGCTGGCACTCACGGTGATCCGGTGTTCGCCGACGGTGAACGGTACCGAGAATGCCTGGATGACGCGTTCGGCAAGTCCTCCCGGAGGAAGCGAGCCGGTCTGCGCGAGCGCGAACTCGTCGCCTCCCAGCCGGCCGATGGCGGCGAAATACTCCTGGAACCCGGCGATGCGAACCGCCACCGCCGCGATCAGAATATCGCCAACGGCATGTCCCCAGGTATCGTTCACCTGCTTGAATCCATCGAGGTCGAGCATGTGCAAGGTCAGCGGCCGCCCGGGCGTGGTGTTCGGAGCCAGCACCTCCAGCGCTTCCATGAAGCCGCTGCGGTTCAGCATTCCGCTCAGCGGATCGCGCTTGGCCTGGTATTCCGCGATGGCGGCGATGCGGCGCAGTCTCAGCGACTCGAGCACGCCGGCGGCCAGGACCATCAGCAGGAACACCACCAGGATCGCGCCGGCGACGACAAGCATGGGCTGAAGGCGCTCGAACGCCCGATCTCCCGGTTGTCGGCTTGGCCAGGAAAGAAAGCCGATCGGGGCCCCCGAAACATCCTTCAGCGCCAGATTGAGCCGGTTGGCAAGCGGATCGGATTGTAGCGTCAAGCCGGCAATCTGGTAGTCCTTTGAAATGACTTCGACGATCGCCTCGTCCATCACCTTCAGCAGGATCAGGACCGGATTGTCACGACTTGCAGCCGGGTCCATGTCGAAGCGGCGGAGTGGCATCGCAGCCGCCGCGGCGATGCCCTCGCCGGTCCCGGCAAGGCCGGAGACCGGCGCGTCGTCACCATCGCGGGCCCTCGCGGCCAGCGTCATGAGCGGTGCTCCGGACACGAGCGACGGATCGAAAGGCTCTCCTTCCAGATAGGCCGACAACACGGCCCCGTCGCTGCCCAGCACGATCACGCCATCGTAGAGCGGGTAATCCTTGATCCCCCAATTGTCGAGGATCCAGGCCTGCGCCGTGTCGGAGGTAACGGCATCATAGGCCTCGTCCCACAACGCGTTGTCTCGAACCGTCAGGGACAGGCGTCGTTCCAGCGCCGCAACCGCGGCCGCGGCCGCAGCCGTCGCGCGCTCGTCGTCTATCGTATTGGCCGTCTCTCGCATCGACAGGACGACATGGGAAACGATCAGCAACAACGCCACGGCGACAGCGAGGAAAACCCCGGTCACCACGGAAATCGACCAGATCTGGCCGGGCGTGACCAGCGGCTGGATCCCCGATCCCGTCTGATCGGGCAAAGTCCTGCGCTTCCCCATGCCGCCAACCCTACCCTGCAGGCCACTCCAGGTCACGATTGACGCGCGTATCATTCGAGCGCATGGACCTGGAAGAGAAAAGCCTCGGCAAAAATCCCTAGTATTCGATCCTGCTTAGCTTGATTCGGTGCTTCAGGCACGCAGCCGCTGCGGCGCTGGCGTCACAATCGCATCCTCCGTCAAACGCCATGCCCGGGATGTTCGTTCCTCCATCGCCAGACGGCACGCACATGCGGGATCACGCGTTCTCCCCGGCGGACTTCGTAGGCATGTGTCTCCTGGCAGGCAAGGCCCAGCGCCTCGAACCGGGCGAGTTCCGAAGGGGTAAGCGGCCAGGGCGGACCGGAACTCTCCGTACCCTCCTCCCTGGAGCGGTTGATGACGAGAAGCCGCCCCCCGGGCGCGACAAGACGGGCAATGGCGGCGAAACCGGCCACCCGAAGCTCGCCATGGAGCGCCTGCAGCGTGTAGCACTCATGAACAAGGTCGAAGGCACCTATCCACTCGGGCGGCGGATCGAACAGGTTGGCGGCCCGATAGTCGACCGGACTTTGCGGGAAGCGCGCCCGCGCCCATTGGATTGCTGTTTCCGACAGGTCGAATGCGGTCGTCCGGTAGCCGGCCGCCGCCAGCGCCTCGGCATTGTCGCCGAGCCCGCAGCCGATATCGAGGGCGCTTTCGCCGGCAGCCGCGTTGTCCGCCAGCCAGTCGGTCAGTTCCTGCTTGGGCGCCAGATCCGCCCAGGGCACGGCTGCGGGATCTCCTTCGGCCGTGTCATAGACCGCATCGAACCAGGTCGAACGATCCTCGCGATTGCCGCCCTTGGCGCCGAACAACGTATCGAGCCGGTCGCGCGCCGCATCCCGGCGCCGGATGAAATCGTCGTCCCACGGCGTTGCACTCATGCCTTCTTCTCCCATCGTCCGCTCTCCGCCTGCTGCCAGTAGGTCAGCTCGTGCCCCGCAGCTTTCAGCGTCTTCCAGTGCGCCCGCGCATCGGCAAGCGCTTCCGGGTCGTGGCCGTCGAACAGGAACACACCGCGCGCGTAGGAGGACAGGTCAGGCGGCGCGGCCCGGTCGACGAGAAACCGCACGCTCGCCGCGTTCGGATTTTCCGGCCCCTCGGTCAGGTAGACGGGCTGCGCCTCGGCATGGCCGTCGGCCACCGTGCCGTGCGGCAGGAACGCATCGTCGCGATACGTCCACAGAAGCGAATCAATCGCCTCGCACCGCTCACGCGAGCCGGTCTGCACGACGCAGCGCCAGCCCCGCTTGAGGCTCGTCTCCAGCAGGCCCGGCAGCACTTGCTCGAGCGGCTTGATCATCAAGTGGTAGAACAGGACCTCCGTCATCCGCCCAAACCCCTTGCCAGAGAAAGCGTTTTTCTCCTGTCGCGGCGCCTTCCGGCCTTCCTCCCTGCGGCAGGTCTGCAACAGGTGCCGCGGGAAGTGACGCAGCGGTCGACAGCGGCTTTGATTTGCGAAGGATTCACGATTAACGGTTTCCCAACTTCGGCCCGGCAGATTGACGACCGGGCTGGACCCGGCATCGCTGCCGTTTTCCGCAACCCGCGATGATCGCCTCGACTGTGGTCACGATCACAACCGTGACACACACGGCAGGCTAGCATCCGGGACAGTGGCAAGACGGTAGAAAAGTAGAGACGCCGGGGCAACGGGAGACATTCGATGGCTTTGCGGATTGTGTTGTTTTTCGGTCTGGTACTCGGCCTTGCCGGCGTCACGACGGCAATGGGGACCGTGGTGAGCGAGCCGGTCGGCTCCTGCGCGGCCTACAAGACCTGCTGACCTGAAAAAAACGCCTGCTCCGGCAGGTGGTCCCGTCGCGATACGGACAGACAGAGCAACCCGCCCGTCAGGCGGGTTTTTTGTGTCCGGCGGGGCGTCGCCCCGGACAATGGAGCGGGAAGGCGCAAAGCCCCTTCCCGCTTTGCATCGTCCGTCAGCCTTCGTAGTGGTCGCGCACCAGCCGGTCGAGCAGGCGCACACCGTAACCCGATGCCCAGGTCTTGCTGATATCCGTCTTCGGGCTGCTCATCGCCGTGCCCGCGACATCGATGTGCACCCACGGCACGTCATTGACGAAACGCTGCAGGAACTGCGCCGCCGTGATCGAGCCGGCAAGCCGCCCGCCCGTGTTCTTCATGTCGGCATTGGGCGTGTCGATCAGCTTGTCGTATTCCGCCGACAGCGGCAGCCGCCAGACGCGCTCCTCCGTGGCCAGGCCCGCATCGGCCAGACGTCCGGCCAGTTCGTCATCGTTGGAGAAGATACCGGCATGCTGGCTGCCGAGCGCGATCAGCACCGCCCCGGTCAGCGTTGCCAGGTTGATCATGAAGGCCGGCTTGAACCGGTCCTGCGTGTACCAGAGCGCGTCGGCCAGCACGAGGCGGCCTTCCGCGTCGGTGTTGATGATCTCGATGGTCGCTCCCGACATCGCCGTGACAATGTCGCCGGGGCGCTGAGCCTTGCCATCCGGCATGTTCTCCACAAGACCGATCACGCCGATGGCATTGACCTTGGCCTTGCGGGCCGCCAGCGCATGCATCAGGCCGGTGACGGCCGCCGCCCCGCCCATGTCGCCCTTCATGTCTTCCATCGAGGCGGCCGGCTTGATCGAGATGCCGCCCGTGTCGAAGACGACGCCCTTGCCCACGAAAGCCACAGGCGCGGCATCCTTCTTGCCCCCGTTCCAGCGCATGATGACCATGCGCGGCGGGCTGTCCGAGCCCTGGGCCACGCCGAGCAGCGCGTCCATCTTGAGTTTCTTCATCGCCTTTTCGTCAAGCACCTCGATCTCGACGCCGAGCCCGGCAAGCTCGCTGGCGCGTTTGGCGAATTCCAGCGTCGTCAGCACGTTGGCCGGCTCGTTGACCAGGTCGCGGGCCAGCAGCGTGCCATCGCTGACGGCATCGGCATCCGCCCAGGCCTTCTTCGCCGCCTTGGTGTCACCGGTTGCCAGCGTAACCTTGGCGGCCGTTTTCGGCTTGTCCTCGTCATCCTTGCGGGTCTTGTAGCGATCGAACGTGTAGGCGCGCAGCTTCATGCCCATCGCGAAGGCCGCGGCCATGGCCGGCGCGACCTCGCCTTCAGCGGTCTCCAGCACCATCTCGGCCGCCTTCGCCCGCCCGACGGCGCCCATAGCAACGCCGCCAAGCGCTGCCCAGTCGTTCTCGCCAAGCCCGGAGACCGCACCCGCCTTGCCGAGGCCGATGACCACGAGCCGGTCGAGACCGGTACCGGCCGGGGCCAGCAGGTCCAGTACCGACTTCGACTTGCCGGAAAAACCGGCCGCGTCCGCCGCGCGCTTGACGAGGGCCTCGACGCCGTCGCCGATCGCGCCGGCGGTCTTGCCAAGTGCCAGGGCATCGTCGACGAAGACAACGGCCACGCCCTTCTCGGGGGCGGCCAGCTTTGCGAAGGAGATCTTGGGGAGCAAGGTTGAAACCTCTTGTCTGAGGGAAAATGGTCGTAACGGGTGCCAACCGCGGCAGGCCCGACCGGAAAGGTACGGCCGGATCGCGGCGGAGACCGCGCAGCGCGGCCGGCAGCGGGCGTTCGTCGCGGCCCGGCCGGCGCGTTCCCTCTCTACAATGGTACCAGTTTCGTCCCTCGGCAAGCCGGAGGCAAAGACGGAGCCTTGTTAATTTTCGCTTAACCCTTTTTCTTCTCGGAGTATTTACCTAAACTCGCGCCTAATCGGGCACAGTGGCAACGCAAGCCGCCGATGCGCCGGCGCAGGCCTCGCTTGCCGATTCATTCAACCGGGCCATGGGCCAATAGCGGCACAGCACGACACGGACCTGATGACCACCTTCGAGCGTTACGTCTTCCGGCGCCTGACTGCCGTCTTTCTGGTGACGCTGGCAGCGCTGGCCGGTGTCGTTTGGGCGACGCAGGCGCTGCGCCAACTCGACCTGGTGACGGCCAAGGGACAGACCATCGTCCAATTCATCGGCATGACCATGCTGGCGATGCCGTTCCTGGTGCTGGCAATCGCACCCTTCGCGCTGCTGATCGCGCTGATCGTCGTGCTCAACACCCTGTCCAACGACAGCGAGCTCATCGTCATCAACGCCTCCGGCGCCTCGCGCTCGGTGCTCCTGCGTCCGGTCCTGTGCTTCGCGGCAGCGGTCAGTCTTCTGTGCGCCACCCTGTCGCTGGTGCTGGCGCCGGCCGGGCTTGCCGCCTTGCGCGACGAGATCACCCAGGTACGCGTCGATCTCGTCGCCAACATCGTCCGCCCGGGCCGCTTCATCGGCATCGAGGACGGCCTCACCTTCCACATCCGCAACCGGGGCGGCGAAGGCCAGCTCGACGGTCTCCTGATGCATGACGAGCGGGCCGAGGACACCGTCTTCACCTACGAGGCCGCGCGGGGACAGATCGTTGAAGCGGCCGGCCGCACCCTGCTGGTGATGCAGGACGGCACGATCCAGCGGCGCACCAGGGCCAATGGCAGCATCTCCATCGTCCGTTTCCAGTCCTACGCCTTCGATCTGTCGAGCATGGTACCGACCGGCACGGTGTCCACCTACAAGTCGAGCGAGCGCTCCACTCTCGACCTCATCGCCCCGGACGACGGCGACGCCTACGCCGCCGACAACCGCAGCCGCCTCGTGGCGGAACTGCACGACCGGCTGAGCCAACCGCTCTATCCGCTCGCCTTTGCCCTGATCGTCTACCTGTTTGCCGGCGAACCGAAGACCACGCGGCAGAACCGGCACGTCGCGATTTTGGTGGCGCTGGTCCTTGCAATACTGCTGCGCACCGCCGGTTTTGGCGTGCTGACGCTCGTTCCCGGCCTGCCTGCGGCGCGCTTTGCCCTCTATCTGGTTCCCCTTGCCGCCATTGCGATCGCCGCCTGGGCGATCGCTGTTCCCCGCAGGCCACGCTGGATGAGCGCCCTTGCCGCGACCGGAGAACGGCTGGCCGAGCAGATCGAGCATCTCGTGTCGCGGCTGCAGGGCCGCCAGCAGGGCGGAGCCGCCTGAGATGCTCACCACCGCCCGCTCCGGTCGCACCCTTGCCGTCTATCTGGCCTTGCGCTTTCTCGTCTCGATCGGCGGCCTGTTCCTGCTCGCCGCCGTCCTGATCTTCGTCTTCGACGCGCTGGAATTGCTGCGGCGAGCCAGCGATCAGGAAGGCGCGAGCCTTGCGCGCATCGGCCTCATATCGCTGCTCAGGGTGCCCCAGCTGATGGAGCAGGTGCTCCCCTTCGCGGTTCTGTTCGGCGCCATAACCGCCTTTCTCGGGCTCAGCCGCAAGCTGGAGCTGGTGGTGGCGCGCGCCGCCGGTGTCTCCGTCTGGCAGTTCACCGCTCCTGCATTGGCGGTCGGCCTCCTCATCGGCATCGCCGCGGTGCTGGTCTACAACCCTCTTGCGGTGGTGCTTCGCACCCAGTCGGACGAGATCGCCTCGGGCCTGTTTGGCCGGGAGCAGAACTTCCTGCTGCAGACCACCGGCGACATCTGGTTGCGCCAGGACGGCGTCGATGGCGAATCGGTTCTTCATGCCAAGCAGATTCTCGACAATGGCGAGCGGTTGCTCGGCGTCACCGTCTTCACCTTCGACAGGAAGGGGTCCTTCGTCGAGCGCATCGAGGCGCGCGAGGCCGTCCTTGCCGACCAGTCCTGGCGACTTTCCAGTGGAACCGTCTATTCGACGAGCGGCGATCCTCGCGCGTTCACGTCCTATTCGGTGTCCACCTACCTGACCCCGACAGAGGTGCGCGAGAGCATCGCGGCTCCCGAATCCATCGGATTCTGGGACCTTCCGCGTGTGATCGAATTGTCACAGCGCGCGGGTTTACCGGCATATCGTTATTCACTTCAATATCAGACACTTCTGGCCCGACCCGCGCTTTTGGCCGCAATGGTGCTGATTGCCGCCTGCGTTTCCCTGAGGGTTTCGCGGATGGGGGGTGTCGGCCGCCTGATTCTGGGTGGAATCCTTGCCGGGTTCGTGCTTTACGTTCTGTCGGAGTTGGGCAAGGACCTCGGCGGCGCGGGAATCGTGCCTCCGCTCCTTGCCGCGTGGGCACCTGGAGTGTTTGGAGTCTTGATGGGGATCACGATCCTCCTTCACCTGGAGGACGGCTGATGAGCTTGGCCGTTCCTGCAGGCATTGCCGAATTGCCGCGCCGCATGTCCGTAAAGGACGCGGTGCGCGGTCGTGTTCGCACGCGCGCAGGCATGCGCGCCGCGATGCTTGCCGGCACCGTCCTGTCCGGAACGCTCCTTGCCGCCCTTGTCACCCTGCCCTTCCAGGCAGTTCCCGCAGCGGCGCAGGCAGACCTCGTCAACACGCTTGCCAACCAGGTCGATCCCGCAGATCCACTGCTGCTTGAGGCCAACGAGCTGCGATACGATTTCGACCGGGACGTGATCTCGGCCGTCGGCAATGTGCAGATCTATTACGGCGGCAACACGGTGGAGGCCGACCGCGTCGACTTCGACCGGCGCAACGGACGGCTGCGCGCCAATGGCAATGTTCGGCTGACGGAACCGGACGGCAATGTGCTGCGCGCCGGGTCCATGGACCTTTCCGAGGACCTGCGCGACGGTTTCGCCACCGCCCTGCAACTCGACACGCCGGAGCGCACGCGGTTCCTCGCCGAGAGCGCCAAACGCGAGGACGGCAACCGCACGACCTTCGAAAACGGCCTCTACACGGTCTACACGAAGCCCCGGAATCCGCCGGAGAAGCCGCCCCTGTGGCGCATTCGCGCGCAGACCATCGTGCACAACCAGCAGGAACGGACGATCGAGTTCGAGAAGGCCTCACTCGAGTTCTTCGGCCGATCGCTGGTCTATCTGCCCTATCTCTCGATGCCGGATCCGAGCGTCAAGCGGAAGTCCGGCTTCCTGATTCCCTCGGCCGTCTTCGGCGACCGGGTGGGTGTTGGCGTGCGCGTGCCCTATTACCTGGCACTGGGCGAGACCTACGACCTCTTGCTGTCGGCAACGCCGCTGACCAAGCAAGGCGTGCTCAGCCAGGCCGAGTGGCGCCAGAAGCTCATCGACGGCTCCTATTCGATCCATGTCGGCGGCCTCATCCAGGCCCAGCCGGGCGAATACACAACGTCGAGCGGCAACCGCCGGTTCCGCGGCGTGGTCGCCTCCAAGGGCGAGTTCGATATCAACGAACGCTGGAAATGGGGTTGGGACGCATCCTGGCGCACCGACCGGTCGTTCCTGGACGATTACAAGTTTACCCGCTTCGGCAATGCGGCCGACGTGTCGCAGATCTACCTGACAGGGCAGAGCGAGCGGAACCGCTTCGACCTGAGGAGCTATGCCTTCCGCATCTCCCAGGAGGACTACACGGCCGCCGCCGGCTTCAACGCCCCCGGCTTCAGTCCGGTCGGCAGCCGCCTGCAGGACAAGCAGCCCTTCGTCCATCCGGTTCTCGACTGGAACTACATCTTCGAGGATCCGATCGCCGGCGGCGAACTGTCCTTCACCGGCAACCTGACAAGCCTGACGCGTGACCAGACCGACGCGATCCAGGTCGGCGCGACCACCCGGTTCCGCGGTGTCGAGGGTACCTTTACCCGCACCAGCCTGCGCGCCGACTGGCGCTCCACGGTGATCGATCCCCTCGGCCAGGTGTTCACGCCTTTCGCCTATGTGAAGGGCGACCTCTACTTCCTGTCGTCGCAGGACAAGAACGTCGCCGCGCTGACCGATGAGTCCTTTGTCGGCCGGATCATGCCGGCGGTCGGCATCGACTATCGTTTCCCGTTCATCGGCACGTTCGAGGGTGGCAACCAGATCATCGAGCCTGTCGCCCAGGTCATCGTCCGTCCCAACGAGGGGCGCATCGGCGAGTTGCCGAACGAGGACGCGCAAAGCATCGTCTTCGATTCCACCACCCTCTTCGAATATGACAAGTTCTCCGGCTTCGACCGCAGCGAAGGTGGCACGCGCGCCAATATCGGCCTGAAATACAGCCTGCAGTTCGATGAAGGCTTCAATGTCAGCGCGCTGTTCGGCCGGTCGTTCCACATGGGCGGCACCAACTCCTTCAAGACCGCCGACATTCTCGACGCGACCAGCAGTTCGGGCCTTGCCACCAATTACAGCGACTATGTCGGCAGCCTCTATTTCGACAGCCGCCAGGGCCTGCGCGTCGGCGCCCAGGCGCGCTTCGACCACAAGAATTTCTCCATCCGCCGCGGCCAGATCGAGGCGACGGGCATCTACGGACCGCTGACCGGCAATCTCGCCTATGCCTATCTGTCGGCCCAGCCCAATCTCGGGATCGGCACGCCGCGCGAGGAAGTGATCGGCTCCGCCAGCCTGCGTTTGCAGGAGAACTGGCGCCTGTTCGGCTCGGTGCGCTACGACCTGCAGCGCAAGAACATGGTGCGCGACAGTTTCGGCATCGGCTACGACGACGAAGGCTTCTCCGTCTCGCTCGCCTATGCCGAGGACCGCAGCCGCAACAACGGGCAGACCACGGACCGGTTGTTCTTCTTCCGCTTCGGCCTGCGCACGCTCGGCGATACGCAGTTCTCGACCAACGGCAACAACTAGGCCCGACGGAATTTGGCCGTTTTCTGGTGCGAAAGCAGGAATTGCGGTCGGATGAAACCGGGATGCCGGGAGCGCATGCACACGCTCGCCGGCCCGCGCGCGAACCGATGAAAGAGACGCAACAGCCGGTGGCCAGCAACCCCGGAGCGCGCACACGGTCCGCGACACGCGACGACAGGGGGAACGGAATGACTGGAAAGCGCTGGATGCTCGCCACCCTGGCGATGCTGTTCGCAGCGAGTGTTGCGGGCACTCCCGTGGTGGCGCAGACCGCCATCAAGGTGATCGTCAACAACAAGCCCATCACCACCTACGATATCAAGCAGCGCGCGGGCCTGCTGCGCCTGACCACCGGTCGCGGTGGCTCCGGCACGACCCGTCAGGCGATGGAAGAGCTCGTCAACGACACGCTGAAGATGCAGGAAGCCACCCGCGCCGGCCTGAATGTCTCCAAGGCCGAGGTCGACGAGGCCTATGCCACGCTCGCCGGCCGGGTCAAGCTGACGCCCAGCCGCCTCACCCAGGTGCTCCGCCAGTCGGGCATCAACCCCGAGACGCTGCGCTCGCGCCTGGAGAGCGAGATTGCCTGGACGCAGATCCTGCGGGCCCGCTTCCAGCAGGAAGTGCGCATCGCCGAGTCCGATGTCATCGCCGCCCTTCGGAAAAAGGACGATGAGGACACGAACAAGAGCATGGAATACCGGGTCCAGGGCATCGTCGTCGTCGTGCCGGCGAAGTCCTCGGCCGGCACCAAGGCGCAACGCCGTCGCGAGGCCGACAAGTACCGGGCCCAGTTCACCTCCTGCAACGAGGCCGAAACGCTGGCCCGCCAGTACCGCGAGGTCGTCGTGCTGCCGATCAAGACCCGGCTGGAAACCGAAATCCCGGGCGAGCTGAAGAAGGAGCTCGACAAGATCGCGGTCGGCAAGGTCACTGCCCCGCAGACCACGTCGAACGGCTATGAGATGTTCGCGCTCTGCGACAAGCAGGAGATCGCCAGCAACGTCGCCGCGCGCATGGAGGTCGAGGACGAGTTGCGCGACAAGGAGGGGCAGCAGCTCAGCCGGCGCTACCTGCGCGAGCTCCGCCGCCGCGCCATCATCGACTACCGCTAGACGATCCGGATGCGAACCAGCCTTCTTCCGCTGGCGGTGACCATGGGTGAACCGGGCGGCATCGGGCCCGACACCCTGCTTGCCGCCTGGAGCGACCGCGTCGCGCGTGAACTGCCGCCCTTCTACGTGCTCGCGGATCCGGCCTTCCTCGCCGCGCGCGCCGGCCGGCTGGGTCTCACCGTGCCGCTCGCCGAACTGACGCCGGGAGAGGCGCTGGAGGCTTTCGCGGACTACCTCCCCGTCGTGCCGCTCGAGAAATCTGTCACGGACACGCCGGGAACCGCCGATCCGGCGAATGCGGACGCGGTGATCGCGTCGATCGAGCGCGCCGTCGGCGACACGATGAGCGGAGCCGCGGCGGGTGTCGTTACCAATCCGATCAACAAGAAGTCGCTCTACGACGCCGGCTTCGCCCATCCCGGCCACACCGAGTTTCTTGGCGAACTGGCGCGGCGGGCCGGAGGCAGCGACCACGAGCCGGTGATGCTGCTTGCCGGCCCGGACCTGCTGGTGGTGCCGGTGACCATTCACATCCCGCTGTCGCAGGTCCCTGCAACGCTCACGAGCGAACTGATCGTGCGCACCGCGCGCATCGTGCAGCGCGACCTGGTGCGCCGTTTCCGCATCGAGAAACCGCGCCTGGCCATCGCCGGGTTGAACCCGCATGCGGGGGAAGGCGGCTCGATCGGCCGCGAGGATGAAGAGGTGATCATGCCGGCGATCGCCGAACTGCGCGCGGAGGGGATCGATGCCATCGGTCCCCTGCCCGCCGACACGATGTTCCATGCCGAGGCCCGCAAGGACTATGACTGCGCGCTCGCCATGTATCACGATCAGGCGTTGATCCCGGCCAAGACGCTCGCCTTCCACGATGCGGTCAACGCCACGCTCGGCTTGCCCTTCGTGCGCACCTCGCCCGACCACGGCACAGCCCTTGCCATCGCCGCTACGGGCACCGCTCGTCCCGACAGCCTGTCCGCCGCCATTCGCCTTGCCGCCGTGCTGGCCGATCCAGACCTCGTGTGATGAGCCAGATCGACACGCTGCCGCCATTGCGCGAGGTCATTCGCGACCATGACCTGCAGGCCCGCAAATCGCTTGGGCAGAACTTCCTGCTCGACCTGAACCTGACGCTGAAAGTCGCCCGGACCGCAGGCGATCTGAGCGAGTGCACCGTTCTGGAGGTCGGCCCCGGACCGGGCGGCCTCACCCGCGCGCTGCTGGTTGCCGGTGCAAGACGTGTCGTGGCCGTCGAGAAGGATCCCCGCTGTCTGCCGGCGCTGGAGCAGATCGCCGCGCATTATCCCGGTCGGCTGGAGATCGTCCAGGGCGACGCCCTCGCCCTCGCGCTCCCGGAGATCGCCGCTGGCGGTCCGCTGAAGATCGTCGCCAACCTGCCTTACAATGTCGGCACCCAGCTCCTGATCGACTGGATCACCGGCGAGGACTGGCCACCCGTCTGGCAATCGCTGACGCTGATGTTCCAGAAGGAAGTCGCAGAACGGATCGTCGCGCCGCCCGGCAGCAAGGCCTATGGCCGGCTTGGCGTGCTTGCCGGCTGGCGCTGCCATGCAACGCTTGCCTTCGAGGTCGGGGCCAAGGCCTTCACGCCGCCGCCCAAGGTGACCTCGGCGATTGTCCACCTGACGCCGCGCGCCTCACCCCTTGCCTGCGATCTCAAGGCACTGGAAAAGCTCACGGCCGCTGCCTTCGGCCAGCGCCGCAAGATGCTTCGCGCCAGCCTGAAGCCGCTCGCCGGCGATGCCGAGGATCGTCTCCGGAGTGTGGGAACCGAACCGACACAGAGGGCCGAACAGCTCTCCATCGAGGAATTCGTGGCGCTTGCCAACGCTTTCGCGAAAGCCTGAGACATGCGGACCGACCGCGATGAGGCTCAGTCCTCGCCGGTCTCGCGCTTCAGATCCTCGACCATTCCTTCGATGAACGGGCCGATCGCCGGGCTGCGCTCGCGCCGCAGCCGTTCCGCCCTCAGGATCGAGCGGGCGCCGTCATAGGCGCGCTGCAGGTCGTCGTTGATGATGACGTAGTCGTATTCGTTCCAGTGCTTCATCTCGCCGACCGCCGTCTTGAGACGGCGCTGGATGACGTCCTCCGCATCCTCGGCCCGCCGATGCAGGCGCGACTTCATCTCGGCGATGGAGGGCGGCAGGATGAAGAGCGAGACCACGTCCGGGCGCACGGCTTCGTAAAGCTGGAAGGTGCCCTGGATATCGATGTCGAACAGAACGTCCTGGCCGAGCCCCAGCGCCTCCTCCACCGGATCGCGGGGCGTGCCGTAGTAATTGCCGTGCACTTCGGCCCATTCCAGCAGCTCGCCGCGATCCCGCATCTGCTCGAAACGCTCCCGGCTGATGAAATGATAGTGCACGCCGTCGATCTCGCTCGACCGACGTGGCCGCGTCGTCACCGAAACGGAGAGCTTCAGGTTTGTCTCCTGGTCGAGGAGCTGGCGGGCGATGGTCGACTTGCCCGCGCCGGATGGTGAGGAGAGCACCAGCATCAGCCCGCGCCGGCGCGCCTCGGCCTCCTCGGAGGTCACCATCGTTCCGCCTGTCGCTGTCGTCATGGCACCTGCCTCGCCCTATTCCAGGTTCTGAATCTGTTCGCGCATCTGGTCGATGACGGTTTTCAGCTCAAGGCCGACAGCCGTCAGTTCCGTTCCGTTCGACTTGGAACACAGCGTGTTCGCCTCGCGGTTGAATTCTTGTGCGAGGAAGTCGAGCTTGCGGCCGACCGGCCCGCCCGCATCGAGCAGCACCGTTGCCGCGTTGACATGAGCCACCAGCCGGTCGAGCTCCTCGCGAATATCGGCCTTTGTCGCCAGAAGGGCGGCTTCCTGGTGAAGACGCGCCGGGTCGAGGGCGACGGATGCGCCGGCAAGCGCCTCCACCTGGGTCGCCAGCCTGGCACGGATCGCCTCCGGCTGGCGGCATGGCGCGGCCTCGGCAAGCGCGGTCAGTCGGGCGATCTCGGCAAGTTGCCCGGCCAGGACCTCGGCGATCGCGCGCCCCTCGCTGCGACGCATTTCGGCAAGCGCGGCAAGTGCCCCCTCGAGGCTGGCGCGAAGTGCGCTCCCCAGAGCCTCCTTCTCGGCCGCCCCCTCTTCCGGTTCGGCCCATTCGATCACGCCACGCTGGGAGAGGATGCCGTCAAGCCCGACCGGAGCCGCATCCGGCACCCGACGGCGGATCGTCTCCAGCGCCGCCAGAACCGCGTTGAGTGCCGCCTCGTTGATGCGCGGCACCGCGTCGCCCTGGCCGCGCTGGTAGCTGAGGCCGATGGTGATATTGCCGCGCGCGAACAGCTTGCCCGCCGTCTCCCGGCAGACTGCCTCAAGGCTCTCCAGTCCGCCCGGCAGGCGGACCCGGACATCGAGCCCCTTGCCGTTCACCGACCTGACTTCCCAGGTCCAGCGTGCCGCCCCGGCCGCGCCATCGGCGCGCCCGAAGCCCGTCATGCTTGAAAGAGTTCCGGCCATTTCGCGTTCCTGCCCCCTGGATCGCGGCTTGCGCTATCCGCCGCTTCCCGCGGCGGCCGGCGCGGCTTGCTGCGCCTCGCGCTCACGCCGCTCGCGCTCGATCTGCCGCCAGCGAACGACGTTGCGCTGATGCTGCTCGTAGGTCTCGGCGAAGACGTGCCCCCCGGTGCCATCGGCAACAAAATAGAGATCCTTGGTGCGCGAGGGATTGGCGACAGCCTCCATCGCCGCGCGGCCCGGATTGCCGATCGGCCCCGGCGGCAGCCGGTCGATCTGATACGTGTTGTAGGGGTTGCGTGCATCGAGCTGAGACCGGGTGATCGCGGACCGGTCCTGAGACCAGGCCTCGCCGCCAAACAGGCCGTAGACGATGGTCGGGTCGGACTGCAGCCGCATACCCTTGTTCAACCGGTTGACGAACACGCCCGCAACCCGCGTGCGCTCGTCCGCCCGGGCGGTTTCCTTCTCCACGATGGAGGCAAGGATCACCAGCTCCTCCGGGGTCTCGACGGGCAGCCCGTCCGTGCGCCGGGCCCAGATATCGGCGACCGCCTTGGTCTGGGCATCGCGCATCTGCTGGACGAGCTGGGCGCGGGTCGTGCCGCGTGTGAACGTGTAGGTCTCCGGCAGCAATGCGCCTTCCGGCGGGATCTCGTCGATCGTGCCGGTAAGAACGGGATGCTCGCGCACTCGCGCGACCACCTGGGCGCTGGTCCAGCCCTCGGGGACGGTGACCGTGTGATAGACGGCCTTGCCCCCGACCAGGTCCTCCATGATCTGATGCATGGAACTGCCGGCGGCGAAGGCATATTCGCCCGCCTTCAGCTTGCCCGCGTTCTTGTAGGCCCGCACTCCGGCCAGGAAGACATAGGCGTTGTCGATCACCCCCTGGTTTTCCAGCGTGTCGGCAATCGCCTGGAGGCCCGATCCGGACGAGATGATCACCGTCTTCTCGGCCGCCAGCGGCCCCGGCGCCTCGAACTCCGCCTTGCCCCAGTAGAGCAGGCCGCCAACCGCGATCACCGTCAGGACGGCGATCGACAGGATGGCGTTGATGACGATGACGAATGGATTGCGGACGTGGCGGGAGCGGGCCGGCGGTTGCGGCGCCGGTTCCGGCTGGATCGCCTCGCGCGGGCTCTTGGGGTTCGGTCGAAAGGCGGCCGTCTCGCCATCCTTGGCGCGGTCGGACTCGTCGGTCGGCGTCTCGTTCATATGTCCCGTCCGGTCAGGTTGATCGAGGGAATGGCTCTGCCACTTGACTTGCAAATATGGCCAAACCGCGAAGAACCATGCCCAAACTCGGCGCCTGGCGGGAAAGCCCCTGCCCCGCCACCGCCCCGGTCAGCAGCCGGGGCGGAAATGCTGTGCTCAGGAAGCGACCTTGCGGAACACCAGCGACGCATTGGTGCCGCCGAAACCGAAGGAATTCGAAAGTGCCGTGTCGATCGTCATGCGCTTCGCGGTATTGGGCACGAGATCGATCTCGGTTTCCACCGAAGGATTGTCGAGATTGATGGTCGGCGGGGCAATGCCGTCGCGCATCGCCAGCAGCGAAAAGATCGCCTCGATCGCACCGGCGGCGCCCAGCAGGTGCCCGGTCGACGACTTGGTCGACGACATGGTCAGCTTGGCCGCCGAGTCGCCGGCCAGGCGCTGGATCGCGCCGAGCTCGATCTCGTCGCCCAGCGGCGTCGAGGTGCCATGCGCGTTGACATAGTCGATGTCGGACGCCGCCATGCCGGCGCGCTTCAGAGCTGCCTGCATGCAGCGATAGGCGCCGTCGCCGTCGGAGGCCGGGGCAGTGATGTGGTAGGCATCGCCCGACAGGCCGTATCCCACGACCTCGCCATAGATCTTGGCGCCGCGGGCGACGGCATGCTCGTATTCCTCGAGCACGACAACACCGGCGCCCTCGCCCATGACGAAACCGTCGCGGTCCTTGTCATAGGGACGCGAGGCGTCTTCGGGGCGGTCGTTGAAGCCGGTCGACAGGGCCCGGGCCGCGGCGAAGCCCGCCAGCGCCAGGCGACAGACGGGCGATTCCGCACCGCCGGCGATCATGACGTCGGCATCGTCCAGCGCGATCAGGCGCGCGGCGTCGCCAATCGCATGGGCACCGGTCGAACAGGCGGTGACGACCGCATGGTTCGGTCCCTTGAGGCCATGACGGATCGAAACATAGCCGCCGGCGAGATTGATCAGCCGGCCGGGGATGAAGAACGGGGAGATGCGGCGCGGACCCTTGTCACGCAACACATGGGCGGTCGCCTCGATGCCTTGCAGGCCGCCGATGCCCGAGCCGATCAGCACACCCGAACGGATCTGCTCCTCGCGCGTGGTCGGCTTCCAGCCGCAATCGGTGATCGCCTGTTCGGCCGCGGCCATGGCGAAGACGATGAAATCATCGACCTTGCGCTGTTCCTTCGGGTCCATCCAGTCGTCGGGATTGAAGGTTCCCTGGGAGCCGTCGCCGCGGGGAATCTGGCAGGCAATCTGGCAGGCGAGATCATCGACCTCAAAATGGCTGACACGGGACGCCCCGCTCTTGCCGTCGAGAATTCTGGACCAGCTTTCCTCGACACCGCACGCCAACGGCGTGACCATGCCAAGGCCGGTAACGACCACTCGCCTCATCATGAACCTGTATGTGGGCGCGTCGGGCGGACCTTGTCATCCGCCCGATGCGCGTAAACAATGGATTAGCCGGCGTTCTTTTCCAGGAACTTGACGGCGTCGCCGACAGTCAGGATCGTCTCGGCGGCATCGTCCGGAATCTCGACGCCAAACTCTTCCTCGAACGCCATGACGAGTTCGACCGTGTCGAGGCTGTCAGCGCCCAGATCGTCGATGAAGCTCGCCTCCATGGCCACCTTGTCGGCGTCGACGCCGAGATGCTCGATGACGATCTTCTTTACCCGATCCGCGATGTCGCTCATTTTAGATTCCTCAGTTGCTTCCAACGGTTTTCGCTAGTTCAGCGCTCTGCGCCGTACCTCGTACCCGATCCTCGGAACGCGGTGAATGGGGTCCAGCCCGCACCATGCCCGACCCGGGTTTTCACGCCGGCCTGACAGGCCATGCCCGAGCGCCGATCATTCGTGAACGGGTTCGCTGGCCGGCGGGTTCGTAACACACTTTATAGGGCTTGACCAGCCGCCGAAAGGCAACCGGGGCCCGCTCTCCCGGCGGCAATCTCCGGGAGAGGATAATCAAGTCAAATCATGGCCATACCGCCATTCACATGGAGCGTTTCGCCGGTCATGTAGGCGGCTTCGTCGCTGGCCAGGAAAACGGCTGCCGCGGCGATCTCGTCCGCCCTCCCCAGGCGGTTGGCCGGCACGCTGGTGAGGATCGATTCCTTCTGCTTGTCGTTCAGCGCGTCGGTCATTGGCGTTTCGATGAAACCCGGCGCGATCGTGTTCACCGTAATGTTGCGCGAGGCGACCTCGCGCGCAAGCGACTTGGCCATGCCGATCATGCCGGCCTTGGCGGCGGCATAGTTGGCCTGGCCGGGATTTCCCGTCACGCCGACGACGGAGGCGATGCCGATGATACGGCCGGAGCGGCGGCGCATCATGCCCTTCACCGCGGCACGGCAGAGCCGGAAACCCGCCGTGAGGTTGACCTCGATGACGTCATCCCACTCCTCGTCCTTCATCCGCATGAAGAGGTTGTCGCGGGTGATGCCGGCATTGTTGACCAGAATGTCGAGCGGCCCCATCGCGGCCTCGGCGGCCGGCACCAGCGCATCGACAGCCTCGCGGTCCGACAGGTTGGCCGGCACGACGTGGACGCGCTCGCCAAGGTCGGCGGCCAGCGCTTCCAGCTTTTCCGCCCGCGTGCCCGACAGGGCGACGATGGCCCCGCGGGCATGCAGCGCGCGGGCAATCGCTTCACCGATACCGCCGGTCGCGCCGGTGACGAGGGCTGTCTTGGAAGTCAGGTCGAACATGGTTGCGTATCCTCTATAAGAATGTCTGTGCGTATCAGGCCGAGCCGAGACGGTCCATCAGCATGTCGATGTCCTCGGCCGTGTTGACCGCCATGCCCGCCATGTCCTTGGCGATGCGCTTGACCATGCCGGTGAGCACCTTGCCGGTGCCGATCTCGCAGGCCGTATCGACGCCGGCCTCCGCCATCCAGGCGATCGTCTCGCGCCAGCGAACCGTGCCGGTGACCTGCTCGACGAGCCGCGCGCGGATCTCGTCCGGGTCGGCGATCGGCGCGGCCAGCACGTTGGCGACAAGCGGCACGGCCGGCGTATTGAAGCGGACCGAGGAGAAGGCCTCCGCCATCGCATCCGCTGCCGGCGCCATCAGGGCACAGTGGAACGGCGCGCTGACGGGAAGCAGGATCGCGCGCCGGGCGCCGCGCCCCTTGGCGATCTCGATGGCGCGCTCGACCGCCCCCTTGTGGCCGGAGACCACCACCTGCCCGGGTGCGTTGTCATTGGCCGCCTGGCAGATCTCGCCCTGCGCGGCTTCCTCGGCGACGGCCACGGCATCGTCGAAGTCGAGCCCGAGCAGAGCGGCCATCGCCCCCTCGCCCACCGGCACCGCCTGCTGCATCGCCGTGCCGCGAATGCGCAGCAGCCGCGCGGCATCGCCGATCGACAGCGTGCCGGCGGCGGCGAGCGCCGAATACTCGCCGAGCGAATGACCGGCCACATAGGCGACGGAGGCCTTGAGGTCGAGGCCGCGCGCCTCGAGCACCCGCATGGTCGCAAGGCTGACCGCCATCAGCGCCGGCTGGGCGTTGGCGGTCAGCGTCAGGTCGTCCTGGGAACCTTCCCACATGACCGTGCTGAGTTTCTGGCCGAGCGCCTCGTCCACTTCGGCAAAAACCGCCCGGGCCTCGGGAAACCGGTCCGCCAGTTCCTTGCCCATGCCCACCGTCTGGCTGCCCTGGCCTGGAAACGTGAATGCGATGCTCATGTCGATGGCTCCCACCGTTCGTTTGCGATCCGGATCGTTGACGTGGCCGGACCCTGCGCTGTCGAAGTGTGCCGCAAAGACACGGCCCTTGCGCGCCCTGTCAAGGTTGAAGCGCGAAAAAGCCGACCTTTCAACCGCGCACCGCTTGCGAACGCGGCCAACTGGTGTATAAGCCACGCTTCGTTCGGAACTCTGGCCGGGGGCTGAACGGAAGGCTCGTCATGCGAACGGTCCCTCTTAGGATCGATCGCGCGCCGGGCAGGATGGAACAAAGCGCCATCCGCCTTCCCGTGTCTCCGCCTTCGAAGTTGCTTCGAACCGCCTTTCTTGAAGGCTCGAAGAGGCTTAGCGCCGTGTTCCGGGGATTTTGGATCTAAGGAAAGGCACATCTCCATGCCGCTTTACGAGCATGTGTTCCTGGCGCGCCAGGACGTCTCGGCCCAGCAGGTCGAGCAGATGGTCGAGCAGTACAAGGCCCTGATTGCCGAGCACGAAGGCTCGGTCGGCAAGGTCGAGACCTGGGGTCTGCGTACGCTCACCTACCGCATCAACAAGAACCGCAAGGCTCATTACACGCTGATGAACCTGACCGCCTCCCCGGCCGCCGTCGCCGAGATGGAGCGCCAGATGCGCCTCAACGAGGACGTCCTGCGCTTCATGACCCTCAAGGTCGACGAGCACGAGGAAGAGCAGTCCGCGATGATGCAGAAGCGCGACCGTGACGACCGCCGTGGCGGTGGACGCGGTGGACGTGGTGAGCGCGGCGATCGTGGTGGTGACCGCGGCGATCGTGGTGACCGGGGCGATCGTGGTGATCGCGGTGATCGCGGCCCCCGCCGCTTCGACGAAGAATAAGGAGCTATCGCAATGGTCGATATCGCACAGCTGCCGACGCGCCGCCCGTTCTTCCGTCGTCGCAAGACCTGCCCGTTCTCCGGCGCCAATGCGCCGAAGATCGACTACAAGGACATCCGCCTTCTGCAGCGCTACATTTCGGAGCGCGGCAAGATCGTGCCGAGCCGCATCACGGCCGTGTCCGCCAAGAAGCAGCGTGAGCTGGCCCGTGCCATCAAGCGTGCCCGCTTCCTCGGCCTTCTGCCCTTCGTGATCAAGTAAGATCGCGATCAATTCCATCGGCTGGGGCGGTCCGGCATTACGCCACCGCCCCTAACCGCGCTTGAAACAGCGCGGGACAGACGACAAGGACCACCGACATGAAGATCATTCTCCTGGAGCGCGTCGCCAAGCTTGGCCAGATGGGCGAAGTGGTGAAGGTGCGCGACGGCTTCGCGCGCAATTACCTCCTGCCGCAGGGCAAGGCGCTTCGCGCCACCAAGGTCAACCAGCAGCGCTTTGACACCGAGCGCGCGCAGCTTGAGGCCCGCAACCTCGAGCGCAAGAGCGAGGCCGAAGGCGTCGCCAAGACGCTCGACGGCCAGTCCTTCACCATCATTCGCCAGGCAGGCGAGACCGGCCAGCTTTACGGCTCCGTCTCCACCCGCGACATTGCCGACGTGATGACCGAGGGCGGCTTCTCCTCGGCCCGCTCCCAGGTTCGCCTCGACCGTCCGATCAAGACCATCGGCCTGCATGACGTCACCGTCGTCCTGCACCCCGAGGTCGAGGTCTCGATCAGCCTCAACATCGCCCGCTCCGCGGACGAGGCCGAGCGCCAGGCGCGCGGCGAGGACCTGACCGGCCGCGAGCAGGACATCTTCGAGTTCGAGGAAGACGAGGACGAGGATGAAGACGCCGAGGGCGACGACGCCGACGGCGAGACCTCCACGGATGCCGGCGAAGAGGCTTCCGAGGAGGAGGCTCTCTGAGCCTTCCCCCCTCTCGGACCGACAAATTGAAAAGGCCCCGCCGGCGATCCGGCGGGGCCTTTTTGCTTGCGCCGGTCGTTTGCGCCGG
>NZ_JASHIK010000015.1 GCF_030733745.1 Stappia sp. MMSF_3263 | reverse complement strand
CGATGAACTGCTGCCCTGGCATTGGCGGCCAGCCGAAACTGCATCAATCGTCGCTGCGGCATAAACCGGCCGCTTACGGCGAAAGCCACCGCAGGATCGCATCCAGCGCTGGGGCCGCGCCATCGGAGAAGCAGGCAAACAGCCGCTTGACGAGGACGAACTGCTACGCCTGCAACGCATCTTCATCGGCGACGCCCGCTTCATCAAACTCGGCTTTCGCGACGAAGGCGGCTTTGTCGGCGAACATGAACGCGAGACCCGCCTGCCACTGCCCGATCACATCAGCGCGCGGCCGGAAGACCTGCAATCACTTCTTGCCGGCATGATTGCCTTCGACCACGGCCCGGCGCAGACAATGGATGCCGTCATAGCCGCCGCCATCTTCGGCTTTGTCTATATCCACCCGTTCGAGGACGGCAATGGCCGTCTACACCGCTATCTCATCCATCATGTTCTGGCCGAGCGCGGCTACAATCCGCCCGGCGTTGTCTTTCCGGTCTCGGCAGCCATCCTGGATCAGATTGACCGCTATCGCGCCACGCTTGAATCCTATTCACAACGCCTGCTGCCCCATCTCCGCTGGGAGCCAACCGAGAACTTCAACGTCCGGGTTATGAACGATACCGCCGATCTCTATCGCTTTTTCGACGCCACCCCGCATGCCGAGTTTCTTTATGAATGTGTCAAGCGAACCATCGAGCATGATCTGCCGTATGAGGCGGACTTCCTGCGCCGCTATGACGAATTCTGCCGCCGAATTGAAGGCATGGTCGATATGCTGATCGCACTGTCGACCTACTATTCCGGTTTCTCGACCAGAATGGCGGAAAGCTTTCGAACCGAGCCCGCACAAACGAATTCGATGCGCTCACTGAGGAGGAAGTGGAGCGGGTCGAAGCGATACATGGCGATATCTTCTCATCTTAGAGCCCGTCTCGAAAAGGTTGAGCAGCTGGCGCGGCCATGATCAGCATTGGGTGTCGAAGCCTATTCGGAGTGACCGGATGTGGACACCGGCTACCGTCGCCAGCATAACCGAGAGCACCTGCGCTACGAAACCGATCTGACGGATCGGGAGTGGAATTTAATCGCGCCGATGATGCCACTTGCCGCGAAGACGGGGCATTCACATGGGGTAATCGCGAGAGCGAGCCGCCCCGACCCCATCAGTTCAGAAGGAATACAAAGCTCCGGTTGCAGCCGCGGTGCAAGCCAAAGGGCGTGACGTGCTCCCCTGTAAACGGAAGTTTTTTTTACCAGAAACCTCGCCTGTTTAGCCCAGACCCACCGAGATGACCTCGAGCTCGTTCGCGGTAAGAGATCAACGGCGAGACCTCAGATGAAAGCAAAGTCCGACTCCTGCAATGCGTTATGGTCGAAATTGACGAGCCTCACGGTGTTGCTGCCGAAGGTCAGGACCGTGTCCAGGTCGTCGTCCGTCACCGTGATCTGCAAGAAGCTGGTGATACCGAGACCGATATCAATCCTGTCAACACCGGTCTCAAAGTCCAGAATCCTGTCCGCTTCACCGGCGCTGTTGAAGACGAAAGTATCCGCGCCGGTTCCCCCAGCGAATGTATCATCACCAAGACCTCCGATCATCTCGTCGGCACCCGCGCCCCCAACGATCGTGTCATAACCATCGGTTCCGGTGAGGGTGAGGTTGCCCGAGGCGTCAACGTGGATGTTTGACAGGCTTGTCCCATCGGCAAACTCGAACCGTTCGATGTGATCCGCTTCGAGCGCAATGTGGAACTCGCCCGCAGCACGGTCTGGCCCCGCCGCCCACCAGAACCGAAGCGCCACGCCGTTGGCGTTCTGATGATCGGCAAGATCGATGTTCAGGTCAGCGATCGACAGGTCCTCGAGCCGGACCGTGTCCATGCCGTCATTGAGGATCTCGCCGCCGTGATCGATGATCCCCCGGCCGATGTCACTGCCGATGATGTAGGTATCGTCGCCCGAGCCGCCGGCCAGCATCTGCCACACATCCGGCGCATCGACCGTCCAGCCCCCGGCATCCAGAACGTCATTTCCGGAACCGCCGGCCAGAATGTCGCGGCCGTCTCCACCAACAATCGTGTCATGGCCATCGGTGCCGATGAGGGTGAGGTTGCCCGAGGCGTCAACGTGGATATCCGACAGGGTCGTTCCGTCGGCAAACTCGAACCGCTCGATATTTGCGGCGAGATCTGCCAATACCAGTTTCCCGCGCGTATGATCTAGCGCCCAGCTCAGAACAAAAGCCTCACCAGTCTCTGGGTATGCCTCCTGCGCAATCTCAAGATCGGAAATGGAAAGATCCTTGAATCGGATCGTGTCAAACCCAGAGTCTGGAGCTTCTGCATCTTGAGTGATCCAAACCTCGCCGCTGTCAGATCCGATTAAATACGTATCGTTTCCTGCCTCACCTTTGAGGTACTGGTATCCGGACCGACTTGAACCAGGATCGAGCGTGTCGTCACCCGCCCCGCCAATCAAGGTCTCGTTGTTCCCTCCTCCCACCAGCGTGTCCGCGGCCGACGTGCCAGAAATTGTCTGGCCGACCCATGTCCCCTCGACGAACAGGAAGTGCTCCCTTGAAAGATCAATCTTCTGTATTCCTTGAAGGGTTATCGCGTCTGTAGCGTTGATCCAAAAAGTCGTATTTCCATCCCACTCGTAACCAGCGTAGATCAAGGCATTAAAATC
Source organism: Stappia sp. MMSF_3263 (assembly GCF_030733745.1). Lineage (GTDB taxonomy): Bacteria > Pseudomonadota > Alphaproteobacteria > Rhizobiales > Stappiaceae > Stappia. Next base: position 121,615 of record NZ_JASHIK010000015.1, on the reverse strand, counting down.
AGAAAATAAGCTTTTCGATATTTCAATAATATCGCCAACCTCTTCGCGGGTATCAAAGTCTGAAACCCAATCTTGACCGATCTCACCTCGAAACACAAAGCTGTCACGACCTTGGCCACCGACCAAGAGATCATTGCCTGCCCCACCTTCAAGCACATCATTGCCTGAGCTGCCGTGAAGAGCATCTTTCCCTGCGCCACCCAAGAGCCAGTCAGCTCCAGTTCCACCTAGAAGAATGTCATCTCCGGCTCGGCCGATCAGTATATCGTCGCCTGCATGCCCATCTATCCAGTCTGCTTCTTCCGATCCTTCCATCCGGTCATTAAAAGGGTTCTCCGCTCTGAAACTTTGCCACTGTTCTTCAGTCAAGGCAGAACCTAACAAACTGCTGCCTACTCGCCCTTCCGCATAGCCATACTCCAAGTAATGAAGAGCCGCAGCTTTGAAATCCTGACCGAAGCTGTCTCTCAGATCCGCATAGTTACGAAGATAAATTTCCGAATCAAAAGTCGTAACACGCCCTTCATCAAACCCATACTCAATATAATGGCGAGCGCCAGCTTCGGCGTCCGCTCCAAGCGCAGAAATAAGATCTCCGTATGACGCAATATATTCAAGCCCATTAAAAGTTACTTCACGCCCCTCTTGCGCGCCCGTAACCCTGTAATGATTCAGACCACCTGAGACATTCGTCCCAAACTCCGCCATCAAATCAGAATGCGAGGCTATGTACTCCAGAACCGGGAATAATCCAGAGTCACCGCCACCATCTCGCATGAACGAGCCACTGGCATCTGCATCAAGGCCGTTCAGAAACAAATCAATTTCAGATATCTCGAACTCTTCGTGACCGATTCTGATTTTCTCAATTCTATTATCCTCTTCATGCCAATTATTAATTTTTATAGATTCACTTCCTGACAAATTCTCTATGAATAAATCAAGCCCCTTTCTTAACAACAGAAAATTCGAAACGTCCCCATACTTGAGAATAATTCCGTCATCGCCATCTTGATCGTTAATAACATCGTCGCCATCTCCGCTCTCAAACTGATATAAATCATCACCAATCCCGCCATCGAGCGTGTCGTCCCCCCGACCTCCGATAAGGACATCATTGCCCTCATTGCCCTCAAGCGCATCATCACCGAGATCGCCAATCAAACTGTCATTGCCTATGCCGCCGGTAAGAGTATCTGTTCCTTTTCCGCCATCCAGGCGATCATCGCCGGATGCTCCGCCCAGAACGTCATCACCATCACGACCGATAAGAACATCATCGCCCACGCCGCCGGTCAGTGCGTCGTCTACCCCCTCGCCTTCCAACCAAACATGAGGAATTTCAGTCACATCCGCGCCGTTTACCTCGATCTCGACGATATGGATATACTGGTTTTCATGTGTAAGCCTGACATAGCGCGCCGCTGTCAATGATGGCAGTACGAACTCAGCCCACTCCCCGTTGCCGGCGTCGGACACCGGTTCCGATGAATAGATCTCGTTCTTGTCCTCATCCAGCAACACGAGTCGTGCACCATTCAAGCGCTCCGACACTTGAACACTGGTATTCCCGATGTTCAGAACACGAATACTGAACAACGCGTATTCTGCAGCAAGATCAACCTCGACCCACTCGGATGCGCCATTGGATGTGTGATTTACCGCCTGCAGGGACAGATTGCCGTCAACAAGGATCTGCGGCGATGTTCCACTATGGTTGGAACTTTGAGTAACAATCAGTTCATCCCGATGCAGCTCCGTCAGATCGACAATGGCAGGGTCCAAAGCAGGATCACTGGAGCTCGTTGCAGCAAAGCGGCCAAGATCAATCCACTCACCATTGGCAAAAACAAGCCGTTCGATCCGACTGTCCAACGTGCCCCAGTCGGTCAGCGTCAGTGTCTCGTCGCTCTCCTCCTCATCGCCCTTAATTGTGACAACAAGATCATCGCCAGTGCGGGCAAGCCGGATGTCGCCAAGCGTGATGCCACCGCCAAAGACAATCGCATCGTCACCCGATGCATCTGTGATTGTGTCACTGCCGTCACCGCGATTGAACACGTAGAGGTCATCACCGGCACCGCCATCCAGGGCATCATTCCCAGATCCGCCGTCGAGACGGTCATCGCCCGCTCCGCCCGAAAGCGTATCATCGCCATCGCGGCCGATAAGCATGTCGGCACCGGCTGAGCCCGTCAGCGTGTCCGCATCGGCTTCGCCCTCCAGCCAAACCGCAGGCTGAACGGGCGCATCGATGCCATTTACACGGATCTCAGAGATGTGAAGATACTGATTGCTATGTGACAGCCGCACATAACGTGCAGACATCATCTCATCCAGCTCGAAAAATTTCCACGCACCGTTCACGGCGTCCGAGATCGGATCGAAACTGTGTATCTCGTTGCGATCCTCATCCAAAAGCGTGAGAACAGCACCGTTCAAGCGCGCATAGTATGGGTTTGACAGATTGAGAATGTCGATCGACTTCAGGCCGAACATCCGGCCAAGATCAACCTCAATCCACTCGGAAGCTCCCGCATTCGTCACCGCATACTGGCTCGTGTCCTCGTTTCCATCAATGGCGCATTCAGGAAGATACTGCGGATTGTTCAAGCTGCTCTGGCGAGCCGTTATCGTTGCCCGATGCAGCGCCGTCAGATCGACAATGGCAAGGTCCAAAGCAGGCTCACTGGAGCTCGTTGCAGCAATGCGGGCAAGATCAATCCACTCACCATTGGCAAAAACAAGCCGCTCGATCCGACTGTCCAACGTCTCCCAGTCGGTCAGCGTCAGTGTCTCGTTGCTCTCCCCCTCATCGCCCTTGATCGTGACGACAAGATCATCGTCAACGCGGGCAAGCCGGATGTCGCCAAGCGTGATGCCACCGCCAAAGACAATCGCATCGTCACCCGATGCATCTGTGATTGTGTCACTGCCGTCACCGCGATTGAACACGTAGAGGTCATCACCGGCACCGCCATCCAGGGCATCATTCCCAGATCCGCCGTCGAGCCGATCAGACCCCTCACCTCCTGAAAGCGTGTCATCGCCCTCTTCGCCGATAAGATGATCGTCTCCATCACCGCCTGATAGCGTATCGGCCCCATCTCCACCGTTGAGCCAATCGTGCCCGGCTCCACCGTTCAGCGTGTCGGCATCAGCTCCGCCCTCCAGCCAAACAGCTGGTTGAACGGGCGCATCAATACCATTTACACGGATCTCAGAGATGTGGAGATGCTGATTGCTATGTGACAGCCGCACATAACGTGCAGACATCATCTCATCCAGCTCGAAGAATTTCCACGCACCGTTCACAGCGTCCGAGATCGGATCGAAACTGTGTATCTCGTTGCGATCCTCATCCAAAAGCGTGAGAACCGCACCGTTCAAGCGCGCATAGTAAGGGTTCGACAGATTGAGAATGTCGATCGACGTCAGACCGAACATCCGACCAAGATCAACCTCGATCCATTCGGAAGTCCCAGCGTTCGTCACCGCATACTGGCTCGTGTCCTCGTTTCCATCAATGGCGCGTTCAGGAAGATACTGCGGATTGTTCAAGCTGCTCTGGCGAGCCGTTATCGTTGCCCGATGCAGCGCCGTCAGGTCAACAATGGCAGGGTCCAAAGCAGGATCACTGGAGCTCGTTGCAGCAAAGCGGGCAAAATCAATCCACTCACCATTGGCAAAAACAAGCCGTTCGATCCGACTGTCCAACGTGCCCCAGTCGGTCAGCGTCAGTGTCTCGTCGCTCTCCTCCTCATCGCCCTTAATTGTGACAACAAGATCATCGCCAGTGCGGGCAAGCCGGATGTCGCCAAGCGTGATGCCACCGCCAAAGACAATCGCATCGTCACCCGATGCATCTGTGATTGTGTCACTGCCGTCACCGCGATTGAACACGTAGAGGTCATCACCGGCACCGCCATCCAGGGCATCATTCCCAGATCCGCCGTCGAGACGGTCATCGCCCGCTCCGCCCGAAAGCGTATCATCGCCGACCTCACCTAAGAGGTGATCGTTGCCTTCTTCGCCCGATAACGTGTCCGCCCCATCTCCGCCGTTTAACCAGTCGTGCCCATATCCACCGCTCAGCGCATCATCACCATCTCGGCCACTGAGAAAATCGTGACCCAGCCCTCCCTCGAGAAGGTCACTGTTTCCCCCACCGTCAAGCCAGGCAGAAGGTAGTGTCTCTACATCATGCCCATTCACCCGTACTTCCGCGACATGGAGATACTGATCACTGTGAGATATGCGAATGTAACGAGCAAACGCCAGCTCAGGGAGTAGGAAGTCAAGCCACGCACCATTCCCAGCGTCAGCTATTGGATCGAAACTGTGTATCTCATTCCTGTTTTCGTCGAGGATCGATACAATCGCCCCGTTGAGCCGCGCGTAAGAAGAATCGTAACCGCGGTTGAGGATATCCACGGACGTGACATATCGCGAACGACCAAGATCAATCTCTATCCACTCTGCTTCACCAGAATTTGTAGAGTTGAAAGAGCTAACAGATACATTTCCATCAATGGCATTTGAAGCCATGAATATTGAAGCGTGGTCGCTACTTTGCCTCGCAATCATCTCATTTCGATAAAGCGCGGTAAGGTCAACGATAGGCAGCGATGTCACGATGTCAGCCTGCTCGAAAGCTTGGATGCTTCCAAGAGCAACACTCTTTCCATCAGAAAAATTCAAATACTCTATTCGGTTGAACTGGCTGGCAAACATGTCGCGCACAGTGATCGTCCCGGACAGCTCGGCAAGCCCAAGCTCTTCTGAAACCACGGCATCTTCAGCACTTTCAGGAACGAAAGAAATTCTGAGATCATTGCCAATGCGCGTAAGCACCAAGTCAGAAAGGTTAATCCCTCCGCCGAACGAGAGTACATCTCCGCCGCGTGGATTGCTGCCAGTATCCGTTACAATGTCGTCTCCATCACCGCGATTGAAGATATAGACATCATTGCCGGCGCCCCCGCGCAGGACATCGTCGCCAGCCCCGCCAATGATCGTGTCATTGCCACCATTGCCGCTGAGCAGATCAGCTCCCTCGCCACCGAGCAGACGGTCGGCATTCGCAGCACCAGACAGAGCATCATCCCCATCCCCACCATCGAGATGGTAGCCAACTGGTACCCATCCCGCGGCGACCGTCCCATTTCGGTTAACCGTCGCCGCCTCGCTGAACACCAGCAGCCGGTCGTCATCGCCAATCAGCGTGTCGTTCTCATCAGTTCCGACCGCGGCTTCCGCGTTGAAGGCACTCAAGGTCAGGGTGACGCCGAAGCCCCCTTCGACAACAAGGGTATCGTAGCCTTCACCGCCATCGATCGTGCGCGCAAGATCGGCCGCGTCGATCACCAGAGTATCGTTGCCCGATCCGCCAAAAAGGGCGTCGGCCCCGTCGCCACCGATCAGAATGTCATGACCGGCCCCGCCGAGCAGGGTGTCGTCGCCGCCCCCACCTTCCAGCAGAACGTCCTCAAGCTTTTCTGAGGCGTCCAGCTGGTTAGCCGCGGAATTGCCGATCGCCGAGGACCAGTCGCTTGCGACAAGTTCACCATTCGAATCTTCGCTGTCGGCGCCGAGATCGAAATCCGGCGCATCGGTATCCGCCAGGACCCTGCGCATGGTGTTGCCATCGTCGGTCCCGCCAGCGCCCTCATAAGTGACGATCTCATTGCCGTTCTCATCCGTGCTACGCCGGACGCCGAGCGTGGAATAAGCCAGTGTCACATCGCCAACTGACAGCGTCTCCGTCGAACCATCCGGCCGGCGCCTGGTCGCTTCAGTGAAAGCGTGGATGGCCGAACCATCGAGCAGAGCGACGGCATTTTCCGTCGAATGAACAAGATTGATCTCGGTGATTCCGATTTCATCCAATGTCTGCAACTCGCCGGGATCGACAACACCATCGCTGTTCGCATCCCTCCAGACGCGAAATTCGGACCACAGCGCGTCCAATGAACTGAAAACGCCGTCATCATTGCTGTCGAACACCTCGGAAAAGGCGGTCAGGTCTGTATCCGTGTCATCCTCGGTAAGCTCGGCAAAAGCGATCTCCGCCGCGCGCGAAATCCGACCGTCCTCGAACTCATCCCAAACCAGAATTCCGTCGTCTGCCCCGACCCAGGCGGTGCGCTCGACAAAGCCGTCATCATCAAAGTCGAACTCGGTGACGGAATGATCCATCGGCGAAATCTCAATACCATCGCCATCAAGATCTATGAGCAGTGGCTTTGCACCGGCGGGCTCGGAGGAGCTCGTGCCGCCGAACCTGCCCTCTGCCTGCGCCCGACTCAACTCGTGCGGAGAAACATAACCATCATTGTTGTAGTCACCGACGCCACCAGCTCCGACGCCTGTTTGCGCTGCGTTGTTGAAATGGCCTCCCTCCAGCGCGGTGGGCATGTTCGCCCAGCCGATACTGTCATCACCCTGAGCTTCGGCCCTCTCATAGGCAACGCGCCGAGAATACTCCATCCGGTTGACTTCGTGAGGCGTAACAGCCGGACCAACCGTCCGGCTGTACATCCGCCCGAAGATCGCATTGTCAAATGTCCCAGTCTTAATCCCTAGCGCCATCGACGCCATAGCGACCTGCCCAGGGCCGGAATTTGCATATCCATATGAAAATTGTGCGCGCGCATATGCAGCGACGTCCGGAGAGATACTGATCTCATCAACCGGAGCACCAGGCCTTGAGTCAAGCGATCTCGGAACGACGACGTAATCCCGATTATTGTTGTGCTCTATCGCTAGGCCGTCATGAGCGTAGGGCTCGGAAATATTGTGGACGCGAACACCGCCGGCGACGTAGGTGTGATAATCCTCGACCTCGAAATTGTAGGTCTTCCAACCCTTTTTTCGTACGGGCTGCAAGGCGAGATCGCCCACTTCCGCCGCGACCCAGCCTTCAGCTTCCTCGAACAGGTGCGCCGTCTCTGCAGAATAGACGATCCGTTCGGCTGTCACGGTTGCCTCCGATCCGTCCGCGAGAATGACCACGGCATACCCGTCACGAAGCATCGTCTGGATCTGCGGGAAATTGCCGAACCGATCGAGAAAGTGGTGGCCAGGTGTCGTCACAAGCTCCTTCTGCTCACCGTTTTCAGTCCAGGTAAGCCGAAGCCACTCGTGTGTAATATCGGTAAAAATACGATTAACCCGCTTAAGAACCAGGCATCCGCGCCCAATATCGGCAAACTGATCAAAACAATAAACCAAATCTCCCACACGTAAATCTTCTATCTTACGTGAAACATCCTCGGTCAACACATCAACAAAACCTGGAAAACATGATCTTGGATCTTCAATACCATTTTTTTTTGAAAAATCGCGAAAATCTTGAATTGCCTTCATTCCATTATAAGCGTTCCAATAGAATCTACTCTTCCCTTCGATTATATTTCCATCTTTATCATAGACAATTCTCTCTGTTCTCATCGTTCCATTTAGATGACTCCCAACATATCTATGATCTTCTACTGTAACATTACCATCATTATCTCTAGTAACAACTGTAGCAGTTCGACCATCATCTTGTGGAGGGCCATCAAGTGCTGAGTACACACCCCTGATAGCGGACTCCACCGCGCTCTCGCCCCAAACTGCGCCGAAAGTCCCACCTACAATTGCTGACACGCCAATTAACACTGGATTGGCCGTAAACGCTGCAACTCCTGCGCCCGCCAGAGCGCCGCCATAGAATCCACCCACTATACCCCCAATGTATCCGCCAGATTGGGTTATTACTTCTTCTTGATTGCCGTGCCGAACTGCTGTCGCCACATCGACCAACCCGACGGTAGCAGAAAAACCAACCCCATACCGGCCAGAATGAGGAACGCCCGCCACTTGATCCATGACCTGAACAGTAGTTGCGCGAACAGCGCTCAGCGAGATCGCGCTAATCTCTGAGGCGGTAAATGGATTCCCTCGGCCATTCGGACTATCTGTAGGCATAAACCTCTCCATGGTTTTACTTTTCTATATTTTGAAATCTATATTTTGCTATAGCAATCACAATGTCGGACATAAAAATACCGATAGGCACCACAGCCAACGACGACAAAAATGGAAATGAATAAAACAAGAAAAAAACGCGATAACCTATATACTTTTTTTCACTTACCTCTAAATTATAAAAATAAAACGTATAAACAAAAAAACATGAAAATATTAATCTGAAAAAAGCCCCCCATAAAGCATTTCGACCAATTGGTTTATAATTATCATCTCGCCACCCCCAATAATGAATATAGCGCTTGCTAATTTTGTAGACCATCCAAGATGTAAACGTTGCAAATGAAATTAGAGAAATAATATAAACATATCCAGATATTGAATCGTATTTATTTAGATCTTCAAATCTAATATTAACAGGCTTTATCATAATAATTTTTAAATAATCAACAAAATATTCCCTACCATGAAACATGAAGAATAATATAAAACACAAACCACATGTAAATAAAAATGAAAACACCGAAGATTTTATTGCTATACGGCCAAGATCTTTCGAAAAACCTTCATAATCCTGATCATTCCAGGACGTATAACTATTATTACTTTTATTATCTTCCATTTTCATCGCAAAGACCTATGAATGCATGATGGAACTTAGTCATCGAGAACGGTCCACATATAATTCCCACCCGATACCTTAAACCCGCAGCGGCGAAAGAACCTGTCCGTTCTCGCCGGTTCTATCCCACCTGTTGCGTGAACGAGAAGATGCTTGCAGCCTCTCCTTGTTGACCATTGCCGTAGTGCCTTGACCAGCCTGAGCGCCACGCGGCCGCCCAACTGCGCGGCGGCAACCCGGGGGGCGATGCCGATTGCAAGGACCGTCGCGATCAGATTGCCGCCAGCCAAAAAATGCTCACCCGTCTGGACATAGGCGAAACCTGCAAGGCCGGTCGGCTCCGGCATTTCACTGTCCGGCGCGGGTCCTCCAGTCTCGGCAACAAAACCGGCCCAACCGCGATCCGTTGACCTTGCTTCGGTCTCGCAATCTTGCTGGCCATACCAGGGCATCTCCGCAAAGATTAGGCAGCAGCGCTCAGGTCGGTCGATCGCCCGCCGAAAGAGCGCCCTCGCCTTTGCCTCGCTAAATGGGAGGTCGTGAAAAAGGGTTCGCGCGTGTAGGGCCTTGGCAAGCGCCAGTGCAGCGAGATAGTCCGACTCTGTATCCCGCACAACCCGCAGCCGCACGCGTCTGGAAGCAGCCCTACTCGGCCCCGCCTCTGGTACGCTATTCGTCGGCATGCCGACTTGCATCGACTGCGGCACTGTTTGGGTTGCCCCCTCGCCATCTTGTCGACGGAGATCTTCTTCGTGTTGCTCCACCCCTGCCCCATTCTTCCCGCCAGCCGGTCGCAGGTCCCACCACTATTGCAGCTTCGAGAACAGCGTCCACCGATCCCTCAAGCGACTGTCCAATCCGCAAACACGTCGGAAAGGACGCTTCTTCATGAATCCAGAGATTACATAATGCCAACTCAGAATAGCAGACACAACCACTATGGTTGCACCCATTGGACGTAACCGGCCAAATAGCTGCCGGCACCTGAGGTTGAGCCTGCTCGACCCAATCAAGTATGCCACTGCCTTCGTCGGACGACAGGAACTGGCGCTACGCTCAATGGCCAGCTTCACGCCAGTCCTGTCTTCCAGCAAGCTCAGCAAAGCCAAAGCACCCCACGCCCACGCCACACTGAAGAAGATATTGATGGCCTCAACGACGCCGGCCGAGCCCTTGGCCGCGGCGCAAACAATCTTGACGGAGGTTTGCGCCCCGTCTGCCGCCGTTATTCCTGATAGCTGGCGATGATGCGCTGCGCGGATGCGATTTTATCCACAACCCAGGATTCAACGATCTGAACCTGCCGCCTCCGGCGCAACGCCGGCCAACGCACAATGAAATATGACACGCCGGTGGAAACCGCCTTGCGGAAAGGAACCATAACGCGCCCGTCTTCTATCGCCTGATGGGCAAGAACCACATCCGCAATGGCAACGCCTAACCCCGCCTCGACCGCGCAGTAGAAACGCGCAGGTACAGGGCGGCGTATAGCGGCACGGTGAAACCAATCATAGAGGTTCCCCGATAAAAGCCGCTCCGCCGTCGCAACAGGCAGATAAAGTGTGTGCGGCCGGTGACGGGGCTCGAGGAGGCATTGGCCGTTGCAAACAGCACAGAATACGGACTTCATGCGACGCTCTATACTCGAGATATCGACCGGCCATGCATTTCGCGCGCCGGCTCGCCTGCGGCACCGTCGCCATCAACGGCTTTACCGAAGGCGACATCAAGACGCCGTTTGGCGACTACCGAAAGTCGGGATCCTTGGCACGAGACAAAGCAGGCATCGCCACTGGCAGTGTGCCACAGTGAGTGGGCCCGGGCGCGCTTTTCGCAGATCACACGTCTGCAGACATTGCGTCCAACATATCCACCATATCGACGCCCCTCTCGCCCAGTTCCCTCTTGTCAGATATCGCCTCGCCAAACTCCCTGCCGGCAAAAATGTCCGGCTGCAGAGCCTGGCCAACACGCCGCAAATCCTCCCATACGCCGCGCAATTGCGGCCAGGGAAACTCACCGCTGTCGTCAGACGGGGCACCCTCGCAGATGACAGCATCAAGCTTGCCCAAAATGCCGGCCAGCGTGGTAGCGGAGCTCCCCATCAAGAGCTGCAGCACCGCCTGCTCCCGATCAGCCGCCACACATTCCGCCCGCCGAGCCTCAGAATATCCAATCCGCCGGTCTTCTGCATCCCACCCGGCCTGGCAAGACGAGCGGTTGAGTCCGCTATCTCTGCCAGCATCGATATCATCACACCCGCTTGCAGGCAGGACGACGTCCCCTCCCCGCGCCTTGGCGCCAACAACTCCCTCCCCGGTCGAAGCGTCAGTCCGTCCCCTCCGGCACCGCATGCGTTCCAACAACACGCGCTCAAGGCGCTGCTGCCGCTGACAGGCGGACAGGGTTTTGCTACGCGCCACCCTCCAGTCGCGCCAGATCGCCAGAGCCGGATCAAACACGGCCATGGCCGGTGGATTGCGGGGATCCGCGCCTGCTTGGTTTGGCCATATGGCAACCGCCAATGCCGTTCCAGCTAGCAACCTTCGACGGGTGACGGTAGACAGACTCGTGCTAATCTCAGAATCAGCCATGATCCGAGCTCCTGACAGCTTGGGTTTTGGTCAGGCTAGGCGCAGTGGCACAACACTCGTCTAGCCGCACTTCGGAACAAGCGTCCAAAGGCATTGATCCCTTTGGATCATAACTGAATGAGCCAAAGGGATCAACGACGATTGGTGACAGCAGGACAAATGCGAGCGGCGCGCGCCTTGATCGGCATCTCCCAGACAGAGCTTGCCCGTCGAGCGGGAGTATCAGTTCCAACGGTAAAGCGCTGTGAAAGCGAAGGTAGGAACGTCCCCAGTGTGTCAATTGAAACCCAGAGTAAACTTAGAAGCGCACTCGAAGCAGAAGGCGTTGAATTTACCAACGGCGAGAACCCTGGCGTCCGGCTATTTCGATCAAGATAGAAAATTTCAGATTTACATTACCACCGGGCGCTCGATCTGTATTTTGCGGGGCTTGACGTTGCTTCCCTTGAGGGCTTCAAGGATCTGATCAGCTGCGAGGCAGTCGTCGTGCTGCAGGCGTTGCTTATGGCGGTTTGGCGTCGAAAGCCGAAGAGCAAGATTCTGGTCCATTCCGTCCAGGGCAGCCAGTTCACCAGCATGGACTGGGCGGCGTTCCTGCAGTGCAGCACCACAATCTTGAGCACTTGATGAACCGTCATGGCACCTGGACATCTCGAACTACCGGCTTCTCCGGCCCGTGAGAATCGAGACGAGTGCTGTCACCGTGTAGAGCGCGGCGCTGACTGCTGCTTGGGCTGACGTGGATTGCCGATTTCGGCGTCGCGGCGGCGTCTTTGGTCGCCCTCCCCTCATGCGGGCGCAGTTCTCCCCTGGTGCCAGACGAAGCGGGTCAGGTTGTAGGCGGGATTGGCCATGCCGATCTTGGTCCTGGCCCGCGCCATTCCAATCGTGCGCACCAACAGGCCCATCCTCGATTTCTGCTGCGCGAAGACATGCTCGACGAAACCACGGATCTTTGATCGGCGGCCGTTGGCGCGCGACCTAAATTTGAGTAGGCACGCGCGGCGGCCTTCCGCGTATTGTCTCCATTGAAAGGACAAGCTAGGCATGATGCGTGTCGCTATCGTCTCGTGATCGCGCGAGCCGCAATGGCATGCAGCAGTTTTTCCCCAAGCCGCATAGGTGCTTTGACACAACGGACAGCGTGTCCGCTGCGATTAGAGCAGACAGGTCGCATTGTCAGACACCGGTCCAGTTGGCGCTCGGCAGCAAAAGAGACTACGTAGAAAACTGGGCGGACGTCCCCAGAAGACCGGGACGCTTGAGTATATTGTAGAGCGCCGCCTAGATTGTGCAGAAACGCAGACGAAGAAGAATTGGGCCCATGCGACTTTCCATCGTCATTCCTTGTCTCCAGCGCCAGGAGATGCTCGATCGGCTCCTTTCGCAATTGACCTTGCAGATGATGGATCGGTGTGATGTTGAAGTCATTGTTGTTGATGACGGCAGCCAACCTCCCTTAGAGATTGTCAATTCTTCTAATATCAGACTGCTTCGCAACAATTCTCCGATGGGAGCTCCAGGTGCCCGTCAAAGGGGCTTCGCACAATCCACCGGGCAGTATATCCACTTTCATGATTCTGACGATTTGCTGGGTCATGAATGGATAGCCAACATCATTCGCGCCACCGCACAGGAGCCGGCACCAGACATGATCGTGACGTCGCGCCTCATTATCGCTAACAATGGCGTGGTCTCTTTTTGGTCGGCCAACCAGCCTCAAAAGGTTGGTTCTTCAGTACAGCGTCTTCTGTCATTTCAGCGTTTCATCAATCGTATCGGCCCTCTTGGCGGGGTGACATTTGGACGTCGTGCTGCTCAACATATAGTATTTCATAAAACGCCAGCGTCACAAGATTGGCTCATGTACGATGACGTCCTATATGTCGCTAAAAATATATACTTTGACTTACAAAACTACTTCCTTTTCAACAATCACTCCACCCTCCGTATTTCAAACAATGCACGATCTCGTGCAAAAGGGTATGTCTTCGCTGCTCGACATCGATTCAAAAATCGAAGGATGCAACGCTTGGCAACCCGGCTCTATTGTGCCCATGGCGCAGATGATCTAGCTCCCCTTGTCTTAGTAAGGCACCGCTGGCTGAAACGAACGCTGTGCGAAATATTGGCCCGGTTCCCCCTCCTGACCGGACGAAGAAGCTGACGATGGAAGACGATGACGCACAGGATCGCTATGTCCGAGCACTTCAGGCGACCGTGACCTATCAAGTTGGGGAACTGGTGATACGCGCTAGGTCATCCCTGAAGGATGCGCTGGCGTTGCCCTGGCGCCTCTATCAGATGCACCGATTGGACCGGCGAGCAAGTCATGCAACTGCTGGAGTCGCATTTGAACGCGAGTCGCGTCATAAATTGCCCGCCTCTACACGACAGCGGCTCCTCACTCTCGATCTCGTCCATGCGGACACTGCCGACATTACCAGACTGTCCGCCTGTCTCGCAGAAAGCGAGCTGCCCGCTCAGCAGCAGGCAGAAAGCCTTCTTCAAGCCGCCGAGCTGACAGTCTCCGGGCACCCAGCTCTCGGAGCTTCTCTGGTGCGCCTCGCGATGAGCCTCAATGCCTCGCCCGCCATAATCGAGCAGGCAGCTTTCCTGCTCTATCGCGCAGGTAACCTCAGTGAACCAGCAGATATGCTGCAAAAGCATCCTGGGGGGCGACACCTAGCCCGACAGAAGATACTGGACGAATACAAGCTTCTAAGAGATGGTCCGTCGCTCCCTTCGATCAACATCGGTTATTTAGCAGACGCCCCGTCAAACCGAATCCTCTATGTTTCCCACCTCAGCCTGCCACACCACACATCGGGCTATGCCACCAGAACGCACAGTCTTCTGCTTGCCTTGAGCAAGCAGGGCTTCAACGTCACCTGTGTAACAAGACCTGGTTACCCTTGGGACCGTCGAGATAGCCGGGCCATGATGGAGGCTGCACTGGAGCAGCAAATCGAGAGGGTGCGCTACCTTCACCTGCGCGGACTTTCCGTCGGAGAGACCCCCTCATCAGTCTACATTGAAAGCGCTGCGGATCAGCTCTCCGGCATTATTGAGCAGGAAAATCCAACTGTCGTCATCGCAGGCTCGAATCATGTGAACGCCCTTCCCGCATTGATCGCGGCACGCAGCACCGGCCGGCCGTTCTTCTATGACATTCGCGGCCTTTGGGAGTTTACCAGCGCCTCGAAGATGCGAGGTTGGGAGCAGACGGAACGCTTCCATCTATCACGCCAGCTAGAAACCCGAGTTGCGAGCGAGGCAACCGGCGTCTTTGCCATTTCCTCCCCTGTGAAGGAGGAACTGATGAATCGCGGTGTGCCTGGCAATCGGATAACCATACTGCCGAACGGTGTCGACATTGACCGCTTTTCTCCGGGCCCGGAGCCCGAGGGCCTGCGGCAGCGGCTGGAGCTCCCGCCGCATAGCCTGATATTTGGTTTTATTGGGTCGATGGAAGCCTATGAAGGGATAGATGACTTGATCCAAGCCTTTGGCCAGATTGTCTCGCGCGGCGTTGATGCGCACCTGCTTCTGGTCGGCGATGGTCCGGTCGCACGTCAAGCCGGTGATCGCGTGGGTGAATTAGGCATCGTTCCCCGCGTGCGCTTTGTCGGCCGGGTTCCTTTCGCAGAGGTCCCACAATATTATCGCCTGTGCGACATCTTCGTGTATCCAAGAATTGATATGCCGCTGACGCGCTTGGTGCCCGCCCTGAAACCGCTTGAGGCAATGGCGACCGGTAAACCGGTGGTTGTCTCGGATCTCCCTGCCTTGTTCGAATTGGTGGGAGGCCGTGGAAACGCCTGCCTTGTGCCTTCACATGACGTTGACACGCTCGCAAATCAAATGGAAAGACTGGCCCGCGACCCAGCCGAGCGAGCCAAAGTTGCAGCCGCCGGTCAGCACCACGCGCGATCGCGCACATGGGAGATATCAACGTCATCAATGGCGCGCATACTCTTTGAACAGCCCCCCCATTGAATGGAGATCGTGCCCCGGGATGATCCATGTTGTCGTAATCGTCGGAACACGCCCCGAGGGCGTGAAGATGGCCCCGCTTGTCCATGCCCTTCGCGAGCATAAGGCATTTTCTTGCACCCTGGTATCGACAGGCCAGCATCGGGAAATGCTGGAACGTGCGCTTGCCGACTTCGGGTTGAAGCCGGATCTCGATCTTGCGGTGATGCAGCCTGACCAGACCTTGGCCTCGCTGAGCGGCAATCTCTTTCTCAAGATAGAGGCTGAGCTCAAGCGGTTGAAACCGGACTGGGTCCTCGTTCAGGGCGACACCACCACGGTCATGGTGGCGGCACTTTGCGCGTTCTATCTCAGCATACCGGTCGGCCATGTCGAGGCCGGCTTGCGCAGCCATGACCTTCAGGCCCCCTTCCCGGAAGAGCTGAACCGGCGTGTCGCGGGTCTTGTCGCCGGGGTGCACTTCGCCCCCACGCAGGGCGCCGCCGACAACCTGCGCAAGGAAGGCGTCGCCGAAGACGACATCGTCGTGACGGGCAACACCGGCATCGATGCCCTGCTGAGAACGGCCGAGAGCGTCCGGGCCGATCCGCCCGAGATGGCGTCCGACATCACGGAGTTCCTGGCACGTCACCCCCGCTTCGTGTTGATCACCGGCCACCGCCGGGAGAACTTCGGCGAAGGCTTCGAGAACATCTGCCGTGCCATCTCCACCCTCGCCCGCGACCATCCCGAGGTTGGCTTTCTCTATCCCGTCCACCTCAACCCGCGTGTGCGCAAGCCCGTGTTCGAGATCGTGAAGGGGCATCCCAACGTGCTCCTCACGGAGCCTCAGGAATACCGCCGCTTTATCCGACTGATGGATCGGGCCCACCTGCTCCTGTCGGACTCCGGCGGCGTTCAGGAGGAAGCGCCGAGCCTCGGCAAGCCCGTCCTCGTCATGCGCGACGTCACCGAGCGGCCCGAGGGCATTGCCGCTGGCTGCGCCGAGCTCGTCGGCTCGTCGGCGGAGCGGATCCGGGACCGGGTCACGACGCTTCTGACGGACACGGATCGCTATCAGGCCATGGCCCGGGCGCAGAATCCCTATGGCGACGGCCGGGCGAGCGGCCGGATCAGGGACACCCTCTTGCAACGGTCGACGCGCGAGGCGTGACCCGGCCCGTTTTGCGAAAAGGAAGCATGAAATGAACCAGAGCTATGGAACCGTCAGCGTGATCGGCCTGGGCTACATCGGCCTGCCCACCGCGGCTGTTCTGGCCAGCCGGGGCGTTGAGGTTGTCGGCGTCGATGTGAACGCCACCGCGGTGAGCGAGATCAACGAAGGCCGTGCCCACTTTTTCGAGCCCGAGCTGGACGCCATGGTTCGCGGCACGGTGCAGGAGGGCAGGCTGCGGGCGGTCTTGCAGCCGGAACCCGCCGACGCCTTCATCATCGCCGTTCCCACGCCGCTGACGGCCGATCGCGCGCCGGACCTGTCCTATGTCGATGCGGCGGGCGTTTCCATTGCGCCTGTTCTGAAGGCTGGCGACCTGATCATCCTGGAGTCCACGTCTCCGGTCGGCACCCTGGAGCGGCTGGCCGCCACCCTCGCCGCCGCGCGACCGGATCTCGCCTTCCCGGCGGACGGGTCGGACGCAAGCGACATTCTCATGGCCTATTGCCCCGAGCGCATCATTCCCGGGCGCATGATGACCGAGCTGGTCGAGAATGACCGCATTGTCGGCGGCCTCACGAAGGCCGCGACCACGGCGGCCTCCGCCCTTTACGGCATTTTCGTTCGGGGCAAGATTGTTCCCACCGATGCGCGCACGGCGGAAATGGTCAAGCTGACCGAAAACGCCTATCGCGATGTGAACATCGCCTTCGCCAATGAGCTGTCCATGGTGTGCGACGGTCTCGACATCGACGCGTGGGAGGTGATCGACCTCGCGAACCACCATCCGCGCGTCAACATCCTTCAGCCAGGCCCCGGCGTTGGCGGCCACTGCATTGCCGTCGACCCCTGGTTCATCGTTCACGCGGCCGGCGAGACCGCGCCGCTCATGCGCACGGCGCGCGAGGTCAATGACCGCAAGCCGGACTTCGTCGTCGACAAGATCATGGCCCTTGCCTCCCCCGGAGACCGCATCGCGTGCCTTGGCCTTGCCTACAAGGCGGATACCGACGACCTTCGCGAAAGCCCGGCAATCGAGATTGTCGAGGCCCTGTGCAGAAAGCATGATGGCGAGGTCATGCTGGTCGAGCCCAACATCGCGCAACTGCCACCGCGCCTCTCTCTTCCCAATGCGAAACTGATCGCCATGGAAGAGGCCGTGAACAATGCCGATGTGCTCGCCCTCCTGGTGGATCACCGGGAGTTCAAGGCGATCGAACCGGAGGTCATCCGGTCTAAAAAGAGTATCGACACGCGAGGGCTGTGGCGCGCCTACTCAAGGCAGAATAGAGCGAATGACTGAAATTCCTAGAAATCAGAGATTGTCTATTTGTATATAAATGTAGAATTCTATTTTTCCTAAGAGAGCGTCGGATACTGTGCACGAGTTTTACCGACTTGACCTGAGCCCCGTGTTTCCTCCGGCTGACGTGGAACCCGATTTTGGACCACCCGGCTGGGGAATCTCCCGGGGGTGATACTCACGGCGGACCGAATGCGCCGGAGGCACGTCAGTGTGACGTCAGAAACTGGCAGACTCTCGTTATGACGAGGGCCGACCGGGAGGTAGGTCATCCCCAATGAATAGCTACATCGCAATATTCTTCCCGCACTTTCCAGAAAATGTATCGAATCGATTAATATTGATGCGGTCATTCTTTTATCTCTGGCTCAGAACTGCAACCCCCTCCCAGAATGTTTGGCGGTACTTCGACCACAAGGGTTCCCACTCTAATGTTTCGATGTCGCTTGCGACTTCGTCATAGTAGTAACGGCACGCCCTCCTGAGCACGGAGAGTTGACGCACATCATCAAAATTTTCTGATTTCAGAAAACGTCGAATTTTATTCACATCGTTGACAATGTGACGTCTTGTCGTCTCGATGTCTGGATCCCGGATTTCTCTAACATGGCGAATTTCCGAAAAACCATAGTAGTCGAATATAGACTGAAAATGGCCCCATCTACGGTAGTATATATGGAACGGAGCACTAATAAATAGATGCCAGTAATCAGGGGGGAGCAAGGAGATTCCAAATACTTTTTTATGCCCCTCGAGAAGAACATGCCTGGTAGCGTGACCATTTGGAATTTTAAAATATACTATTGCGCCTGGAGATGATAGCTTCTTAATTGTCTCCATCAGCCCAACGGTGTCATGGATGTGTTCAAAAACATCATTCACAATAAATATGTCAAACGGCCCATAACCTGAAAGTTCATGTGATGCCCTGTAACTTGATGCATCGCAATTGACAAAAGGTACCTCAGCCTCTCCAGAAGCATTAATCTCCGCCAAGCGCAACCATTTATCGCTGATGTCAACGCCGACTACGATGGCGCCAGCTTTGGCCATTTCTATCGAAAAGCTGCCATAGGCGCAGCCGACATCAAGAACGCGTTTGCCGGGAAAGGTGATACCAAACTCGTCAACAAGGCGTGAGATTACTTTTTTGGCACGATCCCTACTGTTAATCTGAAACGCATAGCGCTGTGAGTAGTCGGATAACAGTTCTTCAACGCTGCCTACGCCTTGTGCGGTGGCAAATTCCTGAAGAAAGTTCTCGTATGACAAGCGCGATTCTCCTTCTAGTGGGGGAAGCATGGAACGATCTGCCCCTGGCATTCAGAGCCTGAGCGACTCCATTTATCGGTGGACTTTATACTCTATTGAAAAGCTTGGGGAAGAAAACCCCTCCGTTTTCAGCCGCAACCGGTGCCTAACGAGACCGGACTGCCAGTCAAAAAGAAAGGCACGATGGGTTGCATTTGCGCGCCCCCCCCCAACGATCGGCGGAGTATCTCCGAGAGAAATCAGCGTGGCAAGACTTAGAAAGGTGCCCGACGCTGCCACTGATACAGACGTACATGGTTCGAACTGCCCGGCACATGGTGCCCACCAGCCTCGATATCCGGGATCGACAGCATCGTCAGAAACGAACCGATCGCCTCTCCACACCCGTTCAACGGCCGTGCCGGCCAACAATGGCATGAGATACAACTTCCCAGCCCCATCCTCCATGCAAAGTCCAGGACCGCTAGATTTCAACCAACGCGGATGAAACTGGAACCACTGTCTCACAATCGCGGATTTTCGAGCGAAGCGACAAGTGTCGACGACGATCAACCACTCGCCTGGCCTTAACAAGACGAAACGGTGATGTTGTGCTGCCCCAGCGTTGGGAATGGCACACCGGCTTCCCTGAACGCCATCGACCGTCAGCACCTCAGTTATCGTCGCTCCAAATGCTTCCTGTCGGTAACGCCGATGGTTGCGGCCGTCGATCTCAATAGTATTGTGAGCACGGGCACTTTCTACATGCACCCGCCGCGGGTCTGCGTACCAGAAGCCGTCCCGCTGCAGCGGCGATCCCTTAGGCGTTCTACCTAGATATCCGAAACTCCCAGCGTCAATTAGGATCGGACGCCCCAAATCGTGCCAAACCACAGCGCCGCTATCGCAGTGCTTGTGAGTACGAGAGTGAAAGGCAGCAGTTTGCGCCAGATAACTATCACCCTGTGACGTCGCCTGTTGGCGAATGAACCAGTAGCCACCCTCCCGAAATAGCGATGACCCTGTCTCGGTTGGGCCTGTTTGATAATCACTTGCAATTTTCTCTATTGCTTCTGGAGTATCTCCCAGCGCGATAAGCTTACCTTCTGGATCAAACATCCAATTGCAGAGCTCCTTCATGCGGGCAAATAGATCGATCAACGTTTTATCATTCACAAAACCGCAATCAATCATCTTTCCTAACAGCCTCGTTACCAGCATTTGATAGCCAGCGGAATGCTCAGGCAACGAGCCGTCAGGCTTGATCTGGATTTGAAAGAGGGCGTGGAATTGCCGCGACGCCCGCCAATAGATGTCTTCAGTTCCCAACCCTCCTGACAGGAGGCGATCCCCAACGCCAATATTGTAGAAACGCGAAGTGCCAGCGATTATATGGGCCAATTGGAAGAGACCGTGGTTATGTCGACGTAAGATACTCCCATCCTCTTCAAAGCTATGTGCGTGCTCAAGGAACAAGGTCAGGAGATCCGACCAATCCTCGCTCGGAAATCCTTCGACGATCAGGCTGTCGACGAGAAAGGCAAGTCGATAGGTTCGGGCGCTTACAGCAATGGCGTATGCCGAGAAATCTTCATTATTATCATCTCGCCCGTTCCCAACATCCTGAAGGAAACTCTTCCACAAGAGGCCTGAGTTTCGCATCCAATCGACCGCAGCCACCTTCAGGGCAGTTCGATAGAAGTCGTCGTTGGTGCGGTCGAGGCCGACAAACAAGGGTTCCAGATGATGCCACGCCTGAATTGCCATACGTCTTGAGCGCGGAAGTTCATCGGAGGGTTCTGCGAACGGCCTTTCAAGCCGCACTTCGATACCGCAGTAGACGTATCGCCCTGTCGATCTGGCCGCCTCGGCCGCAGCAATCGCTTCGGTTTCGGGATAGTCGTACAATCTGTCATAGCGGCGCAGTGGTCGTTGTCGGACGGCGTTGGCAAAATCACTGATCGAGCTGGTCACGACCCATCCTTTATAAGATGTCGGAAAAACACTGTGTAGCCGCTGTTCTAAAACGGCCAATACGGCTATTCCTACGATACGAAAATTGCAAGGGGGACCAATGATCACGATTAGGAAGCCAGCCGGCGACGCCCCAACCCGATGTAATTTTAAGCGATCTGCGGAACTCGATACCGCTGTTCTAGCTTATCTGGCCGGCTCGACATGCATTGACGATCTTATTCGCAACCGCGCATTGATTGCGGCAACCAAACGGCTGCGTACCTTCCATCGTCTCGCCCGCAAGGGTCGTCCGATAGATCTGGACACTCTCGTCACCCTCCCAGACATGCCGGGAAAAGATACTCTGGTTGGCCTGCTGGGACGATTTGAGAGGCAACCGCATAGTTGGCCTGATCGACAAGCAGCCGGGCTTACCCTTTTGGGCTTCCGTTTTTTTCCGGCAGGCCTTCTTGCGGCCCTAACCGTTCTGGCCGCCCGCTCTATTGCTTCCCAGTGCGGGCGCCCACTTCCTCACCCCACCAACCCTGCGAGCATCCGAGATACAAAGCCAGAGAGCAGGTTCCTTGAACCCTGGGATGATGTCGATGCAACGTTTGAGGCTCTTCCAAGCGTAGAAGACGATGGGGCAGAGTTCCTGTCGATGTCAGCTGCTTCCCCAGAGAGCCGAGCTTGGCTCGCCCAATGGCTTTGCACGCTAGGCTTTGATAACACGGGCGTCAGGATCGAGATCCATGCAGAGCAGATAGCAGAGCTCGCTAGTAGAGCGCTTGTGCAAGAGTTGCGCAACCATGCCGGACGAGGCGCAACAGGCGATTGGAACGCGGTACGGATTTTGCTCCGGGCGATCACTGCCACGAGCCTGCCGCCCAGGCGTCTACTCATGCTACGCCGCCTTGAGGCGGTCCTGCGGCTGGAAATCGAAGCCATGGCACTGCCGCTGCCATCCGCCAAACCGACCTACACGCCCGCACCCGGGCGGGTGCTCTATCTCGCTCACATGCGTGACCCCTACGAGCTGAATGGTTATGTTGTTCGAACCCACTTTGTATTGAAGATTCTTTCGAAGGCCGGATTCGAGCCAGAGCCATTTACTCGCCTCGGCTTTCCAAACGATTTGGCAAGGCACCGCACTGTTGTTGCTCCCCTGGAGACGCAACTGATCGATCATGTCTTCCGCACTATACAAGATAGCAAGGACGGCCTTATCGGGCGACCTCTTGACAACTACATCGAAGCTTATGCGGATCGGATCGTTGCCATCGCACACGATCGCCGCCCAGCCGTGATCCACGCTGCCTCGAACAACTTGAACGGGCTGGCGGCAATCATCGCAGGCCGCCGCCTCGGCATCCCGAGCATCTACGAGGTGCGGGGCATCTGGGAAATTACCCAAGCCTCCGCCAACGATACTTACAGGCAGACTCGACGCTATCAATTGAGCCGCGCTCTCGAGAACCAAGCGATCCGAGAGGCCGATCATGTCGTCGTTATCTCCGAGCAGCTCCGTCGTTTTGTAATTGAGCACGGAGCGCGACCAGACGCTGTCAGCGTACTACCAAACGGTGTCGATGCTACCCACATGCACGCGCTTCCACCTGATCCCAAGCTAAAGGCCGAACTCGGCATCGCGCCGGAGGCGGTGGTCATCGGCTATGCGGGCTCGGTGGTGCGCTATGAGGGACTCGACTTCGTCATTGAAGCCATGGCGCGACTACGAAGCCGGAATGTCAAAGCATTCCATTTTTTGCTTGTAGGTGACGGGCGCGAACTACCTGCGCTCAAAGCGCTTGCCGCCGAACGGGGTGTCGAGGCGCTCTGCACCTTTACCGGGCGCGTCCCACGCGAACGAGTAGAAGCGCTCTACCGGGTGATTGACATCGCACCGCTACCGCGACGGTCGCTCCCGGTAACAGAGCTGGTACCGCCGCTCAAGCCCTTCGAGGCCATGGCGGCGGGCAAAGTGGTGGTAGTCTCCAACACGGCCGCTATCGCCGAGACTGTGATCGACGGAAAGACGGGCGTTGTGGTGGAGAAAAACAGCATACCCGCCTTGACCGACGCCCTACAACGCCTGATCTCAGATCCTGAGCTACGCGAACAGCTGGGCAAACAGGGGGGTGACTGGGTTTTGAAGCATCGCACAGCAGAGTGCCTGGTTCGTGATGTGCAGGAAATCTACGCTAAACTATCTTTAAATTGACTTGCGTTGAACTGACCACACAGCTCAAACAGCATTGAGGAGACTGAGATGCGTCGTCTGATGATCACCGTAGATGTCGAGGCGCAGCCTGCCCGGGCAGAACGGGATCATGTCAATCGCCTGATATGGGGAAAATTCCCTGAAGGTCGGGGGGGGGGTATTGGCGAAATGATGGACATCGGAGATCGCTTCGACGCCCCGATTGTGATGTTTCTGGACTACTGCGAGCGGGCACTCTATGGCGACGCAATTCTTGACGTCGCCCGGGAGATCCATCGCCGAGGACATGACCTCCAACTCCATTCGCACCCGGAGTTCCTTGCACAGACATTCTGGTCGAAAAGGGAGTTGACGCCGCCGGACGGTATCAACGTCGCTAGCGATGAGCAGGCTGATGCACTACTTGAGTATTTGTGCCGATCGCAGGAGGATGCGGGCGCCGTCGCGCCAGTTGGATATCGCGGCGGCGGCTACCGCTACGGACCCGCGTTGCTCCGCTCGATGGTACGCCACGGGGTCAAGTTCAATAGCTCTTACAACGCCGCACGCGAGAACCAACCGTTGAAGCTTGGACGTGTGCGTCAATTCTATTGGGACAACGGTTGTCTCGAAGTGCCAATATCTTGCGTCAATCCGTATCGCAATCTGACGCGAGATTTCGACATCAACTTCAACGCCGGCGCGTTCCGTAATGCGGATCAGATGGCACAGTCTCTTGAGGCTTTCTATGGCCAGTTGGGTGAGGACGCCATCGCCGTTATGGTGATGCATTCATGGTCTTTCTGTAGGCGCGAAGACAGTGGTTTCTTTTCACCGCCACTTACCGAGAACATCGAGAGGTTTGAGGAGTTCGTCTCGCGCTTGAGACCGGCCGGGGTCGAGGTCATCACTTGTGCGCAGGCGCTCGACCTTGTCGCCGCAGGTCGATGCGAGAGCGGGCCAATCGTTCCTATCGAGACCATTGCCATATCGGACACGACACCAATTGCATCCCCTGGGACTGCCTCACCATTCCGTATGATGCCATACGATACAATGACCTGCAAAGAAGGCTTGATCGTATCCCAGCCGACCGCAAATACTGGACGGGTTAAGTCTATTTCAGCAAGATCTGGTGTTCGGGGCGTACAAACGACGGCACAGATGCGCGGGTCATCTCCCACCACACGGGCAGAAACACCAGCATCGGACAGAAATGGCGAGCCATGCTGCTCCGTATGCCACACACCTCTTTCACGTTTCGAAGACTACAATGGTCGCCCAAAATCACGCTGTCCGCAATGCGGAAGTGTCGAGCGGCAACGCGTCTTTGTGCAGATATATGACTCGTTTCTACAAGAAGAGTTTGACCTTGCTGATAAGCACATTCTGGCGCTCAGCCCATCAAAATCCGAAAAATTAATTTATGCCCAACGTGATATTCTCGATATCGTTTCTTGTGATATCCAGCCTCAACTGAAGACAGACATCATCGCCGATATTACCAATATGCCCGATGTCGAGAATGCTGCTTACGACGCGGTTATTGCCAGCTACGTTTTAACTTGCGTGCACGATCTCGACGCAGCGCTAGGCGAAATCCACCGCGTGCTGAAACCCGGTGGCCGCTTTCTATTCTGCGACCCATTGACCTTTAACGCAGATACTGTCGAGCATACTGACATCGCCACCATAACCAGTTGGTACGGGCAGGAAGCCTATGACCGGCACAAGATTGGCAGCTTTCGACGACTAGGAGATGTTGGTCTTTTGAAGACATTGATGAACCAAGGGTTCCTGATCAAGACCTTCTATGGTCGCGATCCGATCACAGGAAGCAAATGGGTTTGGCATTCGGCCGAAAAAGACGCAGGGGCTGCGGCAACGGGCGTTGAAGAAACTGCGTTCGACAGCAAGGCATTGTCGGCGCACGCTGAAAATCTCTGGTCAGAAAGTAAACATACAGAAGCATTGAATTTACATCAGAAAGTACTGGCGCGTGGAGTTGACACCGTGTCAACGTACCGTCTGGGAACGGCCTATTTACTTGGTGTCGGAATACCTCGAGACCTTGAGAAGGCATGGGAGTATTTGTCGTCTCCTTCGCAGGAGCAGGGGCGCTATGCCTGCTATTTCCGGGGCGTCATTCTCGCTTCGCCCGATTTCAGCGCTTTCGATCCAGAGCGCGCCTCTGCCTGCTTCGAGCGGGCGGCAGAGCTCGGCGTGCCAGAGGCTCAGACTGCACTTAAGAACCTAGTTTTTTAGGTCGTCAGGCGAGATATGGCCCAAATCTGGATTACCGTCGACGTTGAAGCGCAGCCCAATCGCGCGCCCGAAGCTCATGTGGATCGCCTCATCTGGGGGCGTTTCGACACTGGAGATTTTGGTGTTGGTCGGATGATGAACATCGCCGACGAGCATGGCGTTAAGCTCACCGCCTTCACCGATCTCGCTGAGATCGATCGGTACGGCACATCGATGAGCGATGTCGCCGCAAATATCGCCTGTCGCGGGCATGATCTCCAACTCCATGTACATACCGAGTTTTTTTCCCGTTCAGTATGGGACGCGGCAGGGACAACACCAGCTAGCGATCTAAATGTCATAGATGATGATCAAGCAAAGTGCGTTGTTCGTGAACTCGTAACGCATTACCAACGGATCACCGGCGTGCAGCCACTCGCGTTTCGCGGTGGCGGATACCGCTTCAATGAGATTTTACTGCGTCAATTGTGCCGTTATGGCATAAGGATCGACAGTTCTGTCAATCGCTCGCGGGCAACTCAACCATTTTCCACGCCTGCAACTCAGCAGTTCTCCTGGCCCAATGGGATGATTGAGATACCAGTGTCAGTCGTCGACGGCTTCCGGAATATTCCACGACCGTTTGATTTTAACTTTAACAGTGCTCACTTCGCCACACATGACGATATGATCCAGTATGTCGATCACTTCGGTCGGCAGTTTACCAAGGATGCCATCGTTGTTCTTGTAATGCACTCTTGGTCGCTTCTCGACATCAAAAACGGCCATCACTTCGGGCCGCCCCTGCTTGCAAATGTCGAACGCTTGCAGCGGTTCATCACAGAAGCGCTAAATGCCGGCCACAATTTTGTTACCACGGCCGATATCCTCGCTTTGCTTGAGGATGGAGAACTACCTCTGAGGGAAGCGATCGATCCACGTGGCCTAGGAGATGCATTCTGGCGCCTAGAGACTTCGGAGCCATTGCGTAGTCGGCTCACTCGCCGGTCCTGGGAGCCTCTCGAGGAATTCGGCTACCCATGGCAAACGTCATCTGAGTTCAAACCCGCGATGGAAGCTATGCTTGGCGGGCGCTGGGAGAAGGCCGGGCACTTTATCACCGACATGCGTCCGCCGATCAACTTCGATGACCAACAAAGACCGCACGCATGCGATCTGCATGCCTGGGAACCCGTGGGATATGCGCTTCGGGCCCACAAAGTTTTCGGAGATCTACGTTACCTGAATTTGGCCACTAATTTTGTGTTCGATTGGCTCAACCGCTATTGGAGACCAATATCCGGTGACACCGCCGCCGAGCACCTCGACCGACTGATCGCGGATTCATCGACCTTCGCTTGGTATGACATGGCGGTCGGACGACGGATCTTCAGGTTGGCCTATCTTTTAGACGTGCTAGCGCGAGATCCGGCCAGCGAGGAGGCAACGATAGAGACGCTGTGGCGAGCGCTTCAGTTTCATCACGCCGTGCTCAGTCGCGAACATTTCTTCCGCGCCCATAGCAATCACGGCATTCACCAGGCGCTTGGTCAACTCGCTGCCGCTCGCCGCTTCTTTCATATGCCAGAAAGCGCATCCCAATATGCATTGGCGCGTGAACGGTTGCTGCAGCTACTCGACGAGCATTTCACCTCCGATGGGGCACACAAGGAGCATTCACCCGGCTATCACTACGGTCTGATGGTGAGTTTCGTTGGCGCTGCTGCCAGCGGCCTGCTCACGGAGGCCGCTTTGAAAGACCGTGTCTTGGCTATGGAGGAAGTGCTAAGTTGGATGATTATGCCAAACGGAGTGATCGTACCCATCGGCGACACCGATCCAAAGGCCATGGTGCGGTCCATCCCGTTCGTTTCACAGTTCGCGAGCGAAGGCCTGCAACATCAAATGTCGGGGGGGGTACTCGGAACACCACCAGCCAATGGCGTCAAGGAAATGAAGGCCTCAGGCTATGCATTTGCGCGTTTTGCGCACGGCGCACCGGAAGCTCAGAACAGTTCCTATCTTGCTCAAATTGCTGGTCATCATTCTGCCACACACAAGCACGCCGATCACCTAGCCTTTGTTTGGTATGATCGCGGCCGTGAAATCCTGATCGATCCTGGCCGCTATGCTTACGCCGGCAGGACAGAGCCCCGCTCTGATTTGTTCAAACAGGGCTTCTGGTATTCTGATCCCGAACGAATCTATGTCGAGTCAACCCGCGCCCACAACTGTGTTGAGATCGATGGGTATAGCTACCGACGAAAACGGGTGCGCCCGTTCGGCTCAGCATTGCTCCATGCGTCAGAGCAAGATGGTCTTACCATTACCGATTGCGAGATGGTTGTAGAGCGCCGAATCCGACACCGGCGCGTACTGGTCATGGCGCCGGGCCACTGGCTTATGGTGCTAGACTGGCTGCATGATCGTACCGCGCCACATGATTTCCGGCAATGGTTCCAGTTCGCGCCCGACTGGAACCTTCACCTAGAAGGTAATCTGCTGCGCGGACAGGCTCCAGAAAGCTGCACCAAACCTGGCGCCTCGCTGGTGCTCGCCGACCTCCTTGGCACCGGACGCATCCTCCCTCCAGTACGCGGACAGCAAGAGCCTGAATTACAGGGCTGGACCTCTGACGCACCCTATAGTCTGGTGCCGTCTGGATCCGTGGCGGTGGCGGCAGAACCGACTATGATGGGCCGGTTCGCGACTCTCATTGTACTTGAGTCCGACGTCACTATCGATCGGCAGGCTACCCGGTTCAACGCCACTATGCGCAATGGAAAGGCTGAATGGTACGACAGCCGAGGGCGGCATACCCTAAATGTCATTCCTGACAAGTCTGGATCAGTTTCAGTCCACCACGTCACCCGTTGAACATGTGACTGACGTGCGCCCCGTTTTTGGATCGCCCCGAACGGGGACTTCCGGGGTGATCATAGCATAATCAAACCAAATTGACCGAATCGTCTTCAAGATTGAGCGCGAGTATGTGCTTCAATCGCCGCTTCTACATCTTCGTAATAATATAGCCTCCCATCATCCATGAAGCATCCGCTTTGACAGAATTTTCTTATTGTTGCTATGCTATGTGAAATCATGATTATTTTCGATGTTTCGATTTTCTTCTGAAACACCTCGTCGCATTTCCGCTTGAACCTATCATCCCCAACCGCAGTAATCTCATCGATCAGATAGTAGGAAAAGTCGATGGCCATGCTCACGCCAAAGGCAAGTCTCGCCTTCATGCCGCTCGAATAGGTATTGATCGGCAGCTGCATGGACTGGCCGAGTTCAGAAAAATCCTCGACAAACTCCACCACTCGTTCCGTGTCCTCGCCATACATGCGTGCCACAAAGCGGGCATTCTCAATCCCCGTCATGCTGCCATTGAACCCGCCTGCAAACCCCAGCGGCCAAGACACCTTGCCGCGCCGAATGATCCGCCCCTCATCGGGAAGCTCGGCCCCGGCAATCAGCCGCATCAAGGTCGATTTGCCCGCACCATTGCGGCCCAGTATCGCAATATTGCGATCCGACGGCAGGTCCAGGCTGAGATTGTCGATCACAACCTTGCGGATGCCACTCAGGCGATAGGTCTTTCGGACATTTCGGAAGCCGATCATCCCAATCCACCTAATACTGATGTTTGCGGTAAAGGCGCTCTGCGCCGAACGCGACCACCAGCAAGATCCCGATGTAAAGCCACAGATAGCCCAGATCCAATGTCGAACTGCGATAATTGGGATAGTATCCTACGCGCACCCAATCAATCGCGTGCAGCATCGGGTTCCAGGACAGCCAATAGCGAATATGCGGCGGAAACAGGTCGGGAATGAAAAAGATTCCCGATATGAAAAACAAGGGCCTTGTGATCACCGCTTCAATGCGCCGCCAGGTCGGCCAAAGCAGGAAGATGATCGCATTGGTAAGCCCCGCTCCCAGCCCCAGCAGCGCCATCGCGGCAATGGCGAAGATCACCTGATCAAGGCGCCGCGGAAAACCTGCCTCCCCGATCAAGATCAAGCCTGCAAAGAAGATGATGAAGATGAACAGATAGGTCATCACGATCAGCAGAAAGCGCGCAATGACAACATCCGTCTCCTTGACAAGCGGATAGGCCATCAAGCCGCGATTGGCCTCAAACACCGCCATCAGGGAGCTCGAGAGCTTCTGATAGAGCTGGAACGTCAGGATGCCCGTGGCGAAAAACAGCGGAAAGCTCGTACCAATCGGCGGATGGCGGGTCACAAAGGAAAAGATCAGGGTCAGAAGCGCCGTTCCGAGCACCGGCTCAAAGATCGCCCAGAAATACCCCATCTTGACCGAGCCGAACGTGACCCGGGACTCGCGCAGCACAAGCGCCGCGATAACCCGCGCCTTGACGCGGAACGGGTTCTCCACCTTGTCCATCGCCATAGACATCAGTCAGCCCGGTCAAGCCCGTCAGATGCGCTCCAGCAGTCTCGCCCCGTTTCCGCCAGAGGTCTCGTCATCGCATGTGATCGCGAATGGAATAGGCCAGGAGCACGCCAATGCTCCACAGGATCAACGCCGAAATGAACACCAGGAACGTGTTGATCACCCGATACGGATAGATGGCAATCTCCGGCGTGCTCGGAGAGGCAAACACGGCCAGAAACCGCTGCTGACGGTCCGCCTCAGCGCGCGCCCGCTCAAGCGATGACAGTGACGTGGCATAGGCCTTTTGCGCAAACTCCATATCCACTTGCAGCTTCTCATAATCGGCAAGCAGGCTCGACAAGCCCCTGCCGATCCGGGTGGAATCCTCCCCTTCCCCGTTCACTTCCGTCTGCTTCTCGATCAGCTGCGTTTCCAAAGAGGAAATCTGCTTGCGAAGCTGAACCACCGGCAGGGAATCCTCATCAAGCGAGGCCAACAATGTGCCAAGCCGGGCCCTGAGCTCGATCAGCTGCGTCTCGATACCCGCCACAAGCTGCACCTGGGCCGCCGCGGACGCCGTCGGATCCACCGCGCTCGAGGAAGATCGGAACTTGCGCATCTCGTCCCGGATCACCTTCAACCTGACCTCAGCCGTTGCCACTTCCTTTTGCGCAAAGCGCACCGCATCCTTGCGCGCCTGCTCCGACAGCTGATTGATGAGCTCCTGACAATAAGCAACGATCAAAGTCGCGATCGCCTTCGCATCCTGCGCCGAGAACGCCTCAACCTCGAAGTTCAAGATGGCCGAGGTGTTGTCGTAAGATGCCGTGATCATCCAGTCCCAATACGCGACCACATCCTCGATCGGCGCGCCCGCATCAAGCCGGTACAGAAAATCGATACTGCTCTTGCTGAACGCTTCACGCAGATCAAAATCAGCCTGAATCTTGTCGATAAGCTCCCGGCTTTTCAGATACTCAAGCACGATATAAGAATCCGTCGTGGTCGTCCCGACGCTCGACAAACCAGCAATCGCGCCGAGAAAATCACCGCCAGAGGGCACGCTGTCCATGCTGCGAACCGCAAAACTCGCACGCGCCGCATAGCGCTCGGAGGCAATCACGAAGAAATACAACCCGCCCAGAAGGCTGGGCAGCAATACGCATACCGCAAAGGACAGTTTCAAAAGCGCACGACGCAGCTGACGCGGCCGGATGTTCAGATCGGTCTTGCGCGCGATCGCCGCCGCAGCACGATCGATGCGCAGCGGAATAACCCGCTGCTCCTTCGTCTCCTTGACCTCTTTCGCGCTCTTCGCCTCGGCAACCTCATTCTTCGGTTGCGGTGCAGCGGCCTTGCTCTTTTCAGGCTCGGCAAGCTTCACGTCAGCTTTGTCAGACATAGGCTCCGTCACCATCAGAGAGTCGACCAGTTACGCTTTGCAAACTCATTCAATAGCAATTTGTTGAAAAATTGGAAAATTCATGACGTTCCGCCAGGTTCACGGGACAGGTCAGCCCATCCCACTCCCGCTATATAGCAAACGGCACCGTTCAACCAGAGGTGAGGCAAGACCGCTGCCCCGCCCCGATATCCCAAATGAATCCAGCGCAGCAAGCCAACCTACACTACCAGGCGAAGATGACCGCCAGATATCACGTCACCTGCAGACAGGCCGCGCCCCTCATGCGTTGACAAGACCGCGGCGACAACAGATCGCCCTCACCAAACAACAGCAGCACGTCCCTTTACGAAGAATCACCCCTCCAGTTTGATCGCGCCTCACCTTGTGCCAGCTGACGCCCGCCAGCCTCACAAGACCCCGCAAACCGATCGGCCGGCTTGACCGGTGCGGCCGTCTTGCGCGCCCTTGCAAAGGCACGATCTCCCTCCAAAAAGGCCTCCAGCATCAACGAAATGAACTCGGCAACCGATTCCCTCTCCTCATCAATCACCTGATGCAGCGCCGCACAATCGCCAAGCCCCTGCCCAGTTCCGACCCCACCGAAATCGTGATCTTCGCCGGTGTTCGGTCCGGCAGCCTGGCGAGTTTCAACTTGGCCATGATCCCCCCTTTCACCCGCGATAGGGACGCAAGACCAGATCCTTGCGAACAATGACCTTGAGCGGCCAGCCCGGACGGATCTTGATGGTCGGCTGGATGTCCAGGGACTTCTCCGTGATGCGCTGCCCAGCGCGGCTGACATTCGTTTGCGTGGCTTCGCGAACAGCCCGCACCAATTCGCTCTCCTCGCCGCCCAGGCTCAGCTCCGTGCCAACCCCAAGCAAGGTGGCAAGCGCAACCCCCTTGACCAATCGCCAAGTGTGAAAATCCACCTCATCCTCAAGCCCGGCATAACCGGCCATGTCGGTGGCAGGGAGATTGTCGATCTCGATCGAGGACCCGTCAGGCAGAATGATGCGTTGCCAGACAAGCAGAGCCCGCGACTGCCCAAAAGCAACGACACTGTCATAGGTCCCAATCAGACGCGCCCCTTGCGGGATCAGCAGCGTGCGGCCTGTCACCGTGTCATAGACATTCTCCGTGACCTGAGCGAGGACCTGGCCCGGCAAGTCCGAATTGATGCCCGTCATCAGGCTTGCGGCGATCACACTGCCCGCCATCACCTGATGAGCCGACGCTGGCGTTCGAAGCGAATGGGGATTGTAAATGCCGCCCCCATCGCGCTTGCCAAGAAACTCAAGCTTGCGCTGCTGGCCGTTGGGATCTCCGTCCAGGCCAAGCCCCACAGGATCGGGGCTCGCCTGCGCCTCAAGTCCCGTCAATTGCGGCTGTGATACCGCCTGCGGATCTGCACCACCTGACGCGGACGGGCGCGCCTCGATGCGAAAGAAAACCTCGGACTCCTTCGCCTGAAGCGCCTGTTCCGCAAGCCTTTGCTGCTCACGCGAGATCTCCTCACCCCCCGGCCCGATCCCAAGCTGCTTGCGACGCTCGACAATCGGTCGGCCAAGATCGCCAGGCAAAGGCGGCCCGAGCCGAGGCGGGTCGCTCTTGATCTGGGAATAATCCCGCGGCAATGCCGCCAGGCCATCAGGTGCCGGTGTGCCGGCATCCTTGTAAAGCTCCTCAACCTGATCGCGCATGCGGAACATAGGTCCCTGCAAAGCCATGATCGTGGCCCCCAGGATCGCCCCAGCTCCCAGGGCGATCATTCCAATGACCAGGCCGCGCCTGAACCGGACAATCTGACGCGGTGCAGCCCGCAGACCGAGCGTGCCAGGATCAAGCTTGCCAGCATCGGGTTTGAACGATGCCGACGGCTTCGGTGACGAGGCGGTGGTGTCGCTCATCCATCCCTCCCCTCACCGTCCTTGCGCGAAAACAGCCCCGCGCGCGGACGCAAGCCATCGCTTCGGGAAATGCGCACAACCTGTTGCGGCTTGCTGCCAAGCCGCAGCTCGGCAGCGGCAAAAAGCCGATCGACAATGTAGTAATTGCCGCGCATGCGGTAGTTGACGAGCTCGTTGCCACCATCCGCGCTCACAACAAACAGCGGCGGCGCCACCCCCTGATCAATGCGGCGCGGGAACTCGATAAAGACCTTCCGGCCATCGTCGAAAACCCTCACAGGCCTCCAGGCAGGCGTGTCACCGCTCATCCGATAGCGGAAGCGGAGCTTGTCGAGCGCAACATTGGATGCCGCCGGCAAGGCCGCTTCGGCAGCCACATTGCGGCGCTTGAGCGCCGTGAGCTGATCTGACGGATAGGTCCAGGAAATCGCCGCCATCGCTGTCTTCTGCGTGCTTTCAAGCTGCAGGTGATAGGCTCTGCGATCCGTGGTGATGACGAGATTGGTTTTCAATCCCGGCGCAAACGGCTTGACCAGCACATGAACGCGCTTCGCCTTGCCCGTGCCGCTCACCGTATCGCCAATCACCCAGCGCACCGTGTCGCCCGCCGAGACCGAGGTCAGCTCCTCGCCCGGCTGCAAGGCAATGTCACTCACCCGCTCAGGGGCGGCATAGAGCCGGTAAAGCGCACCCGGCGTATATGGATAGACCTGGATCGCGTTGACATAGCCGTGCTTTGACGGCTCCTGCGTCGCCGCCTTGTTGGCATCCTCCACCCGCCGCGTGGGCTTGCGCTTGTCCCTGGTCAGCTTTCCAGGCTTGGGCTGAAGCTGACCGGGCAGCGGCAAGACCCTCGGCATCTCGACAATCTTGACCGGCCGTTCCGGCGCCTTCTCGACCGCCGCAGCCGTAAAATCCTCCGCGTCGTAGCGGATCTCAGGCGGCAGCTGCTTCTTCGAACAGGCCGCAAGGACCAGAACCGAAGCTGCGACACACAAGATATTCCTCGTCATTGAGCCGTCTCCTTGGGAAGTTGAGGCGCGGCCGTGTCCAGCTCGCGCGACCAGTCAATCGCATTGACGAAAAGGCCAAGCGGGTTCTTGCGAAGCTGTTCGGCGCTGCGTGGAGGACGGAGCGCAACCGTCAGGATCGCCGTCCAGCGGGACGTCGCAGCAAGACTGCCGCGTTCGAAAACCTTCTCGGTCCACTTGACCTGAAAGGATGTCTTCGACGCCCGCACCACACTCGTGACCTGAACCGAAACACTGCGGGTCCCGATCTGGCCAAAAGGATCCTGCGCGCGGGCATGCTCATTGAGAAAAAGTGCAGCCCGGCCCGTGACAAAGTCGTAAGCCCCAAGCCAGTTCTGGCGAACCAGCACCGGATCGGTCGACACGGACCGGATGTGCGTGATGAACCGCGCCAGATGCCAGGCAATTTGAGCATCCGCCGGCCGGTAGTTCTGGATCGCAGGGGCAACAGCACGCGCCTCCCCGAACCTGTCCACCTCCACCACATAAGGCGTGATGCGGCCCTGCAGGGATTGCCAAAGCAAGCCGCCGGAAAGCCCCGCGCTGAGCACCAGACAGCAAAACGCCATCAGCCGCCAGTTGCGCGCCTGAACACGGGCCGTGCCAATCCGCTCATCCCAGAGCTGACCCGCCCGGCTGTAAGGCGTCTCTGGCTCCGGTGTCTTGCCATACCGCTCAATCGATCGCTTGAAGAACATGGATCACTCGTCCTTGTCAGTGAGAGAAGGCGTGGCGCCGTGACCAGGTCGGTCACCGTCCCTGATCGCCTGAACCGCCAGATGCCGACGCGCACGGCTCGCCTGATCAGACCGCAGCCGCGTTGCCCAACCAGGCACAGGCTCCGCCGACCGCGATCCGGAAAATTCCTGGGAACCAGACGATCGCGCCCCATGTGCCGATGCCATCGGCGCACCACCAGTGGCCCGCCAGGCACCATGCGCGCCCGCCTCTGCACTGGCTGCCAGGGGCCTGGTCACCCGATCACGCTGCATGCGCGCGGCCTGAACCGATGCGCCGCCCGCAGCGCGCGCCACCCCGCTAAGCCCAGCTGCAACGCCCGCTGTGCCGGACACCCCAGCCCCGATCTGTCCCAACTGATAGGCAGACGACACGGCCGAGCCCATCATCGTGCCCGCACGGATGGCGCCAAGACCTCCGCCAGCCGCCAGGCGCGTGCCCGCATATGCCGCCCCACCTGCAAGCAATGTCGCCCCCACCGCCGCGCCACCTGCCCCAAGTGCAGCCCCCGCGCCCAGTTGCGGCGCCCCGGAAACCAGCCCCGAGGCGATGGCGGGACCAAAAATGCCAAGGCCAAGCAGCGCCAAAGCCCCCAGAACCTGCGACATGGCAGCGGCAAGGTCGGGCTCGCCCTGCAGGCCGCCGGTAAATGTGGCAAAGAGCGTCGAGCCAATGCCGACGACAACCGCAAGCACCATCACCTTGACGCCCGAAGACACCACATTGCCAAGCACCCGCTC
Organism: Stappia sp. MMSF_3263; assembly: GCF_030733745.1. Classification (GTDB taxonomy): domain Bacteria; phylum Pseudomonadota; class Alphaproteobacteria; order Rhizobiales; family Stappiaceae; genus Stappia. The sequence continues at coordinate 86,097 of NZ_JASHIK010000015.1, read as the reverse complement.
CGCCAGGAATGCCGACCTGTTCCACAGCGCGAAAGGCACCAGAACAAAACCGGCAAGCGTGGTCAGCTTGAACTCCAGCACCGTGATGAACAGCTGGATCGCCAACACGAAGAAGGCGAACAGACACAAGAACCAAGCCAGAAGCAGCACGGTCACCGTCAACGCATTGCCGAAAATCTCCGGAAACCCGACCAGATCACTCGCCTGCTCAAGCAGCGGATACGCCGCCTCATATCCCGTCGCCGCGATCTTGCCAGGGCGCAACAGATCACTCGCCTGCAACCCGCCCGGCGCAGCCTGCAGGCCAAGTCCGGAAAACGATCCATACACAATCTCAGCAAGCTGCTTGAAGTTGTTGAGAATGAAGGCAAATGCGCCAACAAACAGAACCTTGCGGATGAGGCGCCCAAGTACGTTGTCTTCGCCCCCCAAGGCCCAGAACAGCCCGGCAAGCGTGACGTCAATGCCAATCAGGATCGTGCTCAGAAACGCCACATCGCCAGCAAGAAGCCCGAAGCCACTGTCGATGTAGCGGCCGAACGTCTCCATGAACTGGTCGATAATGCCAAGATCATTCATCGCCAGGCCCCCTGCTCCTCAATTGCCGGAATAGGCCTTGCCAGAGCCAAGGAACCGCCGCGTTGCAGCGCGCGCAGCTTCTTCCGCCTGCCCCTTGCGCGCCGCGTCAGCCGCTTGCGCCCGGAACTGCGTCGCCAACAGCGTCTGGATCTGCATCTGCTGCTTGGCAGACAGGGCCATCAACTGAGTGGCGGCCTGCCGCGCCTGCAAGGCGCCAACCGCGCCATTGCTGTGCATGACAAGATCGGAAAGCAGCCCCTTGTCCGCCCGCACATTCTCCACGATCTGTGCCTGCACACGCATGGTCTGGCGAAACGCGCTCATCGCACCTTGCCAGCGCTCACGCGCCGCCGCCGCCATTTCCCCCGCCCCAAGACCCTCGTCATAGTTCTGCGGGTAATCCTGCTGCCACTGGCCCTCGAGCTGCGTCAGATCAAAGCTCAGGCCCTCGGCCTGGATCATCAACCCGTCGATCCGGTTCAACGCCCCTTGAAGCTGGCCAAGCGAGGAAAAATCCAGACGCTCCAGGTTGCGCGCCATGTTCTGCAGCATGCTGGCCTGGTTCTGCAGCTGACGGATCTGATTGTTGATCTGCTCCAGCGCACGTGACGCCTGCAGCACGTTCTGGGCATAGCTGGATGCATCGAATACCGGCCAGGCCGCCTGCCCTGCCCGCGGCGCCGCGATGACAAGCGCGAGCACGACAAGTCCTGCGAAAGATATGCGTTTCATGAAAGCTGCTCCCTTGGCTCTTGTGAAAATCGCAAGCTCAGATCAGCCGCCCAGTCGAGACCGCGCGCGCGCAGGAACTCGGGCAGAAACGCTCCGTCACCATGGCGGCTGACAAGCGCATCGATCAGCGTCTGACTGTCCGGATCGGAGGCACCACAAAGCGCCAGGGCAACAGGGCCAAGACCCAGCTCGAACAGCCGGTTGCCGCGCCGCGACTGCAGGTAGTAGTGCCGCTTCGGTGTCGCCTGCGCGATCAGCTCGATCTGCCGCTGATTGAGACCAAACCGGTCGTAAACCGCCCGCGCCTGCGGCTCGATGGCCCGGTCATTGGGCAAAAAGATGCGCTGCGGACAGGATTCGATAATGGCCGGTGCAACAGAGCTCTCGGCAATGTCGGCCAGCGACTGGGTGGCGAAGATCACCGCAACATTGCGCTTCCTCAACACTTTCAGCCATTCGCGAATGCGCGCGGCAAAAAGCGGATTGTCGAGATAGACCCAGGCCTCATCGAGAATGAGCAGCGTCGGCCGCCCGTCAAACCGTTCTTCCAGCCGATGAAAGAGATAGGTGAGCACCGGCAGCACCACGCCGGCTTGATGCATCAGCTCCTCGGTCTCGAAACATTGCACATCGGCGAGCGCCAGCCGGTCCTCGGCCGCATCCAGCAACCGGCCGAAAGGACCTTCCAGCGTATAGGGCTGGAGCGCAGCCTTGAGCGCATTCGCCTGGACAAGGACGGAAAGCCCCGTCAGCGTTCTTTCCCCGGCCGGGGCCTCAGCCAGACTGCCCAAGGCCGACCAGACCGCCTCCTTCACCTGCGGCGTGACATCCACCTTCTCATGGGCAAGCAAGGCTGCGATCCATTCCGCCGCCCAGCTTCGCCTGGCAGGATCATCAATGTGGCGCAGCGGCTGAAAGGCAAAGGGATTGGCTTGCTCATCCGCCGCAGCGCCCAGCGCGTGATGCACACCGCCACAGGCAAGCACGGCCGCACGGGCCGAATTGCCCTTGTCGAAGACATAGACCTGCGCATCGCGGTAACGCCGGAACTGAAGCGCAATCAGCGCCAGCAGCACCGACTTGCCCGCTCCCGTCGGACCAACCACCAGCATATGGCCCACATCGCCGATATGACTGGACAGACGGAAAGGCGTCGAACCCGACGTCTGCGCATGAAGGAGCGGTGGACCATCAAGATGGGCATTGCCGGACGGCCCCGCCCAAACCGCCGACAGCGGCATCAAATGCGCCAGGTTCAGCGTATGGACAAGCGGTTGGCGAATATTGGCATAGACCTGTCCGGGCAAACTGCCCAACCAGGCCTCAACCGCATTGACGCTCTCGCGAATGCAGGTGAAGCCCAGGTCACCCACAACTCGCTCGACAGCGCGCGCCTTGTCCTGCGCCATATCACGATCCCTGTCCCAAACCGTGAGCGTGGTGGTGAGATAGCCAAAGCCGACATGATCCCCGCCAAGCGCCTGCAAAGCCGCATCGGCATCCAGCGCCTTGTTGTCGGCGTCGCTGTCCAGCAACGGCGTCGCCTCATTGGTGACAACCTCCCGCAAGATCGCCATGATCGACTTGCGCTTGGCAAACCATTGCCGACGCAGCCGCGTCAGCTGCCGGGTCGCCGCCACCTTGTCGAGCGCAATGAATCGCGTCACCCAGCGATAGGCAAAATCCTGATGGTTCAACGCATCGAGAATGCCCGGCCGCGTCACATTGGGAAAACCCAGGATCGTCAGCGTCCGCAGATGGCAATCGCCCAGCATCGGCTCCAGACCGCCGCTCAAAGGCGTGTCCGCCAGAACCCCGTCGAGATACATGGGGATCTCAGGCACACCAACCCGGTGGCGCTTGGTGGACACCGTTCCATGCAGGAATGTCAGAGTCTCGCCATCATCAAGCGCCTCGATCTGCGGCAGGAAACCGCCAAGCAGATCCAGAACCCGGTCGGTTTCCTCGCGGAACCGCTCAAGCTCCTGCCGCCAGTCCCTCTCCACCCCCTGGTGGTCCGACTCCACAAGCGCGCTCTGCGTGCGCGCCTGCGCATCCGCAGGCGGCATGTACAACAAGGTCAGATGACAGCGGTTTTCGAAACAGCGACCCTGCCGGGCCTCCTCGAAAGCGGCACGACGCTCCTCGTCGACAAGCCATGAAGCCGCATCGGGAAATTGCGAGAGCGGATAGTCCTGCGCCTCCACACGCTCGGCTTCAAAAAACAGCGCCCAGCCCGACCCAAGACGTTTCAAGGCATTGTTGGCGCGCGCGCACACCCCCACCAGTTCAGCCTGCGTCGCGCTTTCAAGGTCAGGACCGCGAAAGCGGAAACTGCGCTGGAAACTGCCATCCTTATTGAGAACAATGCCAGGAGCCACCAGTGCCGCCCAGGGTACCAGGTCCGCAAGGCGATCGAGCTTGTTGCGGTACTCGGTGAGGTTCAGCATCGCCACCACCCCCTCTGACGCAGATGGCGGACAAGCACCACCAGGAAATCCGCATCCCGCTTGGCAGCAAAGACAGCCAGCGTGTGCCCGGCGACAAACCAGACAAGACCGGCAATCCATTGCTGCAAACCAAGGCCAATGGCGGCCGCCAGCGTGCCGTTGAGGATGGCAACTGCCCGCGGCGCGCCGCCCAGCAGGATCGGCTCCGTCAAGGAGCGGTGGACGGGCACCTCGAACCCTTCAATCTCGCGTCCATCTCCCATCACACCAGCACCCCGCCGCCAAACGAGAAAAACGACAGGAAGAAGGAACTGGCCGCAAAGGCGATCGACAAACCAAAGACGATCTGGATCAGCCGGCGAAACCCGCCCGACGTCTCGCCAAACGCAAGCGTGAGACCCGTGACAATGATGATGATCACCGCGATGATCTTGGCCACCGGCCCTTGCACCGATTCAAGAATGCGCTGGAGCGGCTCCTCCCAGGGCATGCCCGAGCCCGCCGCATAGGCCGGCGTCGTCAGCAGGACAATGATCATGGATGCGAGCAACAATCGGGGCCGTATCGCCAACAGGCGAACAGGCTTTGGCCATGCGAGCATGACGACACCTTTCTTCAAGACGATTGAGAATGGGAAAGACACAGCGGCGTGAGCGCGTAGCCGCCATTGGGGTCCAGACCCGCAACGGCAGCGATGGTCTCCACACGCCGCCCGGACCCGCGTCCCGACATGAAGACCACAAGGTCGATCGCCTCGCAGATCAGGCGAGGCGGCACCACGCTGACGCTCTCTTGAACAAGCTGCTCCAGCCGAAAAAGCGCCGAACGGGCCGAATTGGCATGAACCGTTGCAATGCCGCCGGGATGGCCCGTGTTCCAGGCCTTCAGCATGTCAAGCGCTTCAGCGCCGCGAACCTCGCCGACAATGATGCGATCAGGACGCAGACGCAGCGTCGAGCGCACAAGATCCGCCAGGCAAACAACATCTGCGCGCGTGCGCAAACTCACACAGTCCCGGGCCGCGCATTGCAGTTCGCGCGTGTCCTCGATCAAAATCACCCGCTCGTCACAGCCGGCCACCTCCGCCAGCAAGGCATTGGCAAGCGTCGTCTTGCCGCTGGACGTGCCACCGGCAACCAAGATGTTCTTCCGCCCTGCCACCGCCGCGCGAAGGCAGGCCGCCTGATCCGGGCCCATGACCTGAGCCTGGACATAGTCAGTCAATGTGAAGATGCGCGCCGCCGGCTTGCGAACGGCAAAACACGGTGCCTTCGACACCGGCGGCAAGATCCCCTCGAAACGCTCACCGCCCAATCCATTTGCCCGCGGCGGCAACTCGGCGCTGACAATCGGATTGTCCGCATGCACCTCGGTGCGAATGTGAGAGGCCACAAGGCGAATGATGCGCTCGGTCTCGGACGGATGGATGCACACGCCCGTGTCGCCGCGGCCCGCACCCAACCGGTCAACCCAAAGCCGCCCGTCAGGATTGACCATCACCTCGATGATCGCAGGATCACCAAGTGCTTCGCCAATGGCCGGCCCCATCGCCGTCTTCAGCATGGCGCGGCGGCGGTCTTCTGCGACCCCGCTCACGAGGCCCCCTCCTTGCCACAAGCAGCAGCTGCGTCAGGAGCGCCCTGCTCCTCCCCCTCCTCGGGCGTGAACGACGACACGCCAGTGGCAACCTGACGGGCAACCTGATCGATGAATTTTCGATAGCGTTCGCGCGCCAGCGCCCGCGTCGCATGATCTGGAACCGGGGTATGCGCGTTGAACATCAGATAGAGCCTGACGAAAAAGGCCAGCGCCTCGGTCAAAACCTCCAGATCGCGCCGAGCACGCGCGTTCTCGCGCGTCAGGCGGTCAAGCCGCGACGCCAAAGCCTCGCTCAGAAACGGCGCATCCCGGTGACGGGCAAAATGATGAATCGCCTGTACGATAATGGAAGACTTGCTGTCACCAGGCTTGCCCGCCAACGCGCTCAGCTTGTCGCTCGTCTTCTTGTCGAGATAAATATTGTGACGCAGCTTCATCTGATTTCGTCCTGACCTTCTTGCCAAAGTCAGGAAACAATCACCGAAACCACCTGAATCTCTTATAGCCTTTAGATACGCCGAAGCACGATCACACGCGCAAACTGCAATAAATCGGTGTCACCGGGATCTAATACAGAGCGGGTAGCAACACGGCAGCTGGTTCAGCTCAGACACCTGGACCGTCACGTCCAGGACAAGCTGAGCAGGAAACCATCGATACGACACTGGCGTCCCCACTCCTCGCTCGGCTACCAGACCCCGGCGGCCTACGCCGAGATACTCACCGCAACCGGCTCAAGCGCTCCGCAAATCGAAGGCTCCGCGCCTCCACTGGTTGCTCACCCCGCGCCGAACGGCGTAACAGAAACGGTCGAAGCTTGTCTTATGACTTTCTGTGCCGATCAGGCGGCGGGAATCGCGGTCCAGCGCATAGGCGGTCTGCTTGAATTCGAACCCGTTGGGCAATCCTGGAATGCAACCGGAAATCGTGCCGGCGGCCATGATCAGGGCCGTATCGAGCGTATGGATATACTTGCTCGTAACCGTGCCCGCTGACGGTGGTGCCTGCCTTCTTGGGACGACCACCCTGGGCCACACGGCCAAGCTGAACCTTCGCTTCCTGCCGGGCCGTTTCTGCCATCCAGATGCCATGGAAACCGATCGTAAACGGCAGGTTCGACCTACGGCGCCATCTTGGATAAGGTAACTGCGTTTTCCGGATGCGCAGAAGCCCCCTCCAATCCGCGTTGCTGCCGATCAGACCATTTGAATGAAGGCCCGCTCGCCAAGCGTGAAAGCCATCAACAACCATTGTCAAAAATGGCATTTCTTGGAGGCGATTGGAGGAAACCATGGACAGAAGTTCAAATCCCGCAGACGCCCAAATGAGCTATGTGATCGAACACTTGAAGGTCGCCCGCTTCGTCGCCGATCAGCAAGGCCACGGGTTCCTTGTCTATCTCATCGAAATGGCCGTGGCCGAAGGCACGTCACACCTTCCCGAGGCCGCAGCAGCCAGACGCAGGGCATTAGACGCAGTGCCCGCAGGCGACGCTCCAAGCGCCTTGAAACACCACGCAAAGCCGGCCAGATCCCGTTGTTAAAAACCGCCGGAAATCCTCCACCGCGTTGGTGATCGTCTTACGCAGACGGCGCTTCTTGCCCGGAATGCCGAGACCGATGATGCTCTCAAGGCCGCCTTTGCCAGAGTGATGGAGGAATTGATCGACCGCATGCCCGGTGACGAATGGGCGAAAGTCAGGGAAATGCGCGAACGGGTTGGCGTCTAGCGCGCGCGCTACACCCCTTGATTTTCTTGCCCGCGTCGCAGCCCCTGGGACCACCGGCCTCGACGGTCTTTACGCTTTGGCTGTCGATCGCCGCCGCCGAAGGACTGGCCTTCCGCCCCGTTCGCTCGCGATCGACCATGACAAGGCAGTGATTGATGATCTGGAACAGGCTCTCGCGGCGAAAGCGCAGAAACCAGCCATAGACCGTAGTCATCGGCGGGAAGTCCCTGGGCAGAAGCCGCCAGGCGATCCCACCTCGCAGCACGTAAAAGATGGCGTTCATGATCTCGCGCATCGGCTTTCCCACCGTCGGCGTTTGGAAGCGGTCCGCCTGGAATCGGCCCCGCTTAAGCCGAAAGCAAGTGCTGAATGAACGGCAGGTTTCGAGTGCCCCGAAATCCGGTGTGAAAGACTGACTTGGGGTCGTGAAAGCGGCCAGGTCAATCGCCCCGGCCCAACGGCGTTTTTCACTACGCGACCTAAATCATGGAGCAGCGCAATGCATCCATCGCAGAACATCCCTGTGCGCCAGTGGCTACTAAATACTGTTCAGGGTGTTCATCGTGTTATGCATGCGCTTCAGCGAATTCGCTATGTGTTCGCGCCAGCGAGGGCCAACGTCCATTGCTGTGGCATAGGCCCGGCGCAGGTCGTCGGGGCGGTCTTCGGCCATCGCCTCAATAAGAAACGCCGCCTGCTCCCGGTCCTTCGACGCTTTCAAGCTACCGGCACCATCGCGACGCCGATCAGCGATGATCAGCTTGTGGATCGCGTACCTCTCGGGGCGAGGTATCTGTACTAGGACGCCGGATCTATAGATGGCCGCTGCGTGGATCGGTTCGGCGATTAGAAAATTGAGGTAGTTCAGTGCCTGAGCGCTGACGCCTAGTGCAGGCAGTTCGCGAATGGTTTCCTCACCGAACGCTGGGGTGAGGAACTCGACCAACTGGCCGCTACCGCCCTGCGCCCAGCGCCACGTGCGCCCCAGGACGAGCCCGGGCAGGGGGGCAAACTTGAGCGCCGAGAACGTCTCGGCCAATCCCGGGTCGACCTGATCCTCCAGAGCGACACTGAGCTTCTCGAATTGGGCGATGTCGCCGGTGTTCGCCATCCCGCCCAAGGGCAGGCGGATGCCAAGCTCACCTTCATAAAGGCGAAACGCATTTGTACCGACGATTGTGCCGCCTAGCCGAAACGTCCCCGCGTCTGCCATGGCAGACAGGATGGAGCCGGTCGCCCGGTCGGTTGGTGTTATGCCCTCCGCCCGCAGCAGACGGACCAGCCGTGAGCGCTCAGCCCGCCGCTCCTTCGCTGTCGCATGCAGTGCCTCGATGCGGTCGATGCGTGCACGGGTTCCGTCACTGTCTTCGCCGATGTAGAAGAAACGCATCTCTGATCCGATGCGGCGTGCAGCGTACCAGTAAGCCTTGTCGCCGCGCTGTTTCAGGGTCGGTTTGCCCTCGACGCCCGACACAGCATCGTCCTTCAGGAGCCGCACCAGATCGGTGTATGCGCTCATTGCGATGCTGCTGAGTGGGGTCATGCCTATCGCTTTCTGTTTTTGCTTGGCACACTATGCCTATCAAAACTCAAAATTGCTAGGCATGATCAGAAAAAGCTGGCCGGTGTGAAGCGGCAAGTCAACCTTTATCCCGGAGCCGATTTCAACCTGAAGGTCGAGATCCGCCGTGTCTTAGAGGAGAACTTCCGGGTCTATGGGTTCGCAAGGTCTGGCGGCAATTGCAGCGTGAGGGCTTCGATGTTGCCCGCTGCACGGTGGCACGGCTCATGAGGACCACGGGGCTTCAAGGGATCATCCGTGGCAAGCCGGTAACCACCGAAGCGGCGCAACATACTTCATGAGGGATCGATTATGATAAAATCATATTTGACGAATAATCTGCGATAACTTCCCAAATATGACTTAAAAAGTTCGGGCTGTTTCTATTTCAGCGCCGACGAATGCAGCCTCATAGTCGCGGGCCAGCGCGCCAGAAACGCCAACCTGTCTGAAGGCTTCCCGCCATCCGTCCGAAACGCGCTGCGCCATTGTCCGGATCATCTCCCGTGCCTCGGCCTCGGGGATCTCGAAAAACGCGCAGGCTTCCAGTGCGAGGTTGATCGACCGATCATGGGCTCCGCCCTCAAGAATTGCCGTCTCAAGATGCGGGTTGCGATCCGGCGCCGGGTTCACGTCGAACATCGGCGACAAGCGCCACTGACCTGCCCCCACATAGAGGAAGCCGTGGTTCTTCAGGTGATCGTCCTTGTTGGACACCAAGATTGTGAAAATCAGACGCCGGTAGAGTTCGCGGAAATCGTCAGAAGGATCGGGTGAATAAGCCCGCATGAAATCGACGATCTCGGTATAAGAGCCCAGTTCCGCCCCTGTCTTGCCGAGCGCAGTGCGCGCGGAGATGTAGGGAATTCGTGCGGCCCCGCGTCGGTCGAACCGCTGGATCAGAGCAACTGGAAACGGCGTGTCTGAGAGTTCCAACCGTGCCTCGGGGGTGCGGATACCGCAGGCTGCCGCCAAGCGGAGCGTCGCGATCTCGACGCGCTCGATCGGCTGTTGATCATGGACCGAGGTGAACTTCGCCAGCCACAGCACATCGCCGTCCCTGACATTGGCCTTAGGGCGCGCGCCGCCGGAACCGCCCGCGCCGGCAAGCGCCTGCATTTCCTCGGGTGAGATCTCCTTTCCTTGCTCATAGGCTCGCGCGATCGCCGTGATGGTTTCGAGATCGACCAGACGCGGAACGGCGTCCGCTGCCTTGCCGCGAATGACCTCGCCCTTATCATCCAGAAAGCGTAGCGCGCCTTGGCGGCAGGTGTCGTCGGAAAGCGTCAGATACTCGAATTCGTTGAGACCATTGCCATAGGCGCGTTCGAGCAGCCTGCGTCCCCAACTGTCCGGAGCCGCATCGGCGAAAACGCCCGCCAAAGCGTCGCGCATGTTGCCGGGCTGCCCCGAGGTGTGAAATGGGCCGGTCTCAAGAGGGAAATCGGGCTGTATGGCGAAGGAGCGCGGGTTTTCGATCCATTCGGTACCATAAGCGAAAGTCGAGAATTGGCGTGGCCCGGCATGGGTGAAACGCAACTGGCCCACCGATGTGCGGCCTTCCCCAAGCGCGACATGGGCAACGAAATCGGCCATCAGAAGGAAGCCCCGTCAGGGTCCACAACGTCCTGCCGATCCTGCGTCTCCTCCGCCTGAGCCTTCTGCTTTTTCAGCCTTGCCGCGAAGGAGCGGCCCCTGCGCGGTCCGTGCTCCGCTGCGAGCGCCAGCCCCAGATCGTCCTTGCGGATATCGACCAGGTCAGCGAGCCGCTCCAGAAGGCCCAGCACAACGAGAACGTCGGCAAGCGTTCCGATGGCAACGCCCGGATCACCCCGTTCAAGGCGGGCGATGGAACTTGGCGAGGTTCCCGCACGCACGGCGAGATCCGCCACGGCGATGCCACGCCGCAGACGCGCGTTGCGGATATCCTGGCCCAGCCGTTCCAGTGCTGGCTTCGCCTTGGGAGAACCCATATCAATCATCCATATTTGATGGAATATTGCTATTAAACGATCATATATGATTAATTGTACCTCTTAGTCAAGATTTTCAGCCAGTGCCCCCAGCAGCGTGAGCGTTTCGGTTCGATATCTGCGGCCAGAAGGTGGGGAGGGCCTTCCCCTGCGTCCGAGCCTTGGGTCTCGGCCGACCCCTTCGAGCGGGGAGATCCCCGCAACGCCCCCAGAGTGAGAGAGCGGATCGGTTTCCGTGACGGGTGAATAGCTGGGAGAGAGGCTCCCGCGCCCGTCGTGGAGATTGGTCCCATGAACATGCAAGTACTCGATGCGCGCCGTGACACGAGTGGCGGTTACAAGGTGGATGTCAGCCGTGGCGAGCGGATCGGCCGCGTCTCGTCCGAATGGTTCTCGCGTCCGGCAGACGAGCGCTACCTTCCCTGTCGGAGCTGGCCCAGTCGGTGCGCGACCGCGCCGATCGCAGCCGGACCGGCGTGGTGGAAAGCGCGCTGATCCAGGTCGAGGCCAATCGCAACGATCCGGAGTGGCTGGCGCTGATGCTCCCCGGCGCGGATACGCCAGTCGCGCCGACGCACTGGTCTTTCGGACAACTCGCCAGCCTGGTCGGAGCGCCCGCCGCCTATCTCAGGCAGCTCCCAGCCGCACTTGCCGCCATCAACCTGCAATACGGCCTGACCTCCAATCGGGCTGAGCAGATCAAACGCTCGAAACCGATACTGGCCGTGTCGAGCTGCGCGCCGTCACTGGCCCGGACCACGGCCGCATCTACGATCACGAACTGGTCGAGGCGGTGCAGCGTATCGCCGGCAACGGCACGGGCGACACCCGCTGGAAGGTGCCGGGCGTGCTCGACTGGTCGACCGGGATCTACAACCCGCGCGTCGACATCACCAAGGATACGACCACGCTCTATGCCTCCGACCGCGACGTCTTCCTGCTCCTGGTCGACGACATGAATCCGATTGAGGCCGGCCGACTGCCAGACGGATCGCCCGACCTTTATTTCCGGGGCTTCTATTGCTGGAATTCCGAGGTCGGCACCAAGACGCTCGGCATGACGCTGGAGGAGCTCATGGCCTTCACCGTCTCCGAAGACCACGAGCGTCAGAACCAGGTCAGGGACGCGATCAAGGGCGCCTGGTCAAAGGAATCTTATCAGATCCGGCGCATGCTGACCGAGACCACGGTGCGTGCGTCCGACATGCTTCACACGGAACCCGGGCCAGCACCCCGTTCTGTGGTAGCGCCAGTGCCGCCGTGCCAAGCTACCGCATGTATATCCGCGCTCCCGATCAAAACCAGCAGATACTAGCGGGAACTATCGCTCCGATAGGTTGCGGCAAGGACGTGTCGATCAATGCACAGTTCACGTTCGTTCGCAGCGCGGGTTTTCAATAAGTACCAGCCGAGTAGAGCGCTCACGGAAGGAACTTCGTGAGCGCCCCCCGGATGCCTGGAGTTGATCATCCTTTATGCAAACTCGACTATTTACCATTCGGTACGCCAGATAGAGCATTGCTGGTGCACGTGTCGTTTTTTGAGCGATCACCTAAACGGCCGCGCATAACCGCACAAATGCGAGTTTGCGGAGGTATACTCAGCAAGCCTGCCATTAATTTTGACAATCTTTGTCATATACGATACTCGTAGAAGTCAAGGAGATCAAGAAATGGCAACCATGAATGTTTCGCTGCCCGATCCGATGAAGGCGTGGGTCGAGGCCCAAACGGGCGCAGGCCGTTATAGCAATGCAAGCGATTACGTCCGCGACCTGATCCGCAAGGACCAGGAGCGGCAAACGGCAATCAGGACGCTACAGGCTGCAATCACGGAAGGGATCGAAAGCGGCGAATCGCAGGCTTTTGATCCTACTGCCTTCAAACTGCGAATGCGCGAGCGTCATGTCGTCAAATAAGCCAGTACAGTACCAGCTTACACCCAAAGCCCTTGAAGATTTAGATGAGGTTTGGCGATACACGGCCGAAACGTGGTCGCTCGATCAAGCAGACCACTATATCGACAGACTGGCTCAGGCATTCGAAATGATAACGTCAATGCCAACGCTCGCGCGCGAGCGTACGGAGTTTGAACCGCCCGTCTACATACACCCGCACCAAAGCCATCTGGTCATCTACACGCTCACAAATGACCGCATTGATATCGTTCGTATCCTTGGCGGTCGGCAGAACTGGCAGGCGATCTTACGCGCCACAGAGTAACATACGCAAATGTGGGTTTGTGGTTATGGTATGATGGTCTCTCTGAGAAGGATCGGCGAGGCGAGCGAGGTGCGCTCGTAAACGCGGCTGATAAGGTGGACGCGGGGCTGGCCGCGGCCGAGGCGATTCCGACCTCGACCTGTGCAACCCCTGACCGGCTCCCCTGAATATACCCATTCACAGGCTAGCCCTGTTCACGCTGTGGTCCATTTTTGACCGGGTTGCAAACTCGTTCGGCGTGAGCCCGTTGAGGCTCGGGTGCGGTCGGCGCAGGTTGCAGTCTATTCTCCATGTCTCGATGATCTCGCGGGCATGGCATTCGACAGGCAGTCCCAACCGCATTCGTGCAACCGCCGCCAACCAGATGCCCACATTGCCGCAGGCGCCTCCCAACCAAATCTGCCAAAGCAGTGGCGTCACGTCGTCTCGCCGGGAATGAGCTCCAGGTCGAGGCAGAGACTGGAGGCCAGCTTGTGTTCGCTGCGCGGCTCCAGCCGGTCGACGATCATCTCGCCGGCATGGGTGCCCATGGCGTGGCTGTCGAAGGAGATGGTCGACAGGCGCGGCGACAGCTCGCCGGCGAGGTCATTGTCGCCGAAGGTCAGCAGGGCAAGCTCGTCCGGGATGCGCCGTCCCTGCTGGCGTGCTTCCAGCAGAGCACCGAGGCCAAGCTGGTCGTTGGCACAGAAGATCGCATCGAAACCGCGCCCGTTCTCCAAGAGGGTTCGGTAGGCTTCACGTCCATCGGTGACGCTGTCCACCTGATCGACCCGGATCGTGTCGACGATCTCGACCCCCAGCTCGGCCGCCCGCTCAGCAAAGCCGGACAGACGCAGGGCGCCGCGGCCGCCGCTGCGACCCATGAAGGCAAGGCGTCGGTAGCCGCGCTCAATCAGGTGGCTCGCCGCCAGCCGGCCCGCATCGATGTTGGAAAAACCGACCAGCATGTCAAGCGGATCGCGCGGATAGGCCCAGCTCTCGACGATCGGGATGTCGAGTTCGCGAAGCAGCGTGCGGTTCTCCTCCAACTCAATGACGCCGGTGAAGAAGACGGCGGCTGGTCGCAGCGAGCGCAACGACTGGATGGCGCTCAGTTCGCGCGAATAGGAATAGGAAGTCTGCCCCACCATCAGCTGGTAACCATGCTGCTCCAACACCCGGGCGCAGGCGCGCACCGCCTGGCTGTATTGCTGGCTGAGCAGGTTGGACACGAAGGCTGCGACAATGCTGGAGCGGCCCGAGCGCAGCGCCGAGGCATGCGGGTTGGACCAGTAGCCGGTCGCCTCGACCACTTGCAGGATGCGATCGCGGGTCTTCGGCGAGACCATGTCGGGCGTGCGCAGGGCGCGGGAAACAGTAATCGGCGAGACACCCGCCTTTCGGGCAACGTCCTCAATGCGCGGCGGGCGAGCCGGGCGGGCGGCAGGGCCCTCCGGCCTGCCTGGCGAAAGGCGCAGAACGGCATCATGGGTATGTGCCGTCAGGTCGGTCGCTTTCGCCATACAGCCCCCCTCTCCCACACCATCAGATCATTTCGGCCTCCCGCAGGGGACGCGCCGCCTGCACGAGACAATCGCCGGCCTGGCTGTCGCAATGCAATCGCCGCGACAGCACGATACCCGCCTGAGCGAAGCGCAGCTCCTCCTCCGGCAGGTCGAGCCGTTCGAAATCGTGGTACCAGCCGGCGAGATCGCCGGCCTCTACCCTGTCTCCCAGCGCCACCGCCGGCTCGAACCAGCCCCGCCGAACCGCATAGATCGCCTGTGTGTGGCTTTCAAGGGCCAGCACGGTCATTTCCTTGCCGGACAAGGGTTTGCGGGACAACAACGGAGCGTCGATGACGCCCAGCTCGATCAGCACGTTGTCGATAGCGCAGGCCGTCGCCTGCATCGACTCCGTCGTCACGGTACCGCCGCCGCCGAACTCGCCGCTGAGGCCGATGGCTCCGGCACGCGCAGCCGCCGCCATCGAGGTGGGTGCCGCCGCACCATTCTCGGCGACGAAGCCGTAAGGGAGCCCGGTCGCCCGCATCAGCCGCATGGCAGCAGCGAAGCGTTCCGGAGGGCCCTGGCGTTCGATCAACGCGCAGTGCAGGTGCTCCATCGAGGTGCCACCCGAATGGAGGTCGAAGACCACGTCATGCACGGGAAACAGCTCGTGCTCGAGAAAATGCGCGATACGGGCCGTCGGCGTGCCCTGCGGGTCACCGGGAAAGGAGCGATTGAGGTTGCCCTCATCGAGCGGCGAGCGCCGCCGCGCCGCCATAACGGCGGGCGCATTGGCGAAAGGAATGATGGTGACCTCGCCGCGCATACGCTCGGGCGGCAACTCGCGCGCAAGCCGCGCAAGCAGGATCTCGCCCTCATATTCGTCACCATGGTTGCCGGCCATCAGCAGGATGCGCGGTCCCTCGCCGTTGCGCAGGCGAATGACAGGGATCTTCGCCTGGAAGTAAGGCGAGCGGTCGATCGAGAAAGGCACGGACAGGCGGGCAAGCCGCCGGCCCTGCGCCGTCAGATCGAGATCGTGGAAAACGCCAGTATGCATGGTCGCCCGATCTGGGAGGGAAGGATCAAAGGGCCGCGATCGCGGTCATCTCGACGCGAAGATCCGGATCGGCAAGACGCGCCTCGTAACAGGCCCGCGCCGGCGGATTGGCCGGATCGATCCAAGCGTCGTAGACGGCGTTCATCGCATCGAAGTCGATGATATGCGGCAGGAGGACGGTCACGGCGACGAGCCGCGAGCGGTCGCTGCCGGCTTCAGTCAGAAGCGCGTCGATCTTGGCTAGAACCTCGCGGGTCTGTACCTCGAGGCTGCCTTTGCGGTTGTCGGCCACCTGGCCGGCGATGTGGACATGATCACCCGAAATGACGGCCTGAGACATGCGCGGGCCAACCTGGAAACGCTTGATCATCAACTTTGCTCCATGACTGTCGAAATGGTGGAAAGGCCCGAACGGACGAGGCCACGCCACAAGGACGCGACCCCGCCCGTCCGGGAGGAACTCACATGTTGGGAAGCGGCGTTGCTTCCTTGAACCACTTGACCTGCAAAGCCTCGAGCTTGCCGTTCATGCGGTTGAAGAACAGGTCCGTGTTCAGCCACTGCAGCAGGTTGTGCTCGCCGTGGCGGACGGCGGCATGGGCCGGCGACTGGCGGATCAGGAACTTCAGTTCGACATCGGCCGAGCCGGATGCGTTGAGCGCAATGGCACTGTTCTCGGCGAAGTAGTCGGTCTGTCCTGCGAAGAAGGCAGCGAGCGCGCTGGCCGCATCCTCGAAGCGCACCAGGTTGGCGTCCGGCACGTTGTCGGTCAGCCAGACGTCAAGCGTGGTGCCGCGGGCAACGGCAATCGGCTTGCCGGCGAGCTCCTCAGGGCTGGAATAGACCGAAGTGCCGGCCTTGCCGTAGACACCGAGCTGCACAGCGACATAAGGCGAGGTGAACATCACCTGCTGCGCGCGCTCAGGAGTGGCGCCAGCGGCCGCGACGAGAACGTCGATCTGGTCGGACAGGAGGCTCGGCAGGCGGGCGGCGCCAGTCACCTCGACAATCTCGAGGTCAACGCCGAGATCGGCGGCGACGAGGCCGGCGAGCTCCACGTCAAAGCCGGTGAGCTTGCCCTCGCCGTCGCGGAAGCCCCAGGGGGCGGAGTCGGCAAGCACGCCGATGCGCACCTTGCCGCTGTTGAGGATGTCCTGCAGCTTGTCGGCGAAGGCCGAGCCGGAGGTGAGCGAAACGGCAGCGATGGCAGCTGCCGCAAGAGCCGTCCTGAAGAAATTCATCGGGGTTCCCCTTTCCTTTGGAAGAAGCCGGCCGTCAGCGGACCGAGCTTATGAAATTCGCCAATTCCGGTGTTGCGGGATTGGCGAAGAGATCTGCGGGCCGGCCTTCTTCATGGACCATGCCCGCATGCATGAAGACGAGCTTCGAAGCGACGTTGCGCGCGAAGTTCATCTCGTGGGTAACGAGGATCATCGTCATGCCCTGGGTGGCGAGATCTTCCATGACCTTCAGCACTTCGCCGACCAGTTCCGGGTCGAGGGCCGAGGTGACCTCGTCGAACAGCATCAGGTCGGGCGACATGGCGAGGCAACGGGCGATGGCCACGCGCTGCTGCTGGCCACCGGAGAGCTGGCCAGGATAGGCGTCGACCTTCTCCTCCAGCCCGACCTGGGCAAGGACCTTGAGGGCCAGCTCGCGCGCTGCCGCGCCCTTGGTGATCTTGCCGGTCAGAACCGGCGCAAGAGTGATGTTGCGCTCTACCGTCATGTGCGGAAACAGGTTGAACTGCTGGAACACGATGCCGACATGCTCACGCAGCTTGCGCAGGTCGGTGGAGCGGGAATGGACCTGCTCGCCGGCCACCCGGATCTCGCCGCCATTGATCTGCTCAAGGCCGTTGATGCAGCGCAGAAGCGTCGACTTGCCGGAGCCGCTGCGGCCGATGATGGTGACGATCTCGCCCTTCTCGACGGCAAGGTCGATGCCGCGCAGGACCTCCACCTCGCCAAAGGACTTGTGGACGTTGCTGATCTCAACGAGCGCCATTGAGCTTGTCCTCCAGGGAACGGGACCAGAGCGTGAGCGGGAAACACAAGGCGAAGTAAATCGCCGCCACGCAGGCATAGGAAAGAAGCGGCTGAAATGTCGCCGCACTGGCGAGCTGCCCGGCACGGGCCAACTCGACGAAGCCAACCACCGAGGCGAGCGACGTGTTCTTGATGAGCTGAACCAGAAACCCGACCGTCGCCGGCAACGCGATGCTGAAAGCCTGCGGCGCGACCACATGGCGGAATGTCTGCCAGCGGGTCAGGCCGAGGCAGGCGGCCGCCTCGCCCTGCGCGACATGCACCGCCTGGATGCCGCCGCGCCAGATCTCGCCGAGAAAGGCGGCGGTGAAGATGGTGAAGGCCGCCCCGACCGAGACCAGCGCCGGGACCTTGATGCCGAGAAAAACCGGCATGCCGAAATAGAAGAACATCAACAGGCCGAGCACCGGCACGCCCTGTACGAGCTGCAGGATGCCGGTGGCGACGAGCCGCGCCAGGCGGCTGCGCCCCGTGCACATGCGGGCAAGCAGCAGCGCCAACGGCGCGCCGAAGGCCAGCGCGAGGATGACCAGCGTCGCCGTCCACTGTACGGCGGCCAGCATGGTCAGGACGTCGGAGATTGTGAAACCGCGCATCGTCCCGCCTCCTATCGACCGGTCGGCCAGCGGAAGGCGATCCGGCCAATGCCCACGAAGGCCAGCCGGAATGCCAAGACCAGGGTGAAGTAGATCGCACAAACCACCGCATAGACCTCGAAGCTGCGGAACGTGCGACTCTCAACGAAGGCTGCAGCGTGGAACAGTTCCGAGGCAGAAACCTGCGAGGCGAGCGAGGTGCCAAGCAGCAGCAGCACGATCTGGCTTGTGATCGAAGGATAAATGTTGCGCAGGGCCGGCGGCAGGATCACATGGCGAAACACCTGCCAGCGGGTCAGCCCGAGGCACTGGCCGGCCTCGATCTGGCTGCGCGGGATCGAGGCGAGGCCGCCGCGGAGGATCTCCGTCGCATAGGCACCCATATAGATGGAGAGCGCGGCAGCCGCGGCATAGACGGGCGGCAGGCGCAGACCCGCATAGGGCAGCACGAAGAAGATCAGGAACAGCTGGATCAGCGCCGGAGTGTTGCGGATCACTTCGACATAACTGCGCACGAGCAATCGCAGCGCGGCGAAACGGCTGCCGGCGGCGGTGGCACAGACAAGACCGATCGCCAGGCCCGCCACCGTCGCCACCAGGGTGAGCATCAGGGTCAGCGACACGCCGTGCAGGAACTCGTCCTGATAGCGCCAGAGCTGGTTGAAATTGAGTTGGAGCATGAGCCTTCCGGCGACCTAGCTGAAGTGGGTGGGATAGGCGGCGGCGATGCGCCCGTCCGCACCGCGCCCGAGGATCACGCGCCAGCGGTCGAGACAGGTGCAAGGGTGCGAGATGCCGAAGGCAACGATGTCGCCCACGCTAAGATCGCTGCCCTCCGGCAGCCTCAGGAAGGCGTGCTGGTCGTTGAGCTTGACCACCGACCCAAGGACGTCGCGGTTTGCTGTTTGCACGCCATCGCGCCAGGCCGCAAGCGGCACCGGTAGATCCTGGTCGTAGGAGACATCACGCATGCCCATGCCGCAGATCGCAAGCCTCGGCTCGGGCCGCGACAGCACCTCGGCCCAGACGGTCAACGCCGGGCGGAAGGCAGCGAGCGCGGCAACGCCCGCGATCCTCGCAAAGCCGCCGCGCGCATCCATTGCAGACAGCGCCCGCTCGTAGACCCCGTGGTCGTAAAAGAAGATCGCGCCGCTGCGCAGCACCAGTTCCGTGTTGCCATCACGGTTTGCCAGCGGCTTGAGATCGCCGGCGACGAGGTCGAAGAAAGAGGATCCGCCAACGCTGAGGATCATCGGGCGGTCCGGTGCGGCGGCGCGCAGCAGGGCATGCACCTCGCCAACCAACGCATCAAGAGCGCAAATGGCTCTGAGCGTTTCCAGAGGATCGGCGGTTGCGGCGGCGCCCTCATAGGCGGCAACACCGGCAAGCTCGACATGGGAGAGATGGGATGCGGCCTCGATCACGGCACGCGCAGCCTCCAGGCTGCGTGCGCCAGCGCGCCCCACCCCAACTTCCACCAGCACCGACACGGTGCGTCCAGCAACGCACCCGACATGGTCGATCACCTCAAGGCTCTCAGGCGCGTCGGCGAAGAAAACGAACGACGCATCAGGCCAGCGCCGCATCAGAGCGGCAAACCGCTCAGCCGACCGGCGCCCGCCGATCTGATTGGCAATGAGCAAGCGGTGAACGCCGTGCTCCAGAAACACCTGCGCCTGTTGCAGGTTGGCGACGGAAAGACCCCAGGCACCTCGATCCAGAAGGCGCTGAGACAGTTCGGGGGACATTGGCGTCTTGGCATGCGGTGCGAGGGAGGCACCCACCTTGTCGACATAGTCGAACATCGCCTCGACATTCGCATCGAAGGCCGCCTCGTCCATGGTCAGGACTGGCAGGGCCAGTTCTCCGCGCTCCGGCGACAGGCCGAGGTCTGGATTGGCGACACCTTGCGCAGCGCTTGCCATATGGAGCTTGTCTTCCTGCATCTTCCGATCCCTTGCGCGGCGCTCACCGCCTCCCCCAAGCCTGATTGTCGCTTGCAGCCTTGGCTGCAGAACACTGCACCACCCTCCATTCAAGTGGCGGCTTCAACGCAAATGACAACGTTATCATTGCCACTAACATCTGAATGATAACGTTGTCAATAATGTCAGAGACAGGAGATCCGGCTAAATAATGTCGAACTCCGCCGCAGCAGCGAAGGCGAATATGCAGCTTTCCTGCAGGACCTCTTGCCCCTCAAGCGGCACAACCGACGTTTTGAAGGAGTGCAGGCATCAAGCTGGGCTGCGCGGCAGGGCGCCGAAGGACAACGCCCAGGAGGAGCCTATCCGGCAAACGCCGTTCGCGCCCGCGCCGCCTCGTAGACATTGGTGAATTCCGCCAGAACCGGCGAGACGATGGCCACGTTCGCACCAGTGACGGGATCGTCCACATGCAGGCGGCGCAGCTCATCCACGAAGGTGTTCCACATCGGCTCGCCGCCCTCTTCGAACAGCTTTGCGCCGATCGACAGCTCCTCACACACCGGCAAGTGCCTGCGCCCCCAAGGCGGGAGCGCCGCCAGGCTGCAGATCACCTTTTGGCTGTGGCTTTGATCCTCACGCGACGGCACGTGATTGAGCGCGATCAGCCGCTTCAACCGGACGGCCAGGAAAGCTCGGCCGGCACGAGATCGAACCAATTCCGTGCTGGACTGCAGCTTGCTCCAGCACCTGCATGGCGTCACACTACACCCTTGGTCCCAGGCTCTCACCAATATGCTCAACCGGCTAGACGAAGTCATTTGAACTGGCGTGATCCCGCCATCAGCTTGCCGAGAAATCTCGAGCGGAGACGATTTCAAATGAAAGGCATTATCCTCGCCGGCGGCAGCGGCACGAGGCTTTACCCAATCACATTCTGCGTTTCCAAGCAGTTGCTGCCGGTCTACGACAAGCCGATGATCTACTATCCGATCAGCACCTTGATGCTGGCTGGCATCCGCGACATTCTCGTCATCACCACGCCCAACGACGCGGCCGGATTTCAAGCGCTCCTTGGCGATGGCAGCCAATGGGGTATCAATTTCAGCTTTGCGGTCCAACCTAGCCCAGACGGGCTCGCCCAAGCTTTCCTTATTGGCGAGAGCTTCCTGTCCGGCTCACCCTGCGCACTCATCCTCGGGGACAATATATTCTACGGCAACGGCCTGACTGAAAAGCTTCGCTCGGCCGCCGCTCGCCCGCGCGGCGCCACCGTCTTTGGCTACGAGGTGCCCGATCCTGCGCGCTATGGTGTCGTCGCCTTCGACCAGGACGGCCGCGCCGCCTCGATCGAGGAAAAGCCGGAGAACCCAAAGTCACCCTGGGCTGTGACCGGACTCTACTTCTACGACGCCAACGTGATCGACATCGCCAAGAACGTCCGCCCAAGCAAGCGGGGCGAACTGGAGATCACCGACGTAAACGTCCGCTATCTTCAGCGCGGTGACCTCCACGTTGAGCGCCTCGGGCGCGGCTTCGCCTGGTTCGATACAGGCACCCATGACAGCCTTCTTGAGGCAGGCTCCTTCGTACAAACCGTTGAGAAACACCAGGGCCACCGCATTGCCGTACCGGAGGAGATTGCGTTCGTTCAAGAATGGATAGGACGGGAAGACCTTGAACGCCTCGGTGGAGAGCTCTCGAAGAGCGGTTATGGCCAATACCTGCTAGAGCTTGCCAAAAAAAGCATTCTAGAATCCAACTGAAATGATGCGGTCGACGCCCCCCACACAGCAGCATTCAGGCGGCAGCGCAACCATGCCCCATCCAGAGCATACCGTCCTCTCGGCAACCGTTCTTGCCCGCACCGGCCTGTCCCGCTCCGCCATCTATCGCAAGATCGCCGAGGATACGTTCCCGGCCCAGCTCAAGTTCAGCACCAACAGCGCAGGCTGGCGTGAACCCAACTTCAACCGTTGGGTCGCCGATCCGGTCAGATGGCGATCGGAGGAAGAGATCGGTCATGTGCGGTTGGATGCGGTGCTGCTGACCATCGCCCGCCCGGTCGGCAGACGCTAGGCGCGCGAGAATTTCGAGAAGGCCATGCACGCTGATCAGATCAAGAACCTCGACTGGCGCGCCCGCAAGGCCCGGCGGAAAGGCCAGGCAACCGCCGTGATGCTGGCTGACCGACGCGCCATGTTCGAGGCATTGCTTCAAACTTAGGGAAACGAACAGCAGGTCAAACCAAGCCTCTCAGCGCAAATACGGTACCACATCAAAATCCTTCCAAGATGTCCTGCTCGGGCCCCATCGCTTCATTGACGCCAAACACTTTGGCAGGTCGGGGCCCGTAATCCTTGCCAGGTGTGTCAAGGGCATCGGCCTCGTCGGCCCAATCGAGACCAGGAAACGTCAACTGTCTGGCCTCCTGCGGCCTGGACTGCGTTGTATCCCTCTGGCCAAGATGAGGGTCTCCATCAGTTTCCACCGACCCGCCATGCCCCTCGCCATTGTCCTCATGCGACATCAAACGATCATCAGGAACACGCACCTGACCGCTCCAGTCGTCGCAGCGCGCAGCCGGTGTGTCCCTGTAGCCTTCGTCTGAAAGGATCGGGCACGGAAGAACCCGCTGCCTGAAATTCCGATCCTCATAATATCGAAGCTTCTTGGCGCGGATCGGTGGCAGGCCAGAAACCAGCACCAGCTCATCCGTCCATGGCAATTGCATCACTTCCCCAGGTGTCAGAAGCGGCCGTGCCGACTCCTGGCGACTGACCATGAGATGTGAGAGCCAGGGCGCCAGCCGATGGCCCGCATAATTGCGCTGCACCCGAAGTTCCGTCGCCGTGCCCAACGCATCGGAGATCCGCTTCGCCGTTCGCTCGTCATTTGAGGAAAAGGCAATGCGCACGTGGCAATTGTCCAAAATGGCGTTGTTCTCGCCATAGGCCTTGGAAATCTGATTGAGGCTCTGTGCAATCAGATAGGCTCGGATGCCATACCCCGCCATGAAAGCAAGCGCCGTTTCGAAGAAATCGAGCCGCCCCAAAGCCGGAAACTCATCAAGCATCATGATCAGTTGATGCCGGCGATGCCTTTTCGGATCACCCTCCAGCCGTTCGGTCAGCCGCCGCCCGATCTGGTTCAAAACCAGACGCACCATCGGCTTGGTGCGCGAAATGTCGGAGGGAGGAACAACCAGGTAAAGCGAAACAGGATGTTCTGCATCCATCAGATCAGCAATGCGCCAGTCACACGCCGACGTCGCAGCCGCAACCGTTGGGTCCCGATACAGACCCAGAAACGACATGGCCGTCGACAGAACGCCAGAGCGCTCGTTTTCCGATTTGTTCAAGACCTCGCGCGCTGCAGACGCCACCACAGGATGAACCTTCGGCGCGTCCGGGGAGCCAAGATGATTGGTCACCATCATCCGCCAAAGCGTTGCAGGAAACGAACGGCGCGGATCGGAGAGAAAATTGGCAACCCGGGCAAGTGTCTTCTCCTCCTCGGCATAAAGCACATGCAAGATGGCGCCGACCAAAAGCGCATGGCTGGTCTTTTCCCAGTGATTGCGTCGCTCCAGAGCCCCTTCCGGGTCCACCAGAATGTCGGCGATGTTTTGAACGTCACGCACTTCATCCCGTCCCTTGCGAACCTCCAGCAAGGGATTGTAGCGGGCAGACCTTGGATCCGTCGGATTGAACAACAGACAGTGCGAAAAGCTCGAACGCCAGCCAGCCGTCAGCTGCCAGTTTTCCCCCTTAATGTCATGGATCACCGCCGAGCCAGTCCAACTCAGAAGGGTCGGCACAACAAGCCCCACCCCCTTGCCCGACCGCGTCGGCGCAAAGGCCATCACATGTTCCGGTCCGTCATGACGGAGATACCGGCCCTCAAGCCGACCAAGAAACACACCGGCTGGACGAAACAGCCCCGCTCGACGGATCTCGCCCCCAACAGCCCAGCGCGAGGAACCAAAGGTCGTGGCCGCGCCACCTTGCCGGGCGCGCCACAGCGAGCCGACAATGGCCACCGCGCAGCCCATAAAGCCACTCGCCGCCGCCACAAGTCCTGCCCGATCAAATACCCGCGGCGCATAGGCCTCATAGAAATACCACCACTCGAACAGCTTCCAAGGCGCATAAACCCGCCAGTCGAACAAGACGAACCATGGGTCACCGAGCTGAGCCTGATAACCCAACATGGCAGCACACCATTGCGTCGCGCCCCAGACGCCGACAATGACAATGGCAAACACACTTGCGATCTGACCGACAAGAAGCCTGGCTGGGGACATGAATGCCGCTCCTCAATGAAAGGACCAGCAACAAGATCCCACAAAGCCACCTGATCGCTTACGGCCTTCACATACGCAGTGATGCGCTGAAAACCGCCTGGATCAGGTATCGAGCAGATCAATGCTCCCGAACTTGCCACCGCTCCTCGCAGCCAAGCCGACAGTGCGCCGATCCCCCTCAGCACTGCGAAAACCAACGGCAGCTTGCGCGAACCTGCTGTCGAGCCTCACCTGGCAAGCAGCAAAGCTCAGCCGGGCTGCGCTCCGGTTCCCCCAGCAGCCAGGCGGCGCACCGCAGGTCAGCCCCAAAAGGCGGATCAGACAAGACGGGCGCCCTCCCGCAATCCCCAGCCGGAACCGCCCGATCACCACAAGCTCCAACACTGCAGTTGATGCGTATCGGCGCGCCATAGATCCAACTGGACGTACCAAGGGATCGATGAAAGCGAACGCCCCTTCCAACTGCGGTAACGCAAATATCACTCACCCACCGCAGAGGCAGAAAACCAAAAATAAACAATCAGATACGGAAAACGGCGCATCTACTGATCTAAAAACCAATCTGGCACCAAGTCCAGGCCTGATAACCGTTTCCAAACCAGCACTTTGAACAGAGCGGCAAGCAAAATCCGCAGCCTGCTTTATCTTGCCGTCAGATGTCGCCTCGCCGTCAGATGTCGGTCCACCAGTCGTCGGCTGCCAGTTGCGCTTGCGCTCTTGCCTGTAGGCGTGCCGGCCGCTCCTCTCACCCTATGGAAAGCCGATCCTTTCCTGGATCGGCCCGGGTTTCGGCTCGTATCCAAGGGGCGCCAACAGCGCCTTGAAGGTCGCGCGACAAGGCAGATCACACCCACCCATGCGCATCCTCCTGCCCTTGGAGCGCGATCATCCCGGCAAAAAATCAGATCAGGATCACGACAGGAACACAGGCAACCGCACAGATCTGCAGGACCGGCACACAGCCGTTTTCACGCCCTCGGCCGTCCGTTCTCAATGACAGGCAGAGCACCAGTGGCTCCAGCTTTTGGCACAACAGCATCGATCCCAGGTCCGCGATTTCATCACTGAACGGGAAAGAACAGGTCGCGCCAGCGGGACGGCAGCTTGGAACTTTGGCCAGGCAACACAGGCCGCTTCGGCCGTGCCAAGCCTGAACCTCTCCCCGGCTCGAGCATCTGTTCAATGCGCTTGACATAAGCACGGGTCTCGGCAGGAAGCGGTTTTCCAGTCCGCAGATGCGCAGCATAACGCCCTGGCCCGGCATTGTAGGCCGCAAACAGGGCCGGATATCCGAAGCGATCATGCATCATCGCCAGATAAGCCGTACCAGCAAGAATGTTCGCACGAGGATCGAAAGGATCATCCAGCAGGGCATGGCGATCACGCAGTTCACGCCAGGTTCCCGGCATGAGCTGCATCAAACCCATCGCCCCCTTCGGTGAAACCGCAGCAGGATCACCATTGCTTTCCGCCGCAATCACCGCAGTGATCCAGCTCTCGGGAAGCCCGAACCGCTGAGCTGCTTCCTTGACATGATCGCGAAGCCCGTCGAAAGAAGCAGCCTCCGCCGGGGCGGCAAAAGCGGCAAGGCTCGCCATGCGCGAAAGCCAACCATCAACAACACGGCTGCGCAAATCGCGCCCGGCATCGCCAACAACAATCCGCGATCCCGCCTGAGCGCGATCCGTGCTGTCCCGCCAAACCCAAAGCGGCACGAGACGGCCGATCACATCAGATCCCGTCACCGGCCCGAAATAGCGGCTGTCAAAGGACAGCGCAGCATTTTCTCCCAGCAGAAAATACTCGCCTCCAACAAGCACGCCGCAACCGCTCCAGCGTGGCAAAGAGCGACCTGCACGATCACTTTGCAGCTGCACAGCCCGAACGTCACCATTGACGATGATGGCATGATTGAACGCACACACATTGTCTCCCGCGACCGCCGCAACCCGTTTGATGAGTGGCACGCCTGCAGGCAAGTAACCTCGGCTGACCAACAGCGCCTCGAGCGAGCCTGTTGGCCGAATCAATGCGAAATCACCAGCTCCAGGCTCCCCGGATGTCAGCCGATACAGACCGATCGGCGCACTGGCAGACAGGTTCCAGACCAACCATGGCTGAGGCTGGCCAACCACGCTGATGCCAACAACCAAACCGGCCACCAGCGTCAGCACGAGGACGCGCGAAGGGCTCATCATCCGCCCTCTCCCACCGGCGAGCCTGCAGCACGACCATGGCTTTCCGACCACAGATCGAGATCGACAATGTGGTAGCGCACATGGCGGCCATGCTTGCGGAAACGGGGACCAACACCAGTCAGGCGCATCTTTTCAAGCGTGCGGAAGGAAAGACCGAGGTAAAAAGCCGCCTCGCGCGTGGACAAGAATGGCGATCCCTTGCGCGCTTCAGCGGCCCTCAAATTGTGGTCATTCATCCTCTGCCTCCTCCTCGTTGCCCCCAACACGGCGGGCAAAGAATGTCGGCAGAAAACGCCAGTGCTCAGGATCGAACAGTGAGGGGCGCAAAATCGATCCCCCACCCAATGGGTCCCAGCGCACCCTAAAAACCAAATGCCGTCCCGCCATCACTTTTCAGACAGGCGAACCTCACTCACGCGTGCTGCCCCCCCCTGCCAGGCCGACGCCAATGGTCGGAACTGAAAGAACTTGCGCCTTGTCGTGAGAAGGCGCAGCGCTGCGGTTGCCAGTCAGAACCCCGCCGGACAAAGCCCGACGGGGTCGAGCAAAGCGCCCTCAGCGCTCGCGTGGCTCCCAAAGAATGAGGTGGCTGGCACTGTCCTCTTGCGGACCCTCGACCTTGACAAGTCGGGCGCGCAGCCAATTGGGACCAAATTCCGGCGCCGCAATCTTCAAGCTCAGATAGGTCTCGCCACTGGTCTTGGCGGTCTGACTCCACCCGGCGCCGACCTCGCAATGCTGGCCGTTGCCGTCATAGACGCGGTAGTCAGGTGCATTCTGGGACTGTCTGGGCACGGGAATGATGACAAGGCTTGCCGTGACGTTGAGGGTCCTCATGATGCCGGTGAAGCTACCGTCAGTCTGCTCGATGAAAGTGCCGAGAGCGATGGCCATTGCAGTGGTCCTTTCCTGTTCGTCGCAGGAACCATCCCTGCGATGACCTGAGCGGAAAGCCCGCATAGGCGCAGCGGTTCACCCTGTCGCAAGGCGCAGGGCCGTAACGAAGTGGAGGACCCGCGGGCGCGGAAATTTGCAGCGAAGCGGCGCGAGGAAGCCGGCCCAAGGTGCCCTCACCTTGGCCGGCGGGGACATTTCCGCGCAGCGCGGGTTGAACGGAGCGGCGCGGAATTTACGCCAAAGGGCACAGCAGGGATGGTTGCCACGTCGACCAAGGCGCCCGAAAGGAACGGCATGGCGCCCCCGCATCTCCCTCACTTGAGCTTGGCTGCGCCAGGCACGCATCACCGGCCACCCCTTGCAGACCAGTCATGGCCGAAGGCCAGCAATGCCCCTGCCAACAAGACCGAAATCACACCCCGCCTGTCGGATCACGCAAGAGCCCAGTCCGGAGCCAACGTGCCAGCACGCCCGACGCTCTACACGACCTCGCCCTTTGACGGCAGCGGACCGCGTTTCTAAACTTGGCTGTTCGACGATCAACCGCCGCGTTTCAGGAACCCAGATGAAGACCTTTTTTACAGCGGCAATTGCCTTGACCGCTTCAAGCCAGGCGCTTGCCGCCGACATTCGCGTGATTGACGGCGATACAATCGAGCTCAATCGCATCACCTACCGCCTTCACGGGATCGACGCGCCGGAGGTCGGTCAGTCCTGCAAGACGGCGCGCGGCACCAACTGGGCTTGCGGCAAGGCGGCGGTCGAGGTGATGGAAGATCTCGTCCTTGGCGCGTCGGTAGCCTGCGAGGCCCGCGAGGACGACGGCTATGGCCGGACTCTGGCGGTCTGCTATGCCGATGGTACGGACATCAATGCCGAGATGGTGCGGCAGGGCTATGCTTGGGCCTTCCGTCGCTATGCGATGGACTATGCCGCCCTTGAAGATCAGACCCGAGCCGCACGGCTTGGCGTGTGGGCGGCACAGAGCCAGGCACCTTGGGACTATCGGGCCCAGAAGTGGAACGTCGCCGAACAGCAAGCGCCGGACGGCTGTCCCATCAAAGGCAATATTTCCAGCAATGGTAGGATCTATCACGCGCCCTGGTCGCCCTGGTACAGCCGCACCAAAATTACGGTCGCCAAAGGTGAGCGCTGGTTTTGCAACGAAGCCGACGCAGTGCAAGCCGGATGGCGCCCACCCTATTGGGGACGCTGAGACCGGCGCCAGGATCGCCCGAAATTCCGTTGCATTGGTGAGCTGCCCGGGAGATCCAAGGCTCGCCAACTTCCGAAACTACCCCTATAGTGTCAGAATCCCTCACAGAAGCCCTATACTGACTTTATGGAGTTGCTTTTCACCCCCGCCCAGGCCCAACGGAAACTGGCCGATCACATGCGAGCGCGGCGGCTTGCGCTGGAACTGACGCAAGAGGGTCTCGCCACCCGCTCCGGCGTGCCACTGTCGACATTGCGCAAGTTCGAGCAAAAGGGCGTGATCTCGCTGGAGGCATTTCTCAAACTGCTGATGGTGCTTGGCGGCATGAACGAGGTTGTGAGAGCGCTTGAACCGCTAGACGCCCCGTTCTCCTCCATCGACGACGTTCTGAAAGCCGACCTGGCCAAACCGCTGCGCAAACGGGGACGCCGCTCATGACACAGCAACGCCCCACCACGCCCTTGCCCGCTGGCAGGACCTGCCATGCACACGGAGCTGCCAAAACCACGATCGAGCACACGCTGAAGATGTTGACCTGACAGGGGGGCCGTTGCCCATTGGGCTGTTTCAGCTGGCGGAAACAAGGGCAGACATGAGCTGAACGCACGGCGTGCCTACATCGGGATACCATCCCGACTGCAGGGCTCCGGCGGCCATGTGTAAGCGACAACCTTCTTGCCCTGGAGCCTGACCGTCGAACCGTGCAGAAGAAACTTGCCCGGTTCGGGGCTGGAGGCAGTGACTTCGGCAGTGAAGTGGGTGAACCCCTCACAGATGCTGCCGATCTGCCGCAGATCGAGCTCGCTCACGAGTTCACCGCGAAGCCCGAGTGCCTCCAGCGTGTCGCGCGCCTGGCCAATTCGCATTCCGACGAGATCGGGGATTTCGATCCCGCGATCGTTGGACACCTGCAAGAACACAACGTCCTGCGTGGTGTCGATGAATGTTCCCTGCGACGGGATCACCTTGGCAACAATGCCTTCTGGAATTCCGAGCACGAGGGCAGAGGTGCGCTCGACGGCAAAGCCGCGCGCTTCAAGCTCACCAATGACCGTCTCAGCCTTGCGCCCCTCAAGTCCCTTGGGGATCATCTGCCCCTGCGATAGGCGCAAATAGACCGTGGCGCCTTCTCCCATCTCCGCCCCGGCAGACGGCACCTGCAGAAACACGCGCCCCTTCGGGGCCCTGGACTCCACTTCCTGGACGATGAGCGAGAAGTCCATGTCAGGAAATTCCGTGCTGATTTGGGAAAGCGTCTTGCCGACAAGGTCAGGCGCGGGATCAGCACGTGCCGACGCGGCCATGGCGAAGGCAATGCAAAAGAGCAGCCGTGCAATCATGGTCAGTTCTCCAGAATGCTGAGGACAAGCTCGGGCTCGGCGCCAAACTCATAGTCAAGACGGCGATCGACAAGACCGTCCTTCCTGGCTCTGAGCGCATAGACGTTCGGCGGATAGACCAGACGGCCCTCGACCAGCTGCGTCGGCGCCGGCAGGCGCAGATGCACTGTCTCCCCGTCGACCTCCAGAGCCAGCGCGGTCCGGCCATCTCCGTCGAGTGCAAAGGCATGTGCCCGCCCGAACAGGGCGTGGAGCGGCTCGAAACGGGTCGGCACATCCTCGCGGGCGTGAAGGAGCGCCTGTGTATAGCGCGCCTCAAAGCTCGGCCCGACAACTCCCTTTTCCAGATCCCAGGTGCCGCGTTTGAGATGCAGCAGGATCGTCATCGTGTTGTCGGCGAGATAGGGGTTGTTGGCCAATACCAGCAGATGATCGCGGCCCGCCCGCCCCTCGGCAATGTCCTGCGCCGCGCCAAGCGCCGTCACCTGGCCATAGATGCGATACTGGGAGGCGAGTGCCAGCGTCGTCGCGTCGATCATCCGGGAAACGATCTCGTTTCCTGCGTTGTAATTCGGCAGACGACTGACAGCCTGGAGAGTCTGGGCGAACCTTCCCGGGTCCTTGTCGTAGATGTTGCCAAGCTGGGCGACGACGACCATCCAGTCGACCACATCGAGCATGATGTCCGTCGACAGCACAGAGCGCGCGTGACGCATGGCCAGCGCCGCCGAACTTTCCCCCGGCAGACAGACAAGCCCGCGGATGATCGCAAATTCCTCTCCCCCCGAGGCACAGCTCGATGGCAGGCTGCCATCAGCGATGCGCTCGCGGATCTGCTGTAGATCGCCAACGCTGTAAAGATCCGAGGCCAGCAAATAGAACAAGGCCTCGGCGGACAGATTGTTCCGCCCGGCCCAGTCTTCGGCAATGCGTGTGGCAGGGTGCGCGATGGTGTTGCGGAATACCGTCTCCAGATGGTTCCACCTGTTGGCATCGTCCGCAAGCGCCTCAGACAGGTTTGCGTTGGCAGCCACGCTGGCCGGATTGAGGGAGATCGACAGGTCCAGAAAATTGGCAAAGCCCGACATGGAGTTCAGGCTGTCGAGCGCCACGGTCACGGTGTTCATGCAGTCACGCGCCTGCGGTGCCCTGGCATCGGCCACCTCGCGAATGGCAGCGAAATCGGGGAACTGGAGCGTCCGCTCCCCGACATGGCCGTTCTGCAAAGCGTAGGCATAGACAGAAAAGCACGACTGCCAGGGCGCCCAGACGAGCTGCTTCAGATTGTCGGAAATCTGACGCTGCTCGAACTCCATGCGGGCAAGACGTCCGTCGAGTTCGAGATAGACGGTCTCCAGCTGTTGAGACAGGCCGATGACGGCATCGAAGATCTTCTTCTGGTTCTCCTGAATCGTCTGGAGCTGGCGATTAACCGCCGCGAACTGCTCCTGCAGGAACTTCATCATGATTTTGAAGCGTTCAGCATCCGGATCCGACTTCTTGCGGAAGATGCCGGTGATCGAGGCGACCGCGCCAAGATAGTCGCCGGCCATAAAACCAATATAGGCGTTGACGGCAGCCCCGGCGACTTCCAGCGCCTTCTGCCCATCCTCGCCAATGTCAAGGTTGAGGTTCGTGGCGATGGTCGAGACATCATTGATGCCTTTGAGGATATCACCGGCCAACGCAACATTCTCTTTGATGCGCGCATCCGTTTCGAAACGCTCGATCATTGCTGCCTTGACCGCCGCGGGGTCACAATCCGCCCGCGCCTGCGGACAGACAATGCGACGATCGAGCAACCCACTGCGCAAGGCCGCCGCCTTCTCGGCCGCACCGAGCCCAGAGAACATGAAATCGACGATCAGGTCCTGATTGGCGCCAAGCGTGTCGATCTTTTCATCGAGCACAACGACCTGATCACGCAGGGCCGTCACATCGTTCTGGATGGACCCGATGAGGTTTGCTTGCTCGCCCAGCCGCCCCTCAACCCGCTCAAGGCTGTCGGTCATTTCCTCGGCGAAATCGGCGAAACGCTTGTCGAGATCGGCAAGCGAGCCGGCCGTCGCCACCAGGGTTTCGAACTCGGTCGTCTCGACATTGGCGGCAAAGGCCTCCAGCGCCTCGGCTGCGACATCGAGCAACCTGTCATCGCCAGACGCTTTCGCGCGTGCCTTGATGTCCTTCAGGAACTGGTCCCGTTCCCGCAACACACGGCCAATCCGTTCGGGATCGGCCAGAAGATCCTCAACCGACGCGGCACCGGTTTCCGCCATGAGGTCCTTCGACAGCGCCGCAAGCATCAGGCCCGTGTTCTCACGCCCGCGCTTCTCGATCCAAAGATCGGTCATCTCAAGGCTTGCCGCAGAGCCGACACCAAGCAAAACGAGTGGCAGGGCCCCGCCGGTATAAAGCGTGCCCAATGCAAACCCTGCACCGGCAACCGCCTTGACCATCTGGGTGCCGGTCGATGCCCCGCTATAGAGATTCTTGGCGGTCTGGTAACGCGCCAGCGCCGTCTCGACCTCCTGGCTGCGCGCTTCCGGGGACAGAGAAGATGGCGGAATCTCAATGCTTTCGTGATCGAGATAGGCCTTGGAAACCGATGCCCCCAGCCGGGTCGATATCTTCACCGCCTCGACAGCCGTCAACGACGCAGCCCTGCCCTCATGCATCGGTGCCAGCACCAGGCAGACAGCAATTGGCAGCGACAGCAAGGGCTTCATGGCAAAGGTCCTTTGACAACGACCGGGACACCATGTGCACCGGGCAACCGACACAGAATGTCGGTTGCAATTAACCAATGGTCCACACGTTACAATGGCTGTTGGCCGCTGGGGAACTTCGTAAAAATAACCTTGATATTTACCACGGGCACAGCACCCCGTTCATACGGGCCCGCAACGGCATCAAGGCCTTGGTCATGCGCCCGAGGTCAACGGGCCACCAAAGCCTGGCCGTCACCGCTCGGCGGCCTGCGCTGTCTTTTCCTGAGCTGATCAAGGAACAGCCCGATTGCCGAGGAAACCGCGCATCTCCGCTTCGCCAGCAGGATGGGCGAGGGTCTGGCCACAGCGGCGGCACGCATCAGCCCTCGACATCCCGATCCGCAAGCACCGTTCCGCCGCATGTGCCGAAACACCTCCGCCCATCGCCCCAGGCAGCCGGATGCAAAGATCACCGCCCAGACGAGTCATCCTCCCCTCGGGTAGCCCACAAGAGGCGGGAATGCAGCCTTATCCAAGCGCGTGCCTCTTCAGACCAAGTCTGCAATCCTGGTGGAGGCGCTAGATGGCATAGCGCTTTTCAAGCTCGTCGAAGAGCTCCTTGCGCACCATGCGCTGGCGCTCGAGGAAACTAGCCACCGGCCCGCCTTCGTCCATCCTGCCGGTGTCCTTGAGCTGTCCGAGCGCCTGCTGCATTCCGTAGACGGCAGATTGCAGGGCGACATTCGCATAGAGCACCAGCGAGAAGCCCATCTCGCCCAGTTCGTTCAGGTCGAGGATCGGCGTCTTGCCGCCGACGACCAGGTTCACGAGTTGCGGCGTGCCTTTCAGCGCGGCTGGAATGCCGCGCATTTCGTCTGCCGATTGCGGTGCTTCGACGAAGGTGATGTCGGCGCCGTCCTCGATGAAGGCGGCGGCGCGATCCAGCGCTTCATTGTAGCCGTGGGTGGCGCGGGCGTCAGTCCGTGCGACAATGAGGGTGTTTTCATCCTGCCGTGCGTCCACTGCCGCGCGAATGCGGGAGCGCGCCTCTTCCAGCGGAACCACTTCCTTGCCGGAAAAATGGCCGCACCGCTTGGGCGTCTTCTGATCCTCGAGCTGCACCGCGCTGGCACCCGCGCGCTCGAGCGTACGGATCGTGTGACGCACGTTGAGCGCATTGCCGAAACCGTTGTCGGCATCAACCACGATGGGCAGTTCGGTCGCGTCGCGGATGGTCGAGGTGTGCTGCGCAATCTCGCTGAGGCCGACGAACCCCATGTCGGGCATGCCGAGATAGGTGTTGGTGAGCCCCGCGCCGGACAGATAGATCGCCTCGAACCCCTGATCTTCTATGACGCGCGCCGCAAGCGCGTTGGCCGCGCCCGGCATGAGAATGGCGCCGCCCTCCAGGATACGTCGTTTGAAGGCGCGGTTGATTTCGTGGTTCAGCATGAAGCGTGTCTCTTTCGTCAGTCCTGTTGGGCAAAGGGGTTTGCGGCGGGGTGCGGCACGTAGATGTGTCCGTCCATCAGGCGCCGCTGGGTGCGAAGGATGCGCGCGACGCTGATGACGCCGCTTTCGGGGTCGCGCGTCGCCCCCACGGTGACGATGCCGCTCGGCGTGCCGATGCGCAGGTTCAACGGATCGGCGCCCTTCGAGATGCAGGCGTTGACAACGGACCCGTCAACCACGGCGGCGCAGGCAAGAGCCAGCGCGCCGGTCACCGGAACCGCCCGATGCGCCTGGCCGGCCGAGATCATGCGGATCTGCAGGTCCTGGGCCTCCGCCGGATGGGTTTCGCCTGAAAGGTCCTTATAGGCGGCGGCGGGGCCGATCATTGCCACCTTCGGCGTCGCGATGCGCTCCGCCGCCGCCTGGAGATCGGTCGTCAGCCCCATGATGAGAGATGCCTGCCGCCGGATGTCTTCAAGCCGCGCCATCAGCGCCGCGTCCTCGTCGATCGCGCCGGGATGGCTGCACGTGTCGCCGGCAACTTCGCCTGCCGCAACAAAGACCGAGGGAACGGCGGCGTCGATCATTGTCACGCGCACCTTGCGGCCATCCTCGAGCGTCAGCACGTGCGAGGCCTGCCCGTCAGGCAGGGCGCCCCGCCCGAACGTGTCGGAGGGATCGAGAAAGTCCAGCGCGACCGGCGCGCCGGTGCCATGAACGCCGGGAACGGTCGCCTCTCCCGTCACGATCGCGCGGCCGGCCGACACGGCAAAACGGGCGAGGATCATCTTGCCGGAATTCGTGTTGTGGATGCGAACCATGGCTTCGCCGTCCCGCGGCCCTTCGACCAGGCCCTCGTCATAGGCGAAAGGTCCCATGGCGGAACTCATGTTCCCGCAATTGCCGCTGAAGTCGACGGTATCGCTGTCCACGCCGATCTGGGCAAAGGTATAGTCGATGTCGGCGTCGTCACGGCTGGCCGGGCCGACCACGCACACCTTGCTGAGCGAGGAGATTCCGCCGCCCATGCCGTCGAGTTGCCGCTTGTTGGGGTCCGGACTTCCCATAAGCGCGGCGAAGAGATGCGGCCAGGCCGCTTCGTCCTCCGGCAGGTCCTGGCGCTTCAGGACAACCGCCTTGGAAGTGCCTCCACGAATAAAGGCCGCCGGGATGCGTTTCTGGCTCATTCCGTCTCCCCGGCGGTCTCGGAAAGCTGCGCCTCGAGCGCGGTCCAGCTGTTGCGGATGTGCCGGCGCATCAGCAGGCCGGCCACTTCGGCGTCCCCGTCGGCGATCGCCGTCGCGATGCGCTTGTGCTCGTTCAGTGCCTCGGCCCCGCGTCCGACGACGTTGCGGTGCTTGACGCGCAGAAGCGAGAGTTGCGGATAAAGCTCGCGTGCCAGATAGCGCAGGATCAGGGGGTTCCCGGCCATTCGCGCGACAACCATGTGAAAATCGCGGTCACCGCCGCCTTGCAGGTAGGCGCCTTCCGGATGCGCCGCGATCTCGCCGGCGTGCTGATCAAGCAGATCGCCAAACCGCGCTGCGGTTTCAGGCGCCGCCCTGGAGGCCGCGAGCATTGCCGCCTCGGCCTCCAGGGCGGCGCGAATTTCATAAAGTGCCCGCGCGTCCGCACGGCCCATCTCGCGCACCCGCGCACCGCTATTGGGAACAATCGTCACAATGCCGGCTTCGCTCAGCAGGTTCAGCGCTGCGCGCACCGGTCCCCGGCTCACCGCGAACCGTTCCGCCAGTGCCACTTCGCCAAGACGCGCGCCCGAGGGGAGGCGGCCTGCAAGGATATCTTCCCGCAATTCGTCAGCCAGTCGCTCGGCGGCAAGGCCGCGAGATTTATCCATTATTGTTGACAATTTTCATCTCCGGAGACGATTTTCCGAAATTCGAAATTCGCGACAGCCCGTAAAATCCTTAAAAATCATCGATATGTCAACAATGTTCAATCTCTTGACATGAGAAGTGGGGGCGGGATAACTCTGGGCCTCTTAAAATTGAACTACAATATGACAACCACAAAGTCTGGGAGGACGCTTGTCCATGAGAAAACTCGCAATCGCCGCAGCCGCGCTCGGCCTGTCGCTGGTCGCAGCGCTGCAGCCCGTCGCAGCCACCGCCGAGGAGGCCTGGCCGCCGCGCAAGATCACTTTCGTCGTGGCGCTTGGACCGGGCGGTTCGGCGGACCGCACGGCCCGCGCGCTGGCGCAGCGCCTCCAGGAGGAACTCGGAACGCCGATCTCGGTGGTCAACCAGAAGGGTGGCGGCGGCCATGTCGGCCATACCTATTTCTCCCAGATGCCGGCGGATGGCAGCTATTTCCTCGCCACGTCGATCCATCCCTACATTTCCAACGCGATCCTGCGCTTTGACGCGGATTATTCGCTGGACGACTTTGCCTTCATCAATGGCCAGTGGAACGATCACGACCTCTTCGCGGTCAATGCCGAGACGCCGTACAAGACGCTTGCCGAATTCATGGCGGCAGCCAAGGCCGAGCCCGGCAAATTGAAGGTTTCCGTGGTTCCGGGGTCGACCGGTGCCATCAATCTCGAACTGGCGCTCGAAGCCTTTGGCGTCGACAAGAGTGCCGTTAACGTCGTGACCTACCAGTCGGGCGGCGCGGCACGCACCGCCGTGGCCGGCGGGCAGGTCGACATGACCGTGCTTGCCGCCGACGGCACGCTGTCGGTGGCGGAATATGTGCGCCCGCTCGCGCTGGCCGCCGACGAGCCCAGCGAAGACTGGGATGCGCCGACCCTCAACGCCGCTCTCGAAAAGAACGGGCTCG
Source organism: Stappia sp. MMSF_3263 (assembly GCF_030733745.1). GTDB lineage: Bacteria > Pseudomonadota > Alphaproteobacteria > Rhizobiales > Stappiaceae > Stappia. Next base: position 49,217 of record NZ_JASHIK010000015.1, on the reverse strand, counting down.
CCGCCGTCCCCGTGCTGGCCGGTTCAATGCGCGGCCTGGCGGCTCACGCGGCCTTCAAGCGGGACCATCCCGAAGCCTTCCAGAAGATGGTCGCCGCCTACAAGGCTGTTCTCGAAGACGAGGAATTCGTCGCCGGCCTCAAGGCGCAGAAAATCGGCACGGAGTGGCTCGGGCCGGAACGTACCACCGGGATCATCAAGTCCAACTTCGAAGTGCTGAAGCGCTTTGACACCAAAGAGTAGGCAGCAAAGCGGGAGCATCGGCTCCCGCTTTCTTTCTCGACCCTGCAGGAGCGAGGGACGGACATGACCACGAGATTCCCGGCCACGCATGCCGCATTGCTCGGTGTTGTGCTTGCCATATCAGGCTTCATACTCTGGAGCGCCGTGTCCGCCTCCACCTCGCTCAACAATCTCGTGGTGGTCGCGCCGGTGGCGGCTGTGCTTGGCGTGCTCCTGCCGGTCATTCTTGCGAGCGCGTTGCGCAAGCCCGCGCGCGAGGATGTCGGGAGCGGAGCATGGGGCGATCTCCTTCTGCTTGCCGGCTTCAGCGCCTTCTGCCTTGCGCTCACGCATGTCGGTTTCGATGTCGCGACCTTCGTCTTTGTCTGGGCCGGGGTCGTGATGAGTGGCGGGCGCGGCCTGTGGCAGCCGCCGCTTTACGCCGCGGTCTTCACTGTCGTTCTGGTCAAGGGGTTCGGTTCGCTCTTCCCTTACCCGATGCTGACGCTGGTGTTCTGAAATGATCGACCATTTCGCCCTTTCCCAGGCCTTTGGCCTGCTCTTCGCCAGCTTCGAGCCGTGGCTGTGGGTCGTCCCCGGCCTGCTGATAGGCCTGATTTTCGGCTCGATCCCGGGCCTGCAGATATCGATGGCCATGGCCGTCTTCCTGCCTGTCACCTTCGGCATGGACTTCCTGCAGGCCATGCTGTTCCTCACCTCGATCTTCACCGGCGGAGCTTACGGAGGTGGCGTAACAGCGATCCTGATGAACATTCCAGGTTCATCCTCGTCGATCGCCACCGCCTTCGATGGCTACCCGATGGCCCGGCAGGGCAAGCACAACGAGGCGCTTGGCCTTGGCCTCGCCGCGTCGGTGGTGGGGGCGTTTGTCGGCTATGTCCTGCTGCTCCTGCTCATCAACCCGCTGGCCGCGCTGGTGCTGAAGGTCGGCCCCATGGAGATGGTCGTCGTCGTCCTGTGGGGGCTCACCCTCATCGCCACGCTCAACGACAGCAGCCTGTCAAAGGGACTGCTTGCGGGGTTTTTCGGCCTGATGCTGAGCCAGATCGGCATGTCGACCACCGGCGTCATGCGCACCTCCGTCGGCAATCCGCATCTGCTCGATGGCATTTCGGTCGTGCCGGCTATGATCGGCATTTTCGCTGCCTCGGAGCTTCTGCGGCTGCGCGGCAGCGCCTATCTGGTTCAGGACGAAGCGCAGCGTGACATCGCTTTTTCCAGGATCCTGCGCGGCGTGGGCGAAACCTTTCGCTACCCCGGCGTACTTGTTCGCGGCAGCCTTATCGGCGCGGTGATCGGGGCGATCCCCGGCGTCGGGTCCTCGGTTGCCAATCTGGTGTCCTATGGCGAGGCCAGAAGGACATCCAGAACGCCCGAGATCTTCGGCAAGGGCGCGCCTGAAGGCGTTATCGCGGCCGAATCCGCCAACAGCAGTTCGGAAGGCGGCTCGATGACGGCGCTTCTGGCGCTCGGCATTCCCGGCGGCGCGGCAACCGCCGTGCTGCTCGCCGCCTTCTCCTTTCACAACATCGTCGGCGGCCCCTCCTTCATTCGCAACCAGACCGAGGTGGTCTATTCGATCATTCTCGGCAATCTGGGGCAGGTCCTGTTGCTGGCCGTCATCGGCCTGCTGATGCTGCGGGTTCTGGGAATGGTGGTGCGGGTTCCACTCGCGTATCTGGTGCCAAGCGTCCTGGCGATGTGCGCCTGGGGCGGCTACGGCATCACGGGTACGGTTGCCGGACCGCTGACCGTCGCCGCGTTCGCGGCCCTTGGCTGGCTGATGCGCCGCAACGACTATCCGGTCGCGGCAACGGTGATCGGTCTGCTGCTCGGCCGCATGATGGAAGGGGAGCTGGTGCGCACCCTGCAGATTTCCAACGGCCAGCCGTTCAACTATCTCTTCGAGCGGCCGATGGCGCTTGCCCTGTTCGTGTTCATGCTGATGGTTCTCGTCGGCGCGCCGCTGCTCAAGGCGCTGCGCCGGCGGAAGCTCCAGCAGGCCGGCCGTTGAGCATGCTCGCCTCGCCCGTCATGCGCGGCGCCGCGACGATTGGCATCGGGGCGGCGGGCGGTTTCGTCTTTTTCCTGCTCAACCTCCCCCTTCCCTGGGTGCTCGGGAGCCTTGCCGGGGCAGCCTTGATCACACAGGTCTCGACGTTTCGCCCTTCTCTGCCACAGGCCTGGCGCAGCTATGCGATGGTGGCCATCGGCACAATGCTCGGCACCGGATTCACCCCCGATGTCGTCGCGCGTGCGGGTACATGGGGCATCAGCCTTGCTGCGATGTCGCTTCTGTCTTTCGCATTCGGCCTGTTTGCCTATGCCGTCTTCCGGCGTTGGGGAGACATGAACCGCGAGACGGCCTTGTTCTCGGCAATGCCCGGCGGACTGTCCGTGGTGACAATGCTGGCCGAGCACTACAAGACCGAAGCAAACCGCGTGGTCCTTTGCCATACCGCCCGTCTGGTGGTGCTGCTCGCATCCGCTCCACTTCTGCTCGAATGGATGTCCGGCCTCGACCTGTCGGCAGCGAACCAAACAGCCTTCACCGCTCCCGAGGCCTTTGACCTCACGGAGCACGGCAAGCTCGCCCTTGTGGCGCTGGCCAGCTGGTATCTCGCCTCACTGTTGCGCTTTCCCTCGGTAATGCTCCTGCTGCCCCTGCTCACTTCAGCGGTTCTGCACGCAAGCGGAACAAGCACGGTTCATGTTCCGATCCTCCTTTCGATCCTGGCGCAGATCGTGATCGGATCCGGTGTCGGCGCTCGCTTTGCCAAGTATACCCTGCGCCAGATCGCGCGTGACGGCTGGCTGGCGGGGCTCGTGGGCATTGTTCTGGCCGCCGGCTCCCTTGCAGCCGCGTTCATCCTCGCGACCTTCACTGGTGGTGACATCGCACCGCTGTTCCTTGCCTATCTGCCAGGCGGCGCGCCGGAGCTCGGTGTTGTCGCGCTCGCGCTCATGATCGATCCCGCCATGGTCGCAGCGCACCATGTGCTGAGGGTGTTCCTCATTGTGGCGATCCTGCCCTACGCGGCAAGCCGCGTCGGGACGCCCCGTAAAGAGCGCAGATAAAGTCTATTGGCAGCGATTTGAGCCGAAACCGCGGCCCGTCATCGGTCTTTCAAACCGTACAACAGCTGGCCCGCAACGACCTCTTGGAGCCTGCAGTTAAAACTTGGCGTTTTCAATAGACTAGAAGAATCTTCGAACCCATCCGCGTGACATGAACGCCACATGAATTCGAGCCCGGACCGCGGCGCTGTGGCAATGGATTTCAATCGGATGGAAGCCGCAGCACAAGCTCCCTCCTTTCGCCGGATTAATCCGCCATCCTCCTGATGGCACGGTCGCCAACGAAACCGGCCCACCATGACGCTTAGGTTGTCAGTCCGCAGGACCCTGAGGGAGGTACCCTCCTGATACGAGGGTGAGGAGCAGAGCGTCACGCGTCGGTGAGCATATTAGAGCAACCTCATAGATATCGGGATCCTCCTCCCGAAACTTCTGGAGCGCTTCCTCAATCTGTTCATCGGACCATAAATGGCGCAGGTCGGCACCCATGTCTGTCTTCCTTGTCGGGTCGCTTGAGTTATGCTGGGCGAGAATGCCGGCGACAGCCGCCGACATCCCCAACACCGGCAGAATTTGAAGGCTTTTAGGCGACGAGTGCGTAGAGCGGATCAGTCGAGACGCCTCCCAGCTCTTCTTTACTTCTGCGTTCCGCACATGCAATCTATCCTGGAATTACGCTCAGTTACTTTTTTGGACTGTCCTCGACCCACCGGGATGCAATTGTAGAACCGTTAATTCACCGGACGATACCTCGCCTGCCGGACAAGTTTTTTGGAGTGCATGCCTTGGTTGAAAATAACCCCTCGCCCCGCTCAGCGCTACTTCTCGGCGACCCTGCCACCGACCATTTCATTCTCGAAATTCCACCGATCGGTGGCCAGAGCAGTCCCGACTGGGCGCACTACGGCACATGGAAGATGTGGACGCGCCGCGGTGGGGTGCACATGACCCGTGAGATGCTCCTGGCGCATGGCTTCAACGTGACAATGGCAGGACCGAAAACAAGGCCGAGCGACCCGGACACGGACGACGCGCGAACTGGAGGCAGCGTGACCCATGTCGAGTCTCTCGCCCATGTGCGCTATGTCGATGCATCCGGCCAGTTCCTCCAGCACCGCCCCGAAGCGCCGCTCGAGTTGCGCATATCCGGCTTTGCGGGCTATCGCGCGAGCACGCGGGCAGCGCTGCGATCTCGGATCTCGGAAACCTGCCCCGAGGGTAGCTGGCCGATCATCATTCTCAACGATGCGAGCGGTGGCCTGCGCGAGCGCGAAGACATCTGGGGGCCGCCGTTGTCCGACATATCGGCGTCCCAGCGGACGATCCTGCACAAGATGCACCTGCCTCTCGGCGAAGGTGCTCTTTGGGAACGGATTGCGGCGCTTGCTGGTTCGACACGGATTCTTATCCTCAACGCCGAAAACCTGAGGGCCAGCGGCGTCCGGCTTGCACGCGGCCTGTCGTGGGAACGCATTGTCGAGGATCTGTCGCAGCAGGCAGCGTTGGCCGAAGGGCTACTGCCGAGGCTTCTCTCGGGTTGCGACCACGTGCTGGTGCTGTTCGATGTTGAAGCTGCAGCGATCCTGAGCCGCAACACGACCTCCGCCCCGCCCCTCGACCTTCTGTTCGACCCGACGCTTGCCGAGGGCGATGTCGAGACCGAACAGGCCGGTGACCTGTTCGGCAAGATGAACAGTTTCACTACAGCGCTTGCGCGTGGCGTCGCCGATGCCGGGCAACCGCTCGCACGCGAGGAATTGCACAAGTCAGTCCTCAACGCCCTGGCCTGGCAGCGTGCCTTCGCCCAGGCCCGTCTTACCGAACGCGGCGATCAGCTGCAGTTTCCAATGCCAAAGCCCACTGCAGCGCAGATCGCGCGCTATCGCTGCGCAACGGATCTCGTCGCCACAGATCCGACCGCGCGTGTCGTGATCCCGCGATCGCATCCGAATGACAACATCGCCCGGCAAGTCGTCCGCGACGGTTTGGGCGTGTTGTCAAGCGTCCCCTCGGCCCGCTTCGGAAAGTTCTTCACCGTCGACCGGACAGAAATCGAGGGATATCGTGCCATCAACCGCCTGGTCCGGAGCTATCTGGCGGATCGCGGCGCAACAAAGCCGCTGTCGATTGCGGTGTTTGGCCCGCCGGGAGCAGGAAAGTCGTTCGGCATCAACCAGATGGTCGAGCCGCTCGGGCTCTCGGTGAAGGTCTTCAACCTGTCGGAAGCCACAGCAGAAGACCTGCCCGGCTTCTTCCACGAGATCCGTGATGAGAACCTCAAGGGCAAGACACCGCTCTGCTTCTTCGACGAATTCGACTCCCACGGGCTTTCGCTCGTGCCGCATTTCCTCGCGCCGATGCAGGACGGAACCTTTCGTGAGGGCGCGCGACTCCATCCGATCGGCACCGGCGTGTTCGTGTTCGCCGGTGGCACCAGCCGCAAGTTCGCAGAGCTGAATGCCAAGGCCGCCGACACACCGGAGCGGAAGCTCACGGACTTCGTCTCGCGCCTGAGCGGCCACATAGACGTGCGCGGCCCTGATCCCGACGACCGCGGCGCCGATGGCGGCGACGGTGATCACGTGCTTCGCCGCGCCATCTTGTTGCGCAGCATGTTGGAACAGCGCGCCCCGTCCATCATCGACAAGGCCAGCGGCAAGGCCTCGATCGACGACGGTGTCCTCAACGCCTTTCTAGAGGTCCCGAGCTTCCGTCATGGCGCGCGGTCAATGGAAAAGATCATCCAGATGAGCACGCTCGGGCCGCGCGCCGCGCGCTATGCCGTGTCCGACCTGCCTGAAACCGACCAGCTCGGCATGCATGTGGACGCAGGTGATTTCCAGCGGCTCGCCCTGGGGAGCTGAGACCGGACCAGGCGCTGGCAGACGGAAGCAGAGAGACATTCAGGGGTGGGGACGCATGACGACAGAACCGGCGGCGGGAGGCGGCGAGAAGGCTGCCAAGGAAAAGGCCGACTTCTTCGAGGAGTTGCGCGAGCAGCTGCGTTACTGGCCTTATACGATCCACCAGATCGACGACACGCTTGACATGAGCCTGATTGAGGGCAAGGGCAAACAGCTGCTGTTCCAGGCGATCAACAGTCGCAATCTCACCACCTTCATCGGCTCGGGCTTTTCGGCAAGCTTCGGCCGGCTGAGCTGGCGGGAATGGCAGGACGTGCAGATCGATGCTGTGTGGCGCACGGCGGAGTGCTTCGAGAAACTGGTCGAGCAATCCCGGAGCACGCTCGCAAGGAGCCTCTACATCGTCGATCCGGATCTCGATCCCAAAGCGTTCGAGGCAGGAGCACTGCTGCCAAATGGTACCAGCGACACGTCCGACGACCTCAAGCGCCTGCGCCTGCGCATCTATCCCAGTGGATCTGCCGCCGGATCGGATCCAAAAACCACGACCCAGATCAATGACTTTACCGTCGGAGACGCCCGCAATGTGGCGCGCTGGGTGGTGAGCCGCCAGCGGCAAGTCAACCATGCGCACGCGGACGTGACCAGGCTCAAGCGGACCTTCGAACTGACCAAAAGCGACAGCGGTAGCTTTCCCGGCGGTGAGAGCCTGCCGATCCTGTTCGAGATCGCTCAGCAGCTGCACGACCTGCTCCAGCGGCAGGCGATCCTGTTCCTGCACAAACGCGACATCACGCCCAAAGACAAGAAAGAGATCCTGGCGCGCAATGCGCTCGGCTGTCTGCACGACGCCGACAATGCTGCCCCGGTCGACAGCCTGAAGATCCTGACGCCGGTCCTGTGTGCAACGGTAGCCAACTCGAAATCCGCCTATAAGAAGCTCTACGGGACCTTCAGAGCCAGCCTGACAGACTACTACCGGCAGGCCCGCAAGGCCGAGACGCAGATGTCCTTTTCCGATCTGGTGAAGATGCTTCTCGTCGACGAGACAGCCCACGCTGAACACAGCCTGCTGCGCGGCTTTTGCTACGACTGGGAGAGCGGACGGAGGGATCCCAGGGGCGATCGTAAAAAGCGCGTCGACGAGATGCGGCGAACCCTCGATGTGCTCAACACCGAAAAGCTCAGCCGGCGGATTCCCGGCATCCGCCAGAAACCCGAACGCTACCATGTACTGACACCATTCCGCTGCCGGAACATCCGCAAGATCATCGAGGCCCTGCCCTCCGAGGCGGCCGGCTGGCAGGGTATAGCGGGTTTCATCACCGCAAACCTCAGGGATCAGGCGGCAGATCCTGGCCAGATGTCCGGACACGAGCACACATTCCTGACGCCGTCCTCGCGCTTTCTGGCCGGCATGTTCCTTGCCCTTTTGAAAGACCCGATCGAGAGGCTGAAGGAAACCAATCCGAATGCAGGCCTTCCCCAACTGACGATCTTCGACGAAGTGAAACCCGCCGACTTCCGCTCCAGGCGTTCGGTCGTTTCCGAGCGGTTCGACCCGCTCGTCAAGACGGCACGCAAACTCAAGATCAGCCGCTTTCTGACGACCAATTACGACTTCGAGATCGAGCGCTATTTCCAAGACGCAGGATACAGACGGTTCGAGCATGAAAGTCGCGACGGGCCTTCCGACGGAAGTCCGTTTCCTCGCGGCTACATGGATCTGCGCAGCCACCGGGCCGACAGTCTTGGCGGTGTGTTCCGCGATCTGACCTTTCGCCGCGAGACCGCATCAGATCTCGTCAGCTTCACGGTGAGCGACGAAGGGGTCGACGCGTCGGTATTCCATCTGCACGGCCGGGCAAGCCGCGACGAAGAGATCGTCGTGACGGAAGCCGACTACATGGACCTCTACCTGCGGCGCGACGCAATGCGGGAGATGGTCGACGAAGGCATATCGGTCGCCTTTTCAGGCGCGCCGATCCTGTTTCTCGGCCTTGGCATGACCGAGGCAGACTTGCTGCGGCCGCTGCGCCAGTTCATCAGTGACCGCGATCGCGAGGTCGGATACACCTCCATCGTGCTGCTGCCGGCCGAAAAGGACGAAGACGCGCGCGCCAAGGCAAGCACCGCCCTCTATCTTCGCTACGGCGTGCACACGATCTTCTTCGGCGGCGGCCAGGTCAGCATCGACGGCACGCCGCAAGATCTCGACTGGCTGCACAAGACCCTGACCCTTATCGGCACGCTGAAGGCAATCGCAAAGGATCGTCGGGACGCACTTAAGCGTTGGACGCGAGGACGTCGCCCCACCCCCGAGAAAGAGCCCTATCCACGGAACTTGAAGACGGACACCGGAAAGAATCTGGACGACCGCACGACGCTGTTCAAACGCCTCGAAGACGACCTCGGAAAGCTCGTGCACAATGGGCGCGAGCAGACTGTTCTCGCTACATTGTTTGGCAGAAAAAAACTTGAAGAAGACGATCTATTTCCCGTCGAAACACATAGTAACCTGCGTGCCCGACTGGTTTGCCCGATTTTCACCCCGGTCCGCCACAAGACATCGAAGGCGGCGCGGGACGCACGTGCCCGCCACGGTGACGAGAAGGTGGACGGCACGCCCTATCTCGATTTCTACCTGCAACTTCTGACGCATGTGACGCGGCAGGTGGTGATGGGGCCCCCTGCCAATGCCAAGCTCGGCACCGTGCTGCGCGACTTCACCGCCCAGGAGATCGCGCTTGAAGGCCTCTATGGTGCGCTGCTGACCGGATCGCTCAACGCCTCGCTCGAAGGACTCGAGAAAGAATGGCGGTCGTGGTGGGAGCGCTGGCAGCAGAGCCCGCCGCACCGGCTGGCGAAGTTCGAGCGGATGGCGGCCGATACGTCCCTTGGCGATGAATTTGCGGAACAGAACCTCGTGCTACCGCGGCGTTTCATCCGTTACCGCGTCGACAGCGTGATCACGGATATGACGAAGGCGGAATCACGCGTGGCAGATGCCTGGCCAGATCAGAAAGCTATCGCCGGCCCGGAAAAACTTGCAAATGATATCAATAAGCTGAACGTCACCGGCGTGCGCGCCGCAGACACATTCCTGCGCGCGGTCTACCTACAGCGTTGCAAGGACGAGACGGGTGGCCTGCTCAGGCCGGGGCGACGCTTCTACACGATCGCTGCCCATCGCGGCCTCGGCAAGGGCTGCTTGCTATCCATGATGAGCACCGCACTCGGCCTTTCGGCCTACATGCGGGCGGCATGGCCGGAGAACGGGCTGCTCCCGCCCAATTCAGAAACCCCAATCGTACCGGCCTATTTTGGTGCGATCTTCATCAATCTCAGCTTCTCGACCGAGATCGCCTCGGTCTATGACATGCTGATCGACGCGTTGGAGGAACTAGCCAGAGATGTCCGGCGGACATGCGAGGAGCTTGCCAATGTCGGCTCTGATCCGGAAGAGTTACGAAAAAGGCTTCGCAAAATACTACACGACGAAGCCGATCCTGCGGCGGACCACGGCAGCCGGGCAGGCAAGCCCGCCCCGGCGCGCACAGACCTCCAGCGCACCCTGCACCTGCGTCAGGCGCTTGCAGCCTTCGGCCAGGCGAGCGGAACCTTTCTTCGCTCCCCCAAAAACACACTCGGATTGCAGCCGCGAGTCCTCGTCTATATCAATGGCATCGAACTGCTTATCGAGCGCAACGGCCGCGCCAAGAACGCCGAAATCAATGACATCCTCGCCTTCCTCATGTCCGAGGAGGCCAGGCAGCTTCCAATCGACGTGATCGCGACAGGCGCGGAGACCGGGCTCGGCAATCTGTGGCGCGAGCCCGCACCAGGGCCGAAAGGGCGGATGCGGGCGAGCCCGGACCGCCCGCCGGAGCCGGCGCTGCATCCGATTCGCATCGACCGACCTGCCATGAATGCTCGCGGCCAAGAGAGCGTGCAGCAGCGCGCCGTCGCCTCCGGCATCCCCTTCACGTCAAGCGATAGGCAGGCGACGAGCGACCAGACGAACCTCGTCCATTTCGCCCGGCCGATGAAGACGACGAACTTCCTCATCGACAATTTCTTCCTGCTAGCGACCGCACTGTTCGTGCTGCACACGCACCGGCACGACGCCAAAACGGAAGAGCAGCTCAAAAGCCTGGCGGACCTTCAGGCGACCACCGCCCTTCAAGAGGCCCTTGCCGGACGAAACACAGCCTGGTCCCAACCGGATCCGGACAAACTGGCGGAGGAACTTGCGGCGAACTGGGGAAATATCGAGATCGCTGTCGCCGAGTGTGTGATCTCGAATCCGTGCCTCGCCAGCAACCCGACGAAGATCGGCGAGGAGGCAGCCAACCAACTCAAGGAAATCCTGATCAATCGCTACATTTCCGCGACCGACCCGTCCGAACGCCAATGGCAGGAGATCCGCCGGCATCTCGGCGCAAATCGCCTTTGCATGACGCTACTGCTCGCTGCGGCCCAGCGCATTGTGCTGCGTGAGAAGACATTGCTCGAGGGTGCCGAGAAGGCCGAGGCCTTCATCTTCAACACCGTCAACGAGATCCGCAATGTCAGTGTCGAGCAGCGCGAACAGACCGTGCTGCAGGCCGCGCTCGACGCCTACGCCCGCTTCCACACAATCGGCGATCCGGAAAACGACATCGAACTGCATCAGAAGCTGTTGCGCAGCCTTGCCGTCATCGGCTCACCGGTCAGCGCCAACGTTCTCGTGCGCTTGCCCGATATCCGTGCCTATTTCCGCAATGCCAAGACCGAGTTCAACGTGAGCCGGCGGCGAACCGTCTCGCGGGCGCTGCACACGCTGGCGCTACGCGGCCTTTGCTTTCGGTTGCATCCGCATCCGCAGGTGAACCGGCCCCAGAAATCCAGCAGCACTGCGCAGGAGGAGACAAAGCGACCAGGCGATTGGCCGCCGCGGCTCGAATATCGCTTCGCGCTCCACCGCATCGTGCAGCATTACGGCATTTCCAAGCTTGGCAGCGGCACGGCCGACCCGATCGCCATAAACAGCTTCTCTCCCTCGCTCTATGCCTCAATGCCCGCGGGTCTGCCACGGCTCACCCATGAGGCCTACGAATACCTGCGCGGCCTGCTCGTTGGCCTATCGCAATATCCCGACATCCCGCACACGGAGCAGCGCTTCGAGCCCTGGATCTTCTCGACAGACAACCACACAACCCGCGTCGAGGCGCTGCGCGCGGCGCTGACCATGGTACGCTCCACGTTCTCGATCTCCGTGGTGTCGCGCTTCGAGGACTATAAGAGCCTTCCGGCCAGCCGGGCGGCGCGCAAACGCGGCTATTTCGAGACCTACAAGGTTCGCTTGCGCTGGATCATCCGCAAGGCCTGGGAACTGCTCGAGGTCGATGACCTGAGAACGGCCACCGCCGGGGCCGTTGGCAAGGATCCAGACCCAGCGGCCGACCTTGAGACCGGTTTCCGCGCCTACCGCCCCGATCTCGACTGGCCGAAGATGAACGCGCTCTACCGCGACGAGATTGTCTGGCTCTACAACGAGGCGGGGCTGACCTGCCTGGTGCAAGGCAACCTCACCGACGCGGTCGCGCTGCTGCGTCAAGCGATCGAGCTTAACCGCGGCATCGACGGCCGGGAGGACACTGGACGACAGCACAACCGCATCTCGCTCAATCTCGCGATCGTCCAGATCGAGCGCGGCCGCCTCACCGCCGCGCAAAAGCGGCTGCACCAAATCCAGGATTCGGAGACGGCTCGGCGCGACCGGGTCTTCAAGCTCGCCACAGGTTATCTCGGCCTAATCGACCACCTGATGGGCAATATTGACAAGGCAGAGCGCCGGTATAACGAAGCAATCAAATGGTGCCGCGAGGATGACGACGTGCGCGGTGCAGCTGTGTTTTTGAACCATAAGGCCCGCCTTACCGCGGCACGAGACCCTGAGCAGACCCTACTGCTGCTGGGCGAGGCACGTCAGTTCGCAGACACAGGCGGTCACGAGGACGTTCGCCGCCACATTGTCTTGTCAGAAATCCGCACGAGGATGCTGACGCCGGTCAAGGAGCGGCCGAGAGCCGAGGTCGCCATGCAACGACTGCGCGAGGTCGAGGACTATGCCGACCTGATGGGCGCGCCCTCACTTGCCTGCGAGGCGCTACATCTGCGCGCCCGCATCCTGCTGGAAAACGGTGAGGCCTCGACCGCTGGCAAGCTGCTGGCGCGTGCCATAGCGATCGCCCGGCGCAACGCTATGAATCTCCGCCTCAACAGCGCCATGACGACCTATGCCCTGTCGCTGCTGCATCGCGGCCGGCCACTGCCAGCGGAGCGGCTGCTCTATGCCAGTCTCGAGATGGCCAAGCGCGCGCGCTACAACAGAGAAATCACACGGGTACTGCGCGAACTGGAAGGACCGGAATTTCTGGACGGCAAGCACAGCCACGGTGGCTGAGATACTCCGGTGAATGCCCCCTCTTCCGGGTTCCCGCGAACCCATTTTGGCACATTCGATGCCCTCGTTTGGGGGCATTCATCGCGCAGTTCACTTCCGTCGTCGTGACCACTCTCAATGCCAGTCTGAAATGGCTGCGTTGAAAAACGCTCAAGGAGGCGCGTGACGAAAGGCTCCGATAGATGATCACAACCAGTCTTGAGTCGAGCGCCTGAATCCGCCTTGACTGCGCTTGCCGCTGTGGCACCTCAGGCTGCCAAGTCTATCCCTGCATCAGATTACCAGACCCCAATGGTCGACGCGCAAATACATGAACATGACTCCGCTATTCGCGGATCAAACCCGAGGAGCCGTCGTCGCGTGAAAACCAAAAGTGCGAAAGATCTTTGACACTACCGAATGGGGATCGGGTTCCGAAACCGTTTCCGCGATCGCCGGGCTTGCCGTCATCAGGACGCTCGCGACTATGTGACCATGGTGAAGCCGACACGATCGGATTGGGGAGATCTGGACATTCTACTCGCTCTCCAATTTACAAGATGTGCTGGCGGGCCACTGCAACCCGCCACGCTGCCGCGAACAAATTTCCGTCAGGCTCTTGTCTGGCTACTGGCCTTGGAGGCTGCGTCGAACGCGGGTCAGCGAAAGCAGCCATAAAGGTGCAGGTTCCCCCTGAAGCTGTGCTTCTCCCCGCTGGCATCAACATATGTCCCAACAGCCAGCCCAGAGGCATAAAGAGCGGTCCCTTTGTCTCCAAGGATGTGTCCGCGCATATAGGGTATGTTCGCCTCCATGGAGACCCACTCCTTCGGCGAATGCCCCGCCAGCCGGGCGTTGGTCGCCGCCAGCTTGCCGTTGAGCATCACTTCGCCGTTTCCCTGGCCAGTGATGTCAAGTTCACCTTCGACTTCGCCAGCCTTGTTGCCGTCACCCTCGACGAGAACGAGTTGCCCCTGGTCATTGCTCCAGGAAATCTTGCCGCTTGCCATGAAAGAGGCGAGATGCGGTCCACCCGCATTCGCCCAATCCAGGTCGCGCCCGTCAATTGAAAGCGGGATGAATGACACTTCGTGAGTCGAACTCCCCGAGGTCACCTTCACGGCATCCGAGGTGTCGTCAATCGTGTAGCCCTGGGCAAAATGCAAATCCTGATCGGGAAAGCGTGATGAACTGCCGCGACCGAGGAAGTAGTGATACCAGTACGACTTTGAGGCTTCATAAGGACACGCCGAGCCATCCTCCGAAGATAAAACTATATTGTAGCGATCATACTCATTCTTGCCAGATCCCAGAATTTCGAACTTGCGACCGCTGTCGCTGTTGGAGACCAACTGGAAGCCGGCCTTCTCCTCGGCCGAGAGAAGTATCCCATTCTCCTCATCCAGGCACAGATCGGACAGGACCAGCGTGCGCCCCTTCTCCCGGGTGTAGTAGTGGTAACTCGCCATTCCAAAGGTGCCTATGCAGTCCGATATCCGGAAATCCCGCAAGGGATCGCCATCAATGGGCCGGGTTTCGGTCAGCACAGGATCGGCGGCAGTCGGGCCGGTCGGGAACAGCAGGGCGAGGCTTATCACGCCAAGCATAAATCGGATCATTGTCAAAGCCCCTTGAAATTTTCCCCGACACCGCCCGCATCGCGGGCGGTGTCCCATTCTCGAATACTATTCCACCCGATTTCAGAACTTGATGCCGGTTTTTTCACCTTCAGCGGCGGCTTCACCGCCGAAACCGGCACCTTCCTGGATCATTGTTTCACTCTGCGTCAGATGTTTGTAGAGCGTTTGCGGATCGTGTAGCCGGAAGATCAGGCGGTCCCTTTCCGTGTCGTTCGTATCTAGGGTGAGCGTTACGCCCGGGCCGCATTTTGATCTGAGTTCCAGAACGTTGCGTTCCGCTTCAAAGGGTGCTGGAGCCCCCCGAAACGTTCTGGAGTTCCATTCGACCGCCGAGCCATCCGCATCGCGCCAGTTCAGCCGGTGTGCATGGGAACCGTAAGATGCAGCGCACCTGGAGTCTGCGTTGTCCATGTCCAGCCATGCTTGGCTACCCAGATCGATAACGTCGGCGGGCCCATATTTCTCCCGTGCCTGGGCAAATATCTGAGCTGGAGGTATCTTTCCCTTGTCGACGTCGATCAGGCGTACCACGCCAATGATTACTTTCTGAGCAGATGGCGGTTCATCGTGAATGACGACAATCTCGCGCCCATCCTTGGATTCATAGGCGACACCGGAAGAGAACGGATCGATATTCCCGGCCGCGGCGCGGACGGACCAACTGCGGTCGGCGATGAGAACACGTCCCACATTCATATGTTCGCGGATGATCCTGTCGGCCTCCTCGAAGGACATGCCAAGACGCAAAGCGACCACGTCCGGGCCATAGGCCTCGCTTGGCGGCGCTGCGGTGACCCGCTCGACGGGTTGGAGCAAGGTGTCGTCCGGACCCGAAGGCATGTCCACCAGCGGGATGGCGGCAAGAACCTTGCCGGTCTTGCGCTCCACCAGTTCCATCGACACCACACGGATATCGAAGAAGTTGGTATCGACGAGTTCGGGGGCGAAGTCGCCCAGGGAATCGTGACGCTCCAACAGTTCCTGCGCCGCGATGAAGTCGTCCACCTTCATCAGTGCTTGAGCGAAGGGGGACGGCCGCGCCTGCGTGCTTCGTTCCACACCGGCGACCTGCACGTTGAGCCTGACACTGGTGCCGCGCGTCTGGGTGTTGAGCTCCGGCCGAATATCGGCGGCCTTGTCGAAGACATAGACATCGTCGAGCGCGAACACCGTTTCGCCGAAAACACCCGACTTGATCGCGTCCTGAATGGCACGGCAATATTTGTCACGGTGGCACTCGGAACGCAGGCCAACCGTGCCATGATGTGCCGGAGCACGGACGCTGGTGCCTCCGCCACGCCATTTGGCGGGCAAGCTCTCGGTCCGCCCAAAATACAAGACATCGCTCGGCAGTTTCGACGCCTGACGGATATACTCGCAGGCATTTTCAAGCATTCTCCGCTTGTGCTCGGGATAATTGTTCTGCGCCTGGCTCCAGCGAATGGCCGACTCGCACTGCCTCAACCCACTATGCAGGAGGTTCGGATTGGCTAGCGTGCTGCCGAAGCCCGCAATCCTGGGCTGACTGACGGAGAACCCCTGCGGCTTGATCTGCAAGGTCTCGGGAAGATTGGCGGCACGCGCCTTGGACCAGTCGCGGAACGCGGGGAGGATGGCATCCAGCGCGCCTCCCTCCGGTTTGGCCTGACCGATCTCGAAGAAGCGCCCCCAGGGGAGTTGCGTGTTGATGTCGCGATTCCGGTTCTCGACCTCCCAGCGCGCGAGAAGCATCCGTTTGAAATCGGCATCGGTCACGGTGTCCGGCAGATGCCGCAGGATCAGGAGGTCACTCGTTTCCGCATCGAGCGGCAGGGTCTCGGGCGTCGGGACAGCGGGCAATTCACCATCGCCGGCACCGCCGCCGCTGTCCTGCCGGTCGTCGAATGCGATAATGCGTTCCTGGCCCTGATCGTTAAACGTTATCCGCTTCATTGCGACCTTGAAGATAACGGCCTTGCCTGATTCCGAGGCCTCGTGTTCCTCGACGAGGATCGGCGCCTCTTCCAGCTCCAGCACGAGATGGCCACGCAATTCGCCTTCGCTCCGCGGCGAACCACTCATCACCCCCCGCGTGCCACGGCTAGTCGATGCCGGCTCGTTCAACCCATCTTCGAAGGTCAGCGGGGCGTTCGGATTGGCCTTGTCGAGCTTCAGTGAAAACAGGACAGGGGTCCAGCTGTGCCGCGACACCTCCACATTGCCTGCTGCAAGCGCGATGCGGCCCGGCTCAATGGCATGGGGCGTATCCTGCAGCAGTTCAGTGAGATAATCCGCGCGATTGCGGCCGCCATTGCGCAGCTTTCCGAACAGACCCATGTTCTGCTCCAAAGCCTGCGCAACCAGGTCGACCGGCCTTGCGGGTTCGATGGTTTTCGTTCCATCCTCCGCCTGTCTCACCCAGGTGGTCACAGGCAGGGTGATTTCATTGCCCACGCCCGCCTGGCGACGCCCATCGAGAAATGCGCGATAAAGGCGAATGTCGTCGGCATTCGGCTCGCGCCTTGGTTCTGCAAGCTCGGGACGAAGGATCTTGTTGCCTGGCAGATTGCCAAGTCCCCATTCCGCCAGATCGGCATTCTCGATCGTGACGCGCGCCCGCATCAGCGTTTCCATCATGCCCTGCGCATTGAGGAGATCGGGAAATGCCTCCGACACGGCAGAGACAAGATATTCTGGGCCGTAAAGGGTGACCGGCTCTTTGCCACCCACCTGCCTGACAGCATCGACTTCCGCATCCTCCAGCTTGTCTGGAACCAGGCTGTAGAAGACGTCACCAAGCACTTTATCGCCAAAGCCGAAATCGATCCGCTTCACCTTGTGCGACAGTTCGAACTCATAGAGGCCGCCATTCCGCTGAACGCGGTCAATTCCCGTCACTTCGCCGAACACGGCCATATTGGCGACACGATGACGATCCCCGCGGTATTCGGCGATCCTCTCTATGAGGCGCTTGGCGGCCTCGGGCTCCATTGGGATGAACTTCGGAAACTCCAGTACATCCGAATTGACACGCGCCGCTCCCGCAATATCGGCAATTCTCGAGGCCGCAGGATTTCGGAATCTCTGAATTCCGTCAACGGGAAAACCGCCATTCTCGAAATCGTATTCCCCGAGGTTTACCTCATAGATCCGGACAACGGGAAGCGGTAGCTGCGGTTTGGATGCAGTGATTTTGGTCCGCAGAGCCGATCGGATTTCCTGCAATGCCGGGCCGCGCGTGAACTCGTCCAACTTGTCCCTTTCGCGGAGAAGCCGCGTTGCGTGAGCCGCTGCCGCACCTTCGTAGCCCCCCTCCCTGATTTGCCTGTGGAGTATCCGAGCCGGTACCTTGTCGAACTCGGCAAACAAGGGAAAGGGCAATCCCAACTTGCCTTCGATGGCCGATTTTTCTGCTTCCGAGAGGAAGCTGTGTGCGACCGCAAGTGTATAGATGTCGTCGTAGTCCGGGGTTCTCCCCGGCAGATCTGGTTCAATCAATTGCGGCAGCGCAATCGGTAAATTGACGGTCGTCCACGTTACCCATGGTTGGCTTGCGCCAATCATATCAACCTGCGTTTCGGGAAGGATGGCATATCCGTCGAGCGTGACGAACTGATAGTCGGGCGCAATTTCGCTACGAACCAGACCGGCGTTCGCATCGACCGTCACCGGCCGCTCAGCAGCGGTTTTCTGGACGGTTTCGCCCTCGGACACCCGAACGCTTTCAGCAGAAGCCGCCGCGCTGAGTATCGCGGAAGCCGGCACCGGCTGGCACTCGCCAATCGCCGCGCTGGAACCCTCCAACGAGAACTGCGCTTCAGCCCCTCCTCGGACGCGGACGGAGACAGATCTGCCGGTCTTGAGTGTCTCGACCGCAGTCTCGAAATGCTGCGGACTCACCGATGGGTCACCGAGGACGAATGCGTTCTCGCGGCTTAGAATAAGGGGCACGACGCCCGGGTAAGTGCCCTCGAACCACAATTCAACCAGGGTGCCGGCCTTGATGGGAGAGCCGCCGATCTGAAGTGCGATCGAACTTCCTGGCGCACCGGGAGCACCAGTACCGCAAGTTACCGTCAGACCGTCGCCTGCGCCGTTCGCAATACCGGCCGTGTGAAAGCCCTGACCAGGCGTTGACGACCAGCCCGGATCATTGTTGACATGGGGCTGCGCGACAGCGTTGGCCGCCTTTTGAGAGGTCTTGTCGATCTGCGCCCTCGCGTCCCGATACTGGCAATATGAAAGGGTATCGCAGGAAGAATAGTCGTCGGGATACCGTGTCCTCTGCCCATTGATTTCGACGAGAAAACCCCCATCAGCCAGCCACCATCCACCGTCGCCCACGCCCGGCCTGGAAGCATCGCACTGATTGCCCAGATAGACCTTTGAACGATCCGCCAGGCTGAGAACTGCACCGTTCTTGTTGCAGGCGACCGAGATGTTCCCGGGTTCATCGTATGCCCCGGTTTCTGGGGCACTAGTGGCCGTCCTGGCTTCAACGGTCCGCACGTCCATAACTTCGGTTCCTGCCACAAGCGGGTTTTCTCCGCGTGTCGAAACCTCCAGATATTGCCTGTCGTCGTTGTAGAAATAAAACTTGCACGGCGTCTCGCCAACGGGCGAACACGTGCCCACCTCGATATAGCCCTGATCGTAGATTTCGCGCGTAAAATACACTAGATTGCCAGGCTCAGCGTTATCCAAGGGCCACCAGCCATGTTCCCGAAGAACAGATCTGGCCTTGCCATAGGGCATATTCATCACATTGGGCACCGAAACGCCGCCCTGGCTGGACGAAGCGGCGGCAAAGCCACTCGATGATCCTTGCTCACCGGCCCCGTAGAGAACGCTTTGAACCTTTCTGGAGAGGAAGAAACCGTTGCCGTCGCGGTTGGTGCATTTCAGCCCTCTCTTGGAGGAATTGCAGGTGAAACCGCCGAACTCTCCTGTCACACCATATTCTGCTTTGCTGAACCCATTCCTGCTCCTGTTTGTTGGCCCGCAAAAGACCTCCACTGGACCATATTCGCGCATCGAAAACGTATGGCCCCAATCGGATGAACAGTCGCGCGGGCGCGGCAGGGCGAACGACCCGGAGCGCTCGATGATCGTGCAGGTAATATCCGACTGGACGCCCGCGCCCTGTCCCACCGTGCACTGGATGTTTTCCGAGGGCGTCTCGAAGGTCCAGACATCCGCCCGAACGGGCGCTGCCGACAACGCCAGGACAAGGCAGGTCAAAAGCAAGCGTGGCGAATTCATTCCATCATCTCCGTTCGAGAGGCTAAAACTGTGTTTCGTGGCATCTTCGGCACGATGACGTGCCAATACGTGTCGAAACGCCCGAGTCGTCTCCCTGTATTCAGAAAAAATCTGCTGGAAGGCCGGGTTTTGCAGTGCATGCCGTCAATCCGATTTTAAATCGAAGCGCGTGCGTTTCTCCGGAACCGTCAATATATGCACCACGTGCGATACCTGCCGCGTATGTTCCCTCGCCGCGTTTGCCCGCAGTCGTTCCGCGCATGTATTCGATTCTTATCGATAACGAGGCAAATTCATTCGGTTTAATGCCGATGACCCGCGGGCTCTTCGCTTGAATCTCTCCAGAAAGGACAAATGTCCGGTCATCTTCGAAACTAACTTGGAGTGAGCCACTTGCTTCTCCGACCGTCGTTTGATCTCCCACGGTGATCTTAATTGTCTGACTTCCTTCTTCGGCGTCTGCTTCCGCCCCAAGCCCCAATGGGAATAGTTCCTCGCTCTTGATGCGCTTGTTATCGATCGTCGAAATTGCAAGTATTCTGAGGCCGAAGTCCACGTCTGGTGGAATAGTGCGCCCGTGCGGATAGGGAATACCGTTGGATAATCCGGTAAAGTGTAAGGGGCCGGATTCAACCCTCTGCTCGCTCAGCATAGCTTGGATTGAGAATGTGCCCGAGGTGTTGCTGGAACATTGCAGCGGTGCCGGCAGCGTCTGGATATAGACGCCGGAAACGACATCTCCGGATTCGTCGAGATCCTCATAGGCGCTGGCCGTGGAGCCTGGCTCAACGCTTCTGGGCCCCAAGACATGCGTTAAACCTGAAAGTGACTCCTTGCTGAAGAAGTCACCTGTTTGAGTGTCGAGACAAAAATCTGACAGAACATAGTCAATTACAGATGGGTCGTTGCCAGTATGGTACCTATACCAACCAGTCCCCGAAACACCTTTGCACCCATAGATGCGATAGTCTCGCAAAGGGTCGCTTTCTATTGGGTTCGCTTCCTGGACGGTGATTCCCTCAAAAGGATTTGCGGAAGCGTGACGTGGAATCAGATCAAATATCAGCAGAGAAAGCGTGATTGGGAGAAAACACTTCATCAACTGGCATGAATTTAAAACTCTTATTGCCCGATAACGCAAAATTTCATAACAGTCCTTCGAATATTCGTCTGAACGCTTGCTCCCCCTGGGACAACGAGCTGCATGAAACGCTCTGTCTCCAACCCACTCTTGTTGATCCATATCGTCATTCGCCGTCGAAATCGGCGCTCTCTCCCCATGACGCAGCAACTGCCCGACTCTAATCGGTACTGTTGACGCTTGCGTAAACCCGATAGATGGTCTGGCCACCGGCTGGCGTTGCTGTTCATTGGCCGCCGACAAGGAACTCCTCCTCGAATGCCAGGTCCGTGCCTCGGACATTCAGCGTGCCGATTATCTTTCCGACATAGCCATCGTGATATCTGGTCTCGCCGCTTGCGAAGCCCTTCAGCCTGAAGCCGGTTGCGCCTTCGCCGGCCAGGTGGCCGACCAGCTTGTCGATCTTCCAGGATGCGCTAACCCATTCCCCCGGCTCGAAACCCGCCAATCGCGGATTCTCGATCTCAAACTGCCCTTCGCCGGAGATCGTTCCGTCAGGGTGCAATGCGAGGCGTAACTGACCGGAAGTCACTTTCCCGTTGACGTTACCGCCATCCGGATCAAGCAATTCACCTGCATCCATTACGGTGCCGTCTTGCTCGAATACGAGCGAATCCGAATTCAGCACCAGATCGGATTTGTTGCGGTCGTAACGGGCATTGCGACTTGCCGGATCGCTCAATCCCCAGTCAAAGCCCGTCAGGGCTATGCGGTATGTCTTGCCCGCAGCCTCTTCGGGTAACGCCTGTTTTTCAAACAGATACCCCATCAGACCGACATCATCCGCCGTGTGCTGGTGAAACTCCGTCGGACGGGTGACATCCGGCTGTGTGGGGTCGAAAAACAGGTCGACGTAACTCGTCCTGATATCCGGCTTCCCGGAAATAGGCGCATAGCCGCCCGCCGAAAATTTCCCCTTGGACCCCGATCTTCCGATCTCGCTCGCCAGATCCTCGTACCAGCTTATGCTTGGATCCTGCTGGACGAGCGTAAAATTCTCCGCAGGCTCGGATGCCCACAATCTGCCGGTTTCCCGCTGGAAACACATGTCGGTGAGCTCAAATTGATACTGCGGTTCGTCGTGCCGGTGGGTGTAGTGTGCGATCGCGATCCCGCGCTCATAGTCGCAGCTTTCCAGCCGGTGATGCACCACACCGTTCTCCTCAGTGCGGATGGTCTGCATGTCAGCCATGGCCGCACCGATCGGCAGCAGAAGATGCGCAGAGGACAAAGCCATGACGAACTGTGCGACAAGGAGAGTGCTGCACAGTCTTTTCCCGAGGTAGCTTCCGTGCAAAGACAAAGAAATTACCCGGCTAAGCCGCTCGAAACTGATCATGATGTCTGCCCGCCACAAGGTATATTGCCGATGCTCTTCGAGATCGGCTCAAGCCAAGCACAACGGGAAACGCGAATCCAGACTTGCCCCGAATTTTCAGAGAAAGCTACGGTTGTTTCTGGAAATTTCCTGAATTAAAGCTATAAAAACAATCCTGTATTGCCAGGGGTGGATTTGGCGGTTTGACCAGTTTCGCAAAGCGATTGGCCGACTTGATACGGGGCCGTGGCATCAAGTCCGATGAGCAATTGGCTCAGCGCGCAATGAGCTTTCACACGCCAGGCGCGCGGCGGATCAATGTGCATGCCAGAACGATCAACAATTGGCGGAACGGGCGCAGCAGACCGCGCAGTCTTGAAGATCCGCGCCTCATGCTCGTCCTGAAAGTGCTGGCGCCGTCGCAAGAGGAAATGGACGCGCTTGCGCGCAGCTTCGAGGATGCCGGGGCTGACACTGCGCATGAGCAAGACCGAAGGTTTGAGGCAGGACAGACACGCCCAGGAACCCGAAAGCTGTTTCTGGCGGTCTTCGCATTTCTCGCGCTTTCCGGCGTGGTGATGTTTTCGGCCTACAGCCTTGGTCCGTCCCAGCCGGTCTACCTGGCGGAGATCCCGCCCGACCGGTTGCGCCTTTCGAGCGAAGGTTTCGTCCTTCCCCATTCCGACGATCGGATCGTCCGTCAGGCTCAACTAGAAAAGTTGTCCGGGTGGGAGCTCTATGTCGCGAGAAACGAAATTTTTGCCCGCCACGGCCGGCCATTTGTCCAACCTTCATCGGGCTGTTTGCAAAAGCACTTCGACCGGTGGGCAAAGTCAACGGGCAATCAAGCCGGCTGGTATGTGAAACGGTCAGGTATGCCTCTCGCGACCGATCTGGAATATCAAAATGCGGCATCCATCCGTGACTTCGAGTGCCGAGTGAGAGGTGGACAATATACTTGCAACGGCAAACTGAATCCATGCCGATGAAGCAGTTTAGAAAAATTCAAAAATATTAATCAAATAAACAATTACTTTTCTGATTTATTTCATTTATTTATCTCCTTGCATTTTTGGGATCTTAAGAAATTTCGAGATCAAATGCGCCTCGCAACAAACACCAAAAACCTGATAATCGCGCAAATATAGCAAGAATATGGTTCGAATACTAAAATATTTTCTTGCATCAAGCCGACCGGTTTTCGGTCTGAGCACGGTCGTGCGCAGCGGCCTTATCCCGCAAGGGCAGCGACGCTAGCGTTCAGACAAGGGCATTCAGGTCGGCAGGCACGATTATCAGCAGGTCTGGGTCAAGCCGCCCGCCTTTCACAAGCGACCGTTTGCCGGCACCGAGATCGACGACGCCGCGGTCGATCTGTTTCACCCAGGCGTGCAGGTGCCGGGCGGCAAACCAGAAAAACTGCCGCTGGAAGTCGACGCGGGCTTAGCGTGCCCAACCCTTCCAGCAGCACATCTGCCTGATGGAAGCTTTCGGGTTCCGGCAGTTCGTTGAGCATTTCGAGCAGAGCTCGCTTGGGCGTTAAGACCGTCAACAGCCATTCAGAAGCAACCTGTACCTGTCTGAGCGTCCCCTCCTGGAGGGTCGGTATATCCGGTAGCGTCCAGAACACGGACCACGCCGTGTGAAAGCTGAAGGCCTACGGCAGCGTGAGCTTTGAAAGCCATCCCGGCGGCGGCGTATCGCTACTCGCTGCGACAAGCTCCCGGAAAAAAACTACCTCGCCGCCGTCAAATTCGTCGCAGAGAGGATTTGGGGCCAGAGTTGATAAGTCGAGCAACCAGCACCGGAGAATTCGCGGCTGGCCCGAACGGCCAACCGCCACTGAACATCAACTGATGTGCAAACCATCCAACTGTGTCGATCAAATGATATGCGTAATTCTTGTATGAATATCAATAAATTTGTACTTATCTTATTTGCGTATATCATATGATATACAATACGGGTTTATCTGCCCATAAGGTGATAGGCAATGAACGTCAAAGACACAGCCAGAAAGCAATTTGTAAGGATCGCGGACCGCGCAGCGAAGCAGCTCGGTGCTATCCGCCTTCCGTGCCGCGAAAGCGCCGGGCCGACGGCGAGCGAGGGCGCGGCGAAGCGACAGACGGCTCGCTGCCGCCCGGCGTGCTGACGGGCCACATCAGGGGCGCGCTACAAATCCGGTGCCGGGTGGTATAAGGCCGGATCTCACGTGTGCGCGCAACGGCTTGGCCGACAGGCCGATGCTGGCGATTCGGGTTCCCAATGGTCAATTTAACCGCCTGCCGCTATTTCCTCGAAGTCGTGCATCTGGGATCGATCCGCCTGGCTGCGGATCGGCTCCATGTGTCGCCCTCTGCCATCAGCCGCCAGATCGCGAAGCTCGAAAGGGAGTTCGGGGAGCCCTTGCTCGACCGGCGCGCCAACGGCGTCCAACTGACAGAGGCGGGCACGCTGGCGGCGGAGCATTTTGCCTCGATCCTCGGCCAGATCGACCTGATCCGCGGGGAAATGTCCGACCTGCGGAAGCTGAAATCGGGCAGCGTGTCCATCGCGACGGTCGACGGCGTGACCGACCCCTACCTGTCGGAGCAGATCCTGGCGTTTCGCAAGCGCTTTCCGGCCGTCGAATTCCGTATGCGGATCAGGGGGCGCGAGCGTGTCCTGGAAGCGCTGGAAAAGCGCATCTGCCAGGTCGGCTTCGTCTACGACCATTTCTCCCATCCGGTGATGGAAATCGTCGGGCAATGGCGCCAGCCGCTGCTTGCCCTCGTCCCGCCGTCGCACCCTCTTGCCGACGGGCGGGCGGTGAAGCTGCCGGACATCGCGGATTGCGACTGCGTCCTGCCGGACGACAGCTACGGCATCCATCACCTCGTCAACCGGGCCTTTCGCAAGTTCGGCGGCAAGCCGAAGGCCATCATGGTCGCGGACCAGCTACACTTCCTGATCCGCCACGCCATCCGGTCCAACGCGATCGTCTATGTGCCGCTGCAGGCTGCCCTGCGCGAGGTCGAGGCGGGCGAGCTCGTCCCGCTCAACCTCAGCTGCGGGGATTTCGAGCACCGCTTCATCTACGCAATCGTGCGTCGGGATCAGCGGCGGTCACCGGCATGCGATGCGTTCATCGCCATGCTGACGTCGAACTTCCCGAAATACGAAAAGGCCGACGCCACCATGCTGAAACGCCTGAGGACGGCTCAGGCGTGAAGCTCGACCGTGAGGTCGGCCTCGACAGGTGCGTTGAGACCCAGTTCGTGCTGGGTGAGCGCGGCGCGCGCGTGCTTCCCGCTCTCCTCTCCCCACAGCTCGACGAAGAGATCCGAGGCGCCGTTCAAAACGAGGTGCGGTTCGGTGAAACCCGGCGCGCAGGTGACGTAGCCGATCATCTTGACGATCCGCTTGACGCGGTCGAGATCGCCCAGAACCGCCTTCATCATAGCCAGATGGTTGAGCGCCATCAGGCGGGCCGAAGCATAGCCTTCCTCGATGGTGAGGTCCGAGCCCACCTTGCCGACATAAGGCAGGATATCATTGTCGTTCTTGTCGGGCCGGGTGCCGAGTGTGCCGGATGTGAAAAGGAGGTTCCCGACGACGACGCCGGGCAAATAATTGCCGATGGGCTTGGGCCTGCGGGGCAGGACGATCCCCATTTCCTTCAAACGGGCTTCGGTCGCATGCGGCATGAACGTGCTCCAGGATTAGGCATTGACGGATGGCAAACTAGGCAAAACCGATAAGGCTGAGTGTGCGTTGACGACAACGCCGTGTTGTCATTTCGGCAATTCATAGCCTTGCAGAGAGCACGGGCAAATCGAAATAATTAAATTATTTCAAATAGTTATTTGATTTTTTGTTGCAACACACCCAACCGACGACTCTGCGTTCCAGCGAAGAGGCGAGTAGTCGCGCATCCGTTTTCTCGTAATGTCTCGGCTCAGGTATCACACCAGCAGGGACCAACAGGGTGCAGTCTCAATCTCTGGCAACGATCGCGGCGGAACTTCGAGCCGGTAAGGTGCGGTCTTCGGATCTCGTGGCCTTGGCCGCGGAGCGCCATGCGGCGACAGAGCCGGTTCTGAATGCCTATCGGACATGGGCCGGCGACCGGGCTAAGGTCCAGGCAGCAGCCCTGGACGTGCTGGTCGCCTCCGGGATCGATCTGGGGCCGCTGATGGGCATTCCCGTGTCGGTCAAGGACCTGTTCGGGGTTCCCGGGCTCCCGACTCATGCGGGCACCAACGCAGCCTTTCCGCGGGAGTGGGACGCCGCCGGCCCTGTTGTGAAGACGCTCCTGTCGCAGATGGGCGTGGTGACCGGCAAGACGCATACGGTCGAGTTCGCATTTGGCGGATTGGGCACGAACCCGCATGCGGGCACGCCGGTCAATCCCTGGTCGTCGCGAGAGACGCCGCGCGTGCCCGGCGGATCGAGTTCCGGCGCCGGCGTCTCGCTGGCGCAAGGATCGGCGCTGCTGGCACTTGGAACGGACACGGCCGGGTCGGTCCGCATTCCCGCATCCTTCACCGGGCAGACCGCCCTGAAGGTCACCCATGGCCGCTGGTCGATCGAGGGAATCGTTCCCCTGTCGCCCTCGCTGGACACACCAGGGCTCCTCGCCCGCACCATTGCGGATCTGGTCTACGCCTTCGAGGCCATCGACCCCGAGGCGGCACCGGCCGTCGCGGCTGCCGACCTTTCTGGGCTGCGTATCGGCATCATCCCGAACACGGTCTGGGACGATGTCGAGCCGTCGATTGCCGAGAACACCAATCAGGCGCTCCGCGTTCTGGAAAAGGCCGGAGCGCACTTGAGCGATGCGCCCCTCGCCTGCACGCAAGAGGCGCTTGCCATCTTCCGCGCGGGCGGTCTGGCGGCCGCCGAGCTTCGCGCGTTTCTCGATCGCAACTTTCCCGAGCGGATCGGCGAGCTCGATCCGGCGGTGATGGCGCGCGTTGCGGCCGTCGATAACCTCACCGCGTCCGACTACCTGCAGCGCGCGGCCAACCTTGCGCAGTACGGCCGGACCGCGGCGCGGGTGTTCGAGACCGTCGATGTGCTGGTCTCGCCCACCATTCCGGTCACGGCGCCGACCATCGCCGAGCTGGCGAACCCTGAAATCTATCGAAAGGCCAACATGCTGGCCCTTCGCAACACCGCGCTCGCCAACCTGTTCGGTTGGTGTGCGGCGACACTGCCGACCGGGCTGGATGCCAACGGCATCCCGTCCGGCCTTCAGATCATTGCGCCGCCAATGGCGGAACGCCGCCTGCTGGCGGCAGCTCTGGCCATCGAGACTGCCATCGGATCCGGGCCCGAAATGCTCGGGAAAGCACCGCTGACCTGATCACTGTCTACAACATCAGCCCCCTTGGAGGAGAGACCATGAAAAACCTGAGCAGAGCGATCATTGTGGCCATCGGCGCCACGTTCGGCGGCGCGGCCCATGCCGCCGACTTCACCTTCACCTTCGCCCATGTCCTGACCGAAGACACGCCGAACGCACGGGCGGCCGTGGTCTTCAAGGAGGAGGTCGAGAAGAACTCGGGCGGCCGGATCGAGATCAACATTCGCCCGGCCGCACAGCTGGGCGGCGATGTTGAGATCATCGAGCAGACGCAGATGGGCCTCGTCCATATCGCGATCCCGCCGACCGGCAATCTCGCCAACTTCAACGAGCAGATGTACCTGTTCGACCTGCCGTTCCTGCTCAGCGACAACGCCGCGATGATGCGCGTTCTCGACGGCGAGGTCGGCACCGAGCTGCTGGCCACCCTCGACGGCAACAATCTGCACGGCATCGCCATGTGGGGCGCCGGCTTCCGCCACATGACCAACAATATCCGCCCGATCAATGGCCCGGCCGATCTCGCCGGCATCAAGATGCGCACCCTGCAGGCGCCGACCATCCTATCGACCTATCGCGCCTACGGGGCGAACCCGACCGCGATGGCCTATGTCGAGGTCTATAACGGGCTTCAGCAGGGCGTCATCGAAGGTCAGGAGAACCCGCTCGCCAACATCGCCTCGATGAAGTTCTACGAGGTGCAGAAATACATGACCCTGACCGGCCATGCCTATCACACCTATGCTGCGATCATGAACAAGCAGGTCTGGGAAGGCCTGCCCAAAGACCTGCAGACCGTGATCGAGGAGGCGATGATCGTCGGCCGTGACGCCGCGCGCCGGTTCACCAACGAAGACGAAGCCAAGATCCTCGACGCGATCAAGGACCAGATCGAGATCCAGGCGCTATCCGAGGATGGCCGCAAGGCGTTCATCGAGGCATCGCAGCCGATCTACGACGAGTTCCGCGACAAAGTCACGCCTGCCCTGATGGACAAGGCAATCGCTCTGGCCAAGGGCGAATAAGTCAGGAAGAAGAGGGTCGCGGCATGATCACCTGGTTGAACAGACTGGTGGACGTCATCGAGAACACGCTGGTCAGCGGGTTGATATTGATCGCGACCCTCGTCGCCATCGCGCAAGTTATCGCGCGCTACGTTTTCAACAATTCGCTCTATTGGTCGGAGGAGGTCGTTCTCTACGCCTTCATCACCATGAGCTTCCTGACCATGGGGATGGGCGTGCGCTACGCCTCCCACATCAGCGTCGAGGCCATCTACGCATTCGTGCCGGAAAAGATGGTTCGGCCGTTGCAGATCGGCGCGGCATGCCTTGGCCTGATCTTCGCCGGCGTGATGCTGTGGTACGGCAGCAAGCTGGTGATCAACACGTCCCGCATGGGCCAGCTCTCGCCGGCCCTGCGCATCCCCGTCGGCTACATCTATGCCGTTATCCCCTTCGCGGCGGGATTGATGATCACCCGTTATCTCCTGGTCCTGCAGGAGCTCGTGTTCGGCCGCGTCTACACGCCGCCCGCAGTCGACATCAAAACGAGCTGAGGAGACCCACCCATGGTCGGCGCTCTCGTCCCCGTCTTCTTTGGCCTGCTCGTTTTCGGCTTGCCCATCTTTGCCGCCCTCGCGCTTTCTGTGGCAGCAGCCCTCTATTTCTGGGGGGGCCTCGACCCCGTGCTCGTGCCGATGCGCATGTTCTCGGGCATGAATAACTTTTCTCTGATGTCGATCCCGTTCTTCATCCTGGCGGCCGAGCTCATGCGGATCGGCGGCCTGTCCGAGCGGCTCATCAATCTCGCGCGCGCCATCGTGGGATGGCTGCCCGGCGGTCTGGCGGCCGCAGCGGTCGTTGCCTGCCTGATGTTCGGATCGATCTCCGGCTCCAGCCCGGCCACGGTGATCGCCATCGGCTCGATCCTCTACCCGGCGATGGTGAAGGCGGGGTACGACAAGTACTTTTCCATCGGCCTGATCACCACCGCAGGCACCCTGGGCCCGATCGTGCCACCCTCTATCGCGCTGATCATCTACGGTTCGGTCACGGGTACATCCGTCGGCAAGCTGTTCGCCGCCGGCCTGCTGCCGGCACTGCTGATCGGCGGCATCCTGATCGCCTATGCCAGCTGGTATTCCGCGCGCAAAGGGTACCCGCGCGATGCCACACCAAGCATCGCCAGCATCTGGGCGGCATTGAAGCAGGCAGCCTGGGGCCTCGGTCTCCCGTTCATCCTGCTCGGCGGCATCTATTCCGGCGTCTTCACCCCCACCGAAGCGGCGGCGGCGGCCTGTCTTTACGGGTGGCTGGTCGGCGCGATCGTCTACCGGACCATCTCGTTCAAGGACACGCTGGTGGTGCTGCGCAACACCGGCCTGATCTCGGGCCCGTTGCTCCTCATCACCGCGGGCGCGTCGGCCTTCTCCTGGCTCCTGGCCAGCTCCGGCACGCCCTCCCAACTGGCGGGTTTCATTCTCAGCGACACCAGCAATTCCATCGTCGTGATGCTGCTGTTCAACCTCATCCTGCTGGCGGCCGGCTGCTTCCTCGACAGCGCCTCTGCGATCATCATCCTCGGCCCGCTGATGATGCCTATTGCAGCACAGGTCGGCATCGACCCGATCCATTTCGGCATCATCATGCTGGTCAACCTGTCCGTCGGCATGCTGACCCCGCCCGTCGGCCTCAACCTGTTCGTCGCCATGGGCGTGGCCAATATGAAACTGGGAGAGATCTTCCGCGCCGCGCTGCCGACGATCGTGTTGATGCTGGTGGCATTGGTGATCCTGACCTACGTGCCGGTGTTCAGCATGCTGCTGCCGAACACGTTCTTCTGAGGCAAAAGCACACCCAGCTGCACGCAGCTGAGCTTCTGCCAGGGTTTGAAGCCAGCGCATATGGGAACCCATTTGCGCTGGTTTTCTTTAGGTTCGTCGGAATTATGAGCTCACGATCCATCACCTATCCCGTCTGGTTCGTGGACACGTCACCGTTTCCGCTAGCTGCCCTTATTCCGGTTGATTGCTCGGTGCTTTGGCGGATCAATGCGGTATTCGGGACGGCACGCCTGATGACTGGCGGCGGCGTGAATTTTTCCCAGCAGTGCCAAAGTAAGAGTCCCCAGTTTGGCCGCTCAGCTCGTCACAGGGAGTTACAGTGTTTTTGGCGGACTTCCGCCTGGCCGAAACGCCCAAGCAAACTTAAG
The DNA here is from genome assembly GCF_030733745.1 of Stappia sp. MMSF_3263. Lineage (GTDB taxonomy): Bacteria > Pseudomonadota > Alphaproteobacteria > Rhizobiales > Stappiaceae > Stappia. The sequence goes on along the minus strand of NZ_JASHIK010000015.1, from coordinate 18,703 downwards.
AATTTTTGCTTTTGCAGCGACAATCGCCGCATTTCCAGCAGATTCCGACCGACCATATTCAAGTTGTAGCTTCACAAGCAATCTATGACGGACAGAATTTGGCCAAGAGAAAAATTATAAATCGATTCCCTTACCTGGAAAAAATAAAATCTAGTTATAACTTGATTATACTGATTTCAGGCGCCATAGTGTATTCATAGCTTCGATTTTTCCTGCTTCAGACGCGCGCGAAGCACCGAATGAAGGTATGGTTTAATGATGCCAAGAAGCGCAGACATCTTGTTCAAGGATGTATCCGCCGGCTCGTTGGTTGAGACGGCCAACGGTGGAACGCGCTTTGCCTATCATGCGGACTGGAACAAGGGCGATATCGCCTGCTGCTTCCCCTCCACGCAGCGCGAACATGAATGGAAGGTCGGCCTGCATCCGTTCTTCCAGCATCTTGGCCCGGAAGGATGGTTGCGTGAACAACAGGCTCGTTCGGCGCATGTCGTTGAAGAAGACGATCTTGGATTGCTCCTTCGGTACGGCGCAGACTGTATCGGGGCCGTCAGCATCCGGCCGCCGGCCGATGCCGCGAAGCTTCCGGAAATCACCGAAGCCACGGCCAGTCCCGGACGCACGGTCTCGGGCGTCCAAAAGAAACTGCTCGTCACCAAGGATACGGAAAACAGGTTCGTTCCCGCGAGTGCGACAGGATCAGCCGTCTATATCGCAAAATTCAATTCCGGCCGGATAGACAATCTCGTTCGGAATGAACTCCTGAGCCTGCGGTGGACTGCCGCCGTCCTCGGCGAAAGGGAAGTGACAGAATTCACCACCTCGCTCATCGCGGCTGCTGACGAAACAGCGCTCGTTGTTACCCGCTTCGACCGGGAACCGAATGGCGAAAAACTGCGCCTCGAAGACTGTGCGCAGATCCTTAGCAAGCCCAAGGGACAAGATTATGCAGGCAAATATGACGCGGCCTATGAGGACATTGCCACGATCATTCGCCAGCGCTCGTCACGCGCACCAATCGACCTTCTGCGGTTTTTCAATCGCCTGATCGTCTTCACTCTGATCGGGAATTGCGATGCCCACCTGAAAAACTTCTCCCTTCTGGAAACGCCGACGGGGCTGCGGCTATCTCCCGCCTATGATGTGGTGAACACAGCATTTTATGACGGTTTCGACCAGACATTGGCGCTGTCAATCGGCGGCGAAAAGATCCATCTGGAAGCGGCCAACCAGGGGATTTTCCGTGCCTTTGGCAAGGAAATCGGCCTACCGGACAGGGCCATCGACCAGACATTCAAACAGCTAAAACGGCAGGTGAAAAAGGCTGCATCCATAATCCGCCCCCCCGATGCAGAGCCACCGGATGGCTTCGTGCATAGGTTCAAAGAAATCGTGGATATTTCATGCCTGAGAATACTGGAAACATAGCCCCGCTCGCGTGGCAACGGTACGTGGAGGAAACCTTGCGCCGTCGCAAGGCGGAGGGGCTTACACAAAAGGACCATTCGGCTTTGGCGGGTGTCAGCCATCCGACAATGGCGGCGTTCGAGCGTGGTGAAACAACCCTGACGCTGGCGAAGGCACTCGATATCCTCCGCGTCGTGGGCTTGGTGGATGAGCCTGCCGAGGGGGACACGCAAGCCCATTTCGTGCGCAACGCATTCGAGCGTTGGCGCAATCTGGTTGCTCCCCTCCCACAGGATTCGCCTGCGCGGTTTCCAAATGGCTGGTATCGGTTCGACTACTGGCTTGAAGGCGACCTAAAGACGCCGGAGCTGACCGCCTTCGAGTACATTCTGGAAAAGGCCGTGGTTCGGAAAACGGGCTGGCCGCCATTCTGGTTGCCGACGCGCGAGGCCATTCGGTCGCATGAAGTTGACGGGCAGGTCGAATGTTGGTTTACGCCGCAAGGCGAGGAGGTTGAGCGCGGATTCAACGATCCTGCGCATTGCGATTTCTGGCGCGGCGCGCCTTCGGGACGCATGTTTCTAATCCGCGGCTATCAGGAGGACGGTGCAGAAACATTCCCTGCTGGAACGATCCTCGATACGACGCTACCCCTATGGCGGATGGGTGAGGTTCTATTGCACGCGGAAAAGCTTGCATTGCTCCTTCGCAAAGATGCCGATACAGCCGTGACGGTTCATTTCCGCACCATGTTCACAGGTCTTCGCGGTCGCGTGCTGCGGTCATGGGCAAATCCATTGAGCGACTTGCTCGTCGAAGGCCACGCGGCGCGAAGCGATGAGGCTGTGCTGGAAACAAAGCTTCCTGCCGATGGCATTGAGAGCCGCTTGGCCGAATGCCTACTGCCGTTGTTGACGTCGCTCTATGAGAGGTTTGGCGTGGCAGGGCTTTCGCTAAACCGCGTCGAAGCGGAAGTGCAACGCTTGCTGAATAGCCCTATCAGCAAAGAGCGTCGCCCGCGCAGCTAGCTCGACGAAATATCGGCCGGCTGCCGTCAGCCGGATGATCCCCCCGGAAATCGGACAGTGACGAAAGCTAGGATCTGACTTCTGCGGTCTCCAAGAACGAGGAGATCAGACTATGCCGAAACGCAGGAATCACGACGTGGGTTTCAAGGCGCGCGTGGCGCTGGAGGCCGTGAAGGATATGCAGCCTTTATGCAGTCCTCATGCCCCGCAATCGGCACAACCGACGTTTTGAAGGAGTGCAGGCACTCAGCTGGGCTGCGGCAGGACGAGCCTATCTGGCAGATACGCAGCGCACCCGCACGGGTTACCGAATTCCCCGATCTATCCGGCCGGCGGTTGCTTCGGGAAATCACCGAACTGGGCTATGAGGGCAGCTACACGACCGTGAAGAAGTATCTTCGCGCGGGCCTGCGTGAGCTGCTCGCGGAACAGCCAGATCGTCTTGGCGTCCGGCACCTTGTCACCCAGTCCCAAGCCCAGAAAGCGCATGAAGGACAGCCGATCCTGAACCTGGAACTCGGCCTGGTCGTCCGACAGGCTGTAGAGCGCCTGCAGGATCATGATCTTGAACATCATCACAGCATCGTAGGGCGGCCGCCCGCCCTTGGCGCGATCGGAGCGCTTCAGCGCCTTCGCCAACGGCTTGCGGAAAACCTCCCACGGCACCATCGTGTTCAGCTTCTCGAGCGGATCGCCGGCCTCGCTCAGCCGAACATAGCGCTCGTCGATGTCCCAGAACCCGGCCTGTCCCCGCATCCATCGCTTCCGCCCAAATCACCACGACAGTGAATCATGAAGCGGTCGGAATGGGGAGGTTCTTCGAGGCGTCCACCTGGCATTTGCCGCCGGTCGGACGGATTTTTCTGTTCTACGGAAGGGCAAGCGATCATCGGAGATGCCGGTTCATTAAAGCCACCTCAAGCCAGCCACGTCCATATAACTGTACACTAAGTATCTAATGTCCACTTTAATGGACATTCATTTGACAAACACATGAGTTTGTGCCATAATGTTCAGCGAAATGGACATGAAGCGATCTCACGTTCATTAAAACGGATACGAGAAACCCGAACGATGAAGCGCAAAAGAAGCTACTCACGTGTGACACGCCATGCCTTGTCGATCCTCGGCAAGCTGATCCGTATTGGGCGGACGGAACGGGGCATGACAGCACAAGAGTTGGCCGACCGCGCAGGAATTAGCCGCACCACCCTCTACAATATCGAAAAAGGTGCCCCCGGCCCTGAGATCGGAAGCGTTTTCGAGGTCGCTGCTCTTGTCGGTGTCCATTTGTTCGAGCCCGACAGCCGATTGCTCTCGATGCACGATGCACGGCTAAAGGAAAAGCTGGCATTGATCCCGCAAAGTGTCCGCCCTGCTAAACGGAAGATCGATGATGACTTCTGATTTCAAAGAACCGAACGAAGCCTTTGTATGGATTTGGCTTCCCGATGAAACGGAACCCGTTGTCGCTGGTCGCCTCACAAAAGACCGAGACCGACTGTTCTTCACCTATGGTGCAAGTTACCGCAATCGCAAGAACGCCATACCGATTTACGAGCCGGAATTACCGCTCCGAGCGGGTCTGATAGAGCCGTCAAACGGGCTTTCAATGGCAAACTGCATTCGCGATGGCTCGCCCGATGCCTGGGGGCGGCGTGTCATCATAAACAGGCTCACCGGCAAGAAGCCAGATTCCGATGACATCCCAAATATCAATGAACTTACGTTCCTGCTGCAATCCGGCTCGGACCGCATCGGCGCGCTTGATTTTCAAGCATCGGCAACGGAATACATACCACGTCTAGCAGCAGAAGCTTCGCTGGATGAAATGCAAGCCGCTGCGGAGCGTATCGAAAAAGGGCTCCCACTTACCCCCACACTGGAACAAGCTTTAAACCACGGCACCTCCATCGGCGGCGCCCGCCCCAAAGCCATGATTGAAGATGGCGAAAAGAAATTCATTGCCAAGTTCTCAGCGAGCAACGACCTCTACAGCGTCGTGAAAGCCGAATTCATCGCCATGCGGCTGGCAGAGCAGTCCGGACTGAACGTCGCACCTGTGTCCCTAACCCGTGCTGCACACAAAGACGTGCTGCTTATTGAGCGTTTCGACCGCATCAAATCGAATAGCGGCTGGACACGCCGCGCCATGGTATCGGCACTGACCATGCTCGGCCTTGATGAAATGATGGCGCGCTACGCCTCATATGAGGAACTGGCCGAAATCATACGCCACCGTTTTGCCGATCCCAAGGACACGATGAAAGAGCTGTATGGCAGGATTTGCTTCAATATCCTTTGCGGCAACACGGACGATCATGCACGGAACCATGCCGCATTCTGGGATGGTGAGATGCTGAGCCTGACGCCTGCCTATGACATTTGCCCGCAAGGCCGCACCGGCAATGAGGCGTCGCAAGCCATGCTGGTCAAAGGAGACGCCCGCTTTAGCACGCTGGCAACCTGTCTTGCCGCAGCACCCGACTATCACCTGAGCGAAAGCCAAGCAGCTTCAATCATTGAAAAACAAATAAAGACTATCGCGAAACGCTGGCCTGATAGCTGCGCCGAGGCCGATTTGAGCCCAACCGACCGAACGCTATTTGCCGGGCGGCAATTCCTGAATGCCTATTGCCTGGACGGGCTAGACGACAACTCCAAAGGGCTCAAGGACGTTTTCGCGCAGGCACGCGCCGCAATCATGGCGTAAACATCCCCTCAATCGACAATCAACTCCCAATATCTGAAAGCCAAAGCTCGCTGTCTGCGAGACGCGTCTTCACGGCTATGTTCTTTGAACTGATGCGGTGGATGCCCCTTAGCCCGGCGTCGTATGATGCCGTCCGCGCCGGTATGGCGCTGTAGCGATCCTCGTCTTCCGCTCCTCCCAGCCAGGAGATGTTACCGCGGAAAACTCCACTTTCGAACGATCCAGTTTTCAGGGATCAGGGCGCACGGCCGTAAGCCTCCGGTGAGGACCGCGGCCGCCTCGGATCGTCAGCGTGCCTGTCTGCGGCTTTTCTCGAAGCCGGCCCTGCCGAGAGCGCGGCGTCTGGCGAGTTTTTTCATCCGGGATTGGATTTCGTCTTCAGCGGCATGTGCGGGATCGAACGGACGCCCGTGCCAGCGTTTGAGTTCACGATGCTGCTCGTGCTTGGGATCGGCGATGGCATCGAGGAACAATTCGAAGCCGGGAATGCCACCGACATCTTCGGGTGGGGCGCGGCCGGCGCCGTCGATGTAGCGGGGATACTCGGCTGCGGGATCGGCGTCGGCGATTGCCTCGATTGTGATCGTGTGCCGCCAATCGTCACCGAAGTCGTAGGTGTAGGCCAGTTGCGTGATGCCGCGATCGACCAGCGTTCCCAGCCGCATCGTCTTTGCCGAGTAGGTTTTGTCGCGCAGACTATCCCATTCGGGATCGGGGATGGCGTAGCGCTTTCCGTCGGCGCGGAACTCGAACAGGTGATAATCGTCAAACGGCATGGCCGCCTGGATGACGTCGTGCAAGGCCTTGAGCGTTGTCGTCAGCGGCACCTCGGCGCGCCGCCAGAGGGCGGGCTGCCAGTCATCGAGCTGGATCCTGATGCAGGCGATGCGATCGGCGTGGCTCATGCCGCCAGTCTTGCAGATTGCGCCTTCCAGTTCCACGGCAGGAGATTGGTCAACTGGCTTTGCGGCGTGTCGGCGATGCGAGCGAGCACGTCTGCGAGCCACGCTTGTGGGTCGACATCGTTGAGCTTTGCCGTGCCGATGAGGGTATACATGACGGCCGCACGCTCGGCACCTCGTTCGGAGCCGGCGAAGAGCCAGGACTTTCTGCCGAGGGCGAGACCGCGCAGCGCCCGCTCGGCAGCATTGTTGGTCAGGCAGATGCGCCCGTCTGCGAGGAAACGGCTGAACCCCTCCCAGCGCCTGAGCATGTAGTCTATAGCCTGTGCGGTGGGCGCGTGACGCGACAGCTTGGCCCGCTCGTCACGTATCCACTCTTCCAACTCGGCGACCAGCGGCGCGCTCCGCTCCGACCTGATGGCGAGGCGCTCCTCCGTGGGCAGTCCGTTGATGTCGCGCTCAATGTCGAATAGCAGATCAATGCGTTTGACGGCCTCGAAGGCGATCGGTGAGATCGGCGGCGCGGTTTTTCCCCGACGCGCATTGGCAGCGATGTCGGCAAGCACGAAGAACTTGCGCCGTGCATGGCTCCAGCAGAGCGCCTCCGTCACGGGTCCCGGCTTGCGGTCGGGATGATACAGCCTGTTGTAGCCGGCATAGGCATCGGCCTGCAGGATCCCGGTGAACTGCTTCAGATGCCGCTCGGGATGATCGCCGGAGCGGTCACGTGATGCGTGGAACAAGGCCGCCGGCGGAGCTGGTCCTCCAAAGGGGCGATCATCGCGGACATAGACCCAGGCTCGGCCAGTGGTCGTCTTGCCCTTGGCCAGAATGGGCACTGTGGTGTCGTCGCCATGAAGCCGGTCCGCGGCCAGCACATGCTGCTCGATCAGAGCATGAAGCGGCCGCAAGACGGCCGCGCACGCGCCGACCTGATCGGCCAGGGTGGACAGGCTGAGATCAATGCCTTCCCGGGCATAGCGCTCGCTCTGGCGGTTCAACGGCTGATGCTGGCCGAACTTCTCGAACAGCACCATGGCAAGCAGGTTGGGACCAGCGAAGCCGCGCGGGGTGACGTGGAATGGTGCCGGTGGCTGGGTGATCGTCTCGCACTGCCGGCATGAGAACTTCTCACGCACGGTCTGGATGACCTTCCACTGGCGCGGGATCACCTCGAGGGTTTCGGTGATGTCCTCGCCGAGCTTCGACAGCTTTGTCGATCCACAGCAGGGGCAATTCTCCGGCGCGACGATGACGACACGCTCGCGCGGCAGATGTTCGGGGAATGGCTTGCGTGATGGACGCCTGCGCTCGAACGAGCGAACCGTCTGCGTCTGGAGGGCGGCAGCTTCCGCTGCCAATTCGTCCTCGGTGGCGTTCGCCTCCAGATCCTCCAACTGCATCTCGAGCTGATCGAGCAGCCGTGCCTTGCGCTCCGAGCGGGCGCCATAGAGCTCGCGCCTGAGCTTCTCGATCTCCAGCTTCAGCCGCGTAATCATCGCATCCGCGCTGGAATGGACTGCCGTCGCGCGAGCAGCAAGCGCCTCAGCCTCAATGCGCGCGGCGCGCTCCGCGAGGATCATCGCGTGGGCGGCGGCAAGGTCGGAAGGGAGCGATTCAGCGGCAGACACCAAGCGATGGAATCACATCCGCCGCCAGGCGCAAGCAAAAAAACATCAGCCCGATGCAGTCGGCCTCCAGGTCTTCTGCGGCATGCGCCAGTCGATGCCTTCGAGCAGATAGCCGAGCTGCGCAGGCGTGATCGTTACAACCCCGTCGGCCGGTGATGGCCACAGGAAGCGCCCGCGCTCGAGCCGCTTGGAGAACAGGCAGGCGCCCTGGCCGTCGTGCCACAGAACCTTGATCAGATCGCCGCGGCGGCCGCGGAAGACGAACAGGTGACCATTGTACGGATCACGCTTCAGCGTCTCCTGCACCACCAGCGCCAGGCCAGGAAAGCCCTTTCGCATGTCGGTGTGGCCGGTCGCCAACCACACCCGCACTCCGCTCGGAACCGGGATCATCGGGAACCGAGCGCGTCCAGAACGCGCCGCAGCGCCTCGGCATCCACATCGCGATCGACGCGGACACGGCGTCCGCCGCCAAGCTCGATCTCGATGATGCCGTTCTTGCGGCGACCTCGGCCAGGAGGCGCCGATGGCGCCGGCGCCTCAACGGCGGGCGGCATGGCAGCAGCAGGAACAATCTCGACGGGGACCAATTGCGATGAACCGCCATCGACCCGATCGCAAAGCTCCTTGCGCCATCGGAAGAGCTGGCTGACGTGAATGCCGGCCGATCGCGCGACCTCCGAGGCCGACACCCCAGGCTCGAACGACGCCGCGACCAGGCGCTCCTTCTCCTCATGCGACCAGCGACGGCGTCTCTCGACCGATGTGATCACTTCCACCCGCGGTATCGTCATAGGGCTACTCCTAGGATTATCCCTAGGACTTCCGACGTTCGCCCTCAGATCGCAAGGCGGCCCTCACCGGAGGGGTACGCACGGCCTGGAGATTTCTCTGCTTCGCCTACCGCTCAAACCCGGCCTATCCAGTTTCGAGGCTGGCCTTTTCGAGGGCCTGCCAGGTGTGTTCAACGACAGCCTGCCGGACGGCTGGGTCGGATTCTGTTCGACCGCTTTGTTCGCTCGCGGGAAATTGCACCAGAAGCCCTGACACCGGTGGACCGGCAGGCCCATGTGGGACGCACCGGCAATCATCGGGGAACCGCCTGCTATGGGCAGCGGGGACCGGAGCATAGGGCCAGGCAGACCATGCTCTGCCTCGCAGGGCCGCATGCAGGAGAAGAACTCCAGCCTCAGACCGCAACTGCACCCAGCTGCGGCCTGAGGATCTGTCACTTTGCTTCTCGACTTGGGGTTTCAATCCGCGCCTTCCAACACCGCTTTGATCGGTTGAACCGGCGAGCTCGAGACAGGCCCGCGGGTCTTGATCAGCACGCCATACGAAAGGCGACAGGCAACAGCAGCACCTGGATTTTCTCAACGTCATTTCGATCCGCGCCTTCCCAAAAAGGCGAGGCTGCAACCTAGCATGCCAACAGGATCAGAAAAACCGGCAGATCGACACCTGCAAGGGGCTCCTGACCGCCGATCGGAAAGTCGATCACGCCCGCAACAGGCGGTGGCGTGCCAAGTGGTGGCGTCCCCGGGCCAGGACCTGCGATTATGACGAAATTGACATGACAAGAAATGCCAGAAAGAGCGCGCAGAGCGGGGTGCTCCCCCGGCCAGGAACATTGACTCCATAGATCGCTGTTAGATCGAACGCCCTTCGGATCGGGCGACTTTGAACAGGCCTCAGCCGCGCGAGCCTTGGAAAGGCGGCAGACGTCCATCGGCGGCCTTGCTCCTCGCCTTCCGCCAATTCAACAGATCCTGATCCTAGACCAGCTCAAGCATCTCCACGCCAGCCGGCATCCTGTCACTCTCGACAGTGATCGCGTAATCGGAATAGGCACGCGCCGGCCGGATGCTCTCGAGCCGCTTGTCCTCAAGGGGGAGGACCTGCCCGTCCACAGCCCTGGCAACCTTCACGCGATCGAACAGGACATGGGCCGGTGCATTGCCAAGCGCATTGGCATGCCGAAAAGCCAGAACTCGGCGCGTCGACATTTCTCCGCGAACAGCCGAGCGGTCATGCTCGAACATCATCTTCAACGCCAGGAAAAGATGGGTCAGATCCGCATCCGAAAAGCCTGTCTTTTCAGCTAGCTTGGCATTGATGAACACATGCGCCCGGTAAAGCCCGTAAGGCACGATATGTTTGCGCCCCATCGTCCGGTTTTCCGTCCGCTCCTCCTGCGCCCGCCCGCCACCATCCTTGTCCTTGCCCGCGGTCGCCGCCATTCGGGTCACGGAGATTTCCAATGGCAGGATCGGTTCGACCGAGCGGGCAAATGCGACCTGGACCGGGCCGCGCACCTGGCCTGCATTGATGCCAGTGCTCATGACCGCGCCGAACGCGCGCACATCAAAGAAATTCTCGCACATGAACGCCACAAGCGCCCGCGCCTCCTCATCCGACTGTGGATTGAGCCTTGCCTCTCTGCCCAGCCTGTCACTGTCGCCTCGCACGGCCCGGTACGCCTCACGGTGCTGCTCGTTGAGGATCGAGCCATCCTGCACGTAGATCCGGTACCCCGGCTCGTCACCACGTGCCAGCTCGGTGAAGTTGCGTATCTTACGTTTCAAACTGACATCGGAGACAAGACCTATATTGGTCTGCGGGTCCATACGCGGAAGATTGCCAGCATCAGGGTCGCCGTTCGGATTGCCATTCACCACGTCGAACAGGAAGACGATGTCATAGCGATTGGAGACAGCTGTCATGCCAGCTCCTCCCCAGCAAGCCGTTGCGTGCCCGCCTTGTCATTCTTTTGGAACAGCGCACTGCGCTGATGGTAATAGCCCAGGGCAAAAAAGGCCTGCTGCTGGTCGGCAAGATATTCGGGGAAAGGGTCCTCCCCGGGGACCATGGCCTCCCAAATACCGCCGATCATACGCTCCAGGACGGCCCGATGGGCAGGGTTCTGATTGCCAACCCGGATCAGATGCGGCACCGACATCTTGTCAAGCAAAGGGAAGATTCTGCGTGGCTGGGACGAAGCCGTACCATAGTATCGCTCCCTGATGCTGGCGTTGAGATTGCGCCCGAACGCTGCCGTCTGCAGCCGTTCATAGACCGCAAAGAGGCGACCCAGCACATAGCCCGGTTCACGGCAAGTCTCGTCCAGTGACACAGGTACTTCTCCCGTCAATGCGTCCTCGAAATTGCGGATCAATACGGACTTGAGAATGCCCACCCGCAGAGCGTTCACATCCCCGTCAGCACGCAGTCGCTCGAACACCCTGGTCATCAAGATCCGCGGATAGGGCGCGTCCGTGACAATAGCCCGCATCCATTCTCCTGCAAGATTTGGACAGATGTTTTCCGACTTGCGCAAGACTGCGGTCTCGAGCAGAAGCCGCCACAGGGGCGGCATCGGATCCTTGGCGGGAGGCTCGACACGCAATCTTTCCAGATGCCGTATGCACCGCTCGATCAGAGCGAAAAAATCGTCCTCGACATGAAAGCGGAGCGAAATCCGGGCAGCGTTGGGCGAGAGCCCAAGGATATGAAAACGCAGTTGCTGCGGGAAACTTGCGCGCAACCTGGCAAGCTCGTGTGTCGAGCGGATAGACGCCGGGCGCGTGCCCCCTCGTGGTGTCTCGCCCATCGTCTCGCCCGCCCCCTCCCCCGTATCGGCAAACAGGCCCAGGAAGAGCTGTTCCGCGCGCCGTGTATCGCAGCCACGTGCCCAGAACACTGTCGACATATCGCCGATTTGCAGGCAACGCCCACTGTCGCGTTCAAGAAGTCGGTTGAGTGCCGCAACATAGGCGAATGCAGCTGCCTCACTCACAGGTGCATTGTCCCCTTGCGCGTTGCCATAGGAGGTCGAGGCGTCAAGATTGAAGGAAACGATGGAAGCCCCCGAGGACTGAGCCCCCCAAACCCCCTTTATGAGCGGATGCAAACGCGCCACTGGTCCTCTCTGGCCGGTGACCAGACACAGGGCCTGCGCGCGCGGCTCACGTATGTGAACCTGCGCCCAGACATGTCGTGCGGCCGGCCGGTCGTGCAGACACACCTCAGTGAGGCGCTCTTCTTCAAGCGCGAAGACGATGTTCTGGTCCCTCATCTCCTCAGGCCAACCCAGCTCCTTGAACCGCTGCGGGCGCCACCAGTCAAGAAACAGGCGCAATGCGACAAGCCCGGGATCCTCCGCACCGGCAAGCAAGCTGGCATGCCGTTCGATGAAGGCGCTATGCGCCTTGGCCGCCCTGCCGGCCGAACCGGTGGTCACGCCAAGGGCATAGGCCGCCTTGTCCCAGAGGTAGTTGGGAGCAATGCCCGATGTCCGCTTTTCCGGTTGCGGCACCGTCATGACCCGTGCCAACACCCTGCTGCCGTCACGTTGCCGCAGGTCGACAGGGTCGATCGCCGGCCGCCCCTCGCGTGTCAGTGCGACAAGATAACCGATCTTTTCCTGACTGTAGCCAAAGGGTGGCACCTCACCACGTTCAAGCATGTGCTCATAGGCATGTACGAGCGAGGAAAGAACCGTCATCGCAGGATCTCCGGCGCGCCTGGCTGCGGCACCCGAACAACGCCATTTTCCAGCCTTGCCCGAAAGAACAGGCTCGCCCCCTGCGCCACATGATCGATGCCCCAAAGCATGAACCCGAGGTCACGGCTCTCCGAAATGCCTTGCGGAACCCGCTCGTCCGGCTCGATCAGCCGGAAATCAGCAACGAATTCACGCGTCCCCAGACATGGCTGATGAAAGCATTGCCCCTTGCGCGCGCGCCGCGTGAAGATATCCAGATGCTTGGCCAAAGTTTCATGCGCATCCGCCTTTGCGGTCAGCTCGAAATGCGCGGATATGACATAGGCGACATCGCAAAGAATGGTGGACGTGCGCAATTGCCGGTTTTCATCAGCCACCAGCACCAGATCACCGATCGCGCCGGTTCTCATCGCAGACCTGATCCTGCCTGCCGGCACCTTGGCCCCGACCTCATTGCGGCGCAAGGACTGAAACCGAACGGGTTTCAGCACCCGAATCTCGTCAATGATCCAGCGGATTGCCGGTTTCCAATGAACTGCTTCGAGGATTCCGCGCGCCGCCGACGGCGTCATCACGTCATAGGAAACGCGCTCAACCTTCATCTCAGGCCTGGTGAAACAGGCATATGGTCCAGACACAAGAAGGTGAACTCCAAACGACATGGCTCTGTCAAATCCCGTCTGCACAGGCGTGCTTCATCCACTGACCTCGCAGCGAAGCGCTGAAAATGCGCGCGTATCGCCTGCCACACACGTTCAGTCCACTGAAGCACCAGCCCCTCTCCAATGGCAATGCCGCCACCGCTTTCCCCGCAGTTTCCCCGGCCGCCGACTGATCACTTGGCCAAATCCTGTGTTCTGTCCACCACGCCCGAATGAACGCGTTCAACGCCGGTTGCGGGAAACCGGGGCCTTTGAACAGATTGGCAGCGAATATGGCCGCGATGGCCTCTCGATCCTCATTTTCGCCCGTCAGACAAACTGGAAATCGTCCTATTGCAGGGCGGGCGGGGGCACTTTGAACAATCACGAGAGCTTTAACCAGTGCGGATCCGCCATCAACCGAAGCCCCGCAGATCACGGTTGTAAATCTGATACGCAACTGGGAAACCGATCTCGTCCATTGCCGCAACCTTCGGCTTTCGGCGTGAGAGGACCCTGACGCCTGACGGAGCAAGGCTGGACCTGTTCAGACATGCAAGATGCAGCCAGCAACGCAAGCGGTGCAGCTCAGTGTGTGTCGTGCCTTTGCAGGTCGCCAAGGCAACCCTTGGCAAAGTTCTCCGGCTCACGCCAATCCTGTTTGTGTACGCCCTTGATTTCATGTCGTGAAACAGCATACTCTCGATTGTCCGCCAGGCACGCTTTTGAGTGGGGTCACATCTTGGCCCCACTCTTTTTGTTCTGCCCGGGGCCGCCTCCGCCTGTTGCCCGTAAAGTCAATCGGTTCAGAGCCAAGTGTTTGCGTAGCTCGGGTTCATCGAGCCAGCACCTGGATCGGTCCTGACGTGACCATTGGACTGCAAAATCCTGCCAGGAATTTCGAACTGCATGAGATGTTTGCCGTAGCCAGCCACGTTCTGACGCAAAGCACTTGATAGTCTGGCCTGTTCGGCCCGCCTGCTTGATGCTCAAGGCCACCACTGATGCTTATGCGTCCTGTGTGATCCGCCGCGCCGTACCAGGATCCGGCTCACCACGTGATCGCAGTGACTGCGCCGGCGCGACGCAGCCAGGGCGAGTGATCATGCGGCATCGACTACCTGTCAATTATACCAGGTACTGGCGGTCTTGCGGCCTGTATGAAGATCATCTCCGGCGCCATCTCGACGGATCCTCGAACGTCCCCCGCCAGAGCCCCTCCCGATACCACCATGCCAACACCTGCTCTGGCATATAGCGCCAACCACCATAGCGCAGCCAGGCCAAGGCATGGCCGTTTCGGACCAGCCAGGCGGAGACGCTGGCACCGTCCTTGCGGTAACACCGCGCCACATGCCGTCCATAACGGTCTCGATCGACAAGCACACACCGCAGCTGCGCAGTTTGTCCGGTGAACAGCAACAATCCCGTGGCCGACACTGTTCCGCATCGATAGGCTCGATCCTGCGAGTCCCTGCAGGTCTGCGCAGCTTCCGGGGCATCGATGCCGTGAAGACGCAAACGGTGATTGCCAATTGCCAAAGTGTCGCCGTCAATGACGCGGGGGCTACCCTGAAGCTCCCGCTGGAACTGCGTCTGCATGAACCAATGGGTCGCCGCAAAGAATGCCAGGCCAACGAAGCTCATCCCTGCCAGCAGGAGTGTCGGGGACCAGACCAGCCGAAAAGGTCGGCGCGCGGGCCCCAGCTGCCGTTTGGGATGACGGCGTCGATCAAACTGGTACAGCTTACCCATCGTCCTGCCTTGCCTGCATTTGCCGCCAGCAACCACACGGCAAGGCTGCCACTCCAATATGACCAAATCCTTGATTGCATCAGCGACCAGAGCTGTGCTCGCGCCAAACCCGGTTCCACCCATTGCTGCGATCTTGCCACTTGCGTGTCAGGCAGATTCACGCGGGAGTTTTGGGCATCAGCAACGGCGATGTGGCCGCTCAAACGACCCGGTTCACAACAGCTTGTCTGAGCTCACAAATGTCGTATCTGGCAAGATAAAGCGCAGCGCGGCCTGCGCAAAAGCGAGAAACGCAGAAACCTGTTTCTGTTTCATTTTTCTGAATTTCTAGTGGTGTTTTCCAGGGAGTGGCCGGGAACAGGTGGCGTTGCAGCCAGATGCGGTTCGCCAGGAGTTCCAATGGCGCCGGGCCGGCTGCTCTGCCAATCCCTCTTACGCTCTCCCAGCCTTCATATGCGCCCATCTGCGATCGATGCGGCCTGGAACCTTGAACCACCGGGGTGCTTGCCCATGTCGGGCCTCATGGCAGACGATTTCGATGATCTCTTCCGCATCCAACCGGGACCACCAGGCGACCGGCAGAGTGGCGCCGAGAGGGATGTAAATTCCTTCCGCCGCGAGGTGGAGTTGACGATGCGCAAATCGGGCAGCGATCCGCGCCGGAGTGTGCGGTCGTCCAGGAAAACCGGCGGCCGCTTCAACGCCCGTGGCCGCGGCGCCAAATTGGCAGCCTCATTGCCCAAGGAAGGTGGTGGCTGGCAGCGCCATGAAGGCGGCCTGCACTATCGTGCTCGGCGGGTTATCGTGAAAGCCCGCGTGGTGAAGCTCAATATGCAGCGCGGTGGCTCAAGCCGTGGCACCTCCGTGACCAGTGCCACGGCTGTGGATGCGCATCTGCGCTATCTTGAGCGCGACGGCGTCACCAGAGACGGTGACAAGGGCCGCGTCTACTGTGCCTATCTGGATGAAGCCGATGGCAAGACCTTCCTGGAGCGCGGTCGCAATGACCGCCATCAGTTCCGCTTCATCGTGGCACCGGAAGAGGCCACGGAGATTGACGATCTGCGCGGCTTTACCCGCGATGTGCTGTGGCAAATGGAGGGTGATCTCGACACGCGACTCGACTGGGTGGCTGTGGATCATCACAACACGGGCCACCCGCATACCCATATTCTGATCCGCGGCGTCACCGACGACGGCAAGATCCTGAACATTGCGGGCGACTACATCGCCTATGGCATCCGCCACCGGGCATCGGAACGGCTGACGCTCGAACTTGGACCACAGAGCGAGCGGGAGGTCGCCGAGAAGCTGGCCAGGGAAATCGACGCCGACAGACTGACGCGGCTTGACCGAATGCTGATTGCCGAGCAGCGGCAGCACGGCCTGGTCGACCTCAATGCCGGGACCAACGGGAGCGACACGATCCGCAGCAACCGCCATCTGCTCATCGACCGTGTGCGCAAGCTGGAGCGCATGGCCCTCGCCCACCAGATCGACGCCGGCCGGTGGTCACTCTCCGGCACGGCCGAGAAGACGCTGCAAGACCTCGCTCTGCGCGGCGACATCATCAAGACCATGCACCGCGCGCTGGAGGCCCACAACCTGGCGGCAGAAAGGCCATCCAGCAGCTACGAGATACACGGGCAGAACATCAAGAAGCCCATTGTCGGTCGCGTCCTGGCCAAGGGCCTGGCCGGCGACGAGATGAGCGAACGGCTGCATGTGATCATCGATGCGGTCGATGGTCACGTTCACCACCTGGAGGTGGCCGAGCCCGCAAAGCTCGACAACATCGGCAAGGGCCATATTGTCGCCCTGGAGCCGGTACGGCCCGAGAACGAGCCAAGGCCGGCCGATACCAACATCCGCGATCTAGCCGGTGCGCACGGCATCTACCAGCCGAGCCGCCACCTGGAAGCGATCCGCGAGGCGTCCCTGAATCAGGGCAAGGACCCGCACGCCGTCGTTCGCTCACATATGCGCCGGCTCGAAGCCCTGCGCCGGGCCGGGATCGTCGAGCGCCTCGACGCCGACCGATGGAAGGTGCCAACAGACCTCATCGAGCGCGGTATCGCCCATGACGCTCGCAACCGGAGCAAGGATTTCTCCCTTCGCGTGGTTTCCACGCTCGATCTCGACGAACAGATCGGCAGCGACGGAGCCACCTGGCTCGACCGCGAGCTCACCGCCAGCGACAAGATCCCGCTTGCGCCAAGCGGGTTCGGGAGGGAGGTCGGCACAGCCCTGAACACGCGTGCGCGTAAGCTGATCGAGATGGGGATTGCCGACCGCGACGCGACAAGCGGCCGGGTCACCTTCCCGTCCCACATGCAGGGCAGGCTCGAACGGCAGGAACTTGCGCGGGTTGGCCGTGAGATGGCGAAGGCCCGGCAGCGCATGTTCGTGGCGGCACGCATCGGCGATCGGGTTCAGGCAAAGCTTGTCGGTGCCGCCAATCTTGCCAGCGGCCGCTATGCCATGCTCGACAATGGGCACCAGTTGCGTCTCGTTCCGTGGCAGCCGGTGCTGGAACAGCGCATCGGCCAGATGGTCAGCGCCCATATTCGCGCGGCTGGCAGCATCGAATGGGGTTTCGGCCGCAGTCGCGGGATCGGCATGGAAATATGAGCCGGCCGACGATCAGCCGCCGGCATCCAGTTCACACCTTCTGCTCAGCAGCTCAGATCAGGCTGGACGCGACCAGTCCAGATTGCCGTCGCCTGTGACCGCGGGGGCCGAACGGCAGGAAGCGCGAAGCCCTCGACGCCTGGTTTGCGGGCCTTGAGGGGGTCACAATCGCTGTTCGCAGGCCGCATCCTGCCGTTCGGCAGCAAGGCTGGGATCCGCTTGGCGCAGTGACTGGCGGAGCGCAAGGCTGCCGGCCGGCCAAGCATCGTATTGCTCATCTGACCGAGACCGGCTTGCCTCCCCGCCCCAATCACACGAACTGGAAATCGTCCTGATGCAGGGCGGACATGGTCACCCCTGCCAGAGTGAGGCTGTTGGCCCCATCGAGCGTGAGTGTCGTATCCGTCCCGTCATCGCTCATGGCGGCCCAAAGGGCCGCATGGTCGGCGAAGGTCGAAGCGCTCAACTCGATAACGTCGCCAGTGCCGGCACCACCCTCGAAGCCAACGATCCGGTCATGCCCGAACCCGGTCTCTGCAAAGACAAACGTATCTGCATGACCTTCATATCCAAGGATGGTGTCATCAGCTGATGTTTGCTGTGCTGCCAGGACAGCCGCAGTCAGGTTGGCAAACTGCCAAGTCGAGCCGTCCGCAAAGCGGATCTGTTCAACTTGACTGGTTGCGGCCGATGCCAACTGGTCGGTCAAGGTAATGACTTCACCTGTCGCCCCAATGGTCAAGGTGACATGGGTGTCGAAATCCGCAGAGGTGCCGATGCTGACATCATCGGCATTGACATCGAGCAGGTGAACTTCATCGAAGCCGCCGCGTTCGCCGAAGAGGTCGTTGCCATCGCCCTTGCGCCACAGGAAGATGGAATCCCCGTCATTGCCGACCAGGTCGTCATCCCCCTGCCCGCCATCGGCGACAAATTCCGAGGCTTGCAGCCAATAGTTCTCACTGGCTGAGGTCCCGGTCCAATCAGCGACCGGAGCGCCTCCGCTCGCCAGACCCGAAAATGTGTCGAAGCCGATGATCGAGCCGTCGGCGAAGCGGATCTGCTCGATCCGCGATGTCCCGGGATCGGGAAGCTGATCGGTGAGCGTGATCACTTCGCCCGTCGACACAATCGTTACGGTGATGTGGCTCTCCCAATCGGGAGAGATTCCGAACACGACATCGTCGGCATTGACATCGAGCAGATGAACCTCGTCGAAGCCGCCGCGTTCGCCGAAGAGATCGTTGCCATCGCCCTTGCGCCATAAGAAGACAGAATCTCCGTCATTGCCGACCAGATCGTCGTCCCCCTGCCCGCCATCGGCGACAAACTCCGAGGCTTGCAGCCAATAGTTCTCACTGGCTGAGGTCCCGGTCCAATCGGCGACCGGAGCGCCTCCGCTCGCCAGAGCAGCAAATGTGTCGAAGCCGATGATCGAGCCGTCGGCGAAGCGGATCTGCTCGATCCGCGATGTCCCGGGATCGGGAAGCT
>NZ_JASHIK010000014.1 GCF_030733745.1 Stappia sp. MMSF_3263 | reverse complement strand
GGCCGGCGCCCTCCGGATGCGACCGATTTTCAGGACAGGCCCGCTCGCCAGGGGCGGGCCCGCCGGCCGCGCCACTCCGCCTGCCGGCCGAAACCGGAACGAAGATAGATGTCCCTCTACATTTCAGCGGTCTCGGCCGTGTCGCGGGCGCTCGGCGTCTTTGCGATGGTGCTGACCGGTACGGCCGCGCTCGTCGTCACCCACATGGTGATCGTGCGCTATTTCCTCAACGGCTCGACCATCTGGCAGACCGAATACGTCATCTACGCGCTGGTCGCGGCGACCTTTCTCGGTTCGCCCTACGTGCTGCTGCACAAGGGGCATGTCAATGTCGACCTGTTCCAGCTGCGTGCCTCGCCGCCGGTCCGCCGGTTGCTGCAGACTCTGTCGGGCCTTGTCGGCATCGCCTTCTGCGCGCTGCTGGCCTGGTCCGGCTGGACCTATTTCCATGAGGCCTGGTCCTATGGCTGGCGCACGGAAACGGTCTGGGCGATCCCGCTTTGGATCCCCCTGCTGCCGCTGCCCGTGGGCATCGGCATGATGGTGCTGCAATACATCGCTGAAATCATGAAGATCCATGGAGGCGCGAAATGACGCCCATGCTCTGGGGCGCCGGCGTCCTTGTCGGGCTGCTCGGCCTGTTGGCCATCGGCACGCCCATCGCCTTCGCGCTCGGCCTCGTGTCCATTGTCGCGCTCATCCTCGCCGATGGCTGGGGCAGCGTGTCGATCCTCGGCGAGACCTTCTTCGGCGGTCTCGCCTCCTTCGGCCTGGTGTCGATCCCCATGTTCATCCTGATGGGCGCGGCGGTGTCGTCCTCACCCGCCGGCAAGGACCTCTACGAGGCGCTCGACCGGTGGCTGAACCGGGTGCCCGGCGGCCTCGTGCTCTCCAATCTCGGCGCCTGCTCCATCTTCGCCGCCCTTTCCGGCTCCTCGCCGGCGACCTGCGCCGCGATCGGCAAGATGGGCATCCCGGAGATGACCAAGCGCGGCTATCCGAACGAGATCGCCGCCGGCTCCATCGCCGCCGGCGGCACGCTCGGCATCCTCATCCCGCCGTCGATCACGATGATCGTCTACGGCATCGCCACGGAAACCTCGATCGGCCGGCTGTTCCTCGCCGGCCTGTTGCCCGGCGCCATGCTGACCGCGCTGTTCATGGCCTGGACGATCTACGACTGCCACCGCCGCGGCATCGGCCTCGACGCGCTCGGCCGGCGTTTCTCGCTGCGCGAGCGGATCGAGGTCCTGCCCCGGGTGCTGCCGTTCCTGGGCATCATCCTGGCCATTCTCTACGTGCTCTACGGCGGCGTCGCGACGCCTTCGGAGGCGGCCGGCGTCGGCGCGCTGTTCTGCCTGATCTTCGTCGCCCTGATCTACCGGCTGTGGAAGCTGTCGCTCTACAGCACGCTGTTCCGCGACACGCTGAAGGAAAGCGTGATGATCATGATGATCATCGGCGCCTCGGAGCTGTTTTCCTTCGCGCTTTCCTCGCTGTTCATCACCCAGACCATCGCCGAGTGGATCGCGGCGCTCGATGTGAACAAATGGGTGCTGATGGCGATCATCAACGCCTTCCTGTTGTTCGCCGGCTTCTTCCTGCCGCCGGTCGCCGTCATTCTGATGACCGCGCCGATCCTGCTGCCGATCATCATCCAGGCGGGTTTCGATCCCTACTGGTTCGCGGTCATCCTCACCATCAACATGGAAATCGGCTTGATCACACCGCCCGTGGGCTTAAATCTCTACGTGATCAACGGGATCGCGCCGAACATCACGCTCGGCGAGATCCTGCGCGGCTCGCTCCCCTATGTCGGCTGCATGGTCGCGGGGATCGTGCTCCTGTGCCTGGTGCCGGAGATCGCGCTCTGGCTGCCGAACCTGTTGATGGGACCCGCCTTATGAGCAGCAGCAGTTTCTTCAACGACCTCCTTGCCTCGATCGCGGAACAGGGACGGCACCTGCTCGACCTGCGCCGCGAGCGAAACCCAAGCGGCCGGGCGCTGGGCGAACTGTGCGAGGCCCTGCTTTCGGGGCGCGGCGAGGCTTCGGGCGTGGCGCTCGCCCGGGACGTGCTCACCAGCTATGGCGCGCTGTCGGTGGAGGAACGGCTGGCGTTCTTTCAGGAACTGCACGAGCGTTTCGGTCCCGACCGGGAAAAGGTCGGGGCCGCCGCCCGGGCGGTGATCGAGGCGCCGGACGACGATGCGCGCCTGCGCCAGTTGCACGCGGTGTCCGAGCCGCGCCGGCAGGAGCTGATCCGCCGGCTGAACCTGGCGCCCGGCGGCACCTCGGCGCTGGTGAGGATGCGCAAGGACCTGATCGACGCGCTGCGCGCCAATCCGGCCCTGCGCGAGGTCGACCGCGATTTCGAGCACCTGTTCTCGTCCTGGTTCAATCGCGGCTTTCTGGTCATGCGGCGCATCGACTGGTCGACGCCGGCGGTGATCCTGGAGCGGATCATCCGCTACGAGGCGGTGCACGCGATCAGCGACTGGAACGACCTGCGCCGCCGCATCGACCTGGCCGACCGCAGGCTCTACGCCTTCTTCCATCCCGCCCTTGTCGACGATCCGCTGATCTTCGTCGAGGTGGCTCTGACCCGCGACATTCCCGGCGCGATCCCGCCGATCCTGGCCGAGGAGCGGGACGAGCTTGCCGCGGCCGATGCCGGCACCGCCGTCTTCTACTCGATCTCCAACTGCCAGGAGGGCCTGCGCGGCATCTCCTTCGGCAATTTCCTGATCAAGCAGGTGGTGGAGGAACTGCGCCGCGACCTGCCCAACCTGAAGACCTTCGTGACGTTGTCGCCGGTGCCCGGGTTCCGCGCCTGGCTGACATCGGCGCTGGAAAGCGGCGAGCCGCCACTGCCCGCGCTCGTCTCCGACGAACTTCGCGACATGCTCGGGACCGGCGCGGACGCCCCCTTGCCCGAGACCGCGCGCGAGCCGCTCAGGGCGCTTTGCGCGTATTACCTGGTGCGCGAGAAGCGCGGCGGCCAGCGGCCGCTCGATCCGGTCGCCCGCTTTCATCTGGGCAATGGCGCGCGGCTGGAGCGCGTCAACTGGAACGCCGATCCCTCGCGCAACGGGTTGCGCCAGTCCTACGGCGTGATGGTCAACTATCTTTATGATCTCGGCGATATCGAGAAGAACCACGAAGCCTTTGCGGCGAATGGCGCGGTGGCCGCCGCCAGCGGTGTCACGCGCCTGCTGAAATCAGTCCCCGAACACAAAAAACAGACACCGGACCCCGTCGCATGACGCAAAAAAACCACCTCTTTTCCCAGATCCTCTCGGCTGTCCGCGACGAAGCGGCGCCCTTTCTCGAAACCCCGGCCGGCGAGGTCACCACCTATGGCGGGCTGATCGGACGCTCGGCGGCCTTTGCCAACGCGCTCGTCGCGCTGGGCGTCGCGCCCGGCGACCGCGTCGCGGTGCAGGTGGAAAAATCGCCGGAAGCCCTGATGCTTTATCTCGGCACGGTGCGCGCCGGCGCCATCTTCCTGCCGCTCAACACCGCCTACACCCCGGCCGAGATCGACTATTTCGTCGGCGACGCCAAGCCGGCGCTGCTGGTTTGCGACCCGGCGCGGATGGGCGCGCTCAAGGACGTTGCCGACAAGGTCGGGGCCCGGGTGGAAACGCTCGATGCCGAGGGCAGGGGGAGCCTGCGCGAGCGGGCCGATGCGGCGGCCACGACATTCTCCGACATCGCGCGCGGGCCAGACGACCTCGCCGCGATCCTCTACACGTCCGGCACGACGGGCCGCTCGAAGGGGGCCATGCTCTCCCACGAGAACCTGGCCTCCAATGCAAGGGTGCTGTGCGATTACTGGAAGTTCACGGACCGGGACGTGCTGCTGCACGCGCTGCCGATCTTCCACACGCACGGGCTCTTCGTCGCCACCAACGTGACGCTGCTGGCCGGCGGATCGATGCTGTTCCTGCCGAAATTCGACCTCGCGGACGTGTTGCGGCTGATGCCGCGCGCCACGACGATGATGGGCGTGCCGACCTTCTATGCGCGCCTGCTGGGCACCGACGATTTCACCCGCGAGCTGGCGGCCCACATGCGGCTCTTCGTCTCCGGCTCGGCGCCGCTTTCGGCCGAGGTGCACAAGGCCTTCAGCGCCCGCACCGGCCACGCCATTCTCGAGCGCTACGGCATGACCGAGACCAACATGAACACCTCCAACCCCTATGAGGGCGATCGCCGTCCGGGGACGGTGGGGTATCCGCTGCCCGGCGTCGAGCTGCGCATCGCCGATCCCGACAGCGGCAAGGTGCTGGCGCAGGGCGAGGTCGGCGTCATAGAGGTGAGGGGCCCGAACGTCTTCAAGGGCTACTGGCAGATGCCGGAAAAGACCGCGTCCGAGTTCCGCGCCGACGGCTTCTTCATCACCGGTGACATGGGCCTTGTCGACGCACGCGGCTATGTCGCGATCGTCGGGCGGTCGAAGGACCTGATCATCACCGGCGGCTTCAACGTCTATCCGGCCGAGGTGGAGGCGGTCATCGACGAGATCGAGGGCGTTGCCGAAAGCGCCGTCATCGGCGTGCCGCACGCGGATTTCGGCGAGGGCGTCGTCGCCGTGGTCGCGCCGCACAAGGGCGTGGCGCTCGATCCCGAGGCGGTGGTCGCGCCGCTGGCCGACAAGCTGGCGAAGTTCAAGCAGCCCAAGCGCGTCTACGTGCTTCCCGAACTGCCGCGCAACACGATGGGCAAGATCCAGAAGAACGTGCTGCGCGACATGTACAAGGACACGTTCGGCTGAGGGCGTTCGGCGGGGCGAACGATCGCCCCGCCGCCGGGGTTGTCGTCAACTTGCCCTGTCCGGTTGGGAAGGGGCTTCTCCCGGCCGTCATCCCCGGCCGGGAGCGGAGCCGAAGAGCCGGAACCGGTTGATCCCCGGCGGGAGGGAGGCGCGAGCGCTTGCCCTCCCCACGGACGTCATCCCGGACTTGATCCGGGATCCATTGGCAACCCCGGCAGGCATGATGGCTCCCGCCGGTCTCGGCGGACCTGCGTGCGGTCGCCGCGATTCTGTTGCACTCGCTCTGGGAACGAATAGGCCCCGGGTCGCGCTGCGCTTGCCCGGGGTGACGGCCTGAGGGTGGGGCGGAGCCGGAGAGCCGGAACCGATTGCCCCCGGCGGGGATGACATCGGAGTTCGGAGCGCGGCCTTTGCGGACAGGCGCCAGGCCGCGCTTTCAGCCCGGGATGACGTGAACGGGGCCGCCTCAGAACAGGTTCTCGACCGTGGTCAGGCCGAGCACGGTCCAGTCCTGCATGCCGCCGCGATAATAGTGGATCTTCGTCGCCGGGAAGCCCTCGCGCACCATCGCCTTGATCGCCTGCGGGCTCTGGCCGCAGGCCGGGCCGTTGCAGAAGGCGAAGACGTCGAGCGCGCCCGCGCAGTCCCAGCTGCCCTGGGAACCCTCGCAGCCGAGTTCGTCGAGGCGCATGGCGACCTCGGTATAGGGAATGTGGATCGAGCCGGGAATGGTGGATTTCACCCGCCATTCCGTCGTGCGCATGTCGACGACGCGGGCGGTTTCGTCCTGCAGCGCCGCCAGCACCTCCAGTTCGCCCGCCGCATGGACGCCGGGAACCGGGATCATCGGCTGCAGCACCCCGCCGATCAGCTGCACCTCGTTCTTCTGGCGGGTGATCTCGACCGGGCCGTCCTCGGTCTCGATGGTGACAGAGGTGACGTCGGGCCCGATCTGCAGGGCATCGGCGGCAAGAAGCGGAAGCGGCGCGGCGGCAAGGGCTGCTGCACACAGGGCGGTCAACAGGCGCATTCGATATCCTCCCGGACGGGCTGCCATGCGCAGCCTCTCGTTACACATGCATGATTTCGAATGTGACCGGGAAAAGCAAGCGTTCTTGGAAGTCTTGCAGGTACCCGATGGCCGGAGGACGCAGCCCCCGGCCATGGGGCGTTCGTGTCAGGCGTGATGGCGACAGGCGGCGGCGGGCTTGCCGGCGTGACGCTCCGCGTCCTTCAGGTCATCGGCGAGCACGCCGGCGAACCGGTCGAGCGCCGCCAGCACCTGACGACTGGCGGTCTCGAGTTCGCCGAGCCTTTCAGCCGTGCCGTCGGAATCTCCGGCGGCATGCGCCTCGAGCGCCGCGCGGGCGGCGTCGTGGACCGTCCGGTGCGGTTCCCTGATGGCGGCATAGGCGGGATGGGCGCGGATGCGTTCGTCGGCCACGGCATCGTACCAGCGGCCGAGCCGGCAACCGTGGTGGTCGGGCACGGCCTGCGCCGTCCACTCGTCGCGGCCCAGGATCGTGTCGACGACCCGCTTCTTGAACAGCACGTGGTCGATCTTCGCCATCTCGCACAGCGAACGGTGCGAGCCCTCGTCGAACCAGTTCCGGGCATTGGCCTCGAAGCGCTTGTTGCTGGTCTCCAGGGTGGTGCTCATCGACAGGAGCTGGCTGTCGTTCTCGACGGCAAGGTCGGCGACGCCGGTGATGCTCTGCGCGATCTCCTGGCTGGCATCCTTCTGCTGCTGCAGGATCGCGGAAATGTCCTGCATGCGCCCGGACACCTCGGCGATCTGCGTGCCGATCGAGACCATGCGCTCGTTGGCGCCCTCGATGGTCTGCTGGCCGCGCTCCACCGCCTCCCGGGATCCGGCGATAGACCGCTGGGTCGTCACCATGCCGGCCTGCAGCGCGGCGATGCGCCGGGTGATGTCGTCGGTTGCCCGCGCCGCTTGGGTGGCAAGGCTCTTCACCTCGCTGGCGACGACGGCAAAGCCCTTGCCGGCCTCACCCGCGCGGGCGGCCTCGATCGTCGCGTTGAGCGCCAGGAGGTTGGTCTGGTTGGCGATGCTCTCGATCACCGACAGGAACTCGCCGATCTGCTCGGACGCCGTCTGCAGGTCCGCCAGGTTCTGTGCGCTTTCCTGGGAGGCGGAGGCGATATCGGCCATCCGGCCGGACACGTCCTGCATGGCGCGCAGGCCGTCCGCCACGGCCTCGTTGGTGGCATCCGCCATCCGCGCCGCGCCGTCGCTGTTCTCGGCGATCTGCTCCACCGAAGTCACCAGTTCCGCCGCCGCCGCCGAAATCGCCTGCCCGCCCTCGCGCGCCCTTCGCGTGTTGCGCGACAGCGTCGCCATGCTGACGGCGACGTCGTTGATGTCGGAAACGGTGCCGGCCAGGCTCGTCAGCGAGGCCAGTTCGGTGTCGCGCCGGTTCTCCTCGGCGCGCTGGCCCAGGACGCCCGTCTCGTAGGCGTCATAGGAGACGATCATGTCGAGGAAGGCGCGGCTGACGAGCGTCTGCAGCGCCTCGGCGAGCCGGCCCGGGCTGAGCCGGTGGTGGCGGGTCACGGCCGGGATCGCCTCGACCAGCAGGCGGCCATAGGAAGCGAGGTACCATTTCGGCTCCAGCCCGATGCGCACATGCGCCTCGCCGATGCGCTTGGCACGGGCCTCGAACTCCTCATCGGGCGGGTTGTTGAAGATATGATCCCAGTGGCCCATCTGGGCCCCCTTGAGACGGGTCACCTGGTTGCCGGAACGGCCAAGCTTTTCGGCAAGCTCGGGCGTGTCGCCGATCGATCCGTAGAAGGCATCGAGAATGCCGGGCATCGCGGGCTTCAGGTTGCGCCAGAGCGCACGGGCCTGCTCGACATCGAACGTGTCGGCGCCTATGAAGCGGGCGATCTCCTGGCTGAGGCGTTCCTTTTGCGGCTCGGGGCCGGACTTGCGTGCAACTGGGCTCATGATCGTTCCTTGGGGGGAGGCAGGCGGGTGTTGGCTCACGTTTCGGCGCGCCGAGTAAACAAGGTGCTAACAGTTCTTGATCAATGAATGTTTTGTATGACTTGCCGTCGCGGCGCCCGGGACTGTCCCCTGTTTCCGTCGGTTTCGCCCACACCGGCTTTGGCCGGAGGGGCGAATCGCCGATAGTGCGGGAAAGCGACCCTGCGGATGGCCCGCCCGTGCGCGGCGCCGGTGACGTTGTCACGGCGTCCCGGCCATCCTGTTCCGACCACACGAGACCATCGCGAGAATGACAGTCAGTATCGACATGGGAGAGGTGAGGGGCGTCGGGGCGTCCGCGCCCTGCACCTTCGACCTTGAGGAACTGCTTGCCACGCGGCTTCTGGTCCAGGGCAATTCCGGATCGGGAAAGTCGCATCTGCTGCGCCGTCTGCTCGAACAGAGCGCGCCCTGGGTCCAGCAGGTGATCGTCGACCCGGAAGGCGACTTCGTCACCCTGTCCGACCGGTTCGGCCATGTGGTGGTCGATGCGGCGGGAAGCGAGCGCGATCTCGCGGTGATCGCCGCCCGTGTGCGCGCCCATCGCGTGTCCGTCGTGCTCAACCTGGAAGGGCTTGAACCCGACCGCCAGATGAAGGCGGCGGCGGTGTTCCTCAACGCGCTGTTCGAAGCCGAGCGCGATCACTGGTACCCGGTGCTTGTCGTGGTCGACGAGGCACAGCTCTTTGCCCCTGCCGCTTCCGGCGATACCGGCGAGGAGGCACGGCGCGTCGCGCTCGGCGCCATGACCAACCTGATGTGCCGCGGCCGCAAGCGCGGGCTGGCCGGGGTGATCGCCACCCAGCGCCTGGCGAAGCTTGCCAAGAACGTCGCGGCGGAGGCCTCCAACTTCCTGATGGGGCGGACGTTCCTCGACATCGACATGGCGCGCGCGGCCGACCTGCTCGGCATGGAGAAGCGCCAGGCCGAAGCCTTCCGCAATCTCGACCGGGGCCATTTCGTGGCGCTCGGCCCGGCCGTCTCGCGCCGTCCGATGACGGTGCGCATCGGCGCGGTGGAAACCACCGGGCGCGGCGGCGGGCCGAAGCTGACGCCGCTGCCGCAGGCGCGGCCCGAAGAGCTGCAGGACCTCCTGTTCCAGCCGGCCAGCAACGGCGAGCGCAGCGCGGCCGAGCGTCCGCCGACACCGCAGGTGGTGCCGGCCTCCGAGGTTCTGGAGCGGCTGACGCGGCAGGCGGCGGCGCGCGAGGCGGCCCTCGAGGCCGAGCCGCTCGACCGCGAGGCGCATGAGAAGTCGGTGGCGGCGCTGATCGCCGAACTGCTTGGCGACGGCGAGGCCGCCTTCCAGCCGGTCGCCGCGCTCTATCAGGATTTCCTCGTGCGCTGCCGCATCGCCCGCCTGCCGGGCCGCCCGCCGGAACTGGCCGAATTCCGCCAGCGCGTGGCGCTCGCCCGTGCCGGCGTCGAGCCGAGCGATGTCGATCCGGCTGTCTGGTCGGCGGCGGAGACGGTCGCCGCCAGCCTTCCCGAGGAGATGCGCGGCGTCTACCTGTTGATCGCCAAGGCGGCGCTGGAGGGGCGGGTGTGCCCGCCCGACGCGGAGATCGCGCGCGCCTACGGCACCCGCTCGCCGGGGCGGGCGCGCTGGCTGCTGACCCATATGGAGGAGCAGGGTGTGCTGGTCTGCGTCAACGATCTGCGCGGCAACCGCATCGTCACGCTGACCGACCTCGACTGCCAGACGGCCGCCCCCGGTTCCCGCGCCGCCGGCTGAGCCCTCGTCACGGCGAAGGGGCAGGTGCGAAACCGGTGTTTTTCCGCTCGCAACGGTCTGCGGCTCGTGTCAAATGCGGCAATCAGGTTCCCGTTCCGGAGATCCCCGCTTGACCGCCCTGCCTGCCGCCGGCCCCCTGGTGCCGCTCGCGACGATCGGACTGCTGATCGCGTCCAACGTCTTCATGACCTTTGCCTGGTACGGACATCTGAAGTTCAAGGCGACGCCGCTTGTCGTCGTGATCCTGGCGAGCTGGGGCATCGCCTTCTTCGAGTATCTGCTGCAGGTGCCGGCCAACCGCATCGGCCACGGGGTGTTTTCCGCCGCCGAGCTGAAGACGATCCAGGAAGTGATCACCCTCGGTGTCTTCGCCGTCTTCTCCGTTGCCTATCTGGGCGAGGAATTGCGCTGGACCCATTTCGCCGGTTTCACGCTGATCGCGGCCGGCGCGGGCCTTGTCTTCTACAAGCCGTAGCGCGAAACGCCGGGCTTTCGCTGCACGGTGTTTCACCTTGTCAGTACTGACGCTGCTATCTATTCTTGCTGCGTGGTTTCACGCATGCGCGGCAACCGTCCGGACGCAGACAGCGCACCGGGACGAGGAGCGCCAGGCGGCAAGCCGCTGAACAGGCCCAGCCGCGAACCGCGGCCGGCCGGCGCCGAGGTTGTCCGACAATGCGTTTGTGGAATTTGCCTGCTCTCGGCACTGCCGGCCTTGCACTCGTCCTGGCCGGAGGCGTCGCCTATCTGAGCCAGTCCGAGGGACCCGTCTCGATCGCCTCGCTGCTGCCGGCCTCCGCCTCGACGGAAGCCGCGCGCGGGGCGGGCGCCGAAAAGCGTCGGCCTGCGGTCGCCGTCGAGACGGCGCCGGTCAACGTCCATGACATCGTCGAGGACATCCGTGCCTTCGGCACGCTGGTCGCCAACGAGTCGGTGGTCATCTCGCCGGAGATCGCCGGTCGCGTCGCGCGCCTCGCCTTCACCGAGGGGCAGCGGGTCGAGGCCGGCGACGTGCTGGTCGAGCTGGATGCGGAAATCCTCAAGGCGGAGCTCGACAAGGCCCGTTCCGAAGTCTCGCTCGCCGAGGCCAATTTCGAACGCGCCCGCAAGCTCGCCGAACAGGGCAGCGGCACGCTGCGTGCCCGCGACGAGACGGCCCAGGCCCGCATCGCCGCGCAGGCCAACCTGTCGCTGGCCGAGGCGCGCCTGGCCAAGACCTCGATCGAGGCGCCTTTCGCCGGCACGGTCGGCTTCCGCACGATCAGCGCCGGCGCCTATCTCAGCCCCGGAGACCGGATCGTGGAGCTGGCCAGCACAGACCCGCTGAAGGTCGAGTTCCGGGTGTCGGAAACCTATCTGGCAAAGCTCGGCAAGGGGCTGTCGGTGCAGGTCTCCGTCGATGCGCGCCCCGGCGAGGAAATTCCCGGCACGATCACCGCCATCGATCCGATCGTCGACGTTTCCGGGCGTGCCATCCGCCTGCGCGCCGAGGTGTCGAACCCGGACGGCCGCCTGTCGCCGGGGCTGTTCGCCCGCATCCGCATCGTCATCGAGGAGCGGCCCGAGGCGCTGCTGGTGCCCGAGGCGGCGATCTTCCAGGATGGCGGGCGGCTCTACGTCTACCGGGTCGAGGAGGGGCGCGCCGTCAAGACGCCGGTCGAGATCGGCCTGCGCCGTCCCGGCGATGTGGAGATCACCGGCGGTCTGAAGCGCGAGGCGGTGGTGGTCACCGCCGGGCAGCTGTTGTTGCGTGATGGCGCCACGGTCGACGTCGTCGACGGACCGAAGGGTTCCTGACATGGGCCTGCTCGAATTCTTCGTTCGCAAGCCGGTCTTCGCCTCCGTCGTCAGCCTGATGATCGTGCTGCTCGGGCTGGTCTCCTTCTCGCGGCTGTCCTTGCGGGAATATCCCAACATCGACCCGCCGGTCGTCTCCGTGCGCACCGACTATCCCGGCGCCAGCGCGCAGATCATCGAATCCCAGGTCACCCAGGTGCTCGAGGGATCGATTGCCGGCATTGGCGGCGTCGAGATCCTGGAAAGCCGCTCGCGGCCGGAGTCGAGCCGCATCACCGTGCGCTTCCTGCTGTCCGTCGATCCGGACGAGGCCGCCAACGACGTGCGCGACCGGGTCAGCCGCGTGCGCGGCCGCCTGCCCGACGAGGTCTCGGAACCGGTCGTCTCCAAGGTCGAGGCCGATGCACAGTCGATCATCTTCATCGCGCTCACCAGCGACCGCAACAGCCCCATCGAGGTGTCCGACTACGCCGACCGCTACATCAAGGACCGGTTGCAGAACCTGCCGGGCGTTGCCGAGGTGCGCATCTTCGGCGAGCGCCGCTACGCGATGCGGGTGTGGATCGACCGTACCCGGCTCGCCGCTTACGAACTGACCGTGCAGGATGTCGAGCTTGCCCTGCGCCAGCAGAATGTCGAGGTGCCCTCCGGGCGGATCGAGAGTTTCGACCGCGAATTCACGGTGCTTTCGCGCACCGGGCTGACCACCAGCGAGCAGTTCCGCCGGATCGTTGTCAAGGACGCGAACGGCTTTTCCGTCCGCCTTGGCGACGTCGCGCGGGTGGCGGTGGGGCCGGAGGACGAGCGCCGCACGACACGCTACAAGGGCGACAATGCGGTCATCCTGGGCGTGGTCAAGCAGGCGACCGCCAATCCGCTCGACGTGTCGCGGGCGATGAACGAGGCGATGCCCGACATTCGCCGCGACCTGCCGGCCGGCATGAACGCCGATATCGCCTATGACAAGTCGATCTTCATCGACCGTTCGATCGAGGCGGTGTTCATGACCATCGCGGAGGCGGTGGTTCTTGTCGTTCTGGTGATCTTCTTCTTCCTGCGTTCGCTGCGCGCCACCCTGATCCCGCTGGTCACCATCCCGGTCTCGCTGGTCGGCGCCTGCACGGTGATCTACGCGCTCGGCTTTTCCATCAACACGCTGACGCTGCTGGCCATGGTGCTGGCCATCGGCCTCGTCGTCGACGATGCCATCGTCGTGCTGGAGAACATCCATCGGCACATCGAAAAGGGCATGAAGCCGGTGCGCGCCGCGATCACCGGCATTCAGGAGATCTCCGGCGCGGTCGTCGCGATGACCCTGACGCTTGCCGCCGTCTACGCGCCGGTCGCCTTCGCGGCCGGGCGGACGGGCAAGCTGTTCACCGAGTTTGCCCTGACGCTCGCCGCCGCGGTGCTGATGTCCGGCCTGGTGGCGCTGACGCTCTCGCCCATGATGTGCGCCAAGCTGCTGCGCGAACACGAGAAGCCGGGCCGCATCTCCGCCACGCTGGAGCGCGGTCTCGACGCGGTCAACGAGGCCTATCGGCGGCTTCTGGTGCTGTCGCTCAAGGTGCGCTGGCTGGTGGTCCTGCTGGTCTTTGCGGTCGCGGGCGCCTCCTGGATGCTGCTGACGACGCTGAAGTCGGAACTGGCCCCGCTCGAGGATCGCGGTGTGCTGTTCCTGACCGGTTCGGCGCCCGAAGGGGCGACCATCGACTTCACCAGCCGCTACGGGCTGCAGGTCGAGCAGATCATCGGTGCGGTGCCGGAGGTGAATTCCTTCTTCGTCATCGCCGGCTCGCCGGAGGTCAACGACATCACCTCCTTCTCGCAGCTGGCGCCCTGGGAGACCCGCACGCGCAGCCAGATCGAGATCGGCGCGCAGCTGCAGCCGCAAATCCGCCGCGTCGCCGGCCTGCGCGCCTCGGTCAACAATCCCGGCTCGTTCGGCGTCAGCCCGCGCTCGCGACCCATCGAATTCATGATCCTCACCTCCGAGCCCTACGAGCGGCTCGACGAGATGGTCAATTCCTTCCTCGACGCGATCTCCGAGAACCCCAATCTCGTCAACATCAACAGCGATCTCAGCCTCAACAAGCCGCAGATCGAGGTCGAGCTCGACCGCGACCGTGTCGCCGACGTGGGCGCGGGAGTGCTGACCGTCGGGCGGACGATGGAGACGCTGCTCGGCGGGCGCAAGGTCACCCGCTTCAACATGAACGGCGAGCAGTATGACGTGATCGTCCAGGTCGATCCGTCCGACCGCCGCACGCCGGGCGACCTGCAGGACATCTACGTGCGCGGCCAGAACGGCGCGATGGTGCAGCTGTCCAACCTGATCAGCGTGCGCGAGAGCGTGTCGCCGAAGGAGCTGAACCGCTTCAACCAGCTGCGCGCCGCCAAGATCTCCGGCAACCTGGCGCCGGGCTATTCGCTCGGCGAGGCGCTCGACTACCTGGAGGCGACGGCGGCGCAGGTGCTGCCCTCGAGCGCCCGCACCGACTATGGCGGGGTGTCGCGCGAGTTCCGCCAGACGGGATCGAGCCTTGCCTTCATCTTCGTGCTGGCGCTGGGTTTCATCTACCTGGTGCTTTCCGCCCAGTTCGAGAGCTTCGTCGATCCCTTCATCATCATGTTGACGGTGCCGCTGTCGATGCTCGGCGCGCTGGCCGCGATGCACTACACGGGCGGGACGCTCAACATCTACAGCCAGATCGGGCTGGTGACGCTGATCGGCCTGATCACCAAGCACGGCATCCTCATCGTCCAGTTCGCCAACCAGCTGCAGGAGGCGGGGCAGGGTCGGCGCGAGGCGGTGATCGAGGCGGCGGCGCTGCGCCTGCGCCCGATCCTGATGACCACCGGCGCGATGGTCTTCGGCGCGGTACCGCTGGCGCTGGCCGGCGGAGCGGGCGGCGAGAGCCGGCAGGCGATCGGCTGGGTCATTGTCGGGGGCATGAGCTTCGGCACGGTGCTGACGCTGTTCGTCGTGCCGACCGCCTACACGCTGTTCTCCCGGGATCGCGCGAAGCGGCGTGCGGGCGGCGGCGCAAGCGCCCAGCCGGCGGAATAGGCGGGGGTGACGGGTGCTTGCCACCCTCTTGGAGATCATCCCCGGCTTGACGGGGACCCATTGGCAACCCCGGCTGGCGTGACAGCTCCCTCCAGTGGCGGCAGGAACGCCATGCGGCCGCAGCGATCCTGTCGTCTCCGCTCCGGGAACGAATGGCCCCCCGCTCTGCGCTGCGCTCCGGCGGGGGTGACGGCCTGAGGACGGGGTGAGGGCAGGGAACTGACCGGGTCCCCAGGGTGGCGGACTGAGTGCGGGGCAGCCCGGCTGGCAATGCGTCTTCGGTCGCTTACGCCCGGCTGAGCGCGCGCGCGGTCGACTGGGCGATCGGCGCGAACTTCTGGCAGAATTCCTCCGGCTGCCATTCCGACAGCGAGCCGGCAACGTGGATCGCGGCGACCGGTCGCCCGTCCGGCCCGGTGATGGCAACGCCAAGGGCGATTTCGCCGGGAACCACCTCCTCCAGCGCGCAGGCATAGCCGACCTCGCGCGCCTCGCGCACCTTGTCCCGGATCGCCTGCGGGTCGGTGATGGTGCGCATGGTGATCGGCCTGAGCTCGGAACGGGCGAGAATGCCGTCCACCTCCGCATCGGCGAGAAGCGCCAGGATGGCCCGTCCCCCGCTTGCACAAAATGTCGGCACCGCGTGCCCGATAAGTGCCGCGAAGAAGGTCTCCCGCTTGCTCTGGTTGCGCGCCGCGTAAACTACCCGCAGGTCGTCGAACAGGCTGAGATCGACACGTTCGTGCACGTGACGCCGCAATTCCTGCAGCACCGGCGTTGCCCGTTCGACCAGTGGATTGAGGCGCAGGTAGTCGAGCGAATGGTCGAGCAGGCGCAGGCCCGGCACGAAGCCGCGATCCGTCGCGTCGCGCTCGATATAGCCCAGCTTGCGCAGGGTGTGGACGAAGCGCTGGGCAGCGCTCTTGTCCATGTCGCCGGCCGCCGCGATCTCGGTCAGCGTCATCGGCGCGTCGGCCTGGTGGAAGGCCGACAGCACCTGCATGGCGCGGGCAACCGAGCGGACGAATAGGGGATCGCTCATCTGCTCCTCCGGCGTGCCGGCATCCGGCCTGGCCCGCGGCCACCAACCTGTCATTCGCATTCCCCAGCTCTGCACATGCTCATTAAACGGCATTGACTCGCCGTCTCGCTGAACCTTATCGTAAATAATAATACGAATGTATTGCAATATAATACACGAGGGGTCGGCATTGGTCATTCGTAGAGTTGCATCCTCCCGCAAGCCGGGCTGGCCGGCGACACGGTTTGCGAGTATCGACCGCGCGCCGGCGCCGCTTGGCGCGGGGATCCGGTCATGACCAGCCGCGTCGCGCTTGCCGGTTTTCTCCACGAAACCAATACATTCGCTCCCTCGCTCGCGACCATGGCGCATTTCGAGCAGGGCGGCGGCTATCTGCCGATCTCGCGAGGGCCGGAAATCCTGGAGCGCTGCGGCGACGTCAATCTCGGCATCTCGGGCGCCGTCGCGCATGCCCGCAAGGCCGGCTGGGACATGGTCCCGGTCCTGTGGACGGGCGCGATCCCTTCAGCCCATGTGACGCGCGATGCCTATGAGCGGATCGCCGGCGAGATCGTCGAGGGAATCGCCGCCGCCCACCGCGCCGCGCCGCTCGACGGCGTCTGCCTCGACCTGCACGGGGCGATGGTGGCCGAGCATCTGGAAGACGGCGAGGGCGAGTTGATCGCCCGGGTGCGTTCCGTGGTCGGTCCGCGCGTACCGATCGCCGTCAGCCTCGACCTGCATGGAAACACGACGCGGCAGATGGTCTCGCAGGCCGATTTCCTCGTTGCCTTCCGAACCTATCCCCATGTCGACATGGCCGAAACCGGCCGGCGCGCGGCCGAGGGGCTCGACCGGATCATGGCGCGGGGGCGGCCTTTCGAAAAAGCCTTCCGCCAGTTGCCCTTCCTCATTCCGATCCCCTGGCAGTGCACCTTCATCGAGCCGGCCAGGAGCCTTTATGCCGAACTTGGCGCGATGGAGGGCGACGAGGTCGCGAGCCTTTCCTACTGGATGGGCTTTCCGGCCGCCGATATCGCCGAATGCGGCCAGAGCGTGCTTGCTTACGGGGAAACGCAGGCGGCCGCCGATGCCGCCGCCGACCGGTTGGTGGCGCGGATCATGGACAGCGAGAGCGCCTTTGCCGGGCGCGCCTTCGAACCCGACGAGGGCGTTGCCGAGGCGATGCGCATCGCCACCGCCGCGACCCGGCCCGTCGTCATCGCGGACACCCAGGACAACCCGGGCGCCGGCGGCGATTCCAACACGACCGGCATGCTGCGCGCGCTGCTGCGCGCCGGCGCCAGCAACGCCGCGCTCGGGCTGATGGTCGACCCGGCCGCCGCCCGTGCAGCCCACGACGCCGGCGAGGGCGCCATGATCGGGATCTCGCTCGGCGGACAGTCGAACGTGCCCGGCGACGCGCCGTTCGAGGGAACCTTCCGGGTCGAGGCGCTGTCGAACGGCGACCTGCACGCGACCGGCCCCTACTATGGCGGCACGCGCATGAATGTGGGCCCTTCCGCCTGCCTTGCCATCGACGGCGTCAGGATCGCCGTTGCCAGCCACAAGGCGCAGATGGCGGACCTTGCCATGTATCGCTTCGTCGGCATCGAGCCGACGGAAATGGCGATCCTCGTCAACAAGAGTTCGGTGCATTTCCGCGCCGATTTCGACCCAATCGCCGAGACGGTGCTGGTGTGCACCGCGCCCGGCCCGATGCCGCTCGATCCGGCAAGCCTTGCCTGGACGCGGCTGCGGCCGGGCATGCGCCTGTCGCCCGGCGGCCCCGTTTTCGGCGATCCGGCGGGCGCGCCGGCAAAGCCGTCCGAACTGCACGTCCTGGAGGGCTGACCTGCGAGGCAGCGGGCATCCTGCAAACGTGCGCTGAAAGCCGGGCAACGATCCGGCCAAGAACGAAAAGAAACGACTGCCTTAACCAGAAAGGGAAGCACGATGCTGCATCTTGAAGACATTCGACACGACACCAGGACCACCCGGTCGTGGTCGGGCCGGGCCCGCACCGCGGTTGCCGGCATGCTCGCCGCCGCGCTGCTCGCGGGCACCGGCATGGTCTCGCCGGCCGTGGCCGAGGGCAAGACGATCACCGCCGTGATGCATTCGGGCCTGCGCGTCCTCGACCCGATCATCACCACCGCGCATATCTCGCGCAATCACGCCTACATGATCTATGACGTGCTCGTCGCCGTGGACGAGAACTTCAAGCCGCAGCCGCAGATGGCGGACTGGACCGTTTCCGACGACGGTCTCGTCTATACCTTCACCCTGCGCGACGGCCTCAAGTTCCATGACGGCGCGCCGGTCACCTCCGCCGATGCTATCGCCTCGCTGAAGCGCTGGGGCAAGCGCGATTCCGGCGGCCAGCTGATCTTCGACATCACCGAGAGCCTCGAGGCCAAGGACGACAAGACCTTCGCCTGGACGCTGAAGAGCCCGTTCCCGGCGCTCCTCGACACGGTTGGCAAGCAGTCTGCCCTGCCGCCCTTCATCATGCCCGAGCGCGTTGCCAGCGGTTCCGCCGACCAGGCGGTCACCGACTACACCGGATCGGGACCCTTCATCTTCGTCGAGGAAGAGTACCAGCCGGGCGTTTCGGTCACCTATCGCAAGAACGAGGACTATGTCCCGCGTGACGAGCCGGCGAGCTGGATGGCCGGCGGCAAGGTGGTCAAGGTCGACGAGGTCAAGTGGGTGACCATGCCGGACGCCCAGACCGCGATCAACGCGATCATGTCGGGCGAGATCGACTATATCGAGCAGGTGCAGATCGACCTTCTGCCGATCCTCGCCTCCAGCGAGGACGTGACGGTCGAGACCCGCGACGATCTCGGCTACCAGACCATCGGCCGGATGAACTTCAAGCACCCGCCCTTCGACAACAAGAAGGTCCGCCAGGCCGCGCAGATGGCGCTCAGCCAGGCCGACGTGCTCGGTACGCTGATCGGCAATCCGGACTACTACACGGTCTGCGGCGCGATCTTCGGCTGCGGGACGCCGCTCGCGGACGAGACCGGCGCCGAGACGCTGATCTCGGGCGGCGACGTCG
The DNA here is from genome assembly GCF_030733745.1 of Stappia sp. MMSF_3263. GTDB lineage: Bacteria > Pseudomonadota > Alphaproteobacteria > Rhizobiales > Stappiaceae > Stappia. The sequence continues at coordinate 117,299 of NZ_JASHIK010000014.1, read as the reverse complement.
AGGGCGCCAAGAAGCTGCTGGCGGAATCGGGCTATGACGGAACCCCGATCGTCCTGATGCAGCCGACGGACGTGGTCAGCCTGACCGCGCAGCCGGTGGTGGCCGCCCAGGCCATGCGCAATGCCGGCTTCAACGTCGACATGCAGCCGATGGACTGGCAGACGCTGGTGACGCGTCGCGCCAGCCAGGCGAAGCCCTCCGAGGGCGGCTGGAACATCTTCTTCACCAACTGGCTGGTGCCGGAGATCAACTCGCCCCTGATCAGCCCGATGCTCAACGGCCGCGGCGACGCGGCGTGGTTCGGCTGGCCGACGGACGAGACGATGGAGGCCCTGAAGGCCGAATTCATCGCCGCCGACACGCCGGAGAAGCAGAAGGAAGTGGCCTCGCGGATCCAGAAGCACACGCTCGACAACGTGCTCTACATTCCGCTTGGCCAGTATGCCTCGCCGCAGGCGCGCAGCAACAAGCTGACGGGCATGCTCGGCTCGCCGGTTCCGGTCTTCTGGAACGTCGAGAAGGCCGACTGAAACGCGCCATGACATGTTCCGTCCGGTTTCGCGCCGGACGGGACATGCCCGGATGAAAGGGCGGGGCGCGACGCGCCCTTGCGGCACCGGCGGGTTCGCCGGCCGGTGCCGCGTGCCCGCCGGACAGTGCGTCCGCCGCCCGACAGGCGCGCGCGACACCGAGCACAGATCTCAACCGGGGCACGGGATTCCAGGCGGGACATCGGCTCCCGCACGGCCCGCAACGCCTCAAAGGACAGCGCGATCCGATGCTAGGCTATATCCTCAGGCGAGTTCTCGCCGTCATTCCGGTGATGATCATCGTCGCCGTCTTCGTCTTCCTGCTGCTGCGGCTGACGCCCGGCGACCCGGCCGCCATCATCGCCGGCGACATGGCGACGCCCGCCCAGCTCGAGCGGATCCGCCAGTCGCTCGGTCTCTCCGATCCGCTGCATGTGCAGTTCCTGACCTGGGTCGGGCTGTTGATGAAGGGAGAGCTGGGCACCTCGCTGATCTCCAACACGCCGGTGACCCAGATGATCGGCCAGCGCATCTGGCCGACGGTCAACATCGCGGTGATGACCATCGTCTTGTCGGTGCTGATCGCCGTGCCGATGGGCGTGCTCGCCGCCTGGCGGCACCGCACTTGGGCCGATTACGCGGTGATGAGCTTTTCCGTGCTCGGTTTCTCGATCCCGGTCTTCGTCATCGGCTACATGTTCATCCAGGTCTTCTCCATCGAGCTGCGCTGGCTGCCGGTGCAGGGCTATACGGCGCCCTCGCAGGATTTCGGCAAGTTCCTTGCCCGCGCCATCCTGCCCTGCCTGACGCTGGCGACGATCTACGTGGCGCTGATCGCCCGCATGACCCGTGCCTCGATGCTTGAAGTGCTCGGCGAGGACTACATCCGCACCGCCCGGGCCAAGGGCGTGAAGGAGAAGATCGTCCTCTTCCGCCATGCGCTGCGCAACGCGGCGGTGCCGATCCTGACCATCATCGGCACCGGCTTCGCGCTGCTGATCGGCGGCGTCGTCGTCACCGAGAGCGTCTTCAACATTCCCGGCATCGGGCGGTTGACCGTCGACGCGATCCTGGCCCGCGACTACCCCGTCATCCAGGGCATGATCCTGCTGACCAGCGGCCTCTACGTCTTCATCAACCTGCTCATCGACCTGTCCTACACGCTGTTCGACCCGAGGATCCGCTACTGATGACCAGCCCGTATCCGATCCGACCCGGTCTCCGTGCCGCCCGCCGGAGGGCCGCCCATGCGCTCTGACACGCAACCGGCTTCCCGCCTGCAATGGCTCTTCGGCGCGCTCGCGCTGCCCGCCAACTGGCGGCTCGGCACCGGCCCGATGCTCGCCGCCATCGTGCTGGCGGTGATCGTCGTCGCCGCGCTGCTCGCACAGCTCATCGTGCCGCACGATCCGATGACGATGGACGCGGTGCAGCGCCTCAAGGGGCCGAGCGAGATGTATCCGCTGGGCACAGATGCCTATGGCCGCGACGTGCTCTCGCGCGTCGTCACCGGCGGCCAGGTGTCGCTCTTCATCGGCATCGGCGCGGCGGTGGTCAGCGTTCTGATCGGTCTCGTCATCGGCCTTGTCTCCGGCTTCTTCCGTATGGCCGACGCGATCATCATGCGGATCATGGACAGCCTGATGGCGATCCCCTCGATCCTGCTCGCCATCGCGCTTGTCGCGCTCAACGGCCCGAGCATCTGGTCGGTGATGGCGGCGATCACGATCCCCGAGATCCCGCGCGTGGTGCGGCTGGTGCGCTCGGTCGTGCTGTCGGCGCGCGAGGAACCCTATGTGGAGGCCGCGATCGCGCTCGGTTCCTCCATGCCCAAGATCCTGTGGCAGCACCTGATGCCCAACACGCTGGCGCCGCTCACGGTGCAGGGCACCTATATCTGCGCCTCGGCGATCCTGACGGAGGCGATCCTGTCCTTCCTCGGCGCCGGCGTTTCCACCGAGATCCCGACCTGGGGCAACATCATGGCCGAGGGCCGGGTCTACTTCCAGCTCAAGCCGTCGCTGATCTTCTGGCCCGGACTTCTGTTGTCGCTGTGCATCCTGTCGATCAACCTGCTCGGCGACACGGCCCGCGACCTGCTCGATCCGCGCCTGAAGAAGCGGGAGGGATGACCATGAAATTCAAGTCCCGCACATTCGACGACGTAGCCAGTGTCCTGGAAATCACCGACCTGAGCGTCCGTCTTGCCGGCAATGCGAGCGCCGATCCCGTTCTCGACAGCATCTCGCTGACCATCCGCCAGGGCGAGACGGTATGCCTTGTCGGCGAAAGCGGCTCCGGCAAGTCGGTGACCTCGCTGTCCGTCATGGGGCTCTTGCCGAAAGGCGCGCTGGAGGTGACCGGCGGGCGCATCGCGCTGGAGGGGCGCAACCTGCTGGAGCTCGGCCCCAACGCCATGCGCGACCTGCGCGCCAGCAAGATCTCGATGATCTTCCAGGAGCCGATGACCGCGCTCAACCCGGTGATGCGGGTCGGCGACCAGATCGAGGAAGTGCTCGACACCCACGCCAAGCTGCCGGCACGCGAGAAGAGGGCCCGCGTTCTCGACATCATGGAGCAGGTCCACCTGCCGGATGTCGAGCGCATCTACCGCTCCTATCCGCACCAGCTCTCCGGCGGCCAGCGCCAGCGCATCATGATCGCCATGGCGCTGATCCTGGAACCGCAGCTCCTGATCGCCGACGAGCCGACGACCGCGCTCGACGTCACCACCCAGCAGCAGATCCTCAGCCTCATTTCCGAGATGCAGGAAAAGCACGGCACGGCGGTTCTGTTCATCACCCATGACATGGGCGTGGTGGCGGAAATCGCCGACACCGTGCATGTGATGAAGCTCGGGCGGATCGTCGAACACGCGCCGGTGGAAAAGCTGCTGCGTGAACCGCGCGAGGACTATACCCGCGACCTGCTTCGCTCGGTGCCCAGCCTGACGCCGCGCGCCGCGCGCCCCGAGCCCGAGGGCGGGGCGGTGCTGACCGTCACCGCTCTGGAGAAGGTCTATGGCGGGCACGGCGTCTTTTCCCGGCGCGAGCCGACACGGGCGGCAAGCGAGGTCAGCTTCGAGATTCCGCGCGGCCGCACGCTCGGCATCGTCGGCGAGAGCGGCTCGGGAAAATCCACTGTCGCCCGCTGCATCATGCGGCTGATCGACCCGACCGGGGGCGATGTGCAGGTGGCCGGCATCGACATCGCGCGCCTGTCCCGGCGCGAACTCAGGCCGCACCGCAAGCATGTGCAGATCGTCTTCCAGGACCCGTTCCGCTCGCTCAATCCGCGCTGGACCATCGGCCGCAGCCTGATCGAGGGGCCGCTCAACAGCGGCACCGACAAGCAGGCGGCGCTGAAGCGGGCGGCCGAGCTGCTGGCCCTGGTGGGCTTGCCCGACGATGCGCTGGACCGCTACCCGCACCAGTTTTCCGGCGGCCAGCGCCAGCGCATCGCCATTGCCCGGGCCATCGCCATGGAGCCGGACGTGCTGGTTGCCGACGAGGCGGTCTCCGCGCTCGACGTCTCCGTGCAGGCGCAGGTGCTGCAGCTCCTCGACGAGCTGCAGGAAAAGCTCGGCATCGCCATCCTGTTCATCACCCACGACCTGCGCGTCGCCGCGCAGATCTGCGACGAGGTGGTGGTGATGCAGCATGGCCGCGTCGTCGAGCACGATGCCGCCGCCGCCGTCCTTGCCAGCCCCCGGCACGCCTATACCCGCGCTCTCATCGAGGCGGCTCCCGGCCGGTCCTGGGACTTCGCCAATTTCCGAGAACTGACGACCGCGTGACCCTGTCACCCCTTTTCGCATCTGGAGAAAACCCATGCCCGTCCTGCCGAAGATCGCCGCCTACGCCAGCGAACTGACCGACATCCGCCGCGACTTCCACGAGAACCCGGAGATCGGATTCGAGGAGGTACGCACGTCCGGCATCGTTGCCGAACTGCTGCGCAAATGGGGTGTCGACGAGGTCCATACAGGCATCGGCAAGACCGGCGTCGTCGGCATCGTCAAGGGCAAGCGGGAGGGATCGCGCTCCGTCGGCCTGCGCGCCGACATGGACGCACTGCCGATGGACGAGCTGACCAACCTGCCCTACGCCTCGAAGAACCCGGGCGCCTTCCACGGCTGCGGCCATGACAGCCACACCACGATGCTGCTCGGCGCGGCGCGCTACCTTGCCGAGACGCGCGACTTCGCCGGCCGTGTCGTGCTGATCTTCCAGCCGGCGGAGGAGGGGCTGGGCGGTGCCCGCGCCATGCTGGAGGAGGGGCTGTTCGAGAAGTTCCCCTGCGACGAGATCTACGGCATGCACAACAACCCGCTTGCTCCGCCGGAGACCTTCGGCGTCAAGCCGGGCGCGGCGATGGCGGGGGCCACCTTCTTCGACATCACCATCAACGGCGTCGGCAGCCACGGGGCGATGCCGCACCATGCGCGCGACCCGATCGTCATCGCCACCGCGCTGGTGCAGAACCTGCAGACCGTTATCAGCCGCAACGTTCCGGCGACCGAGCCGGCGGTCCTCTCCGTGACCCAGGTCCATTCCGGTTCGGCCTATAATGTCGTTCCGGACAAGGCGGTGATTTCCGGCACGATCCGCTATTTCTCCGACGAGGTCCGCGACCTCATCCACGACCGTGTCGGCAAGCTGTGCGCCGGCCTTGCCCAGTCCTACGAGGTCGAGATCGTTCCCGACCTGCGCCCGATCTTCGATGTGCTGATGAACGATGCCGATCTCGCCGAGGCTTACCGCGAGGCGGCCGGCGACATTGTCGGCCTTGAAAAGGCGACCGTGACGGAGGAACTGGTGACCGGCAGCGAGGACTTCGCCGACATGCTCAAGGTGGTCCCCGGCGCCTATTGCACGCTCGGCCACAAGGGCGACGTGCCGGTCCACAATCCCGGTTTCCTGCTCGACGACGACATGCTGCCGGTGGGCGCCAGCATCATGGCGCGCATTGCCGAGAAGCGTCTTTCCTTTTGATGCCTCCCCGAATTTCGTGAAACACCTTTCAGGAATCTCCCCATGAGCTATCTCGATCTGCCCTTTGACACCGATACGATGCTTGCCGGGCTGAAACCCTGGGTCGAGTGCGAGAGCCCGACCTTCGATGCGGCCGCCGTCGACCGGATGATGGATCTCGCCGCCTACGATCTCGCCGCCATCGGCGCCGAGATCGAGCGCATCCCCGGGCGCATGGGCTTTGGCGGCTCGTTGCGCGCGCGCATGCCGCACAGGGATTTCGGCAAGCCGGGCATCCTCGTTTCCGGTCATCTCGACACGGTGCATCCCGTTGGCACGCTGGAAAAGAACCCCTGGCGCGTCGAGAACGGGCTTTGCTACGGACCCGGCATCCAGGACATGAAGGGCGGCAACTACGTCACGGTCGAGGTGCTGCGCCAACTGACGCTGGCCGGCATCGAGACGCCGCTGCCTGTCACCGTGCTGTTCACGCCCGACGAGGAGGTCGGCACCCCCTCGACGCGCGAACTGATCGAGATGGAGGCGCGCAAGAACAAGATCGTGCTGGTGCCCGAGCCGGCCCATCACGACGGCTCCGCCGTCACCGGGCGCTTTGCCATTGCCCGCTTCAACATCCGCACCTCGGGCCGCCCCAGCCATGCCGGCTGGGCGCTGAAGGACGGCCGCTCGGCGATTGCCGCCATGGCGCGCAAGATCCTCGAGATCGAGGCGATGACCACCGAGGACTGCACCTTCTCCGTCGGCGTCATCCATGCCGGCCAGTGGGTCAACTGCGTCTCGTCCTTCTGCGACGCGGAAGTGCTGTCCATGGCCAAGCGCCAGCACGACCTCGACGAGGGCGTCAAGCGCATGCTGGCGCTCAGCGGCGAGGAGAACGACGTCGTCATCGAGGTGACGCGCGGCGTGACGCGGCCGGTCTGGGAGCCGGACGAAGGCACGCTCGCGGTCTACGAGACGGCCCGCGGCATTGCCGGGGAGATCGGCTTCGACCTCACCCATTGCAGCGCCGGCGGCGGCTCGGATGGCAACTTCACCGGCGCGCTCGGCATTCCGACGCTGGACTCGATCGGCGTGCGCGGCGCCGGCCTGCATACGCTCAACGAGCATATCGAGATCGCCAGCCTGACCGAGCGGGCAAAGCTCATCGCCGGGCTGATGCTGCGGCTGAAGTAACGGCGGCCGTCCTGAAGCTGGAGTTGCCGAAACCCCTTCCGGATCGGAAGGAGCTCGGCCACTCTCTCATTCTGCGGCACCCCGCGATCCACCGGCGTAGCGGCCACCGCCCCTGCGCCGGTTTTGTCTTGTGGCTTCTCGTTTCGCCATCCCGGGCAAGTGCAAGCGCGACCCGGGACCGGAGAGCCGAGGGCCTATGAGGCGCGCTCCGGGCCAAACCCGCACCCACCGTGCCTCCCGATACAGGATCTTCGGCCTTCGGCCTCGTCCGGGAAGACGCGAGGTGAGGGCGGAGCGCAGGAGTTACCTTCATACCCGTCATGCCGGACCGCGGGACGCGGCAGCGTCATCGCGTGATCCGGCATCCAGATATCTGTTGCGGGCGTAGCCCGCGCTTCCGATCAAGAAACAGGTTGCGCGCCTTCGGCGCGGCTTATGCGCTGGATTCCGGATCTGGCCATGCGGCTGCGCCGCAGGCCGTCCGGAATGACGTGAAAGTGGCCCACACCTCCGAACCCACCCCGGCCAAGCGCAAGCGCAGAGCCGGGGCCCATTGGCTGCCAGAGCGGCGGCGAGCTCGCGCTGGCCGAGCTCGCGCTTTCGAATGTGTCAGGGTTGAACGTCTTGCTTGCCGCAGGGTTGGACGACGATGTCGTAGGCCTCTCTCATGCGCGAGATGTCGAACGATGCCTCGATGAGGACGGTGTCCTTGTCGCGCATGACCACGTCAAGCGTCTGGCCCCCGACAATCTGATCCAGGAAGGGCTTGGCTGTGTCGGCATCCGGGAGCTCGAAAGTACGCTTGTTTTCACGGGCGGGCATGGACACGGAGTGAGGCGGTCCCCCGTCGATCCGGTACGTCACTTCGGCGGCATCTGCGTTGAAAATCCTGTCGCGCCCGATCCACAAACTTAGCGTGTCCATGATACAGGCCATGGCGAATATCGTGCGCTCGCCGCTTTCGGGCTTGCTCCGTAGCACTCCCATCGTGATCAGGGTCTCGGTCTGGTGCGGCCCGCCGTGGATCTCCCATTCCGCGCTCGCGGTGCTGCCTGTCTGCGCGTTGGCCGCGGCTATTGTGAGCGCCAGCGCGGCGAGTGCCATTCCCGGTCTTTGCATCGTGTTTCCTTGTTCGGTCCGCGTTCGGATCTCAGCACATCGGCGCATTGCCCGTCCATGTTTCCCGCTCCGTCGGGAAACAGAAGTGGGAACCGGCTGCTGCCATGCTTGATCGAACGGCGATGGGATGCCCTAAACGGGAGCGACGCAAAAAGGAACCGGCATGCAGACCATCATCCTCTACATTGCGGCAGCGCTGGCCGAGATCGCCGGTTGCTACGCCTTCTGGGCCTGGCTGCGGGCGGACAAGTCGCCTCTGTGGCTGGTGCCCGGCACGCTCTCGCTGGTCTTCTTCGCGGTGCTGCTTGCCCTGGTCGACAGCCCGGCCGCCGGGCGCACCTTCGCCGCCTATGGCGGTGTCTATATCGCGGCTTCGCTCGGCTGGCTGTGGCTCTTCGAGGGCCTGCGTCCCGATCGGTGGGACCTGATCGGCGCAACCCTCTGCCTTGCCGGCGCCGCCGTCATCATTGCCGGCCCGCGCGGGGCGGTGTGAGGGGCGCAGCCCTGTCAGGTCATCATCCGGGGCAGGGGGCGCCGAGGCAACGCCAACGGCGACGGCCCGGCCGTACCGCGAGACCGATACGTTCATGCCATGCAAATCGCCCGCATCGGACGTTTCCGGCCTGCCGCGCGCGATGGAGCGACGGCGCGCCCTAGGCGGCGCGGGATTCTGCTTCGGAACTGAACTCCACGGCAAGCTCCCGGTCGTTGCGGCGGACAACAGTGCCGCGCCGCGCGATGGTCGCGACGCTTACATGCGCTGCACTCGCGACGGCGGGCTGTATGTCGTCGGCTCCGGTCGGTGCTCTTGAAGCTCCGATAGATCGCAGTCACCAGGACCTCGTCGCGCCGGGAGCGGGCGCTTGGGCGTCGGTTGAGCCAGGTATGGAAGCCCGAGCGGGAGACATCCAGCGCATCGCACAGCCATGCCACCGGCCAGACGGTCCGGTGCTTCGCGATGAAAGCGAACCTCATATCGCTTCCCTCGCGAAGAAGGCTGCGGCCTTTTTTTGGATGTCACGCTCCGCCTTCAGCTTCGCGACTTCCTTGCGCAGCCGGTCAATCTCCTGCTGTTCCGGCTTCATCTGCCCATGGCCGGGAAACGCATGCTGCGGATCACCCGATAGCTCGCGCACCCATTTGCGCAGCACGTTCTCGTGGACATCAAGGCCGCGGGCAGCCTAGGCCACCGAAACGCCTCGATCCTTCACCAGCCTCACCGCCTCAAGCTTGAGCTCGCGGCTGAACTTCCTTCTCTGCATTCCAACTCTCCGGTTCCGTAAAACACCTTATCTCAGTGTCCACGAAACCGGCAGCAGGCCAATGGGTCGCTGCGGATCGTGGCGCGGGGCGCGCGCGAAGACGGCAAGGAACCGTTGGCCGAGTAAGCTAAGAACTACGTTCCGCTGGACATCACAGATTCGGTCTGAACTCGAACGAGCCTTTTCCTGTTGCCTTAGCGAGCACGTTAATGGCGCCCCCGCCAATCCAGATCGACATCGGCTCAATCTCGTCGACGGCTCCTCTGAAGATACCGGAAGAACTGTCATCCTCGAAACTGACCAGGTCCTCCTGCAGTCGCTTTAGCTCCCCACCGTAAGCCCAGACGGCCTTCTCTTCGATCTTGCTTTCGATACGGGAAGAAAGCAGCCAGTTGGCGAGCTTTGCGATCACGCGCTCTGAATCCACATCGAAACCAACATCGCGTAACCCTATCGTTCGGGTATCGGTATCTAGATGGGGAGTTGCCCAAGCATATAGCGTACCGACAACTTCACCTCCGTCACGCTCGGCCACGGAGAGGGAGATGACGAATTTGTCGGAGCTCTGGTAGAGGCCAACATCGGCGATCATATAAGGCTGATCCGGGTACTCAGTTTCGACAAAGGAGGACAGTTCCTTCGCCAGCTTTTCCCGTACTGGGGCTAGTGGCACACTCGCGCTTGCCGACAAAACGACCCCCTTTGGCAAATCGTCCTGTACCGCGAAGGCCAGAGGCACTCCCGTGGGTGCGTCTGGTGGCCGTGAGCCAATCACAATCCGCGGGCTGGCTTCAACGGCCACATCCAGAGTAAGGACGTTGGATTGGCCGGAACCGGTACCTGAGAACTGACTCGCCAACAATTTCTCTGGATTGATGCGAAGCCATGCATCGTTCTTCAGATCGATGGGTTTGCTGATGCTATTGGCAATCTTCTGGAGACGGTCTGCAAATTTCAGGTCGTCAGCAATTTGCTTGTCTAGTTGCTGGTTCAAAATTTTTAGAAATGGCTTCTTTAATACTTCCTTCAAGAGTTCCTTGTGGAGAAACAAGTTTGTATTCAACAGAGTCAAATCTGTGAGTTGAACCGCGCCGGGGATGCAAAGATGCTTCGTATCCAGATTAAACCGTGTGATCTCGATGTCGACTGAAGCATCTCCCTGCACTGTTGTTCTGACAGTCATATCAAGTCCGAGTTTGATGTCACACTTCAGCGCTCCCTTCACCTTCATTGAAGCACTAAGCACGCCCTGCTTGATGTCGACAGATACGGTCGTATCGACGACGCCGGACACAGTCAGGTCCCGGCCATGAGCCTCGACGTCGAACTGACGAAGCCAACCTGCATAGTTAAACCAGACGGACGTTGGTAGCAGGCAGTCCTTGATCGTGGCGGGAACGACTACGTGTGACTCGATTACTTCCTTGATCTCGGGCCAACACTGCTGGACATCGCGGACACATGGAACATAGACGGTTTCCGTGATTGTCCGGAAACAGTCCCAAATCCTGAAGTTCCTGAAACAACGCTCCTTGATGCGCTTTTCAATTGATTTCGGACAACTGGATGTCACCTGTTTAACTGCGCAACCGGCGGCTTTGTACGGTGTGACAATCACTTTTTCGATCACTGCCGGAATGTCTTCTTCGGCGCCGATATCAGCGCTGATTTCATCTGTTCGCCCGTTGAAGATGGGGCCGACAGATGCGCGTTGAAGCACAGCCTCTTCGATCATCGATGTCTTGATGGAGAGCGGTACATGCGCATAGGAGGCCGGAATTGAAATACTTGGTTCGTTGGCCTGCGTCTCGGGTGGCGCTTTGGCGTCCCAGTTGTCGCATCCAGTCAAAAAGAGAGTGGCCAGTAAGCATATTGAAGAAAACCTGCTCATCGCAACCTCCTCAATTATATATATAAATATTTGAAAAAATACCACGACAATTATCTTTAATCTATAATAAATTGCATTGAGTGACAATGCAGCCAAAATGCGAGTGGCGGATGTTCAAGCTGCATTGCTGTCGGTCACTTAGAGACACGGAGCTCGTTCCGAACCCGACTTTGCTCCATGCGCCGTCGTTGATGCGCGCGAGCTGCGTGGCTTCTTCCTCCGGCGTCATGGTGCCGTGACGCCCCAGGTCGTCGAGTAATCGCCGCACCGGCTGAGGGGGCCTTGCGGTTGCAGTGGCCCCTTGCCGACGACGCGCTACGGATCGTGGCGCGCGGCCCGAGGGCGGACGGGTAGGGGCTGGGGATATGCGTTTCAGGGCGTATTTGTCGGGATAACTGTCGGGCTAGCCCTGTGACAGGGAAGCGCAACTCATCTAAGTATCTGAATTTGTTTGGTCGGAGTGGCAGGATTTGAACCTGCGACCCCCTCGTCCCGAACGAGGTGCGCTACCAGGCTGCGCTACACTCCGAATCCATGCGCCGAAACACCGCGAGACGGTGGGCGACGAGCGTTTGACCGGGTCGGGTGTCCGGCGCTCGTCGATGGCGTGGCGGGTTCATATCACCCGGATGGGGGCTCCGCAACCCTGTCGTTGCATCGCATTTTCACGTGCCTGTGGATGAGCTTGTCGCCAAGGCCGGATTGTGCCTGCACCCACGGTCCGCCTGTTGAAACAAGCATGCTGAAGGGCCAACGCCCCGCTTGCGCGGCGCGGGCGCGCTCGCTATACAGGCCGCCAGCAAATTGGGGCGTCGCCAAGTGGTAAGGCAGCGGCTTTTGGTGCCGCCATTCGCAGGTTCGAATCCTGCCGCCCCAGCCAGCCCGCCGATCAGGCCGGCCTGGCATGTCGGCGCCTGCGCACGGCCGATGATGTCTCCCTGCAAAAAATCATTTCTTTTGAGGCTCAGGCGCTCCTGCCAGGCGAGGGCAGGCGCAGGGGCAAAAATCCGCAGGCGCGATCTCCTGCCCTGCGATCCAGTCTAGTATAAATTACTTATTATATCGGCTCTCTAATATTTGGCTTTGCTAAACTGTAGAATCATGCCTTTATTAAAAGAATTATTTTCATTAGTACTTTGGAAACCGACTCCATCCAGCGTCGACGCAGCGTCATGTAACGAGGATGGCACCGATGTCGGGCATGGATTCAGCACACACGATGGAACGGCTGGCGTTTGCCAGGATCGAGGACGAAGCCCGGGTGCAGTTGCGCGCGCTGTGGAAGATCGTTGAGCCTGAGCTGGATCGCATCCTGTCGCGGTTCTACGTGCATCTGGCCCACCAGCCGACGCTGAAGGCCCTGCTCGGCGATCGTCAGGCATCTCTGGAATCGGCGCAGAAAAAGCACTGGCAGCGCCTGTTCGCCGCCAAGTTCGACGATGAGTATGTCAGCAGCATCGACCGCATCGGCCGCGCCCACAGCCGGATCGGCCTGGAGCCGCGCTGGTATATCGCCGGCTATCAGTACGTCCTCAACGAGTTGGTCGAGGTTGTCATTCGCCGCTATCGGCTGTCGCCGGCCAAGGCGACGGCGGCCGTCCAGGCGCTGAACAAGGCGGTGCTGCTGGATCTCGACTTTGCCATCTCCACCTACCAGCAGATCCTGATGGAAGCCCAGGAGGCGCAAACGCGTGGCCTGAGCGATGCCATCGATCGCTTCAAGACGAAGGTCGAGGTGTCGTTGCAGACGGTCGACACGACGGCCGACAAGATGCAGTCGCAGGCCGGCACCCTGTCGTCGGTGGCAAGCGCCGCCTCCCAGGAGGCGGTCTCCGCCTCGGCGGCATCGGAGCAGACCTCGGTCAGCGTCCAGACGGTTGCCTCGGCGGCGGAGGAGCTGTCCTCCTCGATCGAGGAGATCGGCCGGCAGATCACCGGCGCCTCGGACGTGGCGCGCCGGGCCAACGTGGTCACCGAAAGCGTTTCGAGGGAAGTCGGCCAGCTGTCCACCAACGCCCAGAAGATTGGCGACGTGATCGGCCTGATCCAGGCGATTGCCGAGCAGACCAACCTCCTGGCGCTGAACGCGACCATCGAGGCGGCCCGCGCGGGCGATGCCGGCCGCGGCTTCGCGATCGTCGCTCAGGAGGTGAAGCAACTCGCCAGCCAGACGTCGAAGGCGACAGAGGACATCGCCAAGCAGATTGCCGAGGTCCAGGGGGCGACCACCCGCGCGGTGGACACGATCGGCTCCATCGCCTCGACGGTCGGCGAGATCGACACGCTGACGGCTGCCATCGCGGCTGCGGTCGAGGAGCAGGGTGCGGCGACGCGCGAGATTTCCATGAACGTCCAGCACGCGGCGCAAGGCACGCTGACGCTGACCCGCAATGTCGGCGGCGTCAACGACGCCATCGAGAAGACCGAGCACGCAGCCCAGGACTTCCTCCAGGTGTCGGGGTCGTTGCGCAGCCAGTCCTCGCAGATTTCCGAACAGGTGCGGGACTTCTTCGCCGAGATCCGCACCTGCGGGCAGGAACGACGCAAGAAGGCCTGATCCGTTTCCCCGGTCTGCGGCCTGACGCTGCTCCGGCGGAAAGCCCGGAGGCACATCCGGGACTGCACCATGCCTGCCAACTCAAGGCCGGTGCCGGCAAGGCTCCGGCCTTTCTTTGTCTTCGGGCGCGGGAGCCGGGTCACGGGCAAAGAAAAACCGCCCATCCGCGTGCAGGCGCGAATGGGCGGCATTCTTCGTGAAACCCTCTGGACTATGCCTGTATGAATTTCCTGCTGCCGCCAGGCCTATGATTTTGACGCTCAGGCGCCGAAAAACCGTTGGGCGCGATCGCGAATGCGGCGATCGGCCGAAGACTGTCGCAAGCCGTCCCGAGGCCCCAACCACGCGTCCGGCGAAGCGGTCGCCGAAAAATGGGCCGGATCGGGTTATGGACCCGGCCCAGTTGGGTCACGTGCGATCCGAAGCCTGAAAACAAGCCTGGATTGTCCGCATGTGTCTCGCATCACCTGTCCGGAGGGGCGAACCTCCGGTTCGATACGGCGATGCCGTTCGAAAAGGTGCCGCGAGGGCACTCCTGAAACGCCTGCCGCGCACCCCGTGCGCGCGGCGTGAACCGCATTCACGCCGGGAAACCGGTACGGATCGTCCGTCGGACATCCGCGCGTCAACTGGGGGAGGTCAAACCGGCTCCGTCATGCTCCCGGCACGCAATCTCGTACCTGGCAAGCCTGCCGTGTCCCCCCATCCATTTGATTTTCCGATACAACACCAGCTAGCGTTATCTGTCCGTGATTTTTCCGCTCATCTTTTGAGCAGGGCGTTATTGCCGGGGGCGCGGCAGTGTCGCGGCGGAACGGGGAACGGGCGGGGAGCCGCTCGGGGGAAGGATGCGGATGCGCGAGGAGACGCGACGGACCTTGCAACTGGCAGGCGATGCGGTTGCCTCCGGCGGGCTGTCGGCAGACTGCGACGAGCGGGTGCGGGCCTTCCTTGCCTATCTGGGCGAGGGGGCGGGCGGAGTGCCCGTGGGCGATCCCGATCTTGCTGCGCTGTTGTCCGTCGCCGCCCGGCTCGACCGGCTGTTCGAGCTGCCGGTGCCGGATGCGCCTGGTCTTTACTGTTTTGGCGCCCAGGCGACCGCGTCCGCCTTTGGCGCGCTGGCGCCGGCGCGCGGGTCCGTTTCCGGCATGGGCGAAACGCGGCTGGCCGCGTTCCGAGCCTGCGTGGCGGAAGCGGCCGAATTCGCCAGCCAGTTCGAATGCGAGGACGAGACACGGGCCCGGAGCGCGAACGGCGCGGAACCCGCGTTGCCGGCGGCACTGCTCGCCGGACTGGTCGGGGAGGCGCCGGCCGACGGGGCGGATCCGGCGCCGGATGGGGAAGCGGTTGCCCGCGACCTTGCCCGCGACATCGATGTGAGGCTGCCCGCAAGCCTTGTCTGGCGACGTCGCGACAGCGGTCCGGCGAGCGCCGTCCCTTTCGCGCCCGGGCTGGGCGTTGCCGCCGGCCGCGACGCGGCGTCGGCGCGCCGGCATGCGTTGTTCGAGTGGATCGAGCGGGATGCGGTCGCGCTGTGGTGGCGCGGTGGCCGGCGCGCGCGCGGCTTTGCGCAGGAGGCGCTGGCCGAAGCCGCGATCTCGGGATGCCTGGCGGACTGGCGCCGTGGCCGCACGCAGCGACGAACATGGTTTCTGGACCTGACCACCGACATCGGCATTCCCGTGGCCGCGGCCCTCTCGGTGGATGCCTCCGGTGGCGGCTTTGCCTACGGCTTCGCGGCGCGGGCCACGCGGGCAAGAGCCCTGTCCGCGGCCTTGCAGGAACTGATGCAGATCGAACTTGCCGACAGGCTGGTCGATGCCAAGCGCGCGGAGGCCGGGGAGGCCGCGCTCAACGACATGGACCGGATCCATCTGGCAAGGCGCGAACAGGTGCGGCATGACTGGCCGATCCTGCAACCGGCCGGTATCGCCGCCGAAACAGTGGACGCGGTGCACGCGGGAGACCGGGCAGACGCAGGTGCGGACCCGCTCG
Organism: Stappia sp. MMSF_3263; assembly: GCF_030733745.1. GTDB lineage: Bacteria > Pseudomonadota > Alphaproteobacteria > Rhizobiales > Stappiaceae > Stappia. The sequence continues at coordinate 101,778 of NZ_JASHIK010000014.1, read as the reverse complement.
CAGCCCTGCTGCATGCGGGGTTCACCGTACTGTTAATTGATCTCACCCGTGCCAATCTGGGAGTAAACGTGACACGGGTATTTGTTCCGGGGTTGCAACCCGATCCGGGTCGTATCATCACAGCAAGGCTCGCGCGCCAGTGCGCCGCGCATGATACGGTCCGGGACGGGAGGGCACTCCCGCCTCTCTACTGATTTTTGTACAAACCCTTTGATACGCAAATCTTTTCTTCTGGGGCAAGAGGGACTGACCTGCTAAGGTCTTGATGCGCAAGGGGGTTGGGGCAAAGTGGACGATATCGGGAACCAGGACAGGTTCGGCTCCGGGCCGGCCGGCCCCGCCTCGCGGGCGCGCCTGCACGCCTCGATTCTCGGAGTCCCCCGCTTCGAGGTCGGCGACCGGCCGGTTTCGTTCCGTTCGCGCAAGGCGGAAGGCCTGCTTGCCCGGCTGTGCCTGACGGGCGATGGCCGCCTGTCGCGCGAGATGGCGGCGAACCTCTTCTGGGAAGACAGTTCCGAACATCACGCCCGCTCCTCCCTGCGCCAGACCTTGTTGATCTTGCGCCGCAACCTGGAGGCTGCCGGCTTCGACGGGCTGGACAGCGACAAGATCAATATCAGCCTCGACCTTTCCCGCGTGGAAACGGATGTGGAGGCGTTGCTGGCGCCCGGCGCCACCGTCGCCCGGCGCTTGCTGAGCGAGAAGCGACTGTCCGAGCGCCTGTTCGAGGGCGGCGAGATGCTGGCCGAGCCGTTCACCGCCTGGCTTCGGGTGCGCCGGCAACAGCTCCACGACCAGCTGCGCGGCGTTCTCGAGCCGATGATTCGGCTTGGCGCCGGCGACTGGCAGTCGATGGAGGAAGCGGCGCTGGCGTTGCTCAACCTCGACCCGACGCACGAACCCGCCTGCCGTGCCTTCATGACCTCGCGGGCGGTGAGCGGGGATTTCACCGCCGCGCTCAGGGCCTACGAGGACCTGTGGAACATTCTGGAGGAGGAGTTCGACACCCAGCCCTCGAGCGAGACCCAGTCGCTCATCGTCGACATCAAGCTCGGCAATTTCTCCGAGTGGCTGAAACGCGAGCAGACCCGTGTTGCCGACGGGATGGCCGACCCGGCGGCAAAGGCGCGGGCCGCAGGCGATGCGCGTGGCGAGGCGAAGGCGGAGCCGGCCGTCCAGCCCGTGAACCCGGTGATCGTGGTCGACCAGATCCTGCAGATCACCGAGGCCGACGACGACGTGCGCCTTGCCAAGGTGTTCCGCCACGACCTGATCTCGCGCCTCGTCCGGTTCCGGGAATGGTCCGTGGCCGACGACATGACCGAGGAACTGTCGCGGTCGGCGGCGCCGATCTACCGCGTCTCGATCAGTGCCATGCGCTCGCAGCACGCCGTGTCCTACTCGGTGACGGTGAAGAACTCGCGCACCAACGCCTATGTCTGGGGGCGCAATTCGGATGTCGGCATCTCCGAACTGTTCTCGCGCCAGTCGCTCCTGGTGGCGGAGATCGCGCTGGCGATGAACGTCAACATTTCCGCCGAGCGCCTCGCCAACATGTCGCGGATGCCCGATGCCTCGCTCGACCAGTATGACCGCCTGCTGATGGGCCAGCGGCTGCACTACACATGGAAGATCGAGAACACGCACCGCGCTGAGGAGATCCTGTCGGGGCTGATCGAGGACAACCCGCGTTTCGGCCCGGCCTATTCAAGCCTGGCCCAGATCATCAACTCGCGCCACATCGTCTTTCCCGGCCAGGTGCAGACCCCCGAAATGCTGGAGCGCTCGGCCGGGCTGGCGCGCAGCGCGCTGACGCTGGATCCGTTCGATTCGCGCGCCTATCTGTGCTCCGCCTGGACGCTGGCCCTGCAACGGCGCTTCGAGCAGGCGGAGGCGCAGCACCGGCAAGCGCTCGAGCTGAATTCCAACGATCCCTGGACGGCCCTGTCGGCGGCGCACGGACTGGCCTATTACGGCTACCGGGAGGAGGCGGCCGGGATTGCCTATCGCCACCGCGACAGCGGCCTGCTGACCTCGCCGCTGCACTGGAGCTATTTCGTCGGGATCATGTGCCTTTGCGGCGACCACCGGGCGTCGATTTCCGCGTTCCGCTATCTGAGCGACGGCTATCTGGGGGTGGAGGCCTGGTATGTGACCGCGCTGGCCCTGACTGGCGAGGTCGACGAGGCGCGGGCCCAGGCCGAACATCTCAAGCAGCGCATCGTCGAGCGCTGGATCCTGCCGGACAAGCCGGATGACGCGCAGATCGGCCGCTGGATCGGAAACTGCTTTCCGATCAGTTCGCAACGCACCTGGAACGACGTGCGTCACGGGCTTTCCCTGGCCGGCATCCCCCTTCCGGATGACCTGGCGCCACCGCCGGACACGCCGCACTGAAAGACCGGCAGGCCAAGGGCCCGCCGGCAAGCCGTCGTTTCAGGTGCACACGGCGATCGTATAGTCGGCAACCCTGTGGAGAAGAAAGTCGCTGTTGGAAAGCGTATCGCCATCCTCGTAGAAGCCGGGCAGCGGATAGGGACCGGTGGCCCCGTCGCCGGTCGAGTAGTTTTCCAGCGACTGCTCGATCATGCGACGCGGCGGCAACCTCAGCAGCAGGACCTCTTCCGAAGGCTGGATCACCTGCAGCGCCTTGAGGTGATCTGGGACGGTGGCAATTCCCGCCAGTTCGCTCTTCAGTGCGGCAAGCGTCTCTGGCCAGGGTTTCGCGCCCGTGGCGTAGTCGGCCACAAGCTGTCCCAGTGCCTTGTGATCGTGGATGTCGATCTTTGCCAGTTCGTCAGTCATATTTTGCCCCGTAACGGTTTGAGAAGAAGGCACGCCGCATGAACATCCTCCGGTCTCTCGCCGGAGTCCCGTCATGTAATCCGCACTGCCCGCCACCCACCGGCCTCGACGGCGAGTGGCAGTGTTTGGCGCCCAAAAGCTGTGAACGAAAAGATTCCCAGCATGTGAATTAGAAGATTGACCGGGCAAAGCGTCAACCGGATATTTGTATAAATTCGAAAATACAACCTAAATACAATTCACGATATCCGGAGCAGGTGGGAGCCGCGGGGCGCTGCGGGAAAGTACTAGATCAGGGCTTTCGGACGCCGGAATCCTTGAAAATAACTCAACGGAAGTTTTTGCCTGGCCGCATCGCCTGTCCGAAGGTTGGGGAGGAGGGGCGCATCTTCCGGTTTTACGCCGGCACCGGATGCCGTAATCTGGCGTCCGGCTGCGATGTCGGGGTGCGTGTGGAAAGGCCTGCGCACCGTTGCTGACCGCTGGATGTCGGAGCCGCCAGGGCCGGGTGCTGGAGACCTGCCACCGGCCGTGATCGCGTTGCCCCGGTGCTGGCGAAGGCCAGACCTGAGCGGCGCGCCAGAAGGGGTGGTTGCTGGCACGCATGACCGGGAATAAGCCCAGTGTCCTGCTGGTCGAGGACGCGCGCGCGCTTGCCGAGACCTACAGGGCCTATCTCGTACCGCAGGGCCTCGAGGTCCATGTTGTCGCGACCGGCGCGGAGGCGATGGAGCACGTGGCGGCGCATGCGCCTGGCGTGGTGGTGCTCGATGTGAACCTGCCGGACGGCAACGGTCTCGACCTGCTCAAGCGAATCAAGGCGCGGGGTACGCCCTGCGAGGTCGTGCTGATCACCGGCAAGGCATCCGTCAACATCGCGGTCGAGGCGATGCGCGAGGGGGCTTTCGACTTTGTCATGAAGCCCTTCACCGCCGACCGGCTGCGGGTGACGGTGCGCAACGCGCTCGACCGGCTGCAACTGGCCAGCCGGCTGGAGGAACTGGGCGGCGAGATCGGCGCGGACGGCTTCGAGGGCATGATTGGCCGTTCGCCGGCGATGCAGGCCGTCTATCGCCTGATCTGCAGCGCCGCTCCCACCAGCGCCACCGTCTTCATCTCCGGCGAGAGCGGCACGGGCAAGGAGCTTTGCGCCCATGCGATCCATGCGTTGAGCAAGCGGGCGGCGGGGCCGCTCGTTTCCATCAACTGCGCCGCGATCCCGCGCGGCATGCAGGAAAGCGAGATCTTCGGTCACGCCCGTGGCGCCTTCACCGGCGCTGTGAGCGAGCGCAAGGGCGCGATGCTGTCCGCCGATGGCGGCACGCTGTTTCTCGACGAGGTCTGCGAGATGGACCCCGACCTCCAGACCCGGATGCTGCGCGTCCTGCAGGAAAAGGCGGTGCGCCGGGTTGGCGAGGATCACATGCGGCCCGTCGACGTGCGCATCGTGTGCGCCACCAATCGAGATCCGGAAGCGGAGGTCGCCGCCGGCCGCTTCCGCGAGGATCTCTATTACCGGCTGCATGTAATGCCGATCGAATTGCCGCCGCTGCGCGCGCGCGGCGGCGACGCGGTGCTGATCGCCCGCCATTTCCTGCGTCAGTTCGCCGAGGAGGACGGCAAGCGGTTCCGCGATTTCACGACCGATTGCGAGCGCGCGCTGGCAGCCTGCGCGTGGCCAGGCAACATCCGTCAGCTCCAGAACGCCATCCGCCGCGCTGTGGTGCTCAACGACGCGGAGCTGATGGAGGCGGGAATGCTGCCGGCGCAACCGCAGGGCCAGGCCGATATCCCGTCGCCGTCGCCGGTTCCGGCGGCAGCTTCTGCGGGCATTGCAGTGGCGGGAATGCCGGCCGATGCGCAGGCCGGCACCGACGCGGCCATGCGCAGCGAGGCGGGCCTGCGCATCCGGCCCCTCGACACGGTGATCCGCGAGGCGATCGAGAGTGCGATCTCGCTCTGCGGCGGCAACATCCCGCGTGCCGCCCAGGCGCTGAAGGTCAGCCCCTCGACCCTTTACCGGCGGCTGCAGTCCTGGAACGGACAGGGCAGGGCGCCGGCGGGGGCGCGCGGCGACGCGCCGGCGGGTGAGGGACCGATCTCCGAACGGTAGGGCGGTTGCCTCCTTGGGGGGCAACGCGGCTTGGCGCAAGGTGCCGGGCAAGGCCCGTCAGCCGTGCTCCTGTCCGGTGCCTGCCAGCCGGCCGGTTGGCGCGTCGCGTTCCGGTTCGGCCTCGGCATTCATGCGCTGGCGCGCGTGCGCGACCTCCGCGATATGAGCCTCCAGCGCCGGGTCCTTGTCCATCAGGCTCCTGAACTCCGACCGCGACAGGACGAGCAGGTTGCAATAGCCGAGCGCCCGCACATCCGCCGTGCGCGGTTCGCCGGTGACCAGCGCGATCTCGCCGAACACGTCGCCACGGCCAAGCCGGATGCGCATGGTTTCTGTGGAGACCTCGACAGCACCCGAGGAGATGAAATAGGCGGTGTCGCCGCGTTCGCCCTTGCGGATGAGGCTGTCGCCGGGCACGGCGAAACGCGGCCGCATCAGCCGCGCGATGGCGCGGATCCGGTCCTCGGGCAGGTCGCGGAACAGGGGCAGCTGGGCGGTCAGTTCCTCGGTGCGCATGCCCATGTCGAGATGCGGGCGCTGGTCCGCCTCGTCGCGGCCGGCATGAACTTCCTGGGCAAGGTTCGAATAGAGCTCGGAGCCGATCAGGTTCTGTGCCTGCAGCGCCCGGTACGCATCCTCCTCGAGCCGCAGCGCAGCCTTCAGCAGGAACCGCTGGTCGAGACTGTCGGCATAGTCGGGATATTGCAGGCGCAGCGCTTCCAGCGCCGTGGTGGTGGATTCGCGCCGCAGCAGCAGGATCTCGGTGAGGATCTCGGCCACGCGGGCGCCGAGCAGCGGCTCGATCTTGTCGTCTGTGAAGGCGATCAACTCGTCGATGACGATGCGGCTCAGCAGCAGCATCTCGTAGCGGTCGGCCAGCAGGCGGGCGAGCCAGCCCTCGTATTTGAGGTGACGCTGGCACCATTGGGCCAGCCGCATGGTGCGCGGAAAGGCGAGCGATTCGCGTGCCGCGCGGTTGTATTCGAGCCGTCCGCCGGCTCGGGCCTGGTCGCCGATGCGGCCGATCTTGGCCAAAAGGTCCTCGGCGGTGTGGATCGAGGCGGTGCGCTCGCGAAGATGACGCAGCACGATCTCGCGCTCGCGGTTGGAGATCGAGACGAGGCCGACCGTGACCCGGTCCCGGTCGAGGATTTCCTGCGAGGCGCTTGCGGCGCCTGAGGCGATCGTCTGCCGGTCCCGGTAGCGCCGGTCGGTCTCCTCCGCCGCCGCCGGGGCGATGTTGTAGTTCGCCGCCACCCGGGCGACGCCCTCGCGCACCTTGGCCAGCGCCAGCGCCAGCACCTGCGAGCGCATCGCGTTGTCGAGCGGCGTCAGCCTGTCGAGCCCGAAGACCTTGATCAGCGGCTTCAAGGTGGTGCCGTAGACAAGCAGCGTGAACAGCACGAACCCGGTGGCAAGCACGGCGACGAAGCGCTGCACCTGCGGGTCGATCGCGGCGTTCTCGGTGACGCCGAGCGCCAGCGTCAGGGTGATCGCGCCGCGCATGCCACCCCACAGGATGACGGTCTTGAACGGGGTACTGACCGGCTGCGACAGGCGTAAGAGGCTCATCAGGGGCAGCGCGCCGAACAACACCACGGCGCGGGCGACCAGCGCGGCCGCCACGACGATGGCAAGCAGGCCGAGATCCGCCCAACCGACATCCACAAGGAGCTTGGGGATCAGGATCGAGGCGAGCATGAAGATCAGCGACGATGCCCAGAAAGCGATCTGCTCCCAGACGTCGTTGAGATAGGTCCAGCCGTCCGGCGTGACGCGGGAGGGGCCGGCGAGATTGATCAGAATGCCGGCGGCGACCACCGCGACGACGCCGGAGACATCGACGAAATTCTCCGCCACGATATAGACGAGATAGGGCATGGCGACGGACAGCGTCACCTGGGCGAGGCGGAAGTCGCGCACCAGGGGCAGCAGGCGGACCATCGCCTGGCCCCCGAGATAGCCGAGCGCCATTCCGCCGGAAAAACTCCACAGGAACAGCTCGACGCCGCCGGTCAGCGTCGGCGCCTCGCCGCCGGTCAGCGCATCCAGCAGGATGACGAAAAGGGCGATGGCGGCGGCGTCGTTGAGCAGGCTTTCACCTTCGACCAGGCGGCCGAGACGGGCGGGCGCGCCGATGTCGCGGAAGATGGCGACGACGGCGACCGGGTCGGTGGTGGCGACGATCGCGCCGAGCAGAAGGCAGGCGATCAGCGACACGCCGGCGAAGGGCTGCAGCGCCAGCCCGATAAAGGCGGTGGCGACCAGCACCGCGACCACCGCCATGACGAAGATGACGCCGGCATCGTCGGCCATGCGGCGGATGTCGAGGGTCAACGTCGTCTGGAACAGGAGCACCGGCAGGAACAGGTGGAGAATGCCCTGCGAGTTCAGCGGCAGGTTCACGAACACCGCGGCGATGTCGTTGAAGGCATCGGTGCGCGGCGTGTAGAGCAGCCACGAGGCGAGCACGCCGATGCCGATGCCGACAAGGGCGAGCAGCACGGAGGACGTGACCTTGAGCCGCCGCGCGAGCGGCTGGATCAGGGAGATGACGACGAGCAGGCCGGCGATCGCGGCGATGAACAGGGGCGCTTGCATGACCTGTCTATCTTGCCACATTTCGGCAAATGCGCGACGGCCTTGCGGCACTTCGCCGATATTCGGTGTTGATTACGTGGTGTTGGCGGAACGAGGCGCGTTGCTGCGCCTCAGCTAACGGGCGCCGCGGTGCGCGACTTGCGCTCGGACAGCGCGATGCCGACCAGAACCAGCGCGAGCGCGAGCGCGTGATAGAGATGGAAAGGCTCGCCGAGCAGCATGACGGCCAGCAACGAGGAAAAGATCGGCACCAGGTTGATGAAGACGCCGGCCCGGCCGGGGCCGATCAGCTCGACGCCGCGCATGAAGAAGATCTGCGACAGGAACGAGGGGAAGATCGAGATATAGGCGACGACCAGCCAGCCCTTCGGGGTCGGCCATTGCACGGTGCCCTGGATGAATTCGAAGGCGAAGACGGGCACGGAGACGATCGCCGCGATCACCGAGAGCACGGTGAAGAAGACCATGCCGGAAACCGCCGGCCGGTTGCGCAACAGCACCGCGTAGAGCGAGTAGAGGATGCAGGCGGCGATCATCAGCCCGTCGCCGGGATTGACCTTTAGCTCCGCCAGGCGGGCGAAATCGCCCTGGCTGGCGATGAAGACGACGCCGGTCATGGTGACCAGCACGCCGAGCGCCTGCAAGGGCCGGATCGGGGTGCGCAGGATGATCAAGGCGCCGAGCAGCACGAACATCGGCATGGAGCCCTGCAGGATGCCCATGTTGAGCGCCGTGGTGGTGTGAGCGGCGATGTAGAAGAGCGCGTTGAAGGCAGTCAGTCCGATGGTGCCCATCAGCGCCATCATCGGCAGGTGCTTCCTCAGCATCGGCCATTCGGCCCTGACCTGGCGGCCGTAGAGCGCCACCATCAGCGCCGAGACGAAGACCCAGCGCAGGAACACGACGGCCAGTGGCGACACTTCCCCGATGGCGAGCCGGCCGGCGATGGTGTTGCCCGCCCAGAACAGGGTGGTCAGCACCAGCAACAGGATCGGCCGGGCGTAGAACCGTGCGGCGAGGGTGGAGCCTGGTTGCGACATGGGACGGTCGGTTCACCTGCCGGGCGAGGACGGTCTCCGGCGGCCGGGTGCCGGTTCTGGTCGCTGTCCGGTCTTGCTGGGGGTCTCGGTTCGCGGCGCGTCTGGAGCGCCGGTTCATCGACGGGAATGGCTGTTCCTATCGTATGACCAATAGTGCAATCGGATGCAAGCCGTGCCCGCGCGCAAGGGGATTGCGCGTGGCGCAGGGCTGGCGAAGGGGCAGGGCGCCGGACGGACCCGGCCCGACGGGTCAGGCCTTCGTCTTGCGGGACCGCGCAAGCCGGCGTTCGATCTTGGCGAGGAGCACCAGACTGGCGGTCAGAAGCAGAGCGCCGTTGACGGGATGGAAGGCGAGGGAGCGGGAGGCATCGCCGGCGGCGAGGGCGACCTGCAGCAGGTAGAGCAGGGCGGCAAGTCCGGCCCACCATCCGAAGCCGCGCAGCCGCGGCACGGCGATCGCGCCGCCCGCGAGACAAAGGACCGGAAGGGCCAGTCCCGCGCCGAGGCCGGCGTGCAGGTTCCATGTTCCGGTTTCGCCGAACAGGGCAAGGCCGGCGGTGAGGAACTGGGCGAGGATCCAGACTGGCAGCAGCCGGCCGGACAGGGAGAACCAGACGGGCGTGCCCCGCCCGAGATCCGTCAGGGTGTCATGGGTGGCGCCGGTCATGGTTCAGGCCTCCGCGGATACGGGGAGGGATTCAGCCTGCCAGGCAGTGAGGTCCGCCGCGTAGTTCCGCGCGGCAGCCTCCAGCTGCCCCTCCGAGAGGCCGTCGGCGTCGTGCAGTACGAAGGGGCGCGACCAGGTCAGGCCGCAGCGGTTGGCGGTGGCGCGCAGCGGCGCCAGGATCTCGGTGATCGGGAACAGGTTGCGGCCGCCGTTGCGATAGGCATCGGCTGTGCCACCGGTTGTGACGGCGAGCCTGAACGGCTTGCCGGCAAGTCGGGCCCCTTCCGTGTCCGACAGCAGATACATCATGCGGGTGAGAACGGCTGCCTGCCAGGATTGCAGGAGCGGCGGCGGCGCGTACCAGTGGAGAGGGAACTGCAGGACGAGCCTCTCGGCGGCGATCAGCCGGGCGGCCTCGGCTTCTGCGTCGCGGGCCATGTCGAGCCCGTCGGGGAACCGGGCCTGCATGTCGACCACCTCGGTGCCCGGCAGGCGTGCCGCCACCCGTGCCAGCGCGGCATTGGCGCGCGAACGCGAAAGGTCCGGGTGGAAGAGCAGGATCAGTGTCTGGGTCATCTTCGTCTCCATTGCGATGAAGGGAAGATGCGAGGACTGTAGAAATTATCCCAATCGATAACAAATATAGTTTATTATTAATCCTATGAATTTGAGAAGCATCGATCTCAACCTCCTGGTGGTCCTCGACGCGCTGCTCGACGAGGCCCATGTAAGCCGCGCCGCCGAACGGCTGGGCCTGACGCAGCCGGCGGTTTCCGCCGCTTTGCAACGGTGCCGAGGTCTGTTCGGCGACGAGTTGCTGGAGCGCGGGCGCGGCATGATGCGCCGCACCGACAGGGCGGAAGCCTTGCGGGCACCGCTCAAGACCCTGCTTGCCGGCGTCGCCGAAATGGTCGACCCGGCGCCGGTGCCGCTTGAGAAGATCCGCCAGACACTGAAGATCAGCATGGCCGACTATCCGGCGGTTCTGGTGATGCGGCCACTGCTCGAGCGGCTGGGCGCTGCGGCACCGGGCATCGATCTCGTGCTGCAGCCCTGGCAGGGGGCGGACGCGGCGCGCACCGGGCTTGTCGCCGGCACGAGCGACCTGGCGCTGTCGGTTTTCCCGCCGGCGGAAGACGATCTGGTGCGCACGGAACTGGTGAGCGAGCACTACGTGGTGGCGATGCGGGCCGATCATCCGGCGGCGCGCGATTTCAGGCTGGAAACGTGGCTCGCCCACCCGCATGTGCTGGTGTCCGGCCGGGGCGACACGCGCGGCCCGCTCGACACGGTGCTTGCCGGACAGGGCCTGTGTCGGCGCGTCGGCGTGGTCGTGCCGACCTTCCAGATGGTGCCCGAACTGCTTGCCGGCTCCGACCTGATCGCCATGCTGCCCTCGCTCTGCGTTCCTTCGGCGAGCGGCCTTGTGACCTTCGCGCCTCCCGTGCCGGTGCCGGGCTTCGTGCTGCATCTTGCCTGGCACGCTCGCCGCGACGGCGACACGGCCCTGCGATACGTGGCGCAGGCGCTGGTGGAGATCATGTCCTCGGATCTTCGCTGATTATGTCCGGAGCGGATCAAGTCTTTTCGATTTGTGACAGATTGACCGGGTGGAGGGGCTTCGCTTTGATGGGGCGAAGCCGATCCGGTCGTGATCTCCATGACGATCCGGCCGGTTTCGCGGCAGATTTCGGAAAGCCGGTGGCGCCATGCCCGCCGTTTTCCCTCAAGGATGGAACGAAGGAGCGCTGACGCCATGGAGCGTATCGAGATTGCCGGCCTGAAGGTCGCCAGGGAACTGCGGGATTTCGTCGAGCAGGAGGCGTTGCCGGGCACCGGGGTCTCGGCCGATGCCTTCTGGCAGGGGCTGTCCGGCATCGTCCACGATCTTGCCCCGGAAAACCGCGCGCTGCTGGAAAAGCGTAATGCGCTGCAGGCGAAGATCGATGCCTGGCACCAGGCCCATCCCGGCCCGGTCGACCTGCCCGCCTACAAGGCGTTCCTGAAGGAGATCGGCTACCTGGTCGAGGAGGGCGGCGCCTTCGCCGTGACGACGGCCGATGTCGATCCGGAGATCGCCTCGATCTCGGGCCCGCAGCTCGTCGTGCCGATCACCAATGCCCGCTATGCGCTGAACGCGGCCAACGCGCGCTGGGGCTCGCTCTATGACGCGCTCTACGGCACGGATGCGATGGGCAGCCGGCCGGGTGGCGGCGGCTACGATCCGGCGCGCGGCGCCGAGGTCGTTGCCCATGCGCGGCGACTGATGAACGACCGGGTGCCGCTTTCCGGCGACTGGGCCTCGGTCACGGGGCTTTCGGTCGAGGGCGGCCGGCTGGTTGTCGCGGGCCAGGGCGGTGTGTCGCTGACGCTGGCCGACCCGGCCCAGTTCGCCGGTTATCGCGGCGAGGCGAGCGCCCCCGATGCGGTGCTCTTCGTGAAGAACGGCATGCATATCGAGGTGTCGATCGATCGGGCCCATGCGATCGGCCGCGAGGACCCGGCCGGCATCGCCGATATCGTGCTGGAATCCGCCGTTTCCACCATCATGGATTGCGAGGACTCCGTCGCGGCTGTCGATGCCGAAGACAAGGTCGTTGCCTATCGCAATTGGCTCGGGCTGCTCAAGGGCGACCTCACGGCGAGCTTCGACAAGGGCGGGCGCACCATGGTGCGGCGTATGGAAGGCGACCGGGAATACCGGACGCCGGCCGGCGGTGTGCTGCGTCTGCACGGCCGCTCGCTGATGCTGGTGCGCAATGTCGGTCACCTGATGACCAACCCGGCCATCCTCGACCGCGACGGCAACGAGGTGCCCGAAGGCATTCTCGACGGCATGATGACGGCGCTGATCGCCATGCACGACATCGGCACGGGCGGCCCGGCGGGCGGCGGAAAGCGGATGAATTCGCGCGCCGGCTCGCTCTACATCGTCAAGCCGAAGATGCACGGTCCCGAGGAAGTCGCCTTCGCCAACAAGATGTTCGGCCGTATCGAGCAGGCGCTGGGCCTTGCGCCCGACACGCTGAAGATGGGCATCATGGACGAGGAGCGGCGCACCACCGTCAACCTCAAGGAGTGCATTCGCGCGGCAGCGTCCCGCGTGTGCTTCATCAACACCGGCTTCCTCGACCGTACCGGCGACGAGATGCACACCTCGATGGAAGCCGGCCCGATGATCCGCAAGGGCGACATGAAACAGGCCCCCTGGATCGCCGCCTACGAGAACTGGAATGTCGACGTCGGCCTGGAATGCGGCCTGCCGGGCCATGCCCAGATCGGCAAGGGCATGTGGGCGATGCCGGACCTGATGCAGGCGATGCTGGAGCAGAAGATCGGCCATCCGAAGGCCGGCGCGACGACCGCCTGGGTGCCTTCGCCGACGGCGGCGACGCTGCACGCGCTGCACTACCATGTCGTCGACGTCGCCGCCCGCCAGCAGGAACTGAAGGCACGCGGCCGCGCCAGCCTCGATGATATCCTGTCGATCCCGGTGGCCGAGCGGCCGAACTGGTCGGCGCAGGAAATCCAGGCCGAGCTCGACAACAACGCGCAAGGGATCCTGGGCTATGTGGTGCGCTGGGTCGACCAGGGGGTCGGTTGCTCCAAGGTGCCGGACATCAACGATGTCGGCCTGATGGAGGACCGGGCGACGCTGCGGATTTCCTCCCAGCACATCGCCAACTGGCTGCGCCACGGCGTCTGCACGGACGCCCAGGTGATGGAGACGATGAAGCGCATGGCGGGGGTGGTCGACGGGCAGAATGCCGGCGACCCGCTCTACACGCCGATGGCTGCGGATTTCGACGCCTCGGTCGCCTTCAAGGCCGCTTGCGACCTGGTGTTCAAGGGGCGCGAGCAGCCGTCCGGCTATACCGAGCCGGTCCTGCATGCCCGCCGGCTCGAGGCGAAGGCGCTGGCCGGCGCCTGAACCGGCCGGCGGACCGCGTCCGGCACGAGCGACCCTCCTATCGGCCTCCGGGCCGATAGGGCTGTTCGATCGTCTCGGCGTTCTGGCGTTTGGAAATCTCGTTGAAGATGATGTCCTTGAGCCGCTCCTGCTCGGGATCGTTGTAGATGAACCGCCAGCCGCTCTCCTCGCCGCGCCGCCAGCGCTGCTCCGCCCGCAGCTCCAGCCCGTAGGCGGTGACCGAGATACGCACGCTGAGTGCGAATTTCGGCAGGTCGGAGCACAGGATGCGACAGCCCGTGAGGCTCAGATCCTTCAGCTTCGCGGGCATCGGGCCGCGCATGGTCACCACCATGACGGGTATGGACCCTTGCGCCCGTGGCGTCCTGCGTCGCTCCCGCTGTGTTGCGGATGCCGACATGTACCGGTTTCTTGACGACAGGGTGACCACCTCCTGTGTCTCCTGTTTTCACTCAGTCGAAAACACTCCTCCCCGGAGCCGGTCGAGGGTTCTATCCTTGACGTATCGGCAGATGTAACATGGAAAACCTTGCCGATTTCTAATGATGGGGATCGGACCCTGAGGAAGGCAACGTCATTGCGGACGTGAGCCGGTTTTTTCCGGGTTTTCCATTGGAAAAGCATGCGAGCTGCCCTAGCGGCAGCTCGATCTTGCTTGAGAGCGATGTCCCGGAACCGGGCGCGAGGGGATCAGGCCCGCGTCGGACGGTCGGCGGGAAGCATGATTCGCGCCTCCAGCCCGCCTTGCGGCCGGTTGACGAGTTCCAGCGTACCGCCATGGGCATGGACGATGGACCGGGCGATCGACAGGCCAAGGCCGATGCCGCCGGTTTCCTCGGACCGCGATTCCTCGATCCGCACGAACGGCTCGAACACATCGTTGAGCCGGTCTTCGGGAATGCCCGGGCCACGGTCGGCAACGGCAATGCGCACAGAACCGGCGCCGGCATGGAGCGAGAGCTCGGCCTCCCCGCCATAGCGCACCGCGTTGTCGATCAGGTTGCGCAGCGCCCGCTTCAGGCTGAGCGGGCGGCATGACACGACGATGCGCCCGGCGGGCGGGTCGAAGGCAACCGGCCGGCCCATGTCGCGATAATCCTCGGCGATGGCGTCGATGAAACCGCCCAGATCGGTCCGCGCGGCGTCCTCCCGGGAGGCCTCGTCACGGGCGAAGGCGAGCGTTGCCTCGACCATGCCCTGCATCTCGTCGAGCGTCTCGATCACCTTCTCGCGGTTTTCCTCGTCGTCGATGAATTCGGCCCGGATCCTCAGCGAGGTGATCGGTGTCCTGAGATCGTGGCTGATCGCGCCGAGCATGCGGGTGCGATCGCGCACGAAGCGGGTGAGGCGGTCCTGCATGACATTGAAGGCATGGATGGTGCCGCGCACCTCTAAGGGGCCGGTCTCGGCCAGCGCCTCGACATCCTCGCCCCGGCCGAGCCGGTCGGCTGCCGCGGCCAGCTCGCGCAAGGGGCGCGTCAGGCGCCGCACGGTCAGCGCGATGATGGCGATGATCGCCGCCGCCATCAGCGCGACCGCGACAAGCACCGGCAGCAGCGTGTTGCGCGGCACGCGAAAGCGGCTCGATCCGTTCAGCCAGCGGCCATCGGCAAGGCCCACGGACAGGGTCAGCGACACCGGCGCATCGCGCCAGCGGTCCCGGCCACGCCGCCGGTCGTCCTCTGCCCGTCCGTCGTCATCGCCGTCGCGCTCGCCGACATCGATGCGCCGCCGCGAGGGGGCCTCGCGCACCGGCGGGCGATGGGAGACGTCGACGCGAATGTCGCGCTCCGCCCCCAGTTCCTCCGCCAGCATGCCGGCGATGCGCCTGTCGGTCTTGCCCTTGCCGGTGTTGCCAAGGGCCGGCGTTTCGTCGATCCAGAACCAAAGGAAGCGGCTCGATATGGCGCGCAGCATCTCCGGGCGCTGGGTCTCGGTCGCGTCTTCGACCAGACGCACCAGCGAGACGGTGCGCGACACGATGGTGTTGCGGGCAAGTTCGACCAGCGCCACCCGGCGCTCGCCGGCGAAGAGCCACAGGGTCAGCACCTGCGCGACCACGAGCGCGATCAGCAGCAGCGCGATGAGCTGGCCGGCGAGCGATTGCGGCCAGGGACGGAAGCGCTTCATTCGGCGCGCTCCTCAACCTCGGCGGTGAAGGTATAGCCGCCGCCCCAGACCGTCTTGATGAGCTCGGGGGACTTGGGATCGGGTTCGATCTTCCGCCGCAGCCGGCTGACCTGGTTGTCGATGGAGCGGTCGAAGACGCCGGGACTGCGTCCCGACGTGAGATCGAGAAGCTGGTCGCGCGACAGGACCATGCGCGGCCGCTTGAGAAAGGCGATGAGCAGCTGGAACTCGCCGGTCGACAGGGGAACGGCGATGCCGTCGGCTCCGGTGAGCAGGCGCTTGGGCACGTCGAGCCACCATCCGGCGAAGCCGAGGGTTTCCGCCTCCACCGGATCGCGGTCCCTTGGCACCTGCGAGGAGCGGCGCAGCACGGCGCGGATGCGCGCCAGCAGCTCGCGCGGATTGAAGGGCTTGGTGACATAGTCGTCGGCGCCGATCTCCAGGCCGACGATGCGGTCGGTATCCTCGGCCATGGCGGTGAGCAGGATCACCGGCACGGTGCCGCTTTCCACCAGCGAGCGGCAGAGCGACAGCCCGTCCTCGCCCGGCATCATGATGTCGAGGACGATGAGATCGACGGCCGCCGCCTTGAGGAACTTGCGCGCCTGCGCGGCGCTGTCGGCGACGGAGGAGCGCAGCCCGTTCTTGCGCAGGTAGCGCGCCAGCGATTCGCGAATGTCGCGGTGATCGTCGACGACAAGAATGTGTGGCCCGTTCTCGCTCATGGGTTCCGCCCGGTCCTTACAGTCAGCTTCATCCTGTCTTATCGCTCGCGCGGGCGAAGCGGAAACGCCAATTGTATCGAGGTGTAACAGGCCGCGAGCCCGCCACAGCTTGCGACACAAACACCCCCCGGCCGGCATAGTTCTGCGACAAGCGGTCCCTATTTCGGTGTCATCGCATTCGAACCCAAGAGGAGACCTGGCGATGACCACGTTGAAGAAGATTGCCCTTGCCGCCCTTGCCGCGACGCTTGTCGGCACCACCGCAATGCCGGCCTTCGCCGATCGTGGCGGTCGCGGAGAAGGCGGCGGCAAGCACGGCTGGCACCAGGCGTCTCACGGCGGCCACTGGGGCAAGCATGCCGGCAAGCGCGGCGGCCATCACGGGCGCCGCGGCCAGATGGTGCGCATGTTCATGGAGCGCTTCGACACCGACCGTGACGGCAAGGTGACCCAGGAAGAGATCGACGCCAAGGCGGACGCCATGTTCACCTCCGCCGATGCCGACGGCAATGGCAGCGTGACGCTCGAGGAATTCAAGGTCGCCTATGTGAGCGAGTTTTCCGAGCGCCGGGTGCGCGGGTTCCAGCGCCTCGACCGAGACGGCGATGGCAAGGTCACCGAGGCCGAGTACAACCGCCGCGCCGAGCGTATGCTCGAGCGGATGGAACGCGCAGACGACGATGACGACAAGCGTCGCGGCGGTCGCCGGGGCCACGCCCGGATGATGGAGCGCTTCGATGCCGATGGCGACGGCAACGTCACCGCCGACGAGGTTCGCCAGGGCCGCGCTGCTGCCTTCGCGGCCGCCGACACCGATGGCGACAAGGCTCTGACGCTTGAGGAGTTCGGCACGATCTGGGCCGAACGGGCCGACACGCGCATGGTGCGCGGTTTCCAGCGTTTCGACCGTGACGGCGATCTCGCCGTGACGAAGGAGGAGGCGATGCGCCCGCTGACCGGCCTCGTCGCCCGCATGGACCGCAACAAGGACGGCGCCCTGTCCATCGAGGATCGTCCGCGCCGTGGCATGGGCGGTCATCACGGCAAGCGCTGGCACGGCCAGAAGAATCGCGGCGAGCGCGGTGAAGGTCGCGGCGAGGGGCCGCGCGGAAACGACAGCAACTGAGGCGCGGCTTCCCCGCACTGGCCTCGCTGCCGACGACACACCAGATGGCGGGACCCTTCGTCCCGCCATCTGGTTTTCCTCACGAAAATACGATCATCGCTCCGTGAGGATGGCCGCAATCGGCCGAACTTGCGGGGGCGGGACGGGGCGCGCGCATCAAGGCGCAAAAAATGCGCTCCGGAACGCGAATTTTCTCTTGATTATGATGGCGGCTTGATTCATATGTCGCTTGCCCAAATTCGCACGTGCCCGTGGTCGTCCAACCGTAAGGTGGCAGCCGCTCAATAGGGCCCGGACTAGTCCGGAATAGAGCGGCAAAACGGACGGCTTAAAGCAACGACGTAAGAGGGCTTTTTTGGTCTCTGCCGGGTTTCCAAGTCCCGGGGTCACTGAAGAGGCACTTGTTACATCATTGCCGGCCGTGCGGTTCGGGGTCCCCGATCCAATCCAAGGCAGCAATCGCGGAACGGCGAGCGATTACCCGTATTCGACGGGAATCCGATGCCCGACCGTTGCATATGCAGTCCGCATTCTCCCGTCTCCAAAGCGGGTGGGACGCGTTACCGCATCTGCAAGCTTGCGACCGGAATTCGGAAAACGGGTGACTGCCATGACGGAGCGCATCAAGAACTTTCTCCGCCAGCGACGAGGCGACGGGCCTTGCGTTGTCGTCGATCTGGACATCGTCCAGGACAATTATCTCGCCTTCGAGCGGGCGCTGCCGGACACGCGTGTCTTCTACGCGGTGAAGGCCAACCCGGCTCCCGAAGTGCTGGCCCTGCTTGCCCGCCTCGGCTCCTCCTTCGACTGCGCCTCCGTGGCCGAAGTCGAGATGGCGCTGGCCGCCGGCGCAGGCCCGGAGCGCATTTCCTTCGGCAACACGATCAAGAAGGAGCGCGACATCGCGCGGGCCTTCGAGCTCGGCGTTCGCCTGTTCGCGGTCGACTGCGAGGCGGAGGTCGAGAAGGTCGGCCGCGCCGCGCCGGGCGCCCAGATATTCTGCCGCATCCTGTGCGATGGCGCGGGCGCCGACTGGCCGCTGTCGCGCAAGTTCGGCTGCGCCCCCGAGATGGCGCCGCGCGTGCTCGAGCACGGCCATCGCCTTGGCCTTGTCGCCCATGGCGTGTCGTTCCATGTCGGCTCGCAGCAGGCCAATGTCGAGGCCTGGGACGTGGCGCTGGCCTCGGCCGCGTGGATCTTCCGCGAGATGGCCGAGCGCGGCATCAACCTGTCGATGGTCAACCTCGGCGGCGGCTTTCCGGCGCGCTACCTCAAGGACGTTCCGGGCGTGCCGCGCTACGGCGAGGCGATCCTGCGCGGCCTGTCCAAGCATTTCGGCAACCGCATTCCGCAGACCATCATCGAGCCGGGTCGCGGCATGGTCGGCGATGCCGGCATGATCGAGGCGGAAGTCGTCCTGATCTCGAAGAAGTCGGATGCCGAGGACGAGATCCGCTGGGTCTACCTCGATATCGGCAAGTTCAACGGCCTGGCCGAGACCATGGACGAGGCGATCCGCTATCCGATCCGCACGGACAAGGACGACGACCGCAAGACCCCTTGCGTGCTCGCCGGCCCGACCTGCGACAGCGTCGACGTGCTCTACGAGAAGGCTCCCTACGAGCTGCCCGTCAGCCTGTCGATCGGCGACAAGGTGCTGATCGAGGCCTGCGGCGCCTACACGACCACCTATTCGGCGGTCGCCTTCAACGGGTTCGAGCCGCTGCGCTCCTACGTCATCTGACGGTCATCCTTGATCACCCATAGATAGTTCCGGGCCGGCCGGTCGCGAAAGCGGCCGCCCGGCGTTATGCTCCCGCGTGGCGCCTGTCATTCAGCACGCCCATGCAGACCTTTCCAGACAGAAGGACATCCGCCATGACCGAAGCGAAGACACCGGCGGCACGCAGGAAGACCACGAGGGCCAAGGCTGCCGCGAAGCCGGCCGCCGCCCCGGCGCCTGCCGCCGCCGCCAAGTCCTGGCCCGTGCACGGCACGATCTCCGGCCCCATCGTGATGATCGGCTTCGGCTCTATCGGCAAGGGCACGCTGCCCCTGATCGAGCGGCATTTCCGCTTCGATGCCTCCCGCGTCACCGTCATCGACCCGGTCGATACCGACCGCAAGCTGGTCGATGATCGCGGCTACAGGTTCGAGAAGGTCGCGATCACGCCGGAGAACTACCGCCAGGTGCTGTCCCCGCTGCTGACCGAGGGGGAGGGGCAGGGCTTCTGCGTGAACCTTTCCGTCGACACGTCCTCGCTGGACCTGATGAAGCTCTGCCGCGAACTGGGCGTGCTTTACATCGACACGGTCGTCGAGCCGTGGCTCGGCTTCTATTTCGACGAGAACGCGGACAACGCCTCGCGCACCAACTACGCGCTGCGCGAGACCGTGCGCCGGGAGAAGAAGAAGAACCCCGGCGGCACGACGGCGGTCTCCTGCTGCGGCGCCAATCCCGGCATGGTCTCCTGGTTCGTCAAGCAGGGGCTGGTCGACATTGCCCGCGACACCGGCACGAAGTTCGAGGAGCCGAACAGCCGCAAGGGCTGGGCCAAGCTGATGAAGAAGGTCGGCGTCAAGGGCGTCCACATCGCCGAGCGCGACACCCAGCGTGCCAGGAAGCCGAAGCCGATGGGCGCCTTCTGGAACACCTGGTCGGTCGAGGGCTTCCTCTCCGAAGGCTTCCAGCCGTCCGAGCTCGGCTGGGGCACGCACGAGAAGTGGATGCCGAAGAACGCCCGCAAGCACAAGAAGGGCTGCAAGGCGGCGATCTACCTGGAGCAGCCGGGCGCCAACACGCGTGTGCGCACCTGGTGCCCGACGCCGGGCGCCCAGTACGGCTTCCTCGTCACCCACAACGAGTCGATTTCCATCGCCGACTATTTCACGGTGAAGGAGGACGGCAAGGTCGTCTACCGGCCGACCTGCCACTATGCCTACCACCCGGCCAACGACGCGGTGCTGTCGCTGCACGAACTGTTCGGCGCGGCCGGCAAGATGCAGGAAACGCTGCACGTGCTCGCCGAAGACGAGATCATCGACGGCATCGACGAGCTTGGCGTGCTGCTCTACGGCCACGAGAAGAACGCCTACTGGTTCGGCTCGCAGCTTTCCATCGAGGAAACCCGGGAGATCGCGCCCTACCAGAACGCGACCGGCCTGCAGGTGACCTCGGCCGTGCTGGCCGGCATGGTCTGGGCTCTCGAGAACCCGCGCGAAGGCATCGTCGAGGCCGACGAGATGGACTATCGCCGCTGCCTCGAGGTGCAGCGCCCCTATCTCGGTCCGGTCAAGGGCTACTACACCGACTGGACGCCGCTTGACGGGCGGCCGGGCTTCTTCGCCGAGGATCTCGACGAGAGCGATCCCTGGCAGTTCCGCAACATCCTGGTGCGGTGACACGACACTTTGACGCGGATTGATCGATGCGGGCCGTTCCGGACAAGTGATGTTCGGGACGGCCCGCCTGCTTACGCACTCGACGCAGCGTCAGGGAATGGATACTAAGGCCGGAGAATTGCCGTGATGTGGGGACGCACGAAGATCATGAAGCCGACCAATCCCGTTTTCACCGGTCTTCCGACCACGATCTTCGAGACCATGTCGCGGCTGGCCATCGCCCGCGGGGCGATCAATCTCGGCCAGGGCTTTCCCGATGTGGACGGCCCCGCCGACGTGCGCCAGGTGGCGGCCGACGCGCTGATGGCGGGTCCGAACCAGTATCCGCCGATGCTCGGCCTGCCGGAACTGCGCCAGGCGGTGGCCGCCTCGGCCAAGCGCTTCTACGACCTGGACGTCGACTGGCAGAGCGAAGTGATGGTCACGTCGGGAGCGACGGAAGCGCTCGCCGATGTGCTGCTGGCGCTGCTCGAGCCGGGCGACGAGGTGATCCTTATCGAGCCGCTCTACGACTGCTACCTGCCGCTGGTGAAGCGCGCCGGCGGCATTCCGGTGCGCCTGCGCGTGACGCCGCCGCAGTGGCGCCTCGACCTTCATGCGCTTGCCGATGCCTTTACCGAGAACACCAAGGCGATCCTCATCAACAACCCGATGAACCCGGCCGGCAAGGTGTTCCAGGAAGAGGAACTGGCGGCGATCGCGCGGCTGTGCAACGAGCACGGCGTCTATGCGATCTGCGACGAGGTCTACGAGCACCTGCTGTTCGACGGCCGCCGGCACATGCCGCTGATCGCGTTCCCGGGCATGCGCGAGCGCGCCGTGCGCATCGGTTCGGCCGGCAAGACCTTCTCGCTGACCGGCTGGAAGGTCGGCTATGTCACGGCGGCGCCGAACCTGCTCGACCCGATCGCGAAGGCGCACCAGTTCGTCACCTTCACCACCCCGCCGAACCTGCAGAAGGCGGTCGCCTACGGGCTCGGCAAGGACGACGGTTATTTCGCCGGCCTGCGCGACGAGATGCAGGCCAAGCGCGATCGCTTCGCCGGCGGGCTCGCGGCGCTGGGCTTCGGCGTGCTGCCTTGCGAGGGCACCTATTTCCTCACCTGCGACGTCTCCGCGCTGGGGCTCGAGGGCACCGATGCCGACATCTGCCGGCAGCTTGTCGAGGAGGCGGGCGTTGCTGCCGTTCCGGTCTCCGCCTTCTATGTCGCCGACGCACCGACCAATTTCGTCCGCTTCTGTTTCTGCAAGAAGGACGAGGTGCTTGACGGCGCGCTGGAGCGGCTCGCCGCTTTCATCGCCGCCCGCCGGCCCGCCCTCCAGGCCGTGGCGGAAGGAGCTTGACCATGGACAATCCGGTTCTGGTCGAGGTGCTGCGCGGCGACGCGGTCGAAAGCCGCCATCGCGGCGCCATCGCCATTGTCGATGCTGCGGGCCGCAAGGTCGCGGGCCTTGGCGACACCGCCCGTCCGGTTTTTCCGCGCTCGGCGGTCAAGGCCCTGCAGGCGCTGCCGCTGGTTGAATCCGGCGCCGCCGACGCGCTCGATCTCGAGCCGGCCGAGCTGGCGCTTGCCTGCGCCTCGCACAATGGCGAGGAAGTGCATGTCAACGCCGCGCGGGTGATGCTGCTGAAGGCGGGGCTGGAGGAAGACGCGCTGGAATGCGGCAACCAGTGGCCCTCGCGCATGCAGGATGTCGCCGCCATCCACCGGGCCGACGCGACCCCGTGCCCGCTGCACAACAATTGCTCGGGCAAGCATGCCGGTTTTCTCGGCCTTGCCCGGACCCTTGGCGCGCCGACGCGCGGCTATGTCGAGCCCGACCATCCGGTGCAGATCGAGGTGCGCGCCGCCATCGAGGAAATCGCCGGCGTTTCGCTGAAGGACATGGCGCGCGGCACCGACGGGTGTTCGATCCCCACCTATGCGATGCCGCTGGAGGCGGCAGCCCTGGCCTTTGCCCGGCTTGGCACCGGCGAGGGGCTTTCCCCGCTGCGGGCCGAGGCGGTTGAACGCCTCTACAATGCCTGTGTCGACAACGCCTTCATGGTCGCCGGCAGCGAGCGCTTCTGCACCGAGGTGATGCGGACCTTCCGGGGGCGCGTCTTCGTCAAGACCGGGGCCGAGGGCGTCTTCACCTGCTCGATCCCGGAAAAGGGCATCGGCATCGCGCTGAAATGCGAGGACGGGGCGACCCGTGCGGCCGAAACCATGATGGCGGCTGTCATTGATGCGCTGATCGACAAGGACGAGGACGAGACCGCCGGCCTCGCACCCTGGCTGGCGCCGCGCCTGACCAACTGGACGGGCCGCCATGTCGGCGACATCCGGGCCGTTTCGGACGCCTTCGCGCCCTTGCGGAGCGTTGCCGGCTGAGGCTGCGGCCTCCCCCTACCGCACCATGTTTCCCTGAATGGCGAGATGGGAGAAGGCCTCGGCGGCGCCCTGTTTCGTCAGGTCGCCGGTCGTTGCCTCCTTCCAGCGGTGGCCGACAATGGCGCCGCGCGTCGCGCCGGAATAGAGATTGCCCGAAATCAACGCCGGCCCCGCCCCCTCGACAACCGTCACGGCGGTGCCGATCGGACAGTCGCGAATGACGTTGGAGGTCGCCGCGACATCGCGCAGATAGGGGCCCCAGCCCATGTGCAGCCCGATGCGCGCGGCCTTTTCCACCACGTTTCCGGTCAGCGCCGTGTCGGCCTCTACCGCGATGCCGATGCCGAAACCTTGCACCTCGGCCGGGTAGGGGCCGGTGTCGACGATGTTGCGCACCACGTTTCCGGAACAGGTCGCCAGCCGCCCGCCATCGAGGAAATTGGCGATCGAGATGCCGATGGCGCCGCCGTCGACGAGGTTGCCGGCGATCACGGCGCCCTGGAAGGCGAACTCCGAGTAGATCGCCGTCTCGCCGGAACGCAGGCAGGAATTGCCTTCGATGACGATGTTGGAGCCGGAGTTGGAGCGAATGGCCGAGAATGCGCAATCGGCGATGCGGTTGCCGCGCACGACCACGCCATGGGCGCGGAAGATGTTGATGCCGTTGCCGTTCTGACCCGTGCCGCCGTCTCGCGCGGCAATCCGTTCGACCCGGTTACCGGTGACGATGGTGCCGTCCTCGCCCTCCGACCAGCGATAGACGAGAATGCCGGCATTGGCGCAGTCACGAACGTGATTGTCGGTGATCGACAGGCCGCGCGCCTCGATGGAGCGCAGGCCCGCGCCGCGCGCGCCGGACATGATGTTGCCGGTGACCCGGCCGGCGCAGCGGTCGAGCGCCAGCCCCGTCTTGGAACTGCCCGAAATGGCACAGCCCTCGATCAGGAGGTCGTCGACATCGGCGAAATGCAGGAGTGCGGGGGTGTACTCGCCGAGCAGCTTGTTGTCGCCGTCGAAATGGATGCCTTCCATGCCGACCGACTTGGCGCCCTCGGCGAAGACCAGATGGCCGCCGCCCTGATAGTCGAAGCGCGTCTGCCCCGGCAGGCCGACGAGCCTTGGGCCCGACGGCAGTCGGAGATTGGCGACCGTGTAGCGTCCGCCCGGCAGGAACAGGGCGCGTCCGCGGCTTGCCGCCGCGTCGATCGCCTGCTGCATCAGGGCGCTCTGGTCGTCGGCAGCGCCCGGACGGATGCCGAACTCGGCCGCGTCTATCGTGCCGCGCAGGTCGGCGACGCGTACGGCGGCGCTTGCCGGACGACGTCCGAGCGGCGAGGAAACGAGACCGGCAAGCGCCAGGCCGCCACTGGCCAGACCGCCGAAAAGCGCCCGGCGTGTCAGCCGGGGTGCGGCCGGCAGGATCAGTTTCGACGTTTGCCAGTCCCGTTTCATGCCCATCCACTCTCCCGATCAGGAGGGGAACGCAAAGGGCATGCCGGCGCCCGCGTCCCGAAACGGGACGGTGTTGCCGGCTCAGGCGGGTGTAAGGGGCGGCGTCAGGAGGCCTTCCAGATGATCCGCTGGATGGAGGCCTTGCGCAGCTGGTCGTCCGGCGGCAGGCGGTCGAACGGACCCTGATACTGCGAGACCGCGTAGACCAGCGTCACCCGCTCGCTGCCACGTGCCTTGCAGATGGCCATGCCGCGCCACAGGTTGCGGCCGACGCGGCAATCGCCGCGCGCCGTGCCGACCTCGGCGAAGGTCATGCCGATTCGCTCGCCATTGGGTCCCTGCAGGTGATGGGTGACGCCGTGCACCTCGCGGATGCGGCCCTTGTCCCCCTTGTAGACATGCAGCACCTGGAAGCCGTCGGAATTGAAGGCGCCGATCGCCCATTCCGTCCTGTCCTCGGTCGCCGCCTGGAAGCCCTCGGCGGTGAAGCCGGGAAGCGCCGCCACGACGGCCTTTTCGGAGTAGGGCGTGTCGTCGGTCAGCCCGCCGGCGCCGGTCTCGGTGATCTGCACCAGGGTCACGTTGGAGGTGCGCACCGCGGCCACCGGGCCGCCATCGACGGTCGGCGAGCAGGACGCGGCGACCATGGCGGCGACAAACAGGGCGGGGAGGCGGCGGGCGTGCACTGTCATCTTGTCTCTGGGTCCCTTGGCGGCCGAACAGCCGCGCCGAACAGCCGGGCGCGGCACCTTGCGTTGAGCGCAATAGCATTCCTGCGACGGGGGAGAAAGCCCGCGAGGCAAATCCCGGAAAGGCGCGGGGCACGCGCTGTGAATCATTTCTACTGTCAATTGGAACCGTGACTATAATGCCAATCAAGGACAACCTAAGATTTAGGCGGATTGTCCTTTCGTTGTGTCGCGCAGCGACTGAAGAAACGTCTGGACGGCACTGAATTCGCGTTCTGTCCCCCATTTTGTTTCGTTGCAGTAAAAACTATTGGTAACAGAGGGTTGCAGAAGTCATGCCTTCCGTGGTGAGATTGCGGGGGGACAGCTTTGCGGCGCTCGCCTGAATCGGCGGAATTCGAACGATTGGTGAGCAAAACCGTACGGCCGGCAAAGGTAGAACGGTGGGTCGGTGCATCACTGAAGCGCGCGACCTAACGGTTTTCAACAGGGGTGGGGGCACCGCGTACGGAGGAGCGCATCCGGGTTTTTGCATGATCGTGAAAGCCGGTTTCGGCCGGTTTCGCCAATGGCATCCCGGGTATCGCGAAAGTTGCGGACGATACGACAACCGAAGATGGCGAGCCGACCGAGGTTGGGTGCCGGGCAGGACGAAAGGCAGGACAGATGGCCGACCCGATGGAGATGCAGTCTAAGGCTTCGGCGATAGCCGATGCACAGACGAGCAAGCACGTACTCGACATTGTCGAGGCACAGCTCAGGCGACTGGGCGCGACACATATTCTCGTCACCGGCCTGCCGATGCCGAACCGGCCGATCAACGGTCTCGTGCATCGCTTCCGCTGGGCGGACGACCGCGCCGGCGGGATCGAGCGCGCCGAGATCGACGTCGAAGACAGCGCCTTGATGCTGGGCCTGATGCGCAACCGGGCGTTCCTGTGGGATGTCACGGCGGGCGATATCGGCCACTCCGAGCTCTTTGCCTCGCTGGGCGCCGACACCCGCGTCGTCGTTGCTCCGGTGACCGAGACGCACCCCTTCCAGGCCCTGGTGCTTGGCGGCGGCGCGCATCTGGAGGCGAGCTCGGTGGATCTGTCCAATCTGGAGCTGATCTGCAACACCGCCTTCCGCCGGCTGATCGAGCTTGGCGTGCTGTCGGTGCAGCGCCCGGGCGACCTGTCGGCGCGCGAGCGCCGGGTGCTGGAGCTGACCGCGCTGGGCAAGACGGCGAGCGACATTGCCGGCCTGCTGGAGATCTCGCAGCGCACGGTGCACGCGCATCTGCAGAACGCCAGCGCCAAGCTCAATGCCTCGAACAAGACCCATACGGTGGTCGAGGCGCTGCGCTACGGCCAGATCCGGCTTTAGGTCGCGCCGTCAGCAGGGCTGCCAAGGAGAACGAAAAGGGCGCGGGCCGCGACAGCGGCGCGCGCCTTTCGCGTTCTCCGGGGGAAGACGACGGGGGCGCTTCCGGATGCAGGCCCGCTTGCGCTAGACTGCAACTCTGGCGCGGCCCGCGCCTCCTCCCTCCATCCGGGGAAGCATCATGCATGCAGGGCGCGCGAATTCACATGTCAACCGACTGTACGAGTGACGGCACAAGGAGGGACTGCGCGATCGGCTCGTGGCAGGAGGTTTCGACATGCATCTGTCCGCCCCTCTCTATCGTTTGAAGCGCGAGGCCCGGCTTCTCTCCAGGCGGGACGCTCTTCCCCTTCACGCGGCGCTCGACCGGATCGCCTTGCGCGAGGGCTTTCGCAGCTGGAGCCTGCTGGCGCGGCGCGCCTGCGAACGCTCGCCGGCTGCGCGGCTTTATCCCCGCCTTTCGCCTGGCGACATGCTGCTGGTCGGTGCCCGGCCCGGCGAGGGCAAGACCCTGCTGGCGCTGGAACTCGGGGTCGAGGCCATGAAGGCGGGACATCGCGCCTGCGTCTTCACGTTGGAATATGTGGAACGCGAGGTGGAGGCCCGGCTCGAGCAGCTCGGCGCACAGGGCGCGCTGAAGAACCTGCTTGCGCTCGACTGCTCCGACGGGATCTGTTCGGCCCGCATCGTCGAGCGGCTGGAGGGGTGTGCACCCGGCACGCTGGCGGTCATCGACTATCTTCAGATCCTCGACCAGCGCCGCGACACGCCCGATCTCCAGACGCAGATGCGGGACCTCTCGGCCTTTGCCCGGCGCTCGGGGGCGATCCTCGCCTTCGTCTCGCAGATCGACCGGAGCTACGACCCGGCGAAAAAGCCGCTGCCGGACCTTTCCGACATCCGCCTGCCGAACCCGCTCGATCTTCGCGTCTTCGGCAAGACGTGTTTTCTCAACGCGGGCGAGGTTCGGTTCGCGGAGGCGGGGTAGGCAGGGGGGGGTCTCAACCGCCACCCACCCTCGGATGTCACCTGTGCGGCCTGGACCCGGCTCTCTGTCGCCACCTCCTACTCGGCCGTCACCCCCGGCTTGACCGGGGGGCATTCGTTTCCAGAGCGGGGCGACAGGAGCGCGGCGCCCGGCCCCGCACGTGCCGCACTTAACCGGCGGGAGCATCACGCCTGCCGGGGTTGCCAATGGATCCTCGGTCAAGCCGGGGATGACACGGAGCGGGAGGCATGGGCTGGCGTGTCGCCGGTGGCGCTGAAGGAGCGCGCGGGAGTGCTGGCCGATTCCGGTCCGCAGCCCACCCTCGGATGTCACCTGTGCGGCCTGGACCCGGCTCTCTGTCGCCGCTCCCTCTCGGCCGTCACCCCCGGCTTGACCGGGGGCCCATTCGTTTCCAGAGCGGGGGCGACAGGAGCGCGGCGCCCGGCCCCGCACGTGCCGCACTTAACCGGCGGGAGCATCACGCCTGCCGGGGTTGCCAATGGATCCCCGGTCAAGCCGGGGATTACACGGAGCGGGAGGCATGGGCTGGCGTGTCGCCGGTGGCGCTGAAGGAGCGCGCGGGAGTGCTGGTCGATTCCGGTCCGCCACCCACCCTCGGATGTCACCTGTGCGGCCTGGACCCGACTCTCTGTCGCCGCTCCCTCTCGGCCGTCACCCCCGGCTTGACCGGGGGCCCATTCGTTTCCAGAGCGGGGGCGACAGGAGCACGGCGCCCGGCCCCGCACGTGCCGCACTTAACCGGCGGGAGCATCACGCCTGCCGGGATTGCCAATGGATCCCCGGTCAAGCCGGGGATGACACGGAGCGGGAGGCAAGCGCTCTCCCGCCGTTACGCCCTCACGCCACGTTGCGGCGGCGGCCGGCGATCAGGTCGAGCACCGAGCGGGCGGCGTCGAGCACGT
This sequence comes from Stappia sp. MMSF_3263, assembly GCF_030733745.1. Lineage (GTDB taxonomy): Bacteria > Pseudomonadota > Alphaproteobacteria > Rhizobiales > Stappiaceae > Stappia. The sequence goes on along the minus strand of NZ_JASHIK010000014.1, from coordinate 73,446 downwards.
TGGAGCCCGGGCCGAACACCGCCGCGACGCCGGCCTCCTTGAGGAACTGGTAGTCCTGGCGCGGGATGACGCCGCCGACGATGACGATGATGTCGGACGCGCCGCGCGCCTTCAGCGCCTCGATCAGTTGCGGGGCGAGCGTCTTGTGGCCGGCGGCCAGAGACGACATGCCAATGACATGCACCTTGTTCTTCACCGCAAGCTCGGCTGCCTCTTCCGGGGTCTGGAACAGCGGTCCGGCGACGACGTCGAAGCCGATGTCGCCAAAGGCGGAGGCGATCACCTTCGCACCCCGGTCGTGGCCGTCCTGTCCGAGCTTGGCGACCAGCAGGCGCGGCGTCTCGCCGATGGAGCGGGAGAATTCGTCGAGGCGCTGGACCAGCGTCTCGTATTCCGGCTCGCCGTCATAGGCCGGCCCGTAGACGTCGCTGACCACTTCGGGCACGGCGGCATGGTCACCAAAGGCCTCGCGCAGGGCGTCGGAAATCTCGCCCAGCGTCGCCCGGGCGCGCGCCGCCTCCACCGCCGCCTCCAGGATGTTGCCCTGGCCCGTGCGGGCGACCTCGCGAAGCGCGGCCAGCGTCTCTTCCGCGCGCTGCGGGTCGCGCTGGCGCCGGGTCCGCTCGATGCGGGCGACCTGGGACAGGCGCACCGCCTTGTTGTCGATGTCGAGGATGTCGAGGTCGTCCTCGGTCTCCAGCCGGTACTTGTTGACGCCGACAATGACCTCGTCGGCCCGGTCGACCGCGGCCTGCCGGCGGGTGGCTGCCTCCTCGATGAGGCGCTTGGGCAGGCCGTCATTGACGGCCTTGGTCATGCCGCCCATCGCCTCGACTTCCTCGATCAGCGCCCAGGCCTTCTCTGCGAGCTCGTTGGTCAGGCTCTCCACGTAATAGGAGCCGGCCAGCGGATCGACGACGCGGGTGACGCCTGTCTCGTGCTGCAGGATGAGCTGGGTATTGCGGGCGATGCGCGCGGAAAACTCGGTCGGCAGGGCGATGGCCTCGTCGAAGGAGTTGGTGTGCAGCGACTGGGTGCCGCCGAGGGCCGCCGACATCGCCTCGAAGGCGGTACGCACGATGTTGTTGTAGGGATCCTGCTCTTGCAAGGACACGCCCGAGGTCTGGCAATGGGTGCGCAGCATCAGGGAGGACGCCTTCTTCGGCTGGAATTCCTTCATGATGCGCGACCACAGGAGGCGCGCGGCGCGCAGCTTGGCGGCCTCCATGAAGAAGTTCATGCCGATGGCGAAGAAGAAGGAGAGGCGCCCGGCGAAGGCATCGACATCGAGCCCCTTGTCCAGTGCGGCGCGCACGTATTCGCGACCGTCCGCCAGAGTGAAGGCCAGCTCCTGCACCAGCGTCGCCCCGGCCTCCTGCATGTGATAGCCGGAAATGGAGATGGAGTTGAACTTCGGCATCTCCTTCGCCGTGTATTCGATGATGTCGGCGATGATCCGCATCGAGGGCTCGGGCGGGTAGATATAGGTGTTGCGGACCATGAACTCCTTGAGGATGTCGTTCTGGATGGTCCCGGACAGTTGCGCGCGCGGCACGCCCTGTTCCTCGCCGGCGACGATGAAATTGGCGAGGATCGGGATCACCGCGCCGTTCATGGTCATGGAGACGGAGATCTTCTCCAGCGGGATGCCGTCGAAGAGAATCTTCATGTCCTCGACGCTGTCGATGGCGACGCCCGCCTTGCCGACATCGCCCTCGACGCGCGGGTGGTCGCTGTCATAGCCGCGATGGGTGGCAAGGTCGAAGGCAACCGAGACACCCTGCTGGCCGGCGGCGAGCGCCTTGCGGTAGAAAGCGTTGGAGGCCTCGGCCGTCGAAAAGCCCGCATATTGCCGGATCGTCCAGGGACGGCCGGCATACATGGTCGCGCGCGGGCCGCGCAGGAAGGGCTCGAAGCCGGGCAGGGTGCCCAGGTGTCCGATCCCTTCCAGGTCCTCCTCGGTGTAGAGCGGCTTGACCGGGATGCCCTCCGGCGTCTGCCAGACGAGTGCCTCGGGGTCGCTGCCCTTGAGCTCCTTCGAGGCCAGGTCCATCCAGTCGCGAACGGTCTTCTTCTCGGCCATGATCCCGCTCCCTATTCGAATTCCATGATGATCTCGTCGACGGCGAGGCTGTCGCCCGGCTTGGCGGCGATGGTCCTGACCACGCCCTTGCGCTCGGCCTTCAGCACGTTCTCCATCTTCATCGCCTCGACGGTGGCGAGCGTCTGGCCCGCTTCCACCTGCTGGCCTTCCTCCACCGCGATGGACACGACCAGGCCCGGCATCGGGCAGAGCAGCATCTTCGAGGTGTCGGCCGGGATCTTCTCCGGCATCAGCCGCGCGGCCATCGCCTGGCGCGGGGTCAGGCAGGACAGCGTCACGTCGGCGCCCCGGCGGCGCATGCGGTAGCCCTTGTTGGTGCGCTCGATCTTGATCGCCACAGGCCGCCCGTCGACGGTTGCCTCGATCAAGGCCGCGCCCGGCCGCCAGCCGCCGAGCGACACTTCAAGCCGGCCGGAAAGCGCGAGGCCTCCCTCCGCTTCGCGCGGGCCGACGACATAGCTGTCCTCGTCCCGGCGCTCGACGCTCACCGGATATTCGGCCTTGTCGACAAGCACGGTCCAGTCCGGGCTGACGACACGGCGGTGATTGTCCATCGCCCCCGATATATGGGTCGCACGTGTCTCGGAGAAATGGGTGCAGGCGGCCGCCACCGCGACAAGCGCTTCCAGATCCGCGCCGTCCGGCGCAACGCCGGCAAAGCCGTCCGGATATTCCTCGGCGATGAAGGCGGTGGTGATGGCGCCGCTGCGGAAGCGCGGGTGGTCCATCACGGCGGAAAGGAACGGCAGATTGTGGCCGATGCCTTCCACCTCGAACCGGTCGAGCGCGTCGGCCATCGCGTCGATGGCCTCGATGCGCTTCGGCGCCCAGGTGCACAGCTTGGCGATCATCGGGTCGTAGAACATCGAGATCTCGCCGCCCTCGAAGACGCCGGTGTCGTTGCGCACCACGATCCCCTCGGCATTCGTCCCCTCCTGCGGCGGCCGGTAGCGGGTGAGGCGGCCGATCGAGGGCAGGAAGTTGCGATAGGGGTCCTCGGCATAGAGCCGGCTTTCCATAGCCCAGCCGTTCAGCTTCACATCGTCCTGCGTGATCGACAGCGTCTCGCCGGCGGCGACGCGGATCATCTGCTCGACGAGGTCGATGCCGGTGATCAGCTCGGTCACCGGATGCTCCACCTGCAGGCGGGTGTTCATTTCCAGGAAGTAGAAGTTGCGCTCCCCGTCGACGATGAACTCGACCGTGCCGGCGGAGGCGTAGTTGACGGCCTTGGACAGCGCCACCGCCTGCTCGCCCATGGCCTTGCGGGTCGCCTCGTCGAGGAAGGGCGAGGGTGCCTCCTCGATGACCTTCTGGTTGCGGCGCTGGATCGAGCATTCGCGCTCGCCGAGATAGATCGCGTTGCCGTGGCTGTCGGCCAGCACCTGGATCTCGATATGGCGCGGCTGGGTGACGAACTTCTCGATGAAGATGCGGTCGTCGCCGAAGGAATTGGCCGCCTCGTTCTTGGAGGACTGGAAACCCTCGCGCGTCTCCGCCTCGTTCCACGCGATGCGCATGCCCTTGCCGCCGCCCCCGGCGGAGGCCTTGATCATCACCGGGTAGCCGACTTCCGCCGCGATCTTCACCGCCTCGTCGGCATCGGCGATCAGGCCCATATAGCCCGGCACGGTGGAAACGCCGGCCTCGGCGGCCAGCTTCTTCGAGGTGATCTTGTCGCCCATCGCCTCGATCGCCGAGGCCGGCGGCCCGATGAAGGCGACGCCCTCCTTGGCCAGCCGCTCGGCGAACTCGGCGCGCTCGGAGAGGAAGCCGTAGCCCGGATGCACCGCATCGGCGCCGGAGGCGCGGATCGCGTCCATGATCCTGTCGATGACGATATAGGACTGGTTCGCTGGCGGCGGACCGATATGGATCGCCTCGTCGGCCATCTTCACATGCAGCGCATCGCGGTCGGCGTCGGAATAGACCGCGACCGTCTTGATGCCCATCTTCTTCGCGGTCTTGATGACCCGGCAGGCGATCTCGCCGCGATTGGCGATCAGGATTTTCTTGATCATTTTCTCTGTCCTGTCCGGCATCACAGCGGAATGTTGTCGTGCTTCTTCCAGGGGTTGGAGAGCTGCTTGTTGCGCAGCGTCGCCAGTGCCCGCGCGACCCGCCGCCGGGTCGAATGCGGCATGATCACGTCATCGATGAAGCCCTTTTCCGCCGCCACGAACGGGTTGGCGAAGCGGTCCTCGTATTCCTTCGTGCGGGCCGCGATCTTTTCCGGGTCGCCCAACTCCGAGCGGTAGAGAATCTCGGTCGCGCCCTTGGCGCCCATCACCGCGATCTCGGCCGTTGGCCAGGCATAGTTGATGTCGCCGCGAATGTGCTTCGACGACATCACGTCATAGGCGCCGCCATAGGCCTTGCGGGTGATGACGGTGACCTTGGGCACGGTTGCCTCGCCATAGGCGAAGAGCAGCTTGGCGCCGTGCTTGATGACGCCGCCATATTCCTGCGTCGTGCCGGGCAGGAAGCCGGGAACGTCGACGAAGGTCAGGATCGGGATGTTGAAACAGTCGCAGAAGCGCACGAAGCGCGCGGCCTTGCGCGAGGAATTGATGTCGAGCACGCCCGCCAGCACCATCGGCTGGTTGGCGACGACGCCCACCGTCTGTCCCTCGATGCGGATGAAGCCGGTGACGATGTTGCCCGCATAGGCTTCCTGGATCTCGAAGAAGTCGCCCTCGTCGGCGACCTTCACGATCAGCTCCTTCATGTCGTAGGGCTTGTTCGGATTGTCCGGGATCAGCGTGTCGAGCGAGTTGTCGACGCGGGCCGGGTCGTCGAAGAACGGCCGAACGGGGGGCTTCTCGCGGTTGTTGGCCGGCAGGAAGTCGATGAAGCGGCGCAGCGCGATCAGCGCTTCCACGTCATTGTCGAAGGCCCCGTCCGCGACCGAGGACTTGCCGGTATGGGTCTTGGCGCCACCAAGTTCCTCGGCCGTCACCACCTCGTTGGTCACCGTCTTCACCACGTCCGGTCCGGTGACGAACATGTAGGACGTGTCGCGGACCATGAAGATGAAGTCGGTCATCGCCGGCGAATAGACCGCGCCGCCCGCGCAGGGGCCCATGATCATCGAGATCTGCGGCACCACGCCCGAGGCCATGATGTTGCGCTGGAAGACGTCGGCATAGCCGGCCAGCGAGGCGACGCCTTCCTGGATGCGGGCGCCGCCGCTGTCGTTGAGGCCGATCACGGGGGCGCCGTTCTTCATCGCCATGTCCATGATCTTGCAGATCTTCTGGGCATGGGTCTCGGACAGCGAGCCGCCGAACACGGTGAAGTCCTGCGAGAACACATAGACCATGCGCCCGTTCACCGTGCCCCAGCCGGTGATGACGCCGTCGCCCGGCATCGAGGTGTCCTGCATGCCGAAATCCACGCAGCGGTGGGTAACGAACATGTCGTATTCCTCGAACGAACCTTCATCGAGGAAGACATCGATGCGCTCGCGCGCCGTCAGCTTGCCTTTGGCATGCTGCGCCTCGATGCGGCGGGTGCCGCCGGCCAGGCGCGCGGCGGCGCGGCGGTTTTCCAGTTCCTGCAAAATTTCCTGCATGGCCGGCCTTTCGGGCTCTGGTGGCGTTTTGTCGTGTCGCGATCAGCGGGCGCGGTGGCGCACCAGCGCAACGGCAATTGCCGCTGCGAGCGCCGACTTCACGATACCGCCAATGATGAAGGGATAAAGCCCCAGGGCAAGGATCGGCTTGTCGAAGCCGATGAGCGCGCCGAGCCAGATCAGGCCGGGGACGAAGACGACGGCCTGGGCGAGAAGCGAGGCGGACAGGGCGCGCCACAGCGTGCGGGTCCAGCCGCGCGCGGCGAAGATGCCGGCAAGCCAGGCCGAGGCGATGAAGCCGAGAAGGTAGCCGCCGGTCGGGCCCATCATGTAGGCAAGGCCGATGCCCTTGGCCGGCGTGTCGGCGAAGACAGGCAGGCCGGCCGCGCCTTGCGCCAGATACGCGATGACCGACAGCGCGCCGAGGCGCGGGCCGAGCGTGAAGCCGAGCACCAGCAGCGCCAGCGTCTGCAGCGTCATCGGCACCGGGTAGAAGGGCACGCTGACCTTGGCCGAGACCGTCAGCAGCAGCGAGCCGGCGAAGGCAAGCGCAAGACCGCGCGCCAGGCGGGCGGGGGTGGATACGGTGGTCGTGCTCGACATGGCGGGTCCTCCTGCTCGTCTTGTTTCGCCAGCAATTCATGCTGCGCTGCAATGCCAGCCTGTTCGCTACTCCTTTTCCCGCCGTCACGGGAGTGTTGAAAAAGCCGCAAAGCGAATTTAATCTATTTGCAAATCTGTTTTTGCGAATTTGCAAACTTGGCTGCAACACCGGAAGCGGACCCTCGATGAAGAAGCTGTTTCTCGGACGCCAGATCCGCAGTTTGCGCGAGAACGCGCAACTGACGCAACGCGATTTCGCCGAGCGGCTCGGCCTGTCGACCAGCTATGTCAACCAGCTGGAGAACAACCAGCGGCCGGTCTCCGCCCCCGTACTGCTGTCGCTCGGCGAGCATTTCGGCCTCGACCTTGCTTCCCTGTCGGTGGACGACAACGACCGGCTGATCGCCGCGTTGCAGGAGGTTTTCGCCGACCCGGTCTTCGCCGGATCGCGGCCGGGCCTCCAGGATTTCAAGATGGTCAGCCAGAACGCGCCGGACTTCGCCCATGCCCTGGTGCGCCTGCACCAGGCCTACCGGCAGATGGGCGAACAGCTTGCCCGGTTCGACGACCGGCTGGTGCGGGACGAGGGGCTGGCGCGGCCGACCCCTTACGAGGAGGTCCGCGACTTCTTCCATTTCGAGAACAACTACGTCCATGATCTCGACCTGGCTGCGGAGGAACTGTCGGCGCGGCTGTCGCGAACCGGAAGGCTGTTCGCCCGCGATCTCGCCCAGCACCTGGAGGAGCGCCACGGCATCACCGTGGAGCGGCGGCGCGGCGAGGCCGGCGAGGGCGTCATCCGCCGCTACGATCCCGCCACCCGGCGGTTGGCGCTGAACGAGGCCCTGCCGGAATCGACCATCGTCTTCCAGCTCGCCCACCATGTCGCCTTGATGGAGGCGAGTGACATCGCCGACGCGGTGCTTGCAAGGGCCCGCTTCCAGTCCGCCGACGGGGCGCAGGTCGCCCGCATCGGCCTTGCCAATGCCTTTGCCGGGGCGCTGGTCCTGCCATACAGGCCGTTCCTGCACACTGCCCAGGAGACCCGCCACGATCTCGACCTGATCGCCGACCGCTTCGGCGCCAGCCTGGAACAGGTGGCGCACCGGCTCTCCACCCTGCAACGGCCCCGGCTGAAGGGCATTCCCTTCTTCTTCGCCCGGGTCGACCGGGCCGGCAACATCACCAAGCGCCACTCGGCGACCAAGCTGCAATTCGCCCGCTTCGGCGCCGCCTGTCCCTTGTGGAACGTGCATCGGGCCTTCGAGAGCCACGGCACCATCATTCGCCAGCTTGCCGAAACGCCGGACGGTTCGCGCTACATCTCGCTTGCCGCTCATGTGATCAAGAAAACCGGCGGCTATAGCGGCCCGGTGCTGCACTATGCCATCGCGCTCGGCACCGAGATCGCCCATGCCCGCGACATCGTCTATTGCGACGATCTCGACCTTGCGCGGGAGGCCGCCTTCGAGCCGATCGGGGTCTCCTGCCGCATTTGCGAGCGGCTGACCTGCCCGCAGCGCTCGGTGCCGCCGCTCAACCGGGCAATCTCCATCGACAGCAACGACCGCCGGCTGATCCCCTACGAGATCCGCTGAGGGGGGCGCTGTGGTGGCGGCCGGAGCTCTGACCGGGACGCGGTCCGGGTTACCGGCCGGTCACGTCTTTGTCGCGCGGCCTGTCGTTTTTGCCCTCCCGCGCCTTGCTCCGCCGCGCTAAGCTCGCTCCAACACCCCGCCCGCCTGTTGCGGCCGGCCCGGAGCGGATACCCTCCGCCCTGCCGGCAAGGACCTGCCCGCCGATGCCGGATTTCTCCGCCCGAACATGCCCGCCACCTTGCGTGACGCGCTGCTGCCCGACACTGTTCCTGACGCCGCGCCTGATACGGCGACGGGCACCATCCGCCGGACGGCGCGGGGAGCCGACATGAGTGCGCCCGCCACCGAGCGGCCGCTGGCGTTGGCGCTGGGCGGGTTGCTGGCGCTTGCCGCCGCCATGGGGATCGGCCGTTTCGCCCTGACCCCGGTGCTGCCCTTCATGAGCGAGGCGATCCCCTTGAGCGCCTCCCAGGGCGGGCTGATCGCCTCGGCCAATTTCCTCGGCTATCTGGCCGGCGCGCTGGGCGCTGCCGCCCTGCCGCCATCGCGGCTGGCTATGGGTTTCCTTGCCGCGCTTGCCGCGAGCGCCGCGACGTCCGCCGCGATGGCCATCGACGGTGGTCTCGCCTGGTTGGCGCTGGTGCGGTTCGCCGGCGGCATCGCCAGCGCCGGCGTGCTGGTCTTTTCCTCCACCCTGGTGCTGGAGCGCCTTGCGCGGGCCGGGCGGGGCGGGCTTGCCAGCCTGCATTTTTCCGGTGTCGGCATTGGCATCGCCCTCTCCGCCCTCACCGTCGGCTGGCTCGCCGGCGAGGGCGCGGGATGGCAGGGGCTGTGGCTTGCCTGCGGAATTGTCTCTGCCTTGCTCTGCACCGGGGCCGCCATTCTCGTGCGTCCGAGCGGCACGCGTGCAGGGGCGGGCGCTGCCTCCGCTGCCGCAAACCCTGTCGCAAGCCCTGTCGCAAGCACTGTGCCGCGCCGCGCCGGCCTGTCGCCGGCGCTGGTGCGCCTTGCCATCGCCTATGCCCTGTTCGGCATCGGCTATGTGGTGACGGCGACCTTCCTGACCAGCATCCTGCGCGCCTCCGAGCGGCTCGCCCCGTTCGAGGCGCCGGCCTGGGCGGCGGTGGGTCTTTCGGCGGCGATCTCGGTCTGGCTGTGGAGCCGCGTTTCTGCACGGATCGGCGGCGCCAGGGCGTTCGCCCTGGCCTGCGCGCTCGAGGCGGTCGGCGTCGCCGCGAGCGTCACCTTCACCGGCATGGCCGGGCTCGGCCTTGCCGCCGTGCTGCTTGGCGGCACCTTCATGGGCATCACCTCGCTGGGCCTGATCGAGGCGCGGCGGCTGTCCGGCGGCGATCCGCGCAAGGTGCTGGCGCTGATGACGGCGTGTTTCGGTCTCGGCCAGATGGTCGGCCCGACGCTGGCCGGGCTGATCGCCGATGCCACGGGCAGTTTTTACTGGCCCTCGATGGCCGCCGCAGCCCTGCTTGTCGCCGCCGCCCTGCTTGTCGGGCTTTTCGCGGAGCGGGAGGACGGTTGAACTGCGGAAGGCAGCTCCCCGACATTGCGGAGCTTTTGTGGAACCGGGCCAACCAAAGTTTAACCGGAAGACGGTAACACGGGCCCGGGTAGACTCCAGATTGAGTTGGGATGCGGCGGGTTCAGTTGTTCAATCGGCAGTTTCGACGCCCGAACGACAGTTTTAAGTTTTCCAGGCTCTTTTGCCCGCCGCTCGCTCCTGTAGCGCTTGCAGGAGGGGGGCGCCTTCGCACGGCGGCAGGACATCCGACGGGTCGTCATGAAGCCGACAGCCATGAAGTTGTCCTGCTCACGCACATACAGAGCGTCACCACGCTCCCGTCTTGCTTTCATTGCCGGAGATCAGCATGTCATTCCTCGATATTTTCAAGGCCGCTGCTGGCAATGTCATCAAGGCCAATTTCGGGGCCGAACGAAAGATCGCCAGCCTCGATGAATGGGATGTGACCGTGCCGCCCGACAGGACGGATTTCGACGCTCTTGCGCGGCAATCCATCGCGCCCTTTCATCGTCTGTTCGATCAGCGCGTGCACAGGCGGTTCCGTGACGGAGACACGGATTACTTGCGCGGGAGTGAGGAAAAGATCCTGCGCGACGAACTGCGGGCTCTTTCGCAAGCCGAAGGGACGCAACTGGCGACCGAACTGGCCCGTCGTTTCAAGTTTCTCCAAAACTGTCGTCACATCATTGGTGATCCAGATTTTGCTGAAGTTTTTGAAAATAACTTCGGTAGAGACCCGAAAATACTGGAAATATTCAACAGTGATCTGCGCCGTATCTTGAATTTCTCCTGTAAGGAAACGAGCTGGATATTTGGCGAGGCGCAGATCGCCATCCTGGCCAGGTCGTTGAAGGGGGTCGCGGGAACAGGTTCCATAAGCAACCATTTCTGGGATCTTGCCGGTCACCTTGCCCGTGTTCTCGATCTTGCGCCGGTCATGGGCGAGGCCCGCCATCTCGAGCAACTGGCAGCTCTCTATCTCGATCTCGATGCGGCGCCGAACAAGGGTAAGCACGAGAGAGACGGGCTGCCGGAGCTGGTAAGGTCATTGGCTCGCCATCTCGGCGAGGACCCGGATCGGCACAGCATTCTCCGGCAGGTTCGTGCGGATGCCGAGTTCGAGGAGCGCAAATGGCAGTCGCTGCTTAAGGTATCAGGCCCGCGCCTGGCGTGTTTCTGGGAAATCTTGCGCAAGCACAAGGCCTACGATCACCATCTGGATGCCTTCATCAAGGAAGATCCAGAAACGCTCCGGATCCTCGACATCTCCGCGTCGGAACGCGGGCATCTTCTCATGGATTGTATTCGTACTTTCATGTTCTTGAGATTGAGCCAAGGGTATGCATTCGGCCTTGATCCGGCTGCGGCTCCGGGGCCGGTCTCCTTCGACCCGGCCGACTTCCCGGATTTGAGTCGCTATGGATTGGGCTACCGGTATGAGACACAACTCGAAAAAATCACGGAAGTCGTCGTGAAGCGCAAGATCGAGTTGACCGAGGACGAGCTTGTCGCGGCTATCTCTATCCAGAGCGGGAACGGTCATTCGCCCTACAGTTCCCTGCGCATGCTTCAGCTAATCGGCGCCGAGGCAAAAAGAACAAACACTGTTCGTGTCAGGAATGAAATCGAGAAACTTATCAACTCCGTTGATGATCTGAATATAAGGACTGAACATCGAAGTGTGAAGAAGTACTGTTCGGCTGCATCGCGCAGGCTCGGTGATTTGCTCGGCACTCTGAACGACGAGATCAGCGAGCGGCTTGATCAATCTGTTTCAGGTCAGGGCGATACGCTTGTCGTGCTTCCCGGCGCGGTTCCTGTCTCGCAGGAAGAGGAAACTGTCGACCCGCCGGCCGTCGGTGTGCCATTCCACGACTGGATGCCGGAGCTTCATGCCTTCTATGAAGATCTTTCCGACCGAAGGAAGGCATCCGGCAGCCACCTGGCGTTCCTTGATCGGTTGCTGGCCCGCGACGCGGATGCGCAGACCGAGAACGCCGAGCGACGGAGCCTCTACGAGGCTGCTTGCGAGGAATACGAGACCTTCGAGAGGGAACATTGCCAGGAACTCTTCCGCATGTCGCGGGAGGCCAGGCAAGCGATCGATGCCACACGCAGAAGCCTCTACTGGGCGAAACAGAAACACCGCCATATTTCAACTTCTGGTCAGTACCGGGAGTTTCTGGCTTCGCTGCGTGCGCGGGCAGGTTTCGTCAACGCATTGCCGGAAGACGTGAAGGGCCTGTGGTCCCGTTTTCATCGTCATGCGCGCAAACTTGAAGGCAAGAGCAAACCGCCGGCGGCGTGGCTCCAGGAAGCACGGGAGATACTGACGCCGCTGGATGCGAACCGCAGGATGGAGCTGGTGCTCGGCGTCCTTGAGGCGTTCCGGCCGGTGGATTCAGGCCTGACGCAGCGTGACTACGATCATCGGCCGGTCAACATGGCCTCCGACAGCGTGCCGCGCGCGCTGATCCATTGCTCGCTTGATCTGCCATCGGAAAAAATCGGGCCGGCGCTGTCCCGATACGCCGAGAAGCACTGTTTCAAGACGATCCCCGGCGTTGGCATTCGGGACAGAAGGCTTGGCAACTCCTGTCTCTGGGCGCTGATCAACCGGCCCGACGGGGCAGGCGTCGGCTATCTCGCGCGTCTCCTGTCACGCATCAAGTATCCGTCGGTGAAACGCCTCATCAACGACGCCCTCGACGAGGCGGCGGCGAAGGCTGGCGTGACGCGCGGTGAACTCGACGACCTTTCGGTGCCTGATCATGGGCTGGAAGAGGGACGCCTTTCCGTTGCGCTCGGGACGCAGGGAGATGTCGCAGAGCTCACCGTCGAGGGCGCGCGCTCGGTGGGTATCGGCTTTCGCAAGTCCAACGGACAAACGACGGTCTCGGTTCCCGCCCACCTCAAGGACCTCAAGGGAGAATTGAAGGACATCCGTCTCCTTGCGAAGGAGATCGAGGCGGATCTGCAGACCCAGGCCCTGCGGTTCGAGCGAATGTGGTTGGACGATCGGTCATGGACGGTCTCGCAATGGCATGAGCGCATTGTCGACCACCCTCTGCTGTCTCTTGTTGCCTGCAGGCTGATCTGGTCGGTCGGCCAAGCTGGACGTGAAGTTTCCGGAATGCTCGTTGACGGCCGGCTTGTCGGCATCGACGGGCGCGACATCCGCCGCGAGCCGCAGGATGTCGTTCGGCTTTGGCATCCGATCGGCGAACCGGGCGAGGTTGTCGACGCCTGGCGGCAACGTCTTGCAGGTCTCGGCATTGCGCAGCCGTTCAGGCAGGCGCACCGGGAAGTCTATCTTCTCACCGACGGCGAGCGTGATGCGGGTGTTTACTCCAACCGCTTCGCCGGGCACATCGTCAAGCAGCACCAGATGATGACGCTGGCACGTCTCAACGGCTGGTCGGTCACGCATCGGATCTGGGCCGATGTTCCCAACAACGAGCCCACACGGATCGTTCTCAAGCCATACGGTATTGCCGCCGAGTTCTGGACGCGCGGAGCCGGGGGGGATGACCCGCCGGTCACGGAATCCCAAGCTTATATCTACATCTCGACGGATCAGGTTCGTTTCTACAGGCTCCCGAGCGAAGCTGACCCTGCCGGGGCGGGGGCGAGCGGCAAGGGAGAACCGGCCTGCCGCGACGAGGCGATGAGGCTTGCGGATGTCCCGCCCCTGATCTTCTCCGAGATCATGCGTCACTGTGATCTTTTCGTCAGCGTTGCAAGCGTCGCGCAAGATCCCGCGTGGCTTGATGGCGGCCGGGGCGGCGAGCATCCCAATGCCTGGCACAGCAGCGAGGGCGCGCGTTATTGGCAAAGCGCCGCATTGGGCGATCTTTCGACGCTGGCGAAAACGCGCATGACAACCCTGAAGCAGGTGGCGCCGGGGCTGAAGATCTCCGATCGCCTGAGCTTCGACGGTTCGTTTCTGGAGGTCCGGGGCAACCGGCACGGCTACCGGATCCATGTTGCCTCGGGCAGTGTGCTGATGATGCCCAGCTTGACCCATCTTTGCCTCCTGCCCACGCCTTCGAGCAAGGCGCTGGCCGGTCTCTCCATGCCCATCGAGGATGACCGGATGCTGGCCAGGATCCTGTCGACGGCATTCATGCTGGTGGAGGACCATAAAATCGCCGATCAGATGATCCTGAGGCAATTGCCTGGGTCGGCCAGCGACAGCAACATCGCCCCATGAAAAAAGGCCGCGGGCCGGTCTTCCGGTCCGCGGCCCGTCAGGCAGGCATGTCCCCGGCTCAGCCGTGGGCATAGGCCCAGTAGAGATCGCGGGCGCGGGCGGCAACCGGCCCGGGCTGCAACTCGCGATCCTCGATCCGCTTCACCGGCACCACCTTGTTGTAGTTGCCCGAGGAGAAGATCTCGTCGGCGTCGAGGAAGTCGCCATAGCCGAGCGTGCGCTCATGGACCTGGGTGCCGGCATCGCGCAGCAGCCGGATGATGCGCTGGCGGGTGATCCCGTTGAGGAACGTGCCGTTCCAGGCGGGCGTGTGCACCGCGCCGTCCTTGACCATGAACACGTTGGCCGTTGTCAGTTCGGCGACGTTGCCGAGCATGTCGAGCACGATGGCATTGTCGAAGCCGCGCGACTTGGCCTCGACGATGGCACGTGCGTTGTTGGGATAGAGGCAGCCGGCCTTGGCATTGACGGGCATGGTCTCCAGCGTCGGGCGGCGGAAGGGGGAGAGCGTCAGCGTGATCGCCGCGTCCTTCGGTGCCAGCCCCGCCTCGAACAGGCAGAGCGCGAAACGCGTCGTCTCCGGATCGGCGGCGATGGTGCCGATGCCCTCGCCCTCGCCCCAATACATCGGCTTGATGTAGACGGGCGTGCCGGGAGCGAACCTCGACAGGCCGTCCTGCGTCAGCTCCATCATCTCGCCGGCCTTCATCACCGGCTTGAGGCCGAGCGCGAGCGCCGAATCGTTGAGCCGCTGGCAATGCAGGTCGAGGTCGGGCGTGACACCCTCGAAGGCACGCGCGCCGTCGAAGACGGAAGAGCCGAGCCAGGCCGCGTGGCTGCGCGTGCCCATGATCGGGGCGTTGCCCTCGATCCATTCCCCCTCGATCCAGTTCCAGGTCTGCGACCACTCGGCCATGTCGATCTCCCCGATCCTTTTGCGTGTCCGGCGTTATGCGCGAATTGACCGGATCGAACGCCCTTCGCTCCCGAAGGTCAAGACCTTGGCCGGCATGCGCGTCAAAAGGACCGGATTGTTCTGCAAAGCCTTGTTTGCCGATGCGGTTCGGTTCCCGTTCACGGTTTTTTGGAATTTTTCTTTCGCGCGCGCCAGTGCGGCGGCCCCGTGGGCGGAAAATTTAGGCTGACATTTTGTTCTCTTTATGTTCCATTCATGGGCGAGACTGAACGGGCCGGGTGACGGCGGCGGGGGGCGATGTTTGCCTGCGGTTCCTTGCAGGGAAAAGCACGCCGCGGAAAACACGATGGAGAAGATGCGATGGAACAGAGACTGACACTGGTGACGCTCGGCGTTCCGGACGTGGCGGCGGCGCGCCGGTTCTTCGAGGACGGGCTTGGCTGGCGGGCGGCGGAATTCGACAGCGACGAGGTCGCTTTCTTCGATTGCGGGACCTGCGCGCTTGGCTTGTTCGGGCGCGGCGCGCTTGCCCATGACGCGGGCGTCGCCGACGACGGCGGCGCCTTTCCGGCCACGTCGGTTGCCTGGAACGGACGCACGCGCGCGGAAGTGGACGCGGCCTTCGCCCGGGCGGTTGCCGCCGGTGCCGAACCGGTCAAGCCGCCGGAAGAAGCCTTCTGGGGCGGTTATTCGGGCTATGTCCGCATTCCGGGCGGCCACCTGCTGGAACTGGCCCACAATCCCGGCTGGCCGCTCGACGAGACGGGCCGGATGGTGCTGCCGCCGCCCGCGGCGTGAACGCGGCGAGCGGGACGGGGGCGGCAAGGCAGTCGTGCTCGCAAGGCGGTCGGCGACGCGTTGTCGGAGAGTTCCGGCGGGGCGGCTTCTTGTGCGCTGCACAAAAGCATTGACCTTCAGGTGTTATGGCTGTTTGCTTGGCAGGTGAATAAAAAAACGGCAGTTCCGAGAAGGCCTTCCCATGTCGCTGTCCAGCCCCAAGCCTGTCTCCGCCTATGTCTTTGACGCCTATGGCACCTTGTTCGACGTGCATGCGGCCGTGCGCCGGCACGCCGGCGATCTTGGTGCCGAAGCGACACGGCTCTCCGCACTCTGGCGCGAGAAGCAGCTCGAATATTCGTGGACGCGGGCGCTGATGGGGCGCTATCTCGACTTCTGGACCCTGACCGAACAGGCGCTCGACACAGCGATGGCGATCACCGGCAAGACCGATGCGGGCCTGCGCCAGCGCCTTCTCGACGCCTACTGGAAGCTCGACTGCTACCAGGAGGTGCCGACGGTGCTGAAGCGGCTGAAGGACGACGGCAACCGGGTGGCGATCCTTTCCAACGGCTCGCCGGCCATGCTGGAATCGGCCGCTCGCGCCGCCGGTATCGACGACCTGCTCGACGAGGTCTTCTCCACCGACCTCTTGAAGACCTACAAGACGCGGCAGGACGTCTACGAACTCGTCACCAATCATTTCCGCATCTATCCCGAAGCGGTCTCCTTCCAGTCGTCCAACCGCTGGGACATTGCCGGCGCCACCGCCTTCGGCTTCCGCAGCGTGTGGATCAACCGGGCCGGTGCGGCCGACGAATATGCCGACCTGCCGCCGGTCGCCGTGCTTGCCGATCTCGAGGGGCTGCTGGCGCTCGCCTGAACCTGGCTGTCGGCTCCGGCGGCCGCATGGTTGCCGCGCGCCGCATCGAAACGCGGTCGCGGACGGCGCTTTGAGGGGAAATCGCCCGCCAGCCCGTTGCCGATTGAAGATCGCGTGCCTATTTTGCCTTTTGTGACAGGCGCCGACGGCTCTCGGCCGCGCGGCGCCGACATTGTGACCGGCTGTCACGCGGCTGCCGGACATATGCCCTACAACCGCGCAGGCGATCGCGGCAACGGCGCCACCGGGCATTTCCCGCCCGGCCGTCGTCTCCTTCGCCGGTTCCATCCCCTGCGCCCCCACCCGGAGGACGACTTCATGGCTTTTGAACTCCCGGACCTGCCTTACGCCTACGACGCGCTCGGCCCCTACATGTCGGCCGAGACGCTCGAGTATCACCACGACAAGCACCATCAGGCCTATGTGACCAACGGCAACAACCTGCTGAAGGATTCCGGCCTTGAGGGCAAGTCGCTCGAGGATGTGGTCAAGGAGAGCTTCGGCAAGAACGCCGGCCTCTTCAACAATGCCGGCCAGCATTTCAACCACATCCACTTCTGGAAGTGGATGAAGCCGAATGGCGGTGGCACCAAGCTTCCCGGAGCGCTTGCGGCGAAGATCGACGCCGATCTCGGCGGCTACGACAAGTTCCGCGCCGATTTCATCGCGGCCGGCACGACGCAGTTCGGCTCGGGCTGGGCGTGGCTCGCGCTGAAGGACGGCAAGCTTGCGGTGATGAAGACGCCGAACGGCGAGAACCCGCTGGTGCACGGCGCGACGCCGCTGCTGGGCGTCGATGTGTGGGAGCACTCCTATTACATCGACTACCGCAACGCCCGCCCGAAGTATCTGGAGGCCTTCGTCGACAGCCTGATCAACTGGGACTATGTCGACGAGCTGTTCCAGGCCGCCTCCTGATCCTGAAGGACGGCAGAGTGACAAAAGGCGGGCCCCCGTGGCCCGCCTTTTTCATGTCCGCATGCCGCGGGGACGCCCGGCTCAGCGGTGTCGGCATTCGCGGGTGAAGGTCATCGTCAGGAAACCGGAAATATAGTCGAGGAAGGCGCGGCACTGGGCCTCGGTGCGAAAGCAGCCCTCGCGTGAGAACTGCAACGTCTTCAGGTCGACATTCTTGCGTCCTCCGATCAGCCCGCGCCAGGGGCCGGACGAGGGGTTGCGGCAGTCGGCCTCCGAACCATAGGTGTCCGGCACGTGGTCCTCGTCATAGGTCGGCGAGAAGAGCAGCTGGCCGAAGAAACCGGCCTGGGCGGACGCGGTCTGGGGAAGGGCCAGGGCAGCCGCCAGCGCCATCGCGACCGACATGGAGCGCCATGCTCCGGCGGTGCGCTGGATCCTGCGGGAAGGCGTGGTGCAAACGGGCATGATGTCCTCGATATGTCTTTGATCGCCAGTGGTTCTGTCCTGGGTGGCGCCGTCCCGAACAGATAGCGCGGGCAGGGCCGCCGCGCCATGGGCAAGGCCGTCACGTTGGCGCGATGCGGCGGGACTGCGCTGCCCGCATCAGGGAGAATGATCGGGGCCAAATGATGATGCCGGCTCGCGTCGAAGGTGGCGTCGTCCGGTTCAGCCGGCGACTTCGCTGACGAATTCGCCGATCAGTCGCAGCACCTGCTCCTCGGCCTCGCGGTGGGGATTGTGCCCGATCCCGGCCAGGATCTCCGCCCGGCCCCGGCCTGCGGCGATGCGGCGGGGATGTTCCGCCGAGCCGAATTCGTCGGCCTCGCCATGGATCGCCAGGACAGGACACGCGACGCGGGCGAGGGCGGCATCCAGCGTCCATCCGGCGAAGGCGGGCGAGAGCCAGGTTTCGGTCCAGGCATCGATCACCCAGCGGGCCTTGTCGCCGTGGTATCGCTCAAGCCGGGCGAGGCCTTCAGCTTCGCCGAAACCGGCCTTCGCGGTGCGGATGCCGGCCAGCGTACGGTCCTCGACAAAGGCCTGGGCGCCCATGGTGACGACGACGAGGCAGGCATGCGGATGTCGTGCCGCTGTCTCCACCGCCATGCCACCGCCGACGCTGTGGCCGCAGGCGATGAAGCGGGTAAAGCCGAATTGCCGGCGCAGCAGCGGCACGACACCTTCCGCCTCCGCCGCGATGAAATCCGCCGGCAGCGGGCCGGGAAAAGGATCGGAGCGGCCGAAGCCCGGCCGGTCATAGGCGATGACGGGCTGGCCGCTGGCAGCGGCGAGCGCCTGCGGAAAGCCGCGCCAGAGATCCGTGCAGCCAAGTGAATCGTGAAACAGCAGAAAGGGCGGCGGCGCATCGTCGAGAGCGGCATTCTCCCACCACAACCGGGCGAAGAAGGCGCCCGTCTGCGCGTGGATCATACGGTCATGCGTTGGAAACGGCGGTGCGGGCTGGATCACGACAAGGTTCCGGGCGGGAAGGGGATGGCGGCAGGGCTCCCGCCGGCATAAGCGAGCCGTGCGGTCCTGTCCATGGCGCCGATGCGTCGGCATGCCCCGCCTGGAGAGGCCTTGTCAATCTGTCGCGGCGGGCATTGCTTGTGTGGCAAGGAGAGGTTCTTTATTTTCGAATAATCGAAAATTTAACGGCTTTGACCGCAACCCGCTCATGCAGGATGGCGGCGTGGCGGCAGGCCCAACGGGAGTGTTCTTGCCATGACGATCTTCACCACCAATGTCGGCACCGCCGACCGGATCGCCCGCATCGTCGTCGGCCTGGCGCTGATTGCCTTCGCGGTGTTCGGACCGGACGGCATCGACTGGAAATGGGTCGGTTGGATCGGCGTCCTGCCGCTTCTGACGGCGTTCCTGAAATGGTGCCCGGCCTATACGCTCCTCGGCATCAAAACCTGCGGACGGTAGGTCGGTAGCCTGCGCGGCGGTGGTCACGCGGCGAGGGTCCGACCGAAGAAGTCGATCAGCTTCTCGTGATGCCCGTTTTCCGCCTCGCTGCGCGGAATGTGATCCTCGCCCTCGTGATAGTGGACTTCCGGTTCCCGCCCTTGAGCACGCAGCCGTGCGGCCAGCCGGCGCGTCATCTCGACCGACCAGACACGGTCGGCGGTGCCGTGGCTGAGAAACAGCGGCCCGTCATAGCGCTCGATCTCGATCGGCATTGTCGGAAGCAGGTCGTCGCTCGATCCGCGCCAGGTCCAGGCGCGTTCGGCGGGATCCCAGGGTTGCCAGCCGGGGTCGCCGGCATCGCGCCATTTTCGTCCGTCGAAGGCGCCGCAGATGACATCGGGCGCGCTGTGCACGGCGATCGCGTCCGGCACGCTCCCGACACCGTCGCGCAACATCAGGGAGGTCAGCAGCAGGGCGTGTTCCGCCCCGCGCGAGACGCCGTAAAGGCCGACCTTTTCGCCCACCGGCGCAAAGGCGCGCAGCGCCTCCAGCGCCTCGGCCGTGCGCTCGAGCGGCACGTTGGCGATGGAGCCCGCATTCCAGGCGTTGCCACCCTTCGAATAGGGGAAGGGGAAGGCGAGGAAGCCGTGGGCGGCGAGCAGCACCGCGTTGCGATGGCTCCACCCCGACCACGCGCCTTCCGAGCCGTGCAGGACCATGATGGCGGGAAACGGCCCCTCGCCGGAAGGGCCGTAGGTCGTGCCGAAATCCGGAAGCAGGCGGCGGACGATTTTCAGCGACATGCAACCTCCTGTCGGGACGCCGGCAACCACCGTGGACACCACGACATGCTCGCCTCAACCGGCGGCGCTCACGCCCTGCCGGTAACCTTCAGCGCGAAGGCATAGACCAGCGCCACTTCCTTGAGCCGGTCGAAACGGCCGGAGGCGCCGCCATGGCCGGCCTCCATGTTGGTCTTCAGGTAGAGCGCCGCGTCGTTGCTGCGCAACTCGCGCAGCCGCGCCACCCACTTCGCCGGTTCCCAATAGGTGACGCGCGGGTCCGTCAGCCCGCCGACGGCAAGCAGCGCCGGATAGGCCTGCGCCGTGACGTTGTCATAGGGCGAATACGCCGCGATCGTGCGGTAGTCGGCCTCCGAGGCGATCGGGTTGCCCCATTCCGGCCATTCCGGCGGGGTCAGCGGCAGCGTGTCGTCGAGCATGGTGTTGAGCACGTCGACGAAGGGCACTTCGGCGATGATGCCGCCAAAGGCCTCCGGTGCCATGTTGGCGACCGCCCCCATCAGCATGCCGCCGGCGGAGCCGCCCTGGGCGACGATCCGGTCGGCGGAGGTAAAGCCCTCAGCCACCAGATGCCGGGCGGCGGCGATGAAATCGGTGAACGTGTTGGCCTTCTCCGCCCGCCGTCCGGCGGCATACCAGCGAAAGCCCTTGTCCTTGCCGCCGCGCACATGGGCGATGGCGTAGACGAAGCCGCGGTCGGCGAGCGACAGGCAGTTGGTGTTGAAGCTCGCTGGGATGGCGATGCCGTAGGAGCCGTAGCCGTAGAGCAGGCAGGGGGCGGAGCCGTCGAGCGGCGTGTCCTTGCGGTAGAGCAGGGAGACCGGCACGCTCTCCCCGTCCTCGGCCGGCACGTGGATGCGGCGGGTCACATAGTCGGCCGGATCGTGGCCGGAGGGCACGTCCTGCGTCTTGCGCAGGGTGCGCGCCCGGGTTTCCATGTCGTAGTCGAAGACCTGGCCGGGCGTCGTCATCGACGAATAGGTAAAGCGGATCCGGTTGGTGTTGAACTCGTAGCCGTCCGACATGCCCAGCGAATAGGCCTCCTCGTCGAAGGCGATCGCATGTTCGAGACCATCGGCGAGCCGGTGGATGACGATGCGCGGCAGCCCGTCCTCGCGCTCCAGCCGCACCATGTGCTTGGCATAGACGGTGTGGGAGAGGATCAGCCGGCCGGACCGGTGGGCGACAACGTCCCGCCAGCCATCGCGCCCCGGTGCTGCCAGCGCCGTCTCGGCGTCGACGGTGACGATGTGGAAATCCTCGGCGCCGCCGGCATTGGTGAGGATGAACAGCGTTCCGGCGCCGTCGTCCTCGACCGAATACTCGGTGCCCGTCTCGCGCGGTGCGACGAGGCGCGGCTCGGCGGTCGGGTCTCCGGCCGGGATCAGGCGGACTTCCGAGGTCTCGTGGTCGTGGATGTCTACGGTGATGAAACGGCCCGACTGGGTCTTGCCGACGCCCATGAAGAAGCCGGGATCGGTTTCCTCGTAGACCAGTACGTCACCGGCCGGGTCGGATCCTACCTCGTGGCGGAAGAGCTTGGAGGGCCGGTGATTGGCGTCGAGGCGGACATAGAAGATGTGGCGTCCGCAGGCGGACCAGACGCCGCCGCCACCGGTGTCCTCGATGCGCTGGTCGAGGTCGCGCCCGCTCTTCAGGTCGCGCACCAGCAGCGTGTAGAATTCCGATCCCTTGTCGTCGAAGGCCCAGGCAAGCTGCGAGTGGTCGGGCGAGTGCATGGCGCCGGCAAGACGGAAATAGGCCTTGCCGCTGGCTTCACTGTCGCCGTCGATCAGCACTTCCTCGGCTTCGCCGCCCTTGTCCGCCGCCTCGCGGGCCATGCGCACGAGGCGAGGATGCTGGCCGCCGGTGACATAGGAAACGCCATAGGCGAAGGGGCCGTCGGGCGAGGGGACGGAGCTGTCGTCCTCCTTGATGCGGCCCTTCATCTCGGTGAAGAGCGTGCCCTGCAGCGCTTCCGTGTCGGCCATGCCGGCTTCCAGATGAGCGTTTTCCGCCTCCAGATAGGCGCGGATGTCGGCGTCGAGCGTGTCGGGCGCGCGCATCACCTCCTGCCAGTTTCCGGCCCGGAGCCAGGCATAGGGATCGTGGCGGGTGATGCCGTGGATCTCGTGCGTCGTGTCGCGCTTTTCAGCGCGGGGAGCGGAGGCCCGGGGAGCGGCGTCGGCGGCGGGGGATGAGGAGTTTTTCAGCATCACGCGGAGGTAGGCACTTTGGCCCGGGAAGGCAAGAGCGCAAGAGCACCGACGCGGGATGGATGCATGCCGCCGCGCCCTGTGGTAAAAAGCGCAATCATGAGCGACAAGTCGACCATCCTGAAGCCGGAGCGCAAGACCCGGACCGAGCGGCCGCGCCTGCACAAGGTGTTGCTGGTCAATGACGACTTCACGCCGCGCGAATTCGTCGTGGCCGTGCTCAAGGCGGAGTTCCGCATGAGCGATGACGAAGCCTTCCAGGTGATGCTGGCCGCCCACAAGCTGGGGCTCTGCGTCGTTGCGGTTTTTCCGCGCGACGTGGCCGAGACCAAGGCGGGCCGGGCGACCGATGCCGCCAAGGCGCACGGGTTTCCGCTGCGCTTCGAGACCGAGCCCGAGGAATAGGGGCCGGAAGAGCTGGGCTCTCCCGGTCCGTTCGCGTGGCCGCTCACGTCTCGGAGCGTTCGATCCATTTTGGCGTCGCCGGCGGCGTGTAGCCCTCGAACAGGTCGAGGAGCGCGGCCGGCTTGTCCGCCACCAGCACCATGTCGCGCATTTCCGGCTTCACGAACGCCTCGTCCCGCTGCAGGTCGAGGAACGTCAGCAGCCCGTCATAGAAGCCGTCGACATTGAGGAAGCCGCAAGGCTTGCGGTGATAGCCGAGCTGGCCCCAGGTCCAGACCTCGAACAGCTCCTCCAGCGTGCCGGCGCCGCCGGGAAGGGCGATGAAACCGCCGGAAAGGTCGGCCATCATCGCCTTGCGCTCATGCATGGACTTGACGACGTGCAGCTCGGTCAGGCCGGTATGGGCCAGTTCCTTTTCCTGCAGGGCGATCGGCAGCACGCCGATCACCTCGCCGCCGGCGGCGAGCGCCCCGTCGGCGACCGCCCCCATCAGCCCGACCCTGGCCCCGCCATAGACGAGGCGACGACCGGAGCGGGCGATCGCCTCGCCGGTCGCCACCGCCGCTTCGCGATAGGCGGGCTTCGCGCCCATGCTGGAACCGCAGAAGACGCAGATGGATTTCATCGGCTCAGCCCTTCGCCAGCTCGCCGAGGACGCGCGCCCAGGAGCGGATGCCCTTGTGGTAGCTCGTCATCTCGTATTTCTCGTTGGGCGAGTGCACCCGGTCGTCGTCGAGGCCGAAGCCGATCAGCAGCGAATCCATGCCGAGCATGGTCTTGAAATCGCCGACGATCGGGATCGAGCCGCCGCAGCCGATCAGCGCCGCCTCGCGGCCCCACTCGTCGGCCAGCGCCTTGCGGCCCTTGGCCAGCGCGTCGCTATCGAACGGCAGGCGCAGCGCCGGACTGCCACCGTGCTTGGCAAAGGTGACCGTGCAATCGTCGGGCAGGTGCTCGCGCACATAGGTGCGGAAGGCGAGGCGGATCTGGTCGGGATCCTGGTCGCCGACGAGGCGGAAGGACACCTTGGCATGGGCCTGGGACGGGATCACCGTCTTGAAGCCGGCGCCGGTATAGCCGCCCCACACGCCGTTCACCTCGCAGGTCGGCCGCGTCCAGATCTGCTCCAGCGCGCCGCGATCTGCCTCGCCGGCCGGGTGTTTCAGGTCGACGCCGCCCAGGAAGGCCTCGTGGTCGAAACCGAGCTTGTCCCAAAGGGCGCGCACGTCCTCGGGCATCTCGATGACACCGTCGTAGAAATGCGGCAGCGTCACCCGGCCGGTCTCGTCATGCAGGCCGGCCAGAACCGTGGACAGGACATGCAGCGGGTTGCGCGCCGCCCCGCCATACATGCCCGAATGCAGGTCCTTGTCGGCGGCGGTGACGGTGATTTCCTCCCCCACCAGACCGCGCAGCATGGTGGTGATGGCCGGCGTCTCGCTGTCCCACATGCCGGTGTCGCAGACAAGCGCCAGGTCGCAGGCAAGCTCGTCCTTGTTGGCGGTCAGGAAGGGATGCAGCGAGGGCGACCCGGACTCCTCCTCGCCCTCCAGCAGCACGGAAACGGGGACAGGCAGGCCCCCGGTCTCCGCGATCCAGGCACGCGCCGCCTCGACGAAGGTCATCAGCTGGCCCTTGTCGTCGGCGGCGCCGCGCGCGACGATCATCTTCGAGCCGTCCTCGCGGGTCACGACCACCGGGTCGAACGGATCGCGCTCCCACAGGTCGAGCGGGTCGACCGGCTGCACGTCGTAATGGCCATAGAACAGCACATGCGGACCGGTCTTGCCGTCATCCTTGTCCTCGGACTTTCGATGACCGACGACCATCGGGTGGCCGGTCGTGTCGCGCACGTCCGCATCGATGCCGAGCGCGGTCAGTTCCCTCGCCAGCCAGTCCGCCGCCTGCCGGCAGTCGGCCTTGAAGGCCGGATCGGTGGAGATGCTCTTGATGCGCAAGAGGTCGAAGAGGCGGGCGAGTGAATTGTCGAAATCGGAATCGATTCGAGACAGGACCCGGTCGAGATCGGACATGGGGAAGCTCCGCTGTGAAGGGTGCGGCGACCGGTTCTTGCAATCTCCGGCGGCGCGAATGAGGACGCCTAGAAGGACACAGAACGGCAGGCGTGGCAAGGCGCAGCAGCGGTTTGGAACCTCCGTCGCGCGGCACGGCGCGCTGCACGGCGATGTCCCCTACGCTGCTCAGAAGCCGCGCTTGAACGAGCCCAGGACGCCGCGTGCCAGGGCCCGGCCGAGGGCCGAACCGAGCGAGCGCACCACCGACTTCACCGCCGCGTCGGCAACGCTGTCGGAGCGCGAGCGGCTGCTGCGCGTCCGGCTGCGCGAAGGCGCCGGGCGGTCGCCGAGGCCGAAATCGGGGATCTCGAAGCCGGAGCGCGTGCGCCGGGGCGCGCCGCGCCGCGCGGTCTCCTGTTCCTCGCGTTCCTGCTGTCGCGCCTCCATGCGCGCCGCTTCCTCGGCCCGGCGCTTCAGCACCTCGAAGGCCGAATCGCGGTCCACCGTCTGGTCGTAGAGATGGCCGACCGGGCTCGCCGCCAGGATCTCGCGCCGTTCCGCGTCGCTGATCGGGCCGAGCCGGGAGGAGGGCGGGCGGACCAGCGTGCGCTGGACGATGGAGGGAATGCCCTTGCCTTCCAGCGTCGAGACCAGCGCCTCGCCGACGCCCAGTTCCATGATGGTGCGTTCCGTGTCGAGGTCGGGATTGGGGCGGAAGGTCTCGGCCGCCGCCTTCACTGCCTTCTGCTCGCGCGGGGTGTAGGCGCGCAGGGCATGCTGCACCCGGTTGCCGAGCTGGGCGAGAACCGTGTCCGGCACGTCGAGCGGGTTCTGCGTGACGAAATAGACGCCGACGCCCTTCGAGCGGATCAGCCGCACCACCTGCTCGACCTTTTCCAGAAGCGCCTTGGGCGCCTCGGCGAACAGCAGGTGCGCCTCGTCGAAGAAGAAGACGAGGCGCGGCTTTTCAGGGTCGCCGACCTCGGGCAGTTCCTCGAACAGCTCCGACAGCAGCCACAGGAGGAAGGTGGCGTAGAGGCGCGGTGCGCCCATCAGCTTGTCGGCGGCAAGCACCGAGACGACGCCGCGCCCGTCGCGGGTGGTGCGCATCATGTCGCGGATGTCGAGCGCCGGCTCGCCGAAAAAGGCATCGCCGCCCTGCCGGTCGAGCACCAGCAACTGGCGCTGGATCGCGCCGACGGAGGCCTTGGAGACGTTGCCGTAGACCCGCGACAGTTCCGAGGCGCGCTCCGCTACATGGGCGAGCAGCGCCTGCAGGTCCTTCAGGTCCATCAGCAGCAGGCCCTCGTCGTCGGCCAACTCGAAGGCGACATTGAGGACGCCTTCCTGGGTCGCGTTGAGGTCCATCAGCCGGGCCAGCAGCAGCGGCCCCATTTCCGAGACGGTGGCGCGGATCGGATGACCCTGTTCGCCGAACAGGTCCCAGAAGATCGTCGGGAAGTTCTCGTAGATGTAATCCTGCGTGAAGCCGATCTGCGCGGCGCGCTTTTCCAGGAAGTCCTTCTTCTCGCCGGGCGCTGCAATGCCGGAAAGATCGCCCTTCACATCGGCGCAGAAGACCGGCACGCCGGCATTGGAAAACCCTTCCGCGAGGATCTGCAGAGAGACGGTCTTGCCGGTGCCGGTGGCGCCGGTGATCAGCCCGTGCCGGTTGGCCAGCTTCAGCGTCAGATATTCCGGCTTGTCCGAACCGCCGATGAAGATCCTGTCTGCGTCCTGCACGTTTCTCGCCTCCGCTGCCCTGAAGATCGCGCGCCCCGTCGCGGCAAGTGCGCGTTTGTCATGTAACGCGCGCATGGGGCTCTGTATAGCGGTTGTGAACGGCCCGGCTCTCGTGTCAGATTGGACTGACACTTTCTTTCGATTCCAAGGGGGAAGAATGGAAGAGATCATCAGGCGGATTGCCGCCGCGGCCGGAATCAACGAGGACCTGGCGCGCGAGGCGGTGGGCATCATTCTCAATTTCCTCAATCGCGACGGACCGCAGGACAAGGTGAGCCAGCTGCTGGACGCGTTGCCGGGCGCCCGCGACCTTGTCGCCGGCACGGATGCGCCGGGCGGTCTTCTCGGCGGCCTTGCCGGCAAGCTCGGCGGCAGTCTCGGCGGCGGCATGGGCGCCATGGCGGCGCTCAACGAGCTGACCAGCGCCGGCCTCGACATGGGCCAGGTGCAGACGGTAACGCGCGAGCTTGTCGGCATCGCCCGCGAGAGGGCGGGAGCCGATGTGGTTGACCAGGTGGTCGACGCCATTCCGGGCCTTGGCCAGGTGTTGTGAGGCCGGGTGTTGTGAAGCCGGGCGGCATCGTCCGGTCGTTTTGAAATCCGGCATGGTGCGCCGGGTCATTGTGGAGATGCGAGATGTCCTATTCCATTGACGAGATCGAGGGTATCGGCCCGGTCTATGCCGAGAAGCTGAAGGCTATCGGCATCAAGACGACGGAAGCCTATCTGGAGCGTGCCAAGGACCCCAAGGGGCGCAAGGCGCTGGCCGAGGAAACCGGCATTGACGACAAGCGCATCCTGAAGTGGGGCAATATGGCCGACCTGATGCGCATCAGCGGCGTCGGCGAGGAATATTCCGAACTGCTCGAG
The DNA here is from genome assembly GCF_030733745.1 of Stappia sp. MMSF_3263. GTDB lineage: Bacteria > Pseudomonadota > Alphaproteobacteria > Rhizobiales > Stappiaceae > Stappia. Next base: position 46,357 of record NZ_JASHIK010000014.1, on the reverse strand, counting down.
GCCGCCGGCGTCGACACGGTCAAGGAACTGAAGCACCGCAACGCGGCCAATCTCCACGCCAAGATGGCGGAAGTGAACGAGGAGAAGAAACTCGTTCGCCAGCTTCCCAGCGAATCCGCGGTGGAGAAGTGGGTGGCCCAGGCCAAGGACCTGCCGCCGACGATGACCTACTGATCGACTGACGTGCCGATCGGCGGTGCGCGACGGACGCGTCCGCGGTCGGGATATTGCAGCGCCGGGCTGGCAACAGTCCGGCGCTTCGCGTTTGCGGAGACAGCCGGCGCGCCGGGTCCGTGGACGTCAGCCGGCCCGCGCGCGAACCGCCTGGCGGCGATCTCAGCCCGGCGGGCAGACGGCATCGCCGCCACGCGTTGCCGGGGCGCCGTTCATGATCACGTCGGCCGATCCGCCCGCGACGCAGCCCTTCACCGGCGCGACGAAGCGCACCGCAGGCTGACCCTCGATGGAAATCCCCGGCACCGGCTCGAACATGCCGGCCGGGCAGGTCGCAACATCGGAAAGCCGCAGCGCCGGCCGGCCGTTGATGATCACCGACGATGCCCCGCCGACAGCGCAAGGTGGCAGGGGCTGGGCATGGGCGGCAAGGGGCGCAGTCAGGAGCGCGAGCGCGGCGGCGAGCGGTACGGCGGCAAGCGGCGCGAGGCGGCGGGGCGCATGTCGGATCTTCACTGTCATCCTCTCCGCATGAAGGTCGCGCCGGACGATGCCGCGCGGGCGGGCAAGGTCGCACGGAGAGGGTGTTGCCGACAAGGTCAGGCAGGTCTGCCGGGTTGCGTGAACTCGATCCGGTCGCGCCCTGCTTCCTTGGCGCGGTACATGGCCGCATCCGCATGGCGCATCAGCAGACCGAGATCGGCAGTGCCGTCCTCGATCAACAGGGCGCCGATGCTCGCGGTCACGGTGATCGGCCGCCCTGACCCGAGCAGGACGGTGTCGCGCAGCGCCGTGATGATGTCGTCCAGAACGGCCTGCAGGCCCTCGCGATCGATATCGTCCATCACGAGGCAGAACTCCTCGCCGCCCATCCGCGCCACCAGGTCACCCTTTCGGACAGCGTCTTGCAGGATTTCGCCGACCCGCACCAGCACGCTGTCGCCAGCCTCGTGGCCATGGGTGTCGTTGACCTCCTTGAAATGGTCGAGATCGATCAGAGCGACGCCGAGGGTGCCCGAACCCGGTTTGCGTTCCCGTATCAGTTCGGCAAAGATCCGCCCAAAGGCGCGCCGGTTGTAGGTGCCGGTGAGAGGATCCGTGTCTGAAAGCACGGCCATTCGCTCCACCTGTCGGTGAATGCGGACGCTGGCCGCCACCCAGTGGGCCATTGCCTCAAGCCGGTGCATGTCGGCCTGCGTGAAGGCATGTCTCTCCACATCGCCGACATTCATCGTGCCGAAACACTGGTTGCCGCTCACGAGAGGCACGTCCAGACAGGATTGCAGCCCCTTCGCTTTCAGCATTGCGCAGTCGAGGTCGCCGGAGGTTGAAAAGTCGGGGCAGATCTCGGGGCGGCGCTGCGTGAAGACGCGGCCGATCATCGTGCCCTCTATCGGCACCGGCATGTCGATCGGTATGGCATTGTTGCCCTGCATCGCGATCAGCTTGAGATGCGTGGGCGTGTCCTCCAGCGCGATGGTGGCGCGATCGGCATTGAAGACGACGCGCGACCATTGCGCGACGGTGTCGAGCACGTCGTCCAGGGTTTCGGCTGCGGACAGCTGGTGCACGAAGCGCACCGGCAGCTCGATGATCAGATCGCCGGCGGTTTGGGTGGCACCTTCAGTCTGCCCTGAGGTGGCTGGTTGCATGGCCATCTGTCCTTCCGTCCGTCGTGCGGTCGCCCCGAAACCGCCTGCATAGTCGCTGCCCGCGCCAAACCTGCCATGCGAGATGTAAAGATTTCGCGACCCCGGCCATCCAAGGGCCGGGTTCCGTGTCGGTGCGGAACGAGGGCAGGGGCAGGCCGTTTGGTGCTACGCTGCAAGGACATGCATGTTGTGTCCCGACGCGTTCCGGGCGGGCGCCGCCTTCAGGCGCGGTGCCGGTGCTTGGGGGCAGGGGTGACGCCACAGGTGAGGGCCGGGAGCCGGAAGGTGCCGTTCGTCTCTGCTTTCACCTTCTGCAAGCAAGGATGCAAGCTGTGACAGGACCCCACCTCGTCTTCATGACCTTCATGACGCTGGCCCTGCTTTTGATGGTGGCCGGCTATGTCCGCACGCTGCTCTTCGCCCGCCGCCTGCGCCTGCTGGAGGACGCCGCGTTCAATCCGTTGGACGGCGTTCGCCTTTGGTTGCGCATCTTCCGTCCGAACGGCTTCGGCCCGGATCACGAACCGGCCCGGCGCGGCATCGTCCGCCTCTACGCGCTCGCGCTTGCCGCTTTCGCGGTCGCGGTGCTGCTGTTTCTCGTGCTGCCGGTGGTGCCGGGGTGAGGGGCTATTTCGTCCGGTCGGACACGTAGCATTTGTCGGGGTTCTTCGCCACCTTGCGGCATTTCGCGATCGCGACCTTGTCCGCCGCAGCCTGACTCTTTTCGTTCCAGGTCATGCCACATCCCATCATCCCGGTGATGGTGAAGGCGCGGCCTTTGGCGAAGGCGGCGTATTTCTTTGTCTGCAGTTCCCTTCGGAAGTGGTGCAGCCTGTAGGTGCAGCCGTAATATTCGTACTGGTTGAGCTTGACCTTGGCCTGCGCGGGTGGCGGCGACAGCTGGAACCCGCCATCCGGCGAGATGCCGCCGAGGGCAAGGAAAGCGGCGAAGGCCGCGAGCAGTCCGGTGGTCCTGAACATCTTCATCCGTCCAAACCCTTTCTGAAAAGTGCTGTTGCAAAAGCCGGCTCGCGCAGGCGCGGGAGCGCTCCCGACAGGAAAGTCGACTGCCCCCGGACTCCAGCGATCATCATGCCAGATCTCCCGTTTCAAAAGGCCTTGCGCATGAGCGCGATGTCCTTGCGAGGGATCTCGCATGACCACCCGAAGAGCGCGGCGAGGTATCGCAGCGTCTCCTCCCTGTAGAAAACCACATGGGTCGGGTCCCGGCGATAATGCCAGTTGGCAAAGCGGCTGTCCTCCGTTCGGAAGCACGTCATCAGGCCGAGCCAGCCGCCTGGCTTCAACAGCCGGTCGAGAAGGGCAAACTCGCGTGCCGGCTGGTGAAAATGCTCCACGACCTCGCTGCAAACGACAAAGTCGTAGCGCTCGGCAAGCGCGCTTCGATCCGGCGCGAAGAATGGGTCATAGGCAGCGACCTGATGGCCGTCTTCGCGCAACATCGCCGCAAGGCCGGATCCCGGCCCCGATCCAAAGTCGAGACCACGGCTTGTGGGTTTCAGTCGTTCCCGCAAGGGGTCGGCCAGTCTTGACAGGAAACGCCGGTATCCGGGGTCCTGCGGGTCGTTCTGGTGTGTGAGATAATGCGCACGTTCCTCTGCCCCCGTGGGCAGTTTCGAGCGCCCGACAAGGACGGCCTCGCAGGTCTCGCAGCGCCAGTAGTCGGTGCCACCGACTGTCTGGAACGGACGGCAGGCGCGGGCGAGGCAGACACGGCAAGGTTCGCCATGCCCCTGGTCGTGCCCGTCGGCGTTCTCCAGGGGTGTGGTCTTGAGGGACAGGGGCGGGGAGATCATCCGCCACTCATCTTCCCGGCCGTCCGCTCTTCTTCGAGCGGCCGCCCCGGCGGCGTTCCTCGCCCGGGTCCTCGTAGGAGCCCGCGCCGATCTTGCCGCGCGCCACCGGCCTGACGTCGTCTTCCGGGCTGCCGCCGGGCTTTTGCGGCAACGGGCCCTTCGACATCGGCACCTCGGTGCGCCCGACGGTCATCTCGTCGAGCGTGTTCTTGCGCGCCTTCGATTTGGCGGGAACATTGGCGCTGGCGCCATATTTCTTCTCGCCGCGATAGCCGCCGCTGCGGTCCTCCACCGCCGACTGGCGGGCAAGCGGGTCGTCGGCCAGCGCCAGTTCGGTTTCCTGCAGCCGCTTGACCTCGTCGCGCAACCGCGCGGCGGTCTCGAACTCCAGATCGGCGGCCGCCTCGCGCATCTGCTTTTCCAGGTCCTGGATATGCGCCTTGAGATTGTGGCCGACGAGATTGCCGCTTTCGGAAAAGCCCGCCTCGACGGTGACGTGGTCCTGTTCGTAGACGGACTGCAGGATGTCGCCGATGGAGCGGCGCACGCTTTCCGGCGTGATGCCGTGCTCGGCATTGTAGGCTTCCTGCTTTTCGCGCCGGCGGTCGGTCTCGGCGATCGCCCGCTCCATCGAGCCGGTGATGCGGTCGGCATAGAGCAGCACCTTGCCGTCGACGTTTCGCGCGGCGCGGCCGATGGTCTGCACCAGCGAGGTTTCCGAGCGCAGGAAACCCTCCTTGTCGGCGTCGAGGATGGCGACGAGCGCGCATTCGGGAATGTCGAGCCCCTCGCGCAGCAGGTTGATGCCGACCAGCACGTCGAAGGCGCCAAGACGCAGGTCGCGGATGATCTCGATCCGCTCCAGCGTGTCGATGTCGGAATGCATGTAGCGCACCCGCACGCCGTTCTCGTGCAGGTATTCCGTCAGGTCCTCGGCCATCCGCTTGGTCAGCACCGTGACCAGCGTGCGCATGCCCTTCGCCGCGACGGCGCGTACCTCGCCCAGGAGGTCGTCGACCTGGGTCTTGGCCGGGCGGATGTCGATATGCGGGTCGACGAGGCCGGTCGGGCGGATGACCTGCTCGGCGAAGACACCGCCGGACTGCTCCATCTCCCAGGAGCCGGGAGTGGCCGACACGCAGACCGTCTGCGGCCGCATCGCGTTCCACTCCTCGAAGCGCAAGGGCCGGTTGTCCATGCAGGAGGGCAGGCGGAAGCCGTATTCGGCCAGCGTCGCCTTGCGGCGGAAGTCGCCGCGATACATGGCGCCGATCTGCGGAATGGTCACATGGCTCTCGTCGGCGAAGACGAGGGCGTTGTCCGGCAGATACTCGAACAGGGTGGGCGGCGGCTCGCCGGGCGCGCGGCCCGTCAGGTAGCGCGAGTAGTTCTCGATGCCGGCGCAGGAGCCGGTCGCCTCCAGCATCTCCAGGTCGAACAGCGTGCGCTGCTCCAGCCGCTGCGCCTCCAGCAGCCGGCCATGGGCGTTCAGTTCCTCCAGCCGCTGGACGAGCTCCGCCTTGATCGACTTGATCGCCTGGTTGAGCGTCGGCTTCGGCGTCACGTAGTGCGAGTTGGCGTAGATCTTGACGCTCTTCATCTCCGCCGATTTCTGCCCTGTCAGCGGATCGAACTCGGTGATCGACTCGATCTCGTCGCCGAACAGCGAAATGCGCCAGGCACTGTCCTCGTAGTGGGCCGGGAAGATCTCCACCGTGTCGCCGCGCACCCGGAAGGTGCCGCGCTGGAAGGCGGCGTCGTTGCGCTTGTATTGCAGCGCGACGAGATCGGCGAGCAACTGGCGCTGGTCGATGCGCTCGCCGACCTCGATGGCGAAGGTCATCGCCGTGTAGGTCTCGACCGAGCCGATGCCGTAGATGCACGAGACCGAGGCGACGATGATGACGTCGTCGCGCTCCAGCAGCGACCGGGTGGCCGAGTGGCGCATCCGGTCGATCTGCTCGTTGATCGAGCTTTCCTTCTCGATATAGGTGTCGGTGCGCGGAACGTAGGCTTCCGGCTGGTAATAGTCGTAATAGGAGACGAAATACTCGACCGCGTTGTCCGGAAAGAAGCTCTTGAACTCGCCATAGAGCTGGGCGGCCAGCGTCTTGTTCGGCGCCAGGATCAGCGCCGGGCGCTGGGTGCGGGAGATGACCTGGGCCATCGTGTAGGTCTTGCCCGAGCCGGTGACGCCGAGCAGCACCTGGGTGCTGTCGTCATTGGCGAGCCCGTCGAGAAGGTCGGCGATGGCGGTCGGCTGGTCGCCCTTCGGCTCGTATTCGGAAACGAGCTTGATCGGGATGCCGCCTTCCGACTTTTCCGGCCGCGAGGGGCGGTGCGGCACCCAGGCCTCGCCGTTCTTGTGCAGCGGGTTGCCGGAGGTGATCAGGTCGGTCAGCGCCTGCACCGTCGCCGTATGGCCGGTGGTGCCGTCCGACATTTCCGGCGGCGGCTTCTTGCCGCCCTTGCGCGCCTTCTTCGTCTCGGCCACCTGCCTGGCCAGCAGCGCCTCGGCCTCCTCCAGGCTCATGTCGAGCCCGGCGACCGGATTCAGTCCGCCGGCGGCGCGCTCGCGCGGACTGCTGGAGGAGCCCATCGACGTGCCGCGTGCGCTGCGGGCTGGCTTGTCCGCCTTGGTCGCGCCCTTGCCCCCGCTGTTGCCAACGTCCTTGCCCTTGTCGGCCGTCCCTTTCGCTGGAGCCGTGGCCGGCGTCGCCTTGGTCGCCGGAACATCCTCCTCGATCTGCCGGGCCCAGTCGGACACGGATCCCGACAGGGGCGTGCCCTCGAAGGCCGCCTGCGGTGCCTCGCCGAAGCCCTCCGGCGCCGGGGGGGCACCTGCTCCGCCTGCGGACGGCAGGGCGTCACCGTCGCCTTTGCTGTCGGCGCGTTTGGCGGAAAGGTCGGGGGAGGAAGACGAGGGTCGCTTGGCCATGGCGGCAATATGGTCCGAAAGCCCGGTTTCGGAAACCCCGCGTTCCGGCTTTGTCCGCCGGAATCCCGCACCATGCTGACACAACGGTGTCAGGAGGGGGGATCAGTGTTTGAAGATCTCGTTGCGGTGCCAGGCGAGATAGTGCGGATGAGGGCGTAGATGCGGTGCTTCCGGCACGCGTGCCGTCATGTCTTTGTGCAGAAGATGCGAAACATCGTAGTTCAGATGGCGCGATGGCAAAATGCTGAAGTCGTCGCCCAGCGACAGCAGGCCCCTGTCGAACATCCAGTGGACGGTTCCTGACAGGGCGATACCGTTCTGGATCGAATCCGATCCGCCGTGTTCCACGGGCTGGATATGGGCGGCCTCCACCTCGGGACGGCCATGGCCATTGATCAGGCGCAGGCCCGTGAAGGCACAGGTCCGATCATAGATCTTGCGAATGTTCTGGCGGAACTTTGCATCCCGGAACGGTCGGTTGAGCAGTTGCGTGATGATCGGTCGTTCCTGCTCCTCTCCGATAAAAGGAGCCTGTGCCACATCACCGAAGCCGGGTATGGAGTTGGCGGCTTCGGGCGGATCGACCCGGTCCGGCCATTCGTCCGGATTGGCAAGCCCCGCATGAATGATGGCGGCGAACTCGGAGGGTTCCAGGAGACGGACGGCCTGGACCGATCGTCCACCGTTCACCGACCCGTCCGCTCGGAACATCTTCTTCTCAAAGCCGCCGTTTTCCGCGTAGTCGACGAGACGATCGAAATCGAGATACCCGTCGAGTTCGGCGTAGAAGTGGTTGTCTTGTTTTTGGTCGGGCCTGACCGATACCACTTTGGCGATACCGGAGTAGAAGCGACCCTTTTCCTTCGGAACAGGGCCGTAATAGACGATCCAGTCGCCCACCGTCTGCTCGATACGGCTCAGATACATCTTCGGGAAATGGTACTGCTTCCCGGTGATGTCGTCATAGACGCTGTCAAGCTTGTGATAGAGAACCGCCTGAGCCATGCGAGCCTGCTCCTCCTGTCTCAAGAAGTAGGCCGAAAGCGGTTGTGGTGACAATAGCTTGGATGCGGGCCGGGGTCATTGGAGCGTGGCCGGCCGGTGGCCGTGATGCTTGACGCTGGTAATGCATCTGCATTACATTAACATCGCCCTTCGCCCGGAGAAAAGCCATGGCCGAGCAACTCGCCTTCGAGGCGACTCTTACCGACAAATATCAGAACACGGTGCCTTCGGCGGTGCGGCGAGCGCTCGGTCTCGGCAAGCGCGACAAGGTTCGCTATGTCATTCGCGACGGCGAGGTGCTGCTGCAGAAGGTTGAGGGCGGCGCGGACGACGATCCGGTGGTTGCCGCCTTTCTCGACTTTGTCGAGAAGGACATGATCCGCCATCCGGGTCGGGTCACCCCGCTTTCCGCCGCGCTGATTGATGAGGCGCAGGAGCTTGTGAGCGGCGTTGAGATCGACCTCGACGCGCCGCTCGAAGACGACTGACGCAGGATGCGGCCCGAAGGTGCGCTGAGGGTGAACTGCTGGCTGCTGCTTCAGCATCCCGCCTTTCAGGAGGCCTTTGAGGCATCAACGGAGGCAGTCAGGAACCTCGCCGAAAAGGACCCGGAAGGCTACCGGTCAAAGGCGGAAACCAAGCTCCTCGCCGCAATCCTGAAGCTCACCACCGAGGACATTCCGGCCAACCCTGCCGATGAGAAATACCGTCTCGGAAACACGATCGGCAAGGAACGTCGTCACTGGCGCCGGGCCAAGTTCTTTCAGCAATACCGGTTGTTCTTCCGCTTCGACGCGGCCCGCAAGATCATCATCTATGCATGGGTCAACGACCGGACGACGAAGCGCGCGTATGGCAGCAGGACGGATGCCTATGAGGTTTTCCGTAAGCGCCTCGGCAGGGGGCATCCGCCCGATGATTGGGACGAACTGCTCACTGAGGCACGGGCGTTCAGGGGAGGTAGGGAGCTTCCTGTTCGGTAGGTGCGCGCAAGGCGCGCGTCTTGCCTCTTGCCCCCTCAGGCCTCTCTCCCCCTCACTCCTCTCCCTTGTGCCCGTCATTGTGGCCGAGGCTCATCTGCGGCCAGACGAGGTCGCGGACGCGCTGTTTCAGCACCTTTGCCTCCGGGAAGCCGCCGTCCGTCTTGCGGTCCCATATGGCCGCGCCGTCGCAGGTGATGGTGAAGGTGCCGCCGGTGCCCGGCACCAGCGTCAGCGAGCCGATCTCCTCGGAGAAGGTGGAGAGCAGTTCCTGCGCCATCCAGGCGGCGCGCAGCATCCAGTTGCACTGGCGGCAATAGGTGATGGTCACGGCGGGTTTGGGCGTCTCGGTCATGGCTGGTCCGCATGTCGCAAAGGGGGAAGGCGCGCCGTCCGGCCCGGCCGGCTGGCAGCGGGGCAATCGGCGGGGCAGGGTGTTCCGGCTGGAGCGGGGCCGCGTTCCACAGGCGCGGGCGCCTGTCGCGGACGGTCTGGCTGGACCCCAATATGGCGGGAAAGCGCGGCGCGGCAAGACTCTTTCCTCCGGTTTTGCCGGCGCGGCGGGCTTGCCGGAAAAGTTCTGAAAAAGCCTGTTGACCTGGAGTGCGCTCCAGCTCCCAGGATGCGACGCTGTTCACACAAGGAGACAGCGCCATGAGCGTCATCGAAGCGTTTTTCACCGCCCTGAAGTCCGGCGACCCGGACAGGGTCCTGCCGATGATCGCGGAGGATGCCATCATTGTCGGCGTCAGGGGGAAGGCCGATCCGCGCCTGCCGATCTATGGCACCTATCGCGGCCGCGAGGGCATGCGCGCCTTCCTTGGCGAATTGCGCAAGGCCTTCGACACCGAGGCCTTCGAGGTCGACGAGATGCTGGAGAGCGAGGCACTGGGTTTTGCCTCCGGTCGCTTCCGCCACCGCGTCCGGCACACGGGACGGCTCTTCGTCTCGACCTGGGCCTTGCGGGCGAAGCTCGCGGACGGGAAGATCGCGCATTACCTGTTCTTCGAGGACACGGCCGCGCTGGAAGCGGCCTTCGGGGTTTCCACGGCGGAGGAAGCGGCATGATGATCGGCGACCTTGCGCAGCGCACCGGCCTCAGCGTCGACACGCTGCGCTATTACGAGAAGATCGGGCTTGTGCCGGCTCCCTTGCGCGACAGCGGCGGCCGCCGCGTCTATGACGAGGCGATCCTCGGCTGGCTGCGCTTCCTCGACCGGCTGAAGGCGACGGGCCTTGGCATGCGCGAACGGCTGCGCTACGCGGACCTGAGGACACGTCCCGGCGTTGCCTCGGTGCGCGAGCGGCGGGAGATGCTGGAACGCCACCGCGACAAGGTGGCGGCGGATCTGGAAAGGCTCGCCGACACGCTGAAGCTACTCGACGAGAAGGTCGACCTCTACCGCCGGATCGAGAGCGGCGAGGTGGCCGATCCGGTCGTGCCGCTTGCCGAGGCGGTGGCCGTCCCGTCCCCTGCCGGCGCACGCGGGAGGGCCGCGTCATGAGCACGGCTCTTGAAAAGGGGCGGGACCTCGCGGCCCGACTGAATCCCGACCTCGAACAGGTGTTGGCGGAGCGCTACGATGCGCTGCTGCCGGGCTTTTCCGAAAGCCTGATCGAATGGGCCTATGGCCGCCATTACGCGCGCGGCACGGTCGACCTGAAGACACGGCAATTGTGCACCGTCGCGGCGCTCACCGCGCTGGGCGGCCAGACCGAACCGCAGCTCAAGGTCAATATCGAGCACACGCTGGCCGCCGGCGCCAGCGAGGCGGAGATCCTCGAGGTGATCTGGCAGATGGCGGTCTATGGCGGACTGCCGGCGGCGATCAACGGGCTCAACGCCGCGCGCGAGGTGTTCGAGGCACGGGTCTGAGATGAGGTCCTGAGATGAGGTCCTGAGAGGAAGGGGCAGGGCGCGCAGAGTCGCGCCCTGTCAAAAATACTGATATAATTCTGCGGCAGAGGAGATGACCGCCTGCACGGACGGGCGCGCAGACGGATTGTGCACTCCAGCCCATGGAGATCTGCCATGTCCGCAACAGTCCTTGCCAGATACATGTATGCCACCGACCGCCGCCGGCTGTTCCTTGACGGCTGGCGCGCCGGGTTTGTCCCGGCTGCATTGCTTGCCTTCGCCGCGCTGGCGATCCTGGCCGGCGGGGTCGCCCGGGCCGGTTCCCTCGAGACATGTCCCGCACCGGCCGTGGCCGCCTCGGAGGCCGCCCCGGGAGCGGCCTTGATCGTCCTTGCCAGTCTCGCGGCGGGCGATGCCGCACCTTCGGCTTCCTCGGCGCCGATCACAACAAGGCGTGTCGTGCCGGTCTTCGGCGACGCCGCCGGCACCGCCATCGAGGCGGCGCCGATTGTTGTCGCCGGTCGCTGCGGCTCGTCGCAATACAGTTGCACCAGCCCGGGCTTCACCTATTGCTGCGGCAACTCGACCGACGGGTTCTACTGCGCCGCCGACGTCAACGGCTGCACGAAGTAGACGCGCCTGTTCGTCCGCGCGGCCTCGGGCTGAGGCTCAGCCGTGCGGACGCGCCAGCTTCAGCCCGAGCAGCAGGATCAGCACATAGGGCCAGATGACGAGCGCGATGAGCCCGGCCTCGCGTGGCATCACCAGCCGCGCCGCGTCGATCGTCGTGTCGGCCGCGCTTTTTTCGCGCTCGTAGACCTGCTCGGCCTGCGCCAATGCGATTTCGAGCCGGTCGCGAGCGGCGTCCTCCGCCGCCGGGTCATCCGGCTGGCGCAACACGGCGCGCAAGTCGCCGACGCTGACGACGAGATCCTCGCCAAGCACGAGGCGCCGGTCGGCAATGCCCTCGAAGCGGTTGCCATCGGCCAGAAACCGGTCGCGCGACAGGGTGCTGGCCCGGGCGGCCGCGATGCGCTGTTGCTGCATCTCGATCGCCGTGTCGCAGGCGGCGCGTGCCATTTCGCGGGCGAGCGTCTCGCGGGCCTCGCGGGTCGGGTCGAGACGCTCCTCGTCGGCGGGATCGAGCAGTCCGTGAAGGGGGAGACCCCCGGCCTGCTGGCAGGCCAGCATTTCGGCCTGGCTGAGCCGCACGGTGGCGGCCACTTCCATGCGGCGGATTTCGGCAAGGATCTCGGTCGCGTTGCCGGCGAAGGCCGAGCGGATGCGCGCAGAGCGGGCACTGAGAAGGATATGGTCGCCAAGTGCCTCGCGCGCCGCCTCGCGCCGCTCCGCATGAGGGCGCAGCGCCTCCAGCGCCTCGTGCTCGATCCGCTGCGGATATCCGCTGGCGAAGAAGACGAGAACGCCGACAAGGCCGAGCGAATAGTAGAAGACATCGACCGCTTCCTTGTTGAACAGCGTGCTTTGATGCGCCGCCCGCCGGGCGAGAAGGAACGTCGCCAGCGCGACCAGGGCGACGAAGGGAACGGCGGAGGCAAGAAGATAGTGGCCGAGCGCCGCCACCCCGGCCATGGCGAGCGCGGCGAGAAAGCAGGCGGCGATCCCTCGGCCGAAGGGCGTTCTTGGCCAGCGACTGGGCCCTTCGCTGTCAGGCCCGTTGCGCTGTCCGCCGCTGTTTGCCTCCCTTGCCGCCTCCGCCATGCCCGTTTCCCCCCGGAACGCTCATGAGATGAACGCAATCATAGATGGCTTGATGGTTCATCCGCAACTTCTGGGGCAGACAACGGATGACCGGTCCTTCCGGCTTTCAGAACCAGACCCGCCATCAGTTGCAGCGCTGCCTGGGTGGTCGGGTGATCCTGCGTCAGAACCCGCGCAAGCTGCGGCGCGACGGCCCTGATCTCGTCAAGGGCGGCCTCGTCCTCGCCTTGTCCGGCCAGGGCTTGAGCCTTCAGGTAGCGAGTCGTCAGTACGGCCGGGTGATCCTCCCCCAGCTTCTTGCCCTCGAGGGACGCGATCGCGTCGAGTTCGTCGTGAGCGGCCTTGTGGTCTCCCATCACGTCCAGCACCTGCACCTTGAGGCAACGGGTTGCCAGGACCCCCGGGTGGTCCGGAGACAGGGCCTTTTCCTCGCGTGGCGCGAAGTCCTCGATTTCGGCGAGCGCGGCCGCGTGCTCGCCCAGATTGTTCAGGATGCGCGCCTTCAGCCGCCGGCTCGCCAATACGTTCGGGTGATCCGCCGTCAACGCCGCCTCCTCGAGCGGCAGGACCGCCTCGACTTCCGCGAGCGCGGCCCGGTGGTTCTCCAGGTTGTCGAGGACCCGCGCCTTCAGCCGCCGTGTCCCCAGGAGGTTCGGATCGTTCTCCGGCAGGGCCCTCTTCTGGTCGGGCAGCAGGGCATCGATCTCGGCTAGGGCCGGTTGATAGTCGCCCAGATGGTTCAGGATGCGGGCCTTGAGGTAGCGTGTCGCAAGGACGCCGGGATGGTCGGGCTGCCCGATCCGTTCGGCGATGATGCCGGCCCGCCGGTTGATCAGCTTGGCCACATGGTAGCGCCCCTCCTCAAGCTGCTTGTAGGTGGCCGTGTGCAGGGCGGCGAGGGCCGGCAACCCGTCCTGGCTGCCCGGATAGGCATCGTGCAGGTCGTCCCAGGTGGTGAACTCGCGCGCTGCCGGGATGCCTGAAGCCGCCGCCAGGAGATCGACTTCGCCCAGAAGCCCCTCGCGGGAGGGCGTCGGCCCCCCATGCAGGAGGGCGAGGCGGGCATGGCGGCGCGCCTCGGAAAGATGCGCGGGGTCGCCGTCGAAGGCCATGGAGACGTGATGCCGGGCGAGATTGTCCGCCGCCTCCGCCAGCGGCCGGGCGATGGCCCGCATCTCGTCGCGCAGGAAGCCGAGCGCCAGTTCCTCGTTGCCGTCGCGGCGCTCCCTCGTGACGACGTCCATCCAGAAGGCGGGCAGCCCGCGCTTGAGGGATGCCAGTTCCGCCTCGGCCTCGTTGAATTTCTTCAGCCATCTGCGCGAGGCATCCTTTTCCTCGGCCAGCTCGACGGCGAGATTCTTGTTGGCGCCCAGGTAATAGCGACGCATGCCGGCAAGCGAAGCGAGCACCGGCCCGAGGACGGTCAGGGCGGCCAGGGCCTGTTCGGCCGGGGTGAGGTCGGTGAGATAGGAAACCCAGATGGAGGCAAAGAACTCCATAAATCCCATTGCTGAACCTCTTGCGTCAAATCGATGGAAAAGAACCGATTGGCCCGAACGAGTGCGGCGCAATTGAATCCGCTCTTTGCCGATTGGGCAAGCCTCTCGCCGGCGCCGCAACCGGCAGCGCCGGCTTGCTCCCCCTTCCTCCTCGCGCGCAAATGCGCAAGTTCTGTCAGGTGGCCTCGTTTAGCGAGGAGTGTGAACGGAGGAGCGCATGCCGAAGCAGGAAGCAGACCAGGAAACGGAGCGTGGCCCACGGCCCGCGACCGCCCGCGACTATGCCAGGCGGATCGCCCGCGTCGTCGATCACATCGCGGCGCATCTCGACGGTCCGCTCGACATCGCCACGCTCGCCGATGCGGCGTGTTTCTCCCCGTTTCACTTCCACCGGATCTACCGCACCCAGACGGGAGAGACGGTCGCCCACACGGTCCGGCGCTATCGCCTGCACCGGGCGGCCACCGATCTCGTCGCCGGGCGCCTGTCGCTTGCCCGTGTGGCGCGGCGGGCGGGCTATGGCAGCACGGAGGCCTTCTCGCGCGCCTTTGCCGGGCATTACGGCATGGCGCCCGCGGCCTTTCGCGACATGCCGCGCGATCCGGTGCTGGAGTTCCCCAAACGAGGAGAAAGCGGAATGACTGAAAAGCTGGATGTCAGGATCGAGACGCGCGAACCGCTGCGTCTCGCCGGCCTGCCGCACACGGGCCCCTATATCGAGATCGGTGGGGCGTTCGAGAAGACCTTCGCCCATGCCGGCGCGGCCGGGCTGCTGGGTGGCGGGACGCGAATGATCGGGCTCTACTATGACGACCCGAAGTCGGTACCGGAGCGGGAACTGCGCTCCTTCGCCTCGGTGAACGTGCCGGCCGGTGCCGATCCGGCCGCGCTGGCGCCGCTGGAGGTCAGGGACCTGCCCGGCGGCCGCTACGCCGTCGCCATCCACAAGGGCCCTTACGCCGACCTGCACCTGACCTGGGATCGGCTGTTCTCGGCCTGGTTGCCGCAAAGCGGCGAGGAAGCGGAGGACCGGCCGGCGGTGGAGGAATATCTCAACAATCCCCGCGATACGCCGCAGGCGGATCTCATGACCGCGGTGTGCCTGGCGCTCAAGGGCTGACGCGGCGGACATCCTGGCGCGAAGAAAGCAGGGACGGGGCGTGCGGCCGGGCGGGTCCCGTCGTCGCGCCCCGTCCGGGCGTCAGGCCTGGCGTTCGGGAATGCGCACCACGAGGCCGTCCATGGCTTCGGTCACCTTGACTTGGCAGGACAGGCGCGAGTTCGGCTGGACGTCATAGGCGAAGTCCAGCATGTCCTCTTCCATCGGCTCGGGCGCCCCGGCCGTGGCGGTCCACGCCTCGTCCACATAGACATGGCATGTGGCACAGGCGCAGGCCCCGCCGCATTCGGCCTCGATCCCCGGAACCATGTTCTTGATGGCGTTTTCCATCACGGTGGAGCCGACCGGCGCGTCCACGGCTGTCTCGGCGCCGTCGGCGGTGATGTAGGTGATCTTGGGCATGGGCGGAGGATCTCGACGCTGGAATTGCGGAAGGTCGTGTCAGGCTCCGACATAACCATTCGCGCCGAAACGTCAAGCGCCCGCCCCGGACGAAGCGGCCCGGACCGTCATTCGTGGCAGGTTGCCGCGCCGGAAAAGGGCCGGCGCGGTTTCGCCGACGGCGGGTGCCGCCGCCGTCAGGCGTCGAGAAGGATCTCGATGAAATCGGCGGATTCGGCGACGGCAGCACTCACCGCGACGAGATCGGCGCCGCCGGTCTCGCGCAGCGCCTGCTGGGCCTGTTCGACCGCCTCGGCCACCTTCCAGGCGCCGATGCCGCGTGCCGAACCCAGCAGCGTGTGCAGGCAGCGCTCCAGCGCCTCGCCCTGGCAGCCTTCCCGCATCCGTTCCGTCATCATCCTTGCCTGGCGGGAGAAGAGACGCAGCACCTCGCGCTCCAGCTCCCGGTTGCCCAGCGTGTGACGGGCGAGGTGCACCAGATCCACCGGCGCATCGGGCATACCCGCCCGCTCGGCCGCCTGCGCCGTTCCGTCCAATTGTCTCGCGGTTGCCTGCATCATGGCAGAACCTTTCCTGGTCGCGATGCCGGCCGCCGGAAAAGCCTCCGCGCCCTTGCATCTGTCTGCCATCAAGCCTCGTTAAAATTCGCGAAAACGAGGTTAAGCATGGCGGGCGAAACCCGGCCGCCGGCCAACAAAGTGAATCTTTGGTTAACACGCGTTCACACATCCGCGGGATCGACCGGCCGCCGATCCGTCTCCCGCCGACATGCGGACCCCTTTCGTGGATGTGCCCGCATGTCCTTCACGCTCGTCGCTGCGGGGCATGTGGGCCGGTCAGCGGTGGCTGCCCTCAAGCGCGGCACGGCCGGCATCGGTGAGCCGGCAGACCAGCCAGTCGGGCTTTATCGGGTTGGAAAACCAAGGCTCTGCCCATCCCGCGGCGATGCAGGCGCGGATGGTTTTTTCGGCCACGCGGCGTCCCTCGGCGTCGAACAGGGGAAGTTTTCCACCTGCCTGATCGAGCCCGCGACCCAGCCAGAGCGCCTGTGCCGGGGAGGGGCCGCGCGATGCGGGTGACGTGCCGGATGCGGCCTTGTCGCCGCGCTTGCCGCCTGTTGCCGCCGTCCGCGCGGGACGCTTCGACGCCTCTGCCATGCCCCTCATCTCCTTGTCATGACTCTGCAAATTGTTGTTCGAGCCGGCGGATTGTGTCATTAGGTTTATGTGTGCGGCAAGTTTGGGAGAGGTGTGTTTTCGAACCAGAGGCCGGTTCGTCACGCCGTTTTCACTCCCCGGCTATCGATTCCGGCGTGTTCTGCCGGAACCGCCTGCCGTGCACGGTCTTGCGGCGCCACAGTGAAGCGCCGTGGCACCCGATGTGTAACGAGTACGGACGCGAGGCGAACTGACCATGGCAAATCCCCCGAAGGCGAAGGATCCCGCCGAGGCTGCCCTTTCGGCTGTCGAGGAGGCGCTGAAGATCGATTTCGGCGACCTGGAAGACGGCGGTAAGGCGGCTTCCGCGACCAGCACTCCGGAGAGCGCGAACGCCGGGGCTTCAAGCCCGGTGCGCGGCGACGCGGAGCGGACCGGTTCGGCCGGCAAGGCGTCGGGTGAAGCGGAAGGCCAGCGCGGCAACGGCCGGCGCGGTCGCGGCGGCGGCCGGCCCACCTCGGCGGCGAACGACGATCGCCGCACCATCGGAAATCTCATCTATGCGCTTCAGCGGCGTCCGACCTCGGCGCCGTTCTGGTTCGCGCTCGCCCTGTCCATCCTGTGGGTGGGCGGTGGCTGGTGGCTCGCCTCGGCCGCCTTCTCCAGCGAACTCGCGGCCGTTCAGGGCATCGGTGACATCGCCTCGTCGCCTTCCCTGATCCTGTCCGCCGTCGCCATCGCCGTGCCCGTCCTGTTCTTCTGGACCATGGCGCTGATGATTTTCCGCGCCCAGGAAATGCGCATCGTCGCGCGCGGCATGACCGAGGTTGCCCTGCGCCTCGCCGAGCCGGAGGACGTTGCCAAGGAATCCATCCTGAGCGTCGGTCAGGCGATCCGCCGGGAGGTCGCCGCCATGGGCGACGGCATCGAGCGGGCCATCGCGCGGGCCAGCGAGCTGGAGGTCCTCGTGCACAACGAGGTGTCTTCGCTCGAGCGTTCCTACAATGACAACGAACTCAAGATCCGCGCGCTGATCGACGAACTCGTCACCCAGCGCGAGGCGGTCGTGTCCAATGCCGACCGGGTGCGCGACAGCATCACCGGGGCGCATGAAAGCCTTGCCGCCCAGCTGCAGGCGACGTCCGAGAAGATCGGCGAAGTCACGGACACGGCGACCGAGCGCCTCACCGGGGCGATCGAATCGCGCGTCGGGGATTTCAACGCCACGGTCGACGGCCGCGTGCGCGAGATCGCGGACACGTTCAGCACCGCCGGCGGCGAGCTGATCGAGAGCCTTGCCTCCCATGGCGAAAGCTATGTCTCCCGCCTGACCGGAACCGGCGAGACGCTGGTCGACAGCATGAACCGCACCGGCCAGGAATTCGCCTCCACGCTGGAGGCCCGCGGCACCGAGATCAACGACCGCTTCGCCTCCACCGCGGACGGTTTCGTCGAGACGCTGACCTCGCGTGGCGAGGAGATCACCGCCAACCTGTCGCTCACCGGCGGCAAGCTGATCGATACGATTACCACCCGCACCGACGATCTGCTGTCGACACTGGACAGCCGCGTCACCGGGCTCGATGCCTCGCTGGCGGAAACCGGCGACCGTGTCGTCGAGAGCATTTCCCTGCGCGGTCAGGAAGTTACCGACACGATCTCCGTCAAGGGGGCGGAAATCGTCGAGACGCTGTCCTCGCGCACCAACGAGGTCGCGGAGATCCTGCGCGGCACGGGCGAGTCGATTGTCGTCGACCTGTCGCTGCGCGGCGGCGAGATCGCGTCCAAGCTGGACGAGACGGCCGGCAGCCTGACCGAGACGATCACCGTGCGCGGCACGGAGCTTGCCGACCGGCTCGGCGCCGTCGGCGACAAGATCCACGAGGCGATCTCCGTCAACGGCGAGGCGCTGGACCAGCGCCTGGAGAACCGCAGCCAGGAAATGGCGGACCTCATCGACAGTCAGACGCGGGCTTTCCGCTCGGCGCTCGAGGATGCGTCCTCTACGCTCGGCACGTCGTTGTCGATGCACACCAGCGACTTTGCCCGTACCCTGTCGGAGACCGGCACCGAGCTGGCCCATCTGATCGGTTCGCGCGGCGAGCGCGTCGCCGGCGAGCTGTCGGCGATCGGCGACCGCCTCGATGCGACGCTGGAAGAGCGCGGCGGCGCGCTGCAGAGTGGCCTGGGCGGTCATCTGGAGCAGATGGAAATCCTGATCGGCGAGCGCGGCCACCAGCTGGTCGCCTCCTTCGACCAGCGCACCGCCGAGCTCGGCGCGACGCTGGACGGGCGTATCGAGTCGCTCAACTCGACGCTGGACCTGCGCGCCTCGTCGATGGCCGATGCCCTCGACACGCGCATCCACGGCTTCGATGAAACCCTGTCGGGCGGCATCGAGAAGCTGTCGGCGACCCTCGACCAGCGCACCGGCCAGTTCGAATCGACCCTCAACGAGCGCACCGTTGCGCTGTCCGACGTTCTGGAGAACCGCTCGCAGGCGATCACCATCCAGCTGTCGGACAAGGTCGACGAGGTCGGCGCGACGCTTGGCGCCCGTGCCGAGGAGATCGGCACCAGCCTTTCGGAACGCTCGCGCATCATCGGCGAGGCGATCGAGCAGCATCTCGTCACCTTCGAGGGCTCCATCGGCACCAAGGTCGAGCAGGCCGCGACGTCGATGTCCGAGAAGGCCGAGCATCTGGCCAACACGATGTCGCTCGGCACCGAGCGCATCGACCAGGCGCTCGATGCCCGTGCCCGCCAGATCAGCGAGACGCTGATTGCCCGCACGCGCGAGATCGCCTCGGCCTTCGTTGACGGCCAGACCGAGATGTCGAAGTCGCTCGACCAGCGCCTGACCGATGCCGGCGAGGTCCTGTCGCGCCAGAGCCAGGATCTCACCGACACGCTGTCCGACCGCATCGCGGAGATCAACGTGTCGCTCGGCTCCAAGGTGTTCGAGGTGGCCGAGACACTGGACAACCGCTCCGCCGAGCTGGAACGCATCCTGGCCGAGCGCCTGGCGGCGATCACCGGCACGCTGACCAGCGAGAGCGAGCGGGCCCGCGAGACCTTGTCGGAGGTGATCACCGAGGCCGGCGGCACGGTCGAGCGCCTCACCGGCATGCTGTCGGGCGAAAGCGGCAAGCTGCGCGAGATCGTCGAGACGACGCTCGGCGATGCCACCCAGAAGCTGGAAGACGAGGGCGCACGCCTGCGCCAGATCGTTCTGGGTTCGGTCGGCGAGGCGCGTGGCGCCCTGCAGAGCGAAAGCGAGAAGGCGGCCGAGACCATCGTCGCCTCGCTCACCAGCGCCACGGATTCGCTCTCGGGCGAAAGCGACAAGCTGCGCGACCTCTTGTTCTCCGCCGTCGGCGAGGCTGCGCGTTCGCTGGCCGCCGAAAGCGAGAAGGCCCGCACGCTGTTTGTTGGCACGCTCGGCGAGATGAGCGGTGCGCTTGGCAGCGAAAGCGACAAGGTTCGCGAGGACCTGACCCGCACGGTGACCGATGTCGCCGGCATGCTGTCGAGCGAGAGCGAGCAGGCCCGCATGGTGCTGGCCCGCACGGTCGAGGAGATCCGCAACACGGTCTCCGGCGAGGCCGACGGCGTGCGTTCGGAAGTGGCCGGTGCCGTTCGCGCCGCCGCCGACCTGCTGGCGGAACGCGGCAACGCGGTCGCCGAGGACCTTGTGGCCCGCGCCGATGCACTCAACCAGGCGCTCGAGGAACGCTCCGGCACCCTGTCCCAGATCCTCGGTACGGACGGCAATGCCGTCGTGGCGGCGATCGAGGAACGCGCCCAGGCGCTCACGACGCGGGTCTCCGAGATCCACGACGCGATCCTGGACGCGATCACGGTCAAGGGCCGCGACGTCACCGACAGCTTCGCCCGCACGGGTCTGGATGCCACCCGCAAGCTGGTCGAGGCCGGCGACGCGCTGGTTGCCAAGCTCGACGAGCGCAGCAGTTCCGCCGCCGAGATCCTGACCCTTACCAAGACGCAGCTGGAGAGCGACATCACCGGCCTGCTCAACCGCCTGACGGAATCGAACAGCCTGCTGAGCGATGTCGTTGCCAATGCGGGCGAGAATCTCGGCAATGTCGAGACGTCGCTGTCGCGCAGCGCCGGCGAGTTCCGCACGGCGATCGACCGCGCGGTCAGCGAGACGACGGCCTCCACCGGCACCCTGGAGAACCAGACCGCGGTGCTGCGCAAGGTGTCGGAATCGGTCCTTGCCGACATTGGCTCGCTGTCCGGCCGTCTCGAGGAGCATGGCTCCATGCTGAGCGAGGCCGCCCGCAATCTCGACGAGATCAACCGCTCGGTCGATGCCCGGGTGGGCGAGCGCAAGACCGCGATCGAGGAGGTGGCCGACACGCTGCTGGCCAAGACCGAGGCGATCGACAGCCTGATGCGCAGCTTCTCCAAGCAGCTCGAGGCCTCGCTTGCCGGCGCCGACGAGAAGAGCCGCGAGGTGACCCTGCAGCTCACCGCCGCCGCCGAGGCGGCGACCGTGGCGGTCACCGAGCAGTTCGAGTCCATGCGCATGTCCGCCGGGCTCGAGGGCCAGAAGGCCCGCGAGGCGGTTCGCGCGGCGCAGGATGATGTGGTCTCGGAGATGACCAGGACCCTGTCGGATGCGTCCGAGCGCTTCACCGAGGCGACCACGCGCATGCGCGACGTGGCCCGCGGCGTGCACAGCGAGCTGGAGAAGACCCGCGCCGAGCTGAAGCGCGGCATTCTCGACCTGCCGGAGGAGGCCGAGCAGTCGACCTCCGCGCTGCGCAAGGTGGTCAGCGAACAGGTGCGCGCGCTCACCGAGCTCTCGGAGATCGTCGCCCGCCAGTCCAATTCGCTGGACATCTCGCGTGCCGGCGAGAAGGCCGTGGCGCAGACCGCGACGCTGGCCAGCGTCGGATCGGCGGCCCCCGCGCCCTCACGTCCGGCTCCCGAGCCGGCGCCGCGGGCACAACAGGCACAGGCGCCGGCCGCAACCCCGGCGCGCGGCGAACTGCGCGGCGAGTTGCGGCGCAAGACGCTCAGCGACTTCGACACGCCCAAGGCGCAGCCGGCGGCGGAAACGCGTGGCGGCAACGCCCAGGGCGGCGGCAAGGGTTGGGTCAGCGACCTGCTGCGCCGCGCCTCGCAGGACGAGGCGGGGTCCGGCGACCAGGACCAGCAGGGGCGCTCGCCGCTGCAGATGGTGGAGAGCCTCAACTCCCTGTCCATCGACATCGCGCGGGCGATCGACCACGAGACGTTCATCGACCTGTGGGAGCGCTACAAGCAGGGCGAGCGGCATGTCTTCACCCGCCGTCTCTACACCCTGCAGGGTCAGCAGACCTTCGACGAGATCCGCCAGAAATACGCGCGTGACGCGGAGTTCCGGGGGGCGGTCGACCGTTACCTGACCGACTTCGAGCAGTTGCTGGCCCAGGTGTCGCGCAATGACCGCGACAACATCATGAGCCAGACCTACCTGACCTCGGACACGGGCAAGGTCTACACCATGCTCGCCCATGCCAGCGGCCGTCTCGACTGAGGCGCCCTGCCGGCCTGACGGTTGAAACGAAAACGCGGCCCCCGGGGCCGCGTTTTTGCTTTGCGGGGCGCGGGTCCGCCGCTTTGCCGGCTCCCGTGCGCGCGGTCCTTGCCGGGGCCTATTCCTCCTCGAAGGACAGGGCCGTGCCGTTCATGCAGTAGCGCAGGCCCGTCGGCGGCGGTCCGTCGGGAAACACATGGCCGAGATGCCCGTCGCAGGTGCCGCAGCGGATCTCGGTGCGCACCATCCCGTGCGAACGGTCGACGATCTCGGTGACGGCGTCCGGGCTGACCGTCTCGTAGAAGCTCGGCCAGCCGCAGCCGGCGTCGAACTTGGTGTCCGAGCGGAACAGCGGCGAGCCGCAGCCGAGGCAGGAATAGAGCCCCGTGCCGAAGGTATTCCAGAACGGCCCGGTGAAGGGGCGCTCGGTGCCGGCGCGGCGCAGCACGTGAAACTGCTCGGGGCTGAGCTGCGCCTGCCACTCGGCATCGCTCTTCTGCAACTTGGGGCGGTCGGCGTTCGACATGGGCAGGACCTCGGGTGTGAAGTGACGTTTCCAACGTCCGGAAATAGGTCCTTCCTGCAAGGGCGACAATAGGGCGCGCGGCTTTTGCCGAAAGCTGTCCCTCCGGGGGCGTAAATCACTTGCCCGTCGGATTGTGCTGGTTATATGTGGGGCAAATCTTAGCAAACACTCGGTAAGATGGGCCGAATCGATTTGATTCTCCGATTGCCCGGCGTGTTTCATCTTCCAGGGGAGGCTCATGGCGCTCACAGGTTCCGAGGCGACTGTCTTCGCCGTACTGGCCCCGTTCGCGGCCGCGCTCGTGGCGCCGGCCCTGACCCGGCTGATGGGGGCGAACGCGGCCTGGCCGCTGGCGCTCGTGCCCGCCGGCATCTTCCTGTTCTTCGCCGGCCTGGTGCCGGACGTCGCGGCAGGCGCCCGCTATACCCCGACGCTCGAATGGGTGCCGTCCTATGGCGTAACTCTCTCCTTTTACATCGACGGCCTGTCGACGCTGTTCGCGCTGCTGATTTCCGGCATCGGCACGTTCATCATCCTTTATGCGGGCGGCTACCTGAAAGGCCATCCGCACCAGGGGCGGTTCCTCTCCTTCCTGTTCATGTTCATGGGCGCGATGCTGGGCCTGGTGCTCGGCAACGACCTGATCACGCTGTTCATCTTCTGGGAACTGACCTCGATCACCTCGTTCCTGCTGATCGGCTTCGACCATCTGCGCGCCGCCTCGCGCCGCGCCGCCATCCAGGCGCTGGTGGTTACCGGCGGCGGCGGGCTGTCGCTGCTGGCCGGTTTCCTGGTGATCATGAGCGTGACGGGCGAGGCGAGCATGTCGGCGGTGCTGGCCTCCGGCGACGTGCTGCGCGAGCATGCGCTCTATCCGCTGATCCTGCTGCTGGTGCTCGGCGGCGCCTTCACCAAGTCGGCGCAGTTCCCGTTCCATTTCTGGCTGCCCAACGCCATGGAGGCGCCCACGCCCGTCTCCGCCTTCCTGCACTCCGCCACCATGGTCAAGGCCGGCGTCTACCTCTTGATGCGCATGCATCCGGTGCTCGGCGACACGGTGCTGTGGACGACGATCCTGCCTCTGTTCGGCGGCGCGACGCTGATCGTCGGTACGCTGCTCGCCGTGCGCCAGACCGACCTGAAGCTGATGCTCGCCTACACGACGGTCGCCTCGCTGGGTCTGCTGGTGATGCTCACCGGCACGAGCTGGGAGAAGGCGATCGAGGGCGCGGCGCTCTACCTGCTTGCCCATTCGCTGTTCAAGGGCGCGCTGTTCATGGTCGCCGGCACCATCGATCACGAAGCCGGCACCCGCGACGTGACCAGGCTCGGCGGCTTGCGCAAGGCGATGCCGATCACCTTCGCCGCCGCCTGTCTTGCCGCGCTTTCCATGTCGGGACTGCCGCCCTTCGTCGGCTTCATCGCCAAGGAATATCTCTATGCCGGCATCTGGGGCGAGGGAGGCGTGCCGCTGACCTTGACCGCCGTCGCTGTGATCGGCAACGCGCTGATGCTGGTGATTGCCGCCGCGGTCGCCATCAAGCCGTTCCTGGGGCCGAAGGTCGACACGCCGAAACACGCCCATGAAGGGCCGTTGCTGCTCTATGCCGGTCCGGTTGTGCTGTCGCTCACCGGTCTGGCGGCCGCGCTCCTGGCGCACGATACCGGCGTCTACTTCATCTCGCCGGTCGTCTCCTCGATCCTCGGCAACCAGGTCGCGGTCGACGTGCATCTCGTCCCCGGCTATATCGGCGCGGCGCTGATCCTGTCTGTCGTCACCGTTGTCCTCGGCATCGTCCTGTTCCTGAAGATCGACGCTCTGCGCGATGCCATGGCCCGTCTCCTGGCGGCCATCGGCTGGGGCCCCGACAAGGGCTTCGACCAGGCCATCGCCGGCATCGTCGCCTTCTCCGGCTGGCTGACCCGGCGTCTCCAGGGCGGGCGGATGGACGTCTACATGACGATGACCTTCCTGGTCACGGCGGCGGCGCTGCTGGTGCCGCTCACGCTCACCGGCAACTGGCCCGACACGCTCGAGATGCCCGGTTTCCGCTTCTACGAATGGGGCGTGCTGGCAATCGCGCTGAGCGGCCTTTTCGCCGTGTTGGTCGCCAGGACGCGGCTGACCGCCATCGTCTCGCTCGGCATCCAGGGATTTGCCGTTGCGCTGGTGTTCATGCTGTTCGGCGCGCCGGACCTGTCCTTCACCCAGTTCATGGTCGAGACCCTGTCGGTAGTGATCCTGGCGCTGGTGATGACCCGGCTCAACCTGCAGCCGCGCGACCATCGGCCGATGCTGCCGCGCCTGTTCCATGGCGCCATCGCGCTCGCCATCGGTGTCGGCCTTGCCGGACTGCTGATCCGCATCACGCAGATGCCCTTCGACCGGTCGCTGTCGGACTTCTTCGAGCAGTACAGCCGCACCATCGCCCATGGCCGCAACATCGTGAACGTCATCCTCGTCGACTTCCGCGGTTTCGACACGTTCGGCGAGATCGCGGTGGTGATGCTTGCCGGTCTTTGCGTGCTGGCCCTGATCCGGGTCCGGCCGACCAAGGACCGGGCGGCGGCGCTCGACCATGCCGCCGGTGACGAGGCGCTGCAGAAAAGCGGGGAGGCACGCCTGTGAGGACGATCATCTTCCGCACCATCGCGCCCTATCTGGCGGCGCTGATGGTGCTGTTTTCCATCTTCGTGCTGCTGCGCGGCCACAACGAGCCGGGTGGCGGCTTCATCGGCGGGCTGATCGCGGCCTCCGCCTTCGCCATCTACGGCATCGCCTGCGGCGTCGCCGCGGTGCGCCGGGCGATTTCCCTGCATCCGATGAGCATTTCCGCCGCCGGGCTGTTCGTCGCCGGCCTGTCGGGACTGCCCTCGCTGTTCATGGCCCAGCCTTTCATGACCAGCCAGTGGTGGTATCTGAACCTGTTCGGTGTCGAGGTGCCGCTGTCGACCCCGCTGTTCTTCGACATCGGCGTCTATCTGGTTGTCGTCGGGTCGATCACCTCGATCGCCCTGGCCCTTGAAGAGCGGGAGAGCGACTGATGGAAGGCGTCTTTTCGATCGTCATCGGCATCTTCTTCGCCGTCGCCGTCTACCTGCTGATGTCGCGCCAGCTGGTGCGCGTGCTGCTCGGCATCGCCATCCTGGGCAATGCGGTCAACCTGCTGATCTTCACCTCCGGGCGGTTGCTGCGCGAGGTGCCCCCGATCATCCCGGAGGCGCTGCAGGTGCCGGACGAGACGATCGCCAATCCGCTGCCCCAGGCGCTGATCCTGACGGCGATCGTGATTTCCTTCTCCTTCTTCGCCTTCCTGCTGGTGCTCGCCTTCCGCGCCTATCAGGAACTCGGCACGGACGACACCAGCGAGATGCGGGTGGCCGAGCCGACGGGCGAGACCTCGCCGCCGCAAGGGTACTGATCGATGGCCGCTTCGAACTACAACGTTGATCTGTCGCTGGCCATGCGGATGGACCCGGTGGCGCCGGGCGACTGGCTGCTGGTCGCCCCGCTGGTCATCACCGTGCTCGGCGGTGCGCTCTGCCTGATGACGCGCAAGAACACCGACGCCCAGCCGAAGGTGGCGATCATCTTCCTGTCGCTGCTGGTCGCGGCCTGCGCGGGACTGCTGGCCAGGGTGCTCGACAAGGGCGTGATCACCATGGTCGCCGGCAACTGGCTGCCGCCCTTCGGCATCGCCTTCACGGTCGATGCGCTCGGCGCGACGCTGGCGCTGACCTCATCGGTCGTGGCCCTTGCCGCCGCCGTCTACGGCATCGGCGATGTCGACAGTTCCGGCCGGCGCTACGGCTTCTATCCGTTCCTGATGCTGTTGATGACCGGCGTCTGCGGCGCCTTCCTGACCGGCGATATCTTCAACCTCTATGTGTGGTTCGAGGTGCTGCTGATCTCGTCCTTCGGCCTGCTGGTGCTTGGCAACGAGCGCGCCCAGCTCGACGGCGCGGTCAAATACGCGCTGCTCAACATCATCGCCACGACCCTGTTCCTGATCGCCACCGGCCTGCTCTACGGCATTCTCGGCACGCTCAACATGGCGGATATTGCCATCAAGGCGCGCGAGGCCGGTCTTCAGGGTCCGCTGATGACCGTCGCGGTGCTCTATTTCCTCGCCTTCGCCATGAAGGCGGCCGCCTTCCCGGTGAATTTCTGGCTGCCGGCCTCCTATCATACGCCGCGCATCGTCATCGCCGCCGTCTTTGCCGGCCTGCTGACCAAGGTCGGCGTCTATGCGCTCTTGCGCATCTTCGCGCTGCTGCTGCCGGATGCCCGCGTCGCGCTTGCCGACGTCATCGCCCTGGTCGCCATCGCCACCATGCTGACCGGCGTGCTCGGGGCGCTGGCGCAGACCGACATTCGCCGCCTGCTCGGCTATCTGGTGATCTCCGGCATCGGCTCGATGCTGGCCGGTCTTGCCATCGGCACCACGCCGGCGCTCGCCGGCACGATCTTCTACGCGGTGCACTCGATCCTGGTGATGACGGCGCTCTACATGGCGGCCGGCGTCATGCGCGGGCTTGGCGGCTCCTACTCGCTGCGCGAGCTTGGCGGCCTCTACCGGGCGAGCCCGGCCTTCGCGGCGGTCTTCCTGATGCTCGGTTTCGCCGTTTCGGGCCTGCCGCCCTTTTCCGGCTTCTGGCCCAAGGTGCTGCTCGTGGACGCGGCGCTGGTCGGCGGCCACGGCTGGATCGCCGCCTCGATCCTTGTGACCGGCCTGCTGACCACGATCGCCATGGGCCGGGTCTGGATCTATGCGTTCTGGCGCGGCGGTGCGGAGGGCACGGCCGACGGCCAGCTCACCAGCGTGCTCGTCCCGGCGCCCGGCATGACCAGCGCCAGCATCTGGCTGCCGATCGGGCTCCTGCTCGGCCTGGTCATCCTGCTCGGCGTGCAGCCTGAATTCATGATGCAGGTCTCGGGGCGCGGCGCATCGACGCTGACCGAGCCGCTCGGATATCTTCGCTCCGTCTTCGGAGGCGCTGTCCAATGACAAGCCTGTTCCTGATCAACATTCTGCTGGCCCTCGCCTGGGGCGCGGTGACCGGCAGTTTCGCCGAGGTCAACCTGCTCTTCGGCTTCCTGCTGGGTACCTTCGCGCTCTACATCATCCGCGAGCAGGTCGGCACCAGCCGCTATACCCGCCGGCTGTGGCAGATCGTCAGCCTGGCCCTGCTGTTCGTCTACGAGCTGCTGCTGTCGGCGCTTCGTGTCGCGGTCATCGTGCTGCGCCCGAAGATCGAGCTGAAGCCCGGGATCATTGCCTATCCGCTGACGGTGGACCGGGATTTCGAGATCACCATGCTGGCCAATCTCATCACCCTGACGCCGGGGACCCTGTCCGTGGATGTCTCGGATGACCGCAAGACGCTCTATGTGCACTGCATCGACGTGCCCGACAAGCAGGCGACCATCGACGACATCAAGAACGGATTTGAACGCAAGATCCTGGAGGCTTTCCGATGAGCGGAGTGCTTGGCTACTCGTCGCTGTTCCTGGATATCTGCGTCAACATCTCGCTGGCGATCCTGACGGTGTCCTTCTTCCTGATCGTGGTGCGCATCGTGCGCGGGCCGACCCTGCCCGACCGGGTGGTGGCACTCGACATGCTGGTTGCCGTGGGCATCGGCTTCATCGCCGCGATCGGCGTTCAGACCGATTATTTCCTCTATGTCGACATTGCCATCGCGCTCGGCCTTGTCGGCTTCCTGGCAACCGTCGCCTTTGCCCGTTTCGTCCTCAATCGCGGACTGGCGAGGGACGCCACGATCGTCGACGAGATCTCGCAGACGCAGACCGAAGGGGAGGGTGGACGATGATCCCGGTTTTCGAGATTGCCGTCGGTGTGGTGCTGGTCGTCGGTTCGATCTTCTCGCTGATTGCCTCCATCGGCCTGCTGCGGCTCAAGGACGTCTACATGCGCATGCATGCCGGCTCCAAGGCCGGCACGCTGGGATCGGGTCTGATGCTGATCGCGCTGGCCATCCATGCCCACCAGATCGACGTCATCACGCGGGCGCTGGCCGGCGTGGTTTTCTTCCTTCTGACGGCTCCGGTGGCCGCCCACCTGCTTGCAAAGGCCGCCTATGAGGCCGGTTACAGGCCGTGTTCGGATACCCATATTGACGAAATGGCCAAGAATGACGACTGAGTGAGGCCATCAGGTGCTTCGTTGACGGGGCGTCATGTGTTTTATTCACGATTTGCTTGATCTGGAATTCGCGAAAACTAACCACCGGATGGCAATTAGACCAGCAATAAGGCTGCCCTACATGAGAAACTGATGGAAATTTCTCTTGTGGTCCCGATTAGGTCGATATATACGACACGCATGCCTTTTGGTCGGCAGAATCGAAGTCAGATCCTCACGCGCGTTAGTATCGGGACAGTACGCTGAGTGAGCCTGGCGGTTCTTTTTGTCGGTCTATTTCGTTAGTGTTCCGACTTAACTGATGGGTGGAAAATGACTGAAACGGTCGCCGACGACAATCTCATCGACCTGACTGCCGACATCGTTTCGGCTTATGTGTCGAACAACACTGTTGCCTCTTCCGATCTGGCCAGCCTGATCAACGAGGTCTACAACGCGCTGCACCGCACCAGCAGCGCGGCCGTTGAGCCGGAGCCGGAGCCTCTGCGTCCCGCCGTTGCCGTCAAGAAGTCGGTCACGCCGGACTACATCATCTGCCTCGAGGACGGGAAGAAGTTCAAGTCGCTCAAGCGGCACCTTCGCACCCATTACGACATGTCGCCCGAGGAGTACCGCGAGAAGTGGGGCCTGGCGAGCGACTATCCGATGGTGGCGCCGAACTACGCGGCGGCCCGTTCCGAGCTTGCCAAGAAGATGGGCCTCGGCCAGCAGCGCAAGCGCGCCAAGTAAGCCGTTTCCCTGTCGAGACAAAAGGCCGCCGTGGTATCCACGGCGGCCTTTTTCATGCGGCAACGGCTCCGCGCGCCGGCGCGTGGCGGCTCACGCCGTTTCGGGCAGGACCCATCCGCCGGCAAGGGTCAGCGGCACGCGTTCTCCGGCAGCGGCGGGGCGGGGCAGATGCAGAACCAGCGGTTCGGCATGGCCCTCGAGCGTGGCCGTCGCCTCCCAGAAGCCGCCGCGATAGCTGGTATGCACGATCCGTGCGTCAAGCGTCTCGCCGGCATCCCGTGTGCCGATGCGGATGTCCTCCGGGCGCAGCATCAACCGGGCGGCGCCGGTCCGTGCGGGGTCGCCGCAGCTTGCCTCAACCGTGGTCGCACCGATCCGCGCCAGCGCCCGGCCGCCGTCGCAGGCCTCCACATGCGCATCGAGAAGCGCGGAGCGGCCGATGAAGCGGGCGACCTTCTCGCCGGCCGGCCGGCGGTAGACGGTCTCCGGGCTGTCCGCCTGCAGAAGCTGCCCCTCCCACAGGATCGCGATCCGGTCGGCAAGCGCCATCGCCTCGCGCTGGTCGTGGGTGATGTAGAGCGTTGTCGCTCCGGTCTTGGCGTGGAAGGCGGCCAGTTCCTCTTCCATCGACTGGCGCAGGTGCGGATCGAGATTGGCCAGCGGCTCGTCCATCAGGATCGTGCCGGCGGCCTGGGCAAGGCAGCGGGCGAGCGCGACGCGCTGGCGCTGGCCGCCGGAGAGCGAGGCGGGCTTGCGCGCGGCGAGGCCCGAAAGCCCCACCGTGGCGAGCGCGCTTGCCACCCTTGTGCGGCGCTCCTCTGCCGAAAGCGCGGTGCCTTCCACCGGGAAGGCGACATTGTCGTGAACGCTCATGTGCGGCCACAGCGCGTAGGACTGGAACACCACGCCGACATTGCGCGCTTCCGGCGGCACATGCAGCCGCGGACCCGCGACCGGGGTGCCGCCAATGTCGATTTCGCCCGCGTCGGGTGTCTCCAGCCCGGCAATGAGGCGCAGAAGCGTCGACTTTCCGCAGCCCGAGGGACCGAGAATGGCGAAGAAGCTGCCGTCCTCCACCTTGAGGGAAATGTCGGAGATCGCGGCGAGGGTGCCGAAACGCTTGGCGAGGGAACGGAGGGAAACCGACATGCGATGCGGGACATCCGGTTGCTGGAGAGGGCCGGCCCTGTGCTTAGCCGGTGCGGGCGGTGGCCCGCAAGTGCGCCCCAATGGCACGCCGATGTGAGGATCGCATGACACTTGCCACCGGACCGCGCTCCGGATGGGCGCGCGCCCTACTTGACCGGCGCGGGACGCTCCGTTCCCCAGTTGGAAAAGATGCGCGAGCGCTGTGTTTCCTCGACCTGGCCGTAGCGATTGCCGGTCTCGCAGCCCTTTTCAAGCTGCACCACCTCGGCGGCGAGCTTCTTCCAGGCCGTGTTGGCATCCCAGACCTTGCCGCTCGAGGGCGTCTCGATCTCCAGCGCGTCGATGGCATTGCGGTAGGAGACCAGGCGGAAGCGCAATGCCTGGCTGGCCCAGTCCATGTAGCGGCGGTTCTCCCAGACCCGGGCCTGCGCGCCGGCAAGTTCCTCGCCGGTCGAGATCTCGCGCCGCCCGAGCGCGCGCAGCCGCTCCTCGTCGGCTGTCGTCACCCGCAGCGCGATCTCGCAAAAGGGAGGAATGAGGGCCGCATCGGCGACCGCGTCGGCCGCCACCCGGTCGTAGCGCACTTCGCTGGAGCGATAGCGGTCGGAGCGCAGGAAGGCGTAATAGCGGTCGGGATCGCCGGCCCCGCCGGTCTCCGGCAGCACGCGGGTGCGGATCAGCTCGGTGCGGCTGCCCTCGATCCAGTCCTCGGCCGAGGGCGGACGGATCAGCGACCATGCGCGGTTGCGCATTTCCTTCTCGTCGTCCGTGAGATTGAAGCGCGACACCGGTTCGCCGCGATTGATGGCGAGCTCGTCTCCGGCCGCCGGCAGGATCGTGTCATGCAGGACGGAGGGGGCGGCACGGCCGAAATCGCCGGTGGGGCGCTGGCACGCAGCGACCAGCAGCAGCGCCGGCAACAGGGCGGCGAGGGCGAGTTGCGGACGCAGGCGAGCGGTACGCGCGGCTCCCGCTGCCACCTGCGCGCAGGTCTGCAGGGCGCCTTCGCGCTTGCGGTCAACGTCTGCTCGGCGCTTCGTCACCTTGTCATCTTTCCCGTCGCGGGCGCGACACGTTGCCGGCGGGCAGGCTTGATGCCGCCGGACCGGCGGAAGATCGCCTTCAGTGCGTCTTGCCGGGGTCGCGATCCTTGCCGGAAAAACCGGCTCCTTCCTGTTTGCGCCCGATTCGCGCGCTCAGATCAAGAGCCGTGGCGGTGTCATGGCGTTCAATCCGCACGCCCGGAAAGATGACGATCTCGGCCGGCGCATGCCGGCCGGACTGCATTGGCCGCCGGGCGAAGCGCCCCGGTCTGGCCTGGTTGTGGAAGTTCAGCACGGTGCCCATGGCATCCTCCTGAGCCCTGCGGGGCGGCAGGATCGCCGGCCCTTGAACCCTGGCAGGTCACGCAAAACCATCTGCCGTAAGGGTAGTAGGAATGAGTCACGGTTAATAAGTTGCTAACGCTTTTGCTCCAGTTTGAAGCGGTTCGTGCGTCCCTTGTGGGGCCAAGCGAGCGCGTGTGTAACTGCGTAGCGTAAGCAAGTCCGGCCCAGTGTCCTGTCCTCCCGAGCAAAAAGGGCCCGCCAACGGCCCTCCGGTATCGTCGAAGGACCCGGTTTCACCGGGGCAGCCGAGCGCGCACAGGCAGATGGAAGGCGTGGTGGATCTGTCGCTCGAACCCGAACGCAAACGCAAGGCCGGCGTGCTGCTGGCGGCGACCGAGCTTTATGTCGCGCGCGACCGTCACGACACGGCCGAGCAGCGCATCTTTTCCGAACTGTTCCGCCAGCTCCTGCCCGACGCGCCGGTGCAGCACCGCCGCATGATCGCGAGCCTTCTTGCGGACTATGCGCACACGCCGGCCGATTGCCTCTCCCTGCTTGCCGCCGATGCCGACGCCGATGTCGCCGCACGCGCGCTGTCCTCGGCCGGCCCGCTGGCCGAGACCGACCTGATGACGGGCGCCGCCAGGGGCGCGGAGACAGTGCGCCGGGCGATCGCGGGGCGCTCCGCGATGCCGGCGGGCGTCGCGCAGGTGTTGCTGCGTCATGCCGATGCGGAAACGCTGAAGGTGCTGCTCGCGCGCCCCGACTGCCCGCTGGACGACGAGGCGTTCGCCATTCTCGCCGCGCGGCCGCAGGTGCTGGCCGCGCTGGCGCCCGAACTTGCCAGCCGCCGGGCACTGCCCGCTCCGCTTCTGTTCGCGCTGTTTCTCGATCTCGACCCGGCCGGGCGCATGGAGGCGATTGCCGCCGCCGAGGCCCGGGCGCTCGGCGAACTGGCCCGCAAGGGCGATCCGCGCGTGCTCAATGCCGCCTTCAA
Source organism: Stappia sp. MMSF_3263 (assembly GCF_030733745.1). Taxonomy (GTDB): domain Bacteria; phylum Pseudomonadota; class Alphaproteobacteria; order Rhizobiales; family Stappiaceae; genus Stappia. The sequence continues at coordinate 13,589 of NZ_JASHIK010000014.1, read as the reverse complement.
GCCGGCGGTGCTGAAGTCGCTGGTCGATGCGGCCCTGTCCGGCGGCGTCGCGGTGTTCGCCGCCCATCTTGCCTATACGCTGGCCTTGTCCGGGGACACGGCCGCGCGTCTGGTCGACGACACGGGCGGTGAGGCGCTGGTGGTGGCGCTCCGGGCGCTCGGCACCGGCGACAGCGAAAGCGGCCGCATTCTCGTGCGTCTGCTCGGCCAGAGCGTGCCGCTGGATCGCTTGCGCCAGCTGATCTCCCTGCATGACCGGATCACGCCGCGCGCCGCGATGCTGCTTGTCGAGGGCCTGCGCGCAGGCATCCCGGCATCCGTTGTCCGTCCGGCATCCGGCATTGCCTCGCCGTTCGGCGGCATCGCCCATGCGGACCGGCGCGAGGTCGGCGCCCCGCGCCAGACGGGAAGCGGAACCAACCCGCTGGCGACAGGCCGCCGCGACGTCGGCTAGATCGGCGTAATCGGCAAATTTTCCGGGGCCGGTGGGCGGACGCACAAGAAACTGTTACATGCGGCTGATATGGCCCCGGGATCGCCCGCTCCGCCGGGCCGGGACAGACCACGCCGAATGGGGATCCGCATGTTCAAGACCAAGCTGCTCGCAGCGCTTCTCACCGTGTCGCTCGCAACGCCTGCCATGGCCGACGTATCGGGCAAGCTGGTGCTCTACACGTCGCAGCCCAATGCCGACGCTCAGCAGACCGTCGACGCGTTCAAGGCGAAGCATCCCGGCGTCGAGATCGAATGGGTGCGTGACGGCACCTCCAAGGTGATGGCCAAGCTGCGCGCCGAGTTCGCCGCCGGCGACCCGCAGCCGGACGTGCTGCTCATCGCCGACACCGTCACCATGGAAGGCCTCAAGCAGGAAGGCCGTCTTCTCGCTCACGAGGGCGCAGACGTCTCCGCCTATGATCCCGCGATCATGGACAAGGACCGGACCTACTTCTCCACCAAGCTGATCACCACCGGCATCATGTACAACACCGGCGCCGAAATGGTGCCGGCCTCCTACAAGGACCTGTTGAAGCCGGAAGCCAAGGACAAGCTGGCGATGCCCTCGCCGCTGACCTCGGGCGCGGCCACCATCCACATGGTGGCGGTGACCGGTCATCCGGATCTCGGCTGGGACTTCTACGAGGGTCTGGCGGAGCAGGGCGCCAACCCGCAGGGCGGCAATGGCGGCACCTACAAGGCGATTGCCGGCGGCGAGAAGCTTTACGGCTTCATCGTCGACTTCCTCGCCATCCGCGGCGCCGCCGAGGGCGCGCCGGTCGCTTTCGTCTTCCCGCAGGAGGGTGTTTCGGCGGTGACCGAGCCGGTCGCGATCCTGAAGACGGCGAAAAACCCGGATGCGGCCAAGGCCTTCGTCGACTTCCTGCTGTCCGAGGATGGCCAGAAGCTCGCCGCCAGCCAGGGCTACCTGCCGGCGCATCCCGCCGTTGACGCTCCCGAGGGCTTCCCCTCGCGCGACAAGATCAAGCTGCTGGACTTCGACGCCGCCAAGGCGCTTGAGGGCGACACCGCCAACAAGTTGAAGTTCGAAGAAATCTTCGGCGGATAAGGCGTTTCCCTTGCGCAACGCCATCGCCTTTCGCGGCGGCGAGGGCCTGTCCCTCGCCCCCGTCTGCATTCTCGTCACCGCGCTGTGCGGGCTGCCGCTGGCCTTGCTGTTTGCCGTCGGGCTTGCCCCGGACGGCGTCCTGTCGCTGGCGCCGCTCAGCGAGACGCTTGCCAGCCGCTCGGTGCAGCGGGCGCTGTGGAACTCGCTGGAAAGCAGCTTCCTCTCCGCCGTGCTCGCGACGGTCCTCGGCACCGCGCTGGCGCTCGCCGTCGGCCTGACCAACCTGCGCGCCAAGGCGGCACTGGTCTTCCTGGTGCTGGTGCCGATGATGATCCCGCCGCACGTGACGGCGATCGCCTGGAGCCAGGCGCTCGGCCCGGCCAGCCCGGTGCTGCAATGGCTCGGCCTTGCGCCTCCTCCCGGCGCGGCCCATCCGGTCTATTCGCTGCAGGGGCTTGTCGCTCTGCTTGCCCTGCAGCACATGCCCATCGTCTTTCTCGTGGTGCGCGCGGGCCTGCGAGCCTTTCCGCGCGAACTCAGCGATGCAGCCCGCGTCAGCGGCGCCCGCGCGCCGCGCCTGCTCTGGCGGATCACCCTGCCGTTGCTGGCGCCCTCGCTGCTTGCCGGCTTCGTTCTGGCCTTCGTCAGCGCACTCGGAAATTTCGGCATCAACGCGCTGATCGGCATCCCGGCCCGCTACACCACCTTGCCGGTGTTGATCTGGCGCCGGCTTGCCGGCTTTGGCCCCGACATCATCGGCTCCGTCGCTCTGGTCGCCATCGTGCTGGCACTGGTGACGCTGGTGCTCGTCGCCCTGCAGGGCGCGCTCCAGCGGCGCCTGCGCAACGCGCTTGTCGGCCTGCCGCAACAGCCGCTGGCGGTCGATCTCGGCCGCGCCCGCCTGCCGGTGGAGATCGGCGTGTGGACGTTCCTGGCCCTGACCTTGTTGCTGCCGGCGGCCTCGCTGGTCGCCACCTCGCTGGTGCGCACCTACGGATTGCCGCTGGCCGCCGACAGCTTCACCCTGGAAAACTACGCCGAGATCCTGTTCCGCCAGTCGGTGACGCTGCGCGCCTTCGCCAATTCGACCTTCGCCGCTGCCGTCGCCGCCATCCTGATTGCCGCCATTTCGGTGATCCTGGGCTATTTCCTGACTGTCGGGCGCGGCGCCTCGCGCCGGCTTGCCGGCCTTGTCGCGGCGCAAGCCGATGTCGCCTACGCCGTGCCCGGCCTTGTCATGTCGATTGCCTTCATCCTGATGTTCCTGCGGCCGCTGCCCCTTGTCGGCGTTGGCCTTTACGGCACGCTGGCGATCATTCTCATCGCCTATGTCGCGGTGTTCCTGTCGATCGGGCTGAAATCGGTGAGCGCCGCCTACATGCAGATCGATGCCAGTCTCGACGATGCCGCGCGCGTGTCCGGCGCGGGGTTCACCCGCCGCATCGCGCGCATCTATGCCCCGCTCGTGGCACCGGCGGCCGCCTCGGGGGCGATCCTCGTCTTCCTCACCTCCTACAACGAGGTGACGGTCTCCGCGCTGCTCTGGTCGGCCGGCAACGAGACCATCGGCACCACGATCTTCAATTACGAGGACGGCGGCTACACGACGCTGGCCGCGGCCATGGCAAGCGTCACGGTGGTGGCGACCGTGGTGGTCATGCTGGCGGTCAATGCGCTTGCCCGTCACGTGCCGGCGGGAACGATTCCCTGGAAGGACTGAACGCGGGCCGGTGCGGGGCCGGCTGCCGCCGCGAAGCTTCGCACTCCGGGCCGCGTGTCAGCTCGCGCGCCGGCTTGCGGGCGAGAGTGCGCGCCAGGTCGCGCGCCTGTTGCAGCGCCAGCAGGCGATTGGGATCATGCGCCCAGGAGCCGTCGCACCCCAGTTGCCGCTCGGCGCGCTCGGCCTGATCGAGCCACTTCAGCTGGCGGGCGAACTCGGCGGCGGTGAGCCCGCTCTCCTTGCCGGACCTGCTCGCGTGGGGGACGCCAAGGCGTTGCGCGACCCGCTCGTAAAGCGCCGGAAGGTCCGTGTCCTTCGGACATGGTCGTGACGATGTTCCTGCATCCCGCTGCTCTCCCGCCATGCCTCGCCCCTTCCGTGCGCGCCTCGTCGAAAACGTCCCGCCAGGGCGCCAGTATCGCATCGCCGGAGCCTTGCGAGGATGCGGAACGGGCATCGGCGTGCCGTGCGGGGAGGGCGGGAAGACTTATCCCCGCCGGCAGGTTTTTCCCGTATTGATATAGGAATATAAACCTAAGATTGAATGTGGAGGCGAATATGCTTGAACCGGCGCAAGAGGCAGGGATGGCGCATGGCGAGGGGATGGGCGCGGCGAGGGCCGGGGCGGGGCGACGGCGTCGTCCGGCCCCCGGGGCCGGTCCGCTTGTCACCGCCTGCGTCATGTCGGTCTTCGATGTCAGCGAGGAGGATATCGCACGCGGCAGCCGCGGCCCGGCGCGTGTCGCGCTGGCACGCCAGGTCGCCATGTACCTGCATCACGTCATTCTCGCGCGGACGCTGACGGATATCGCCGTCGGCTTCGGCCGAGACCGCACCACGGTCGCCCATGCCTGCCGGCTGGTGGAGGACCGGCGGGACGAGCCGGAGTTCGACGCGATGATCAGCGAGCTGGAAACGGCCCTTCACGCGGGCCTTGCGCTGATCCGCGGCGCCCGGCGGGCGGCATGACGGCACCCGTGAGAAAGGAGCGCGCCGATACGGGGCGCGGCCTCGACCGGTTGCTGGCGCGGCTCTCGGCGGCACCGTCCTGGATTGTCGCGGCGCGCGACCGGGAGGAGGAAGGGGCTGGTGGCGCCGCGCCGGGGAGCGTGCGCCTGATTGCGCGGCGATGTGCCGGGCCGGGACATGGGCAGGGGGAGGCGACAGGCCCGGCGGGGTCGGCAGGGCTCGTCGTCGATGCCGGCCTGCTGCGCCTTCTGGCCGGCGAAGGGTTGGTGGAGCGCGGGTCGGGCGCGGCGCTTCATCTGTCGCAGGCCGGTCGCCAGAGGCTGAAACGGGCGGGGGCGGGGGAGGACCGGTTTCTGGAGCAGCACCGGGAAACGGGCACGCGCCGTCTGCCGGATGGCGGCGCCGGGGAGATTGTCACCGTCAATCACGCGGAAAGTCCGCTCGCCTGGCTGCGCAACAGGACGTCGCGCGACGGCCGGCGCCTGATCGATGCGGCGCAGTTCGAGGCCGGCGAGCGGCTGCGGGCGGATCACGCCTTCGGTCAGATCGTGCCGGGCATGCGCGGCATGGCCTGGTCGGCACTGGGGACCGGTGCGGGCGGCGCGCAAGGGGGCGGCGGCCGCGGCGGGCTGGCGGAACTGAGCGATGCGGCCATCGCCGCCCGGCAGCGGCTGGAGCATGCCCTAGCCGATGTCGGGCCGGAGCTTGCCGGCGTGCTGGTCGATGTCTGCTGCGATCTCAAGGGGCTGGAACAGGTGGAGCGCGCGCGCGGCTGGCCGCCGCGCTCGGCCAAGGTCATCCTGTCGCTCGGCTTGACCCGGCTGGCGCGTCACTACGGCTGTGGCTAGGCGGGTTTCGTGCCGGCCTCAGGCGTCCGCCAGGGCCGTGCGGGCATCGGAGCGGATCCGCTCGACCATGGACTTCAGCCCGTTGGCGCGTTGCGCGGAAAGGTGCTCCTTGAGACCGATCCGGCCGAAGATCCCGTCGATGTCTGTGGTCGCGATGGTCTGCGCGTCGCGCCCGGAATAGGTGGCCAGAACGATGGCGACGAGACCCTTGACGATATGGGCGTCGCTGTCGCCCTGGTAGACCAGCACCGGAGTGCCGTCCGCGCCCGGCTCGACATGCCGGGTGAGCCAGACCTGCGAGGCGCAGCCGCGCACCTTGTTCTCGTCGGTGCGCTCGTCCTCGGGAAACTCGGGAAGCATGCGGCCGAGCTCGATGACATAGCGGTAGCGGTCGTCCCAGTCCTCGAGAAATTCGAAGTTTTCGAGAATGTCGTCGAGCGGTGGGATCATGGTTGCCATCTGGTCGTGAACGCGTTCCGTCCCGCTATATAGGCCCTTGCCGGCCGGTTGGGAACCGCAAGCGGCCGGCGCGGGAGCGCGGACCGGAGGCGCAAAAGAAAAAACCCGCAGGTGGAAAGGGCAGCAATCCACCTGCGGGCGGCGGGATGTCCCCGCCGGGAGTTCGCGCAATGCAAAGGGCGTTCGCTGCGGGAAGCGCTGTCCCCGCAAGGGCTAAGGCGTCGCGTCAGGCATCGGCGGCCTGATTTTGGCTCTGGCTCTGAACTCAGGCTCAGGCCGGCCGGTCGCGCAGTGCGGGCTTGGGCATCGGCACCGCGGTGGTGCCGGGCACGTTTGCGGCTTGCGCGGCACGGCGCTCGCCCGTCCGGCCGGCGGCATGCTCCGCGCTGTCGGCCGGCACCGTCGCCACGGGCGCCGGCAGGGCCCAGTCCGGCTCGAGATCGGAGGCGGTCAGCGTGCCTGTCGCGCCGGTGGTCAGGTTGCCGTCCTCGTCGAGATACTCGTAGATCATCTTGGCGCTGACCTTGGCCTTGGCGCCGATCTGGGTGATCGCCTGGCCGCCCGTCTCGCAGGTCTGCGGGTTGCGCTCGCAGAAGCCGGACAGGTCGCTGATGGTCGATTGTGCGGCGAAGAACGCCGTCACGGGATTGATGCCGCTGCCGGATGTCTCCTCGCTGCCGGTGTCGATCGGCAGGAGCAGGAGGATCAGGCCGATCCAGAATGCGCTTCTGAGAAGAAAGAACATGGTTGCTGCCCTTGACTGTCTGTTCGTTCGCCTCGGAAACCGGTCGCCGAATGTCGGTCGCCGGGTCCGTTATGAAGACAATCTAGCACGCAGGTTCCAACGCCGGGTTGAGTCGGAAACCCGCATTTTCGACAAGTTCGACGCAAAATTTTCGAAAACTTGATTCAAATTTTATCGAAATTGTCGCCTCCTTTGTCGTGGGGAAGCATGGCTCCGAAAAGCGGTGGTTTCATGGTTCCTTAAGCCGTTCCTGTGACCATCGGGCAAGGTTCGATCAACGGGCGGCACGCGTGCCGGAAAGAGAATAATGATCCCAGGATTGCAGGACCGGCTGAGGCTTGCGGCAAGTCATGTCGACGCTTTGGTGCATCCCGGCGCGGCCCGCGACGCGGTTGCGCGGGCGCGCCACGGCGCGTTTATCCGCGGCCATCTGGCCTGCGGCGCGCTGGCGCTGGCCGTGCTGCCGATGCTGCTCGCTTTCAACGGCGTGACGACGCTGGCGCTGGCGCTGGTGCTCGGCTGGCTGACCGCACATCTGCCGCTGGCGATGTATGTCTCTCGCAGCGGCAACCTGGCGCGCGGCCATCTCGCCTCCGCCGTGCTGTTCGCGGTCTTCTTCGCCGGCCTTGCCGGCCTCACCGGCGGTCTCGAATCACCTGTCCTGCCCTTCCTCGTGCTGGCGCCGCTGGAGGCGGCCCTTGCCGGCTCGCGGCGCGTGGTTGTCGCGATGGTCGCCCTGGCGACGGCCCTTCTCGCCGGCCTGTGGATGTTCGCGCATGGCGCACCGGCAACCGGGGCGATCGCCGGCGTGCTGCCGGTGAGCGTTGTCGCCATCGTGCTGGCGCTGCTGCATGCCGCCCTGCTTGCCGTCCGCCTGACCTCCGACACACGGCTGCAGGCCGCGCGCCTGGCCGACGCGAGCCGCCGCGCCGACCTTCTCGGCGGCATGATCGGCGAGGCGGTGCTGGGCCATGCCCCCGGTGGCCAGGTCGAGGCGGTAACGCCGTCGGCCGCCGCGCTCTTCGAGCTTGCGCCCAACACCGGCGCGCGCGAGCTTTCCGGCGACGGGCTCTTCGCCCGTGTCCATGTCGGCGACCGCCCGGCCTATCTCAAGGCGCTCAGCGACACCGCCCAGGACGGCGCGCCGCGCCGCATCGAGATCCGCTTGCGCAAGGGCGCCAGTCAGCCGGGCGAGGCCGGACAGGCGGCCCATGCCTGGATGGAGATGAACTGCCGCGCCGACGCGCAAGGGCAGGTCGTTTCGGTGCTGCGCGATGTCGACGGCGAAAAGCGCCTGGCCGCCGAGCGCGACCTTGCCCGCACCGAGGCGGCCGCCGCGCATGACGCCCGCTCGCGCTTCCTGGCGACCGTCAGCCACGAGTTGCGCACCCCGCTCAACGCGATTCTCGGCTTTTCCGACCTGTTGCGCGGCCAACCGGCGGGCGAGGGCGGCACGGCGCCGGCGATCCTGCCCGTCGACCCGGCCCGCACGGCCGAATATGCCGGCCTCATCCACCAGTCGGGCAGCCATCTGCTGCAGATCGTCAACGACATGCTGAACATGGCCCGTATCGAGGCGGGGCAGTTCGAGATCCACGCCGAGAACTTCGATGTGCGCGCCTGTCTCGACGGTTGCCGGCGGATGCTGGAGCCGGAGGCGGAGAAACTCGGCCTGCGCCTCGCCTGCGACCTGCCGCTCGCGCTGGGGACGTTTTCGGCTGATGAGCGGGCCTGCCGCCAGATCGCCCTGAACCTTTTGTCCAACGCCCTGAAATTCACGCCGCAGGGCGGCCGCGTGGTGCTGTTCGCCCGGGCCGAGGCATCGGGCCTCGTCTTCGGCGTGCGCGACACCGGCATCGGCATCGCGCCGGAGGACCAGGACCGGGTGGCGCTGCCGTTCGTCCAGGCAAGTTCCGGCCTGTCGCGCCTGCATGACGGCGCCGGCCTCGGCCTGTCGGTGGTCAAGGGCCTGGCCGAACTTCACGGCGGACGCATGATGCTGGAAAGCAGGGTCGGCGAGGGGACCTGCATCAGCGTCGCGCTGCCACTCCGCGGGACGCGGACACGGCCCGCACGGGGCGACAGTGCCATCGTCCCGACCCTGCAACAGGACCTGAAGCGCAGCGCATGAGCGCAAGGAAGAAAGACATGAGCCGCTCGCCCCGCGATACGGGCGCCCCCGCGCCACGGCGCGGCCGCCAACACGAACCGCTGGCTCCCGCGCGCCCGGCGCCGACCGGGCTCGGCGCCGCCGCGCTCGACAATCCGGTCGCCGCCGGCGGCTGGCTGGTGATGGCGCTGACCGGCGTCCTGATCGTCGCCAATGCCATGGCCTTCCAACCCGGCCGCCATCCCGCGCCGCTGTTTGCCACCCGTGACGCGCCGAGCGCCCCGGTCGCGGAACCGGGAAGCGCGGCACCCAGCGCCGAGACGCTCGCCCGCCAGCGGCTGGTGCGCGACGTGCAGGTCGAACTGCGGCGCCTTGGCATGTATGGCGGGTTGCTCGACGGGTTGAGCGGTCCGGCCACCGAACGCGGCGTGCGCGCCTACCAGCGTGCGCGCGGACTGGCCGAGACCGGCCATGTCGACGAAGCGCTGCTGGCCCGCCTGGCAATGGATACCGGCGAGGGCGAGGCCGGCTTCGGCCATCCGCCGGTGCCCCCGCTGCCGCCCGAAACCGCGCCGCGCGCCGATGCCGGCCGCGCCGTGCCCCGTCCCTCCGCCGCCGCACCGGCCACCACGGCGTCCATCCCGGCCGCACTTCCGGCGGCGACGGCGAGCGTGTCCACCTCGCGCATCACCGCCGAGGGCGCCGCTCCGGTGCCGCCGGCGCCCGTCGGCGCGGCATCGCCCGCACCCGGTGCCGGCGCCAGCCCGGAACGGGCCCGCATTGCCCGGATCCAGGCGGCCCTGGCCCAAATGGGCTATGGCCCCATTGATATCGATGGCTATGCTGGCGAACAGACCGCCAATGCGGTGCGCCGCTTCGAACTCGACCGGGGCCTTGCCATCACCGGCGCGCCGGACGCGCGGATCGAGCGCGAGATCGAGCGCGTGCTGGGTCATCCGATCACCGGTTGAGCGCCAGGACGGCCCGCACCGTCAGCAGACAGGAACGCGCATGCGCCTCACCTCCGGCTTCTGGGTTTCCGCGCTGGTGCGCCGATGCTTTTCCGAAAACGCCTATGCCAGCGTCGCCGCGCGCGGCGCCGAGGAGGCCGGCGCGGTCTACCTGGTCGTCGACCGCCGCGACGGCACTCATGATTTCTATGCGCCCGCGCCGCAGAGCCTGTTCATGCAGGGCGGGCCGGGCGAGCGCCTGTTCGAAAAGCGGCTTGCGGGTGCCCCCCGCGAGGAGGTCGACGCCCGCCTTGCCTCCGAGCGGCGCATGGATCCGGATGTCTGGGTGGTCGAGATCGAGGATCGCGAGGGACGCGTCTTCTGGGACGTCGCCGAGGGCTGAGGCGCGCGCGAACCGCGTCTCCGTCGTTGCCATATGGCGGCGGAACTGGCCTTTTCCGTCCGCCCGGACGCCCTTCCTCCGCGCAGCCGGTGACACTCTGGCCTCGCCCCGTCCCGGACGTCATACCTCCGTGCTGCCGCTGACACTCCGGCCTTGCCTCCCGCTCAGGCGTCATCCCCGGCTCCGACCGGGGATCCATTGGCAACCCCGGCGGGTGTGATGGTTCTTGGCAGTAGCGGCGAGCGTGAAGGCTTCCACCGTCAGTGCATCGGACTGGCACGCGGCGGTCGCGTTTCCCGTCGCTCCCGCTCTGGGAACGAATGGGCCCCCGCTCTGCGCTGCGCTCCGGCGGGGGTGACGGCTTGAGGGCGGGATTTCGTCCGAGTGCGGGGTGACGGCCTGAGGGAGGGGGTGACGGCGTGAGGGAGGGGCGGCGTCGAGGTGCTGCCCGCAACCCCGGTGTGACGAGCGAGTGTGGGCCCCTACCGGAGTGGTCTCATGTTCGTTTTCGCAAAGGGTGAACTTGCTGTTTTTTACAGATTCAGGGTGCCGTAGAGATCGTCCCATTGGGGATTGAACGCGTCGATTGCCTGGATCTTCCATGCCCGGTTCCAGCGCTTTAGCCGTTTCTCCCGGGAGATCGCATCCAGGATCGCCGGATAGGTCTCGTAGTAGACCAGCCTGCTGACGCCATGTCGGCGCGTGAAACCGTCGACTGTTCCCGTGCGATGCTCGTGGATCCGCCGTGCGAGGTCGTTGGTAACGCCTACATAGAATGTACCGTTGCGCCGGCTTGCAAGGATGTAGACGAAGTATGCCATGCCGGCATGGTTGTATGCTTGTTGTCCCGCCGCAACTGTCCTGTGGTGCTCGGCGGATCGCCGGAGGTGCCTCTCAGGCTTTGTCTCTTCGAACCGGGGCCGTCACACCGGGCCTCGCCCCGTCCCGGACGTCATACCTCCGTGCTGCCGATGTCACTCCGGCCTTGTCTCCCACTCAGGCGTCATCCCCGGCTCCGACCGGGGATCCATTGGCAACCCCGGCGGGTGTGATGGTTCTTGGCAGTAGCGGCGAGCGTGAAGGTTTCCACCGTCAGTGGATCGGACCGGCTCGCCACCGCCGCGTTTCCCGTCGCTCCCGCTCTGGGAACGAATGGGCCCCCGCTCTGCGCTGCGCTCCGGCGGGGGTGACGGCCTGAGGGCGGGATTTCGTCCAAGTGCCGGCCGTGGGCGGGGGTGACGGCGTGACGAGCGCGTGCGGGGTGACGGCCTGAGGGAGGGGCCTACCCCCTCTGCAATGCCAGATGCGCGCCGAGGCCGATGAGGATCGCACCGCCCGTCCGCCGCGCCAGCTTCTGCGCCCGGCCCGAGCGGGCAAGCCGCGACCTGAGCGAGGCGGCGAAGAGAACGCAGGCAAGGTCGGCGGAGGAGAAGATCGCGTTGACCGCCGTGCCGAGGATCAGGAACTGCACCCAGACGGGAAAGGCGGCGCCCGGGTCGACGAATTGCGGCAGGAAGGCCAGGAAGAAGACCGCCGTCTTCGGGTTGAGAACTTCCACCGTGATGCTTTCCAGGAACGCCTTGCGCGCCGAACTCGTCCGCGCGGCCGTCTCCTCGCCTTGCGCGGGCTTGCCGGCATTGCGGATCAAGGTGAAGCCGAGCCAGACCAGATAGAGCGCGCCGGCGATCTTCACCGCCAGATAGAGCGGCGGCACGGCGTGGAAGAGGACCGAGAGACCGGCGGCGGCGGCCAGCACATGGACATAACCGCCAAGATGGATGCCGAGCGCGGCCATCAGCCCGGCGAAACGGCCGCGCGCCAGCGTCTGCGCCGCCGCATAAAGCATCGCGGGGCCGGGCATGTAGGCGAAGATCGCCGTGGTGGCGAGAAAGGCGAGAAGGATCTCGGTCGAGGGCATCGGGCGGGTTCCTTCCGCGGGGTTCCTTGAAAGGCGGTTCCAGGCGCTGCGCCGGGACCGCGCGAAGAGGCCTAAACGGGAATTCCGCCGGCAACCGCAAGCGCGCGCTCGCCGCCTTCGCGGCGCAGGCCTTCCGCTACCCCGGCGCGGTCCTCGGCGCTGCGGTTCTGGCTCATCTTGCGCTTGCCCTCGATCCGCGAAATCTCCAGCCGCAGGCCGACGATACCGCGCAATTGCGCGGCGATGAAAGCCCCGGGGGCATCGCCGACCTTCCAGGCCCCCTCGCGCCCCGCCTCGTGGCGGTTGGTCAGCCGGGTGACGAGGTCGAGAAGCCGCCCGGCATCCTCGAAGAATTCGGCCGTGCCATAGGCATGCACGGCGGCGTAGTTCCAAGTGGGCACCACCTTGCCGTGCTCGCGCTTGGTCGCATACCAGCCCGGCGAGACATAGGCATCGCTGCCGGAAAAAAGCACCATCGCCTCTCCGAGAACGGGCGTGCGCCATTGCGGGTTGGCCCGCGCCAGATGGCCGTAAAGCGTGCCGTGCGGTCCCTCGTGCGGATCGAAAAGCAGCGGCAGCGGCGTTGCCATCAGCCCGTCGGGCGTGGCGGTGACGAGGCTGGCAAGGCCCGCCCCTTCGATCATCGCCTGCAGGGCTTGCGGGTCGTCCTCGCGAAAGGCGGGGGGCGTGTACATGGTCTCCGTCTCCGGTCACGTCGGGATCGGCCGGCAGAGATAACCGATCCGCGCCGCGATCCGAAGGTCCGCCTGACCGGAGAAGGGGAGGGCCAGTTGCGCTCCTTCCCCTTCGCGCGGCCGGCATCAGGCGATGAGCGCCTGCAGTCGCTCCTCCGTCCTTGCCGGGGCGATCTCGTGGATCTCGGCGCTGACCACGCCTTCCGCCACGAACGGATCGGCGGCGATGCGGGCCTCCAGCGCGGCCCGGTCCTCGCCGCGCGCCAGCACGGCGCCGCCGAGCCCGGGCTTGAGGCTGCCGGCCATCAGGAAGATGCCATCCTCGAAGCCCTTGGCGACCCAGGCATTGTGGCCGTCCATATGCGCGCCGGCGGCGGCGCGGTTTTCGGCGAATTTCAGCAACACGACATACATGTTTTCAGGTCCTTTTCGTGAGATCGAGAAGAACGGGGCCGGGCGGGACCCGGCCCGCTCAGTGCCGGCCGGCGGCGAGCCCTTCGAGCCAGGCGCACATTTCGGCGACCTCCCGCTCGACGAACTCCGTGTCACCGAGGGCATTGGCGAGCGTCGCCACGCCTTGCGAGCGGGCGAGAAGATGCAGGGCGAGGCCGTCGGCCTCCGCCTGCCCGCGCCCGAGCAGGGTGAACTGCCGGGCAAGCCAGTCGCGAAACAGGGTGAAGAGCCTCGCCGCATCGCTCAGCGAGGGATGGGCAAGCTTGGCAAGCTCGCCGGTCAGCGTGCCGACCGGGCAGCCATGGCGCATGATCTTCGCCTGGTTGGCGATCAGGATGCGGATGAAGCAGCGGATGCGCACCGTGGGGCTGTCGCCCTCGCTCTCCCAGCGCGCCAGCATGGCGCGGGTGTTGGCCAGCCTGAGTTCGATGACGGCCGCCAGGATCTCGTCCTTGCTCTTGAAATGGTAGTAGAAATTGCCGCGCGAGATGCCCACCGCCGCCGCGATGTCGGCAAAGGACGTGTGCTCGAAGCCTTGTTGGTAGAACAGCCCGTCCGCCTCGCTGACGATCTCCTCGCGCGTCGTGCCGGCCATCTCCCCACACCCTTCTTTTCTTGTCGTTTTCGCGCCGCCCGGACGCGCCGCCTCATGAAAGCGGCGCCTCATGATGGCAGTGTTTTGGGACGCTTGTCCTAATGCGATGATTAGGACAAACGTCCTAATCCTGTCAAGCGGGGTAGCAGGGATACGGGGG
>NZ_JASHIK010000013.1 GCF_030733745.1 Stappia sp. MMSF_3263 | reverse complement strand
CCACACCCTCAGGCTGTCACCCCCGGCTTGACCGGGGGCCCATTCGTTTCCAGAGCGGAGGCGACGGGAACACGGAGGCCGCGTACCGGCACGGACCACTGACGCCGGGGGGCTTCACGCCTGCCGCAGGCAAAGGCGAGCCATCGCCTCTGCCGAGGTTGGAACGATCGGTCTCGACGGGAACCAACGCCCCGCGCTCAGTCGAGTTCGGCCAGCTTTGCCTTGGCGGCATCCATCAGCAGCGACATCTCGACACCGTGGGCGAGAAAGCGGAAGCCCATGTCGCGGGCCGCGCGCGCATCCGCTGTCGTATTGCAGAAGATGCCGGCGAACTTGCCCGCCGCCCGCGCCTTCGCGGCGATTTCAGCGGCCATGGACTGCACAGCCTCGCTGCTCGGCGTCACGCTCGCGCCGTCAGAAAGAGTAAGCGACAGATCGCCGGGGCCGACGAAAATACCGTCCAGCCCCTCGACGGCAAGGATTTCGTCAAGCGCCTCCACCGCCGCCGGCGTCTCGATCATCGCCAGCGCCACGGTCTCGGCGTTGGCGGCGGCGAGATAGTCGGCAGGGGACACGCCCTGCAGCATCGCCGCGCGGTGCGGCCCCCAGCTGCGGGCACCGACCGGCGGATACTTGGCTGCCCCGACCAGCGCCAACGCGTCCTCGACCGAGTTCACCATCGGCATGATCACGGCTTCCGCGCCAAGATCGAAGGCGCGGCTGACTGTGGCGAAATCGTCGACCGCCGGCCTCATCACCGCATGGGCGCCGCCGAGACGGGCAGCAGCGATGCCCTCCCGTACCGTACCGATGTCATGAGCACCGTGCTGCATGTCCAGCGTCACGGCGCCATAGCCGGCCCGTCCCAGCAGTTCCGCCAGGATCGGCACGGCCAGCGTCGACCAGGCGGTGACGATGGTTTCGTCGGCGCGCAGGCGCGCGGCAAGGGAGGGAGCGGCGGTCATCGGGACATCCTAGCGGGAGGGAAATGTCCGGCCCCAGAGAAGGTCAAGGAAGCCGGGAGGGTCCGGCGGCGCGGGCGCCGCCGGCATCGGCTCGCAGTGCCGCGTCAGCCTTCGCTCTGGATCTGCTCGGCCGCCTGATGCAGCAGCTCGTCCATGGTACGACGGATCTGATGGTCCGACTGGTCGACGCCCGCGTCGTCGAAATCCTTGCGGATCTTGCGGAACACGTCTTCCTCGCCCGGCTCCTCGAAATCAGAGCGCACGACCTCCTTGGCGTAGTCCTGCGCCTTGTCGGCATCGAGACCGAGCTTTTCAGCCGCCCAAAGGCCAAGCAGCTTGTTGCGGCGCGCCACGGCCTTGAAGCGGAGCTCCTCGTCGTGGGCGTACTTGTTCTCGAAGGCCTCCTCGCGACGGTCGAACGTGCTCATGCCTGTGTCTCCTGCCTCGTCTCGGGTGCGGCCCGCCATTGCCGGTGGCCGCTGGAAGGGTTGCGGATCGCGCCATTCACATGGGTGTCTGGCATATGGGTATCCGGTGCGCTCTTGCATATCCTTCGCAGGCGGCCAAATCAACGCGATAAGAACCCCTGCCCGGGCATTGACCGGCCATGTCCACGGCGTTTCCGGGGAAAGCGCCAGCCCGTCCGAACGGTCCGGAAATTCTCTTTTCGCGCTTCATTGTACTTTACCAAGCGATCGTGTAGGTTCCGCGCCATCGAGCGGGGGGCCGAAAGTGCAACTGCCGTTCTCGCGCCTTCCGATGACCGTCCCGACCAGCCCGCATGGCCGATCAGACAGCGTCCACCGGGCTCGGGACCGCAGTCAACCGGAGCAACTCCGCCAGTTATGGATTTTCTTTCTCCAACACGGTACGTGCCTATGAACCGCCGCAGGCGCATTTACGAGGGCAAGGGCAAGATCCTCTACGAGGGCCCCGAGCCCGGGACGCTCATCCAGCACTTCAAGGACGACGCGACCGCCTTCAACAACAAGAAACACGAGATCATCGATGGCAAGGGCGTCCTGAACAACAGGATTTCCGAGTTCATCTTCAATCATCTCAACGGCATCGGCATCCCGACGCACTTCCTGCGCCGCATGAACATGCGCGAGCAGCTGATCCGCGAAGTCGAGATGATCCCGCTTGAGGTGGTGGTCCGAAACGTCGCCGCCGGCTCGCTGTCCAAGCGCCTCGGCATCGAGGAAGGCACCCAGCTGCCGCGCTCGATCATCGAGTTCTACTACAAGAACGATGCGCTCGATGACCCGATGGTCTCCGAGGAGCACATCACGGCCTTCGGCTGGTGCTCGCCGCAGGAGATGGACGACATCATGGCGCTGGCCATCCGCGTCAACGATTTCCTCTCCGGCCTGTTCCTCGGCGTCGGCATCCGTCTCGTCGACTTCAAGATCGAATGCGGCCGGCTTTGGGAAGGCGACATGATGCGGATCGTCGTCGCCGACGAGATCTCGCCCGACAGCTGCCGCCTGTGGGACATCCAGTCCAACGAGAAGATGGACAAGGACCGCTTCCGCCGCGACCTCGGGGGGATGCTCGAAGCCTACCAGGAAGTGGCGCGCCGTCTCGGCATCCTCAACGACAATGACCGCGCGGCCGGTACCGGCCCGGTGCTCGTCAAGTAGCACGGCTTGCGCGCCGCATCCCCGCGGCCATCGAAAACCAGGAAAGCCCCGGCCAGCGGCCGGGGCTTTCTTGCATCTCGCAGACCTCATGCAGCTCAGGTGCGGTTGATCGAGACCCCGCCATCGACCAGCATCGCCGTGCCGGTGGTGAAGCTCGATGCGTCCGAAGCCAGATACAGCACCGAGCGTGCGATCTCCTCCGGGCTCGAGATCCGCTTCATCGCATGCAGCCCCTCGACGAAGCTTAGTGCCTCCGGTGTGTCGGCCGCCTCGCGTCCCATCGGCGTGTCGATGCCACCGGGCAGGATCGCATTGACCCGGATCGCCTGCTGTCCGTGATCGGCGGCCAGCACCTTCATCAGTCCGACCATCCCCGCCTTGCTCGCCGCATAGGCTGCCATGCCGGGAAAGCCGACCGTGTGCCCGACGATGGTCGAGGTGAAGATCAGCGATCCGCCGCCGCGCTCCTCCATCGCCGGCACCTGATACTTGGCGCCGAGGAAGGCCCCGGTCAGGTTGGTGGAAAGCGCCATGTTCCAGTCGTCAAGCGACAGCGACGCGGCCGGCCCCATCGGTCCGAGCGTGCCGGCATTGTTGAAGCCGATGTCGAGCCCGCCGAAGCGGTTCTTCGCCAGATCGACCAGCGCCTCGGCATAGGCCTCCTCACGGACATCCCCGGCAAGCGCCACGGCCTGGCCGCCATTGTGCGAGATTTCGGCCGCCAGCTCCTCCAGCTCGTCCTTTCGGCGAGCGGCAAGCACCACCGCGCAGCCCTCTGACGCGAACAGCCGCGCCGTTGCCGCGCCGACGCCAGAACTTGCTCCGGTGACGATCGCGACCTTGTTTTCCAGTACAGGCATGAAACTCTCCATTGCCGTTGCCAATGACAAGCTTGGTAGGCGGGGAGAGGCGGCAGCGACACCCGATTAGAGATTGCTCCAACCCTTGTGCGAAATGCATAGCGTCATGCAAAATGTATAGAAGGCCCTTCCTTCCGTACGGCCGCCGCGCTAGAAGCGGCGCGAAAGCCCGACCGGCAGCGATCCGTGCCGGTTCCCCAGTTCGCGGAGACGAGCCCTGATGAAAGCACGCGTGACCGTCACCCTGAAGACCGGCGTCCTCGACCCCCAGGGCAAGGCGATCGAGGGTGGCCTTGCCGCGCTCGGCTTTGCCGGCATCGACAGCGTGCGCCAGGGCAAGGTCTTCGACATCGAAATCAGTGGCCGCGACGCGGACAGCGCCCGCGCCGACCTCGCCGCCATGTGCGACAAGCTTCTCGCCAACACGGTGATCGAGAACTACGACATCGAGATCGTCTGATCCGCACAAGGACGGGGTCTCCGGCCATGCCTGCCAGCCATGGATGACGACAGCGCCCGGGCCCCGCGCTTCCTGCTGATCAAGGCTGCCGTCTTCGTCCTGCTGCCGGCCGCGCTGGCACTGGCAGCTGCACTGTTTCTGGTCTGAAGCCCGTTCTGGTCCGAACTCCAAGGGAGCCGTCCCGCCATGAAATCCGCCGTCGTCACCTTCCCCGGCTCGAATCGCGAGCGCGACATGATGCACGCGCTGGAGCTGGTCTCCGGTCGCAAGCCGGCCGCCGTCTGGCATGCCGACACGCAGTTGCCCGACGTCGATCTGGTGGTGCTGCCAGGCGGCTTCTCCTATGGCGACTACCTGCGCTCCGGCGCGATTGCCGCCCGCGCGCCGATCATGGATGCGGTCCGTGCCTTCGCGGAAAAGGGCGGCCTCGTCCTTGGCGTGTGCAACGGCTTCCAGATGCTGACCGAGGCGGGCCTGCTGCCGGGCGCCCTGATGCGCAACGCGGCGCTGACCTTTGTCTGCCGCGAAGTGCTGATGGAGACGGCCTCCACCGCCAACCGCTTCACCGCGGCAATGCAGAAAGGGGCGACCTGGCGCTGCCCCGTCGCCCATCACGACGGCAACTATTTCGCCGATGCGGACACGATCCGCGCGCTGGAGGATGGCAACCGTATTGCCTTCCGCTATGCGAAAGGCACCAATCCGAACGGTTCGATCAACGACATCGCCGGCATCACCAACGCGGCCGGCAATGTGCTCGGCATGATGCCGCACCCGGAGAACTACGTCGATCCGCTGCAGGCGAGCACCGACGGCCGTGCCTTCTTCGAGAGCATCTGCAACGCCTTCGCCGTCGCCTGAGACCGAACCGACACAGGACGCCATGACCCGCAACCCCTTCAGCACCGAAGAGAAAGCGGAACTGGTGCATCGGTTGCGCGCGCATCTGCACGATCAGCTCGATGTGGAGATTGGCACGCTCGAGGCGGAGGAGTTTCTGGATTTCCTTGCCGGCGAGATCGGCAACGCCTTCTACAATCGCGGCCTCTTCGACGCTCAGGCGGCCATCGCGACCCGCCTTGAGGAGGCCACGGACGCGGTCTATCAGCTGGAAAGGCCGACGACCGGCGGGGCCCGCTAACCGGCCCGCGCGCAGGCGCTCGGCGCATGTCCGAACTGGCGCGAGAAGGCGCGGCTGAAAGCGGCCGCGCTTGAGAACCCGACCCGCCCTGCAACCGTCTTGAGCGACCCGCCACGGCCGATTTCCTGGCGGGCGATGCCCAGCCGCCAGTCCTGCAGATAAGCTCCGGGCGTGCGCCCCACGACATCGCGGAAGGTGGTGGCGAAGGCGGTGCGCGACATGCCGCACAGTCCCGCAAGATCTTCCAACTTCCAGCGGCGCTCCGGCGCTTCGTGCATGGCAACCAGAGCCAGCATGATCTGAGGATGTCCCAGGCCGGCAATCAGCCCGTTTTCGGCGCGGCCGGTCTCGATCGCATGGCGCAGGAAACGGATCACCACGATCTCGCAAAGCCGGTCGACAATCGCCTTGCCGCCGCATCGCGGCCGCTCGACCTCCTCCAGCAGAACAGTGGAGACGGCAGCCAGCGCGGGCGCGTCCTCGAGATCGACGCGCACCTCCGCCGGCAAGGCCATCGCCAGCGGCGATCCCTCCCCGCCCAGATCAACCCGCGCGGCAACCGCGACATCGCCCTCCGGCGGCACCGACACGCCGCCCGTCGGGGCCCCTCCCGTGCGGAACACCAGCCAGCGGGGGCGCGAGACCTGCTCCGCCATGCCCTCGGTGATCAGGAAGAGATTGACGCAAGACGCCGCCCTGCCCGCGAGCGGGGCATGAAGAACGGAGGCGTCGATCCGGAACCGGTCGATCAGGGCCGACAGCCGGTCAACCCGCTTCTGCATGACATCCATGGCGCACCTGAACGATATGGCAAGAAATTAGCATCGATGTTGTTCAGGAATACACTATCTAGAGATTCCGGACAATGCGCGCCGCACCCGTCCAAGACAGCCCGGCAGCCGGCCGGGCGCCCCCTTTGCCCAGAAGGATATGCACATGCCCCTCCTCCCCCGCCAACCCGTTCCCGGCCTGATCATCGACACGCTCGACCACGGCACCTTCGACCTTGCGTCCGAAACTCCCGATTTCGCCACGCTCGTCGTCTTCTATCGCGGCCTGCACTGCCCGATCTGCGCCACCTACCTGAAGGAGCTGGAGCGGCTGACCCCGGACTTTGCCGAACGCGGCGTAACGACCATTGCGATCTCCTCCGACGGGGAGGAACGCACCCGTGCGATGGCCGAGAAGGTCGGCGCGACCGCCCTGCGCTTTGGCTACGGGTTGCCGCTCGGGCTGGCGCGCGAATGGGGGCTTTATGTTTCCACCGGTCGTGGCACGACATCGATCGGCATTGAGGAGCCGGAGCTTTTCTCCGAACCCGGCGTCTTCCTCGTCCGCACCGACGGCACGCTTTATTTCGCCTCGGTACAGACGATGCCTTTCGTCCGCCCGCATTTCCAGGAGATGGTCGGCGCCCTCGATTTCGTGCGCAAGAACGACTATCCGGCGCGCGGCGAATATACCGGCGCGGTCTGAACGGCCCGGAACCGGATCTCAGGCTCCGGTCACAAAACGAAGCGCTCCCGGCTCGACCTTGACGTCGAGCCGGGAGGCCGACATCGGTTCGCCGTCGAGATTGAGCGACAACTCCTCTTCCGCCTCGACGCGCAGCGACGTGAAGGTCGTCCGCCTCGCATAGCCTTGCAGGTTGTCATCGGGCTCGCGCAGCAGGCTCGACAGGAGCGACAGGACATCATCGGCCTCGGGTTGGGGAAACAGCGTCAGGTCGAGACGGCCGTCATCGACCTTCGCCTCTGCGCAGAGCGGCACGCCGCCCCCCGCCATCCGCCCGTTTCCGATGGCCATGGCAAGAAACTGCCCTTCCCAGTTGAACCCGTCGGCGGAAAAGGAGGCCCGACTCGGTGTCAGCTCGCCAATCCGGCTGGCGCCAGCGACAAGATAGGCCACCCCGCCGAGCAAGCGCTTGGCGCGCGGGTCGGTTTCGCGGGTGATGCGGGTGACGGTGCCGCCACTGGCGACATTGACGAAGACGCGGTCATTGATGCGGCCGACATCGATCTTGCGCGGGGTTCCGGAGGCTGCAAGGGCGAGCGCCGCATACGGATCAACCGGAAGATCGAGACCGGCAGCGAAATCGTTCGCGGTCCCCAAAGGCAGCAGCGCAAACGCGCAAGACGTCGCGGCATTCGCCGAAAGGGCGGCGGCGACAACCTGGTTGAGCGTCCCGTCTCCGCCCCCGGCGACAATCACGTCGGGCTGTTCCCCGGTCTCCCGGCACACCGCATCGCGCGCGAAAAGTGCTGCGTCTCCCGCATCGTAGGTCACACGCACCTCAAGCTCGGTGCCCTGCCCGCGCACGCGTTCAACGGCCGCCCGCACATCCTCGCGCTGCGAGGACTTGCCGTTAAGGATGAGATGCATGCGGTGCATGGAGGTGTTCCGGTCTGTTGGCGGAAGGGAGAAAACCGGGACGAGAAAGTGGTCGATCGCCCCGTGTTCGAGGATGGGTGTGACGACAAGGAATGTCTACAATTCCCTTTGGCCTCCCGGTTTGCTAAACGGGCGGCATCTTTCGCATCCAAGGCTGCAGGCGCCCATGATCCCCAACGACATCGCGATCACTCCCGAACTGGTCGAGGCCCACGGCCTCAAGCCGGATGAATACGAGCGCATTCTGGCGCTGATCGGGCGCACGCCGAGCTTCACCGAACTCGGCATCTTCTCGGCCATGTGGAACGAGCACTGCTCGTACAAGTCCTCGAAGAAATGGCTGAAGACGCTGCCCACGACCGGGCCGCGCGTCATCCAGGGACCGGGCGAGAACGCCGGCGTCGTCGACATCGGCGACGGCGAAACGGTGGTCTTCAAGATGGAGAGCCACAACCATCCCTCCTATATCGAGCCTTACCAGGGCGCTGCGACCGGCGTCGGCGGCATCCTGCGCGACGTGTTCACCATGGGCGCGCGCCCCGTTGCCGCGATGAACGCGCTGCGTTTCGGCGCGCCCGAGCATCCGCGAACCCGCCATCTCGTCTCCGGCGTCGTCGCCGGTGTGGGTGGCTATGGCAACTCCTTCGGCGTACCAACGGTCGGCGGCGAGGTTGAGTTCCATTCCCGCTACAACGGCAACTGCCTGGTCAACGCCTTCGCAGCCGGCATCGCGCCCGCCGACGGCATCTTCCTGTCAAAGGCCGAGGGCGTCGGCTTGCCGGTCGTCTATCTCGGCGCCAAGACGGGCCGCGACGGGGTCGGCGGCGCGACCATGGCCTCAGCCGAGTTCGACGAGACGATCGAGGAAAAGCGGCCGACCGTGCAGGTTGGCGATCCCTTCACCGAGAAATGCCTGTTGGAAGCCTGCCTGGAACTGATGAAGACGGGCGCCGTCGTCGCCATCCAGGACATGGGCGCGGCCGGCCTCACCTGCTCGGCCGTCGAAATGGGCGCCAAGGGCAATCTCGGCATCACCCTCGACCTCGACGCCGTGCCGGTGCGCGAGGAGCGCATGAGCGCCTACGAGATGATGCTCTCGGAAAGCCAGGAGCGCATGCTCATGGTGCTGAAGCCGGAGAAGGAAGACGAGGCCAAGGCGATCTTCCGAAAGTGGGGGCTGGACTTCGCCATTGTCGGCGTGACCACCGACACGCTCCGCTTCATCGTCAACCACCAGGGCGAGACGGTCGCCGACCTGCCGATCAAGGAGCTCGGCGACGAAGCTCCCGAATACGACCGCCCCTGGGCGGAGAGCCCCAAGCAGCCCCTGTTGCCGGCCGCGCAACTCCCTGAGCCCACAAGCTATGCGGATGCTCTCCTGACCCTCCTTGGCAACGCCAACGGCGCCTCGCGCCGCTGGGTCTACGAGCAGTATGACACGCTGGTCCAGGGCAACACCGTCGCCTCGCCGGGGGGCGATGCCGGCGTCATCCGCGTCGGCGACAACGGCAAGGCCCTGGCCTTCTCCGTCGACGTCACCCCGCGCTACGTCGAGGCCGATCCCTTCGAGGGCGGCAAGCAGGCGGTCGCCGAATGCTGGCGCAACCTGACCGCCGTCGGCGCCGAGCCGCTGGCCGCCACCGACAACCTCAATTTCGGCAATCCCGAGCGCCCCGAGATCATGGGCCAACTCGTCGGCGCGATCAAAGGCATCGGTGCCGCCTGCGAGGCGCTCGACATGCCGATCGTCTCGGGCAATGTCTCGCTCTACAACGAAACCAGCGGCGAGGGCATCCTGCCGACACCGGCCATTGGCGGCGTCGGATTGCTGCCGGACGTGACGAAACGCGCCAGCCTGGCCTTTTCCGGCGAGGGGGACGTGATCGCGGTGATCGGCGGCCATGGCAGCCATCTCGGCCAGAGCGCCTATCAGCGCGACGTTCTGGGGGAGGAAAAGGGCGCGCCGCCCCCGGTGGACCTTGCGGCCGAGCGCCGGCGCGGTGAATTCGTCCGCGAACTGATCCGTGCGGGCCGGGTAAGTGCCGTCCATGACATCTCCTCCGGCGGCCTCGCCGTTGCCCTCGCCGAAATGGCGATGGCCGGCGGCAAGGGGGCGAGCGTCGCGGTTCCCGCTCCCGCCCATGCCGCCCTTTTCGGCGAGGACCAGGCCCGCTATGTGGTGACGATCCCCGCCGAGAGAGCCGCTGCCGTTGTCGAGGACGCACTCGACGAAGGGCTCGAGATTGTCGAAATCGGCAATGTCGGCGGCACGGATTTGACGGTTGAGGACATTCTCACCATATCCGTTGCAAAGCTGCGCGAGACCCACGAGACTTGGTTCCCGCGCTACATGGCCGGCGCCTGAGGCAACGGCCGCATGGCGTCCGCAAGGATTGTCGTGAAGGAAATGCAAACCGAGGATTGCAGGGCCGGGTCATCCGGCCTTGCGGACTGCCCGACAGGAAGGACGTGACAGTATGGCGATGCAGGCGCGCGAGATCGAAGCCCTGATCAAGGAGGCCCTGCCCGACGCGCGGGTGGAAATCCGCGATCTGGCAGGGGACGGAGATCACTATGCGGCGGTCGTGGTGTCGGATGCCTTCAAGGGCAAGACGCGCGTCCAGCAGCACCAGATGGTCTACCAGGCCCTGAAGGGCAACATGGGCGGCGAGCTGCACGCGCTGGCATTGCAGACCAGCGCCCCCGAATAGCCGGCCGGCCCGCAACCAATTCCACGCTCGCCGGACCTTGACCCGGCGGAACGAAAGGACAGGAAAATGAGCATCAAGGACTGGATCAAGAACGAAGTCGACAACAACGACGTCGTGCTGTTCATGAAAGGCACCCCGGCCTTCCCGCAATGCGGGTTCTCCGGTCAGGTCGTGCAGATTCTCGACTATGTCGGCGCCACCTACAAGGGCATCAACGTGCTCGAGGATGACGAGTTGCGCCAGGGCATCAAGGAATTCTCCGACTGGCCGACCATTCCCCAGCTCTATGTGAAGGGTGAATTCGTCGGCGGCTGCGACATCATCCGCGAGATGTTCCAGAACCAGGAACTGCAGTCGCATCTTGCCGAAAAAGGCATCGAGACACGCCAGTCGGCATGATGCTCACCTGAATTGACAGGTTAATAAATAGTTAATAAAGGGCGGATCGAAGTCGATCCGCCCTTTATTTTTGCAAAATTTGAAGACTAGGCAAAATTTGCCGAATCACCCACGATGAACGTCAGATGAACGCTCGCTTCAGGTCGTACTCAGTCCGGGCGGGGTAGTCCTCGGTTGTATCAGGGGTTCCCGACACCGAAAGGATTGGCAGATGCGGATCGCGAAACTCGCCGTTACCGGTATCGCTCTCAGCCTGGGGCTGGGTCTTGCAACATTCGCTCAGGAGTCGGATGCCGGCCTCCGCCGCATCTCCTGCGTCAATCTCATGGTCTTCGCACCCGCCAACGGCATCAGCGATGCCGATACCTGCCGCGCCCATGGCGGGCTGGCGGCGGAAGGCGCAACGGCGGCCCCCGCTGCTCTCGTCATCCTTGTGCGCAACCGGCCCGCAGGTTCCGACCACGGCCTCACCGTCGGCAAGGGATCCTGAGAGGGCCGCAGCCCTGATACCGGTCGGACCACGTCGGAGTGACGCCTGCTTCCCCGCGAGACGTCACCGCCCTGCTTCAGACCCGGAACGGCACCGTTTGTCCCGACCACGACGCAATACGGCTCACGCGGGGCCGTATTTGCGTGCCGCGTCAAGCGCCAGCCCCGCCCCCACGCTCCCGAAGACATCGCCCTGCACCACCTCGGCTTGCGGAAACAGGCGGGTCAGCCGTTCGCGCACGAAAGGCACGGAAGCCGAACCACCAGTCAGGAACACGGACGAGATTGCCTTTGCCGGAACACCGGCCTGGGTGAGACAGCCGCCAAGCGCGCCCTCGATCCCGCCGACCGACTGCTCGATCGCCGCAATCAGATCCTCACGCGCCACATCGATGTCGAGATCCTCGTCGCGCATCGGAAAATGCAGCCGGTGAAGATCCTCGGCCGAAAGCATGATCTTCGCCTCTTCCACGGCGCTGGCAAGCGCATGCCCCTGACGCTCGGCGATCACCGCGATCAGCCGCTCGACGAGCTCCGGCCGGTCCGCGTCCTGCCTTAGCTCCCGCAACCTGGTGTCGACCTGCGGCGCATAGAGGAAATTGATCCTGTGCCAGGTGGCGAGTTCGAAATAGGCCCAGTTCGGCAGGTCGCGCCGACGGTCGCGCGCCAGCGTGCCGTATCCGAATGCCGGCATGAGCTTGCGCAGGCTGAGCAGCCGGTCGAAATCGGTGCCGCCGATGTGGATGCCGGCGCTGGCGAGAATGTCGTCGCGGCGGTCCGTGCTGCTCCGGCGCTCGGGCGACACGCGCACGATGGCGAAATCCGACGTGCCGCCGCCAAGGTCGACGATCATCGCAAGCTCTTCCCGCGACACCGAGCGCTCGTAGTCGAGCGCGGCGGCAATCGGTTCGAACTGGAAGGCGACGGAGGCAAAGCCCGCGGCGCGGGCGATCGCCTCCAGCTCCCCCTCGGCGCGGCGGTCGGCCGCCTCGTTGTCATCGACGAACCGGACCGGCCGGCCAAGCACCACCGTGTCGAGCGGCCGTTCCGCGGCCTGCTCCGCCCGGTGCTTCACCTGCCCGAGATAAAGCCCGATGATCTCGGAGAAGGTCCAGCGCTGCGCCCGTATCGTGGTTTTTTCCGCCATCGTGCTGGAGCCAAGCACGCTCTTGAGAGCCCGCATCAACCGCCCTTCGATCCCCTCGACATAGGCGCCGACCGCGGCGCGGCCGAAGCGGACATGCCGCTCCTCGAAGGGAAAGAAGATCGTGCTGGGCAGTACGACGCTGTCGCCTTCCAGGGGCAGGAGACGGGCCGAACCATCTCGATCCAGGATCGAAGCCGTTGAATTGGACGTGCCGAAGTCGATGCCGCAAGGCGTCTGGAGTGTCATCGTCGGGTCCCGGGAATTCACGCCGCCGATGGTGGCGCGGGAGAGAAAGGAAAAGCCGGGAAAGACGCCCTTCCCGGCTCAGCTTGTCGGTCTGGAACAGCTGGATCTATTCGGCGGCGAACAGCCGTGCCGTCATCGCAAGAGCGGCGCCACAGCCCTCCGCGTCCTCGCGCGCCTCCCCGCCGGCAGGAGCACCCGGTGCGAGACCGGCAAAATCGAACAGCGTCCCGTCATGCAGATGCGAGGGGCGAACCTGGGTCAGCGCCTTCGCCATGGTTGCGAGCCGCCCGGGATGCGCATGTTCCCACTCCTCCAGCATGCGCTTGACCTCAGCACGCTGCAGGCCGTCCTGGCTGCCGCACAGGTCGCACGGGATGATCGGAAACTCCATCGTCCGGGCAAACCGGGCGATGTCGGCTTCCGCGCAGGAAATCAGCGGACGCAGCACCATCAGGTCGCCATCGTCATTGACCAGCTTGGGCGGCATCGACGACAGCCGGCCGCCATGGAAGAGGTTCATGAACATCGTCTCGAGCGCATCCTCGCGGTGATGGCCGAGAACGATCGCCTGGCACCCCTCCTCCCGCGCCGTGCGGTAAAGCAAGCCGCGCCGCAACCGCGAACAGAGCGAGCAGTAGGTCCGCCCTTCCGGGATCTTCGAGGTGACGATGGAATAGGTGTCCTGATACACGATCCGGTGCGGGATGCCGTTCCCGGCAAGAAAATCAGGCAATACATGCGAGGGAAAGCCCGGCTGCCCCTGGTCGAGATTGCAGGCAAGCAGGTCGACAGGCAGCAATCCGCGCCACTGCAGCTCCAGCAGCACGGCCAGCAGCGTGTAGCTGTCCTTGCCGCCCGACAGGCAAACCAGCCAGCGCGGCCGTCCGCCGCTCGCCTCGACCATTGCATGACGGGAGATCGTCTCGCGCACTTCCCGCACGAGCCGCTTGCGCAGCTTGCGGAAACCGACCGAGGACGGCGCATTGCGAAAAAGCGCCGGTACGTCGCTCTCCGCGCTGTTGGCAAGATCGGTCATGGGACTATCCCGGGAATCTCGAAGTGTCGGCTGCTCGCCGTTGGCATAGCGGCTCGCGGCAGCCGCGCCAAGCGGAAAGCCGCTTCCGCGCGAACGTCTTCCCGATGCAGCGATCGTTCAGGCTTCGGCGGCAGCGTCCCGCACGGTCCGGTTGCGCCCGGACGCCTTGGCCGCGAACAGGGCCCCGTCCGCACGGGTGCGTACCGTGCGCAAGGACCGGCCGTCGCGGCTGTCCGCGATGCCAATCGACACGGACACCGTGCCGAGAATGCGGCCCGTATGGCTGAGCGACAGGGTGGCCGTGCGCGTGCGGATATGTTCGGCGATCTGGTAGGCCTCCTCCGCCGGAACATCGGGCAGGAGAACAGCGAACTCCTCTCCGCCGAAGCGGTAGCAGGTGCCACGTTCCCCGACGATCTCCGTGAGGACGCCGGACACCGTCTGCAACACCGTGTCACCGGCATCATGGCCGAACTCGTCATTGAAGCGCTTGAAGTGATCGATATCGATGACGAAGCAGGTCAGATCCGCTGCAGCGTCCTCGCGCACATGCGTCGCAAGCGCCAGGTCCAGCGAGCGGCGGTTCAGCAGGCCGGTCAGCGGATCGCGCACGGCAAGACGGGTCAGGCGCTCGCGGAGCTGCAGGTTGGCGACAGCAAGCGCGACATTCTCCGCGATCATACCGAGATAGGCCTTGTACTCCCTGATCGAGGCGGCATTGCCGGAAATGTCCGCGAAGGCGAGCAGGCCGAGCGTGTCCCCGTGGGCACTGAGCGGAATGCAAAGCGACGAGTTGCAGGTTTCGGTCATGTGCCGGCAGTCGATATCCTCGCCATCGGTCGAACTGTGATGCGGCTGGCCGCGGCGCAGACCCCAGCACTCCTCCGGATCGAAGTTTCCGACCGCATCTTCCGGCAGCCGCCAGCTGCCGATCCGGGTCTGCAACGTATTGGCCTCGTTGCGCACGAACAGCGCCCCGCCCAGTTCGGGAAAAATCTGCGGCGAGAAACGACCGACGACCTCCGCCACCTCCGCCACCTTCTGGCAGGCCTGCATGCGGTGCATCATTTGGAGAATGAGATCCTTCATCTTCAGGTCCCGGCGGCGCTCGGCATCGAGCCGTTCCCGCTCCAGCCCGTTCTCCCGGAAGATGCGGATCGCCGAGTTCAACTCGCCGATCTCGTCGCTGCGGCCGTCGTGGGGAACCTCGACCGCGAAGTCCTGCGTGGCAAGACGCTTGACGATGCCCGTCATCCGGGTCAGAGGCACGGAGACCCGGCGGCGCAGCACGAAATAGAGGACGGCGAGAAACACGACCGCGGTCACCCCCAGCAGGATGCGCGCGATGGATCCGAGCCAGTCGCTCCAGATCTGCGCACGCTGCAGCTCCAGCCCGGTCCTGACATCGACCATTTTGCGGAACCGTTCGACCTCGTCGACGAGACGAACATGCTGACCGTAATGTTCATCGCCGAAAAGCGCGGCACGCGCTGCCGTGACGTCTCCGCCCTGATACGTCTTGATCGCCTGCGTCTCGATTTCCTCCAGCCGGTCGATGGTGGCGGTCGTCTCCTTCAGCAAGGCGAGTTCCTCGTCCGTGCTGCCGAGGGCCTCTGCACGGCGGGCCAGTTCCTCGAGCCGGTGCTCCTCCTCGTTGATCTTGTCGAACACGGCAAGATGCGTCGGATCGCCCCGCATGACATAGAGGCGGGCCTCGTCCGTCCTCAGCTCTGCGTCAATCTCAAGCCGTGCACCAAGATCATTCAGCGCCATGTGCACTTCCACGGCCCGCCGCTCCTCGGCTGCCATCTGGCCGGACATGATGAACGCGAAACCCGACAGGACCGTGAGGACGACCGTAACGCCGTAGGCCAGATTGGTGATCGTGCTGATCTTCATGGTGAATGCTGGTACTTCCGGATTGTGGACTGCCACCCTGCATTAGCATGTGCGCAGTATCGGGAAAGCAAACAAGCGCCGTCAGGCGTGCAGGCTCGAAGATTTTCAGGAGATGTGGCAGTTTTGTTCCCCGCAGCCGGAACGACGAGGAGAGGCCCGACCGGACGTCGCTTGCCGCACGAATGCAGGCCCGCACCGCGGCTTGCAATCGCGGCCCCGATCCGTGACCGTCGGGAAGTCATGCCGCAGCCGAAGCAGGATGCCTCCCGGCACACAGCCCCGCTCAAACCGATCAAGGCCCGCCTTGCAACCACTTCTGCCGATCAGTCTCGCATTTGCCCTGCTCGTCGGGGCCTGCGCCTCCGCCTCGGTTGGAACGGTGGTGCTGAAGTCCGACGGACGCGGCGGCGCCACCATCGACACGCGCTCGCTGACCATCGGGACGCCGGGCAAGGCCGACATCCCGCCCCCGCCATGACCGGCGCCCGGTCCCCGGTGTAACTGGCGTCAGCCCGCCGGCACGTAGCGCCAGGCCGTATCCTTGACCTCGACCCTGCCAACACCCGGCCAGGGCAGGTGATACCCGATCAGCATCAACCCGTCCGTCGCCGCCCGGTCGAGCAGCGCGCGGCGGGTGGCGATCGCCTGCTCCGGCACCTGGTCGGAGGTCGGCTGCCAGTCGGGCCGCTCGAAGGAGATCGTCGGGTGGGTCAGCGCATCGCCAAGAACGAGGAGCTGTTCGCCGCCATCCTCCACCAGAACCGACATGTGTCCCGGCGTGTGGCCCGGTGTCGCGATCATCGTCACGCCCGGCACGACCGCATGATCCGCGCCAACTCGGGTGATCTTTTCCGCCACCGCGCCAAGATTGCGCTGCGCGCCCAGCCCGAAGGAATGCAGCTCTTCCGGGTTGTTGGCCAGAAAGTCCGGATCCATCCAGAAATCCCATTCCTCCGTGCCGATCAGATAGCCGGCGTTCGGGAACCGTTCCGCCTCGTCGAAGTCGTCGATGATGCCCCACACATGATCGGGGTGGGCATGGGTCAGCACCACATGCGTGACCGCTTCCCGGTCAAGGCCGGCCGCGTCGAAGCTGTCGGCAAGCAGGCCCGCGCTTTCGAAGAAGTTCATGCCCGCACCCGTGTCGACGAGCACCAGGGCATCGCCGGAGCGGATCAGGGTGATGTTGAGAGCGCTGTCGCGCATCGCCGTGTCGAAGCCGCCGGCTGCAAGAAAGGCGGACCGTTCGGCCTCTTCCACGTTGCCGGCCAGGGTCGAGGCCGGCAGTGACAACCCGCCGTCGCTCAGCACGACCAGTTCCGTTGCCCCGAGTGTCAGGCGGTGCGCGTCCTGCGCCGCACGCGCGGGCGAAGGCAGGAGCACACTTCCCGCCGAAGCCCCGCCGAGCGCGCCAAGCCCCAATGTTGCCGGCGCGGCGAGACCGCCGCCCAGAATTGTCCGTCTTGAAATGGTCACCGTGGCCTCTCCCTTTTGCAGACATCATATTCGAGCACACGAATATGAAAAGGGAAGAAGTCGCAATCGCACCGGCGGATCGCTCGCGCCAACGAGAAAGGGGCGCGCCGGTTGGCGCGCCCCTCTTGCAGGCCTGGCGAAACTGCAGGTATCAGCGCGAGTAGAACTCGACGATGAGGTTCGGTTCCATCTGGACCGGGTAAGGCACGTCGCCCAGCGTGGGAACGCGGGAGAAGGTCGCGCTCATCTTGCTGTGATCGGCAACGACATAGTCCGGCACGTCGCGCTCGGCGAGCTGGACAGCCTCGATCACGGTGACGAGCTGCTTCGACTTCTCGCGAACCTCGATCACGTCGCCCGGGTTGCAGCGGTAGCTCGAGATGTTGACCCGGCGACCGTTGACCTTGACATGGCCGTGGTTGATGAACTGGCGCGCGGCGAAGACGGTCGGAACGAACTTCGCGCGGTAGATGACGGCGTCGAGACGGCGCTCGAGCAGGCCGATCAGGTTCTCGGACGTATCGCCCTTCATCCGCGAGGCTTCCACGTAGATCTTGTGGAACTGCTTCTCGGAGATGTTGCCGTAATAGCCCTTGAGCTTCTGCTTGGCGCGCAGCTGCACGCCGAAGTCGGAGAGCTTGCCCTTGCGGCGCTGGCCGTGCTGGCCGGGGCCGTACTCACGGCGGTTGGCCGGAGACTTCGGGCGACCCCAGATGTTTTCGCCCATCCGGCGGTCGATCTTGTACTTTACGCCATGGCGCTTCGACATACGCGGTTCCTTCGTTGTATGTGCGTTTTTACAAGGAAACGCGACCTCCTCTCCTCATCCGCTGCAAGCATCGGAAGAGGCGACAGGACACCCGGCCAAACAGCGCCGGCGCGGGTCTCCACGGTTGCGTGAAATGCAAAGCGGGCCAACAGGGCCCGCCAAGCGACGCGATGCCTACCCCAAAGCAGGCCGCGAGTCAAACGGATCCGCCGGATTTCTCTCCTCTCGGAGCAGTGCTGCATGCGGCAAGGACCGTTCAGTCCGTGCCCGGCAGCAGGCCATGCGGTACCTGGCTGTAGAGCGGGTCGCCATCCCAGAACGCATCGGTCGGGCCAACCGCGAAATCGACCACGTTCCAGCGTCCATAGGCCTGGTGCATCAGGACATAGGTCTGCAACCCGTCCATGTAATCGACCTGCTCGCGATAAACCGTCCCCGCCATGTCGATCGCCCCGCCACCCGGACGCTGCGGCGCCACGACGGCAAAGGCCCAGCCGGCCGAGACCCGCAACCGGTCGATGACGAATTCGACCGGAGGACCGACCCGAACCTCGATCAGCGGCCGGATCGTGTTCATCAGCTCGGCACGCTCCGCCGTGCCCCGCGCCGGCTCGTAAGCCCCCTGCGCCAGAGCCCCCGCGCCGCCGCCAGCCGCCACCGACAGCATCACCAGCATGGCCCCTAGCCAGGCCGGCACGCTTCTCGTCCATGAAAACAGCATCTTGTCCCCAGCCCTTTCTGCTCCGGTCGATGCCGCGCACGAGCATCGCCGGCAAGCTTTTCACCTTGGTCGTCCTTCAGGCAAGACCGCACGCGGCCGCGCAAAGAAAAAGGCGCCAGGAGGCGCCTTTTTCCGGATTTCAGGACGTGATCGCCAAACGGCGCTCACGGGTTGGCACTCAGGCCATCGCCGTCTTCAGATTCTCGTCGATCTTGTCGAGGAAGCCGTTGGTCGTCAGCCACTTCTGGTCCGGGCCGACGAGCAGCGCCAGATCCTTGGTCATGTGGCCGGACTCGACCGTGTCGATGCAGACCTTCTCGAGCGTCGCGGCAAAGTTCGCCAGTTCCGGCGTGTCGTCGAGCTTGGCGCGGTGGGCAAGGCCCCGGGTCCAGGCAAAGATCGAGGCGATCGGGTTGGTCGAGGTCTCCTCGCCACGCTGGTGCTGACGGTAATGGCGGGTCACCGTGCCATGGGCGGCTTCCGCCTCGACCGTCTTGCCGTCCGGAGACATCAGCACCGAGGTCATCAGGCCGAGCGAGCCGAAGCCCTGCGCGACGATGTCCGACTGCACGTCACCGTCGTAGTTCTTGCAGGCCCAGACATAGCCACCCGACCACTTCAGCGCTGCCGCGACCATGTCGTCGATCAGGCGGTGCTCGTATGTGATCTTCTTTTCCTCGAAGGCGTCCTTGAATTCCGTGTCGAAGATCTCCTGGAAGAGATCCTTGAAGCGGCCGTCATAGGCCTTGAGAATGGTGTTCTTCGTCGACAGGTAGCAGGGCACGCCACGCGCAAGCGCGTAGTTCATCGAGGCCCGGGCGAAGTCGCGAATCGAATCGTCGAGGTTGTACATCGCCATGGCGACGCCCGACGAGGGGGCATCGAACACTTCATGTTCGATCGTGGTGCCGTCTTCGCCGACGAACTTCACCGTCAGCTTGCCCTTGCCCGGGAAACGGAAATCGGTGGCGCGGTACTGGTCGCCGAAGGCATGGCGACCGACGATGATCGGCTCGGTCCAGCCCGGCACCAGGCGCGGCACGTTCTGCATGATGATGGGCTCGCGGAAGATAACGCCGCCGAGGATGTTGCGGATCGTGCCGTTGGGCGAGCGCCACATCTTCTTCAGGCCGAACTCCTCGACGCGCGCCTCGTCCGGCGTGATCGTCGCGCATTTCACGCCAACGCCATGTTCCTTGATCGCGTTGGCCGCGTCGATGGTGATCTGGTCGTCGGTTTCGTCGCGCTTCTCGATGCCGAGGTCATAGTACTTCAGGTCGATGTCGAGATAGGGATGGATCAGCTTGTCCTTGATGAACTGCCAGATGATCCGCGTCATCTCGTCGCCGTCGAGTTCGACAACCGGATTGACAACCTTAATCTTCGCCATAGTGCAGATGACCTCGCGTCTTGGGTGGCTCCCGCGCCTCATGCGCCCGATACCGCCGGTCCTGCCGGCGCGCCTGCCATGACCGGTTGGCGCCGCCGGTCGCAGCGACCGCGCGGCCCCTATACCAAAGGGGCGGCGAAACGGGAAGCCGGCCATTCGTCAATAAGCGCGCAAGGTCGTGCCGCGAATGCCGCTTGAGGCTGTCCCCGTGATCCCCAGGGCGTAACCACGATCGGCGCCGACGCTTGCGGGAACTGCCTATTCGTCGCATACCTCCCCTGTAAAAGATTCGGAGGGGGATGCGGCTCGAATGGTGCGGAATGGGCAATTTCGATAGATTCACGCGGAGCAACCTGGCCCGCCGTGCCGCAGTCATTCTTGCGATCTGCCTGGCATTCGTTGTTGCCGGCGCGTTCGGCACGCGGTCCGCTGCGGCGTCGGACAAGCCGGTTCTCGTCGTCAGCGGCGCCATCGCCGGCGACGTTCCCCGGACCTTCACCCGCGCGGATCTCAAGCGCATCGGCATGACCGGCGTTTCCACCGACACTCCCTGGACGCGGCGCACGACCTTCTTCGAAGGACCCTTGCTGCGCCAGTTGCTCGACCATGTGGGCGCGCGCGGCGACAGGATCGAGGCCGTCGCGCTCAACAACTACAGGGTCGAGGTTCCCATCGAGGACGCCCGCGACTACGACGTCATTCTCGCCATGCGCGCCGACGGACAGGATATCGGCATCCGCGACCGCGGGCCGCTCTGGCTGATCTATCCCTGGTCGCAGCACGAGGCGCTGCAACGCGAACTCTACTACTCGCGCTCGATCTGGCAGATCCGCGAGATCATAGTGGTAGCCAGCGACGCTGGGTAGTTCTGGTTGAAATGCCGCTTCCATCGACGCCGCGTCGATTGTAAGCTGCCTCGACAGGACACCCGCACGATATTGTGCGCGTGCGTCGAGTGGACCGGGTGGCAATGGACCTCAGCGCGAAATGGGTGCGGGCACTCTATGTGTCCCTCATGATCGGCGTCGCGATCATCACCGGCTCGCTGTTCATCGTGGTATCCACCCTCAACCGCCAGAACAGCGAAGACCGCTCCGAATACCGTCAGAGCCTGATCTGGTACACGGCCCAGCTCGTGGTCGAGTACCAGGACCTGATGCACGCCCTCAACACGATGATCGTGCATGACGGCGGCGAGGACCACCGCCAGGAGGTCTCGGCACGTTTCGACATCCTGTGGAGCCGGGCCATGCGCCTCGACGAGGGCGAGGCCGGCCAGGAACTCGTGCGTGTCGACGGGTCTGTGCCGCTGATGGCCGAGCTCGAAAAGACCCTGCTTGCGTCCGACCCGCTGATCAAGCGGATCAGCGCCGGCGACGTGGGTGCCGCCCGCAAGCTGCGCGGCGACTTCGAGGCGCTGCAATCCACCCTCGATTCGTTCCGCTCCGCCGTGTACCGGCTGCAGCTGGAGGCCGCCTCGCGCCAGCGCGGCGTTCTCCAGCGCACCGTCGATCTCGTCCTCTTCCTGATCATCGGCCTGCTGGTCGCCGGCGTCTCCATGGGCCTGCTGCTGCTGCGCGACCGCCGCCGGCTGGTGCGCCTGCAAACGCAACTGGAGCGCAGGGTTGCCGAACGCACCGGCGAGCTTGCCCATGCCAACGCCGAGCTCTTGTCCGCCAACGAAAGGCTCACCCAGTTCAACAACCTCGCCTCGCATGACCTCAAGGAACCGGTTCGCAAGATCACCGTCTTCAGCGACCTGCTGCTGGAGGGCGTTGCCAACAGCGACAGCGAGACAATCGACTACGCCGCGAATGTCATGCGGGCTTCCGCCGGCCGCGCCAAGACGCTGATATCCAACCTGCTCAACTATTCGGCCGCCTCCGACCGGGAACTCTCCAACGAGCCGGTGCGCCTGTCCGTGCTGATCGACCGCGTTCGCGACAGCCTGTCGGAGCGGGTGCGCGAGGGCGAGGCCGAGATCGTGCTGAGCGAGGGCGACGCCGAACTGCTCGGCGACCCGGTTTTCCTGGAGCAGCTCTTCCAGAACCTCGTCGGCAACGCCATCAAGTTCCGCGATCCCGAGCGGCGTCCCCGCATCGAGATCCTTGCCGAGCGCGACGAGAACGGCACCCCGACGAGTGTCGTTGTCCGGGACAACGGCATCGGCTTCGACATGGCCCACAAGGCGCAGGTCTTCGAGCCGTTCCGGCGGCTGCATCCGCGCGATCGCTATGCCGGCACCGGGATGGGACTGGCGATCTGCTCGGCCATTGCCCGTCGCCACGGCTGGGACCTTGATGCAACGAGCGTGCCCGGCGAAGGCTCCACTTTCCGGATCGACTTCGCACCGGGGAACCGCCTGGCGGCATCGGGCGCCACCCAGTTGGCCGCGGCCGAGTAACCGGGCCCGGCACAGCCGGCGACGGGAGCCCGCGGTTCTGGGCTTCGTGCCCGTCCCGCCTTCAGGACGGCACTCCCAGGCTCCCGCTCTTCAAGCTTCCGCTCGTCAGGCGCCTGTTCGTCAGGCGCCTGTTCGTCTGGCCGCCAGCGCGATCGCGATATAGCTCCATCCATTGGTGAGAACGGCAACGCCGCCGAGCAACCCGAGCGCCCACAGCGCCGAGGTGGGAAACTCCAGCCAGATGCACAGGCCGGCAAGGATCGAGATGACGCCCGCCGCAAGCACCCATCCCCAGCCATCATGCGGGCGCACCTTGAGGGCCAGCAGGATCTGCGTGACGCCCTGGGCGAGAAGGATGCCGGCGACAACCAGTGTCAGCGTGAAAGTGCCAACCAGGGGATTGTAATAGACCGCCGCGCCGCCGATCAGCGCGATCAGCCCGGTTGCGACGTTCCACAGGAACCCGCTCCACCCCTTCACCGAGAAGGCGTGCCAGATCTGCAGGATACCGCCGACGACGAACACCGCCGCGATGATCATCGTGACGGCGATGGAACTGGCCAGCGGCAGGGCGATCATCAAGGCGCCGCCGAGTGCCAGCGCAATGCCAAGGGCGAGAAACCAGCCCCATTTGGCGCGCACGATGTCCGTGATGGAGGGAGAGGGAGCATCTGTCATGTCATTGATCCACCGTGTTGCGACCCGGAATGCGGGCCGTCCGAGTGTAGCGCGTGACACGGCGCTGTCGATGACGGACGGCTGTGAGAACGGCCCCGACGCGTCTCCACTGGAAATACGCGCCGGATTGGGATATCTGCCGGCGCATGACACGCAACGCCTCCATTGATCCCGCCGCGCGGGACGTCGACCTTCTCCCGCCCTGCGTCATCCTGTGCGAACCGCAGCTTGGCGAGAACATCGGCACCGCCGCCCGGGCCATGGCGAATTTCGGCCTCACCGACCTGCGCATCGTCAACCCGCGCGACGGCTGGCCCAACGAGAAGGCGCGTGCCGCGGCCAGTCGCGCCGATCACGTCATCGACGCCGTCCAGGTGTTTGACAGCGTCGAGGCGGCGGTAGCCGACCTTGGTCATGTCTTCGCGACGACGGCACGTTCACGCGAGGTCGCAAAACCGGTGCGCGGCCCCGACGAGGCGGCCACCATCGCGACCAGGCTGGGTGCCGGCGGCACACGGATCGGCTATCTGTTCGGCCGTGAGCGCTGGGGGCTCAACAATGACGAGGTGGCGCTGGCCAACGAGATCGTCACCCTGCCGGTCAATCCCGACTTCGCATCGCTGAACATCGCCCAGGCGGTGCTCGTGTGCGCCTATGAATGGCGCGTCAAGGCGAACAACGGCGCCCTGCCCTTCCGCCTCGACGAACTCCAGAACCCGCCGGCGACAAAGGACGACCTCGTCCGCCTGTTCGAGCATCTGGAGGGCGCGCTCGACGCGGTCAACTTCTTCCGCCCCGTCGAAAAGCGCCCCTCCATCGTGCGCAACCTGCGCAACATCCTTCAAAAAGCCGCACTGACCGACCAGGAAGTGAAGACCCTGCGCGGCGTCATCGCCGCGCTCGAGGGACGAGCCACTCGGCCGCGCAGTACAGAGCCGGACCAGCTGTAACCTTCCGGGAGACTTCGGCGCAGTGACCCAGCAGGCACCGGTTCTGGTCTTTGACAGCGGCGTCGGCGGGATCACGGTAGCCCGCGAGATCCGGCGCCTGATGCCGGAACTGCCGCTTGTCTATGCCGCCGACGACGCAGCCTTCCCCTACGGCGCATGGGACGGAGATGCCCTTGCCCGCCACTGTGTCGCGACCGTCACGGACCTCGTTCGCCTTCATCGCCCCCAGGCCGTGGTGATCGCCTGCAACACCGCATCGACCCTGGTCCTGCCGCCACTGAGGCAGGCGCTCGACATTCCGGTGGTTGGCACGGTTCCCGCGATCAAGCCGGCCGCGGAGCGCACGCGCTCGGGCCTGGTCAGCGTGCTGGCAACGCCTGGAACCGTCAGCCGCGACTACACGTTCGACCTGATTCGCCGTTTCGCCCCCGACATCGCCATCACGCTGGTGGGATCGAAACGGCTGGCGGCCCTTGCCGAAGACAAGCTCTCCGGCCGCCCGCTGGACATGCAGGCGCTGGCCGCGGAGGCCGCGGCCTGTTTCGTCTCCCGGGACGGCAGGCGAACCGACGTCGTCGTACTTGCCTGCACCCATTTTCCGCTTCTGGCCGACGAACTGGCAGCCGCCGCGCCCTGGCCTGTCGAATGGCTCGACCCCTCCCCCGCCATTGCACGGCGCCTGCGCGACGTGATCGCCGACCGGCCGCCGGATCTTCCCGACCCTGCAACACCACCCGTGCCGGACAAACTCGTCGCGACCTCGGGTGCGGACCTGTCACGCGTCCTGGGATACGGTCTCCTCTTGCGGGAAAGGGCACCCGGCACCGCATAGCGGCCGAGCTTGCGCGGGCCGCCGCTCCCGGCCAGCGTGAGACCGTGTGTCATCCGGAGACCCCGGTGATCGGGCGATACTGGAGCCTGCTGAGCGTCCCCTGGATATAGCACCGGGACAGGCGGTCAATCGTGCGAGGGCGGCGGCTTACGCTCATCCAGGCTGAGAAGATCGGCTTCCGGCTCTTCTTCATCGCCTGCCGCCGGCTCCTCGTCCAGTAGACCGGGGATGGTCTCGGCCGAGGCGAGCTCGTCCTCCACAATGTCTCCGCCGCTCTCCCCGGCGGGAGCCGCGCGGCTGCGCTCCTCGACCTCGGCGAGGATCTTGCGCGCCACATCCGGCTTCTCCCGCATCAGCCGGTGCAGGTCATGCGCCTCCAGCACCATCAGCTGCGTCGGCTCCAGCGCGGTGACCTCGGCCAGGGCGTGGCGGTGGCCAAGAATTGCCATCTCACCGAAGAACGCCCCTTCCTCCAGCCGCAGCCGGCGGTCGCCGATCCCCACTTCGACGGCGCCATCCGCGACAAAATACATGCAGGTTGCCTCTTCCCCACGCCGCGAGACGACCGTGCCGGCGCGAACCGACTGGGCGCGAAGCAGGCGGGCGATCTCCGCAATCTCCGCGGCCTTCAGGTCTTCGAACAAGGGCACCCGCGCAACCATCCCCCAGGTGACGGCGAAATCGCGCGAATGGATTTCCCGCGCGAAAGCCGTCGCCACGATCCCGACGGGAAGGGCCAGCAGCCCGTAGCCAAGCAGCATCACGACCCCGCCGATAACCTTGCCCAGGGCAGACACCGGTACGGCGTCGCCATAGCCGACGGTCGTCAACGTCGCCGTCGCCCACCACATGGCGCGCGGTATCGAGCCGAAGACCTCCGGCTGCAGGCCGCCCTCGGCCAGATGCATGGCCGTCGCCGACAGGATCATGGCGCCAAAGATGATGATCAGGCTGGCAACGATCGCGTGCTTCTCCTCGCCGATGGCATTGGCAAGAGACCGCAGCGCCGGCGAATACCGCGCCAGCTTGAGAAACCGCAGGAGACGCAGGACCACGAATGGCTGCAACTCGTCGAACGGTGTCAGCAGGCTGACCAGAAACGGCACGATCGCCAGAAGGTCGACGATCGCCGCGCCCTGGCAGGCGTAGCGCCAGCGCGCGGCAAGCGGACCCAGCCGCCGATAGGGCGGATGCAGGTCCGCAACCCACAGCCGCGCCAGATATTCGGTGAGAAAGGCCGCCCCGATGGCGAGCTCGGCGAGATAGACAAGCCCGCCCCAGCGGGCCGCGACCTCCGGCATGCTCTCCAGCAGCACCAAAATGACTGTGGCGAAGATGAAAACGACGAGAAGACGATCGACGAAACGGCCTTGCGGGTCGCCGGCGGACCCCAGTTCCAGCCAGCGATAGATCCGCGCCTTCAACCCGCGCTGCGCGCGGGGGCCGCCGCGTCCGGCCGGGCCGGCGCCTGCGTCCGGATCGGACCCGCCCGGCGCTTGATCACGCTGAGGGGTCCGGTCCATATCGCTCACGCCTGTGTCAACGAGGCCGCGCTTTCCAGATGCCCGGCGATCGCATCGATCGCCTCCTGCGCCTTCGAGGCATCACTGCCGCCGGCCTGGGCCATGTCGGGACGCCCGCCACCGCCACGCCCGCCCAGGATCTCGGAGCCGACACGGACAAGATCGACGGCGCTTACCCGGTCGGTCAGGTCGGACGTGACGCCGACGACGATTGCCGCCTTGTTGTCCTCCCCGGCATTGATCAGGACGACGATGCCGGAGCCGATCTGCTCTTTCGCCTGATCGGCAAGGCCCTTGAGATCCTTGGGGTTGAGCCCCTCGACCGCACGCGCGAGAAGGCGCGTCCCTGCAATCTCGCGAACGCCGCCGTCGGTCTCGCCGCCCCCGCCCATGGCAAGCTTCTTGCGGGTTTCGGCAAGCTCGCGCTCCAGCCGGCGCTTTTCCTCGACCAGGGCCGTGACACGTTCGACCACCTCGGCCTGTCCGGACTTGAGGACACCGGCGACCTCGCGCAGGCGCGCGTCCTGGGTCGCCAGATGGTGGCGCGCCGCCGCCCCGGTCAACGCCTCGATACGGCGCACGCCGGCAGCAACCGCGCCTTCCGCGACCAGCGTCACCAGCCCGATATCGCCGGTGCGCGCCACATGAGTGCCGCCGCAAAGCTCGAGCGAATAGGTCTTGCCGGCCTTCTCGCCCTCTGTCGCCACGCCCATCGAGACGACGCGAACCTCGTCGCCGTACTTCTCGCCGAACAGCGCCATCGCCCCCTGCTCGATCGCCTCGTCGACGCCCATCAACCGGGTCTCGACACCGGAATTCTGCAGCACGATCGCATTGGCGAGATCCTCCACCCGGGCAAGCTCGCCATCCACCATCGGCTTGGGATGGGAGAAGTCGAAACGCAGCCGCTCCGGACTGACGAGCGACCCCTTCTGCGCCACATGGGTGCCGAGCACCTCGCGCAGTGCTTCGTGGACCAGGTGGGTGGCGGAATGATTGGCGCGGATCGCGGCCCTGCGGGCCCCGTCCACGAGAAGCTCCAGCGGCAGGCCGAGCGAGACCTTGCCGGCAATCACCTTCACCTCGTGAACGAAAAGTCCGTCCGCCTTCTTCTGCGTGCCGGTGACCTCGATCTCGACACCGCCCTCGCCCCGCATCCGGCCCGTGTCGCCGACCTGACCGCC
This sequence comes from Stappia sp. MMSF_3263, assembly GCF_030733745.1. Lineage (GTDB taxonomy): Bacteria > Pseudomonadota > Alphaproteobacteria > Rhizobiales > Stappiaceae > Stappia. The sequence goes on along the minus strand of NZ_JASHIK010000013.1, from coordinate 129,952 downwards.
GGACTCGCCATAGAACGGCGTCTGGTTGAGGACGATCAGTCCGCTGTCCCCCGCCTGAAGCTCCATCGCCTCGGCGCCCTCACGCACCATGGCGGTGACGACACCCTCGGCGACTTCCGTATCGTAGCCAAGGAAATCGGTCGCTCCCAGACGGTCCTTCAGGGTGAACCAGACAGTGTCGGTGGCCGCCTCGCCGGAGCCGGACCAGGCGGCGCGCGCCTCGGCGCGCTGGCGCTCCATCGCGACCTTGAAGCCCTCGGTATCCACCGAGATGCCGCGCGCGCGCAGTGCGTCCTGCGTCAGGTCGAGCGGGAAACCGTAAGTGTCGTAGAGCTTGAACGCGGTCTCGCCGTCGAACTCCGCCCCTTCGCCCAGATCGCCGCTGGCATCGTCGAGCAGCGTCAGGCCGCGCGCCAGCGTCTTGCGGAACCGGCGCTCCTCGAGTTTCAGCGTCTCGGTGATCAGTGCCTCGGCGCGGGAAAGCTCCGGATAGGCACGCCCCATCTCGCGCACCAGGGTCGGCACCAGCCGCCACATCAACGGCTCTTCCGATCCCAGCAGATGGGCGTGACGCATGGCGCGGCGCATGATCCGGCGCAGGACATAGCCGCGCCCCTCGTTGGACGGCAGCACGCCGTCTGCGATGAGGAAGCTGGCCGAGCGCAGGTGATCGGCGATCACGCGGTGGCTGGCGCGCGCATCGCCTTGCGCCTCGACACCAACCGCGTTCTCCGAGGCGGAGATCAGGGCGCGGAACAGGTCGATGTCATAGTTGTCGTGCACGCCCTGCATGACGGCGGCGATACGCTCCAGCCCCATGCCGGTATCGATCGACGGGCGCGGCAGCGCCACCCGCTCGCCGGGCAACTGCTCGAACTGCATGAAGACGAGGTTCCAGATCTCGATGAACCGGTCACCGTCCTCGTCCGCCGATCCCGGAGGGCCGCCCCAGATATGATCGCCGTGGTCGTAGAAAATCTCCGAACAGGGGCCGCAGGGACCGGTGTCGCCCATCGCCCAGAAATTGTCGGAAGTGGCGATGCGGATGATGCGATCCTCGGACAGTCCGGCGATCTTCTTCCACAGGCCGAACGCCTCGTCATCCTCGGCATAGACGGTCACCAGAAGACGGTCCTTCGCCAGACCGAACTCCCGGGTGATCAGGTTCCAGGCAAGCTCGATGGCTCGATCCTTGAAATAGTCGCCGAAGGAGAAGTTCCCCAGCATCTCAAAGAAGGTGTGATGTCGGGCCGTGTAGCCGACATTGTCGAGGTCGTTGTGCTTGCCGCCGGCGCGTACGCATTTCTGGGCGGTCGTCGCGCGGTTGTAGTCGCGTTTCTCGAGGCCCGTGAAGACGTTCTTGAACGGCACCATCCCTGCATTGGTGAACATCAGGGTCGGGTCGTTGCGCGGTACGAGCGGACCCGACGCCACGACCTCGTGGCCGTTGCGGGCAAAATACTCGAGAAAGGCAGACCGGATTTCGTTTACGCCGCTCATGAAGATGCCACCCACTGCGCCGCGCATGCCTGTCCCTGGCGGTTTCAGACCTGTGGAAGGGGGATGCGCGCCTGTCTTCGTTCTTGAGCCCGCTTTTAGCTTTGCACCGCCGACAAGTCCAGCGGGAGGCAGGCGCGCGCTGCCCCGAGGGTGGACCCCGTCCAGCAGCGCATCCGATCGACGGCCTGTGACGCAGAATTTTGCAAGAATTGCGCGATTTCTTTTCGAAATTGCATCACGGCTGCATCAGGGCGGCACAAAAAGACCGCGCGGCGAAGAACCGCCGGCACGCTCCGTCAACGGGAGGACCGCACCGGCGGGACAGAGGATCGCGGCCGAAGGACGGCGAGACGCCGGCGGTCACGCCTCGCCGGCATCCTCGTTGTCGCCTTCCGCGAAGGGGTCGGTGATGCGCTCGGCGATCAGGCCGGCATTCTGCCGGATGGCCAGCTCGATCTCATCGGCGATCTCGGAATTCTCACGCAGGAACTGCTTGGAATTCTCACGCCCCTGACCAAGCCGCTGGCTGTTGTAGGAGAACCAGGCACCCGACTTCTCGACAATGCCGCCCTTGACGCCAAGGTCGATCAACTCGCCCATCTTGGACACGCCCTCGCCATAGATGATGTCGAACTCGACCTGGCGGAAGGGAGGCGCGAGCTTGTTCTTGACGACCTTGACCCGGGTCTGGTTGCCGACCACCTCGTCGCGGTCCTTGATCGCACCGATACGGCGAATGTCGAGGCGGACCGAAGCATAGAACTTCAGTGCGTTGCCGCCCGTCGTCGTCTCCGGCGAACCGAACATGACGCCGATCTTCATGCGGATCTGGTTGATGAAGATGACCATGCACTTGGAGCGTGAGATCGAGGCGGTGAGCTTGCGCAGCGCCTGGCTCATCAGCCGTGCCTGCATACCCGGCAGGCTGTCGCCCATCTCGCCCTCGAGCTCGGCCTTGGGCGTCAGCGCGGCGACGGAATCGATCACCAGCACGTCGATGGCGCCGGATCGCACCAGCGTGTCGCAAATCTCCAGTGCCTGCTCGCCAGCGTCCGGCTGCGAGATCAGCAGGTCGTCGATGTTGACGCCGAGCTTGCGGGCATAGATCGGATCGAGCGCGTGCTCGGCGTCGATGAAGGCGCAGATGCCGCCCTTCTTCTGGGCCTCGGCAACGGTATGCAGGGCCAGCGTCGTCTTGCCCGAGGATTCAGGGCCATAGATCTCGACGATGCGGCCGCGCGGCAATCCGCCGACACCCAGCGCGATGTCGAGGCCGAGCGAGCCGGTCGAGACCGTCTGCACCTCGACCACCTGCCCCTGCCCCATCTTCATGATGGAGCCCTTGCCGAATGCGCGTTCGATCTGAGAAAGGGCGGCGTCGAGCGCCTTGTTCTTGTCCATCTGCATGCCTTCGACCAAGCGGAGTGAATTCTGAGCCATCGGATGTCATCCTTATTCCACGCCACGCCTGGCGATTCAAACTGCGCTTTTGTACCTCTTTTGTTCTGATTTTACAATACGCATCAACATATTGAAAAGTATCAATAAACTGTTTTTGTTCCATTTTCGTTCAACGCCTTGTTGCAACTTTTGCGAGAAATGAAACCGAAACGGCAGTGCCGAAGCGGAGAATCACTTCTGTTCCGGCCCGACGGTTCCGCTTCCGGGAGCGGGCGCGAATGTGGCATGAGGGACGTCCTCGTTCCCGGAGCCGTACCATGCCCGTTGCCGCCTTCGGCGCCATTCACCTCGACACGATCGCCCATGCCGGCGTCCCGATCCTGCGCGAGACATCGACCCCGGCGCACCTTTCCGCCAGCCCCGGCGGGGTCGCGGCCAATGTCGCGCGCGCACTTGCAAGGCTCGGGGTCACAACCGCGCTGGCCGGCAATGTCGGCACGGACGCCGAGGGTGACGCACTGCTGGCGCGTCTGGTCATGGAGGGGGTAGACGTCTCCGCCGTGCAGCGCTCCGCCCTGCCAACCGGCCGCTACCTCGCCCTGCATGATCCGGACGGATCCCTGGCGGCCGCCGTGGTCGACGGCCGCATCACCGATGCGCTTGGCGCCGGCAGCTTCCTGCCACCCGCCCCGGCAGTCGAACGGGCGGATCTCTGGTTTCTGGATGCCAATCTGCCGGCAAACGCGATCGCGGCCCTCGCATCGGAAGCGGGACCGCGCCGCCTGGCCGCCGATGCAGTCTCGCGGGCCAAGGCCGCGCGGCTTGCGCCGGTTCTTTCCCGGCTGGACATGCTCTTCTGCAACGCCGACGAGGCGGCGGCAATCCTAGCATGCAAGGGGTCGGACAAGGACAGGCCGGACACGGAGGAGCTCGCGCGCAGGCTCAATGGCGAAGGCGCCCGCACCGTGGTCCTCTCCCAGGGAAACGGACCTCTCATCCTGGCGATAGAGGGCAACGTCACGCGGCTCCCGGTCCGGAGCGCCCCGGTCGTCGACGTGACTGGGGCGGGCGATGCGCTGATTGCGGGAACGCTCGCCGGCTTGGAATTCGTCCTGTCTGTTGCCGAAGCCGTCCAGGCAGGACTGAATGCGGCGGCCCTGACGCTGGCACAGGCCGGCGCGGTTGCCGAGACGCTCTCCTGGCCGGCGGTCGCACCCCCTCGGGAATAAAGCTGCCCGCACAAGTTCGCTCTCTCCAGAGACACCCCGTGCTCGACAGAACGGGCGGGCACGGCCTATAGGAAACGGGTTCCGGCCGGCCCTGCGGACAGGGTGCGGCCCTGCAATATCGGTCGCGCCACGCCGAAGGCCCCGACAGGGCGCCTCCCCCAAGCCGCAGATCGCCGAAGAACGGACCAGCAGCATGCAGCACACCATCGCGCCACAGACCGGAATGCCCGTCGTTCTCGGTGAGGAGGTCGAAGCCGCGGTGGCAGCGGGCCGGCCGCTCGTGGCGCTGGAATCGACCATCATCACCCATGGCATGCCCTGGCCGAGGAATGTCGAGACCGCCCGGCTGGTCGAGGCCGATATCCGCGCCGCCGGCGCCGTTCCGGCCACGATCGCCGCCCTGGACGGCAAGCTGCATGTCGGCCTTGCCGACGGCACACTGGAACGGCTGGCACAGGCCGAGGGCGTGATGAAATGCTCGCGTGCGGACCTTGCCATCGCGCTCGCCTCCGGACGGCCCGGATCGACCACGGTTGCCGCGACGATGATGGCGGCACACGCGGCCGGCATTCGCGTCTTCGCCACGGGCGGCATCGGCGGCGTGCATCGCGGCGCGGAGACAAGCTTTGACATGTCCGCCGATCTCGACGAACTCGCACGCACGCCCGTCTGCGTGGTGGCGGCCGGCGCCAAGGCGCTGCTCGACCTGCCCAAAACGCTGGAAGTGCTGGAAACGCACGGCGTGCCGGTGATCGCCTACGGGCAGGACGCCTTCCCGGCCTTCTGGTCGCGCGACAGCGGCCTTGCCGCGCCCTACAGGATGGACACCGCGCGGGACATCGCCGACCTGCTGGACATGCGCGAGCGCTTCGGCGGCCATGGCGGCGTGCTGGTGGCCAACCCGGTGCCGGCGGAGGCGGAAATTCCTCCCGCGGAGATCGCGGACGCGATTGATGCAGCGGTCGGCCAGGCCGCGCGGGAAGGGATCGCCGGCAAGGAGGTCACGCCTTTCATCCTGTCGCGAATATTCGAGATCACCGGCGGGCGCAGCCTGGAAACCAACATCGCGCTGGTGCGCAACAATGCGCGTCTGGCAGCGGAGATAGCCGTCGCCCTTGCGGAACGTGTGGCAACCGGCATCCGTTGAATTCGCGAGGCTGTCGGGTTCCGCGCAGGGGACGTGTAACTGTCGCATTTTATGTGCTTAACTTGCCCTGCCCCGGGACGGGAGGCGGCCTTGTTCCGGTCGCTTTTCCCTCGGACAAGGTCGGGCATAACATCAAAGCGCCCGCATGCGAACGACGACGCGTGACAGGCGGCACAGTCAAGACAGAGGACGGACGATGGCGGAAACAGTGGCGCAGACCGGACTTTCCCCGATGCAATATCTCGACAAGGCGATGACCGCCCTGCGCGACATGGGCCTGATGCCCGATGGCACGGCCGAAGCGCCGATCAACGCGCTGCTCGAGAAGATCTCCGACCTCTCGCCGGACAAGATCGCGGTCATCACACGCACGCTTGGCCAGTCGCAGACCTTCAACGAGGTGGTCCGCAACGAGATCCAGGGAATGTCGATCGGTGAACGCTACGAGGCGATCACCGAGGCGTTCAATTCGATCCGCGACGATGCCAAGGGCATGGTCGACCAGCTGTCCGACGGCAAGATCTCCTTCTTCGAGAACATCTCGAACAAATGGCGCGACATGACACGCGGTACGGTTTCCGACCGTTTCGGCAAGATCCGCGACATCTACATTGACGTCGCCCGCGACACCAAGGACCAGATCGAGCGCGAGCAGCGCATCCTGGAGGCCTATCGCGATTTCCGCGGGGCGCTGAAGCAGGCGGAAGTGCTGGCCCTCGAAGTCCTGTCAACCGCGACGGCAAAGCTCGACGACGCCAAGACCGACCTGGAAGTCGCCAACAAGGAGGTCGAGGCCTACCAGGGCACCGATCCGGCCGGCCGGGCCCGGCTCGAGCTTGGCCGCGACGAGAAGATGCGCACGATGCAGGACGAGGAGAAGCGCTACCAGATCGCCAAGGACCTCTCCGACAACCTGACCATCGGCTACAACACCTCGGAAGTGATCATGGCGCGTCTGATGCAGACGACCAACGCCAAGGAGCGCGTCTACGCCCAGGCGGTCAGCTTCTTCTCGACCAATGATTCCGTGCTGACGGCGCTTAATGCCTCCTTCACCGGCCTGCAGGGCCTGCACGAATCCACCGAGACGCTCAACGCGATGAAGGACGGCGTGTCGAAGTCCCTGGAAACACTGGCGGAGATCGGCGATGCGGTGCAGGAAGCGGCACTGAAGGCCGGCTACGGCCCCACCGTGCAGGCGGCGGCCGTGAAGAAGCTGGTCGATTCCGTCGTCAACTTCCAGGTCAACTCGCGCGAGATCATCAACGAAATGCGCGCCATGTCGACGAAGAACTCCGAGGAGATCCGCGACGCGGTCGAGGACGGCAAGCGCCGCCTTGCAAAGCTCGCCGCGCAAGGCAACATGATCGGGGCCTGACCGGCCCCGGGGACACCATGATCGGCGCCCGGTTGGCGCCGGTCGTTTCTTGACACCGGACGATCCGGTTCCGCTTGCCGGAACCGGCCACCCTGACCAGGGACCGCAGGGGAGCGATTGGATGGTCTCCGACACCGCCTCGACCAGGGCGCCGCTCGACGAAGTGATGATGGCGATGGACGTGGTCGACACGCTGCGCCACGACGAACGAATCGCGCTCAAGGAACTTGGCACCGAACAGCGCGACGCGCAGATGATCGAGCGGCTGCGGGACATCTACCGCAGCCAGGGGATCGAGGTTCCTGACCGGATCCTGCTTGAGGGCGTCGAGAACCTGAAGCAGAACCGGTTCGTCTACGCCCCGCCTGCCGCCGGCTTCCAGCGCACGCTGGCCCTGATCTACGTGACGCGCATGCGATGGGCGAAGGTCCTGCTGGTGCTGGTGCTGCTGGCGGTGGCCGCCTTCCTCGCCTGGCGGTTTCTTGTGGTGGCCCCGCGCGAACGCGCCGCCGAGGCCCTGCGCATCGAACTGACCCAGACGCTGCCGGCGGAGTTCGGCGATGCCCTCACCCGCATCCGCGACGTGGCCGAGGTCGATGCGGCGGTCCAGCGGGCGGAAACGCTGGCCGCCAGCGGACGCTCGGCCGCTGCCTCGGGCGATGTGGCGGCGGCGCGAAAGGCGCTTGCCGACATGCGCAAGCTGGAGGCCCGCCTGCTCCAGGTCTTTGAGGTTCGTATCGTTTCGCGCCCCGGCACGCCGACCGGTGTGACCCGTATCCCGGAAGCGAACACCGCGACCCGCAACTACTATCTCTTGGTCGAGGCGGTGGCACCGGACGGAAACGTGGTCTCCCAGGAGATCACCTCCGAGGAAAACGGCGCGGTTTCGTCCGTCGATATCTGGGCCCAGCGCGTGCCGCGCGCCACTTTCGACGCCGTGCGCCGCGACAAGGAAGATGACGGCATCGTTCGCGATGCGGTGCTCGGCAGCAAGGCACGTGGCCGGCTGGAGCCGGATTGGCGCGTGAGGGTTGACGAAGGTGCGATCACGCAATGGTAGCCAGGACTGAACGACAGCAACGCGAACCTGCGCGAGGGCAGCTGGCATGGTGAGTGGACGGCAGACGCTCGGGTCCATCGAACGTGCCCTGAACGATTTGCGGCATGAGGAAGACCAGCTCAAGCGGCGCGTTGAAGGGGCGATGCGCGAGATCAACGATCTGCGTTCGGCCGAACTCGATGCCTATCGCGAGCTTGCCCGCTTTCGCATGCGCGAAGGGGGCGACCGGATCTTCGGCCAGCGGATCGACCGCGACGAGGCCGAGGCCAAGCGACGGCTGGAGCAACGCGAACTCGCCCTTTCCGCGCTTCGTGCCCAGCACGACCAGCTGGAAAGCGACATCGCCGAGCTGACCGAGCAACGACGCCGACTGACCCGCGAACGTGACGGCGCCAGCGACCGGCTCGACGGCATCCTGGGCGCCGTCGACGAAAAGCTTGCAGGCGACGAGGCCTATACGGCCCAGCGGGCGGCAGCAGAAGCGGCGGAGCAGACCGCGGCAGCGGCCCGCTCCAAGGCCAAACAGGCCCTGGCCGACCGCCAGACGAAGGGTGTCGCCTACGAGAGCGACGCGCTGTTCCTTTATCTCTGGCAGCGTGGTTTCGGAACATCCGCCTATGTATCGAAGGGCATCATCCGCATACTCGACCGCTGGGTGGCGCGGATCGTCCGCTATGACGATGCCCGGCCCAACTACGCAATGTTGGTGCAGATCCCCGAAAGGCTCGAGACCTACGCGCTCGACCGGGAGGCGGAAGCCGAGGCCGAGAAGGCAAGACTTGGCCAGCTTTCGCGCGCCGCGGCCGCGGATATTGCCGGCGAGGACCTTGCCGCGACCATCGAGACGGCGGAGGCCGGGATCGCCGATGCGACGGCGACACTGGAAAAGCTCGAGGCGGAACTGGAGGATGTCGCCCGCCGCGAGCAGCCTTACCTCTCCGGCGAGGATGCCGATTATCGCACGGCGGAAGAAGCCTTGCTGCGCTCGCTGCAATCGGAGGAACTGGGCACGTTGTGGCAGGAGGCGCTCGCCACCCCCTCGCCCGACGACGAACGCATCGTCCGCCGCCTGCAGGATCTTGATGCCCGCATCACCCGCAGCACCGGCACGATCGAGGCCGATCAGCAGGATCTGCGCGACATGGGACGGCGCCGCGACGAACTGGTCAAGGTCACCCGCCAGTTCCGCCAGAAGCGCTATGACACGTGGGATTCGACCTTTGACAATGACAGTCTGACCGGCGTCCTGCTCGGAGAACTCGCCAAGGGTGCGCTGTCAGGCGCCGATTATTGGGCCAAGGCGGAGAAATCCCGCCGCAAGCGCAAGCGCCAGGGCGGCGGCGTCGGCTTTCCCGGCGGCGTCGGCCTGCCTGGGTCGATGGGCGGTTCCGGCCACGGCGGCGGCGGGTTCGGAGGTGGAGGCTTCGACAGCGGCGGCTCCTTCGGCGGCGGCGGCTTCACCACCGGCGACACGTTCTGATCCACTTTGCACCGGGCCTCGCCCATGCCCTTCGCGCGGAGCTGATTGGCAATATCGCCGGGATGTCGCCCTACCCAGTCTTTGTTAACCTTGGTCACGCATGCTGATTTGCGACCGAAAGCCGGTGACTGGCGTCCCGCCCGTCGCCAAAATGGTTCGTCCTGTTCCAGGCCGTCCTTCTCCTTGGGGAATGCCGTAATGCTGCTCCGTCTGACCCTCGTGCTCGCCGCCGCGCTGCTGCTCACCGCCTGTCAGTCGGGCCGGCGCAGCAATGTCTCGCTTCAGCCGCAGCAGGAAGTGCTGACCGTGCCGGTCGGCGCCCAGTCGATCTCCGTGCGTGCCGACGCCGAGACGATCCGCCAGACCATTGTCGCCAACGCGACCGAGCGCGGCACGCCGATCGCCCAGAACCAGCCCAACATGGTCGTGCTGGAACGCACAGTGACGGAAGCCAATCCGGCCCTCGACAGCGAGTTCGGCCCTTCCGACAACGGCCCGCGCAAGTTCCGCATCCGCATCCGCTTCCAGGGCACCGGCTGCGACACGCTGGTCGTTCAGGACGTGGCGGTGGTCAACAATGCCGGCACGGCGCTGGAGCAGGTCTTCACCCTCACCCAACCGCAATACAACCCGCGCGACAGCCTCATCGGCATGAAGGGCAAGGCGGAAGCCGGCGCCCGCTGCGCCTGAGGCGGCGTGGCGCGCATCATCCTCGTCATCGAAATGCGGAGGGCATGACCGGGCAGCGGAGGGCATGACGGCAAAAGGCCGACCGATACCCCCATTGCGCAAAAGGCGAAAACGCGCTTGTCTCGCGGTCGGGTTGAATCGCCCGCCTCTTGCAGTCCCGTCACATCCCGCGCAACCGATACCGCCATGGCCTCCGTCTACGAGCTGAAATCCCGCTTTCAGGACCTGCTGCGCCCTCTTGTGCGCCGGATGGCGGCTGCCGGCATCACCGCCAACCAGGTGACGCTCGCCGCGATCCTGTTGTCGCTGGCCGCCGGCGCGGCAATCGCGATATGGCCGGGCCATCCGTTGCCGCTGATCCTGCTGCCGGTTGTTCTGTTCATCCGCATGGCGCTCAATGCCGTCGACGGCATGCTGGCGCGCGAACACGACCAGAAATCGCGCCTCGGTGCAGTCCTCAACGAGCTCGGCGACGTCGTCTCCGACACCGCCATCTACCTGCCCTTCGCGCTGCTGCCCGGCATTTCGCCGGCCGCCGTCGTCCTCTTCTGCCTGCTTGCCGTGATCAGCGAAATGACCGGGGTCGTCGCCATCCAGATCGGTGCCTCGCGCCGCTATGACGGGCCGATGGGAAAGAGCGACCGCGCCGCCCTCATGGGTACCCTTGCCGTGCTGATCGGGCTTGGCCTCGTAGGACCCGCCACGGCCGGCTGGGTGGTCGGTCTTGCCGCGCTGCTGGTCCTGCTCACGATTCTCAACCGCGCCCGCAAGGCGCTTGCCGAAGGCGGACCCGCATGACGAACCTGCTGCCGATCCACATCGCGCTTGGCGGCATCTGGGCGCTGCTGATCGTCGCCAGCCTGATCGTTTTCACCCTGACGAAGGCGCAGCCGGAACGCGACCATTCGGAACTGGTTCAGCGCACGACAAGCTGGTGGGCGATGATCGCCGTCTTCACCGCCGCCTTCCTGCTCAGCCGGACGCTCTCCATCACCGTCTTCGCGCTGGTGAGTTTCCTTGCCCTGAAGGAATACCTGTCAATGATCCCGACACGCCGCGCCGACAGGCGGGTGCTGTTCTGGGCCTATCTGGCAATCCCCGTGCAATATTACTGGGTCGCCGATGAATGGTACGGCATGTTCGCCGTCTTCATCCCGGTCTACATGTTCCTGTTCCTGCCTTTCGCGATGCTCCTGTCGCAGCAGACGGAAGGTTTCCTCAAGGCGGTCGGCACACTCAACTGGGGCCTGATGCTCTGCGTGTTCTCGCTGAGCCATGCCGCCTTCCTGCTGGTGTTGCCGGTCGAAGGACCCGGATCGATTGGCGGCACGGCGGCGTCCGGAGCCGGGTTGCTGCTCTTCCTCGTCTTCCTGACGCAGTTCAACGATGTCGCCCAATACACCTGGGGCAAGCTCTTCGGTCGTCGCAAGATCGTCCCCCAGGTCAGTCCGAAGAAAACCTGGGAAGGGTTTCTCGGCGGGATGTTGACAACGACGGTGCTTGCCGTCCTGGTGGCGCCGCTGGTGACGCCCTTTTCCGCGCTCCATGCCGGCCTTGCCGGGGCGATGATCGCCGGGGCCGGCTTCATCGGCGACGTTACCGTGTCGGCGGTCAAGCGGGATCTGGGCGTCAAGGACACCGGCGCGCTGATCCCCGGCCATGGCGGGATCATGGACCGGATCGACAGCCTGACCTTCACCGCGCCGCTGTTTTTCCACTTCACCCGTTATCTCTACACCTGAAAGGGCGGGACCTATGACACGGGTGCTGCAACTGGTGTTCTTCCTCATGGTCAGGGTGGTCGTTCTTTTCGTCCTCGGCCTCAATGTGCGCCGCCGCGAATGGCTGCCGGAGGACGGGCCGGCGATCCTTGTCGCCAACCACAACAGCCATCTCGACACGCTGGTGATGATGAGCCTGACGCCGCTCGCCAGGATCGCGAAGCTGCGCCCGGTCGCCGCCGCCGACTACTTCCTCGCCAACAGGGCGATGGCCTGGTTCTCGCTCAACATCCTGCGCATCATCCCGATAGACCGGCAAAAGGGCACGGCCGGCGGCGATCCGCTGGCCGAGTGCCACGAGGCGCTGGCGCGCGGCGAGATCCTGATCCTGTTCCCCGAGGGCAGCCGGGGCGAGCCCGAGGAAATGACCGCGCTGAAGAAGGGGATTGCGCATCTTGCCGAAAAGAACCCGGATGCGCCCGTCGTCCCGGTGTTCACCCACGGCCTCGGCAAGGCGCTGCCCAAGGGCTCGTTCCTGCTGGTTCCCTTCTTCTGCGACATCTTCGTCGGCGAGCCGATTGTCTGGCCGGGCGACAGGCCAACCTTCATGAACATCCTCGCCGCCCGCTTCGCCAGCCTGTCGGCGGAGAAGACCTTTGCCCCCTGGGAATAGGAACAGGCTGGTCGCGGCGGGCGCCGCCTTGTGGGGCTTCGCCGAAGCAACGCTCTTCTTCATCGTTCCCGATGTTCTGCTGACATTCCTCGCACAGACCGGGCTCCGCCGGGCCCTCATTGCCAGCCTCGCCGCCAGCTGCGGTGCACTGGCCGGCGGGGCGGCACTTTATGCCTTCGTTCTGGCAGCCCCCGAAACGGCAAGGTCGGTGCTGCTCGCCGTCCCTGGCATCTCGCCGGAGCTCGCCTCCCGCGTGGCGGTGCTGCTGGGCGGCGACCTCTTCGCCGGCCTCACGGCCGGGGCGCTTAGCGGCGCGCCCTACAAGCTCTTCGTCGCCGAAGCGGCAATGACCGGCGTGCCGCTCTCCACCTTCCTCATGGCGAGCCTGCCAGCCCGGCTGCTGCGCTTCGCCCTGGCGGCGCTCGCCAGCTGGCTGGTCTTCGCACGGCTCCTGGGCGCTCTTGCCTTGCGCACGCGGCAACTCCTGCTCGCCGGCTTCTGGTTGGTCTTCTATGCGGGCTATTTCGCCGTCATGGGATGGTGACAGTCTTTCTTCCACACCTCCGCCCGGAAACCGTTTCGCGCGCAAAGAATAAATTCAAAAAATATGAAACCAATGAGGTAGAAAATGAACGCCGCCGAAATAAGAACATATGAAACAATTGATAGAATAAACAACTCAAAATCAAAAGAATTTGTCTATCGAGAATTTCGCGGCTTCATTTCACAGCATGGATTTGAGAATTTCATACTCACAGGAATGCCTGACCAAGAGGAAGATTTCGAGAGATATATAAGCATAAATGGATGGTCTGAAGAGTGGTACAAATTATACATAGAGAACGAATTCTACAAAAACGACCCAATAGCGGCTCACACCAGAACATCAATACTCCCTTTCAGGTGGTCAGATGTTCATGTCTCGAAAGACGATGTCAGAGCTTCAAATATAATGAGCCTCTCCAAGGATTTTAGAATGAAAGACGGATACTGCATACCGTTCTACAAGCCAAAGTCCCAGAGCTCATGCATTACCATGTCAGGTGAATTCACCGAAATAAATGAGGAATTTCGTCAGTCAGTGCAAGTTATCTCGACGTTCGTCCATCAGATAGTTGAGGAAATCAATAATAAAAAAGACGAAGAAAACTGCATTCTGTCGGAACGCGAAAAGGAAGTTCTAAAATGGGCTTCTGGTGGAAAGACGAACTGGGAGATAGGCGTCATACTGGGAATATCAAGCAGGACTGTCCACGGCCATATTCAAAGTGCGGCAAAAAAGCTCAATACCTGCAACCGCACTTCAACAGTCGTTCGCGCCATCCGGAGCGGCGAAATCCCTTTGATCTAGGCTGTCAACCGTCACAAATGCCCCCTCCTCAACGCGACCGCCATTTGCGACCCTGCCTTCATGCAACTCGCGAGGAGAAGTACTGATTGGGGCGGCACGCCCCAGCACGGCATAGCAGTCGGAATCCACGGGAGAGAGTATTGCACAAAAATAGAGCCGAAGTGATGGATTACATAATATCTCGTATAGAGTTCGTACTGGAGAAGATAAAGTGCGATGAAAGTCTCAAGGCAACGAGAAATTTCCTGTCACTTGCAAAGGCGAACGCAGAGCATGAGCGTTCGAAATACCTTACAGAAAAAATCTGACCGGCGTCTCTGACTGAAGATTTCAGCTTGAAATAACCATCAGCTCGCCAGCACATCCTTCACGACGGTTGCCAGCTGCTTCAGCGTGAAGGGCTTGGGCAGGAACGAGAACTTCTCGTTTTCCGGCAGGTTCTTCTCGAACGCGTCCTCGGCATAGCCCGAGACGAAGATGATCTTCAGGTCCGGCTGAGTTTTGCGCAGCTCGCGCAGGAGCGAAGGTCCGTCCATTTCCGGCATGACCACGTCGGAGACGACCAGGTCGATCTCGCCGTCGGTCTCCTCCATGATCTCCAGCGCCTCGGCGCCGCTTGCCGCCTCGTGAACCGTGTAGCCGCGCGACGTCAGGGCGCGGGCGGCGAAGGCGCGCACCGCCTCCTCGTCCTCGACGAGCAGGATGGTCGCCGAACCGGTGAGGTCGGTCAGGGGCTGCTGCTCGACCTGCTTGACCTCCACCTGCTCCGCCTCGTTGCGGATGTGACGGGGCAGGAAGATGCGGAACACCGTGCCCTTGCCGACCTCGCTGGTGCAGAAGATGAAGCCGCCTGTCTGCTTGACGATGCCATAGACGGTCGAAAGCCCGAGACCCGTGCCCTTGCCCACGTCCTTGGTGGAGAAGAACGGCTCGAAGATCTTTTCCATGATCTCGGGCGTCATCCCGGTGCCGGTGTCGCTCACCTCGGCCAGCACGTATTCGGCCGCCGGCATGCCGCGCGTGTTGTCGAACTCCCTCGACTGCTCCTCGGTGACGTTGAGCGTGCGCACTGTCACCCGCCCGCCATCGGGCATCGCATCGCGCGCGTTCACCGCCAGGTTGACGATCACCTGCTCGAGCTGGTTGAGATCGGCCATCACCGGCCACAGGTCGCGGCCATGGACGACGTGGAGCTCGACCTTCTCGCCAAGCAGCCTGTCCAGCAGGATCGAAAGGTCGGCCAGGACGTCGTTGAGGGCCAGTTCCTTCGGCCGCAGCGTCTGCCGCCTCGAAAAAGCCAGAAGCTGGCGCACCAGGCCGGCTGCCCGGTTGGCGTTCTGCTTGATGTTCATGATGTCCTGGAAGGACGGATCGCTCGGCCTGTGACTGGCGAGCAGCAGGTCGGAAAAGCCGATGATCGCCGTCAGGACGTTGTTGAAGTCATGCGCCACGCCGCCGGCAAGCTGGCCGATGGCCTGCATCTTCTGCCCCTGCGCGAACTGGGCTTCCAGCACGCGCTGCGCTGTCGTCTCCAGCACATAGACGATCGCGGCGTCGCCGTCGTCCTCGCCATCGCGCACCGCCGACACATAGACGGTCGCCGAACGCCCGTCGTCACGCTCGTCGAGGCGCACGTCGACCGGCGGGATCTCGCTGCGCCCCTCCGTCGCCGCCGTCAGCGCCTCCATCAACGCCGGGCGCGAGACCGGCTGGACGTAATCGACAAGCTTCAATGCCCCGTCGGCGGCCTCCGGCGTGCCGAACAGGCGCACGAAGGGGGCATTGGTCTTGCTGACGCCGCCGTCCCGGTCGATCGAGGCGATGGCGATCGGCGTATTGTTGAAGAAGCGGGCGAAACGCACCTCGGACGACCGCAGCGCCTCGGCCGAATCCTCGCCCCGCGAGCGGTTCAGGACCAGGGTGCGGCTTTCGCCGGGCAGTCCGCCGGCGCCGAAGGGAACCCGGTGCAGGATGCGCACCGGAACCGAACGGCCGCCACGGGTCGTCAGGTCGAGATCGAAGCTCTCGCTCTTCACCTCGCCGGCCTTGCCCTGCATCGAAAGGAGCAGTTCCGCGCCATCGCCGCGGATGAACTCGTCGAGGCCGAGCGATCCGGCAACGAAACTGACGAGATCGTATCCCAGCCAGTCGGCGAGCGTGGCGTTCAGATAGACGACGCGTCCGGCAGCATCGCACGAGAAGAAGCCGGCGGGCGCATGATCGAGGAAGTTGATCACCCGCTGCAGCTCCTGGAAGGAGGTCTCCTGCTCGGTGCGGTCGCCGCTGATGTCGGCGATCTGCCAGACAGTGCAGGCACGCTCCTGGCCGCCCTGCCCGGTAAGCGCCAGCGGCCGCACGCGAACCCGGTACCAGCACGGATCCCCGTCATTGCGGCCAAGCGGATGCGGCAGGCGGATTTCCTCCTCCGCGCTGCGCTCGGCTTCGGCCGCGCGGGTCAGGTGGAAAATCGCCTCGGTCGCGGACGGATCGGAGGAAAACACCCTTTCCACGCCCCGCACGTCGGCGGTGCTCTGGGCGTCGACCATCCGCGCATAGGCGTCGTTGGCATAGACGATGCGCCCGTCGCGCTCGGCAATCAGGACACCTTCGTCCAGCGTGTTGAGAAAGGCGGAAGGAACCGGGCTGGCCGGCGCGCGCGCGGAAAAGCGCAGCAGGCCGATGGCGCCTGCGAAAAGCGAGAAGACACCGATGACGGCGAGCACCCCGAGCAGCGCCAGCACATAAGGCTCGGCCTCGTCCTTGCCCATCATCGAGAAGGTGACCGCCGCGGCGATGAGCCCGATCGCCAGCGCGATCAGCAGGCCGATATTGCCGGACCGTTCGGCGCGTTCGACAGCAGGCGAGGACGGACCAGGTTCAGTTCTGCTCATTCAACCACCCCGCGGCGCGCCACGCGCGCCCGCCTCCCGCTTCTCGTCCGACAACCATTCCCGCGTGTCGCCCCGGCGCGTCGGCGGGCCCAAGACGGCAACAGCCGGCATGCCCTATCCGCGCCAGGAGCCACGCTCCCGCATTCGATAAACGAAACCGATCACTTCTGCCACCGCCCGATACTGCTCCTCGGGAACTTCCTGGTCGATGTCGATCAAAGCATACAATGCACGGGCGAGCGGAGGATTCTCGATGATCGGCACATCGTTGTCGCGCGCCACCTCCCGAATCTTCAGCGCAACCTGGTCCGTGCCCTTGGCAAGGCAGAGCGGCGCCTGCATGCCCTGCTCGTATTTGAGCGCCACCGCGTAGTGGGTCGGGTTGGTGATCACCACCGTCGCCTCAGGCACCGAGGCCATCATGCGCCGGCGCGACCGCTCCATGCGCAATTGCCGGATCTTGCCCTTGACCAGCGGGTCGCCTTCGGTCTGCTTGTATTCTTCCTTGATCTCCCGCTGGCTCATCTTCTGCTTCTCGAGCCAGCGGTGGCGCTGGTAGAGGAAGTCCGCCGCCGCCACCACCGTCATCACCGCCAGGATCGCGGCGATAAGCTGCAGGATCAGCTCGCGCGTGATGACCAGGATCGAGCCCGTCTCGCGCAGGATCATCGTGTCGATCTCGTCGCGATGCGGCCACAGAACCGCGACCATCAGGCCGCTGACCACGCAGATCTTCACCAGCCCCTTGGCGAAGTTGACCAGGCTCTCGGAGGAGAACAACCGCTTGAACCCGGCCAGCGGCGAGATCTTCGACAGCTTCGGCTTCATCCGCTCGGCAGACCAGATGAGCTGGTGCTGGACCATGTTGCCGGCAAGAGCCAGCGCCAGCAGGATGAGCAGCGGCAGGGCGAGGATGGCGCCGATGCGCAGACCCGTGCCCTGCCAAAGCTGGCGCAACCCGCCGCTGTCGACCGGGATCTGGTGCGAATTGGCGAGATAGCCCGCCAGTGCGTCCTGCAGGGCGCCGGCGGCACTCGGCGCCATGATCGCCACCACGAGCCCGGTGCCCAGCATCGCGAACCAGGTGGAGACTTCCTGGCTCTTGGCGACATCGCCTTTTTTAAGGGCGTCCTCGAGCTTCTTTTGGGTGGGGTCTTCTGTTTTTTCGGCGTCGTCGTTCTGTTCGGCCATCGCCCTACCCCGCGATGAACCGGCCGAGCGCCGTCTGGAAATGCGCCAGGTACCACATCATCATGGTGGTCAGCAGGGCGAACAGCATCAGCCCTCCGACAGCGATGTTGAGCGGCATGGCGATGAAGAAGATCTGCATCTGCGGCATCAGCTTGTTGAGCAGCCCGAGGCCGAAATAGAAAACCAGCCCGACCACCAGAAACGGGGCCGAGATCCGGATGGCGATGGCGAAGACCTCCGCCGTCATCATCGTCACCATCTCCGCCATGTCGCCGACCGGAAGCCCCCCGCCGGGAGGAAACAGGCGGAAGCTGTCATGCATCGCGGCAATAACCAGATAGTGCAGGTCGAAGGCGAAGATCAGGGTGATGCCAAGCAGGCTCAGGAACGAGCCGATCACCGCGCCCTGCTGGCCGTCCATCGTCGGATCGGTCGCCATCGCGAAGGCAAGGCCCGACTGGTTGGCGATGATCATCCCGGCGATGGAAAGCGCATAGGTGATGATGCGCGAGCTCAGGCCGATGAAGAAGCCGATGGCGAATTCCATCGCCAGCAGGTAGCCGATACGCGGCAGCGGCGAGGTGGCATCCACCGAATAAAGCGGCGTCACCAGCGGGTAGAAGGCCAGCGTCAGCAGCAGGGCCACGCCGAGACGGACCTGCGGCGAGATCGAGCCTTCCCCGAGCGCCGGCATCAGCATCAGCATCGTGCCGATCCGGGCGAAGAGCAGCATGAAGAGCAGCGCGACCTGCGGCAGGATGGTGACGTTGAAGGTCATGGTCAGCCGCCGCTGGCAATGATCATGTCGGCGATCCGTGCCGTATAGGCTTCCAGCGCCTGCCCCATGAAAGGCAGGGAAATCAGCAGCGTCACGAAGATCGCCAGGATCTTCGGCACGAAGACAAGCGTCATTTCCTGGATCTGGGTGAGTGCCTGGAACAGGGCGATGACGACGCCGACGAGCAGGCCGACGACCATCGGCGGCGCGGACACGATGATGAGGGTCCAGATGCCCTGGCGGGCAAGATCGAGTACTTCCGGCCCGGTCATTCCCGTCTTCCGATCCCCGCGCTGCGGACTTGGGGCGACAAACCGCCGCCGCCGCTCATGCTCAGATCGGCATGCGCATGATCTCCTGATAGGCGGAAATCACCCTGTCGCGCACCGAAACGAGCGTTTCCATCGCCACCTCGGTCTCGGCGACCGCCGTAACGACATCGACCACATTTGCCTTGCCCTGCGTCAGGGCCAGCGCCTGCTGGTCGGACTTCGCACCCTGTTCGACGACCGTCTCGACGGCCGACTTGACCATGTTGGCGAAGTCCGGCGTCGCCGTCGACGAAGTTTTAACCTGTTTATCCTGATTCGCGCCCGCAAGCGCGGATGTCATGCGATAGGCGCCGGCTGCGATCGATGGCGTGGACATGTGTCGGGGGCTCCCGGAATGAAAAACAGGTCAGGATTGCAAGGCTGACAGCGCCGCCGTCAGGCCCGCAGGATGTCGATGGTCTTCTGCAGCATGCGCCGTGTCGCCGAAATCAGGTTGAGGTTGGCCTCGTAGGAACGCTGCGCCTCTCGCATGTCGACCATTTCGACCAGCGTATCGACATTGGGCATGCGCACATTGCCGTTCTGGTCGGCGGCCGGATGGCCGGGCTCGTAGCGTGTCTTGAAGTCCGACTTGTCGAACTCCACGCGGCCAAGCTCGACGACCTCGGCCTTGAGTTCGCGATCAAGCGTCGCGCTGAAGGTCGGGATCTTGCGCCGGTAGGGATCCTCGTCCGGCGTGCGGCCGGTCGAGTCTGCGTTGGCGATGTTTTCCGCGATGATCCGCATGCGCCCGTTCTGGGCCTTGAGGCCCGTGGCGGCGATGAAGATCGACTTGACGAAATCCACGGTGAAACTCCCGGATCGGAGAAAAGGGACACGCCCGCACCCGGACGCGCCTGCCGCTGGCTAGGGACGACCTACCAAGCCTCAGCCGTTGCGCGAGAGCGCGGTTCGGATCAGGCCGAGGCCCTTCTGGTAGAGCGAGGCGACCGTCTGGTAGTCCATCTGGTTCTCGGTCACCTTCATCATCTGCTCCTCGAGCACGACCGAGTTGCCGTCCGGCGTGATCTCGAACCCTGTCGTCTCGTCGCGCTCGACATTGCCGGTCTCGCGCATCATCGATCCGACCAGATGACTGGTGCTGGTGCGCGACGTCTGCAGGCCGACGGAGCGCTGCGCCATGACGTCCTGGAAGGAGAAGGCCTTCAGGTCCTTGCCGGCGTAACCGGGCGTGTCGGCATTGGCGACGTTCTCCGCCAGGACGCCCTGCCGGCTCTGATGCCACTGCATCTTGGATTTCAGCGCCTGGAACAGTTGCAGGTCCGAGATCGACATAGCCGTCCTTGCCTTCGCGACTCTTGAGTAATGCTAGGCAGATACTGCCGGGCAGATGGTTAACGGGCGGTTAACGATTAACGGATCGGTAAGTTTCGGGCCCGCATTCGCGCGCCTTTCCGGCCCTCGCGCATCAACGCCTTGCAGTTTGCGGCTCCAATTCGGCATTTTTTGCCGATCCGCGTTAACCTCCCTCTTTGAGAGAATCGCGCAAAACGGCTAAACAGGTTGAAGCAAGCTTGGATTCGCGCGCACATCCTGGAACAGGGCGGGCCGCGCGAGGCCACAGATCAGGGGATTCCGGGACGGCCGCATGGTGCGCGCCCCGGAAACGAGGCGGGGATGGACAGGCAACGGGCCGCGTGGATGCGGTCCTTCCAGACCACGCTCGAAAAGGAAAAGGCCGAAGGGCATGACAAGTTGGCTGGTTGACACCTTCCAGATGGAGCCCGGCTGGGCGCGCGGTATCGGCTTCTTCATTGCCGTCGTAATTGTCCTGGCGCTGATATCGATCTTCGTCTGGGTCTTGCGGCGGATCGCCGGAACGCGCGCCCTCGGAGGCCGCTCGCGCCAGCCGCGCGTGGCCGTCATGGATGCCGCCGCCCTCGACACCCGCCGACGGCTGATCCTGATCCGCCGCGACAATGTGGAGCACCTCCTCTTGGTCGGCGGACCGAGCGACGTCGTCGTCGAGCGCAACATCGTTCGCGGCGTGCCGGTGTCGCAAGCCTATCCGCGCCAGCCGGCAGCAGCCTCGGAAACCACGGTCACAATGGCGCCGCTCGACACCGAGCCGCAGCCGGTTCCCGTGGCGCCGGCGCAGCCCGCCATGCGCGAGGCGGCACCTCCGCGACCCGCACCCCAGCAGGCGCCCGCCGCGCGGCGGCCCGCACCCCAGCCGGCACCCGCGCCCCAGGCGAACGCAGCCCCGCCGGCTCCACGGGCACCGGCTCCGCAAAGAAGCTTTGCACCGTCCCAGCCGCGCCCCGCCGACAATCCCGACAATGGTGCGTCACCGTTGAAACGGGCCGGGGCGTCCGTCGCGGCGGCAGGAGCCGCCGTCGCCGGCCTGGCGCGCGGGAGCTCGACCGCTGCGGCCGCGGAACGTACCGACGCATCGGCACCTGCACCGCGTGCGCCGACACCTTCTGCGAGTTCCGCCTTTTCCTCCACCGGCGCCGTTTCGGCACCTCCGCCGCGACGCGACCCGCCGCCGCCGATCCGGCGCAACGTGACACCCCCCTCTTCCGGACCGGCCGCCAATGCCCGCACCGCCTTTCCGCAGTTCGGCGAGAACGGCGACAAGACATCGCGCGGAGACCTGTCCGGCGTGAGCGCCGCAGCAGGCACGGGAGCAGGCGCCGCCAGCGGCGTCTCCTCGCCTGCCTCCGCGCCAACGCCCGTGGCTCCCTTGGCGACAAGCCCGGCGGCAACGCCGTCATCGTCGTCCCCGGCGTCCCCCTCGTCCGCCCCGCCGGCGGCTGAGAAACGTGCGCCGGAGCCAGGCTCTCTGGAAGATGCGTTGCTGGCCGAACTCGACCAGTCGCGCGGTGGAGCTCCCGCGCCACGGAGCGAACCGCGTGCCGATTTCGGCGCCCGCCCGACACCGCCATCCGCGCCGGCGCCTGCTCCGCAGGCCGCCCCGTCGGTCGAACCGCCGCGCGCCGAGCCGGTTGCCGGGAACACACCGGAACCCGGCGAAGACGGGGCCGGGACGCCGGAGCCGGTGAAAGCCGATGCGCCGGCGACACCGGTCGAGGAGACGCCGGCCGACAACGAGACCTCCGCCGAAGCCGCACCGGCCGAGACGCAGGCCCCTCACCCGGATCAACCCGAGAAGGCGGAAGACGATGCCTCCGCGCCCGGGAAGGCGGCCGATGGCAGCCCCGTGACCATGGATGCCATCGAGGAAGAAATGGCACGCCTTCTGAGCGAGATCAGCGGAACACGCAAATGAACCACCTGCGCCGCGGTGTCCTGTTGTCCGGCAGGATCACCGGCGCAGGACTCGCATGCCTGATGCTTCTGGGCCTTGCCAACCCGGCATTGGCCCAGGACATCTCGATCGGCTTTGGCGAGGGCACCGGCCTCACCGAGCGTGCCGTTCAGCTCGTCGCGCTGCTGACCATCCTCAGCCTGGCGCCATCGATCCTGATCATGGTGACGAGCTTCACCCGGATCGTTGTCGTGCTGTCGTTGCTGCGCTCGGCCATCGGCCTGCAGACGGCACCGCCCAACGCGGTGATGACATCGCTCGCCCTGTTCCTGACCGCCTTCATCATGGCCCCCACGTTCGAGGCGGCCTACAACGAGGCGATCCAGCCGCTGGTCGAGGGAAACATCGAGCTTACCGAGGCCTATGAGCGCGGCTCGCGCCCTTTCCATGCCTTCATGCGGGCCAACGTACGCGAGAAGGATGTGGCCCTGTTTACCGAACTGTCCGGCCAGGAGGCTCCCGAACTGCCGGAAGACCTGAGCATGCGCATCCTGGTGCCCGCCTTCATGATCAGCGAGCTGCGTCGCGCCTTCGAGATCGGCTTCCTGCTCTACCTGCCGTTCCTGATCATCGACCTGGTCATCGCCTCGGTGCTGATGTCGATGGGCATGATGATGCTGCCGCCGGTGGTGATCTCGCTGCCGTTCAAGCTGATCTTCTTCGTTCTGGTCGACGGCTGGAACCTGATCGCGGGCAGCCTCGTGCAAAGTTTCGTAAGCAGCTGACCCATACGGAACCGAAGGATCGACCCGAGACATGACGATTGCGTCCAGACTGGCCGCCGCATACCTCGCGCTTCTGGCAACACTCCCGGCCACCAGCGCCCTGCCAGAGGAACAACTCCCCATGAACGGTGCGCTGCAGGAGGCTTTCGACGCGGGAGAGCTGGATGGGCTGCACAATGTGCTCGTCACCCTCAAGGGCGAGACGCTGGCGGAGATCGCCTTTCCCGGCGCAGACGAGCGTTGGGGCCGACCGCTCGGCCTCAGGGAGCACGGGGCGGACACGCTGCATGACCTGCGCTCGGTGACCAAGTCGGTCGTCGGCCTGCTCTACGGTATCGCGCTCGGCGAGGGCAAGGTGCCGTCCGTCGATGCGCCCCTGCTGGCACAGTTTCCCGACTATCGTGACCTGCGCAGCGATCCCCTGCGCGACGGGATCACCGTCGGTCACGCCCTGTCGATGACCATGGGGACCGAGTGGAGCGAGGACCTGCCGTATAGCGATCCGCGCAACAGCGAGGTTGCCATGGAAATGGCGAAGGACCGGTACCGCTTCGTTCTCGACCGGCCCATGGTCGCCGAACCGGGCAGGAGCTGGACCTACAATGGCGGCGCCACCGCCATCGTCGCCCGGCTGATCGCGAAGGGCACCGGCATGTCGGTCGATGCCTACGCGAAAGAAAAACTCTTCGCCCCGCTTGGCATCGACACGTTCGAATGGATCCGGGGCGCCGACGGCGAACCATCCGCCGCATCGGGCCTACGGCTGAACGCCGGCGACCTTGCCCGGATCGGCCAGTTGGTGCTGGACGGCGGACGGCATGACGGAAGGCAGATCGTGCCGGCCGAATGGCTTTCCGAGGCCTTCACGCCCCGCACCAGCCTCGATGAGCTACGCTATGGCTACCAGTGGTGGCTTTCGGCCGGCGGCACGCCTCCCGATTGGGTCGCGGGCTTCGGAAACGGTGGTCAGCGCCTCACGGTCCAGGAGAGCATCGGCCTCGTCGTCGTTGTCTACGCCGGCAACTACAACAAGCCCGATGCCTGGAAGATTCCGGTAAAGGTCATCATGGATTTCGTCGCACCCGCTGTCAGGAAGAGGCACGGCAGGTAGCGCCAGGTCTCGCGTTGTACGGCCCACTTCCTTCAGGAATTGGCAACAAGGATAGAATGCTGTCGGCGCGCACGGTCGCCCGGCTAGCCTGCATCGCCCGCGACGACGGTCTGGTCCGGCTCGGCCTGTCGCTGCGCCGTGCGCTCCCTGGCGGGCTTCTCGACATGCTGCGACGGTTGCAGGTATTTGCGCTGGTATTCGGTCAGGAAAATATCCAGTGAATCCACCCGCTGCAGCGAATCCAGCACGGACATGAACTCGACGCCGCGCTGCTCAAGCGGACGGGTAACCACCTCGAAGGCCGACGCTTCCGGGCTGTCGCTCATCTTCTCGATGAACTTGGCCTTCAGGCGGCTCAGGCTGAACCCGTCATCGGCAAGCGAGTATCCGATCGCGGCACGCAGGATATCATTGCGCTCCTGATCGGCGAGCGCCACGGCATCCGACCAGCGTCCGCCGACAATGCCTTCCAGCTGTTCGCCCGCCTCGCGCCAGCTCTGTGCGGCCCAGAGCGTGTCGGCCCTGAGCCGCTCCACGTCCTCGCCCCGCATGTTGCGAACGATCTCCAGCGCCAGATCCGGCCGGCCGCTCTCCGTCAACGCCCGCGCCTCGACGATATTGCGCTGGCGCTCCAACTCGCGTGGCAGCTTCGCCTGCCTCGTTCGCGTCAACACCCGAAGCGCTTCCTCCGGCTTGCGGTCCATGAGGTAGACCACGCCGAGATCGGCCGCGATCTGGGCGCGCGCCGCGCCCTTGAGGCGATGATCGACCTGGTGGCGCAGGAGTTCGGCAGCCTGGTCGAGCAGGTCCATGTCGACCAGCCGGTTGGCCAGCCGCCTCACCATCTCGTCGCCGCGACGCCCCACCGGCGTCATCTCGCGAAAGTCGTAGAAGAGCGCGAGCGCGCGGACCGGCTCCATGCCGTCGGCTTCGCCATTGAGGAAGAGGCTGGCGAAAACCGCGCCCATCTCGTCCTGCAACACCCGGGTCGTCTCGGCACCTGCATCGGCCTGGATCGCGGACTGCATCGCCTCGAAGGCATTGCGGTACTGGCCCGACTGCACATAGAGCTGAGCAAGAAAGCGCAGCGTCTGCAGCTCGATCTCGTCGCCGCGCCAGGATGCGGCCAGTCCCGCCAGTTCCTCGATCGCCTCGTCCGTCGAAATCTCGCCGTCGCGATGGCGGATGCGCAGCCCCAGATAGGCTGCCTTCGCGGCGAGCGGCCGCTCGGTCGAGCGCTGCACGAGATCGAAGGCGGTCAGGGCCTCCCGCGAGCGCCCGGAAGCATCAGCAAGCTCGCCCCGAATGATGTCGTAGCGCGCCGCCTGGCGGGGGGTGGCAAGGCTCGGATCGATCTCGGAGAGCACGGCCGCAGCCTGTCCGTAGTCGTGCACCTCGACCATCGTTTCCGCGGCCGCGAGGTTGAACTCGATCTGGATGATCTCGGGATAGTTTCCAACCACCGCCCGCCCGCGCGACATGTTGTGGCGCGCCGCCGTCCAGTCGCGCAGCTGTGCCGAGGTGACTGTCCGCCACACCGCCGCGTCCGCGTTATCCACCAGTTCGCCCTGGTTGAGATAGCCCATCGCCTCCTTCGGACGCACGGCGAGCGCCTGTGCGGCGCCCATGAGCAGATTGAAGCTCGGATCGCGCGTCAGTGCCGGATCGTCCCCTTCGGCCAGTCGCATCAGTCCGAGCGCCTCGTGGGCAAATCCGTGAGCAAGGTAGAAGCGCGACAGCTCCATCCGCGGCACCCGGCGGTTCTCTTCCGGCGTGTTCGCGGTGCGGTACTCCATTTCCTTGATCTTCTGGAGGAAGTCCTCGGTATCGCTGCTCATCAGGTTGCCGAGATCGACATGGCCCGGCGTGGACGGATCGACAACCGGCTGCAGCACCTTGGAACCTTGCGACAGGTTGCCCTGCGACACAGCAAGTCCGCGCGGCCGCTCCAGAATGATGGCGTCGCCCTCGATCTTGACCTCGAGGTCATCGGCCTTGGGAAGGACCGCGACACCATGGGCCGACATCAATGCGTCGAACTCCGTGAAGCTCTGCGGCTTGAGCACGCCGCGCGCCGGACCGAAGCCCGTGACGACGGACACCCGATCGCCGACAAAAGGATCAGGCACGCTGCGCACCTGCGCCGGCGCCTTGAAGGGAATGGCAATCGTCGCGCCGCCATCCCCGCGAACCGCGCGCTCGAGCGTCAGCGGCCGGGACGGTTCCAGGATCGTGTCGCCGATGGTCATGATCCACGAGCTTCCGTCGACCCCGATTGTCGCAAGCGCGTCCCGGTCGAGATCGATGCGAATGGTCTGCCAGTCGCCCGACGCCGTCGACTCGACCGCCTCGATACGATCGGCGAGAACCGAACGCATGCCGCGAATATCGATCGGATCGGCCGTATCGAAGACCAGATAGATACTCTGGTAGCGCCTGAACACCGCCGAGGAAACGGGATCGGAAAACGGAAACGCGATCCGGACAGTGTCGCCGATACGCCGGGCTTCGGCGACGACGAAGCGGCGTGCCTCGTCGTCATAGCCAAGCGGCGGCGTCTCGGGCGTCGCGGTAGCAGGCTCGGGCGCGTCGGCGGGAACCTCCGCCGGCCGGGCAATCTTGCGAAGGTCGATCTCTCCCGGCAGGTCGTCCTCGGTCGGCTTTTCGGGCACCTGTGCGGCCTGCGCCTGTCCTTCGGCCGTCTGTTCGGGTTCCCGGGTCTGCGGTGCCGCAGCGGGCTCCACCGCAGGTTCTTCGGCTTCCGCCACCTGCGTCATCGCGGCGGCAGCCATCGTGCCGCCATCTCCGGCCGCAAGCGCCGCCAACATCTCGTCGGCGGTGGCATCGGGTCCGGCGGACGCCTGCATGGTTTCTTCGGCGCCGGGCTTGGACACGGGCCGCGGGGCGGCATCCGCTTCCGCAAGCGAGCGCTCCGGCCCCGCCGCCACCGACGAATCGGGTACGTCGACATCCGTCGGCGTTTGCGCCGGGCCGCTGTCGCCGGCCGCGGTCACCATCTCGCTCGCCCCCTGCGGGACTGCCGTCGTTTCCTTCAGCGCCTCATCGATCGCCGCGTTGACCGGATCGTCCGGCATGGCCCGCGGCGTGATGTCGACCACATAGGACATGCCCTCCCGGAAGGCGCGAATGTCGACGTCCGGGTTGACGCGCAACAGGAACTTGAGCCTGCCTTCATCGACAAAGGCGGTGGCATCGGCCACGCCCGGCGGCAAATGGGCCCGCAACTGGCTGAGATCCAGCGGAACGTCGTGGTTGAAGGTGAGCTTGACCATGTCGCCCTCGCGTACGAAGGCGGAATCGAAGTTCAGGTTCCAGTCGAAAGACAATCGCGTGAAGGTCGGATGATTGCCGACGCTCAGGTCCACCTGCGGCTCGATCTGTCCCTTGAGGCGCGCCTGCTCGAGCGCGCGGGCGCGGCGGATCGCTTCTTCCGCGCGGCGTGCAAGCTCGCGGACCACATCGTCGGGAAGGCCCGGCGGCAAGCCCTGCCAGTTCGGCGGCAGGAGATCGATGAAGAGCTTTTCGCCCGCCTCCATTGTGTTGACGCGAAAGTCGCGCATCAACGCGAAACGCAGGGCCGACCCGTCGGGATCGCGACGGGCGATCGAGATGAAGTCGGGCATGTCGATGGGCACGCTCTCGACGCTGGTCGAAACCTCGTCGCGAAAACGGATGCGCAACACGCCGTTGGAGGCAAGCGCGTCGTATTCCGGCAACAGCGAAAGATCCTCGAAGGTCAGCACGAGCCGTCCGTACCCATCCTGCTGGGAGGCCCGCAGGGTCGCCTTCAGCGTCTGCGCGCCGGCGAGTTGGCCAAGCACCGGCAGCAACAGCAGGACAGCCAAGCAGAGGCGCGCAAACGCAAAAATCGCCGCCACGCGTTTCGTGGCGACGTCTTGCGTCTTCTGCTTCTGCGGACCTGGCTGCCTCACGGGGCTCCCCTGAACCGTTGGATCGAACTGCAAGTCTAGCCAATCCGGCTTAACGTGATGTTTAACCGAACGGCAGAAACCGCATGTTTCCGTCAGTTACCCATGATCTTCGGCAACTCGGGCGGGCCGGCATCGGCCTGTATCGCGGCCGGCTTGCGGCCGGTCACGAGCGCCACGGTCAACCGCTCGCTCGCCTCGGGCGACATGCGGGCCATGATGTCGGCCATCTTGCGGGGCTTCATCGCTTTCGCCACCCGGATCATGATGTCGAGATCCAGCCGGTCGAAGATTCGCGCCGCGTCCTTCGCCTTCATGGACTCGTACATGATCACGAGATCCTTCAGCTCGGCCTCCTCGCGCTGCACCTGCGCATCGCGCAGCGACTTGATGCTGGCCTCGAGCGCTGCCATCTCGTCGACCTTCTTCTGCAGTCGTTCCTCCGTCGACTTCAGCAACTGCTGACGAAGGTCGAACTGCTTTTCGCGATTGTCGAGTTCGCGGCGCCGGTCGCTCAGCGACTCAAGCACCTTGCGTTCGGCAATGGAGCTCCCGAGTTCCAGTCCGCCCGGCAAGGGCGGCGGTTCCGTCGCGCCCCCGATACCGGCCGGCAGCGGAGATTCGCCCGGCGCATCCCCGGTCGCGACATCCTCGCTCCCCTGTCCGGATGCGGCCGCCTCGGCGTCGGGCGCGGGCGCAGCGTCGCCCTCCTGCCCCTTTGTGCCGTCCGCCTGCTGCGCCATCGCCACGCCCATGCCGACGCTGGTGACATGGCTGCCGCCATCCAGCGCGAAGCCGAGCAGCTTCAGCGCGAACAACGCGCTGGCTGCCAGCACAAGGGCGGGGATCAGGCGCAGGTTTGTCACGCGGCCTGCTCCGCTGCACGGCGACGGAAATGCTCCAGGCGCGCGGTGGCTTCCATTGCGGCGGAACGGATATCGCTCGCCCGCATCGTCGCCGGACGGGCCGGTTCGGCCATCTCGGGCTGAACCCGGGCGACAGGCGCCTCCGGCGCCGGACGTGACGAGGCAGCCTCGGCGATCTGCGTGATCCGCTCAAGCACGGTATTGCCCGTCCCGATCTGGGCGGCGAGTTCCTGCGACAGACGCTCGGCATCGACAAGACGCTGGCCCAGCGTGCGGTCGGCCTCGCCGGCCGTCGCCTTGAGCCCGAGAATGGCGCGCTCGGCAATTTCCGAGGCGGTGATGAGCTCCGAGATCGTCGCCCGCAGGGCTTCCTCGTCGGCGCGCAGGCGCTTCAGGCGCTTGTTGAGAACGACGCAATAGGCAATCGTCACCAGCAACAGCACGGCAACCAGGCTCTCGATCATCAGTCCAACGGGGAGCGTGCTCATGTCGGGTCCATTTCCTTCTGCATGGCGCGTTCGAACGCGGCCAGGGTCATCTTGGGCTTCTGCAAGACGCGCTCGACGCGGATCGCGATCGCGTCCTCGTCCTTGCCCATCGTTCCTTGCGTCAGCGGAATGCCGCCGCACTTGATCGAAACCGGATCGTTCGGGGATATGTCGAACAGCAGCGTTTCTCCGACCTGAAGGTCCAGAACCCGGCCGAGAGGCATGTGCGTCTCGTAGAGAACCGCGTCGACATCGACTTCCGCGGCATAGATCTCGGTCGCCAGATGCCCTTCCCAGATCGGATCGCGGCCGAACTTCTCGCCCATGAACATCTGCAGGAGCAGATCGCGGATCGGCTCGAGCGTTGCATAGGGCATCATGATTTCGATCTTGCCGCCGCGGTCTTCCATGTCGATGCGAAGCTCGACGAGGATGGCTGCGTTGGCAGGGCGCGAAATCGCGGCGAAACGCGGATTGGTTTCCAGCCGCTCCAGATTGTAGTGCACCGGCGAGAGCGGCGAGAACGCCTGCTCCATGTCGTGCATGATGATCTCGATCATCCGCCGCACGAGGTTGCTCTCGATGGTCGTGTAGGGTCGGCCCTCCACGCGCACGGCCGACATGCCCCGCCCGCCGCCGAGCAGCACGTCGATGATCGAGTAGATGAGGCTCGATTCCACCGTGCAAAGACCGAAGCCGTCCCACTCCTCGGCCTTGAAGACACCAAGGATCGCGGGCAGCGGAATCGAGTTGAGATAGTCGCCGAACCGCACCGAGGAGATACTGTCGAGCGACACCTCGACATTGTCGGAGGTGAAATTGCGAAGCGAGGTCGTCGTCAGGCGCACGAGACGATCGAAGACGATCTCGAGCATCGGCAGACGCTCGTAGGAGACCATCGCCGAATTGATCAGCGCCCGGATACCGCTCTGGTCGGCGGCGATCGTATCCTCGATATTGAAACCCAGGAGGTTGTCGATTTCCTCCTGGTTGAGGATGCGGTCGGCGCCGCGCGTGGCGTTCTCGAGTTCCGGCTCGCTATCGTCGATCATCGCCGCCCATTGGGCGGCCATGTCGTCGCCACCGGCGACGCCCTGCTCCTCAAGCGCGGCACCCCAGGCGGCAGCCAGGTCCTCGTCTTCGTCCTCGCCGTCGAGCTGCTCCGCCAGAGCCTCGCCCCACGCCTCGTCGATGTTGCCAAGTTCGTCGTCGTCGGCCATTGGATTTGCGACCCTACTGGACCAGAATTTCCTTGAAGAGCACGCCCTCGATCCGCGCCGGGTAGACTGCGGTGTTGATGCGTCGCAGCAACTCTTCCTTGAGTCGGAACAATCCGGAAGACCCTTCGAGGTCCGCCGGCCTGAGTTCGCGCAGATAAACCTGGAATGCGTCCAGGATGCGCGGCAGGAACGGCTCGATTTGTTGCACGGCCGCCTTGTCGGCGACTTCCAGCGCGATGCGGACCTTGAGGTAGGTCGCCCGACCGTCCGTCGACAGGTTCACCGTCATCTCGGGAAGGTCGTAGAACACCACCGGCTTCTGGGCCGGAGCCGGCTCGCCCTCAACCTGCTGGGACGGCGCCGAAGCATCGAAGACCCCCAGGAAATAGGCGCCGGCACCGCCGCCAACCAGCAGAAGCGCCAGACCGGCAACTCCGAAAATCACCAGCTTCTTCTTCGACCTGCCGGTCGCCTCTTCCGGGGCGCCGGCGTCGACTGCATCCGCATCCGCCGTCATCGTGGCTCACTCTCGCTGCGCTACCCTCCCGCGCGTATGATTAATTTCTAAAGCCACAATGGTTAACGACTGGTTACCGGATCGTTAACGACTTGCATTACGCGGCAATTTTTGCCGGTCGGTAAGGAATGGGGCGGCAAAGCTGCCGGGCTGCCTCCCCGGGCACTCCAAATATCTCAATTAAATCAATGAACCGCGACTTGGCACGAAGCCTGCTTCAGGGTTAACGGGCATCCGATCTGGGGAGAACGGGTGCTCGCTGGGGAGCATAGGAACGACACGTCATGGAGAATTCCCTGCTGATCGGGCTGTCGCGTCAGACGGCCCTTCGCAACCAGTTGAGCGTGGTGGCCAACAATCTGGCCAACATGAACACCACGGGTTTCAAGGCCCAGCGGTTGCTGTTCGAGGAGTACCTGATGCCCGTCGCCGAGGCTTCCAGCTTCGTTGATGGCGACCAGGACTTCTCGTATGTGGTCGACTACGGCGCGTCCTCGAACTTCGAGGCCGGTTCGATCTCGCTGACCGAAAACGCTTTCGACGTCGCCGTCGAGGGCGAAGGCTTCTTCGTGATCGACACGCCGGAAGGTGAGCGCTTCACCCGCAACGGTGCATTCCACCTGGACTCGACAGGTCAGATGGTGACCGCGGATGGTCGGCCGGTACTCGGCGAAGGCGGCCCGCTCGTCTTCACCGCCGAGGATACCGACGTGACCATCGCCGAGGACGGCACGGTCTCCACGGCGCTTGGCGTCAAGGGGCGCCTGCGCATGGTCGAATTCGAAAATCCCCAGATGCTCACCCGGATCGGCGACAACCTGTTCGCCGGCGAGAATCCGCAACCGGCCGAACGCATTCGCGTGCTGCAGGGCGCGGTCGAGAAATCCAACGTCTCCGGCGTCATCGAAGTGACCCGGATGATCGAGATCACCCGCCACTACACGGCCGTCTCGAAGATGATCAACGAAGGCGATGAATTGCTGCGCAAGGCAATCGAGCGTCTCGGATCGGTCACGGCCTGAGCGAAGCGGAAAAGGGATATTCGTCATGAAGGCACTTCACATCGCCGCCACCGGCATGCGCGCCCAGGAACTCAACGTCGAGGTCATCTCGAACAACGTCGCCAACATGCGCACCACTGGCTACAAGCGCCAGCGCGCGGATTTTCAGGACCTGCTCTACCAGAACCTGCGCCGCATGGGCACCAACTCCTCGGCCAACGGAACCGTCGTCCCGACCGGCGTGCAGATCGGTTCAGGTGTCAAGACCGCCTCGACCGCCCGCATCATGAGCCAGGGCAACCTGACCCAGACCGGCAAGGAACTGGACGTTGCGGTTCGCGGCGAAGGGTTCTTCCAGATCCAGATGCCGGACGGCGGCACGGCCTACACCCGCGACGGCTCCTTCGAGCGCGACCCCAACGGCCAGCTGGTGACCATCGACGGCTATGCGATCCTCCCGGGCATCGTCATTCCGGAAGATGCCCGCGACATCACCATCTCCACCGATGGTCAGGTCCAGGTGCTCGACGCCAACAACGCGGTACAGCAGCTCGGCCAGATCCAGACCGCCCGCTTCATCAACAAGTCCGGCCTTGAAGCCATCGGCGACAACCTGTTCCTGCCGACGGAATCGAGCGGCGCCGCCATTGTCGGCACGCCCGGCGAGGCCGGCTTCGGCGACCTGATGCAGAAGCATCTGGAAATGGCGAATGTCGAGGCCGTCGGAGAGATCTCCGACCTGATCGCCGCCCAGCGCGCCTACGAGATGAACTCGCGCATCATCAAGGCTGCCGACGAGATGTCGGCCACCACCTCGAACCTGCGCTGACGCGCCGGCTGAACGGAAGGATGCAGGCCATGCTTCGCAACTCACTCCTCGCCGCCGCCCTCCTTGCGCTGTCGGCAGCGCCGCTTGCCGCGGCCACGCTGCGTTCCGAGGTTGCGGTCACCGGCGCCGTCGTGACGATCGGCGACTTCTACCCGGAGGCCGGCCGGCACGCGGCAACGCCGCTGTTCCGGGCCCCGGACCTTGGAACCCGCGGTGCGGTTTCCGCCCATGTCATCGCCGAACGCGCCCAGGCGGCAGGCTTTGCCGAGGCCGGCACCGACGGACTGCGTCAGGTTATGGTCGAGCGTCTTGCCCTCACCATCGGCGAAGCCGAGGTCGAGGCCGCGGTTCGCGACGCGCTGCTGCTCCGCGAGACCGGCCTCGATGCCGACGCGCTGCAGGTCTCGCTGTCCGGGTTTCGCGGTCCCATCATCGCCGATGCCGGCCAGGGCAATCCGGTTTCCGTCGAGACCCTCGACTGGGATCGCGCCTCCGGCCGTGTCTCGGCCACCCTGCGCGTTCGCGCCGCCAGCCGCACCCAGTCGGTCAAGCTGACCGGGCTCGCCCAGGAGATGATCGAGGTCTACACCGCCATTCGCCCGATCGAGCGCGGCACCATCGTCGCCGAAGCCGACCTCGCTCCCGTGCGCATGCCGCGCAATCGCCTGACCCTTCGTCAGGTCGCGGATCTCGGCAACATCGTCGGCCTTGCCGCGCGCCGCTCCATCCAGGCCGGACGACCGCTGCGCGCCATCGACTTCGAGCAGCCGGTGCTGGTCAAGCGGGGCGCCAAGGTGACGCTCGTCTACCAGACCGCCGGCATGACGCTGACCACGATCGGTCAGGCCATGTCGAACGGCGCGAAGGGCGACGTCATCGACATCCTCAACCTGCAATCCCGCCGTACGGTCACCGGCATCGTGCGTGCCCATGACCAGATCGTGGTCGGCACCACCCGGACCCGCATCGCCCAGCTCCAGGAGACGAACTGATGGCTCCGCTCACGTCCCTCGTCCGGCCCGCGCTCGCCGTGTCACTCGCTCTCGCCACTGCTGCCTGCGGCAGCGCCGACCGCCTGTCCCAGGTGGGCAAGGCTCCGGCCCTATCGGCGATCCAGGACCCGACGACGACCGCCGGCTACCGCCCGGTGCAGATGCCGATGCCGACCCCTCAGTCGGTCCACTACAATTCCAACTCGCTGTGGCGGTCGGGCGCGCGCGCCTTCTTCAAGGACCAGCGCGCGGCCCGTGTCGGCGACATCCTGACCGTGATGGTGACGATCTCCGACAAGGCCGAGTTCGACAACGAGACCGAGCGGAACCGCAGCGGCTCGGAATCGAGCGGTACCGGCGGTGCCGTCGGCGCGGCAATCAACACCCTGTTCCTGCCGGGAGGCACCAGCTCCGACAACCTCGCCTCCGCGAACGGCGCGTCCACCTTCAAGGGCAGCGGCAAGGTCGATCGCGAGGAGAAACTGCAGACCAAGGTCGCGGCCGTCGTCACCCAGATCCTGCCGAACGGCAACATGGTGATCGAGGGGCGTCAGGAAGTCCGGGTCAATTTCGAGGTCCGCGAACTGATCGTCGCCGGTGTCGTTCGCCCCGAGGACATCGCCGCCAACAACACGATCGAGAGCGAGAAGATCGCTGAGGCCCGTATCGGCTACGGCGGACGCGGCCAGATCACCGACGTGCAGCAACCGCGCTACGGCGCCCAGGTACTCGACATCGTGCTGCCCTTCTGAGCCTTCCCGTTCCGCCGCCACGCTCCCCAAAAGAGGTGGCGGAACGGACACATCTCCCCAAGCCGTTCCACGCTCCCCAGGCACCAGGACGGTTGACGGGCACGGGATCCCCCCGCTCCCCAGCGGCCCCGTGCCCGTCGCATTTCTTCTCGCGGCAGGAGGATCAGGAGGTCTTTAGGCCGCGGTTTCCTGAGACGCATCGAAAGGATGTATTCCGGCTTGCAGACAGGCGGGACGTCCACCGCTGCCTGGCAGCACCGACGCCTGCTTCTTTGCAAAGACGGGATCGAGAACCATGGACCGGAAGGCGGCGAACAGACGATTGTCCAGCTTGCCCTTGAGGCCTGCCATGATCGTGATCGACTGGCGCGGTGTCATCGCCTCCTTGTAGGGGCGTTCTTCGGTCAGCGCGCTGTAGATGTCGGCGATGGTGATCATCCGGGTCAGCGGGCCAAGACCGTCCGCCCCCACGCCCCGTGGGTAGCCGCTGCCGTCGAGATATTCGTGGTGGTCGCGCACCGCGGCGATGACCTCCTTCGCCGTGCGCCCTCCCCGCACCAGCGCGGACGCGCCGCGCATGCTGTGCGTGTTGATCGCCCGCCGCTCCATCTCGGTAAGCTCTCCTGTCTTCTCCAGGACCGAAATCGGAATGAAGAGCTTGCCGACATCGTGCAGGAGAGCGGCTTCCGCGAGCATCGCGACATCGCTTTCATGCAAGGACAGATACTGGCCGAAGGAACTGGCGTGACCGGCAACGGTCAGCATGTGCCGGCAGGTGCCGCTGTGATGCAGCTGAACCGCGTCCAGCCATTCGGCGAGCCCTTCCCGCCGGGTGGCTTCACCGATCGCCCGCGCGGTGGCGACGAGAACTTCCGGCGGCAGCGGCTTGTCCGCCCGCATCGCCGCACCGAGTTCCTGGTAGAGCGCATCGCCGGTTTCGATCGCGTTGGCCACCAGGCGCGAGCGTCGCTGCAGCCCTGCCTCCAGCCCCCTGTTGAGGATCTTCTGGACAGCGGCCCGAATGTCCCGCGACGAACGGAAGCTCGGCAGGATCAGCCCGATCTTGAGCGCCTCGGCCTGGACAAGGCCGGCCCGGTCGCTGCTCGATGCGACGTAGATCGTGTCGGTTCGGCGCCGGTCTTCTCCGATTACCTCGCCCAAACGCGCCACGTCATCCGCCTGTCGCAGCTTGCTGTAGACAACGACGACACGGGCAGAGGCGACCGCCTCCGCCGTGACGGTTGCCACCGAGGCGGGGACCACGGTGAAAGCCATCGCAAGCGCTCCGGCAAACGCTGGAGGATCGCTGCCCCAATCCGTGATGATGATGATGTCGCTCATGCCGGCCAACCCGTTCGCACAGCCCGTGAAGGCCGATTTCCTCTACGTCACAAAATAGCCGGCAGCCGATTTGAGAACCGTTAATCCGATCGGACAGAAAACTTTAACAAGACCTTTCCAGCCGCCAGCTCAGGGGCCTGAAAACAAAAAAGGCCCGGACTCGTCCGGGCCAAAGTGGGAAATCCTGTCATCAATGCCCGGACGTTTGATCGCCGGGAACGACATCGTGTTCAGTCGTCGCGATAGACCTTCTCGCGGCGCTCGTGCGCTTCCTGGGCCTCGAGCGACAGCGTCGCGATCGGACGCGCCTCGAGGCGCTTGATCGAGATCGGCTCGCCGGTCTCCACGCAATAGCCGTACGAGCCATCGGCGATCCGCTCAAGCGCCGCGTCGATCTTGGCGATCAGCTTGCGCTGGCGGTCCCGGGCACGCAACTCGATCGAGCGATCTGTCTCCGATGACGCGCGATCGGCGATGTCGGGGTGATTCTGACTTTCCTCCTGAAGATTGGCGAGCGTTTCGCGGCTCTCCTTGAGAAGCTCTTCCTTCCACCGCAAAAGCTTGTTCCGGAAATACTCGCGCTGACGCTCGTTCATGAAAGTCTCGTCCTCGCTCGGACGATACTCGGCATCCAGCTCAACCGTCATATCCTACTCCGGCTCCCGTTAGGCCGCGCGGAATATAGCGGGAGAGCGGCCAATCGACAATGTCGACCACGCCAAAAATAATGCCAATTTTACGTGATGAATCTCAGTCACTTAACGCGGTTGCGAAGGAACTCGGCAAGAGTGTGGCCCGCAATCCGGGCATTTCGGCGGGCTTAATCCCCGAAGTGTCCGAGCTTTGCCAGTTCCACCCTTGCGCGCAATTCGATCTCGTCGATCACCTGCTCCAGCTGCGCGTCGCCTGTGGCTTGCCGCCGTTCCAGCATCTGCGTCAGTCTGCCGAGCCGTTCCGGCGAAACGCGCCCAGCGAGCAGGTCCGTCTTTACGTTTTCCAGCGTGTCGAGAAGATCGTGGCCACGGGCCACCGCCTTGCGGCGGCCGGTCAACGGATCGTCAACCTCCTGAAGGGCAAGCAGCGCCTGGATGCCGCCGATGCCGCTGCCGGCCGAGGCTCCGCCGGAAGCGTTTGCCGACCCGCCCGAGCCAAGCTCGAACGTGCCGCCGCTGCCATCGCTGCGCTTCTTCTGATTGCGTCCCGCAACCCCGTTGAGGGGGGCGTAGCCTGAGATTCTCATTGTCGGAAAACCGGTCCTGCTCGAGGCCATTTACACACTACACAATTTTCCGAGTTGGTAAACGAACCGTTAACAACCCGGCATTTCTTGCCGGGCCAACGGTCCCGGAACGGTGTACCCACCCCGGAGAAGTCCGGCAGAATTTCAGAAACTCCATATCTTTCAAACGCATGTGAAAACATGAACGGCTGGCGGCAAGTTGGCACGCGCCTCGCATATATCGACGCGGGATCGCGAGATCCTGACCGCAACCCGATGCATCGAGTCCTGCCAGCATGACCCTGACCGGCTTTTTCCTCTCCGCAACGCCCGCAAGCAGGCTCGTCCGCCTCGTGATGATCCTCGCCCTGCTGCTGGTCATGGCGCAGGCTGCCAGCGCGGCATCACGCATCAAGGACATTGCCGACTTCGAGGGCATCCGCGACAACCAGCTGATCGGCTACGGCCTTGTCGTCGGCCTGCGCGGCACGGGCGACAGCCTGCGCAACGCGCCCTTCACCCGGCAGAGCCTCGAGGCCATGCTTGAGCGCCTCGGCGTCAACACCCGCGGATTCAACCTGAACACCCAGAACGTCGCTGCAGTGATGGTCACCGCCAACCTGCCGGCCTTCTCGACCCAGGGCACCCGCATCGACGTCTCCGTCAGCGCGCTCGGCGATTCCGAAAGCCTGCAGGGCGGCACCCTGCTGGTCACCCCCCTGCTCGGTGCCGATGGCGAAGTCTATGCCATTGCGCAGGGTCCGCTGGCGATCGGCGGCTTCGCCGCGCAGGGCGATGCCGCCTCGGTCGTGCGCGGTGTGCCCACCTCCGCCCGCATCGCCAACGGAGCGCTGGTTGAACGCGAGATCGACTTCAAGCTCGCCTCGATGACCAGCCTGCGCCTGGCACTGCGCAACCCGGACCTGACCACCGCGCGGCGCATGGCGCTTGCCGTCAACGAGCTGATCGGCCTGCCGACGGCAGAGCCGCTCGACCCGGCGACCGTGCGGATCGACCTGCCGCGCCAGTTCAATGGCAACATTGTCGACCTTTTGACCGACATCGAGCAGCTGATCGTCGAGCCCGACCTGCCGGCGCGCATCGTCATCGACGAGAACTCCGGCATCATCGTCATGGGCCAGAACGTCAAGGTTTCCACCGTCGCCATCGCGCAGGGAAACCTGACGGTCACCGTCGCCGAGACACCCGAGATCGTGCAGCCGCTGCCTTTCGCCAACGGACAGACAGCCGTCGAGCCGCGCACCGACCTTCTCGTCGACGACGAAAGCGACAACAAGCTGGCGCTGGTGCAGCAGTCCGTCACCCTGCAGCAACTGGTCGACGGGCTGAACGCGCTCGGCATCGGTCCGCGCGACATGATCTCCATTCTCCAGGCCATCAAGGCATCCGGCGCCTTGCAGGCCGAAATCGAGGTGATGTGATGACCGGCCTCGCCATCGACACCGTTCTGGGCTCGGCCCAGGGGCGCTACACCGCCGGCCCCGGTTCAGCTCTGACGGCCGCCGGCGCCGCGGCGGGCGTCTCGCGCCAGAACGCCGAGGAATTCGAAGCCATCTTCCTCAACACCATGTTCCAGCAGATGTTCGCCGGCCTGGAAGACGGCGGAACCTGGGGCGGCGGCGAGGGCTCGGATGCCTGGAGCGGCATGCTTGTGGAGCAATACGCCGACACTATCGCCAAGGCTGGCGGCATCGGCATTGCCGACGCCGTCCAGCGCCAGTTGCTTTCCCTTCAGGAGACGCAGGGACAATGAACCTCGAAACCAAACAGCTCGCAGAGCTTGCACCCGAGTTCTTTTCCGGCACGATCGTCGACCGGGAGGCCGCCGAGGCAACCTGCGCCCGGCTGGAATCCGCCATGGGCGACCTGCTGTCGGTGATCGAGCAGGAGACCGAGCTGGTCCGGCGCGGCAAACTCGACGCGGCCGGCGAACTGCAGCCCGACAAGGCCAAGCTGGTCAGCCTCTACATGCGGGGCATGACCTTCGTGCGCGACCAGACCGTCGCGCTCGGCAATCTGGCGCCCCAGGCCGTCGACCGGCTGAAACGCCGCCATGCCGAGTTCCAGCCGGTCCTGCGCATCAATCTGGCCGTTCTGGCCACCGCGCGCGAGGTCGCCGACAACCTGCTGCGCAAGGTCGCCGAAGGCGCCGGAACCAGCCGGGCGCCCACGACATACGGCCCCGGCGGCACGGCTCCGCGCAAGGCCTCGCTCGCGGACGGCATCGCCGTCAACCGGGCACTCTGACCCCCTCCCGGGGCGCCGCTCGCAACGACTTCGGTTTATTTGCCCGACCCGCAGACCAGGTTCCGCAGATCTTGCCAGGCAGGATCCGGTTCCCCGGTCTTGCGGGTCTTTTCGTGGGCTCCCGGGAACGAATCAGGATCACATCGCATCAGTCGAAAATCCTAACGAATTCATTAACGCCGGATTTACAGATTTATGTCAGTATCTGCAGTGTGAACTGCATGTCTAGCGTCGTTCATGCCTGAACAAACTTCTATCAAGAAGAGCCGATACAAGGTTAACGGATGAAAGGCGGAAGATTTAACCAAGGCGCTTGATCCCGGATGCGTGGCCTTCAGGGGTCTTTCCGGTGGAGGGGTATGAGATGGAAGCAACTGCAATCAGGACACCGGCCTATGCGTCGCCGCCGGCGACGGTCAGGCCCTCCGAACCGACCGACCCGGCTCCGGTTCCCACCGACGTGCCGCCCGAAAAGGCCGTCCAGCCGGCCACCGAGAGCGCGGCCACTCGCCGTCCGGCCGACAACGGTTTCAACAGCGCCGAAGCCAACATCAAGCGCGAGGAATATCGCGACAAGGTGACGGATTCACTGGTGTTTCGCGCTGTCGACATCAACACCGGAGAGGTCGTCCGGCAGATCCCCGAGGAATCGCTGTTGCGCCTGCGCCGTGCGTTCGCGGAAACGACCCACAAGGACATGACCGGCCTCGGTTTCAGCCGCAGCCTGTAACCCAGCGGGACCGGCCGATGGCCGGTCTCCAGAGCGTCCGGCACTCCAGCCCACCATTTCGAATCGGCTATAGTCGCGATCCGTTCCACACCGACACGGATGGCGCATGCCCGCTCCCGATCCTGCAAATCTCGAAAAGCTGCGCAAGGCACTGCACCTGCAGCGCGACGGCAAGATTGCCCGCGCCCGCGCCATCTACGAGAAAATCCTGAAGAGCGAGCCCGACAATGCCGAGGCCGCAAATCTGCTCGGCATGTGCTTCCTCGAACAGGATTTCCCCAAGCGGGCCCTGCCCTTGTTCGAACGCGCCGTGCGGCTCGTGCCCGGCGAGGAGCGCTACCGCATCAACCTGATCGACTGCCAGGCCCGGTTCGGCGACGACATGGATCCGCTCGCCATCACGGAAGCCGGGCTGGCCGGGATGACAACGCCCTCTCCTGCCCTTCTGCATCGCCGCGCCGTCCTGTTGCGCCAGGCCGGCCGCTTTTCCGAGGCGCTTGCCGCCTATGACGCGGCCGTGCGCGCCAATCCCGAGGACGCCACGCTTCTCGTCGAGTTCGGGCAGACGCTCATCCTTGCCGGCAAACATGAGGAGGCACTGCGTGTCCTCGACTTCGTGCTTGCCGCCGACCCCGGTCATCGCCTGGCGCTTCTCAGCCGCGCCGACGCGCTGAACCAGATGTATCGCAGCCAGGAGGCACGCGACCTGCTCCTTGCCGGCTCGGCCGCCTTCGAGGTCGACCGCGACGCCGAATATCACCTGAGCCTTGCCAATTCCCATTGGGGCAGCGGCGAGCACAGCCTGGCCCTGGCCGGTGCGGACCGTGCCCTGGCACTCGACCTTGCCGGCCCGGACAGCCATCTGGTGCGCGGCAAGGCGCTCTACCATCTGGGCCGCTTCGCAGAGGCGATCGAGGCGCTGGAAAAGGTGCTGGCGCTCGATCCCGAACGCCACGAGGCGGCGATGACACTCGGCTTCGCCTGTCTTGCCAATGGCGATCTTGCCCGTGGCTGGGCATTGGCCGAGCGCCGCATGGAAGCTGGCACGAAGGGGTTGATCACCCGCAAGTTCTCCCGCCCCAAATGGCAGGGCGAACCGCTTGACGGCAAGACGCTGATGATCTGGGACGACCAGGGCATTGGCGACGTGCTGCGCTCCGCCTCCATGTTCCGTGAACTGGCCGAGCGGGCCGGGCAACTGATCGTCGAGTGTCACCCCAAGCTCATTCCGCTGCTGGCGCGCAACTTTCCGCAGATTGAGGTTCGCCCGCGCCAGCACGAAGCGGCCGTCACGCTCTTCGCGGCGGAAGCGTTCGACTATCAGTGCTCCTTCGGCACGCTGCCGATGCATCTGCGGCCCGACATCGCCTCATTCCCACGGCAACGGGCCTTCCTCTCGCCCGACCCGGTCCGCGTCGCGGAACTCCGCATGCGGCCGCCGCTCGGCAGCGACCGGCCGAAGGTCGGCCTGTCATGGACCAGCGGCAACCGCACGGGGTTGCGCGCCGGCTCTTACCTGACGCTTGCCGACCTGTTGCCGCTGCTGGCCATCGACGAGGTCGATTTCGTCCTGCTCGACTACACGGACCGCAGTGCCGAGATCGCCGAACTGCGGGAAACGGCGAACTTCACCCTGCACAGCTGGGACGATCTCGACCTGTTCGATGATCTCGAAACCGTCGCGGCACTTGCGTCATGCATGGATCTGGTGATTTCGGCCAACACGTCCGTCGCCGACATGGCAGGCGCGCTCGGCGTGCCGACCTGGCGGTTCGGACCGGTGACCGGCACGATCCTGCTTGGCGAGGAGAACCCGCCATGGTCGCCGGCAACACGGTATCTGCGCCTCGAACCGGAAAAACCGGCCCGGGAGATCGTCCCGCGCCTCGCGGGCGATCTGCGTCAATGGCTCGACACAGGGCGCTGACGGGTTCCCGCCCAGGGACTCACATCTGGATCGGATGGATATCGAGATTGCGCTCCAGCCGTTCCAGCATCAGTTCTGCAACGGCAATGTCCTGTGGCTCGTCGATCTCCACGACCTCTTCGTCGCTGGTCTCGTAGAAGCCCGTGCGGCCGGTCAGCCGGCAGCCGGTCATCCGGAAGCTTTCCGTGCGGAACAGATAGAAGTTGCCGGTTTCCCGGTAGTAGCGATCCTCGGCCGGAATCTGCTGGCGCATAAGGCGGTTGTGCGGATCGTAGAGCGGCTGCGGCTCCGGCAGGTTGCGCCAGATGTAGTTTCGGATCAGCCGCGCCGAAAAGAGCGAATCATATCCGCCCTCCACGAAATGCGCCCAGGCGCCGGCCAGCGTGTCACGGCGGCGGACGGGCGACGTCACCTGCGGAAAGAGCACCGCATCCGGCATCTCGCTCCGGCACATCCGGTCAAGCGCATGGTGGAGCGAGGCCTCTGCCGGCGACGTATCGGTGGCGAACTCGTCAGGCCGCAGCACCGGCACGCGGGCACCGAGCGCGCGCGCGGTCTCGGCGATTTCCTCGCTGTCGGTGGAGACGATCACGTCGCGGACGAAGCCTGCATTCTGTGCCGCCTCGATGGTCCAGGCGATCAGCGGCTTGCCGAAGACGGAAACGAGGTTCTTGCGCGGTATTCCCTTGGAGCCGCCGCGGGCAAGCACGATCGCGTCGCAAATCATTGTTCTTTTTCCGCAAACACCGTCACGAAGGATCCCCAGAAGGCCGGCGACACGCCCTCTTGCGGGCGCAGCATCCGCTCCCAGGCCTCGGTCGTTGCGAACCGCGTGCCGAAGAACGGATAGTCCACCGACACGATCCGGAAACCGGAAGCGCGCAACAGGCGCATCAACGAGTCATCGGTGAACAGGCTGACATGCGTCGGGTCGTGGAGCAAGCGGAAGCGCTCCCCGAAAAGCCGCGCCGCTGCGCTTGCGAAATTCGGCGTGCCGACAACAAAAAGACCGCCTGGCCTCAGCGCTTGCGCCACCGTCCGGACAAAATCAACGGGCTCGTCGATATGCTCGATGACGTGATGGGCGATGATCGCGTCGCAGGAACCTTCGGCGAAGCTTTCGCGCGTCAGCACGCCGCGTATCGTGTTCGCGCCGCTGCGTGCGGCAGCAATCTCCACCGCCTTTTCGGACGGATCGATGCCGATACGCTCGTGCGCGGCATCGATCTGCTCCAGCAACTCGCCGAGCCCGCAGCCGACATCGACCACCCGTCCCGGCGGGCGGGCGTTCACCGCCTCGGCGATATAGGCAAGATCGGCCTTGCGCAGGTCGTGCTCGGTCGAAAGATCGCGAACGCGACCGTCCGGGTCACGCTTGTCGTCCCAGTATTCATCAGGCGCGACGCGGGCCGGATAGTGCACGAAGTACTCGCCCGAACCGTAGAGCGCCAGGCATTGCTCGATGATCGATGTCACGACACCCCCTCCAGCCGAGGCGACAGCCAGCCGGCAAGGTCGTCATGATGGCATTTCAGGACATCACGCTCGCCTGCACGAATCTCGCGCAGGCGAGCAATCGTGGGAGCCGGATCGGCAAGATCGCGCGAAAGCGCACCGAAAAGTGGCGCAAGGTCCGTCTCCGCCGTCCATGCATGGCACCGCCCGGCAAGATCGAGAGCGGCGAACTGGCCCTCGATCTTGTGATGGGTGGAGATGCCGAAGACCGGCGTGCCGAAACCGATGGACGCCAGACAGGCATGGTAGCGCATGGCGATCACCGCCGCCGCGCGGCGGTAGAGATCGAAGGACGGCGCCCACCCCCCAGCGCCCTGCGCCAGACCGGCCACCACCACCCGCTCGCGCCGGATCCGGTCATCCAGGGCGTCCAGAACCGAGCCGATCGGTCCGAAATCGCTATAGATATGCGGCACGAACACACACAGAAGCGATGGGTCCTCGCCAAGGAGCTTGCCCAGGCCTGCCGCGACATCGGCAGCGAACCGGCGTGTCAGGTCGGCCCCGTCCGCGCCCGCATAGCGTTTGTCGGGCATGTCGCCGGCAAGGTTGACGGCAATGAAGCGCGCGCCCTCCGGCACGCCCGGATGGTCGAAACCGTCCGGCTCGGCAAAGAGGCCGCCATCGGGAACCACCGTCATGGCATCGGCATAGGCCGGCCCCAGGTGGTCGCGGATCAGTCCGTCCGAGCCGTCATTGCGCAAGGAGAAACGGCAGTGATCGAAGGCGAGCAGCGCGTCGAGAAAGGCACGGCTGCGCGCAACCGCCAACTGGCTGACACCGCGCGTCGCGTCGACCCCGAGCCCGTGGAAAAGCACGGGCCGACGGATCGCGGCGAAAAGCTCCGGCCCGGCCTCAAGATAGGTT
The DNA here is from genome assembly GCF_030733745.1 of Stappia sp. MMSF_3263. Lineage (GTDB taxonomy): Bacteria > Pseudomonadota > Alphaproteobacteria > Rhizobiales > Stappiaceae > Stappia. The sequence goes on along the minus strand of NZ_JASHIK010000013.1, from coordinate 85,541 downwards.
CCCGAGGAGGTCGTCTCGCGCCAGAGCTGGAACAGGCTGAAACCGCCAATGACAACGAGATCCGCGGCATTGGCCTCGGCGACAAAACGCTCGTCGAAGGCCCGTCGCTGCCAGTGGATGAACTCCCGCACCTCGCAGGGCGTGTGGTCCAGGGCGAGCGGCAGATCGGCCGCACGCGTCCGGTATTCGCCGTCATGCATGGCGTTGTCGCCGAGATTGCCGACAAAGGATGCGAGATGCAGAACCTTCAAGGGGCGCATGTGAACGCCGGCACGTAGGGAATGCGAGGCGGTGGCGAGGTTCTCGGGAAGCGCGTCACGTCAGCGTCCATCTGCTCCACATGCGACAACCGCCCTCACAGCGACGCCAGCGTATCCTTCCGGCGCAGCTTTTCCATGACCGGACGCTCGCGATTGTAGATCTCGATGACGCCGTTGCCACGGGTTTTTTCGGCAAGGCGAATCCCTGCGATCATTTCCTTGGTCTGCGCCACGTCGACGGACGATGCCTGGTCCGATCCCCACATGTTGCGGTCGAGGGTGAAATGCCGCTCCACCGATACAGCCCCGAAGGCGATCGACAGGATGCTCGGCAGGATGCCTTCCTCGTGCCCGGAATAGCCGATCTTCAGCTGCGGGAACCGCTCGCGCAGCGTCGAGATGCCGGCAAGGTTGATCTCCTCCGGCAGCGCGGGATAGGTCGAGGTGCAATGGTAGAGGCAGGCGATCTCACCGCCTGCATCCTCGATCGTCTCCACCACCGCGCGCACCATCTTCAGGTCGCACATGCCCGTCGACACCAGCAGCGGCACGCCGCTGCGCGCCGCATGGACAATGAGGTCGCGATCGGTGACCGAGGCCGAGGCCATCTTCAGATAGGGGACGTCGAGCGCAACGAGGAAGTCCACCGACGCCTCGTCCCAGGGCGAGGCGTACCAGGTGATGCCGATTTCCGCGCACAGCGCGGCGATCCGCTCATAGTCCCTGCGCCCGAACTCCAGCCCGCGCTTGAGATCGCCGTTGGTCTCGCCAAACGGCGACTTGCGCGGCCGCTCCAGCTCCTCGGCCGAATAGACCACATCTACGGTCCGTTTCTGGAACTTGACCGCATCGCAGCCGGCACGATGCGCCGCCTGGATCATCTCCAGCGCCAGATCGATGCTGCCATTGTGGTTGATGCCGATTTCGGCAACGACCGTGCACTTGTCAAAGGTGAAGAGGCTCATCTCGCGATCTTTTCGGCTCGCGGCGGACGCAGGCTCCGAAAGGTCGGTGCGGCGCGTTCGCGGGTTTCGCTGCTCATTTCGCACGACATTAACGCCGCCACGGGACGGCTGTCGGCGTCCGTTCTCCGGCAGGCGGTGTTTCGAGCATGCACCAGTATCCCCGTTTCCATGTGATTCGGCGAGGCTTTTTCGCTTCGTGGCCGTCGCTGCGCAAGCCATCCGGGGCCAGTAACACCCCGTTAACCCTAACCCTCGTTAACCCTTTGTTTTTACGACTGATTCGGATTTGCGACCGTACCTTGGCCCGGCAACGAGGATGCGTTGCGTTACTTGTTACCAGAAAGGTACACCACCATGAGCGTTACTCTCTCCGCTGGCGTTCGCCAGAACCTCCTGTCGCTGCAGCAGACTGCCGACATGATGTCCCAGACCCAGAACCGTCTTGCCACCGGCAAGAAGGTCACCTCGGCTCTGGACAATCCGACGAACTTCTTCACCTCGAAGAGCCTGAATTCCCGCGCCAACGAGCTGTCGAGCCTTCTGGACGGCATCTCCAACGCGACCAAGACCCTCGAGGCCGCCGACAACGGTATCAAGGCAATCACCAAGCTGGTGGAAAGTGCCCAGTCGACCGCCCGTCAGGCCCTGCAGGATGGCGGCGCCGGCGCCGGTACCGTGATCGAGTCGTCTTCTTCGATCTCGACCAACGGCCTGACCCCGGAAGCAGGCGAGTCCATCCAGGACCAGGCCAAGCGCCAGACCCTGTCGAACCTCGGCTTCGCCAATGGCGACACCATCGAGCTGCAGGCAACCGACACCGCAACCGGTTCGGTTTCCACGATCTCGATCACCGTCGGCACGACGCAGAAGGTTGACGGCACCGGCGCGGTTGCCACCGTCCAGGATGCGGTGGACGTGATCAACGCCTCGGGCGTTGCCACGGCTGAAGTGTCTGACGCCGGCAAGCTGAAGCTCTCCGGCTCCGACACGGACACGCTGAACCTGACCGTTACGGACACGGGCGGCGACGCCTCCACCGCGACGACCCAGGCGACCTCGCTGGCCGCTTCGCTCGGCTTCGGCACCAACTCCAACGTTGACCTGTCCGATCCGGCCGATGGCGACTATGTCGACGCCGGCGAGACGGCGGTCACCTTCACCGACGGCGCTACCGCCGGTGCTGCCGACAGCCTGTCGATCACCACCCAGGCCAATCCGGCCGCAAACTCGTCCTCGCGCCAGAAGCTGGTGTCGCAGTTCAACGAGATTCTGGGCCAGATCGACAAGCTCGCCGCCGATGCCTCGTTCAACGGCACCAACCTGATCAACTCCTCCTCCTCCAAGCTCACCGTCGCCTTCAACGAGAAGCGCGATGCGGGCTCCAAGTCGGAGCTGTCGATCAGCGGCAAGGACCTGACCTCGTCGGGCCTGAGCCTCACCAACGTGTCGAGCCTCAGCGATGCCGAGGCGAATGCGACGCTCGACTCGCTCAGCGCCGCTCTCGGCACCCTGCGCGAGACGTCCTCGACCTTCGGTTCGAACCTCAACACGGTCACGATCCGCAAGGACTTCACCAAGGACCTGATCAACACCCTGCAGACGGGCGCCGACAACCTGGTGCTCGCCGACACCAACGAGGAAGGCGCCAACCTTCTCGCCCTGCAGACCCGTCAGTCGCTGTCGACCACGGCCCTGTCGCTGTCCTCGCAGGCCGACCAGGCGGTGCTGCGTCTCCTCTAAGGACGCAAAACGCAAACGACGCGAAAGCGTTACGGAAAAGGCGGCGGGTTTCGACTCGCCGCCTTTTCTGCATCCCTTGCGATATGGTTAACAAACCCATTGGCAACGCACGCAAAATCGGAATTCGTGCAAGACCCGATTAACCTTAATTTAGCCTTTCGGCCCCTACTGTGACTGCGAGCCTCAGGACGAGGCCCAATGCGTAACTTGGGCAGCCAGAAAGGATTTCCGAATGTCCGATATCACTCTCTCCGCCGGTGTGCGTCAGAACCTCCTGACCCTGCAGAGCACCGCAGACATGATGGCCACCACCCAGAACCGTCTTGCCACCGGCAAGAAGGTCAACTCGGCCCTCGACAACCCGACCAACTTCTTCACCTCGCAGTCGCTCGGCGCCCGCGCCAACGACCTGAACAACCTGCTCGACGGCATCGGCAACGCGATCAAGACGATCGAAGCCGCCGACAACGGCATCACCGCCATCACCAAGCTGGTGGAGAGCGCCCAGTCGACCGCCCGTCAGGCCCTGCAGGACGGCTCGGCCGGCTCCGGCACCATCGTCGAGTCGTCCTCCTCCATCTCGACCAACGGCCTGACCCCGATCTCGGGCGAATCCATCCAGGACCAGGCCAAGCGCCAGACCCTGTCGAACCTCGGCTTCGCCAATGGCGACACGATCACCCTGCAGACGACCGACACCGCCACCGGTTCGGTCTCCAGCATCTCGATTGATGTCGGCACGACGCAGAAGACCGACGGCACCGGCCCGGTCGCGACCGTCCAGGACGTCCTCGACGTGATCAATGCCTCGGGCGTTGCCACCGCCGAGGTCACCGATGCCGGCAAGCTGAAGGTCACCGGATCGGATTCCGAGACCATCAACCTGTCGATCGTCGACACGGGCGGCGACGCCTCCACCGCGACGACCCAGGCGACCTCGCTGGCCGCTTCGCTCGGCTTCGGCACCAACTCCAACGTTGACCTGTCCGATCCGGCCGATGGCGACTATGTCGACGCCGGCGAGACGGCGGTCACCTTCACCGACGGCGCCACCGCCGGTGCGGCCGACACCCTGTCGATCACCACCCAGGCCAATCCGGCCGCGAACTCCTCCACCCGCCAGAAGCTGGTGTCGCAGTTCAACGACATCCTGGGCCAGATCGACAAACTCGCCGCCGATGCCTCCTTCAACGGCATCAACCTGATCAACTCCTCCTCCTCCAAGCTCACCGTCGCCTTCAACGAGAAGCGCGATGCGGCAACGAAGTCGGAGCTGAAGATCGGCGGCGAGGACCTGACCTCCTCGGGCCTCAACATCAGCCAGGTCTCGAGCCTCAGCGACACCGAGGCCAACACCTCGCTCGATGAGCTCTCCGAGGCGCTGATCACCCTGCGCGAGGCCGGCTCCAAGTTCGGTTCGAGCCTCTCGACCGTGCAGATCCGCAAGGACTACACCAAGGCGGCGATCAACACCCTGCAGACGGGCGCCGACAACCTGGTGCTCGCCGACACCAACGAGGAAGGCGCCAACCTCCTCGCCCTGCAGACCCGCCAGCAGCTGTCGACGACGGCCCTGTCGCTGTCCTCGCAGGCCGACCAGGCGGTGCTGCGTCTGTTCTGATCCAACCGGATTGGACACGCGAAGAACAGAAAACGGCGGGGCCCTCCCCGCCGTTTTTTTTCACGCGCCGCCGAAACGTTATTTTTCTTAATCTTTGCCCGCCAATTGCAATTATGGTTAACCGCTCGTTAGTGTTTTTGTCGCAATCCTTAACGCGATCTCAGAATGAGACTCGCCCGCGACGGGGCGACGCGAAAGGATTTTGCAATGTCCGATATCACTCTTTCCGCTGGTGTCCGTCAGAACCTCCTGACCCTGCAGAACACCGCAGACATGATGGCCACCACCCAGAACCGTCTTGCCACCGGCAAGAAGGTCAACTCGGCCCTCGACAACCCGACCAACTTCTTCACCTCGCAGTCGCTCGGCGCCCGCGCCAACGATCTCGGCGCACTGCTTGACGGTATCGGCAACGCGATCAAGACGATCGAGGCCGCCGACAACGGCATCACCGCCATCACCAAGCTGGTGGAAAGTGCCCAGTCGACCGCCCGTCAGGCGCTGCAGGACGGCTCGGCCGGCTCCGGCACCATCGTCGAGAGCTCCTCGTCGATCTCCACCAACGGTCTGACCCCGATCTCGGGCGAATCCATCCAGGACCAGGCCAAGCGCCAGACCCTGTCGAACCTCGGCTTCGCCAATGGCGACACGATCACCCTGCAGACGACCAACACGGGTACGGGCTCGGTATCGAGCATCGCAATCAACATCGGCACGACGCAGAAGACCGACGGCACCGGCCCGGTCGCGACCGTCCAGGACGTGCTCGACGTGATCAATGCCTCGGGCATTGCCACCGCCGAGGTCACCGATGCCGGCAAGCTGAAGATCACCGGATCGGACGCCGAGACGGTTGACCTCTCGATCGTCGACACGGGCGGCGACGCCTCCACCGCGACGACCCAGGCGACCTCGCTGGCCGCTTCGCTCGGCTTCGGCACCAATTCCAATATCGACCTGTCCGACCCGGCCGACGGCGACTATGTCGACGCCGGCGAGACGGCGGTTACCTTCACCGACGGCGCCACCGCCGGTGCGGCCGACACCCTGTCGATCGTCGCACAGGCCAATCCGGCCGCGAACTCCTCCACCCGCCAGAAGCTGGTGTCGCAGTTCAACGACATCCTGGGCCAGATCGACAAGCTCGCTGCCGATGCCTCCTTCAACGGCATCAACCTGATCAACTCCTCCTCCTCCAAGCTCACCGTCGCCTTCAACGAGAAGCGCGATGCGGCCACGAAGTCGGAGCTGAAGATCGGTGGCGAGGACCTGACCTCCTCGGGCCTCAGCATCACCAGTGTGACCAGCCTCAGCGACACCGAGGCCAACACCGCCCTGGACGAGCTCTCCGAGGCGCTGATCACCCTGCGCGAGGCCGGTTCCAAGTTCGGTTCGAGCCTCTCGACCGTGCAGATCCGCAAGGACTTCACCAAGGCGTCGATCAACACCCTGCAGACGGGTGCCGACAACCTGGTGCTCGCCGACACCAACGAGGAAGGCGCCAACCTTCTCGCCCTGCAGACCCGCCAGCAGCTGTCGACGACGGCCCTGTCGCTGTCCTCGCAGGCCGACCAGGCGGTGCTGCGTCTGTTCTAAGGACACACGCAAACGCCTTTCACGTTCATATGAGGGCGGCGAGAACACTCGCCGCCCTTTTTCACTCAAGCCGGGTGAGAGGCTTTCTCTCTGAAAAGACACACCATTTCGAAGTCGCAAGCCTGCGCTTTAACCATTCATCAGGGATAAATAAGGCACATTGCCGAGAAGCCTCAGGATGAGGCTGACCCGCCCGGCGGGATCAGGCAAAAGGATTTTGCAATGTCCGATATCACTCTCTCCGCCGGTGTGCGTCAGAACCTCCTGACCCTGCAGGGCACCGCAGACATGATGGCCACCACCCAGAACCGTCTTGCCACCGGCAAGAAGGTCAACTCGGCCCTCGACAACCCGACCAACTTCTTCACCTCGCAGTCGCTCGGCGCCCGCGCCAACGACCTGAACAACCTGCTCGACGGCATCGGCAACGCGATCAAGACGATCGAGGCCGCCGACAACGGCATCACCGCCATCACCAAGCTGGTGGAAAGTGCCCAGTCGACCGCCCGTCAGGCGCTGCAGGACGGCTCGGCCGGCTCCGGCACCATCGTCGAGAGCTCCTCGTCGATCTCCACCAACGGCCTGACCCCGATCTCGGGCGAATCCATCCAGGACCAGGCCAAGCGCCAGACCCTCGCCAACCTCGGCTTCCAGAACGGTGATCTGATCGAACTGTCAGCGCACGACACCGCAACCGGCGCGCTCTCCGGCATTGGGATCACCATCGGCACGACGCAGAAGACCGACGGCACCGGCCCGGTCGCGACCGTCCAGGACGTCCTCGACGTGATCAACGCCTCGGGCGTTGCCACCGCCGAGGTCACCGATGCCGGCAAGCTGAAGATCACCGCTTCGGATTCCGAAAGCATCTACCTGAACATCTTCGACACGGGCGGCGACGCCTCCACCGCGACGACCCAGGCGACTTCGCTGGCCGCTTCGCTCGGCTTCGGCACCAACTCCAACGTTGACCTGTCCGATCCGGCCGACGGCGACTATGTCGACGCCGGCGAGACGTCGGTCTCCTTCACCGACGGCGCCACCGCCGGCGACATGGACTCGCTGGTCATCGCCGCACAGGCCAATCCGGCAGCGAACTCCTCCACCCGCCAGAAGCTGGTGTCGCAGTTCAACGACATCCTGGGCCAGATCGACAAGCTCGCCGCCGATGCCTCGTTCAACGGCATCAACCTGATCAACTCCTCCTCCTCCAAGCTCACCGTCGCCTTCAACGAGAAGCGCGATGCGGCAACGAAGTCGGAGCTGAAGATCGGTGGCGAGGACCTGACCTCCTCGGGCCTCAACATCAGCCAGGTCTCGAGCCTCAGCGACACCGAGGCCAACACCTCGCTCGATGAGCTCTCCGAGGCGCTGATCACCCTGCGCGAGGCCGGCTCCAAGTTCGGTTCGAGCCTCTCGACCGTGCAGATCCGCAAGGACTACACCAAGGCGGCGATCAACACCCTGCAGACGGGCGCCGACAACCTGGTGCTCGCCGACACCAACGAGGAAGGCGCCAACCTTCTCGCCCTGCAGACCCGCCAGCAGCTGTCGACGACGGCCCTGTCGCTGTCCTCGCAGGCCGACCAGGCGGTGCTGCGTCTGTTCTAGTGGAAATACTAGGCAAATATTTCCGGGCGACGAGAAAACTCGTCGCCCTTTCTATTTCGAGAGCACTTACTTGTTGCTTGAATCATAAGCCTATGAGAGTATTCAACCATGGCACTGAAGATCGAACTGCGCCCGAAGGAACGATTTATCGTCGGATCCACCGTAATAACAAACGGTGACCACCGCACGCATATCTTCATTGAGGGCAGTGAACCGATCCTTCGCGAAAAAGACATCTACACAGCGGAAACGGCAAACACACCCGCGAAGCGGATTTATCTGGCAGTCCAGCTCATGTACCTCAATCAGGACATAGAGCGTCACCGGAAGATCTACTTCGAGCTTGTCAATGACTTCATTCAGGCTGCGCCCAGCACCATCGGCCGTGTGGACGCCGTCAACAATGAGATCTTAACCGGTTCTCTCTACGCTGCCTTGAGACGGGCGAGGGAACTGGTCGAGTATGAACGGGAACTGATCGAACATGCACAATCTGGCCAACGCAGCATATCAGCAGACGACGCAATCGACCGTGAACCCGAGGGAGCTGGAGGCGACCTTGCTGCTCAAGGCGGCGGCGCGGCTTCAGGCGGTCAAGGATGACTGGGGCGGAGACAGCCCGGTGACACTGGACGAGGCGTTGTCCTACAATCGCCGACTGTGGACGATCCTGGCCACGTCAGTGACAAGCAACGACAATCCGCTTCCGCTCGAGATCAAGCAGAACCTCGGTTCGCTGGGGGCCTTCATCCTCAAGCACACGCTTGATGTGATGACCAACCCGAGCCCGGACCGTCTGACGACGCTGATCCAGATCAACCGCAACATCGCCCAGGGCCTGCGCGGCACCTGAAGGCGAAAGGCGGGCCGGGGCCCTGTCCCCCATCGCAACAGCGCTTGAAACGCCGGCCCTCGCGCCGGCGTTTCGCGTTTCGGACACACGAAACAATGGCGGCGGCTGACAGGCAGGCACGAAAAACCCGGCGGGAGCGGATCCGGCCGGGTCTTGTCAGACAGCGGGAGAGAGCAAACGGGCAAGACGCTCACGCGCCGGTGTCGCTTGTCGGGGCTACAGATAGTTCGACAGGGACAGTTGCAGCGTCATGCTGGTGGCCTGGTAGCTCACTTCCAGGTTGGTCCGCAGCGTCAGAAGCCGGACGGCGACCTCTTCCTTGTCGATGCCCTCGATCTCGTCGACAAAGGCCTTCAGCGACCCCTCCTCCACCCTGTGCCGGGTTTCCGCGTCCTTGAGCGTGCGCTGCGCCGCGGCGAACTCCATGTGGTTCTGGCGAATGCCGGATGCTTCCGCGCCGGCCGGCGTCAGTCCTCCATAGGAACGCTGCGCCATCTGCTCATAGAATGCCTGGTTGTCCGGACTGTTGCTGGAGAAGTCCGAGGCGGCGAAGGCGGCAAGCGACTGGACGACAAGGCGGTAGCCGTCCTCGTTCGCGCGTGCGCCGTAGTTGATCTTCAGGTTCTCGTCGATCGCGGCACTGGTGTCCTGGCGCGGATTGCCCGGCGAGTTGTCGCCGGTGTACCAGGCGACCGTGTCCGGCGTTCCGTCGCGCAGGGTGGTCGCGGTGGTGAAGTCGCCGGCATTCGGCACCACCCGCGCTTGCGGCAGATAGCCCGGCGGCACCGGCGACTTCGGCGCGGTGTCGAAGAAGGCTTCCGAGGCGCGCGTCGTCGAGGCCGCCTTCAACTCCGTGTTCGCTGCCTTCTGCAGGGCGCTGTCGAGAGCGGTCTTGAAATAGGCGGCCGTGTCGGCCGGCGTCGCACCGCGCGAGAAGGTGAACTCCGGATCGTCCTGCCCACCATCGACGCCCAGCGTTATCTCGCTCTGGGACCCGTCCGGCAGTGTCAGGAAGACGCGGATCGCCTCACCAGGCTGCGGCTGTCCGGTGAAGTCGACATCCATCGACGGCGGCGGCCCCGCATTCTGCGTGACGTTCACGTTGCTTAGGCCCGACGACGCATTGTCGATCTTAAAACCGAACGGATGGGTACCGTCCTCGGCAAGCGTCACCTGGGTACCGACCTGAGCGGTCGTCATGCGGCCGTTCCCCAGCGCGCCGAGATCCGCCTGATTATATTCTCCGATGACGGTTTTCAGGCCCGCATAGTTGCCGTCCCCGGCGAGAATGTAATCAAGGCTTTGAACCGGCAGCGTGTCGGCGGTCTTTCCCGAGAACAGATAGCGCCCGCCGACATCCGTGTTGAGATGCGACATGAACTCGCGAAGCGAAATCTCCGCCGCGGTCTGGGACGAGGTGCGGCCATTGCTGAACAGTTCGAAATTGTTCTGGTCGGTGGTGGCCTTCGCCTCGATGCGGATTTCCTCGAGCCGCTCGCTGGTCTTGTCGATCGTGTCGAGCCGCAGGCCGGCGATCTGGATCGTCTGCTTGTAGACGCCGACCTCGGAGAGCTGCTGCTTGAGCTGCAGGTCGAGGACGCGCGACGAGCCGAGGCCGCCATAGGTCTCCGACTTGAGGCCGGTGCCCAGCTGCCGCTGAAGATCGTCCATCTGCGAGCGCATGCTGGTCAGGTAGTTGACCAGGCGCGGCGAGTTGAGGCTGCCATAGGGATTGATGGACATCGCGTCTCACTAGCTCCGCATCAGGATATCGTACAATTCGCGCACCACCTGCATGACCCGGGCGTTGGCCGCATAGGCGTTCTGCAACGTGACGAGCTGCGCCAGCTCCTGGTCCACGTCGACCTTCGAGGCGTTGTCGAGACGCGTCTTCAGGTTGGACGTCACCACCTCCTGGCCGGCCAGCGTCGCTTTCGCCTGGGCGGCACGGCCGCTCTGGTGCGAGACCGAAGCCGTCACGAAGTCGTTGATCGAGCCCTTGTAGACCGCGTTCGGGCCGCCGATCCTGGTGCCCGGAGAAAAGGCGACCTTGGTGTTGGTCAGCTTGTCGAGGGCAGCCTGCGGCCGCGTCGGATCGCCATTGGCGATGCCCGGTGCATATTCCACCAGCAGCGAGGGATCGTTGAGCAGCGCCTCGGAGACCCGTATCCGCGAAGCGAAGCCCGTGGTGTTCGGCCGGCCGTCGGCCATGCCCGTGAACGGGCTGCCATCGTCATCGACGAACAGCGCGAAGGCATCGCCATGGGTGGACGGATCGGTGATCGTCTCGTTCGCCGACATGCTCTCGATACGCGTGGCGGCGGGCGCCGTGCTTTCCAGCCTCAGGGTCGAGCCGCCCGGATTGGCAGCCGTGAAGACGCCCGCACCGATGCGCGGATCCCCGTCGAGCGCGGTCTGGATGTTCGCCGCGATCGTCCCGTAATTGCCGCTGGAGAAATCGACGGCAAGGAAGATGTCGTTGGAATCATTCGTCGCCGTGAGCGCCGGTGGCTCGGGACCGTCGCTGCGATAGATGGTGACCGACTTGGTGCGGCCGGTCGCCATGTCCTTCACGTCGAAGGTCAGGCTGTCGCCGGGCTGCATGTTCGCCAGATCGAGCTCGTAGCCCGTCTGGGTGCCGGCGGCCGGATAAGGCGTGCCGTCCTGAACATGCGTGGAAAACGCGCGCGCGACAGACGCGGCAAGCTCGTCGAGCTGCGTCTGCGCATCCGTCAGCGTCTGGTCGCGCATGGTGACGAGGCCGGCGAGCGATCCCGTGCGCAGCGTGCGCGTCGCCAGCAGGTCGATCTGGCTGCCTTCCGAGTTCTCGAGCACGAGCGTGCCGACATCCCGGTCGGCAGGATTGATCGAATAGAGAGAGTTGGCGTTGATGTTGCCGCGCACATCGAACTTCAGCTTCATCACGTCGACATCATAGAGCAGCGTGCCGCCGCCCATGTGGACGCGCACCCCACCCTGTTCCGTCGGCTTCACCGTGATGTCGATATAGCCCGACAGCTCCTCCAGGATCATGTCGCGCTGATCCATCAGTCCGACAGGCATGTCGCCGTCCTGCGAATTGGCGACCACCTCGCGGTCGAGCGCCTGCAGGTCCGTCAGAAGTTCGTTGACCCGGTTGACCTGATCGGAAATCTGGTACTCGACCTCCTGCCGCATGTCCTGGATTTCCTGGGACATGGCGTTGATCTTGCCGACCATCGCCTCGGCAGTCCGCAAGGCCTCGAGCCGGTTGGAGTAGTCCTCCGGCCCGGACACCAGGTTCGACATGGACGAGATGAAGGAATTGACCTGGTTGGGCAGCGAGCCCGAATCCTGGATCGTTCCGAACAGCGTGTCGAGCCGGGCTGTGTATTGCTGGGAGACGGAGGCGAAATTGTTCTGCGCCAGAGACGTGCGGTACTGCGTCTGCACGGCAAGGTCGAGATAGCGGCGCATGCTGTCGGCATCGAGGCCGGTAACCCGGCCGTTGCCGTCGTAGCTGACCGACGCGGTCAGGGATTTTCGCGTGTAGCCGACGGTGTCCGCATTGGCGATATTGCCCGCGGTCACGTCCAGCTGACGCTGGTTGTAACCGAGCCCGATCAGTGCGGTGTTGAGAACGCTTCCCAGTCCCATGGACTTACCCGGCTTCCGCGTCGACGTGAAAGGACGACCGGCCGGCGAAACGCCGGCCGGTCAGTTCGCGACCCGCATCAGCGGATCATGTTGATCGCTTCCTGAAGCATTTCATCGCTCGAGCTGACGATCCTCGTGTTGGCCGAGTAGGCCTGCTGGGTCACGATCAGCTTGGAGAACTCGTCGGCGATATCCGTATTCGATGCCTCGAGCCGCTTGCCGACGATGTTGCCCTGCGCGCCGGAGATCGGCTCGCCGGATTCAGGCGTCACCTCGAAGGCACCGCCGTTGACACGTTCCAGCCACGCCTCGCCCGAGAAGGAGACCAGCGAGATCTCGTAAAGCTCGCGGGTACGGCCGTTCGAGTAGGAGGCAACGAGACGACCGGCCTCGGAGACCGAAATGCCGGCGAGATCGCCCGCCGGGTAGCCGTTCTGGGTCAGCTTGGAGATCTTGGCGCTGCCGTTGGCATCGGCGAACTGGGTCAGCGCGTCGGTGCCGAAGTCGAGCGTCACGTCGCCGACCGTCTGCCCGTCGACGGTGAGGGCGGTGAGCGCCATGGAGTCGGTCGCCGGCAGCGTCATGCGGCCATCGGTGCCGAACTGGGCGTCGGACACCTTGCTCCATTTCGCGCCTGCACCGGTCGCCGTGGAGTCGGAGAGATAGTAGAGCGACCACGTGTCGGGCTGGGAGCCGTCATCCTCGAAGGTCTTGGCCCAGCGCATCTGCACGTTCACCGGCGTGCCGCTCGAGTTGTAGACCGTGATCGCCTCGCCGGCGATCGAGCTGTTGAGGAAAGTCACCTCGTCATCCGAGGAGATCACATCGGCGCCGACGGTCTGGCCGACGGCTGCAGCGTCCGGCGCCGCACCGGTCGAAGCCTTGGTCAGCGCCGCGTCGAGCAGGTCCGTGCCACCGGCCAGCTTGGCGCTGGTCTGCGGCGTCGTCGGCAGGTTGCCTTCATACTGGATGCGGTCGGTCACGACGGCGGGAATGACGGAGCTGTCGATCGTCATGATCGAGGGCACCGAACCGGCGACGTTCTTGGTGACCGGATCGATCGGCTGGCCCATCAGGTAGTAGCCGGCGCCATTGACCAGGCGACCTTCCTTGTCGACCTCGAAATCGCCGCGTCGGGTGTAAAGGTCGTTGCCGGTGAAGATCGAACGGCCGTCAACCTCGCCGGCGCGGCCCTGCACGACGAAGTAGCCGCTGCCGTTGATGGCCATGTAGGTATCGACCTGGCTTTGCTGCAGGTCGCCCTGGATGCCGTTCGTCGCCCGCGAACTGGCCGACACGGTGCCGGCAAGCTGGCTCGGCTGCGAACCGCGGCCGCCACCGACGAGATCCGAGAAGGACGTGTCGAGCCGCTTGTAGCCAACGGTCGCCGAGTTGGCGATGTTGCCTGAGATGTTCTCCAGCGCATAGGCCTGCGCGGAAAGGCCGGACACGGCCGCGTTCAATGCACCAAAAACACCCATGTGAACCTCCAGACGGATCGGATGGCATGACGGCGCCATAGCGGACACCGGTCTCGCGGTTGTTGTTGGCAAGCAACGTGCCAGTTTCACGAAACGCCCCAAGTCTTTGAAATCGCTTGATCCAAAAAGGATGGCGCGCCGGCAACCGGCGACGTGGCGGCAGCTTTGTCCCCCTTGTCCCGGCAACAAATGCCGGGCCGGAGCCCGCGCCGGGCAGGTCTTGCGCATGCCTTGCCTGCCTCATACTGTGCAGCGCAAGAAAGTCTTGATGCGGGGATTTCAATGCGTTTTGAGGGTACGTCCGGATATGTCGCCACAGAGGATTTGCGGATCGCGGTCAACGCGGCTGTCGCCTTGCAGCGCCCGCTCCTCGTCAAGGGCGAACCGGGTACGGGCAAGACGGTTCTTGCCCAGGAAATCGCCGGCGCTCTCGATGCCGAGCTGATCGAATGGCACATCAAGTCGACGACCAAGGCCCAGCAGGGGCTCTATGAATACGACGCGGTCTCGCGCCTGCGCGACAGCCAGCTCGGCGACGACCGGGTGCACGACATCTCCAACTACATCCGCAAGGGCAAGCTCTGGGAGGCCTTCTCGGCCGACCGTCGCCCCGTCCTTCTCATCGACGAGATCGACAAGGCGGATATCGAGTTTCCCAACGATCTCCTGCAGGAACTCGACCGCATGGAGTTCCATGTCTACGAGACGGGCGAGATGGTGAGCGCGCGACAGCGCCCGGTGGTGATCATCACTTCCAACAACGAGAAGGAGCTGCCCGACGCCTTCCTGCGCCGCTGCTTCTTCCACTACATCACCTTTCCCGATGCCGACACGATGACCGACATTGTCGAGGTTCACTTCCCCGGCCTGAAGGCGGAACTGCTGCGCGAGGCGCTCAAGATCTTCTACGATGTGCGCGATACGCCCGGACTTAAGAAGAAGCCCTCCACCTCGGAACTCCTCGACTGGATCAAGCTGCTCCTCAACGAGGACATCGACCCCGCCGACCTGCGCGAACGCGACGCCCGCAAGCTCATCCCGCCATTGCACGGCGCGCTTTTGAAGAACGAGCAGGACGTCCACCTGTTCGAGCGCCTCGCCTTTCTCAACCGGCGCGAGGGGCGCTAGCGGCGATGCGGACAAAGGAAGCGGACAAAAGCAGAGGGCGTCTTGCGTGTTCGCACCTGCTTGTCCGGTTCCCCCGTGCGGCCGTTCTGGCCCTTGTCCTTTCCGCCACGGCATCCGTGCCACCGGCCCTGTCCCAGCAGCGATCGACGGAATCCGGCTGGAAGGTGGTCACCCGCGGCATGCGCCATTTCACCGGCCTGACCTGCCCTGACCAGGTGGCAAGCCTCAATCGCATCCGGGTTCTCACAGGCTCGGCCGACCGCATCGCCGGTTGCATCTACCAGAACCCGGCCGGCATCTCGGCCATCGTGCGCAGCCACCCCTCCGGCAATGGCGCGGTCGCGGCGCGCACCTTCCGGGAGCGCTACGCCGCAGCCGGCTTTCCCCTTCTGGAGACAACCGGCGCGGCGGCTGCCGCGATCTCCTTTCTGACCGGAGAGAGCAAGGACGCAAGCCGCTGCGAGAGCCTCTGGCGGTTTCGCACGAGCAACACCGATTACACGTTGTGGATCGCCTACACGCTGCCCGGCCAGGCCGAGGCAATCGGTCCCCTGGTCACCTCCTTTGCCGAACTGCTCGCCGAAAAAGCACCCTGACACCCATCGCCCTGTCGTGAGCGGAAAGCCCGGTCAACCTTTCCCCAGCGTCTGCGGGCAGGCCGCAATCGGGTCGTCTTGCGGCGCACCGGCTTCGATCATCGACGCCCGCAGGTCGAAGTCCCTTGTCAGCGGCACGAACCCGTCGAGCTCGCTCGCTGCAAGATAAGTCGACACTTTGACCGCCCCCTCGGGCACGGGTCCCAACCGGCAGCCTGTGACGCTCACGCTGAGACGCCCCTCCACCCCCGGTGTCTTGTCTTGCGAACGGTCGCGGATTGCCTTCTGCACGGCCCGCATCCGTTCCACATCGCGCGGGGCAACCCGGAAGACCCGAATGACGCTGCCGCGTCGACGTTCGCTCCCAAGGGATGCCAGGTCCTCGTCCGCCACGCTATGCCGAAAAACAATCTGCTCACTCATGATGAGCGCTCCGGACGCCTTGCTGCGCTGTTCGATGTGCATGACGGCACCTTCGGATGGCACCTTGATCCAGTCGGGATGCCGCACCGCGATACGCAGACGGGCCGGATCGGTCGTCTCCAGATCGAAGCTGCGCAATCCGATCAGGCTGGCAAGCGGAACCTGCCCGCAGGAGGCCGCCAGCGAGGCGGCGACGAGAATGATCGCCAGGAGGGCGACCTTGTGGACGTTCAGGGGAAGAAGGTGATGTTTGCGCATGGGAACTCCGATACCGAAAAGGATCAATCGCTTTCCCGATTGACGTGCATTTTTTATTGTGTAACATTAAATTTGTAAACTGAATTATGAAGGAATTATCGAATGACGTTTCACCCCGCACTTCGTACCGGGCACAATCCCCGTCTTGCCCGGATCGCCGGGGTCAGCCGCGCCCTGTCATGGTTGACGCTGTTCCTCATGATTGCCGGCCCGGCCGCGATCGCCGGCCTCCTCCTGTTCGACCCGTCGAACCTCGATCGGATGCTGATCGAGGGCCTGTCGACATCCGGCAAGGCAAGCTTGACCCCCGTCACCCGTGTCCTGGCGATCCTGCTTGCCCTGGTTCCCGTCGGCCTCGTGCTCGCCGCCCTCTTCTTCCTGCGCCGGTTGTTCCAGGGTTTCGCCCGGGGCGCCGCCCTTGCTCCCGAAAGCGGACAAAGGCTGAAGTGGATCGGCATCATTCTCGCCGCATTCGCACCAATGACGATCGTGATCGGCACCCTCGGCAGCATCGTCGTGTCCTGGGCCAATGCTCCCGGCGAGCGGGAAGTCTCCATCGGCCTGCATACCGACAACATAACTGTCCTTGTTTTCGGTATGCTGCTTGTCGTTCTTGGCTGGATTCTCGAGGAAGCCGCCATTGTTGCGGATGAAAACCGCCAGTTCGTGTGAGGTCGCCAACATGCCGATCGTGATCAATCTCGACGTCATGCTGGCGCGCCGGAAAATGCGCTCGCGTGAACTCGCCGAACGCATCGGCATCACCGAGCAGAACGTCTCCCTGCTGAAGTCCGGCAAGGTCAAGGGCGTACGCTTCGACACGCTGGAGCGCATCTGCGAGGTGCTGGACTGCCAGCCCGGCGACATCCTCGAATTTCGCGAAGCCGACAAGACAACCTGACGAACATCCGTCCCGGCACACCAAACTTCCCCCGGACGCGGGCGCTCGCATGTGATTAAACTCGGGCATCGCAACCGCGTTCGGGGAACCCGTCTGACATGCTGCGCCTGCTATTGCTGAGACACGCCAAGTCCGACTGGGGCCAGCCCGGCCTGTCGGACTTCCAGCGCCCCCTGAACGACCGCGGCCGGCAGGCCGCCCCCGAGGTCGGCGCGCATATGGCCCGGCACGGGCTCAATCCCGATCGCATCCTGTGCTCAACGGCCCAGCGCACCCGCGAGACGCTGGCCCTGATCCTGCCCTCCCTGCAGGGCGAGATCGACATCCGGCTGACCCGCAAACTCTACGACGAGTCCGATTACGACTATCTGGCGACGATCCGTACGGCCGGCGAGGGCAGCCGCACCCTTCTCGTTGTCGGCCACAACCCGGCGACACAGGAGACCGCGCTTGACCTGATCGGCGGCGGCAATCCCGCCCTGAAGACAGCCATCTCCGAAAAATATCCGACAGCCGCGCTGACCGTCATAGACTTCGACACCAAGCGCTGGTCGGCCATCGAGCCGGGCGCCGGCCGCGTCGTTGCCTTCTGCCTGCCGCGCCTGCTGGCCGGCGCGACCTCGCTTTCGGCAGTGCCCACCGCAGCCAATGACGGCGCCCCCAAGCCGGAGGCATGAGACGCGCGCCGGTACGCCCGCGCTTGCAAGCCCCCGCTCCTCTCCCCACATGGGCGTGCGGAGACAAGACGTGACGCAAAGAAGCCTGCTGACCCGCCTCACGGACGAGGTGCGCCATTCCCTGGACAATCTCGCGGAGACCGCCGGGTCGCTCGGCACGCCGACCTTGCGCATCGGCGTGACCGGCCTGTCACGGGCAGGCAAGACAGTCTTCATCACCGCGCTCGTCCACAATCTGGTCCATGGCGGCCGGCTGCCGCTGCTGGAGGCCGCCGCCGGCGGTCGCCTCGCCCGCGCCTATCTGGAACCCCAGCCCGACGACAATGTCCCGCGTTTCGACGTCGAGGCGCATGTCGACACGCTGCTGAAGGAGCGCATCTGGCCGCAATCGACGCGGCAGGTTTCCGAATTGCGGCTCACGATCGAGTTCGAATCCGCCCATTTCCTGTCGCGCACGCTGGGACGCGGCAAGCTGCATCTCGACATTGTCGATTATCCGGGCGAATGGCTGCTCGACCTGCCCTTGCTGGACAAGGACTTCCGCAGCTTTTCCGCCGAGGCGCTCACCCGTGCCCGCGAGAGCGGCCGCGCGGAGATTTCCGCCGACTATCTCGCGGCACTCGCCGAGACCGGGCCGCAGGCCGAGGCGGACGAGCAGGACGCTCGCCGGCTTGCCGGCCTCTACACCACCTACCTGCGCGCCTGCCGCGAGGACGAACGCGCGCTTTCCATGCTGCCGCCGGGCCGCTTCCTGATGCCGGGCGACCTGGAAGGTTCGCCCGCCCTCACCTTCGCCCCGCTCGACCTTGGCGGCCATGACGGCCCGCTCCGGCCCGGCTCTCTCGGGGCGATGATGGAGCGGCGCTACGAGGCCTACAAGAAACATATCGTGCGCCCCTTCTTTCACGACCACTTCGCCCGTCTCGACCGGCAGATCGTGCTGGTCGACGCGCTCAATGCGCTCAACGCCGGCGCCGGGGCGCTGGCCGATCTGGAAATCGCGCTGGCCGAGATCCTGGCAGCATTCCGGCCCGGCAAGGTCTCGCGGTTGTTCTCCATCTTCACCCGCCGGATCGACCGCATCCTCTTTGCCGCCACCAAGGCCGATCACCTCAACCGGTCGGACCACGACCGGCTGGAGGCGATCCTGCGCCGGCTTGTCGCGCGCGCCATCGAGCGGGCCGAATACAGCGGCGCCGACGTGGAGGTGCTGGCGCTTGCCGCCATTCGCGCAACGCGCGAGGCAAGCCTTTCGCATGGCGGAGAGACGATGCCGGCGATCCTCGGCACCCCTCTTTCCGGTGAAAGGGTCAACGGCGAGACCTATGACGGCAAGACCGAGATCGCGCTCTTTCCAGGAGATCTGCCGGACGACCCTGCGGCCATCTTCGATGCGAAAGCTCCAGCCGGCGGCGTTCGCTTCGTTCGTTTCCGGCCGCCGGAGTTGCAGGTGACGGCGGAGGGGGTCAAGCTCTCCCTGCCGCATATCCGGCTCGACCGCGCCCTGCAATTCCTGATCGGAGACCGGCTCGCATGACCAGTTCCGGCGACACGCCGCGCTCGCCGCGCAAGCCCGCCGCGTTCCGGCTGGACGATGCGCGCGTGCGCATGGACCCCGACGACGAGGGCGCCGCCGGCACGTCCGAAGCACGCATCGTACCGCAGCGCGAGACCCGGGGGGCGCCGCTGCCGCCTGCCGTGGAAACGCGCAAGGGCCCGCGCTGGGGCCGCTGGCTGTCCATCGGCCTTGGCGGCCTCGTCTCCCTTGCCGTCGGCCTGTCGGTGGATGCGCTGATCCGGGACCTCTTCGCCCGCACCGACTGGCTCGGCTGGCTGGGCCTGGCGCTTGCCGCCATTGCCGCGATCGCCGCCATCGGTCTTGTCCTGCGCGAGATCGTCGGCATCTTCCGGCTGAAGCGCATCGAGAGCCTGCGCGCGACCCTTGCCGATGCCGCCGCCCGCGACGATGGCGAGACGGGACGCGCCGGCATTCGCGACCTGATCGCGCTCTATGGCGAGCGGCCCGACACAGCACACGGCCGCGCGGCGCTGGCCGGCCACGTGCGCGAGGTGATCGACGGGCGCGATCTGGTGCTGCTTGCCGAGCGCGACCTGCTGAAGGCGCTGGACGCGCGCGCCGTGCGCATCGTCAAGGAGAGCGTCAAGCGCGTCTCCGTCGTCACCGCCGTCTCGCCGCGCGCCGCTCTCGACCTTGCAGTGGTCCTGATCGAGAACCTGCGCATCATGCGCCGCCTGTCGGCGCTCTATGGCGGCAGGCCGGGCCTGATCGGCTTCCTGCGTCTCGCCCGCCATGTCGGGGCGCATCTGGCGATGACGGGAGGCATGGCTGCCGGTGACAGCCTCGTCTCGCAACTGCTAGGCCATGGGCTGGCCGCCCGCCTTTCCGCCCGGCTCGGCGAAGGCGTCATCAACGGACTTCTGACCGCACGCGTGGGTATCGCCGCGATCGAGGTCTGCCGCCCGGCCCCCTTCATTGATCGTGGCGGCCCCAGCGTCTCCGATGTCATGGGGGAACTGTTCAAGTCGGATCCAGAGACCAAGGCGCTTCTCGACACTGCGTCGGGCAAGGCGCCGGAAACGCCGCGCAAATAGGGCCTTCGGGCCGGTTGCTGGCATGAACTTCATTCATCCTTCTTCGAGTTAGGCGTATTGCGCGAATCGAAATCATGCTAGGCCCATGAATGAAGTATCGATTCAGGCATTTCTCTGAAAAACCGGCCCATGCAAGCATCTATTCGTGACAGGATCTTGAGCGTCGCGTTCGGATTTGCGGTTTTCCTGACCTGCCTCTTGGTCATGAAGGTCGCGCATCACCTCGACATGCGCAGCCGGCTGAAGGCCGTCATCGATCTCGTGCACGCGCGCGGCCATGTGATCACCTCGCAGGCCGACGAGATCTTCGCCCAGCTCGATTCCCGCCGCTTCGACGCCTGCACGCCGGAACTGCAGCAGGAGGCGCGGAACCTTCTCTTCCGCTTCAACCATGTCCACGAGATACTCTTCTTCCGCGATCGCGGGCCAACCCCCATCTGTTCGGCCACTCTGGGGCTGCTCGACGAGACGCACGCCTTCCCTGCGCACGACATCCAGTCACTGTTCGATCCCGACCGCTCCTATTGGCTGGGTTTCTCCGACCCCCGCCTGCCGGAAACCAGTGTCGACTTCTTCGTGCGCAGCCATGACGTCGGTATCGTCCTTGATCAACGGATCCTGTCGAACACGACGACCTCATTCGACTGGGAAGCCTTCACCCGTCCGCCCGGCACCGACTATGCGGTGCACCTCTTCGGCAGCGAAGGCATCTACGAGCAGTCGAGGCAAAGCATCCAGCATCCGTTGAGCCCCTATACCTATGTCGAAGGCTGCACCGAAGGCGTCTGGCGCTTCTGCGTCGTCGCCCGCGACGACATGCCCGCCGAAATCATGCAGAATCCGCTGACATCGGCAGCCGGCATCCTTGCCTATCTCGGGTTCGGTTTTCTCGGGTACCGGTGGCGGCTGCGCCGCTTCGAGAAGCGCTCAACGCTTACAGGCCGGATACGCACCGCCATTCGCCGCAATTTTCGCGATTTTCACTGCGTTTACCAACCCGTGATCGACATGCGCAGTGGCGACCCGGTGGGCTGCGAGGTGCTCGCTCGCTTCTGCGATGAATATGGCCCCCTTCCTCCCTCCGCCTTCATTCCCGAAATCGAGCGAACGGGCTCGACCTGGTTCTTCACCGAGGCGGTCCTGGGCAAGGCGATCACGGACCTTGCTTCGTTGGAGGGCCGTCTGGAGGGTTTCCACCTGTCAGCCAACTTCTTCCGGCAGGACCTGCATGCCCGCAACCTCGACCGCCTTGAGGCATCCGCGGCGCTACGCGTCCTGGGCGACAAGCCCTATGTGCTGATCTGCGAGATACTGGAGAACGGCCTCGAAACCGGGATCGACATGAGCCAGGCCATCGCCCATCTGCGCGCACGGGGTTTCGAGATCGCCATCGACGATTTCGGCACTGGCGTCGCCAACCTGTCGAGCGTCCGCAAGCTGTCGCCGCACTACATCAAGATCGACCGCCAGTTTGTCGGCGAGGTCGATGCGTCGGAGGACTCCCTGCGCGCCTCCCTGGTACCGAACATTCTGGCGATCGCCCGCCAGGTCGGGTCCATCTGCGTTGCCGAAGGCGTCGAGACGGCTGAACAGGCCGCCTCGCTCGGCGGCATCGGGATCCGCTACGCGCAAGGCTATCATTTCGCCCGGCCAATGCCGGTTGCGGAGCTCGCGGCCTTCCTGCCCGCGCAGGCGACGTGCTCCCGGCCGGCCCAGACCACCGCCTGACGCGACGCGTGCCTTTCGCGACTGCCGTATCACGGAGCTTCCCCGGGCTTTACGCTAGGTGAAGCACTTCTCAAGAGCACCTTTATAGTGTATTTTAACTACGCACTCGTTTTGAGTGTTTTTAGGTGTTCTGATGCGCCGCCGGCGTGGCGGGACGCCGCAAGCGATTGTGCAATGGGTTTTTGACGAAGACATCTCAGGGGGAACGATATCATGGCAACCTGCAACGCCGGTCACGGCTGCTCGATCACCTGCAGCAACGGCTGCGCCGCGATCTACAACAAGGACACCGGCGAGTGCACCAAATGGTGCGAGCCGAGTGCCAGGGAGGTCGACGGTTCGGCCTTCGAAGGAAAGTTCAGCATCGAAATCAACGATATGTCCGTCGGCTCTCTCGCCGGGGTGATCGGCGAGACCCGTCTGGGCGTGAATTTCAAGACATTCCATGGCGCGGGCGGACGCGTGTCGCTGAAGCTCGAGGACACCGATCTGGCCGGCGCGGGGGGCCGAACCGCCTTCGGCAAAGTCATCCGCGCCGTCTCGACATCCGCCGGTGGCAGCCCTAATCTCCTGCCATGTTCGTGACCTTTCTCGCCAATCTGCGCAGCGCCGGCGTGCCGGTTTCCCTGCGCGAGTACCTGACGCTGCTTGAGGCGCTGAAGGCCGATCTTGCCGGCAAGCAGGTCGAGGATTTCTACTTTCTCGCCCGCACCTGCCTGGTCAAGAACGAGACCAATCTCGACAAGTTCGACCGTGTGTTCGGCCAGACCTTCAACGGGCTTGAGCTCGGCGGTTCCGGCACCGAGGCCCGGGACCTTCCGGAGGACTGGCTGAGAAAGCTCGCCGAAAAGCACCTCACGGAAGAGGAAAAGGCGCAGATCGAGGCGCTCGGCGGCTTCGACAAGCTGATGGAGACGCTGCGCGAGCGGCTCAAGGAACAGAAGGGCCGCCACCAGGGCGGCTCGAAATGGATCGGCACGGCCGGCACCTCGCCCTTTGGGGCCTATGGCTACAATCCGGAAGGAATCCGCATCGGCCAGGACGAAAGCCGCCACCGGCGCGCCGTCAAGGTCTGGGACAAGCGTACCTTCCGCGATCTCGACGACACGGTGGAACTTGGCACCCGCAACATCAAGGTGGCCTTGAAGCGCCTGCGCCGCTTTGCTCGCCAGGGCGCGGCCGAGGAACTCGATCTGGACCACACGATCCGCGCCACCGCGCATCGCGGCCTGCTCGACATCCATATGCGACCGGAACGCCGCAATGCGGTGAAGGTGCTGCTCTTTTTCGATATCGGCGGCTCGATGGACGACCACATCCGCGTCTGCGAGGAGCTGTTTTCGGCCGCCCGTACCGAGTTCAAGGTCATGGAGTATTTCTACTTCCACAACTGCCCCTACGAATTCCTTTGGAAGAACAACGCAAGGCGCCATTCCGAGCGGCTGCCGACATGGGACGTGCTGCACAAATACGGGCCCGACTACAAGCTGATCTTCGTTGGCGACGCCTCGATGAGCCCTTACGAAATCGCCTATGCCGGCGGCTCGGTCGAGCACTGGAACGAGGAGGCCGGTTCCGTCTGGATGAAACGCCTCACCGACCACTACTCGAGAAGCGTCTGGCTGAACCCGGTCGCCGAACGGCACTGGACCTATACCAACTCCATCCGGATGATCCGCGAGCTGATGGATGGCCGCCATTACGCCCTGACGCTGGAAGGGCTTGAGGCAGCGATGAAGGAACTGGCGCGCTAGGGTCAGGGCCGAAGTCGCTAGCGACTGGCCAGCGCATGGCGAAGATAGTTCTCGCCCAGCAGTCCCCTCACATCCGTCCGTGTGAAGCCCGCCGCCACAAGGGCGGCGACGAGATCACCGAGCTGTTCCGGCTGAAAGAAGCTCCATGGCGGTTCGGGATAGCCGCGTGGCCAGCGCTCCCGCGCCGCGTGATAGAAGCCGTAGTCGCTGCCCTCCAGGTACATGAAATCGAGACCGAGCCCGATGCGTTCGGCCGACCCGGCGATCTCCGCCACATGCGCCGCATGACGGGCCATCTCGCGCGGGATCGCCTCCCCTTGTGCGCCCAGAAAGAACCCGACGCCGTTGATGCCGATATAGGACCCGGCCTCCGCCGCCGCGCGGATCTGCTCGTCGCTGATGTTGCGTTCATGCTCAAAAAGCGCCCGGGCATTCGAATGGGAAAAGAGCGGCGGCGTCGGCAGGCCCGCTTCCAGCACGTCGAAAGTGGTGCGAACCCCGCAATGGCTGAGGTCGACGCGCATTCCGGTCCGGACCATCCGCCGAACGAGATCGCGGCCGGCCGCCGACGGTCCCGCATTGCGCGGCTCGTGGCATCCGTCGGCGAAGATGTTGGCCTCGTTATAGGCGAGGATCGAGCGTTGGACGCCCGCGGCGAAAAAGGCCTCGACGAGTTCGGGGCAGCGGGAGAACGGTGTTGCCGACTGGAAATGGAAGGATGCGGAGAACACCTCGTCCGCTTGCGCCGCCAGGATCGCCGCCCGATCATGGGCGACAACGACACCCGCTGTCGCCAGTTCGCCCGACAGGTGGCCGAGATTGGCCAGTGCGTCGGTTTCCGTGTCGCGCCCGCTCGACAGGGTGAAGGAGGCATGCGTGAAACCGGCCGCGCGAAAGCGCCCGACCTGCGTTGCAAGGTCTGCTCCCGCCGGCAGGAACCCTCGCGACCAGGGCCAAAGCCCGTCGCAGACCGGCGCTCCCGCGAGCCAGGGAAACCGCTCCGAGAGTGGCACTGGCCTTCCCTCGCTCACAGGAGCCATGCCTTTCGCACCCGCTCGCGCAGGCCGCGCAACCGGGATACCGGTTCGTTGGCGTAGACGAAACGCAGGTAGCGTCCGGCGCTGTCCTCCGCGCCCCAGCCGGTCATCGGCGTCGCGGCAACGGCCCCGTCGCGGAAAAGGCGCGCGGAAGCGTCTGCCGGATCCATGCCGAGGGCCCTCGTGTCGATCAGCAGCGACCAGCCCCCGTCCGCAATGACCACCGGCAGGCCGGACAGTTCGTCGACAATCGTGTCCCGTCGCGCCTGCCATTCGGTGGTTGCCGCGGCAACCCCGTCATCCTCCGCCGCAAGCGCGGCGGCTGCCCCCGGCATGCCGATGCCGACCTGACACACGACGTTGGTCAGGCTGACGAGACCGATATCCTTCATGATCGGCTCCGGCCCGACGATCCAGCCGACCCGCCAACCGATCATCCGGTACTCCTTTGAAACGGAGCCGACCGTGATCACCCGTTCCGCGACAGTGCCGAAAGAGGCCGGATGCATGACCGGCTCGCCGGTGAAGAGGATACGCTCCATCGCCGCATCGTGGATGATCCAGGCCTCCGCCCGCTCGGCCGCCGCCGTGATCTCCGCCCATTCCTCGCGCGTGTGCACGATGCCGCTCGGCATCGAGGGGCTCATGGTCAGGATCGCCCGGGTCCTGTCGTTGACCGCAGCGTGCAGCGCCTCCAGATCCAGCCGCCAGCGCCTGTCCACCACCTGGAGCGGCACCAGACGCGGTACCCCGCCGGCAAGCCGGATGCGGTTGAGAAGACCGGCATAGGCCGGGTCCGTGATGACCACCTCGTCGCCCGGCTCCAGCACCGCCAGAAGAACGTTGAGCACGCCGGACAGCCCCCCGGCCGAGACGATGCACTCGGTTTCCGGATCGTAGTCGCGTCCCGCGGTCGCCGAGACCCTCGCTGCCGCCGCCGCTCGCAGGTCGTGAATGCCCAGGAACGGCAGATAGCTGTTGGCGTCGTCCCGGCGAACGGCCGCCAGCGTTGCCTCGATGGCGGCCTGTGGTGGCGGAATGTCGGTGTCGAGATTTTCCAACCGGAGCATTTCAGCGACCCCGGCGGCATCCGCCGCATTGCCCATCCTGTCGACGCCAATACCGGGAATGTGTGCAAGTCGAGAGACAGTCATACAAAACTCCATCTTGGATCCAAGATACGAGTATGTGATGCTATATCCTGTCTTGTCTGTCAATCAGGTGCCTGCTAGGCCTTTCCTCCATGACGACCGGCGACACACGAAAAGGCGATCGGACCGAACTTCTGGTGAGGGAGATCCGCCAGGCGATCATCGCCGGCGAACTGAAACCCGGCAGCACCCTGCGCCAGGAAGAGCTGGCCAGGGCCTACAGCACCAGCCGGATGCCGATCCGCGAGGCCCTGCGCGTGCTTGCCGGCGAAGGCCTTGTGCAGCTGGCGCCCAATCGCGGCGCCGTCGTCGCCCCCATCGACGCGAACGAATTGCGGGAGAATTTCGAGATGCGCGAGGCGGCCGAGCTGCTCGCCATGCGTCTGGCGCTGCCGCATCTCTCCAACGCGCATATCGACAAGGCGGCGGCGCTGCAGGACCGGATCGCGAGCGCCGGCCTTGCCGAATTCGGCCGCCTCAACAAGGCGTTCCACATCACGCTCTACGCGCCTTGCGAAAGGCCTCGTCTGCTGGCCCATATCTCGAGCCTGCACGACGTCGCGGATCGCTACATGCGCTTCACCCTT
Source organism: Stappia sp. MMSF_3263 (assembly GCF_030733745.1). GTDB lineage: Bacteria > Pseudomonadota > Alphaproteobacteria > Rhizobiales > Stappiaceae > Stappia. The sequence goes on along the minus strand of NZ_JASHIK010000013.1, from coordinate 58,925 downwards.
GCCCGGCTGGACTACCTCGTGAAATCGTCGGACGAGCATCGTGCCATTCTCGATGCCTGCTATCGCCGCGACACGGAAGCCGCCTTGCAGCTGACATCCCTGCACATCCTGGAGGCCGGCAAGACGCTGGAGCACTACTTGCTGGAGAAAGCCTCTTCCTGAAAACGCAAGAAGGAGAGACCGGTTTGCCGATTGCACTTCTCCAGACTGATTCTCTCCCGATTCGGTAACGTGAAATGGAAATAGCCGTCATTATTTCCATCAAGGGTTGTATTCTTGAATAATTTCGCCGATCTCAAGCTCATGATACTTATCACGATTATGAACATAAGCATAAATGACGTTGATGAATTAATCAGAAAGAAAGGATGAATAGGTAATTTCACCACATCACATTCTAAGGATGGTGGCGCCTATGATCTCCCTGAAAATCTCGAGTAAGATCCCGCTTCTGGTCGTGATCTCGGTTGCCGCCGCCACCATTGTCACAGGTGTGGTGGGCTACCAGTCCTCCCGCAGCCATCTGCGCGCCGCCTCGCTCGAGGCCATGCGTGCGACGGTCGACTCGCGCCGCGCGGAGATCAGCGGCTATCTCCGGTCGATCGAGGAGGACCTGCAACTCGCCGCGAGCAATCCTTTTGTCCGGACGGCCCTGGCAAGTTTCCAGTCGACCTATGACGAGGCCGGCAATGACGGCAAGTCGAGTCCGGCCCTGAGAAATGCCTATATCACCGGCAATCCGAACCCCTTGGGCGAGAAGCACAAGCTCGACGCAGCCGGCGACGGCAGTGCCTACAGCAAGGTTCATGGCGCGAACCATCCCTGGTTCCGCGACTATCTCGAACAGCGTGGCTACTACGACATCTTCCTTGTCGATGCCGCCGGCAACATCGTCTACTCGGTCTTCAAGGAGAACGATTTCGCCACCAACCTTGCGAGCGGTGAGTGGCAGTCGACCGACATCGCTACAGTCTTTCGCAAGGTGAAGGAAAGCACGAAACCGGGCAGCTTCGCCTTCTCCGACTTTGCCCCTTACGCGCCGTCCAGCAATGCTCCGGCAAGCTTTATCGGCACACCGGTTGTCGGAGCGTCCGGCAGCTTCGCGGGCGCGCTCATATTCCAGATGCCCATCGACCGCATCAACGAGATCATGACCCGCTCGACGGGTCTTGGCGAGACCGGCGAAACCTACATCGTCGGCACCGATTTCCTGATGCGCTCCGAGAGCCGGTTCCGCAAGCCGGGCGAGGCGAGCACGATCCTTGCCCGCCGCTCCGACACCAGCTCCGTTCGCGCGGCGCTCACCGGCAAGACCGATGTCGCAAGCTCGACCGATTATCGCGGCGAACCCGTGCTCGCGGCTTTTGCGCCGCTCACCTTCGAGGGCGTCAACTGGGCCCTTCTCGCGGAGATCGACGAGGCGGAGGTGCAGCGTCCGATCGACCAGATGGGCATGCAGTTCCTGATGATCGGCGGCGCGGTCGTCCTTCTGATGGGCCTTGCCGGCTTTTTCTTCGCCCGCACCATTTCCACGCCCATCGGACGGATGAGCAATGTCATGCGCGTCCTGGCCGACGGCAATCTCGAGATGGAGGTGCCCTATACCGGCCGCCGCGACGAGATCGGCGACATGGCCGGCGCCGTCCAGGTGTTCAGGGACAACGCCCTTGAGGTGCGTCGTCTCGAGGCGGCCCAGGCCGAGAACCAGGCCCAGGCCGACAGGCAGGCCCGTGTCGCCCGCGAAAAACTCGCTTCCGAGTTCGAAGCCGCGATCGGCGGGATCGTCGAGACCGTCGCCTCGGCGGCGACCGAGATGCTGGCATCGGCCCGCAGCCTTTCGGCCAATGCCTCGGGCACGTCGGAACGCTCGACGGTCGTCGCCTCGGCGGCGGAAGAGGCTTCCGCCAATGTCCAGGCCGTGTCGGGCGCCGCGGAGGAACTCTCCAGCTCGATCGCCGAGATCAACCGCCAGGTGACGGACTCCCAGGAAATTTCCCTCGTCGCGGTCGACAATATTTCGTCGACCAACGAGAAGGTCGGGGAACTGTCGTCGGCGGCCGAGCGCATCGGCCAGGTGGTCGCGCTGATCACCGACATTGCCGAGCAAACCAACCTTCTGGCGCTCAACGCCACCATCGAGGCGGCACGAGCCGGAGAAGCGGGGCGCGGCTTCGCCGTCGTCGCGGCCGAGGTCAAGGAACTTGCCTCCCAGACGGCGCGTGCGACCGAGGACATCGGCCAGCAGGTGCGCGGCATCCAGACCTCGACCCGCGACACGGTCACCGCGATCAGCTCCATTGGCGAAACAATCGAACGGATCCGCGCCGTCTCGACCTCGATTTCCTCCTCGGTCACGCAGCAGGGCGCGGCAACCCACGAAATCGCCCGCAACATCGAGCAGGTCGCTGCCGGCATGAGCGACGTCACCGGCAACATCACCGGCGTCAACGCCGCCGCGATGGAAACCGGCAGCGCCAGTGAGCAGCTCCTGGCCTCCGCCGGCGAACTCTCCGGCCAGGCCGAGCGGTTGCGCGGCGAAGTCGACCGCTTCCTGCTGCAGGTGCGCAGCGCCTGAGCACCGCGGCTTGCGAACACGGACCCTCCGGCGCCCTTGCCGGAGGGGCTCGATCCCACGGACGTGAAGCGCGACCAGCGAGACAGACCGGGCTACGGCCAGGTCAGCGGCTGAAATAGCGCCCCGGCGTCACCCCGAAGGACTTCTTGAACGTGGCGACGAAGGCACTCGGCCCCTCATAGCCCAGCCGGTCCGACACTTCACCGACAGCCATTCCCTGCGACAGCCACTCGACCGCCTTCATCAGCTTCGCCTGTCGTCGCCAGGCGCGGAAGGAAAGCCCCGTCGCGGCCGGAAAATGCCGTTCGAAAGAGCGCAGGGACAGGTTCGCCCGCCCCGCCAGGTCGGCAGCGGAAAGACCGGCCGCCGGATCGTCTATCAACGGCCGGATCGCTTCGCGCAGGCGCGGCTCCTCGGGGATGGGCAGATGCAGCGGCGCCACATGGGAGGTGGCGATCTGGTCGACCAGAACGGCGGCAAGCCGCCCGGTCGCATCGTCCGCGTCATAGTCGGGTGCGCAGGCCATGAAGGCGAGGATCAACTCGCGCAGCAATGCCGTCACCTGGACCACGAACGGCTCCTCCGGCATCGCCGGAAGCCCTTCGGGGCGCATGTACAGGAAACGGACTTCCGTCTCCGTGTGATAGCTGGAATGGTGCAGCACGCCCGGTGGAATGAAGATCGCCCGCTCCGGCGGTACGACGAAGCTGCCTCCCTGCGTGGCAACCGTCACCGACCCGCGCAGGATGTGGAAGAGCTGCGCCCGCCCGTGGGCATGGGGCCGCGTCACCGAGCCGGCCGGCTCCGTCCCCACATAGGAGATGATCGGGTCCGGATGCTCCTCCGGGAACTTCGTCTGACGCAGCGGATGGATCATGGGACCGTGGGTATCGGAACGCCGGTTCCCGGAACCATACAGGCAATGCCCTGGCCACGCCATGCCCCCGCCAGGCCTCTGACCGGACCTTCTGTCCGTCCTTCCGTCAGCGCGTCACGCAGCCGTGCGCCGTAGACTGAAAAAATAAAAACAGATCCAGTGCCCTAAAAAACATCAAACCTGAAAATAAAAGACAGATATAAACGCATATATTCAAAGTCGCCTTATTTGAGACTTAATTAAATATCAAAATAAAACTCGTACCTAAAAGATAATTCCAGAAAATACACAGCCCGGAAAACTCCGCAAAAACGGCGCCGAACTTGCCATCGGCGTGGCCATCACCTCTTGTTTGCCCGACCGGTCCGCGAGAGCCATGGGCTCGTTCATGCGGGCACCCTGAAGGTCGACAAGATGACCACCCGCACCACGCAATGCATCCTCCACTTCCCGACCCCTTTTCGGCTCGACGGTTTTGCCGACGCCCAACCGCCCGGCGAGTACCGGATCGACCGGGAGGACGAGTTGATCGAGGGACTTTCCTGGACCGCCTGGCGCAGGGTCGGAACCTTCATCCATTTGCCGGCGATCGGCGCCAGGGCAACAACGCAACAGATGGTGCGGGTCGATCCCGCAACTGTCGATGCCATAAGTGAAAAGGACGATCCACAATGACCACGGCAAGTTTTCGGCAACGCTATGCCAGCCAGTCCGCGGGTGATGCGGGAGAGCATCTCCTGAGTGTCGGGCAATCCGTCCGCCTGAAAAGCGCGATAGGCAACACGACCGGACAGACGCAGGTCTACCGCATCACCGGCATGATGCCGGCATCCGCCGGCGCCCCGCAGTATCGGATCCGCAATGCCGAGGAAAATCACGAGCGGGTGGCGCTCCAGGACGAGCTGGAGCTCGTCGACACGACAGGCCTCAACGCGAAGGCAACCTTGATGGAAAGGACGTTTGGGCATGGCTAAGGGACAGAAGCGTAGCAACCGGGAAATCCGCAAACCGAAGCAGACGAAGACGGAAGCCAAACCGGAAGCGCCATTTGCCAATCGGATCAAGCTCTCGGTGATCTCGGCCTCGACCGGCCAGCGCGAAAAGAGCAAGGCCTGAAGGTCCGGTCGGCCGTTTCAGGAGCAGGCAATGAAAGTCGTGATTGAATTCTTCCGGCTCCGGAAAACGGACAAGGCACATGCCGTTGTCGGGCGCGAGACGGTGGATGCCGTGGATCGGGACGATGCGATCGCGATCGCCGGACGCCTGCTCGATACGCTCGGAATGCCGCAGCGACCGGACGGCATGACGATCACCGAAGCCGGGGGCGCGGCGCTTCATTCCTGCCTTTTCAGCAACAGTCACGGCCAACCGGAGAACGACAATGATGAAAACCGTGAAACATGAGCCCGACCGCCAGCCAAACGTGGCGGCCATCGCCATCTGGGAAAACGAGGGTGGCGCATCCCGGCCCGCCCGCATGGACCAGCATTTCGGCAGACGGATCGAGAAGGACCGGACCTGGACAATCTATCACGTCTATACAGGGATCCCGGCGACGTCCAACGGCCGCAACATGACCGGCCTCAGTCATTCCGATGCGACCGACGGCATGCTGTTCCTCAATGATCGCAACACCAGAAACCGCGCTCATCGCCACGCCGCGCAAGCAAAGCCGCGGCGCGGGCTTTCGGCATTCCTGCTGGCGACCTGGCGAAGGACCGGAGGTCTCTCATGACATTGAGCTTTCCCAACCCCAGCCGGAGCTTCGACGAAGGTCGCAAAGGCGTGCGTTTCATCGGCCATGACGGCGTGTTCGAGGTCCCCTTCTTCATAGAAGCCGACGCACTTGCGAAAGCGGGCGGCGCCACCGCCCGCCTCGATGCCTCCCAGGCCGACTGCCTGTCGGCCTTCGACCGGCTGCGCGCCACCATTCACGACGTCGCGCGCACGATCCACACAAGCCGCCGCCGGTCCTCCTACACGTTGAACGCCTCCGACTTCCGCTAGGTCGTGGACTCATAATTGTGCCGGAAACGGCGTCTGGCCCGGCAATGATATGCCAGGAGGAGCGTGATGGCCGGGGCAAGTCCCCCGGCCGAGCGGTCCGACGCCGCAGATCGAAGCCGGACCGACGCCCTTCGGGTCTGTGCGAACCTGCCGGCAACGGCGTCGCAAAACCTTGAAAACCGAATGGTTTCCTGCGGTCTTGCTCCTTGTATCCGAACAGGTTCGCGCAGACCGTTTCTCGCCAGAATTATCAGTTCACGACCTAATGGAGGGAGCGATCCCGAACATGCTCATTCGCTGCGGCTACGAGATCAGGCTGCAATGCCAGCAGCCGACCGCGCTGGTCTGCCTGATGTCGATAGAGGACGCGCGCACCCCCGACATCCGGGTGCCGGAGACCCTCGACACCTCTCCCGCCGTGCCAACGGCCCTCTATCGCGACCTTTTCGGCAACCGGTGCCGCAGGCTGGTCGCACCAAGCGGCGCGTTCACCATCCGCAGCGATGCAACGGTCGCAGACAGTGGCCGCACGGACCGGATCCGGCACGGCGCCCGCGAGATGCCGGTCGAGGACCTGCCCGACGACTGCCTCGTCTTCCTGATGGGCAGCCGCTACTGCGAAACCGACCATCTGAGCCAGACGGCTTGGGACCTGTTCGGGTCGCTGCAACCGGGATGGCAGCGGGTGCAGGCGATCTGCGATTTCGTCCACCGGCACCTGCAATTCGACTACATGCAGGCCAGAGCGACCCGCACGGCCTTCGAAGCCTTTGAAGAGCGCGTCGGCGTCTGCCGCGACTATGCCCACCTTGCCCTGGCATTCTGCCGATGCCTCAATATCCCTGCCCGCTACGTCAACGGCTATCTCGGCGACATTGGCGTTCCGGTGGTCGACCCGATGGATTTCAGTGCCTGGATAGAGGTGTTTCTCGACGGTGAGTGGCACACGTTCGACCCTCGCAACAACATCCCGCGGATCGGCCGGATTGTCGTCGCCCGCGGCCGGGATGCCGCGGACATTCCGCTGATCAACTCCTTCGGTCCCCATGTCCTGAAAGAGTTCCGCGTATGGGCCTACGAGGAAGCGGTCTCCTCATAGGTTGGTCGGCACTCCGACCGGGGTATCCGTTGGTCACGCGGGCACCGCCCAGAACGCAGCTGCTTCTGCGGGAAGGGCCGCGAGCGCACGGTCGAAGGCCTGCTGGTCGACATGCTTGCGAAGGGCCGCTGCCACATCGGCAATCGCGGTGTCGGGCGAGAAGTTATGATGCCGTCGCAAGGCCTGCACCTCGCCGGTCATCTCCTCGCAGCTGCTGAAATCCCGTTTTGGCGCGTCCAGGTCCCAGTCGGCGATGAAGATCGCGCGAAGAAGCGGTGGCAACACCCCGGCGAAGCGGATCGCCTCCTCAAGCTCAAGCCGTGCCCGGAAGACCTGGAGCACACCCTGGACCATCGTGTAGGTCTGGTTGCGGGTCGCAAGGCCGGCACGGTCCCGCGCATCCTCCAGAAACCGGTCGAACACGACCGAGGCGTTTGAATATTCGGCAGGGATCGTCATGACCGTGCGCCCCTCACCGCGCCTTGCGGGCCTGGCCCGGCGGCTGGCCGGTGACGCGCTTGTAGGCCCGGCTGAAGGCCGCCTGCGACTGGTAGCCGAGTTGGCGGGCGACCTGGTCGATCGACATCCGGTCGCGCGACAGCCACTGCGCGGCCAGGCGCATGCGCAGCGCGCCCACGTAGCGCAGCGGCGTGGTGCCTGCCGGTGGCAGCGGCGAACCTTTCAGCAAAGACCGAGCGGGAGCTGCCCATGGCTGTCGCCATTTCCGCCAGCGTCCAGTCGCGCCCCGGATCCCGGTGCAACTCCGCAAGCACCCGCCCGAGCCGCTCGTCGCGCAGGGCCGCGACCCAGCCGCTGGCATCGCCGCACCCGCACTCGACCCAGTTGCGCACGACGGAGGCGGCGACCACCTCGGCCAGCCGCGCCAGGATACCGGCCGTTCCGGCCCGGTTCGTCGACATCTCCCGCTCCATCGCGTCAAGCAGCGGCCGCACCTCCGGCTCCTTGCCCGGTATCGACCCGACATGCAGCACCGACGGCATCAGTTCGATCAGCGGATGCAGCGTGTCGAGCTCGAACTGCATCGCGGCGGAAAAGATCAGCACGCCCTTGTCCGGAGAGGTCTTTCCGCATCCCGGCTCGAAGGAACACATGCCCGGACACAGCGGCACGGTAAGAAAGGTCTCGATCGGGCGCACCTCGGCGTTCGTTCGCGAGACAAGCGCATGTTCGTCGCCGCGTGGCAGCAGGATCGCATCGCCGCAGGACAGCGGCATCAGCTCTCCCGAGGGCGATCGCAGCAGCCCCGTACCGCCGGCAACGAAGTGGAACCGGGCTTCGGACGAGGCCGGGAACGCGGCTCCCAGCGGCGGCGGGAGATGCAACTTCCCGTAGCTGGCTCCGCGCATGCGCATGCCCATCAAGAGCTCGCCGATCGGATCCGCAGACATGGTCAGGGTCATGGCAATTTCCGGATTTTCGATCAATGATTGCAGAATATGTGTCATGGATCGTCCGGAAATGCCACCCATCTATCACCCATCTCGCTCCTAAGATGGGGACTTCAATGACTAGCGAACACAGCGCCGCCGGCACTCCGGCGGCAACCCTGACGGCTGCCTGGGCCGCCGTCTTTTCCATGTGCCTGGGGGTTTTCGGCCTCGTCGGCGCGGAATTCCTGCCCGCCAGCCTCCTGACGGACATGGCGCAGGACCTCGGCATCTCCGAAGGCCTCGCCGGGCAGGCCGTGACGGCGACCGCGGCCATGGGCGTCGTCGCAAGCCTGAGCGTCGCCGCCCTCACCCGGTCGATCGACCGGCGCCGGGTGCTGCTCGGCTTCTCCGCCCTGCTGGTCCTCTCGAACCTCGTCGTCGCCTTCTCGACGAGCGTCGAGATCCTGCTTGTCGGCCGGCTGATGCTGGGCGCGGCGCTGGGCGGCTTCTGGTCGCTTTCCACCGCCGTCGTCATGCGCCTCGTTCCCGAGGCCAACGTGCCCAAGGCGCTGTCGATCATGGTCTCCGGCGTCTCCGCCGCAACCATCTTCGCAGCCCCTGTCGGCAGCTATGTCGGCGACATGTTCGGCTGGCGCGTCGCCTTCGCCGGCGCGGCGGGGCTTGGCCTGGCGGTCTTCGCCTTCCAGTTCGCGACACTGCCCTCGCTGCCCTCGCGCGGCCGGGCGCGCTTCGGCATGCTGGTCGAGCTTATGTCACGCAGGCGCGTGGCGCTTGCCATGCTGGCCGTGCTGATGGTGTTCGGCGGACACATGTCGCTCTTCACCTATATCCGCCCCTTCCTTGAGACCGTCACCGACATCGGCATCACGGCAATCTCCGCGACACTGCTCGCGTTCGGCATCGCCAACTTCATCGGCAACTACCTGGGCAGCATGCTGGTCGCCCGCTCGCTGCTGATGACGCTCGCCATCATGCCGCTGACGATTGCGGTGCTGGCTTTCCTGCTGGCCACGATCGGCGGAACTTTCGCCATCGACCTGACGCTGATTGCCCTGTGGGGTCTGGCCTTCGGCACGGTTCCGGTGGCGTGGTCCGCATGGATCGCCCGTTCGGTGCCCGACGAGGCGGAAAGCGCCGGCGGACTGCTGGTCGCGGCGATCAACCTTGCCATTGCCCTTGGCGCGGCAATCGGCGGCCTGATCCTCGACCTGAGCGGCGTCCAGAGCGTGTTCCTCGCCAGCGGCTCCGTTCTGGTGCTTGCGGCGATCACGGTCATCGCCGGCGTCGACGCCAGGACCCCGCGCACGGCGGCGGAGGGCGCCGGGGCCTGACAAGGACATCTCCCCAACCACAAGTTGGCACCCGCCGGACCATGCCTGCGCGTTCAGGAGCGGTTCGGCGGGGGCAAGCATTCGTCGCCTCATCGACATAAATTGACAAAATGGCGATAACACGCAGACGGCCTTTCGCGGTAGAGGATTGGCAACGCGGTACTGCAGGCGCCTCCTGGCCAACACCCCCTTCCGGGTTGCCAACCGGTCGCAGGCGCACTGTACCGCCGTTCCTGTCTCCTCTTGCGGATGAACCCGATGCCAGACCGTCGCCCCACCACCTCCTCCATCGCACCGGTGGAGACGATACCGGCCTTCGCCGCAAGCGAGGCGGGCGCTGCCGTCCCGGGCGCCCCGCCCCCGTCCGGCGCGCCCAGGGGCACCGGCTGGCGCTCGCCGCTGGTGTTGCTGATGATCATGGCGGCGGCGATGCAGTTGTCCTTCGCCGCCTGGTGGAACCTGATGAACAATTTCGCGGTTCACGAGCTCGACTTCACGGGCCGGGAGATCGGCATCCAGCAGTCGATCCGCGAGATCCCCGGCTTCCTCGCCTTCACCGCCATCTACCTGCTTCTGGTTCTTCGCGAGCAGACGCTCGCCTATCTGTCGCTGGCACTGCTTGGCGTCGGCGTCGCCGCGACCGGCTACTTCCCCAGCACATGGGGCTTCTACATGACCACCTTCGTCATGTCGGTCGGCTTCCACTATTACGAGACGATGAACCAGTCGCTGTCGCTGCAGTGGCTGCCAAAGGAGAAGGCCGCGGCCGGCATGGGCAAGATCCTCGCGGTCGGAGCCTTCGCGCAGCTGGTCGCCTACGGCATGATCCTGGTCGCGTGGAAGACCTTCAACCTGAGTTTCGCCACCGTCTTCCTGATCGCCGGACTGCTGACGCTGGTGGTTCTGGCCTTCCTCGTCATCGCCTTCCCGCAATTCCGCGAAGGCGTGCCCCAGCGCAAGCAGCTGGTGCTGCGCAAGCGCTACTGGCTCTATTACGCGCTGACCTTCATGGGCGGCGCGCGCCGGCAGATCTTCACCGTCTTCGCCGGGTTCCTGATGGTCGAGCGCTTCGGCTACGACGTGCACGAGGTCGCCGGCCTGTTCCTGCTGAACGGTGCGGTCAACATGCTGCTGGCGCCCAAGATCGGTTCATGGATCGGCAAGGTCGGCGAGAAGACCGCACTGACGGTGGAATATGTCGGGCTGATCGGCGTCTTCGTGACCTATGCCTTCGTCACCAACGCCCATCTGGCCGGCGCGCTCTACGTCATCGACCACGCTTTCTTCGCCGTGGCCATTGCCATGAAGACCTATTTCCAGAAGATCTCGGACCCCGCCGACATCGCCCCGACCGCCGGCGTCGCCTTCACCATCAACCATATCGCGGCCGTGTTCATTCCCGCGCTGTTCGGCCTGATCTGGCTGGTCTCTCCCGCCGCCGTCTTCCTGATCGGCGCGGCCATGGCCTGCGTCAGCCTGATCCTGGCGCGGCTGGTGCCGGACGATCCCGCCGAAGGCAACGAGGTGACATTCTTCTGGCGCCGCGCCGCGCCGGCCCCGGCGGAATAGGTACCCGCCGCGAAAAACGGACGGCAGGCGCGGCGGAAGATCCTCGCCAGCGTCCGGCTCTGGCATCCCCCACGCCGGAAGCTTCAAACGTTGGACAGCACCCAGGTGGAGATCTCGCGCAGCACCGCGTCGGCGGCCGCGTTCATCGCTGCCACCGCGTCGGTGACGCTGGTGCTCTTCGCAGGCACCTCCGTGCGGAAGATGCGGGTCGCCTTGGTGCGGCCGTTGCGGTCGTTGACGAGGCGAACCATCATCTCCACGACGGCGCGGTCCTGCCCGTCGATGCGCAGTTCGAAGGCACGCAGGTCGCTCTGCAGCTGGTAGTCGATCAGCAACCCCTCGCCCGGCAGGCCGACACCGCGCAGACCCCTCGTGTTTTCCAGCGACTGGACGATCTTCGCCTGCACCACCTTGGGCAGCGTGTCGGTCCACGCGGCTTTCGGGAAATAGGTATAGACCGGCCCCGTATCGACCACCGCGATGGAGGCCGTGTCGAGCGCCTGCAGCGCGCGCGGCGCGGGAACCAGCACTTGCACACGGGCAGCCCGGCCCGCACGCCCTGTCTCCGCCGCCGGCGGTGTGGTCAGGCCGTAATAGGCATCCGGCGCACTCGATCCCGCACAGCCGGCAACGACGAGCACCAGCGAGAGGCCGATCACCGAGAAGGCGCGCCTCAGGCCGCCATGCCGAACATCATCCAACCGCATGCCCCACCCCGTCTGCATTCTCATCGTCTTTGCGCCCCGCCGAAGGTGGGCTTGTCGTCGCCGCCGAAGATCACACGCTGCGGGTCACGGTTGAGATCGGCGACGGTGCGCTGGATCTCCACCAGCGTCCGGCTGAGTTGTGCCATCGCACTGGAGAAGTCGGCCGAGCCGCGTGTGGTGAACCGCTCCAGCCCGCTGGTCACCGGACCGACGCGCTCGGCCAGCACGTCGGCGACCTTGCGGATCGAGGCAGCGGCCTGGGTCGCTTCCGCGACCAGCCCCTCGCCGTCGCCCTCGACCATGGCATCGACCTTGTCGACGACACCCTGAAGCCGTGTGCCGGTTGCATTGAGTTTCGCGGCAAGCTCCTGCGCATCGGCAAGGATCTGGTCGATCTCCGGCCCGCGCCCCTTCAGCGACTGCGAGAACTCGGTGACGTTGTCGACCGCCTCTCCGGCCTTGTCGATGGCCGTCGCAATCGTCTGCGTGCGGGTCGCAAGCCCCCCGGAAAGCTCCTCGACCGAGGCGACGACACTCGCCACCTTCTGCGGATCGACGGCGGCGACGATCCGGTCGATCCGCCCGACGGTCTCCACCAGTTGCTCGCCCAGCACGCGCGCGTCGGAGAGTATCTTGCGGATGTCCTCCTCGCTCGCTGCGGCGACCGAACTGACGCTCTCGAAATTCTCCATCGTGCGCGTCGTCGAGACGACGAGCCGGTCGATATCGTCGGAGCGGTCCTTGAGGATCGCTGTAAAGGCGGCCACGCCGTCGACGATCTCGGAAATCGCACCGGGGCGGATCGCGGCGATGACCTTGTCGAACTCGCCAAGGCTCTGTGTCAGGCCCACGGTGAACTGCTTCAGTTCCTCCGCCGCCTTTTCCGCATCGTCGATCAGGCCGACAAGCCCGTCCGCGGCATTGGCGACCTTCGAGGTGACGGAGGCCGCGTCGTCGACAATCTGGGTAACCTTCTCGGGCGGCACTGCATCGACGATTGCCGTGGCGCTGTCGACGAGCCCCTCAAGCCGGCCGGACAGGCTCTGCAGGGCTTCGCCGGTGCTCGCCACGCTCGACATGAACGTGTCGACGCCGTCGGCGTTCTTGGCCAGCGCATCGGAAAAGACGCGCGCGTTGACGATGATCTGGTTCACTTCCTCGCGGTTGTCCGTGACGACCTTCTCGACGGCGGCAAGCGTTGTATCGGCCCGGGTCAGGATATCGCGGGCGCCCTCGACGATGTCCTCGAAGGCGGAACGCTCGGCATGGATCACCGGCGGCTCCTCGGCATCGGGATCGAGCAGCAGCGGCGCGTCTGTGGTGCCCCCGGAAAGGTCGACATAGGCGATGCCGGACAGTGTCTGGAAGCCGAGCGTCGCCTTGACGTCCCTGCGCAGCGGCGTCGACGGGCGCACACGGATTGTCGCGATGACAACGCTGGGATCCTGCTGGTCGAAACCCAGGTCGCCGACGTCGCCGACCTTGATGCCGTTGAAGTTGACGGCGCCGCCGACCGACAGTCCGGTGACCGCCCCGTTGAAGATCACCTTCACCGGCAGCGCGCGCGGCCCTTCGGCGCGGCTTCCCAGCCAATAGATGAAAACGAATCCGATGATGAGCGTCGCAAAGACGAACGCGCCGATGGCAATGTAGTTCGCGCGGGTTTCCATGCTTTTTTCAGTTCCTGCTCATACCCGCCGCAGCGCCCGCTCACCGTTGAAATAGGACTGGACCCATGCGTTGTCGAACTTCATCAGTTCGTCGATGGTCCCGACCCTGAGCACCTTCTTCTCTCCTAATACCGCGACCCGGTCGCAAATGGAATGCAAGCTGTCCAGATCGTGGGTCACCATGTAGACCGTCAGCCCGAGCGTGTCCCGCAACTTGCGCACCAGATCGTCGAAGGCCGCCGCGCCGATCGGATCAAGCCCGGAGGTCGGTTCGTCGAGAAAGACCAGATCGGGATCGAGCGCCAGCGAGCGGGCAAGGCTTGCCCGCTTGATCATGCCGCCGGACAGTTCGGACGGAAATTTCTCGGCCGCGGAGCGCGGCAGACCGACCATCTCGATCTTGAGCAGCGCCAACTCGTCCATCAGCCGCTGCGACATGCGCATGTGCTCGCGCATCGGCACCTGGATGTTCTGCCGGACCGTGAGCGAGGAGAACAGCGCGCCCTGCTGGAAAAGCACTCCCCAGCGCCGCTCGACCTCCTGGCGTTCGTCGGGCGTCGCCTTCTGCAGGTCGACGCCGAACACCTCGATCGTGCCGGCGCGCTTCGGCGTCAATCCGAGAATGGCACGCATCAGAACCGATTTGCCGGTGCCCGACCCGCCAACGAAACCGAGAATTTCGCGCGCGTTGACGTCGAGGTCGAGATCCCTGAGCACAATCGTCGAGCCAAAGCCGACGGTCACCCCGCGGGCGCTCAGGATAACCTGGCGCGAACCCGCGTGACCGGCCGGAGCCGGGTTCTGCGCGGGAAGACTGTCGCTTGCCGGCTGCATTCAGATTCCGATCGAGGAGAAGAAGATTGCGAAAAGCCCGTCCACCACAATCACCATGAAGATCGCCTTCACCACCGACATCGTGGTGTGGTGCCCGAGCGATTCCGCCGAACCTTCCACTTTCATGCCCTCGACGCAGGCAACCAGGCCGATGATCAGCGCCATGAACGGTGCCTTGATGATCCCGACCATCAGCGTATCGACGGTAACCGCCACCTGCATCAGATCGATGAAAACGCGCGGCGCGATGTCGAGATAGATCCAGCTCACCAGCCCGGCGCCGAACAATGCCGCCAGGTTGGACAGAAAGGTGAGCACCGGCAGGGCAAGGATCAGGGCGAACAGGCGCGGCAGGATCAGGACTTCCGTCACCCTGAGGCCGATGACATGCAGCGCGTCGATCTCCTCGCGCATCTTCATCGAGCCGATCTCGGCGGTGAAGGCCGAGCCGGAGCGGCCCGCGACCATGATCGCGGTGAGAATGACGCCGATCTCGCGCAGCACCAGCACGCCGGCGAGATCGACCACGTAGATGTCGGCACCGAACTGGCGCAGGTAGAACCCGCCCTGCTGCGAAATGATCGCCCCGATCAGGAAGCTCATCAGCAGCACGATCGGCACTGCGCCGATGCAAGCCCGGTCGAACTGGGTCGCAACGGACACCAGACGCAGGCTACGAGGGCGCAGGAAGACGCCGGAAAGCACGCTGACCAGCGAGCCGACGATATGCAGCACGGCCTTGACGTCGCCGCCGACATCGACGACCTCGCGCCCGGTCTTCTCCAGGATGCCAAGCAGCGACAGAGGGTGGCGCTCCGGCTTCCAGGCCGGCGGGTGATGCTGCTCGACCTCGCCGATGAGGGCCTCGTAGGAGCTGCGCACGCCCGTTCGCTCGACCCGCCCCCCTTGAAACTCGATGTCCGCCTGCAGGCGGTGGATAAGCCAGGCTCCGGCGGTATCGAGCCCCTTGAGCTGCGACAGGTCGAGCTGAACCATATTTGCGCGCGGGATCGCGAACTCGCCGACGGCCAGCTCCATCGCTTCGCTGTTGCGGATCGTCCACGGCCCCTCGATCACGATCCGGCAGTCGCCTTCCCGGTCGCTGACCGAAATCCGTGGAATATCCTGCGCCGCGTGGACCGTCATCCGCCTCTGCCATTGTCGTGGATGCCATCTCGGCGGATCTCCGCCGGGCAAAGGTCGGAAGCTGCCGCAGGGTTTGCCGCACCGCCGCGCGCCCCCCTTGCCGAGCCTCCTCTCGCCCACGTATACCTTGACCCCGATGCAAGCGTCCAGCCGTGCGGGCCGGCGACATGCAGCCCGCGCCGGACACGCCCCCTCTCCCCTCGTGCCGGCCGGACATTCTTCAGGTATCAGGAGCATCCGATGGAAATCGCCCATCCCTATCTGCTGTTTCTCGGCGACGTGCCGGACGCGCTGGCGGCCAAGACCGGCCTCGGCATCGTCGACTGGCGCCGGGACTGGTGCCATGGCCAGCTCCGCCTGGACGGATGCAAGGCGGATGCGAAACTGCCCGACATGACGCCCCAGGAAGCCGCGAAGTCCGGTGTCAAGACGATGGTCATCGGCGCCGTCAATGCCGGCGGCGTGCTGCCGGACCATTGGATCGCCTCGGTTGTCGAGGCGCTTGATGCCGGCCTCGACATCGCCAGCGGCCTGCACATGCGGCTTGCCTCCGTGCCTGAGATCCGCGATGCGGCCGCCCGCAACGGGCGTCAGTTGCACGATGTCCGCCATTCCGACATGCGGTTCGACACCGGCAAGGGCACGAAGCGCAGCGGCAAGCGCGTGCTCGCCGTCGGCACGGACTGTTCGGTCGGCAAGAAATACACCGCCCTGGCGCTGGAGCAGGCCATGCGGGCGAAGGGCTTCGACGCGGATTTCCGCGCCACCGGCCAGACCGGCATCTTCATCTCCGGCCGCGGCGTCTCGCTCGACGCGGTCGTCGCCGACTTCATCTCCGGCGCGGCGGAATGGATCTCCCCCGCCGCCGATGAGAACCACTGGGACGTGATCGAGGGTCAGGGCTCGCTGTTCCATCCCTCCTTCGCCGGCGTCACGCTCGGTCTGCTGCACGGCTCGCAGCCCGACGCCTTCATCGTCTGCCACGAGCCGACCCGCACCAACATGCGCGGCGTCAAGACCCCGCTGCCGACCATCCAGCAGGTGATCGACCTGACCATCGCCTGCGGCCGGCTGACCAACCCGGACATCCGCTGCGTCGGCATCTGCATCAACACGGCCGCCCTCGGCGAGGACGAGGCGCGCAAGCTGCTGGCCGCCACGCAGGCCGAATACGGGCTTCCCGCAACCGACCCCGTCCGCTTCGGCTGCGACAACGTCGTCGAGCGGATCGCAGCCGAGTTCGGTCAGCCATGACCGTCGATCTGGCGGTCGCAACGGACAGTTGGCCGATCGAGGGCGGTTTCACCATCGCCCGCGGAAGCCGCACCCACGCCCATGTCGTCGTGGCGACCCTGACATCGGGACCGCATGGCGGGCGCGGCGAATGCGTGCCCTATGCCCGCTACGGCGAGACCGTGGAGGGGGTGATGGAGGAGATCGCCCGTCTCGCCCCGGACATCGCCCGCGGGCTCGACCGGGAAAGCCTGCAACTCGCCATGCCGGCCGGCGCGGCGCGCAACGCGCTCGACTGCGCCTTCTGGGACCTTGCCGCGAAACAGGCCGGCGTTTCCGCCGCCGAGCTTGCCGGCGTATCCGCGATGACGGCGATGACCACCGCCTTCACCATCAGCCTCGGCACGCCGGAGAAGATGGCCGACGACACGGCCCGCGCCCGCACCCGGCCGCTTCTGAAGATCAAGCTCGGCGGCGAGGGCGACGATGCCCGCATCGCCGCCGTGCGCGCCGCCGCGCCCGACGCACGCCTCATCGTCGACGCCAACGAGGCCTGGACCGAGGATCTGTTCGCCCGCAACATGGCCGCCTGCCTTGCCGCCGGGGTCGAACTGATCGAACAGCCGCTGCCCGCCGACGCGGACGGCGCGCTGGCAACGCTTGCCCGGCCGATCCCGGTCTGTGCCGACGAGAGCCTGCACACCGCGGCCGACCTGGAGCGGCTCGCACCGCTCTACGACGCGGTCAACATCAAGCTCGACAAGACCGGTGGCTTGAGCGAGGCGCTGGTGCTGGCCCGCGCCGCGCGGCGGATGAACTTCAAGGTCATGGTCGGCTGCATGCTCGGCACCTCGCTCGCCATGGCGCCGGCGACGCTGGTCGCGCAAGGAGCCGACTATGTCGACCTCGACGCACCGCTGCTGCTGGCCAAGGACCGCGAACCGGGCCTCGTCTTCGAGGGCAGCACGCTGCATCCCCCGCAACCGGCGCTCTGGGGCTGACATCGGCGCGGCCGCGAGGGTTCAGCTCTCGCGCCGCACGGCGAGGCCGGCGACCAGGAAGACCCCTCCAAGCGCGGCGAGCCCCGCCATTGCCGCGAAGGCCGGCACCGCGCCGCTCGCGTAGAGCAGGCCGGCGGCGGTGGACGCGAGGGCCGTGACCACCCCGCCGGCCATCGACATCACCCCCTGCGCGGCCCCGGCCCATTGCGGCGGGGCATTGCGCGCGACGAAGGCGACGGCGCCCAGATGAGTGGCGCCGAAACTGAGCCCGTGCAGCAGTTGCAGGGCTGCGATCGACACCGGATCGCTCGCCAGCGGGAACAGCAGCCAGCGCAGGACGGCGCCGCCGATCCCCAGCGCCAGCAGGCCGGTGACGCCGAGCCTTGCCCTCACCGTTGACGACATCGCGAAGAGGCCGATCTCGGTGATCACTCCGAGCCCCCAAAGCCCACCGACCCAAATACCGGACAGGCCGACCCCCGACCAGAACAGCGCGCTGAAGGCATAATAGGCGGCATGGCTCGCCTGCACGCAGCCCGCCGCCAGCACGACGAGCAGGAACCCGGCATCGAGGAAGCGCGCCTCGCCCCTCAGCAGGCGCAGTTTCGCCGCAAGACCGCTCCGGCGGCGGCCGCGCCCCGCCTCCTCCGTCTCGAGCCCGGCAAGGGCAAGATCGGGCGAGACGAAGGAGACCGATTCGTTTTCCAGGACCCGGACACGCCCCAGCGGCACCGACCAGCCGGCAAGAGCGGCGCCCGCAAGGCCCGCGACGATGCCACCGACCACAACTTCCACGGTCCATTGCCCGACCAGCGCGCCCCCGGCAAGGTTGGCAAGGATGAAGGAGATCGATCCCCACATCCGCATGCGCCCATAGTCGCCAGCGCCCTCCCGCTCGACCCGCGCGGCAAGTGCATCGCCCAGCGGCATCAGCGGCGACCAGGCGATGGAAATCACCACCAGCAAAAGCGCGCTGGCAAGGAAGCCCGTGACCACGAAGAATCCGGAAAACGCGATTGCAGCCAACAGGCTGAGCAGGGCAATGGCCCGTCCGGGCGAGGCGAAACGGTCGACGGCGGCGGAGATCAGCGGGTTGGCCGCAAGCCGCACGACAAGCGGCACGGCAAGCAGCGTCCCGATCTCGCCTGCGCCCAGGCCCGCCTCTGCGAGCACCAGCGGGAAGAAGGGGAGAAACAGGCCGAGACCGAAGAAATAGGCCGCGAACAGCGCCGCAACCCTGGCTCGCAAGGGCATGGA
The DNA here is from genome assembly GCF_030733745.1 of Stappia sp. MMSF_3263. Lineage (GTDB taxonomy): Bacteria > Pseudomonadota > Alphaproteobacteria > Rhizobiales > Stappiaceae > Stappia. The sequence continues at coordinate 40,207 of NZ_JASHIK010000013.1, read as the reverse complement.
TGGAGAACCCGTGTTCCGGTTGGACTGGCGTTCTATACCGATTTTAAGGATTTGGCGATTAAGCATGTGGGATCGCAGTCGGCATGCCGGCACCGGGAAAATTCAGGAACGCGGAACGATACTGATGGCTGACATGGGCACGCCCAGCGCGATCCGGGAAAGCGACTATGACGCGATCCTGACCGCCTTGACGGATACCGATCGCGGCCGCTGGTTCCTGCAGGAATACACCAAGCGGAACCAGAAGCCCGACACCCAGGTGGTGCTGGAGGCGATCGGTCGGCTGGAAAAGGCGATGACCCGCGAGCGCGCGGTGCCGAACATCGACCGCATTCGCCTCGATATCGCCGACATGCAGGAAGCCATCGAGCGCACCAAGCGCGAGATCGCCAACATCAAGCACGAGCAGGAAGACGGCAACCGCTTCATCGAGGCCTCCAACGAACTCGACGCGATCGTCACCAAGACGGAAAGCGCCACCCAGGAGATCCTCGCCGCCGCCGAAGCCATCCAGGAAACCGCCTGGACGCTGCGCGAGAACGGTGCCGACGAAGCCAGCTGCGACGACATCGATGCGCGCGCCACCGAGATCTTCATGGCCTGCTCCTTCCAGGACCTGACCGGCCAGCGCACCCAGAAGATCGTCCAGGTGCTGCAATACCTGGAATCGCGCATCAACCTGATGATCTCGATCTGGGGCATCGAGGACGCCACCGCCACCGACACGAAATTCGTCGAGGACACGCGTCCCGACGCGCATCTGCTCAACGGCCCCCAGATGGACGGCAAGGGCGTATCCCAGAACGCCGTCGACGAGATGTTCGGCAGTCTCGAGAAGGACACGAACGCAGCCGGGGAAGATCCTTTCGAGGCCGCGGCCAGTGCCATGGAGGCCGAGGTCGAGGAAATCCGCGCGGAAGACGAAACCGGTGCCGACGACAACGCGGACGACGCCTCGGTCTTTGCCGGGGAAACCGCCTCGCAGGACGAGATCGAGGCGCTGTTCGCCTCCCCGCCCCCTGCCGTTGAGGCTGACGAGGATCCCGCCGACGTCTTCCAGACCGCCCCTGAGGACGACGCCGGAGACCCCGACTACACGGCCGGCCTGGAATTCGACGACATCGATTTTGCCGAAGCCGATGTCTTCGAGCGTCCCGAAGCCAAGACCACGGCGGACGACATCCTCCCCGAGGACGACATCGTCATGATCGACGACGAGGACACCGCCGCCTGGGAAGCGGAGTTCAAGGTCGAGCCGGAGGACACCCCGAAGCCGGTGAAATCCGCCGCTCCCCTGTCCGACGATGACGGCGACGATCCGATGGACCAGTTGTCGCCCGGCGAAAAGCAGTCCCTGTTCAGCTAGGCTCGGGACCCGGGCGGGTTCATGCCGGGTCATTGCGGACAGCTGCGCTCCTGCCGCAGGGGAAGTGTCACTACGTAATTTTAACGCTCTGAAACTACGATTGTTCTTGGGAGGACGGCGTGTTTGCCGTTATCTGTTCCGAATTGAAACGACTGCATTGGACCATGGGGCATGATCCGGGACAGACTGGAGGAACTGGCGCGTATCCGTGAGCCTTCGGCTCGCTCGGAACTCGTTCGCCTGCTAAGTGCCCAATATGCCGACAAGCTGGAGCGCGAGCCGACCGACGCGGAGCGCTATCTTTTCTCCGGCCTTGTCCTTGATGTCTTCGAACAGCTCGAACATTCCGTGCGCCTCGACATTGTCGTTCGCCTGGCGCGCACCGAGCGCATCACCCAGCCGCTTGCCGACCGCCTCGCCGAGGAGCCCTTCGAGCTGTGCGAGCCGGTGCTCGAACATTCGCCCGTCGTCAGCACGGAAAAGCTGATCGAGGTGTCGCGCAAGCGCAGCGACCATCACAGGCTGGCAATCGCCCGGCGCATCCGCGTGCCCAAGGAGGTGGTCGATTCGCTGGTGGCCCGCGGCACCTTCCCCGTTCTCAACGCATTGCTGCAGAATGACGGATCGGAATTCGCTGTGCGCGCCCTGCTGGCGCTGCTGATCCTTGCCGGGTCCGACCAGCGTCTGCTCGGCGCCCTGGCGCTCCGCTGTGCCCAGGATGACGGCTTCCGCGACGACCTCCGCATGATCTCGCAGACCGACTGCCCCCTGATGCCGCCCGAACTGGAAAAGGCGCTCGACGACGACGAGACGCTGACCAGGATCGCCAGCCGCGCCGTTGCCGACGACCGCGACGCGGGACTGGAGATTGGCGGCGAGCAGCTCTCGAAGCACGAGATCCGCATCCAGATCGCCTCCGGCGAGCTCAGCTTCGAGAACATCCTGCTGACGCTGCTCGAGCGCAAGGACATGGATGCGATTGTCTGGCTGGTCTCGCGCCACCTCTCGCTGCGCGACGGCTCGGTGCGCGACACCTTCGCCTCGCAGGCCGACGGTGCAGTGGCAATGCTGATGAAGGAAACCGGAATCGGCCACAAGACCTACGGCAAGTTCCTGAAATTCCGCTGCGAATGGTTGGGGGTAGGCTCCGCAGGCGTTGCCCAGGAAGTCTACACCTACCGCACCATGCGCCACCCCGGAGGCAAGCGCACCTTCAACTGAGGGGCCTTTTGGCCGAGGCCTGGTTCACCCGGCGGCCAGCGCCTCCGCCATCACGTCGGCGTCGATATTGCCCCCCGACAGCGTCAGCGCCACGCACCGCCCCGCAAGCGGCAGTTTTCCGGACAGCACGGCGGCAAGACCGACCGCCCCACCCGGCTCGACCACCAGCTTCAGCTCCCTGAAGGCAAAGGCAACCGCCGCCATCGCTTCGGCATCGCTCACTGCAATTCCGCCCCATGCCCGCCGGCTGGTGATCGAAAAGCCGAGCTCGCCGGGTTCCCGCGACAGCAGCGCATCGCAGACAGAGCCGGCTTCGCGCGCATTGGGAACCCGCGTCCCGGCCGCCAACGAGCGGCCGTAATCGTCGAAGCCTTCCGGTTCAACCGGAACCATGTCGCAGGCAGGCAGGAGCGTTTCCAGTGCCAGCGCGATGCCGCCGGTCATACCCCCGCCACCGGCGCAGGTCAGCATCGCATCGGGAGAGAGCCCCATGGCCATCGCCTGTTCGGCCAGTTCCGCGCCGATGGTTCCCTGCCCGGCGATCACCCCGGCATCGTTGTAGGGGTGAACGAACGTCGCCCCGGTCTCGGCGCCGATTGTCGCGGCAATCGCGTCACGGTCCTCTTCACCGCGCCTGTAGGTGACGACGCGCGCGCCCGAACGCCGCGTGCGCTCCAGCTTCGCCGTCGGTGCATCCTGCGGCATGACGATGGTCGCCGGCATGCCGAGCAGCCGCGCCGCTTCGGCGACGCCTTGCGCGTGGTTGCCGGACGAGCAGGCGACGACGCCGCGCGACCGCTCGCCTTCCGGTATCAGCGACAGGCGGTTATAGGCGCCGCGAAACTTGAACGATCCGGTCCGCTGCAGGTTTTCCGCCTTGAGCAGCACGGTGCCGCCGACGAGTGCATCGAGATAGGCGGAGCGCAGCAGCGGTGTCAGTATCGCCTCGCCGGCAATGCGCGCCCGCGCATCGACGATGTCCTGATAGGACGGGGCAACTGCGAAACTGTCCATGGAGGCCTCCACCGGAGCGAAAAGGGATGCCCTATCCGTACACGATGGCGGCACGCGGAAGAAGGGCAAGACATTCGCTTGCCACGTCTTTTGGCAATCAGGCCGCGCCAGGCATCGCGGCGTTGGCCGCCGCCGCATTGCAGTTCTCGATGAACTGCCGGGTGCTCTGCGCCCAGCGATAGGTCAGCGCGACCTCGCGGCAGCGCGTTCTGGAAACTCCAAGCGCGGCAAGCGCCGCCTGCCCCAGGTCGGAAGCGAGGATGCCGGCGCCGGTCCCCTCAAGAATGTCCTGCGGGCCCATCACCGGGTAGGCCGCCACCGGCACCCCGCAGGCAAGCGCCTCCAGCACCACATTGCCGAACGTGTCGGTCAGGCTCGGAAAGACGACCACGTCGGCCGCCGCATAGTGACGGGCAAGTTCATCGCCGGTCTTCGATCCGGTGAACAGCACCTGCGGGTAGCGGGCCCGCAGCTCCGCCAGTTGCGGCCCGTCGCCGACCACGACGCGCGTGCCGGGAAGGTCCAGATCGAGAAAGGCGGCGATGTTCTTCTCCACCGCCACCCGGCCGACATACATGAAAACCGGCCCGGCAAGATTTGTGAGCCCGGCGGGGCGCGGCTCGCCCTCGCGCGGACGGAACAGCTCGTGATCGACACCGCGCGACCAGCGCATCAGGTTGGTGAAGCCGCGCGCGCGCAGTTCGCGCTCCAGCGTCGGCGTCGCCACCATGCAGCCATGGCCCGAATTGTGAAACCTGCGCAGCCAGGCATACGACCAGGAGACCGGCACCGGCATGCGCGCCGAAAGATACTCGGGAAAACGCGTGTGGTAGCTCGTCGTGAAGGCCCGCCCGAGGCCGCGCGCCACCCGCGCCGCGAGCAAGCCCAGCGGGCCTTCCGTGGCGATGTGCAGATGTTCGAAATCCCCGGCCTCTATCCGCCGGCGAAGCGCCGCCGGCGTCGTCAGCGTCAGCCGGATCTCGGAATAGGTCGGGCAGGGAACGGTGTAGAAATCGGCCGGCGACAGCACCTCGACCCTGACGCCCAGGCGCAGCAACTCCTCTACGGTACGCTCGATCGAGCGCACGACGCCGTTGATCTGCGGGTGCCAGGCGTCGGAGACGATGAGCAGCGATTTCATCATGCGGCGGCCTGCGCGCCGCGCGGCGCCTCGTCGAGGGCGGGCAGTTCGCGTGCCCGTTCCGCCCAGCGGATGATCTCGAACGTGCCGTCATGATGCTCGGCAACCGCGGTGCAACTCTCCACCCAGTCGCCTGTGTTAATATAGTGGGTGCCGAACTCGCGATGATCGGCGGCATGGTGGATGTGGCCGCAGATCACCCCGTCGACCCCCTGGCGCTCCGCCTCGCCGGCCAGCGTCTCCTCGAACTTGCCGATGAAATTGACCGCGTTCTTGACCTTCAGCTTGGCCCAGGCAGACAGCGACCAGTATTGCAGCCCAAGGCGGCGGCGCAGCACGTTCAGCACCGTGTTGAGGTTGAGCGCGCTGACATAGGCCCAGTCGCCGAGGAAGGCGAGCCACTTGGCATGACGCACGACCACGTCGAACCGGTCTCCGTGGATGACAAGATAGCGGCGCCCGTCAGCCGCCTCGTGGACGGTCTCCTCGACCACCTCGATGCCGCCGAAATGGGTGCCGAGGAAATCGCGCAGGAACTCGTCGTGATTGCCGGGCGTGTAGACGATGCGCGCGCCCTTGCGACCCTTGCGCATCAGCTTCTGCACCACGTCGTTATGGGCCTGCGGCCAGTACCACATGCGCCTCAGGCGCCAGCCATCAACGATATCGCCGACCAGGTAGATGGTCTCCGCATCGTGATACTTGAGGAAATCGAGAAGCAGCTCCGCCTGACATCCCCGGGTTCCCAAGTGGATGTCGGACAGGAAGATCGCCCGGTAATGTCGCGGGGCCGGCTCGATGGACATGGCACGCTCCTGACAAGACTTTGAGCGTTTAAATGCGCGATTCCGGTCTCAGAAATATGACAGCACGCGGAAACGGCTGCCGTCCTGCGGCAAGGGCGGGGTCGACTGGACGCGCGCCCTGCCCCTCCGCTATCACTTCTTGCAACCGCGAACGCGGCCCCGACAAGCCGCTTCGGCGACATGTCACCCAGGGAGAACGGACATGGATCTTGGAATTTCCGGCCGCACGGCCATCGTCTGCGCCTCGAGCCGCGGCCTCGGGCGCGGCTGCGCCGAGGCCCTCGCCGCCGCCGGCTGCAATCTCGTCGTCAACGGCCTCGACGCCGTCCGCCTCGATGCCACGGCCAGCGACATTCGCGCCCGTTTCGGCGTCGACGTGACCCCCGTCGTCGCCAATGTGTCGACGCCCGAGGGGCAGGAAGCCCTTCTCGCCGCCTGCCCGGAACCCGACATCCTGGTCAACAACAACGGCGGCCCGCCGCGCCGCGACTACCGGGAACTCGACCGCGAGGCGATGATCGACGGCGTCATCCAGAACATGATCTCGCCCATCGAGATGATCCAGAAGGTGGCCGACGGCATGGCCGAACGCGGGTTCGGCCGCATCGTCAACATCACCTCGATCACGGTGCGGATGCCGCTTGCCGGCCTCGATCTTTCGAGCGGCGCGCGGGCCGGACTGACAGCCTTCCTGGCCGGTGTCGGACGGCCCTACGCGGCGCGCAACGTCACGTTCAACAACCTGCTGCCGGGCAAGATGGACACCGACCGGCTGCGCGGCGGGCTGGAGCGGGCGGCCGAAACCTCCGGCCGCAGCGTCGAGGAGGTCGGACGGGCGCAGGCCGCGGAAATCCCGGCCGGGCGCTTCGGCACGGCGGAAGAGTTCGGGCAGGTCTGTGCCTTCTACTGTTCCGCCCATGCCGGCTATGTGACGGGGCAGAATATCCTCGTCGATGGCGGGCTCTATCCGGCCGCCTTCTAAGGTCGCAGGGCACAAACGAAGACACCGGCGGAGGGCCTCCGCCGGTGCAATACGAACAATTTCGAACATTGTTTGCGCATAATTGCGCGAAAATTGATCGAAACTTGCAGTTTTTTTGATACGCCGGACGGGCTCAGTAGCCGCGAACCGGATCGGCCTCGCCGCGATGCTTCGGCCCGCCCCAGCGATAGCGCATGGAGGCCGAGACGATGTTCACATTGGCATTGGCCTTGCCGATATAGGTACCGACTGCGGGAACGTAATCCTGATGGCCCGGGCCGATATTGATGTTCGCCTGTTCGCCGTGGATATAGGTGTAGCCGAGGTCGAACGACAGGTCCTCGCTGAACTCGTAGGAGGCGCCGGCCGACAACCACAGGCGGTTTGAATCCGGCAGACGGGTCGAGCGGATCGCATCGTCGATCGGCGAGAGCTCGTAGCCGATGCCGGCGCGCATCGTCAGGTCCTCGGTCACGTCGTACTCGCCGCCAAGGGCGAAGAACCAGCCGTCATTGTAGTTGAAATGCAGGGTCTGGACCGTCGCGCCATTGGCCTGAAGGGTGACCCGCGGCGACTTCAGCCGGCTCCAGTTGGTCCACTCGGCCGTGCCGAAGACGCGGAAGGCGTCGGTGACGCGCTGCTTCACCGACAGGTTGACCATGTCCGGCGTGATCAGGTTGGCGTTGATGGCATTGGTGCCGGCCGGTGACTGGATGCTGCCGCCGAGCGTGTGGGCAATGCCCGAGCGATAGCCCAGGCCGATCTCGGTGCCCTTGAACGGCTTGTAGGTGACGCCGGCGGTCACGCCGAAACCGATGTCGTCGCCTTCGAGTATGCCCGACGGGAAGCCCGCCACAGTGGGGATACCCGTCTTCAGCGACACGGCGAAATGCTGGAACTGCACGCCGAAGGCGACCGACAGCATGTCGTTGATCTTGTAGCCGATGATCGGGTTCACGTTGATCGACTGGGCCTTGGAGGAACGGGAATAGAACTGGCCGGCCCAGTTCTGCCCCGGCTTGGTGGCAAGGCCGAAGGGGGCATTGATCGCCACGCCGAAGAACACCTGGTCGGTCACCTTGTAGGCGGTGTAGGAGGCCGGCACATAGGCATCGTTGCCGATATCGCCGGACGGGACCGTGCTTGCGGGAACCGGTACGACGCCGGGCGTGAACGTGCCTGTGATCTCCGCGTTGGGAACGATCAGGGTGTTGTGCGTCTCGAAAGTAAACCCTTCGCCCGCGCCCGTAATCGTCGCCGGGTTCCAGAACATCGACGAGATGGACGGCCCCGTCGTGCCGTAGCCCGCGAAGGACATCCCCTGGTAGTAGGAGCTTTGCTCACGTAGTGCAAAACCACCAGCCTGCGCAGATGTTGCGGCAACAAGCCCGCCAACAACAGACAATGAAAGAATTACCGATGCTCTTTGTGTCAGCATGACTCGACCTGCTCCTCCCCGATACTTTCCGCGAGGCGATTGCCCCATCCCTCGCGGTCATTTCGACAAGGATGATCAAGTTGGTTCCGCTTCGCAATCGCGATGGAGACAGCAGAATGCGCAGGCCTCCCGGCGAAAATCCGTCGAAACCGCGCTTCCGTAGCGCCAACCTTCCCCTAGGGAATGTCCAAGCAACGGTTAAATCAGGACGTTTGACGACATTTTTGTAACGCCCTGCGCAGTCGCCGCGCAGATGCACAAAAAATATGCAAATCGCGAGAAGGGCGCAGGGCGCTTCGTTTCCAAAACAACTGTGGCGAATTTATCACTCAGGGCGGGTCGAAAGGGCGGCGTTCTCACGGCGCGGCGTTCCGCTTCCCGAAACGGTTCGGGATTCGAGCGGACCGGGGAAAGGGCGGCGACGGAACGACGGGGGCGTCATTCCGCCGCCTGAGGCAGAGCCGGCGCGGGGTCCGTTGCACTCTCTGCCTTGTCGGACGGGTCCTTGCGGGACACGACACCGCCGGAAGGAACGGTCTTCGCCGGAGCCGTATCGGACGCTGTTCCACCGGCCTGGCCTTCCTCCTCCGGCGCATTGCCCGCACGCGCGGCAAGCACCTGCGCCTCGGTGCGATCGAGGCGGCGCCGGAACCAGAGCGCATAGAGCGCCGGCAGGAAGATCAGCGTCAGCACGGTGGCGACCGTCAGGCCGCCGATCATCGCGATCGCCATCGGCCCCCAGAAGATGCTGAAGGTCAGCGGGATGAAGGCCAGCACGGCGGCAAGCGCGGTGAGGATCACCGGCCGCGCGCGGCGCACGGTGGACTCAACGATGGCCTGACGCATGGTCGCCCCCGCCTCCAGGTCGTGCTCGATCTGGTCAGCCAGGATCAGCGTGTTGCGCATCACCATGCCGCCCAGCGCGATGACGCCGAGAATGGCGACGAAACCGAACGGCGCGTCCGTGACAAGCAGCGCCGCGACCGCCCCCACCAGCCCCAGCGGGAAGGTGAGGAAGACCAGCGCCATCTTCGAGAAGGACTGCATCTGCAGCATGATGAGGACGGCCATGGCCAGCAGCATCAGGGGGAACACCGCGGCGAGCGCCGTGTTTGCCTTGGCTGATTCCTCCGCCGCGCCGCCCGCGTCGATCCGGTAGCCGGGTGGCAGGCCGGCCGCGATTTCCTGCATAACCGGCGTGAGCGCGGCGGTGACATCCGGCGCCTGAAGGCCCGGCGCCACGTCGGCGCGCACGGTAAGAACGGTCTCGCGGTTGCGCCGCCACAGGATCGGATCCTCGGACGTGTATTCGACACGCGCGACCTGGGAGACCGGGATAGCCCGCCCGTCGCGCACCTGCAGCACCAGGTCGGAGATGTCGCCGATCGCGGCGCGTTCGCTTTCCGCCGCCCTGACGACGACACCGACGGCATGGCGCCCCTCGCGCAACGAGGTGACCTCGTAGCCGGCCAGGAGCGTCTGCAGCGAACGGCCGATCTCGCTGGTCGACAGGCCGAGCGCGCGGGCCCGTTCCTGGTCGACCTCGAGGCGGACGCTCTTCACCTTCTCGCCCCATTGCAGCTCGGTGTTGCGCGTGTCGGGGCTCGCCCGCATCGCGTCGCGCACCTCTTCCGCGATGCCGCGCACCACGTCGAGATCCGGGCCGACCACGCGGAACTGCACCGGATAGCCGACCGGGGGCCCGAGCTCGAGCTTGTTGGCCCGCCCGCGAACGGCCCCTTCGGTGGCGGCGAAGCGCGCCTGCAACTGGTCGACCAGTGCGTCGGCATGCTCGCCGCCCTTGGACTGAACCAGCAGAAGGGCATAGCCCGGATTGGGCAGCGCCGGGTTGTAGGCAAGGAAAAAGCGCGGCGCACCGGCACCGATATAGGTGGTGAAATAGTCGACGTCCTGGCTGTCGGCAAGGAGCGCCTCGATCTCCCGCGTCGCGCGCTCGGTGGCGGCGAAGGAGGCCCCTTCCGGCCCCTTCAACTCGACCAGCACTTCCGGGCGCGAGGAATTGGGGAAGAACTGCTTCTTGACGTGTCCCATGCCGTAGCCGGCAAGGACGAGCAGCCCGATCGTGGCCAGAACCACCGGCAGACGGAAGCGCACCGCGCCCGTGACCATGCGGCGCAGGCGGTTGTAGGAGGGCGTGCGATAGATCGCGTCCTCGTCGACGTCGCCCCGCGCTGCGGCGTGACGCTCCAGCGAGCGCGGCAGAAGCTTGAGCCCGAGATAGGGCGTGAAGACCACCGCCACGACCCAGGAGACCAGCAGCGCCGTGGTCACCACCCAGAAGATGCCGCCCGCATATTCGCCGGCCGAGGACTTGGCGAAGCCCACGGGCAGGAAGCCCGCAGCCGTCACCAGCGTGCCGGTCAGCATCGGAAAGGCGGTCGATTCCCAGGCGAAGGTCGCCGCGCGGACCCGGTCCCAGCCCTGCTCGATCTTCACCACCATCATCTCGATGGCGATGATCGCGTCATCGACCAGGAGCCCCAGCGACAGGATCAGCGCGCCCAGCGAAATACGCTCCAGGTCGATGCCCATCAGCATCATGAAGACGAAGGTCGCGGCCAGTGTCAGCGGCACCGACAGCGCCACGATGATGCCGGTGCGAAAGCCGAGCGAAACGAAGGAGACAAGCAGCACGATGGAGATCGCGGCGACGAACTTCAGCAGGAACTCGCCAACCGCCTCCTCGACCACGTCCGGCTGGTTGGAGACCTCATGCAACTCGGCGCCGAGCGGCAGCCGGGCGCGGACCTCGGCCGCCTTGTCATGCAACAGCTCGCCCAGTTCCAGCACGTTGCCGCCATCGGCCATGGCAACGCCGAGAAGGATCGCGTTCTCGCCATTGTAGCGTGTCACGTAGGACCGCGGATCGGAAACGCCGCGGCTGACGGTGGCTATATCGCCAAGCCGAAACGTGCGCCCGTCCGCCTCGACCGGCACCGAGGCCACCGCCTCGACCCCCTTGAGGCTGCCGGTCACGCGCACCTGCACGGTCTCGCTCGGCGTGTCGACCGAACCGGACGGGACAACCGCATTCTGCGCGGCCAGCGCATCGAAGATGGCGCTGGCCGGGATGCCGAGCGTCGCCAGCTTGGCATAGGAAATATCCACGTGGATCTTCTGGTCCTGCTCGCCGAAGAGCTGGACCTTCTCCACCCCGGGAACGGAGAGGAAGGACTGACGCGCCATTTCGGCGAGATCCGAAAGCTCCGACCAGGTGGCATCCGGCGCGCTCAGCGCATGCACCTGGACGTAGACGTCCGCGTATTCGTCGTTGAAGAAGGGGCCGACAACGCCAGCCGGCAGGTCGGCGGAAATGTCCCCGACCTTCTTGCGGGCCTGGTACCACAGGTCCTCGACCTCGCCCGGCGGGGTGGCGTCCTCCAGGACGATCTGCGTCGCCATGAAGCCGGGACGGGTATAGGTCTCCAGCCGCGCCAGCCAGGGCAGCGTCTGCAGCCGCGTCTCGACCCGGTCGGCGACCTGATCCTGCATCTCGGCCGCGCTCGCGCCCGGCCACACGGCGGTGACCACCATCACCTTGACGGTAAAGGCGGGATCCTCGTTCCGGCCCAGATTGCTGTAGGCAAAGATGCCGGCGGCGGCCGTGACGAAGATGAAGAACAGGACCAGCGTCTGGTGGCGGATTGCCCAGGCGGACAGGTTGAAGCCGCTCATCGCAGGGCTCCCACGCGAACCGGGCCGGCCGTGTCGCGCGCGACCACCCTGAGCAGCAGACCCGGGTCAAGCCGGTGCGCTCCCATGCTCACCACATGCTCGCCCGTCGCGATCCCGCCCGAGACGATCGCCCGCTCGGCCTCGATCCGGCGGACGGTGACGGGGACCGGCTCGACCCTTTCCGCTCCCGGTTCCGCATGCCAGACATTGGCCTGGCTGCCGTCATACCAGACCGCAGCAAGCGGCACCGCGACATCGCCCTTGTCCGCGGCCCGATCCAGATGCACCGTCGCGGTCATGCCAAGACGGGCATCGACGCCTGGATCCAGGATGGAGAAACGCGCGGTGAAACTGCGCGCAGCCGCATCGGCAACGGGCGACATTTCGCGCAAGGTGGCCCGGAAGGAGCGGTCGGGCTCGGCCCACAAGGTAATGCGCGGCGTCGCGCCGGACACGGCGGCGACCTGCGCCTCGGGAATGGCGACCTCGACCTCGCGCTCCGCATCGCGGGCGATGCGCAGCACCGGCTGGCCCGCCGTGACGACCTCGCCCGGCTCCGCCAGGACAGCGGTCACGACGCCTTCGGCATCCGCCTCCAGGCGGGCATAGGCAAGCTGGTTGGCGGCGAGGATGCGCTGCTCGACGGCCGCCTTGAGAGATGCGGCCGCGGCATCGTCCGAGGCAACGGCCTGATCGAGCGCCGCCTGGCTGACATGCCCCTTTTCCTTCAGTGCCGCGATCCGCAGGCGGTCTTCCGCGGCACGGCGGGACTGTGCCCGCGCCGCCCGCTCTTCCGCCTCGCGCGCTCTCAGCGCCGCCTCCAGATCCGAGGCATCGAGCACGGCAATGACGTCGCCGGGCTTCACCCGGTCGCCGACATCGGCGCCGCGTTCGGAAATCTTGCCTCCCACCCGGAAGGCGATGGGTGCGTCACTGCGCGCGCGGATGATGCCCGTCAGCGAAATCGTGCGCCCGCCCGCCGGCGCCGCCGGCTCGACCCACACCGTGCGCGCCGGCTTGGCCACGTCCTCCTCGACGGCCGCCTCCGGCTGGCATGCGGCGGCGACAGCGCCAAGCGCGACAACGCCTGCAAGGCGCAAAAGAGGCACGCGGCGAAGGCGAGCGCCCGGAATATCTGGCCGGATCAAGTCGACGAGGCTGGAAAATGCGGGGAAACGGCTCATCTCATCTTTTCTCCGGTCAGGTATTCCGGTCGTTCAGGGCATGTGGAGCGCGGCGCTCCCGGACAGGCAGCGGATGGTTGCCCGGACGGATCACCAACGGCCGCCGGATTGCGGCGACCGCCCGGCACGAATATGGATATTAAATGACGATTGTCAACAAACGTCAGAGAACATATATCATACAGAAGAGCGGGACGATCCGCCGGATGCCCTTCGCGCGCGGCTGTCCGCCATCCACAGCCTGACCGCAGATGAAGGGACAAGTTGACGCAACCGCCGGCTCCTCCCATTGTTGGTGTGAACCGGCCCACGCGAGGCGCGCCCGGCAAGCGGGCAACCCGTGCGGCACTGCCGTCGTTCCCATCGATCGCGGCGTACCGAAGAAACAGAAAACCGGATCAGTGCATGATGAGTGACGTGCTTGAGAGCGAAGAGACACTGGCGGCGACCCGGGACGGGACGACGAGCGCAGCCGCGCATGACATGCGCCGGCGGATCGTCGAGAAGGCCAGCGAGCTTTTTCACCACTACGGCTACCAGAAGACCACGGTCGCCGACATCGCCCGGGAACTGGGCATGTCGCCGGCCAATGTCTACCGCTTCTTCGCTTCGAAAGCGGAGCTGACCAAGGCCGTCACGCTGCTGGTCACCGGCGGTTTGCGCGAGGCAATGGAAAAGGGCATGGAGACGGCCGAGGGCAGTTCGGCCGACCGGCTGCGCCAGATGGTCCGCCAGCATTTCCACCACACCCGCGACAGCTACACAGCGGACCGCAAGATCCACGACCTGCTCGAAGCCGCGATGGAGGAGGCCTGGGACGAGATCGAGGTCCACAAGGCCGAGATGCGGAGCTCGTTCGCCCGACTGATCCGCGAGGGAATCGACAAGGGCGAGTTCGCCGACCAGGACGCGAACACGGCGGCGATGCTGTTCCAGCACTCGCTGGTGATGTTCTTTCACCCCGCGCTCGTGGCGCAGACCTGCCGCTGCCTGCCCGAGGGGCACCAGGACCTGATGTTCGATCCGATGGTGGATTTCGCCCTCGCCGCGCTGCGCGACGGCCGGTTCCGCGAACTGCCGCCGGAACTCAGGGGCCCCGGACCGGCAAAACCCCTTTAGGACAAGCGGCGGCGCTCGAGAAACAAGCGCTCGGACGCATCGCTCCACAGGGCCAGCCTTGCGAGCGCGCGGACATAGCTCTTGTAGATCTCGCGATCGAGATCCCCGCCGGCGGCAAGACCGGCGACCACATCGTTCGACGTGTCGCGCAGCGCGCTCGTGATCTCGGTCGGATAGACCTTGAGCTCGACGCCGTCCTCGGCGACCAGCTGGCGCATCGCTTCCGCGTTTTTCCAGGCGCTTTCCGACATGCCGTGCAGTGTTTCCATCCGGCAGGCGGCGGCGATGATCGCGCGAAGATCGTCGGGCAATCCCTCATAGGCGACCCGGTTGACCAGTGCCTCGGTGGTGCCGTTCGGCTCGTGGAAGCCGGGCGTGTAGCAGAGCTTGCTGACCGTCTGGAAACCCATCGCCCGGTCGCTCTCCGGTCCCAGGAACTCGGCCGCGTCGATCAGCCCGCTCTTCAGCGCCGGCACCAGCTCGGCCGGCGGCAGGGAAACCGGGGTCGCCCCGAGCCGCCGCATGACCTCGCCGCCAAGGCCCGGCATGCGAACGCGCAGGCCCTTGAGGTCGTCGAGCGTCTGCACCGGTTTCATGAACCAGCCGCCAAGCTGGCCGCCGCCATTGCCGCCGGGAAACGGCTTGACCGCGAAGGGCGCGTAGAGCCGGTCCCACAGGGCCTGGCCGCCGCCCTGCTCGATCCAGGTCACATGCTCGTGCGGCAGGAAGCCGAAGGGAACCGTGGCGAAGAAGACCGCCGCCGGCAGCCGGTCCTGCCAGAACGTGGCGGAGGCATGGCCCATCTGCGCCGTACCGGCGGAGACGGCGTCGAACACCTCGCTGCCGGGCACCAGCCCGCCGGCGGGAAACAGGCGCACCCGCATCCGGCCGCCGCTCAGCAAGGCGATGGCATCGCAGATGCGCTGCGCCGCCTGGCCGGGGCCGGGAAGATCGGCCGGCCAGGCGGTGGCCATCTTCCATTCGATCGTCGGTTGCGCGAGCGCCGGCGTGGCCAGACCGCCAGCCAGCCCGACCCCGGCAAGGCCGAGCGCGCCACGTCGCGTCACCGTGAAGGACGGCGCGGGGTGTGTAGGGGACGTCGGGCGGGTCATGGGGCCATGTCTTCGGTTCGGTATTCGTCCTTGGCCGGCTGCGCCGTGCCGGGTGCCTGCCAACGGATGCCGGTGCACTGTCTCGTCGACCGGACCGGCCTGCCCGGACGCGGGATCCGAACATGCACCGCGGCAGGGATACTCAACGGTTTCATGGCAGACTCCGACACCCGCCGCAACTTCGCAAGCCCGGAACGTTCAAGTTTTCGGGTTCCGCGACGCTTCCACCCGGCCGTTTCATGCCTTGCCGGGGGGTGCTGCCGCCAACGGGCGAGGTTCCCCTTGCCCCGCACCAAGACATCCGCTTCACTGTCGGGCGACTCGCGGCACCCGCCGCCCCGGCTCCGGAGACTGAAATGGTTCCGTTTTTCGTGATGATCAAGTGCCACCTGGGCAAGGCCTACCAGGTCGCCAACGCCATCGCCGACGCCGAGATCGCCTCCGAGATCTACTCAACGGCCGGCGACTACGACCTCCTGGTCAAGGTCTATGTCGACGACGACGCCGATATCGGCCACTTCGTCAACGAGAAGCTGCATCCCTTCGACGGCATTCTCGACACCAAGACGATCATCACCTTCAAGGCGTTCTAGGGTGCGTTCCGATAAACGAGGAGCGGCCGGTTCTTCTAGATGAAGTTGATTTCAGGCGCAGTGACCTGACTTATCAGTCCGCCGGTGTTCACCGCACTGTAGATGGACCTTGGCGGGCGGGCGGCTCCGTCAACGCTGCGGCGCACCCAGCTTCTTGCTTCCATTGATTTCAACGACTGCGACAGGGCCCGGTCCGTTATGGACGGCAGGCTTCGCTTGATCTCGTTGAAATGGCTTGGCGTGCGCAGCGACGTCAGCACCGGCAAGGTCCAGGATCGGCGCAGCAACCGCCAGTCTTCCTCCGTGGAGACAGAGCGGACCCGGTTGGCGATGACAGCGGCAGCACCTCCCATCTGTGTGAGCCGGAATTCCGGGCGCAGCGGATGACCGTAACCGGGGTTGCGTTCAACCAATCCCATTTCGATCAAGTGATCCATGCTTTGCGCGAAGGCGGTCCGGCTTGCGCCGGTCGCGGCCAGGAGCGGCGCCTGCCGCCCGGCGACACCCGAATGCAGGCTCGACAATATGGGCAAGGCCCAGGCCCTTGAAGTGATGTTGACAAGCATCCCTATGTCCATAAAATATAGTTAGTATATTTTGAATCATGAGGAAAGCCCATGTCACTCATTTCGGTAGATCAAACCATCACCATCGCAATGTCGGTCAAGGACCGCCATGCGAGCGCGAAGTGGTACGAAACCATGTTGGGATTTGAGGTGCTCTATCACGCAGACGAGGCTGGCTGGTCCGAGCTTCGGACGAACACGCCCGGCGTCGCGATCGGCCTTGGCGAGCACACCAGGCCCGCGCCGGGCAACTGCGTGCCGGTCTTCGGCATCGCCGACCTGGATTCCGCGCGGCGGAAACTGGAAGAGGCCAAGGTCAGGTTCGATGGCGAAACGGATGTCGTCGAGGGCATGGTCAAGACCGCGACATTCTACGATCCCGACGGCAACGCGCTGATGCTTGCAGAGGATTTGACCGGAGAAGCTGCATAAGACGCAGGCTTCTTATGGCCCCACCGGTGTGTGCTTCCGGCGGGCACGGCCTCAGCGGAACCTTTCCAGGACGTCACGGCCGGGTTTCGGCAAGGTCCATCGCCGATACGGGGGCGTTGCATCTCAAATTGTCTGGCGGAGATGTCGCCTCGACCTCAAATCGAACGCTTCCGCTTGGGTCGTCCGCCAGACGCCGCGATCACACCTTGGATGGCGTCACCGTGCGCCGCTCCTTGGAGCGGTCGAGGCCGAGCTGTCGCTCGCGGTAGATGACGAAGACGCCCGCGCCGATGACGATCACCGCGCCCAGAACCACCTCCCCGGTCGGGATCTCGGAAAACACCAGCCAGCCGACAATCACCGTCCAGATCATCGTCGTGTACTCGAACGGCGCGATGGTCGAGGCATCGGCATAGCGGTAGCTCTGGGTCAGCAGGATCTGGCCGACGCCGCCGAGCAGCCCGATGAGCACCAGGATCACCGCATCGCCCGTGTCCGGCACGACCCAGCCGAAGGGCGCGGTCATCAGCGCGAAGAGCGAGGTGACGGCGGCGAACCACACGACGATGGTCGAGGTCCGCTCCGTGCTGGTCAGCCGGCGCACGGTGATCATGGCGAGCGCCATGAACACGGCCGCGGCGAAGGCGAGCATGGCGCCTTCCGAAGCCTCCTCGCTCAGCACCGCCCCGCCCAGATGCGGCGACAGGATGATGAGGATGCCGAAAAACCCGACGACCACCGCGCTCCAGCGGTAGGCACGCACCTTCTCGCGCAGGATGATCGCGGCAAGCGCCACGGTGATCAGCGGCGCGGAGAAGCTGATGGCGGTCGCATCCGGCAGCGGCAGGCGCGCCAGCGCGCCGAACCACATGGCCATCGCCGAGCCGCCGACGATCGCCCGGCTGACATGCCCCCACGGGCGGCTGGTGGTGAAGGCGACCGCGAGCTGCCCCTGCCAGGCGACCATGACAAGGACCGGGATCATGCCGAAGAAGGAGCGGGCGAAGATCAGCTCGCCGACCGGATAACGGCCGTCGAGGACCTTCACCATCGCGACCATGCCGGTGAAGATCAGCGCCGAAGTCACCTTCAGGCCAATGCCCAGACGCGGATTGTAGGCGTTCAGTTCGCGCGCGGGCGGGGCGACGGGCGGTTCTTGCGAACGCGTCGAACCTGCCGGGACGTCGCCGGGATTGTCGCCAGGAACTTCATTGGGGTCGGAACGGTCAAGAGGCATGCCGGCAAGGATCCACGACTGGCTCCAGCGACGCTGGGCATGTGCCTGAACCCGCCGGTTTGGAACGACTTTCCGTATTTATATGATGAATCGCAAGGGGCTTTCCCGCGCAAAACGCAAGGCACCCCCGCGCCTGCCACATGACCTAGCGTAAGACCGGCAGGCCAGCGGCGCGGAACCCCGCCGGCCTGCCCCGGTTTCAGTTGCGCGCGGCGGCGATCGCGTCCCACACCCGCGACGGCGTCGCCGGCATCTCGATCTGCGGCACGCCGGCACCACGACGCAGCGCATCGTTGACCGCGTTCATGACCGCCGGCGCCGCCCCGATCGTGCCGGCCTCGCCCGCGCCCTTGATGCCGAGCGCGTTGGTGGTCGAGGGCACGTTGCGCGTCTCGAAGCGGATGTCGGGAATGTCGGCGGCGCGCGGCATCCGGTAGTCGAGGAAGGACGCCGTCAGGAGCTGGCCGTCGCCGTCATAGACGGTGTGCTCCATCAGGGCCTGGCCGATTGCCTGGACGACGCCGCCATGCACCTGGCCGGCGAGCAGCATCGGGTTCACTGTCACCCCGAAGTCGTCGACGATGAGATAGCCGACAAGCTCGATGTCGCCGGTCTCCGGATCGACCTCCA
Source organism: Stappia sp. MMSF_3263 (assembly GCF_030733745.1). GTDB lineage: Bacteria > Pseudomonadota > Alphaproteobacteria > Rhizobiales > Stappiaceae > Stappia. The sequence goes on along the minus strand of NZ_JASHIK010000013.1, from coordinate 21,670 downwards.
GCTCGCAGACATGGGTGCCGTTGGGATAGGTCGCCTCGGCCTGCTTCACCTCCTCGCGGCCCGAAAGGGGCTCGGGCGCCGTCGCCGCGATCTCGGCCAGAGTGATCGCCCGGTCGGTGCCAACGACCCGCACGGACCCTTCCGCCAGTTCCAGATCCTCGACACCGGCCTCCAGCTTGTCGGCGGCCAGGTCCTTGACCTTCTTCACCAGGGCCTTGGAGGCTTCCAGGACGGATGGCAGGCCGATCGGGATCGAACGCGAGCCGCCCGTGCCGCCCCCCTTGCGCACCCGGTCGGTGTCGCCCTGGATCATGGTGATCCGGTCGAGATCGACGCCGAACTGCTCGGCGATGATCTGGCCATAGGCCGTGGCGTGTCCCTGGCCGTTGGTCTGGGTGCCGATCAGCAGCGTCAGCGAGCCGTCGCCGCCAAGCTCCACCGTCGCCTCCTCGGAGCCGGCAAAGGCGCAGGCCTCGATATAGGTCGCCATGCCGATGCCGCGATATTTTCCCTGCTCCGCCGACGCCACCGCGCGGGCCTCGAACCCGTCCCAGTCGGCCTCGGCCAGCGCCTTGTCCATATGCGCGGCAAACTCGCCGGTGTCGTACATGCGGCCCGTGTGGGTGGTGTAGGGAAGCTGCTCCGGGCGGATGAAATTGCGCCGCCGGATCTCGGCCGGGGCAAGGTCCATGTCCGCCGCCGCCTTGTCGACGAGGCGCTCCAGAAGATAGGCCGCTTCCGGGCGTCCGGCGCCGCGATAGGCGTCCGTCGGGACGGTGTTGGTGAAGACGCCCTTCATCGCCGCGTGCATGGCCGGGATGTCGTAAAGGCCGGTCGTCATCGACAGGCCGAGGAAGGGAATGAACGGCCCGTACTGGTGCAGGTAGGCCCCCATCGCGGCAATCAGGTCGACCCGCATCGCGAGAAACCGTCCGTCCGCATCGAGCGCCATCTCGGCGACCGCGAGATTGTCGCGGCCATGCGCATCGGCGAGGAAGTGCTCGGTGCGATCGCAGATCCACTTCACCGGCCGTCCCAGCCGCTCGGCGGCAACCAGGCAGACGGGATATTCGGGATAGACGAAGTTCTTGGTGCCAAAACCGCCGCCGACATCCGGCGTGACGACGCGCAGGCGATCCTTCTCGATGCGAAGAATGTCGCCGGCGATGATGTCGCGCATGCCGTGGCCGCCCTGGGTGCCGGCGGTCAGCGTGTAGCGCCCCGTCTGCGGATCGAACTCGGCGATACAGCCGCGCGGCTCCATGTAGTTGCACACGAGCCGGTTGTTGACGATCTCGATGCGGGTGACGTGATGGGCCGTGTCGAAGGCGGCGGCGGTCGCGGCCGCGTCGCCGATCTCGTAGTTGAAGGCGACGTTGGTGCCCGTTTCCGGCCACACGAGCGGCGCGCCGGGATTCAAGGCGTCCCCGGTCTCGACCACCGCATCGAGCGGCTCGTAGTCGATCTCGATGAGTTCGGCCGCCGACTTTGCATTGGCCAGCGTGTCGGCGACGACGAGTACCACCGGTTCGCCCACATGGCGGACCGTGTCGGTGGCCAGCACCGGGCGCGGCGGCACCGCATGGCGGGTGCCGTCGGTCTGGGTCAGCACCACCTTGGTGGGCATCAGTCCGAGGTCGGGAATATCGGCCGCGCTCATCACCATGACCACGCCGGGCGCCGCGCGGGCATCGTCAAGCGGCCCCAGCACGATGCGGGCATGCGCCATGGAGGAGCGCAGGACGAAAGCCCGCAAGGCCCCCTCCGGCGCAAGATCGTCGGTATAGCGGCCGTTGCCGGTGACAAGCGCGTCGTCTTCCTTGCGGCGGACGGGCGCACCCATCCCGAACTTGGCGTGAACCGTCTCGTTCATTGAAAATGCCTCGTTGCTACGGCCGGGCCGGGCCCGGAAATCGCTGCGGTGAATGTGAAAATCGTTGCGTGCGACATGTCGCGCGAACCGGGAGGGTCAAGGGCGAACCGTCCAGGCATGGAGGATCCCGGCCGGAGCGGACCGGCGGCGGAGCCGCCAGCCAAGCGTTGACCGCAACTGTAACGGCAATCGGCGCCTTTCGCCAAGTGCCTCGAAACGGCGGTTGAAAGCGTATGCAGCACGCCCCTTTCGCCTAGGGTCAGGACCCGTTAAATTGACGAAAATGGCGTTCGATATGACAAGAGATGCCAGGAAAAGCTCGAAGAGCGGGGTTGGCGCCCCGGTCGAGAGCTTTGACGCCGCTGATCGCCGTCAGATCGGACGTCCTTCGGATCGGGCGAATTTGCACGGGCGTCAGCGTCGCAAGACCTTGAAAGGCTTCAGCCTTCCTGCGGTCTTGCTTCTCGCATCCGCACAAATTCGCTCCGACCATGTCCGCCAATTCAATGGGCCCTGCCCCTAGCCCGCGAGGCGCGCTATGCTTGCCGCCTCGCCTCGACGGGTTCAACCCCGCCTCCCATCGCACCGGCACGGATCGGCCCGCCCATGTCCGCAAACCAAGAGCGCCCCGACCCCGGCGACAACGGCAAGAGGAGACAGGCGCCTGCCGCAAGGCCTTCGGGGCGACACGGGCTGGCGGACCGCTACCGCGATGCCGGCGACCGGCTCTCGCTTCTGCCCGGCAATGTGCGCGGCATTCTCTGGATGCTGGTTGCCGGCCTGTTCTTCACCTTCATGGTGACCCTGATCAAGCTGCTCGGCGAACGGCTTCACGTCGCCGAGATCATCTTCATCCGGCAGATGGTGATGGCGACGATCGTCGCCCCGACGATCATCTACGGCCTGCCGGGATCGCTGAAGACCAGCCGGCCCCACCTGCATGTCATCCGGGTGAGCTGCGCCTCGGTGGCGATGCTCACCGGCTTCACCGCCGTCGTCCACCTGCCGCTTGCCGACGCCACCGCGATCGGCTTTTCCAAGACGTTTTTCCTGACGATCTTCGCGATCCTGTTTCTCGGCGAGACCGTCGGCAGGCATCGCTGGACGGCAACGGCGGTCGGTTTTCTCGGCGTGATCGTCATCCTCCAGCCGGGCGGCGACAGCGGCTTCAACATCTACGCGGCGATGGCGGTTGGAGGCGCGGCGGCGGCGGCCGTCGTCATGATCATCATCCGCAAGCTGTCCCAGGTGGAGAGGCCTGTGACGATCCTCACCTATCAGGCGGTCTTTGTCGGCCTGATCATGCTGCCCATCGCGCTCTATTACTGGGTGACGCCGACCCTTGCCGAATGGGGCCTTCTGATGGTCGTCGGGCTGGTGTCCTGGGCCGGGCAGATGTGCAACATCCGCGCCTTCCGCGCCGGCGAGGCCTCTGCCCTGGCAGCGCTCGACTATGCAAGGCTTCTCTATGCGACGGTGATCGGCTTCCTGGTCTTCGGCGACCTGCCGGCACTGGCGACCTATGCGGGCGCCGCACTGATCGTGGCCGGCGCGCTCTACACGGTGTGGCGCGAGAACCGGCTCGGGCGCCAGGTCACGGCACGCAGCGGCGTACGTGCCGACCCGCCATAGGCGCAGCCCCCGGGGGGGGTGGGGGCGACCTCAGCTGCCGTTGAACTGCGGGGTCAGGATCCCGTCCACCCGATAGCCGCCAAGCGAGGCGGCCATGGCGGCAAAAGCCGGGGAGCGGGTGAAGGCGACCAGCGCCTGGAACGGCGCCTCGAACCACTCGCGCCGGGCAACGAGCAGATCGAACCGTTCTTCGCACACGGGCACGAAATCCAGCTTGAACTGGCGAGCGGAGGCGGCAAGGCCGAAGGCGGCATCGGCGCTGCCGTCGAGCACGGCGAGTGCGGCCTCGCGTTCGTCGCGCGCAACAGGGCCGCCCTGCGGCACGGCAAGGCCCGCCTCGCCGAAAAGCCGCTCCAGCAGCAATTGCCCGCCGGCCTGAGCCTGCCGACGCACGATCCTCTTGCCGGCAAGATCCTGGAGGGCCGAGATCGAGGCGGGATTGCCCGGCGGCACGATGATGCCGCGGCTGCGCCAGGCCCATTCGACCAGGACGACGGGACGGAAGCGGAAACGCCGGGCAATCAGCTCCCTGTTCCAGCCCTCGTCCTCGACCACGTGCAGGCCGGCGGCGATCCCTTCCAGCCGGTCGAACCGGTCGAGCCCGTCGAGACTGCCGTCGAAGAACGTGGCGAGGCCCGACCCGGATTCGCGCAAGGCCCATTCCAGCAGCGGATCGTGGCTCCCCAGAACCACCTGCGGGCGCGCGGCCTCGTGGCCGGGCGCATCGCTGGCATTCTCGATCCAGGCCAGCACCACCTCGCGCGGGAACAGCAGCTTGCCGGTGGCGCGGCTGTGCGGAATCTCCCCGGCAGCAGCAAGGTCATAGATCTTGCGCTCCTTGACGCGGAGCAGGTCCGCCATTTCCTTGGTCGTCAGATAGGTCGGCGGTTCGGCCGTCATCGTGCCGGGAATCCTGTTTGCGGGCAGCTTGTTGCGGCGAAATAAAACGTGCATCCGACAATGCCAAGCCGCCGCCCGCACTTCAAGCGCGACGCGTCATCCGTCCCCCTGGGGGACGATGCCCAAGGTCAGGCCTCTTGCGCGCGTTTCGCGCTCTCCTCCTCGACCAGTTCCTTCTTCGAAAGCTTGCCGACCATGGTTTTCGGCAGGCTGTCGCGGAACTCCACCTCCTGGGGCAACTCGATTGGCGAAAGATGGTCCTTCAGGAAGGTGCGCAGGTCCTCCGCACTCAGGCTCTTGCCGGTCCGCAGCTTGACGAAGGCTTTCGGCGCCTGCCCCCGATAGGCGTCGGGAATGGCGATGACGATCGTCTCCTCGACACTGGGATGCTGATAGATCGCCTCCTCGATCACCCGCGGATAGACGTTGTAGCCCGAGCACAGGATCAGGTCCTTGATCCGGTCGACAAGGTAGACGAAGCCGTCCTTGTCGCGATAGCCGACATCGCCGGTGTGGAGCGCCCCGTTGCGGATGGTGCGCGCGGTCTCCTCGGGCCGGTTGTAGTAGCCCATCATGACTTGCGGACCGCGCACCACGAGCTCGCCCTTCTCGCCGTCCGGCATCAGCTTGCCGGGCTCCTCGATGTCGTGGAACTCCAGCGAGGTGCCGGGAAGGGCAAGGCCGATGGAGCCCGACCGGCGGTTCTCGTTGAGCGGGTTGCCGGTGACCACGGGCGAGGATTCGGTCAGCCCGTAACCTTCCACCAGCAGGCAGCCGGTCCGCCGCTCGAACTCCTCCTTGACCTCCACCGGCAACGGCGCGCCGCCGGAGAAGCACAGGCGGATGCTGGTCAGATCGTAGTTCTTGGTGATCTCGGCATTGTTGATCGCCGTGTAGATCGTCGGCACGCCGGGGAAGAGCGTGACCTTCTTGCGCTGGATCGTGTCGAGCAGCATCTTCAGCTCGAAACGCGGCATCAGCACCATTTCCGCGCCGATGGCGACCGAGAGGTTCTGCGCCACCGTCATCGCGAAGACGTGGAAGAAGGGCAGCACGCAGAGCTTCTTCTCCTCGCCCGGGCGGGCGGCGGAGAACAGCGTGCGCATCTGCTCCAGATTGGCGGCCAGATTGGTATGGGTGAGCATCGCCCCCTTGGGAACGCCCGTGGTGCCGCCGGTATATTGCAGCACGGCAATGTCCGTGTCGGGATTGATGTCCGCGACCCGCGGCGCGCCGCCGTGGCCGATCACCTCGCCGTAGCGGGGATGGGCGGCGTCATCCGGGATCCGCGCCCGCTCGCGTCCCTTGAACAGGGTGAACAGGAGCTTCTTGGGCTGCGGCAGGATGTCGGCCATCGGGCAGACGATGATCTTGTCGAGCGTGCCCTCGCGGCGAACCGCCTCGACCTTGTCGTAGATGATCCTGAGGTCGAGGGTCACCATGATCCGCGCGCCGGAATCTCGCGCCTGGAACGACAGTTCGCGCTCCACATAGAGCGGATTGAAGTTGACGATGACGCCGCCGATCTTCAGCACGGCGAAGTAGAAGATCGTGTAATAGGGCGTGTTGGGCAGGCACAGGCCGACCTTCTCGCCCTTGACGACCCCCATCGCCTGCAGGCCGGCGGCGGCCTTGTCGACCAGCGCGCCAAGCTCGGCATAGGTCCAGCCCTTGCCGAGAAAGTCGATCGCCGGACGGTGGCCGAACTGGCGCACCGTGTCGTCGAGATAGGTGTGGATGGGCTGCGGACGAAAAGCGGCAAGCCAAACCTGGGGTTCGCTCAAGGTGGTTCCTCCCGGACCGGATGTTCTTGGTCTCGCCGCCTCCTCCCCCGCAGGCGGCAGCGCCGGCTTGCGCGGCGCCGGCAAAACATGGATCAAGCTTCCCTTTACGTCAACGTTAAATGACGACAGCCCCCTTGCCGCATGACCGCGCCAGCCAGAATAGCACGGCTTCGCGCAAATCGTCGCCATCCGCGCATGTCCTTCATTCGACGAGCGAAAAGCTGTCGACATCGAAGAGGCCCATGTCGGTGATCTTCAGATGGGGAATGACCGGCAGGGGCAGGAACGCAACCTGCAGGAAGGGCTCAGGCAGGGTGCACCCGAGGTCCCGGGCGGCACGGCGCAGCGCCTCCAGCGCGTGACGGACCGCCTCGAAGGGCTCGAGGCTCATCAGGCCGGCGACCGGCAGGGCGAGTTCTGCGACGATCCGCTCGCCGTCGGCCACGACGAAGCCGCCCTGCAGCGCGGCGATGCGGTTGACCGCGCTCGCCATCGAGAGGTCGTCCGCGCCCACGACGCAGACATTGTGGCTGTCATGGCCGACCGAGGAGGCGATGGCCCCGCGCGTCAGGCCGAAGCCGGAGACGAAGGCCCGGCCGATATTGCCGTTGCGGCCGTGCCGCTCGACCACCGCCACCTTGGCGACGTCCTGCGCCGGATCGGCCGGCACGAAACCCTCCGACACGGCAAGCGAGCGGGTCAGCCGCTCGGTGATGATGCGTCCCGGCACGACGCCGATCACCTCGCGCGCGTTGGCGCCGTCGCCCGCGATGCGGAAATCCTCCGGGCTCATCTTGCGCAGATGGACGCTCTCCAGCCCGACCGGCGCCAGCGGGGGACGCGCGGCGAAGAGCCCGGCATCGACCGGCCGTCCGGCGGCGACCACCGAATGGACCCGGCAATCCTCGAGATCGTCGAGCAGCACGATGTCGGCGCGCCAGCCCGGCGCCACCAGCCCCCGGTCGCGCAGGCCGAAGGCGGTCGCCGCCGACCAGCTTGCCGCGCGGTAGGCATCGCAGGGACGCGCGCCCTTCGCGATCAGCCGGCGGATCATGCTGTCGAGATGGCCTTCCTCGGCAATATCGAGCGGGTTGCGGTCATCGGTGCACAGGCACACGAAGGAGGCCGTGTCCGGCGTCAGGACCTCGGCCAGCGCCTCCAGGTCCTTCGACACGGAGCCCTCGCGGATCAGGATGGTCATGCCCTTGGCGAGCTTCTCGCGCGCCTCCGAAGCGCTCGTCGCCTCGTGGTCGGTGCGGATGCGGGCGGCGAGATAGCCGTTGAGGTCGAGCCCGGAGAGCAGCGGCGCATGCCCGTCGATGTGTCCGTCCTGGAACGCGGCGAGCTTTGCCAGAACCGCAGGATCCCGGGCCAGCACGCCGGGAAAATTCATGAACTCGGCAAGCCCGATCACCGCGCGGTGGTCGCGCAAGGGCGCGAGGTCGTCGATCTCCAGCCGCGCGCCGGCGGTCTCGAAGACCGTTGCCGGCACGCAGGAGGAGAGATTGACGCGCAGGTCCATGAGCGTCCGCTCCGCCGCATCGAGGAAATAGCGGATGCCCTCGACGCCCAGCACATTGGCGATCTCGTGCGGGTCGCAGATTGCCGTCGTCACGCCATGCGGCAGCACGCAGCGGTCGAATTCCAGCGGCGTGACGAGAGAGGATTCCACATGCAGATGGGTATCGATGAAGCCCGGCACCGCATGCCGGCCGCCGGCATCGATCTCCCGATCGCCGCGATAGGCGCCATGCGTGCCGACGATCCGCTCGCCGACGATTGCGATGTCGGTCTCGGTCTCGGACCCGTCGATCACCGAGAACAGCAGGGCGTTGCGGATCACCAGGTCGGCCGGCACCTCGCCCCGCCCCGCGGCAATCGCACGATCAAGGAAGGCTTGCTTTGCCAGGGTGTTCGGCATGGGAGGTCTCCTCGGATGCAACCGCACGGCGGAACAGTCGATACGGGGCCGATACGGGCATGACGGTGTTGACCGGGACCATGGCACAGGCGAGCGGGCCCGCGCCAGCCTGCCCGGGCAGGTGGGCAATTGCGCAGTGCAAAAACGATTTCAGTTGACAGGTCGCCACCATCAGAGATTTTATAAATCAACTAAAAGAAATAAATGCGAATGGTCGGGAAGGCCCTTTTCCGGCTATTCTGACGTAACGTCTCTTCCGTGGGAGGAACAAGGCGGTGGCCAGACGCCCGCTTGTCGGACAAGGCTCGAATTCCGTGCAGTTGCGCCGCTACAACGAGCGCATCGTGCTGCAGGTGTTGCGCCGTGTCGGCGAGGCCTCGAAGGCGGACCTTGCCCGCCTCGCCCAACTTACCAATGCGGCGATCGGCGGAATAATTCAGGACCTTAGCGCCCTCGGCCTGATCGAGACGCTGGGCAAGCGCCACCTTGGCGGGCGCGGCCAGCCGGCGACCATGCTGCGGCTCGCCCCGACCGGGGCCTACGGCTTCGGCGTGCGTCTCGACCGCACCTCGATCGAGACGGTGATCGCCGATTTTTCGGGCCGCATCATCGGCCGCCAGTCGCACGACCGTTTCCTGCCCTCGCCCGAGCGCGCCGTCGAGATCGTCTCGCGCGACATCGCCAGCCTGCTGAAGCTGATCGCCCCGGAAGAGCGTATCCGCATCGCCGGCGTCGGCCTCGCAATGCCCTTCAATCTCGGCTCCTGGCTGCATGAGCTCGGCCTGCCGAGCGAGCATTTCCACCTGTGGGACGACATCGACTTCAAGCAGATGCTGGAAGCGGCGATCGAGTTCCCGGTCTTTTCCGAAAACGACGGCACGGCCGCCGCCATCGCCGAGCTTTTCTCCGGCGCCGGACGGCATGCCGACGACTTCCTCTACCTGTTCATGGGACCGGCCATCGGCGGCGGCCTCGTCTATGGCGGCGACTGCCTGAAGGGCGTCAACGGCAATGCCGGCGACGTCGCCATGATCCCGGTGCCGCCGAGCCGCCTTGCCTCGGCCCCGGCGCCGCGCAGCGGCGAACTCGACATCCTGCTGACCCGCGCCTCGATGGTGGCGCTGAAACGGCATCTGGCCCATCACGGGCTGGGCGCCGAGACCCGGGGCGATCTGGAAAAGGCGGTCGCGGCGCGCCATCCCGCCGTCGACGAATGGATGGCGGACTGTGTCGCCGCGCTGACGCCGGCCATCTGGTCGGCGATCTCGCTGATCGACGTGCCGCTCGTCGTCATCGACTTCGACATCGACGGCGGCCTCGCCGACCGGCTGCTCGCCGCGCTCGGGGAATCGCTTCAACGCGCCGCCCCGGAAGCCCGCCGGCCGCCACGCGTGCAGCGCGGCTCCTTCGGCCAGGACGCGGGCGCGGCAGGCGCCGCCAACCTGCCGATCTTCTTCAACTATTCGCCCCGCGCCGCGATCCTGACGGCCAACGAGGCGATGCGAAGTGCAACCGACACCGGCCCCGAAAGGCTGCGCGCCGGCAACGGACCTGCACAGGATGACCGCCCGGCATGAGGAGCCGGCCGGCCAACACGGCCTGGAAAACAGCTTGGCCAAAACACCCTGGGAGGAACTGACATGCTACGCAAACTGATGCTTGCCGGCTCGATGCTCGCGATGACGGCCGCAGCGCCGGCGATGGCAGCGGACATTTCCGCCTGCCTCGTCACCAAGACCGACACCAATCCCTTCTTCGTCAAGATGAAGGAAGGCGCCACGGCCAAGGCAGCGGAGCTCGGGATCGAGCTGAAGTCCTATGCCGGCAAGATCGACGGCGACCACGAAAGCCAGGTCGCCGCCATCGAGACCTGCATCGCCGACGGCGCCAAGGGCATCCTGATCACCGCCTCCGACACCAAGGCCATCGTCGACAGCGTCGAGCAGGCCCGCAACGCCGGCATCCTGGTGATCGCCCTCGACACACCGCTGGAGCCGATCGACGCGGCCGATGCAACCTTCGCCACCGACAACTTCAAGGCCGGCGAACTGATCGGCCAGTGGGCGAAGGCAACGCTTGGCGATGCCGCCGCCGACGCGAAGATCGCCATGCTCGATCTCGCCGTCAGCCAGCCTTCCGTCGGCGTGCTGCGCGACCAGGGCTTCCTGACCGGCTTCGGCATCGACGTGAAGGACCCGGCCCGCTGGGGCGACGAGGACGATCCGCGCATCGTCGGCAACGACGTCACGTCCGGCAACGAGGAAGGCGGCCGCACGGCGATGGAGAACCTTCTCACCAAGGATCCCACGATCAATGTCGTCTACACGATCAACGAGCCGGCGGCTGCCGGCGCCTACGAGGCGCTGAAGGCGGTCGGACGCGAGAACGACGTGCTGATCGTCTCGGTCGACGGCGGTTGCCCGGGCGTCAAGAATGTCGCCGAGGGCGTCATCGGCGCCACCTCGCAGCAATACCCGCTGCTTATGGCCTCGCTCGGCATCGAGGCGATCAAGGCCTTCGCCGACAGCGGCGCCAAGCCGGAGCCGACCCCGGGCAAGAACTTCTTCGACACCGGCGTGGCGCTCGTCACCGACAAGCCGGCCGAGGGCGTCAGCTCGATCGACACCAAGGAAGGCACGGACAAGTGCTGGGGCTGATCGCCTGACTGGTCGGACATGACGATCCGAACCAACCATCAACGCGGGGGCGGAAACGCTCCGCCCCCGCATCGCGCCAGGCAGGGCCGGGACCAACCAGGCCCCCTTCCGGGGAGGAGAGCATGAGCGACGCGCAGACATCCGGTGCGGACGATTTCGACAAGAACCTCGCGGGCAGTGCCGCGACGGTTGCCACCTTCGACAGCCACCATCGCTCGCTGCTGGACAGGATCCAGCACCGGCTCCACGCGCGGCCCGAATTCGTGCCGCTGATCGTGCTGGTCCTGTCGCTGGCGGTGTTCGGCATCCTGCTCGGCTCGAAATTCTTCTCGCCCTTCGCGCTGACGCTGATCCTGCAGCAGGTGGCGATCGTCGGCATCGTCGGCTGCGCCCAGTCGCTGGTGATCCTCACCGCCGGCATCGACCTGTCGGTCGGCGCGATCATGGTCCTGTCATCGGTGGTGATGGGCCAGTTCACCTTCCGCTATGGCCTGCCGCCGGAGATCGCGGTCCTGTGCGGCCTGGCCTGCGGCATGCTGTGCGGCTTCATCAACGGCGTGCTCGTCGCCTGGATGCGGCTGCCGCCCTTCATCGTCACCCTGGGCATGTGGCAGATCGTGCTCGCCACCAACTTCCTGTTCTCCGCCAACGAGACCATCCGCAGCCAGGACATCGAGGCGCAGGCGCCGATCCTCCAGTTCTTCGGCGAGAAGTTCAACATCGGCGGCGCTGTCTTCACCTATGGCGTGATCGCCATGTTCGCGCTGGTCATCGTGCTCAACTACGTGCTCAACCACACCGCCTGGGGTCGGCATGTCTATGCCATCGGCGACGATCCGGAGGCGGCGGAACTGGCCGGCGTGCGCGTCTCGCGCATGCGCATCTCCGTCTACACGCTGGCCGGGCTGATCTGCGCCGTTGGCGGCTGGGCCATGATCGGCCGTCTCGGCTCGGTCTCGCCCACCACCGGCCAGTTCACCAACATCGAATCGATCACGGCCGTGGTGATCGGCGGCATCTCGCTGTTCGGCGGACGCGGCTCGATCCTCGGCATGCTGTTCGGCGCGCTCATCGTCGGCGTCTTCTCGCTCGGCCTGCGCCTGATCGGCACCGACCCGCAATGGACCTATCTCCTGATCGGCGTGCTGATCATCTCGGCCGTCGCCATAGACCAATGGATCAGAAAGGTTGCAGCATGACCGGCGAACCGATCCTCACAGCAACCGGCCTCGTCAAGCGCTATGGCCGCGTCGTCGCCCTCGACCGGGCCGATTTCGACCTCTATCCCGGCGAGGTGCTCGCCGTGATCGGCGACAACGGCGCCGGCAAGTCCACGCTGATCAAGGCGATTTCCGGCGCCGTCACCCCCGACGAGGGCGAAATCCGGCTGGAGGGAAAGCCGGTCCATTTCTCCTCGCCAATGCGCGCGCGCGACGCCGGCATCGAGACGGTCTACCAGAACCTTGCCCTGTCGCCGGCCCTGTCGATCGCCGACAACCTGTTCATGGGCCGCGAGATCCGCATGCGGGGATGGATGGGCAAATACCTGCGCAAGCTCGACCGCAAGGCGATGGAAAAGATCGCCCGGGACAAGCTGTCGGAGCTTGGCCTGATGACCATCCAGAACATCAACCAGGCGGTGGAGACGCTGTCCGGCGGCCAGCGCCAGGGCGTTGCCGTGGCGCGCGCCGCCGCCTTCGGCTCCAAGGTGGTGATCATGGACGAACCGACCGCAGCGCTCGGCGTCAAGGAAAGCCGCAAGGTCCTCGACCTGATCCGTGACGTGAAGGCGCGCGGCCTGCCTATCGTGCTGATCTCGCACAACATGCCGCATGTGTTCGAGGTGGCCGACCGCATCCACATTCACAGGCTCGGGCGTCGCGCCTGTGTCATCAAGCCCGGCGACTTCTCCATGTCGGACGCGGTCGCCATCATGACCGGTGCGATGGAGCCACCGCAGGCCGAGGCGGCGTGACAGACCAACCGGACCAGACAAACGGAAACCGAACGACATGATTCTCGTATGCGGCGAAGCGCTGTTCGATCTCTTTGCCGAGGAGGACGGCGAGCGGCTGACGCTCGATGCGCGCATCGGCGGCTCGCCCTTCAACGTCGCCGTCGGGCTTGCCCGGCTGGAGACACCGGCCGCTTATTTCGGCGGCTTGTCGCGCGACTTCCTCGGCCGCAGGCTGAAGGCGGCGCTGGAGCGGGAAGGCGTCGACACGAGCCTTGTCGTCGACAGCGACGCGCCGACAACGCTGAGCCTCGTCGGCCTCGACGCCGTCGGAAGCCCCGCCTACAGTTTCTGCGGCGAGGGGGCGGCCGACCGGATGATCTCCCCCGCCGACATTCCCGACCTGCCGGAGGCGATCGACACCGTTCATCTGGGCTCCTTCTCCGCGCTGGTGCCGACCATCGGCGACACGCTGCTGTCGCTCGCCGCGCGCGAGCATGGCCGCCGAATGATCGCCTATGATCCGAACATCCGACCGACCGTGGTCGCCGATCTCGATGCCTGGCGGAACCGCATCAGCGTACTGCTGCCGCATGTGGACCTGCTCAAGATCAGCGCGGAGGATGTCGAGACGCTCTATCCCGGTGCCGATCCGCTGGCCCTCGCCCGCGACTGGCTGGAGCACGGACCGGCGCTGGTGGTGATCACCCGTGGCGGCGACGGCGCCCTTGGCGTGACGGCTCGCACCGTCGCCTCCGACCAGGGCCAGCGCGTTACCGTGGCCGACACGGTCGGCGCCGGCGACACCTACCAGGCGGCCCTGCTGGCGCGCCTCGGGGAAACGGTCGGGCGCACCCGCGCGGCGCTGAAGGGGCTCGACGCCGAAACGCTCGCCGGCCTGCTCGCCTATGCCGGGCGGGCCGCCGCAATTACCTGTACCCGGCGCGGAGCGGACCTCCCCCGCCGCGCCGACCTCGCCGCCTGAAGGGGTACCCGAAGGCATGACCCGCCTTTTGAAAGGATCGCAATGGCAACGCGCGTCATCGAAGTAGCCCCGTTCGACCTGATCGTCTTCGGTGCGACCGGCGACCTTGCCCACCGCAAGCTTCTGCCGGCGCTTTATCACCGGGATCTCGACGGGCAAATCCCGCTGGATGCCCGCATTCTCGCCTGCTCGCGCCGCGACATGTCGGATGCCGACTACCGCCGGTTCGCGGACGAAGCGGTGCGCGAGCATGTCAGCGACATCGAGGACGCGGCCCTTGCCCGGTTCCTTGACCGGCTCTCCTACCTCGCCGTCGACGCGGCCGGCGACCGGGGCTGGCGCGAGCTCGCCGCTGCCCTCACAGGGCGCGAGGAGGTGGTCCGCGCCTTCTATCTCGCCGTTTCGCCCGACTTCTTCGGCCCGATCTGCGAACGTATCGGCGCGAATGGACTGTCCACCAATCTTGCCCGCGTCGTCATCGAGAAGCCGATCGGCAAGGACGGCGCCTCGGCACGGGCGGTCAACGCGGCGATCGGCGCGGTCTTCCGCGAGGACCAGATCTTCCGCATCGACCATTATCTGGGCAAGGAGACGGTGCAGAACCTGATGGCGCTGCGCTTCGCCAACGCGCTGTTCGAGCCGCTGTGGAACGCCGCCCATATCGACCATGTGCAGATCACCGTGGCCGAATCGCTCGGCGTCGAGGGTCGCGCCGGCTATTACGATACCGCCGGCGCGATGCGCGACATGGTGCAGAACCACATCCTCCAGCTGCTCTGCCTTGTCGCCATGGAGCCGCCGGAGTCGATGGACGCGGATTCGGTGCGCGACGAGAAGCTGAAGGTGCTGAAGGCCTTGCGGCCGATGGACGCCGAACTGGCGGCACGGGCGACGGTGCGCGGCCAGTACCGGGCCGGGGCCTCGTCCGGCGGGGCCGTGCCCGGCTACCTGGAGGAGCTCGACGACCCCGCCTCGCAGACGGAGACCTTCGTCGCCGTCAAGGCGGAGATCGCCAACTGGCGCTGGGCGACGGTGCCCTTCTACCTGCGCACCGGCAAGCGGCTCGCCGCCCGCGTCTCCGAGATCGTCGTGCAGTTCCGCCCGATCCCGCATTCGATCTTCGGCGAGGAGGCCGGCGCGATCTCTTCCAACCGTCTCGTCATCCGCCTGCAGCCGGACGAGGGCGTGCGCATGCAGGTGATGATCAAGGACCCCGGACCGGGCGGCATGCGCCTGCGCCAGGTGCCGCTCGACATGTCCTTCGCCAAGGCGTTCAAGGTGCGCAACCCGGATGCCTATGAGCGGTTGATCATGGACGTGATCCGCGGCAACCAGACTCTGTTCATGCGCCGCGACGAGGTGGAAGCCGCCTGGGCCTGGGTCGATCCGATCCTGCAGGCCTGGGCGAGCCAGAAGGAACCGCCGAAGGGCTATACCTCCGGTACCTGGGGGCCCTCCGCCGCCATCGCCCTGATTGAGCGCGACGGGCGGACCTGGTTCGAGGACCTGATCTGACCGGTATGGCGGCCGCCCGCCCGACCGTGTCGCCCCGCGCATCTCCATCGGGCACGGCGCCCGGTTGAAGACGAAATTAAATCGATTTAAACATCGTGCCGGAACGGGTATCACACCCGCCGGTCCAACAGGAAAGCCGGTCCCGGACATCTCCCGCCCGGGCGCCGCAACCGAAAGGACGGAGACCGCCATGAGCCTTCATTCGACACTCGCAGCCGTCACCGAACGCATAACCGAGCGCAGCCGCGACAGCCGCACGCGCTATCTTGCGCGGATCCGCGCCGCCGGCGAGGCCGGCCCGAAGCGCTCGACGCTGTCCTGCGGCAACCTTGCCCACGGCTTCGCCGCCTGCGGCGTCACCGACAAGTCGCGGCTTGCCGGCGACGTGGTGCCCAATCTGGGCATCATCACCGCCTATAACGACATGCTCTCCGCACATCAGCCCTATGAGCGCTTTCCCGAACTGATCCGCGACGCGGCGCGCGAGGTCGGCGGTGTCGCCCAGGTGGCCGGCGGCGTGCCTGCCATGTGCGACGGTGTCACGCAGGGCCAGACCGGCATGGAGCTGTCGCTGTTTTCCCGCGACGTGATCGCCATGTCGGCGGCCGTCGGCCTGTCGCACCAGATGTTCGACGCCGCCGTGTTCCTCGGCATCTGCGACAAGATCGTGCCAGGGCTGATGATCGCGGCGCTCTCCTTCGGCCACCTGCCGGCGGTCTTCGTGCCGGCCGGGCCGATGCCCTCCGGCATCTCCAACGACGAGAAGGCCAAGACCCGCCAGCTCTACGCGGAAGGCAAGATCGGCCGCGCGGAATTGCTGGAATCGGAGAGCAAGTCCTACCACTCTCCCGGCACCTGCACCTTCTACGGGACGGCCAATTCCAACCAGATGCTGATGGAGATCATGGGCCTGCACCTGCCGGGGGCAAGCTTCGTCCATCCAAACACGCCGCTGCGCGATGCGTTGACGAAGGAAGCGGCCAAGCGTGCCCTGGCGCTGACCGCGCTCGGCAACGCCTACACGCCCGTCGGCGAGATGATCGACGAGCGCGCCATCGTCAACGGCGTCGTCGGCCTGCATGCGACCGGCGGCTCGACCAACCACACCCTGCACCTTGTCGCCATCGCCCATGCGGCCGGCATCCGGCTGACCTGGGACGACATCTCGGACCTTTCCGAGGCGGTGCCGCTGATCGCGCGCATCTATCCCAACGGCATGGCCGACGTGAACCACTTCCAGGCGGCCGGGGGCATGGGCTACCTGATCGGCGAACTTCTGTCGGAAGGCCTGCTGCACGAGGACGTGCGCACCGTCAACGGTACCGGCCTGTCGACCTATACGGTCGAGGCGCGCCTTGGCGAGGACGGCGGCGTCGCCTGGGTACCGGCGACCCGCGAGAGCGGCGATGCGAAGGTACTGTCCACCGTGGCCAAGCCGTTCCAGCCCAATGGCGGGCTGACCGTGCTCGACGGCAATCTCGGACGGGCGGTCATCAAGGTCTCGGCGGTCGCACCGGAACGGCGGATGATCGAGGCGCCGGCGCGGATCTTCAACTCCCAGGAAGCCGTGCAGGACGCCTTCAAGGCCGGCGAACTGACGCAGGATTTCATCGCCGTGCTGCCCTTCCAGGGCCCCCGGGCCTGCGGCATGCCGGAGCTGCACAAGCTGACACCGGCACTCGGCGTCCTCCAGGATCGCGGCATCCGCGTCGCGCTTGTCACCGACGGGCGCATGTCGGGCGCGTCGGGCAAGGTGCCGGCGGCCATCCACGTGACGCCGGAAGCCGTTGACGGCGGCCCGATCGCCCGCATCCGCGACGGCGACATGATCCGCGTCGACGCCACCACCGGCCGGCTCGAGGTTCTCGTCGACGCAGCCGAGTTCGAGGCCCGCGCCCCCGCGACGGCCGATCTTTCGGCGCACCAGCAGGGCATCGGCCGCGAGCTGTTCGCCGCCTTCAGGGCCCATGCCGGTCCCGCCGACCAGGGCGCCCATGTCTTTGGCGCCTGATCTCCTCGGCGCCTGATCCTTTCCCCGCGCCCCTGCCGGCGCGCAACCATCCGGAGCATTCGACGCAATGGCACAGAACACCGACATCCTCGACCGCGTCATGGGCGCCGCGCCGGTCATCCCGGTGCTGATCGTGGAGGATCCGGCCAAGGCCGTGCCGATGGCGCGCGCCCTGGTGCGCGGCGGACTGCCGGCCATCGAGATCACGCTGCGCACCCCCCGCGCGCTGGAGGCGATCCGGGCCGTCGCCGCCGAGGTGGAAGGCGCGATGGTCGGCGCCGGCACCGTGCTCGACGCCTTCCAGTATGACGAGGCTGTCGCCGCCGGGGCGACGTTCGTCGTCTCGCCCGGCGCCACCGGAGCGCTGATCGAGGCGGCCTCCGGACACGACGTCCCGCTGTTGCCGGGCGCGGCAACGGCCTCGGAAGTGATGCGGCTGCTGGAGGCAGGCTACTCGCGGCTGAAGCTGTTCCCGGCGGAAGCCGTCGGCGGCGCCAACCTGCTCAGGTCCCTCGCCTCGCCGCTGCCTGCCGCCCGCTTCTGCCCGACCGGCGGCATCACCGAGAAAAGCGCCCCGACCTATCTGGCGCTCCCCAACGTCGTCTGCGTCGGCGGCTCATGGATCGCCGGGGCGGACGCGATCGCCAGTGGCGACTGGGCCGGGATCGAGGCGCGGGCGCGCCTCGCCGCCGCGCTTTCCTGACCGCCGCCCGGCGTGGCAACGGGCGTGAAAAAATATCCCGCGCAGGCCCGCAGGCAGGTCTTGCGCGCGGCCCCGGACCTTCCCATTTGCGCTTGGCCGCGAGCGATCATGCCCGCGTCCTTCGAGGGTCAAGGCCATGCCAGGCTCGCCTGCCGCCACCCAACCGGCGGTTTCACCCCGCACGCGCGACGCGCGTCCGGGCATTGTCTTCTACATCATACTCGTCTCCGCGATCGCCCTGTTCGGCGCCGAAGTCTGGACCATGACCCTCGGCTTCCTATGGGCGCTGAGCGGCATCCTGTCGCTCGGTCAGACCGGCATCGCACTGGTCGCGGCCGTGCTCCTGCCGGCGGCCACCCTCGCCACCTGGAAGCTCGCCGTGATGGCCTTCGAGGGCGAACGCGACCTGCTCCGGCAGGACCCGACCGGGACCTGATCCGGCAGCCGCCGAACCGGCGCCCCGCGCGCCCGGACCTGCAGTTTCCCGAGGCGGCATTCCGTCGCCACGCAGTCCTCCCTTGTCGCCTCCGGCACGCCCCGCCCGAGGCGCCGGAGCCTTGTCATGCTCATCGATACCGGGCTTCTCGCCCTTGGTCTTGCCCTGCTCTTCGGCGGCGGCGACGCGCTTGTGCGCGGCGCGGTCTCGCTGGCCGCGCGACTGCGCGTACCGCCTCTCCTTGTCGGCCTGACCATCGTCGGTTTCGGCACCTCCATGCCGGAACTGCTGGTCTCCCTGCAGGCAGCCATGGCCGGCCTGCCGGATATCGCCGTGGGCAACGCGGTCGGATCCAACACCGCCAACATCCTGCTCATTCTCGGCCTCACAATGCTCGTCGCGGCCGTGCCGACGCGCATCGACGGGCTCGGCCGCGACCTTGCGGCGATGCTCGCAAGCGCCTTCGCCCTGGCCGTCGTTGCCTGGACCGGCACCCTGTCCGCACCGGTCGGCATCGCGTTCGTGGCCGTGCTTGCCGGCTATCTCGGCTATTGCGCAAAGACCGGCCGCAGCGAATCTGTCGACATCGTCGACGCCGCCCGGCTGATGCCGGTCTGGCAGGCGCTTGCCCTTGTCGGCGGCGGTCTCGCAGCCCTGGTTTTCGGTGCCGACTGCCTGATCGACGGCGCCACCCGGATCGCACGTGCCTTCGGCCTGTCGGAGGCCGTGATCGGGCTTACGGTGGTGGCCGTCGGCACCAGCCTGCCGGAGCTTGCGACCTCCGTCACCGCCGCGTTTCGCCGGCAACCGGAGATTGCCATCGGCAACATTGTCGGTTCCAACATCTTCAACATTCTGGGCATTCTCGGCGTGACCGCGATGCTTGCACCCGTTCCGATCGCCAATCGGATGGCCACCTTCGACATTCCGGTGATGCTGGTCGCTTCACTGGCGCTTGCCGCCCTGCTGTTCGCCATCCCCGGCCGCGCGCCGCGTCTCGCCGGGCTCCCGTTTCTCGCGGCCTATGGCTGGTATTGCGCCACATTGCTTGCCTAGGGTCGGGATCCACCGAATGCCGCCCGCTCCAAGGACATTGAAAGAGGAGGACACCGATGACGCAGGCAGCCATGCCGCATGAGCTGAAGCAGCGGGCCACGGACCTGCAGGCAAAGGGATTGCGCCGGATCTTCGCCGAAGACCCCGGCCGGTTCGACAAGCTCTGTGTCGCGTTCGACGACCTGCTCATCGACTTTTCCAAGATGCACTGGGACCGCGAGGCGATTGACGCCCTCGCCGCCCTTGCCCGTGCGCGCGGTGTGGAGGATCGGCGGGCGGCGATGTTCGAGGGTCGCCCGATCAACTCGACGGAAGGCCGCGCGGTGCTTCATGTCGCGCTCAGAAACCGTTCTGGCAGCCCGGTCGAGATCGACGGGCACGACGTGACGCC
This sequence comes from Stappia sp. MMSF_3263, assembly GCF_030733745.1. Taxonomy (GTDB): domain Bacteria; phylum Pseudomonadota; class Alphaproteobacteria; order Rhizobiales; family Stappiaceae; genus Stappia. Next base: position 1,852 of record NZ_JASHIK010000013.1, on the reverse strand, counting down.
CGACGTTGAGGCAACGCTGGCGCGCATGGCCGCATTCTCCGACGCCGTTCGAAACGGCGCCCTCACCGGCTCGGGCGGACATCCCTTCACCGACGTGGTCAATATCGGCATCGGCGGCTCCGATCTGGGGCCGGCCATGGTGACACAGGCGCTTGCCCCCTTCGCCGACGGTCCCCGCCTGCACTACGTGTCGAATGTCGACGGCGCCCATATCGCGGACACGCTGAAGCCACTCGACCCGGCGACAACGCTCGTCATCGTCGCGTCGAAGACCTTCACCACCATAGAGACGATGACCAATGCCGCGACGGCGCGCGCCTGGATCGTCCGCCATCTCGGCGAGCAGGCCGTCGGCGCCCACTTCGCCGCCGTTTCCACAGCCCTCGACAAGGTCGACGCCTTCGGCATTGCCGCCAGCCACACCTTCGGTTTCTGGGACTGGGTCGGCGGCCGCTATTCCGTCTGGTCGGCAATCGGATTGCCGGTGATGATTGCCATCGGGCCTGACGATTTCGGCGCCTTTCTCGACGGCGCCCATGCAATGGACCGGCACTTCGAGACGGCGGAAGCAAAGGTCAACCTGCCGATGCTGCTCGGTCTTGCCGGCATATGGCATCGCAATGCCTGCGGCTTTCCGGCCCGGGCGGTCCTTCCCTACGACCAGCGGCTCGCCCGCCTGCCCGCCTATCTCCAACAGCTCGACATGGAATCGAACGGCAAGCGGGTGACGCTTGCCGGCGATCCGGTGAGCGAGGCAACCGGCCCGCTGGTCTGGGGCGAACCCGGCACCAACGGCCAGCACGCCTTCTACCAGCTCCTGCACCAGGGCACCGACGTGATCCCGTGCGAGTTCATTCTCGCCGCAAAGGGACACGAGCCGGACCTTGCCCACCATCACGCCTTGCTGGCGGCAAACTGCCTGGCCCAGTCGGAAGCCTTGATGAACGGCCGCACGAGGGAGGAAGCCGAAGCGATCCTGCGCGCGGAGGGCCGAAGCCAGGACGATGTCGCCCGGCTCGCCCCGCACAAGGTGTTCCCGGGCAACCGTCCCTCGGTCACCATCCTGCATGAGCGACTGACGCCCTTCGCGCTCGGCCGCCTGATCGCGCTCTACGAGCACCGGGTGTTCGTGGAAGGCGCGATCTGGAACATAAATTCCTTCGACCAGTGGGGCGTGGAACTGGGGAAAGTGCTTGCCGGGGAACTGCTGCCGATGGTCGACGGCCGCGCGCCGGCGAAGGGGCGCGACGCCTCGACGCTCGGCCTGCTGCGCCGGCTGCGCAACTAGCACACCATTTCCCTCTCGCGGAAAATCGTCAAAAGGAACGAGCATCCAATGATCTGCGTCACACCTTCGCTCCAGCGATCTGCTAGACTGAATGGTGTTTTAGTGCTCAGATAGGCTGCAACGGAGGGACGGTTCGCCCTCTCCCGTGGTGGTGCCTACCGGGAGGCGACATTCGCCGGAACCAAGTGGACATGTGAGGAGTTATAGGATGGTCAGGATTGTTCTTGTGGGCGCAGCTGCGCTTCTGCTGGCGGCATGCCAGTCCGACAGCCAGCGCGACCGCGCACTTGTGGGCGGTGGCCTTGGCGCCGCAACGGGTGCGGTGATCGGAGCGGCGGCAACCGGCGATGTCGGCGGCGCTCTCGTGGGTGGCGTCATCGGCGGCGTCGGCGGTGCCATGGTCGGTTCGGCCACCACGCCGAAGAACTGCATCGCGCGGGATCGCTACGGCCGCCGCTATCGGGTCGTCTGCCCGTAAGGGGCGCCAATCGCCTGCCCGAGAGGACATGCCTGACCGCCGCAACGCAAGCTTCGGCTGACCGTTGCGGCGGCGTTCGCGTTTGA
>NZ_JASHIK010000012.1 GCF_030733745.1 Stappia sp. MMSF_3263 | reverse complement strand
CTGCCCCCTGCGCCCTGCGCCCCTGCTCCGGAGTCAGATGTCCTTGACCAGCCGCAGCGCGTCATAGATCGCGGCGTGGGTGTTGCGCGCCGCGACCGCATCGCCGATGCGGAAAAGCTGGAACGCACCGTCCGGATTGCGCATCACCGATTGCGGCTTTCCCGCGATCAGGTCGTCATGCGAGACCTCCCCCAGATTGCGGGACAGCGGCTTGAGCTCGAAATAGAGATCATCGAGCGGGATCGTGCCGTGGTTGACGACCACCTGATCGACGTGGCGCTGCTTCAACACGCCGCCATAGTCGCTGCCGACATGGGCAATCAGCCGGTTCCCGTTCCTCTCGACCGCCTCCAGACGGTAGGTGACGGTGAAGGTGGCATCCAGTTTCTGAAGCGACCGCATGTAGGGAACCAGGTTCATCGCCATCACTTCGGGCGCGAAGGAGCGGTCGGGCGTCATGATTTCCACCTTCGCCCCGGTGCCGGCGACGATTTCCGCCGCCTGGAGCCCGGCATGGTCTCCCGCGTCATCGAAGACGAGAACATTGGCGCCGGGTTTCACGTCCCCGGAAATGATGTCCCAGGAGGAGACGACGAGTTCGTTGCCCTCTTTCAGCACCTCGGTATGCGCCATGCCGCCGGTGGCGATGACGACCACGTCCGGATGTTCCGCCTGCACGGTCTCCGCCTCGGCCCAGGTGTCGAACCGGAAGCTCACCCCGAGCCTCTCGCATTGCGCCATGCGCCAGTCGATGATGCCGATCATCTCGCGGCGACGCGCGCTCAGGGCCGTCAGGCGCACCTGGCCGCCGGCGACATTGGCCGCCTCGAAGACGACGACCTCGTGACCGCGCTCGCCTGCGACCCTCGCCGCCTCCATGCCGGCGGGACCGGCCCCGACAATGACGACCTTCCGCCGCGCGGCTGCCTTTGGGATCACATGCGGCATGGTCTCCTCGCGGCCTGTCGCCGCGTTGTGAATGCAATAGGCCGCGCCACCCTGATAGATCCGGTCGAGGCAGTAATTCGCTCCCACGCAAGGACGGATTTCGTCTTCCCGTTTTTCGATGATCTTGCGCACGATATGGGGATCGGTCATGTGGGCGCGGGTCATGCCGACCATGTCGAGCTTGCCGCTTTCGATCGCATGCCGCGCGGTCGCCACGTCCGGGATCCTGGCTGCATGGAAAGTCGGGAAGCCGGTGGCGGCCCGGATCTCCCCCGCGAAGTCGAGATGCGGGGAGCCGGCCATGCCCTGGATCGGGATGACGTCGGTCAAGCCGGCATCGGTGTCGATGTGCCCCCTGACGACGTTGAGGAAATCCACCAGACCGCTGTCCCTGAGGCGCTTCGATATCTCGATCCCGTCCGCCTTCGTCAGGCCGCCTTCCGACATCTCGTCGCCGGTATAGCGAACGCCGACGATGAAGTCGGGTCCGGTTCGCTCGCGGATCGCAGAGAGCACATCGAAGGTGAAGCGCAGCCGGTTGTCGAGAGAGCCGCCATAGGGGCCATCAAGCTCGTTCGTCAGCGGCGACCAGAACTGGTCCATCAGGTGGCCGTAGGCCTGCAACTCGATGCCGTCCATGCCACCCGCCTGCATGCGCTCCGCCGCGTCCGCATAGTCCTTGACGATGCGCGCGATATCCCAGTCCTCGGCCTTCTTGGGGAAGGCGCGATGCGACGGCTCGCGGCTGTGCGAGGGCGAGACGACCGGCAGCCAGTCGGCCTTGTCCCAGCGGGTGCGCCGGCCGAGATGGGTCAGCTGGATCATGATCGCGGCGCCTTCCTCGTGCACCGCGTCGGTGAGTTCCCTCACCCAGGGCACGACCTCGTCCTTCCAGGCGAGGATGTTGTTGAAGACCGGCGGACTGTCCCTGGAAACGGCGGCCGACCCCGCCGTCATGGTCATCGCGACACCGCCCCTGGCCCGCTCCGCGTGATAGGCGCGGTAACGTCCTTTCGGCATGCCGTCTTCCGGATAGGCCGGCTCGTGCGAGGTGACGATGATGCGGTTGCGCAGCTTCAGGTGCTTGAGCTGATAGGGCTGCAGAAGGGGATCGCTCGACATGGCCTGGCTCCGCTGTCTGGCTCGGAATGACGACTGCGGAGGCAGGGTACCTAGAAATGTTCACTAGTGTCAATTTCATGTTCATATGCGTCAATGAAATTGACTTGCCTGTCGCTCCTCCGTAGGAAACGGCCATGAACCAGACTTCGAAAGACAGTGGCTGGCGCGGATCCGCGGACCTGTGGCTGGAGGCCGCCTACGAGACGTTGCTCGAGGCCGGCGTGGACGCTGTGAAGATCCAGCCGCTCGCCAAGTCGCTCAACCTGTCGCGCACAAGCTTCTACTGGTTCTTCAAGAACCGCGAGGAGTTGCTCGACGCCCTGATCGCGCGCTGGCGGCAGAAGAACACCGGCAACCTGGCCGAACGCACCCAGGCCTATGCGGAGACCGTCGCCGAGGCGATGCTCAACGTCTGCGACTGCTGGCTCGACAGCGGATTGTTCGATTCCAGGTTCGAATTCGCGATCAGGAGCTGGGCGCTGCAATCGCCCGGGATAGCGGACGAGGTTCACAAGGCGGACACGCAGCGCATCGAGGCACTGACGTGCATGTTCCGGCGTTTTGGCCAGGACGCGGCGCGCGCCGATGTCCGCGCACGGGCCGTCTACCTGACCCAGATCGGTTACATCTCCATGCAGACGCAGGAAGACAGCGCCGAGCGGCTGAGGCGGATCGCCGATTATGTGGAGATTTTCACCGGGCAGGCGCCGCAGCAGCGCGAACTCGACCGCTTCTTCGCGCGGCACGCCCATTGATCCCGCCGCACCGCGCCGGAACACTGAACCCGGCCGAAATCCGGCCGGGCGGTCGTCTCCGCCAAGGTCAGGAGCGGACGGCAAACATCGACAGGTCGCTGGTGGCGGATGCGCCGCCATCGAGCGGCAGCACATGCCCGGTGATGTAATGCGCGCAAGGGCCGGTCAGGAAGGCCACGGCCTCCGCCACATCCCTGCCCTCACCCGCCCGGCGCATCGGCGCGGCCGCGACGAACACGTCGCGGGCGGGGTTCCGGTTGCCCATTCCACGTCCGGTCGGGCCCGGCGCGACGGCATTGATGGTGATCGACCGCGGCCCGAGTTCCGTCGCCGCCGCCCGGATGAAGGCCTCGAGCCCGCCCTTGGATGCGGCATAGGCGGCGCGGCCAGGTCCTCCTCTTTGCCCGTGGCAGGACGACAGATGAACGATGGCTCCGCCGGCCGACATCATCTCGCTTGCCGCCTTGGTCACCCGGAACGCGCCGACAAGGTTGACGTCAAGGACGCGGGCGAATTCCTGCGCCTCAAGATCCTCGATGCGGGACCGCGAGACGATGCCGGCCGCATTGACCACCACATCGATGCCGCCAAGATGCGCGCGGGCTCCCGTCAGCGCCTCGGCGACGGAACGGTCGGAGGAAAGATTCGCCTTCCCCATCCAGTCGCCCGCGCGGCCGCAAGGCGCCATCGCATCCAGGTCCAGCAAGGCGATCCTGTCGCCGCGCGCTCTCAACGAAGCGGCGATTGCCGAGCCTAATTCGCCCGCCGCACCGAAAATCACCGATCTGAGCATCGAGGGAGTCCACTCTCAATCCATGAATCATAATACGATCCTATATATCTTTACATAAAATTCTCATCATCATACTTTCAGAAAGTTGGACGGTGGGAGGCCGTGATGTTAGATGATGATCCATCGTGGGGGGAACAGCCTCGATGGGCGAACAACGCAAATCGGTGAGCACGGCGCTGTCGGACCGCATCCGGCGAGACATCTCGCTCGGCATCATCCCCGCGGGCTCGCGATTGAACATCGACGCGCTGAAGCGGGAGCACAAGATTTCCCATCCTTCCGTGCGCGAGGCACTGTCGATGCTCGTGGGGGAGGGCATTGTCGGTGCCGCCGACGGCAAGGGCTTCTTCGTCCTGGACTTCTCCCCCGAGGAACAAAGCGACATCGCACGGGTGCGCGCCGAGCTCGAGTGCCTCGCCTTCGCCTGGTCGGTCAAGGCGAGCGATCGCAACTGGCGGGCCGCGATCGTCGCCGCGCATCATGCCTTGCAGGAGGTGGAGCAGGAACTGATACTCGATCCCGTCGGCTTCGCGCTGGAGTGGGACGAACGCAACGCCAACTTTCACATCGCATTGACACAGAACTGCGGCTCGCCTCGCCTGCTGGACCTCGTTGCCCAGCATTACGAGCTTGGACGACGCCACCGTTTGACTGCCCATGCCCTCGCCATCCCGGAAGACGAGAGGCGATCATGGGTCGAAACGAGTGCGCAGGAGCATGCCGAACTGAAGGATGCCGCGCTCGAGAGTGACATCGCGAGAGGCCAGAGCCTGTTGCGAAACCACATCACCAAGAGCGCCAACAAGTACTCCGCACTCATACTTTCGATGAGCAGCTCAAAGAACGTCGAATGACGGCATATCGACGCAAACCTGAAGAGAGGACGACAGCATGAACATTTCGAAATTCCTGAAGACCGCGGCTTTCGCGGCCGTGGTTGCGACGGCGGGCGCCGCCAACGCGCAGGACCTCCAGTTCTTCACCATCGGCACCGGCGGCACGGCCGCGACCTACTATCCGGTCGGCGGCGTCATCGCCAACGCGATTTCCAACCCGCCCGGCTCGCGTCCCTGCGAGGAAGGCGGCAGCTGCGGCGTGCCCGGCCTGATCGCCTCGGCCGTGTCCTCGCGTGGCTCCGTCGACAACCTCAACGCCATCTCCTCGGGCCTGCGCAACTCGGGCTTCGCCCAGTCGGACGTCGCTTACTGGGCCTTTACCGGCACCGGCACGATGGACGGCCAGGCGCCGGCCGAGAAGCTGCGGGCCATCGCCGCGCTGTTTCCCGAGCATATCCACCTTGTGGCGCTGGCCGACAGCGGCATCGATTCCGTCGCCGACCTGAAGGGCAAGCGCGTCTCGCTCGACGAGCCGGGCTCGGGCACCTATGTGGACGCCAACCTGATCCTCGAGTCGGCCGGTCTCGGTGTCGACGACATCAGCGCGGAGGCCCTCAAGCCGGACGCGGCGGGCGATGCCCTGCGCAACGGCCAGATCGACGCATTCTTCTTTGTCGGCGGCTACCCGACCGGCGCCATCGTTGAGCTGGCTTCCGCCGTCAAGATCAAACTCGTCCCGATCAAGGGCGAAGGCGCCGACGCGCTCATCGGCAAGTACGGCTTCTTCTCGTCCTCCGACATTCCGGAGGGGGCCTACGAGGGCGTGCCGGCAACCACGACCGTCGCCGTCGGCGCGCAGTGGATCACCAGCGCGGACGAGTCCGAGGAGCTGATCTACGGAATCACCAAGGCGCTGTGGAACGACAACACCCGCAAGCTGCTGGACACCGGCCACGCCAAGGGCAAGGCGATCACCAAGGAGACGGCCCTGAACGGCATCGGCATCCCGCTTCACCCCGGTGCCGAGAAGTTCTACCGCGAAGCCGGCCTGCTGAAGTAACCGTCCAAAGACCGGATGACCCCGGAAGCGCGCCGCGTTTCCGGGGTTTTCCTTGAGAAGGATCGACCATGGTCTCCGCCCCCACCCTTTCCGCCGCAGAGCTTGCCGAGATCGAACGCAAGTTCGATCCGGAAACGGCCTTCCGTCCGGTCGGACCGCGCATCGGGCCGCTGATAACGGGCCTGCTGGCGATCATGTCGATCTATCATTTCTATGCATCGGGCTTCGCCCTGATCCCGGAACTGATGCATCGGGCGATCCATCTTTCCTTCGTCCTGGGGCTCGTCTTCCTGCTGTTTTCCTGGCGCAAGTCCTCGCAAAGCGAGCTCCTGCCCAACCGCTGGTATCGCGTCGAGGGCATTCCCTATCTCGACATGCTTCTGGCCATGCTCGCGGTCGGTGCGGCCATGTACCTGCCGCTTCAATCGCCTCAGACGCTGGCGATCCGCGTCGGAAATCCGGCTCCCGTCGACATCTTCTTCGGATCGGCCCTGATCCTGCTGACGCTCGAGGCGACCCGGCGCTCCGTCGGCATCACCCTGCCGATCATCGCGCTGCTGTTCATGGGCTTCGCCCTGTTCGGCCCCTGGATGCCGGGCCCTCTGAAGCATGGCGGAACGTCCTGGCTCGGCCTCGTCAACCATCTCTACATGACCAACCAGGGCATCTACGGCATCGCCATCGGCGTGATGGCCAAATACGTGTTCCTGTTCATCGTTTTCGGCGTGCTGGCCACCCGCATCGGCCTGGGGCAGCTGTTCATCGACATCGCCATGGTCGTCGCCGGCCGCTATTCCGGCGGCCCGGCCAAGGTGGCGGTCTTTTCCTCCGCCTTCATGGGCACGATTTCCGGCTCCTCGATCGCCAACACGGTGACGACCGGCGCCCTGACCATCCCGGCGATGATGCGTGTCGGCTATCCGCCGCGCTTCGCCGCGGCTGTCGAGGCGACCGCCTCCACGGGCGGCCAGATCACGCCGCCGATCCTTGGCGCAGCCGCTTTCATCATGGTGGAATACCTGCAGATCCCCTTGCGCGACGTGCTGGCGGCGGCGCTGTTTCCCGCGCTCCTGCACTATTTCGGCATCCTGACGATGGTGCATCTGGAGGCCAAGCGCCTCGGCCTGCGCGGCCTCAGCGCGGCGGAGCTGCCGAAGCTCGGCGTCGTCGTCAAGCAGCACTGGCTGTCGATCATCCCTCTGGTGATCCTCGTCTACCTGATCCTTTCCGGCCGGACCCCGGACTATGCGGCTGTCTACGGGATCATAGCCTGCGTCGTCGTCGGCGTGCTCAACCCGGTCAACCGCCTCACGCCACTCGACCTGTGGAACGCGCTCGCCTCGGGCGCCAAGAACACGCTCGCCGTCGGTGCGGCGGCGGCGACCGTCGGCATCGTCGTCGGCGTGGTGACGCTGACCGGTGTCGGCTTCCGTCTCGGCTACATGATCGTCCAGGCCGCCAGCGACATCGGCACGGTCTTCGGCGGCCTCTGGCCCCTGTCGGCCTTCACCGTCGCCCAGTGGACCCTGTTCGTCTCGCTGATCATGATCGCCATCTCCTGCATCATCATGGGTGCAGGCATCCCCACCACCGCGACCTACATCATCCTGGTCGCGGTCGCCGCGCCGGCGCTGGCGGTGCAGCAGGTGGAACCGCTGGTGGCGCATTTCTTCGTGTTCTACTACGGCGTCCTTGCGGACATCACGCCACCGGTCGCGCTCGCCGCGTATGCCGCGGCCGGCATTGCCGGCTCCAACCCGTTCCAGACCGGAAACACCGCCTTTCGCCTCGGTATCGCCAAGGCGCTGGTGCCCTTCGTCTTCGTCTATTCGCCCTCGCTCCTGCTGGTGGCGGCGGACTTCAGCTGGTCGGCCTTCGCCGTGACGCTGACAGGGGCGATGCTCGGCATCGGCTGTCTCGGCGTCGCCTTTTCAGGCTATCTCCTGGCCCCGATGGGCAAATGGGAGCGCTGGTGGACCGGCGCCGTTGCCTTCCTGTTCATCGCCCCGGGACTGGCGACAATGGCGGCGGGGCTCGCCCTTCTCGCACCGGTTGTCCTGCTCCAGGTGAAGGAAAGGCGGGCGCGGGCCGCCGCCGCCTGACAGGGCCGCACCCCCTTGCACCTGCGGGAAAGCGCACCCGCAGGCGCTCTTGCAAAGGCTCTAGGCGTCGATCGCGACCCGGCCCATCGGCCGCGAGCAGCAGGCAAGGATGTAGCCGTCCTCGATATCTTCCTCGGTGATGCCGCCATTGTGCACCATGTGCACCTGGCCTTCGGTCTTGAGCACCTTGCAGGTGCCGCAAATTCCCATCGAGCAACCGGACGGTATGACGAGCCCCTCCCCCTTCGCGGCCGCAAGGATGGTGTCGGCCTCGCTGCAGCGGGCGGTCACGCCAGAGATCGAGAACGCGATCTCCGCCTGGTTCTGCTCGTCGGGCAACACATCCTCGGGAACCTCTTCGGCGCTTTCCAGTTCGCCGGAGAAGCTCTCCTGGTGGTAGCGGTTCATGTCGTAACCGAGCGCGGCAAGCGCTTCGCGCACCGCCAGCATGAACGGTTCAGGACCGCAGCAGAACACCTCCCGCTCCAGGTAATCCTGCGCCATCAGGCCGAGCATGATCTGGTTGAATGCCCCCCTGTAGCCGACCCAGGGGCGGAACAGGTCGGGTTCGTCGACAACCCATTTCACGTCGATGCCGGCGATGCGCGACGCCATCAGTTCGACCCGCTCGCGCAGGATGATCTCCGAGGGCCGGCGGGCGCAATTGATGAAGACGACGTCCGGTTCGCGTCCCGAATCGTAGAGCCAGGTGGTCATCGCCACCATCGGCGTGATGCCGGAGCCGGCGGAGATGAACAGGTATTTCTCGGCCGGATATTCGGCGATGGTGAATTTGCCCAAGGGGCCTATCGCCTTGAGGCGCATTCCCTTTTGCAGGTTCTCGATCATCCAGCGCGTGCCGATGGAATTCGGCTGCGCCTTGACGGTCACCGTCAGGGCCATCGGCCGCGAGGGCGAGGACGACACCGTGTAGGTGCGGTAAAGCGGACCGCCGGGAACCGGCAGTTCCAGCGTGATGAACTGTCCCGGATCGTGATTGAACAGCGCGCCCGTCGGGCTGCGGAAGCTGAACGTCACCACGTTGGGCGCTTCCGGCGTGCGCGAGACGCATTCGAGCGGCTCGGCATCCGTCCAGAACGCGAGCTGTGCGGGGCGGGCCATCGGTTTACTCCGCCGCCACCTGGAGCGGGGCAAGCGCGCGCTGGAGCGTTTCGGCGTACCAGTCGACGAACTGGCTCACCCCGCTCTCCTGCCCGGGAGAATAGGGACCGGGGCCATAGGCCGGAGACAGGATCCCCTTCTGGTTGGTCTCGACGATCTCGCGGTCCTCGTCATTGGTCGCGATCCAGACCTCGGTCAGGCGCTTGAGATCGTAGTCGACACCCTCCACCGCGTCCTTGTTCACGAGCCAGGTGGTCGTGACCTCGGTCTCGGTCGGACCGACCGGGGTGACGCGGAAGGTCAGCGAGTGATCCGGCAGGAAGTGATTCCAGGTCGAGGGATAGTGGAACAGCAGCAGCGTCCCGGCGTCGCTCGGCGCGACGCGGCCGAGGTTGCGGGCAACGGCCGCCTTGCCGTCCATCGTGTAGCTGACCGCCCGCCCCTGAAGCGGCATCCGCGCGGCCCGGTACCGGCCGTCCGCCGACAAGTGGAACTGCGCCGGTGCGCCGGCGGCCTCGCAACGGTCGAAATGCGCCTGCAACCGCTCCGAGACGAAGCCATCCGCCTGAACGCCGGCAATCTCGGGATCAAGCGGGAAGGACCGGCACAGCGCGGGATGATTGCTGCTGCAGTGGTAACACTCGCGGTTGTTCTCCCACACCAGCTTCCAATTGCCCTTCTCGACAATGGTCGAGGTGAAGGCCACCTTGGCATCTGCAAGGTCATGCACCTCGACATAGGGCAGAATCCGCTGCACGAAGAGGTCGAAGTCGGGCGGGCTGTCCGACAGGCAGATATAGATCAGCCCGCCAAGGTTCCGCAGGCTGACAGGCTTCAACCCGTAGTCGGACGCATTGAAACCCGGTCCCATGTCATTGGCCCAGATCAGCTTGCCGTCGAGCTCGTAGGTCCACTGGTGATAGGGGCAGACGAGCCTGGCCACCTGTCCCTCACGCGCGGCGCAGATCAGCGACCCGCGATGACGGCAGGAATTGTGGAACGCGCGGATCTCTCCGTCGCGGCCGCGCACGATGACCACCTCGTAGGCACCGATGCGCAGCGTCACATAGCTGCCCGTCTTCCCGAGCTGGCAGGCCGGGATCGCGTAGAGCCAGTCGCGGTAGAAAATCGCCTGCAGATCGAGCTCGTAGATCTCTGGCGAAACGTAGAAGGGCTGCTCAAGGCTGAAGCCGGGCGCGCGGCGAGCAAGAAGCTCCCGGACGGAAGGCGCATGGATCGTCATTGTCGTCACCCAGGCTCACTGTGTTCAACTGAGATAAATTAATTCGCCCGAAATCCGGCTTTGACAATATCAATAAACTTCATCATGGATTACTTGAAATAATCCGTATCTCCTTGAAAAAGCCCGCAGCGCGGACGCAGGCGAAGCCCCATGTCGCACCCTTACGATTTCTCCTCGATGACCGCTCTCATCTGCTTCGAGGCCGCCGCCCGCAACACGAGCTTCAAGAACGCCGCGCGGGAGATGAACGTCACGCCGGCGGCCATAAGCCACCAGATCAAGGCGCTGGAAACGGATCTGGGCTGCAGCCTGTTCCTGCGTCATCACCGAGGTGTGGAACTGACGGAAAAAGGCGCTTTCCTGTTCCTCGCGATCCAGCGCGGCTTCGAGACGATCTCCGACGCCGTCACCCAGATTCGCGACCGTCCGGAAACCGTCGATGTCACGATCGGGACGACCACGGCCTTCAGCGCACTCTGGCTGACACCCAAGATCACCGCATTCTGGAAGATCCATCCGGCCATCACGGTGTCGCAGATCATCAGCGACGTTCCCGGCATGACGGCCAGATGCGACCTCGCCATCCATTACGGCAGCGCGCATGAAAGCGGCGTCGAATATCGCGAGCTCTTCCAGGACCGGATCGTCGCGCTCGGCACGCCGTGTTTCGCCGAGGAATACGGCATCTCCGGTCTCGAGGACCTGCACAAGGCCCCCCTCATCCATTCAAGCGGCAAGGAGACCGGCTGGACCTCGTGGGATGACTGGTTCGCCGCCCTCGACATGCCGGCCCCCAAGCGGCGCAGGCTTCATGTGAACAATTACATGATCGCGCTCCAGGCCGCGCAGGAGGATGTCGGCGCCGTACTCGGCTGGGACGGGCTGGTGGGCAAGCTGATGGAGGAAGGCCGGCTCGTGACGCTCGTGCCGGAGAGCATCCCCTCGCCCGTGGCCTTTTCCCTGAAGATCCTTCCCCGCGCCTCGTCGAAGGCACGCCTTTTCGCGGACTGGCTGGTGGCCAGTTCCTGACGCCTCGAAGCGGGCTCGAACGGATGCCGGCGCAGACGGGCGATGCCGCCGCCGCATTGCAGCTCTCACCCCTGGGTAGACGATCCCTCCAACCCTGAAACCCGTGGTGGCCACTGCGGGTTTTATTGAAGCAAAAACTCATCTTTCTTCGGCCATCGCATGGACGCCCGCCTTAAATCATGATTTCTACACTCATGTTTTGAAGGCGCCTGCGACGGGCGCTGGCACCCGCGCATCCGGTCATGGCTCGACAACTCTCCCTGCGACTCCTCTCGGCCTGCTTCCTGCTCCTGGTGATTTCCCTCGCCGGCTTCGCGTTGCTGCGGCTGCTGCCCGGCGACTTTGCCGAAGTGCTGCTGATGTCGCAGATGGACGGAACCCTGCCCGACCCGGAGACCGTCGCGCGGTTTTCCGCCGAGAACGGCTTCGACCGGCCTTTGCCGATGCAATATCTCGCCTGGCTCGGCGGCGTGCTCTCCGGAGATCTCGGCACTTCCTTCGTCACCGGCGAACCGGTTGTCGACGACATCGCCCTGCGCCTCGGCGCCTCGGCGCAACTGGCGATGACGGCCCTTCTCCTCGGCCTCGCGCTAGCCCTGCCGGTCGGGGCGCTCTGCGCGGCCTTTCCCGGCGGTTGGCTCGACCGGGCGCTTGCCGGCCTTGCCGTCATAGGCATGTCGATCCCGAATTTCTGGTATGCGCTGCTGCTCGCCCTGCTCTTCTCGCTGGTGCTCGGCTGGCTGCCGAGCGGCGGCTACGGCACACCCGCCCACATGGTGCTTCCGGCGCTCGTGATCGCCACCTCGATCACCGGCGTGCTCGCCCGCTATGTGCGCGGCTGCCTGCTGGAAGAACTGTCGCAACCCTATGTGCGCACCGCGCGCGCCAAGGGGCTTTCGGGTGCGCGCGTGCTTCTCAGCCATGCCGCGCCGAACGTCTTCCCGGCGGTGCTGACCCTGACCGGCCTGCAATTCGCCCGCATCTTCGACGGCATGATCATCGTCGAGACGCTGTTTGGCTGGCCGGGCATCGGCCGGCTGATGGTGGAGGCGCTGCTGGCGCGCGACTATCCGCTGATCCAGGCGACGTTTCTCGTCGTCGCCAGCGGCTATGTGCTGGTCAATCTCGCCGTCGACTACATCATCGCGCTCTACGATCCGCGCACCCGCGGGGTCGTCTAGATGGACGCCCGCGCAACTCCGCTGGGCAGGTATCTGCAACGGCACCGCAGCGGCATGGCGATCGCCGCGGGCTGCGTGCTGCTCCTGATCCTGGCCGGCCCCTGGCTTGCACCGCACGATCCGTATCAGGCCAACATCCTCAACCGGCTGGCCGAGCCAAGCCTCACCCACCCGCTCGGCACCGACGCGATGGGCCGCTGCCTGCTCTCCCGCCTTCTCCACGGCGCGCAGCTGACGACCGGCGCGGCCCTTGCCGTCGTCCTTGCCGCCGCCGGTCTCGGCACGCTCATCGGCGCGCTCAGCGGTTACTTCGGCGGCCTGTGCGACCGGGCGCTGATGCGCCTTACCGAAGGCGTCTCGGTCATTCCGGCGCTGGCGCTTGCCATGGTCATTGCCGGTGTTCTGGGGCTTGGCCTCAAGGCGGTCGTGCTGGCGCTCGCCTGTGTCCACTGGACCGACTACGCGAGGCTGGTGCGCAACGTCATCATGGTCGAGCGCTCGAAGGCCTATGTGATGGCCGCCGAGGCGCTCGGCGTGCCCAGGACAACCATCATCCGCCGCCACCTGCTGCCCAATGTCGTCGCGCCGCTGCTCGCCATGGGCAGCTATTCGCTGTCCTGGGTGATCCTGGCCTTCGCCGGCCTGAGCTTTCTCGGCCTCGGCGTCGAGCCGGGCGCGGCCGAATGGGGGCGGATGGTCGCCGAGGCGCGCAGTCACCTGCGCGAATATCCGCGCCTCGTTCTCGTTCCCGGGCTCACCATCATGGCCTTCGTCATCCTCATCAACCTGCTGGGCGATGCCCTCGGGGACCGAATGCGCGAAGGCCGCGCCAACTACCTGACCACAAGGAGCTGACATGTCCTTCCTTCTGTCCCGACTGCGCAGAACGGCGCTCGCTGCCCTTGCCGCGACGCTGCTCGCCGCCCCGGCGCCGGCCCTCGCCGAGACGTCCGGCGACACGCTTGTCGTCGCCACCATGTGGGAGGCGCTGCCGCTGTCCATGAAGCCGCGTCGCAGCCGCTTCTTCAATGAGAGCGAGATCCTCGACACGCTGGTCAAGCTCGACTTCGAGATGAACCTGATCCCGGGCCTCGCCACGTCCTGGGAGCGGCCGCAACCGAACACCTGGCGCTTCGCCCTGCGCGAGGGCGTCACCTTCCATGACGGCTCGCCCTTCGATGCGGATGCGGCGAAGTTCTCGCTGGAGCGGGTCATCGCGCTGCTGCCCTATGCGGCCGACCTCCTCAACATCACCGAGATTCGCGCCGTCTCGCCGCAGGTGCTGGAGATCGAGACCTCCGAGCCCTTCGCCGCGCTGCCGAACCAGCTCACCGACGCGATCACCGGCATCTACGGCAAGGCCTCCTTCGATGCGGCTGGCGAGTTCGTCTCGCCGGTCGGCACCGGCCCGTGGAAGTTCGCCGACTACCGCAAGCAGGACCGCACCATTGTCGAGCGTTTCGACGACTACTGGGGCAAGGCGCCGTCGCTGAAGACGATCGAGTACCGCTATATTCCCGATCACAACGCGCGCGCCCTGGCGCTGGAGACCGGCGAGGTCGACTTCGTCGTCCACCTGCTGCCCTCCGATGTCGCCCGCCTGTCGCGCGACGAGGCGTTCAAGGTTCATGCCGAGGAAAGCGCCGGCGTCTATTACGGCGCCTTCAATGCCGGCGAGAAGAGCGTCCTGAGCGACGCCCGCATCCGCCGCGCGGTGAACCTGCTGGTCGACCGCGAGATCGTCGTCAAGGGCGCGCTCGACGGTATCGGCAATCCGGCCTGGACCTTCTTCCCCGCCGCCTTCCCCTGGACGAACGAGGACGTCACCCCGCACAAGGTCGATCCGGAGGCGGCGGCAGGCCTGCTGCGCGATGCCGGCTACGAGAAGGCCGACGGCAAGTGGATGAAGGACGGCGCGCCGCTGACCCTGCGCCTGCTCAGCTATTCGAGCCGCGCCGAGATGGCGACGATCACCGAGGCGCTCGCCATCCTGCTGCAGCAGCAAGGCATCGCCACCGAGATCCAGATGTTCACCTGGGAAGGCATGCTCGACCTCGTCAAGAAGGGCGAGTACGACGTCTCCGTCGTCTTCTGGACGCCGGAAATGACCGGCCATCCCGACCTGCACCTGAAGTCGCAGTTCCACTCCAGGGCCGGGCTGAACCACCAGTTCTGGGTCAACGAGGAGTTCGACGCGCTGGTCGACAAGGGCCGTACCCTCGATCCGGGTCCGGAGGCGCTCGCGACCTATGTCCGCGCCCAGCAGATCCTGCAGGAGGACGCGCCGATCATCCCGCTGGTGCACAAGGTCTATGTCGCCGCCTCCAGGGCCGGGGTCGAAGGCTTCCGGGTGCACCCGTCCGGCTTCTTCTACAACTTCAAGGCCGTGTCGAAGAAGTGACCGCCCTCGCCGGCCGGCGGACGTTCCGCCGGCCGGACCATCCGGAGCAAGCCATGGCTTCCTGCCTCTTTCTCAAGCCGATCAAGGGTGCCGGCGGCGACCTGCCCGACATCACGGGCTTCGTCGACGACATCGACGAGATCGAGCATTACGCGCTGGAAACGGCCGACCTTTCCGCCTACCGGGCGCTGCTCGTTCCCGCCCATCTCGACCAGCGCTTCTTCGGCACGCTGACGGCCAAGGTCTCCGCCTTTCTCGATGGCGGCGGCACGCTGGTCTTCAACGGTCATGTCGCCTGGCCGATGCTGCCCGAATTCTCGCCCTTCGTGGTCCTGCCCAAGGTGACGCTGGAGACGCTCGAGGTGCACCGGTTGGCCGACCATCCCGTCTTCGAGGGCGTCGACCCGCGCCAGTTGACCTACCGGCGCGGTGTCGCCGGCTTCTACGCGCGCGGTCACAACCCGCCGCCGCAAGGCGCCGTCGCGCTCAACGGCCTGGGGCCGGAGCGCGTGCCCTGCGACTGGCTCTACCACCGCCCCGCCGGCGGTCGCATCCTCATGCATGCCGGCAACGACCTTTGGATGTATGCCGGTGCCGCCGACACGACCGCCCGCATCGTACCGCAACTCTGCCGCTGGGCGGCCGGACGGGAGGCCTGACCATGGCGCGCATCACCGCCCTCGACAGCGGCACCTATTACCATCACCGCACGCTGCACGAGCCGCGCTACCGCGATTTCTTCGACGAGATCGTCTATATCCGCGATCTCGCCGAAACCGATCTTTCGGCGCACGAACTGGTCCTCGTCTCCTGCCGCACCGACCCGTCGCAACTGATCCCCTGCCGGCAGCAGTTCGCCGACTATCTCGCCGGCGGCGGCACGGTCATTGCCATGGGTTCGACCGGCCAGCCTGCCTGGCTGCCCGGCATTTCCTGGCACGACACGCCGACGAATTTCTGGTGGTGGAAGGAGGGCGGCAACCTGGGGCTCGAAGTCACCGCGCCCGGCCATCCGCTGTTTACCCACATCACACTGGACGACGCCACCTGGCACCATCACGGCCATTTCGACGTGCCGGCGGGTGCGACCAGCCTGATCGATGTCGCCGGCAAGGGCTCAGTGCTCTACGACGACAAGGTGACGACGGCCGGACGCATGCTGGTCACGGCACTCGACCCGATGTATCACCACGGTAGCCACTTCATGCCGGCCACCACCCGCTTCCTCGACGGTTTCCTGCCCTGGCTGAAGAGCCTTTGAACCGTCACGCTGTCTGCGGTGCGCCCTTCATTGGCCGTCGCAGAACCGCGGCCGGCTCCGCTTGACCGAGGACAGGACGATGACCCGTTCGCCCCGCATCTACATCACCGGCGCCTCCTGCGCCGGCGTCACCACGCTTGGCGCGGCGCTCGCCGCCCGCCTCAGCGTCCCGCAGTTCGATGTCGACGCCTATTACTGGCTGCCGACCGAACCGCCCTTCACGCAGAAACGCCCGCCGCAGGAGCGCCTGCGCCTGATCGCCGCCGACATGGCGGAGGCGGAGAAGGCAAAGGGACGTGGCTGGGTGCTGACCGGCTCTTTCGACGGCTGGGGCGATGCGCTGGTCGAGGATATCGATCTCATCGCCTTCGTGACGACGCCGACGCCACTGCGCATGGAGCGCCTCAAGGCGCGTGAGCGTGAGCGCTTTGGCGACAGGATCGATCCGGGCGGCGACATGCACGAGATCCATGTCGCCTTCGCCGACTGGGCCTCGCGTTACGACGAACCGGGTTTTTCGGGCCGCAACCGCGCCCGCCACGAGGCGTGGCTTGTCGCCCAGACCGCCCCCGTCCTGCGCCTCGACGGCAGCCGCAGCGTTGAGGAGCTGGTGGAGGGGGTTGTGGGACAGTTCCGCGTTCCTGAAGGTGCGCGCACCGTGAGCCGCTATCCGAACACCAGGTAGAGGACGGCGAGGCAGATGACGACCAGTGAGACATTGGCAAGCCTTTGCGCCGTCCGACTTGGCCGGCGCAGTCCATCTTGCGTGCCGCCTTGTGACACCGTCTTCGCCCTGGCGGTCCAGCCGGTCTGTTCGCGCAAGTAGGCGCGCGTCTCGAAGAAGCATTGCGACGGGCTTTCGTCCGCCAGGGCGGCAAGCTCGGCAAGTCGTGGGCTGGCGTGTGCCGCCGGCGTATCGCGAAAGTCGAGCGCTTCCTGCGGATAGCGGTGATCGGCCGGGTGCAAGCCCGCCTCGACGATCGGACGCAGATCGGCAACCTGCGACCCGCGTAGCGAAAGCGTCCGGCATTCGTGTGCAAGGCGCAGCGGTGCAAGGTCGGAGACACGGGTACCGCCGATGTTGAGCGACATCAGGGACCTTGCCGGATAGAGGGCGGCAAGGCTTTCGAGCGGCGTCTGCGCCGCATTCAGGATCTGGAGCCCCGACAGCGCACCCTGCGGCCCCAGATCTACGACCCTCGATGTTGCAATGTCGAGTGAGCGTAGGGCGCCGAGCCGATGAAGCGGCGCCAGCGATGTGACGGCAGTGTCGCGCAATTCCAAACGCTGCAGCGTGCCGACCCGCGCCAGTGGTTCGAGGCTCTTCACGCCGCTGCCCGAGATATCAAGATGGCTGAGGCCCGTGCCGTGCAGGAAGGGTCTTTCGACGCGCAAGGCGCGGCCCGTTTCTTCCTGCAGGCCCGCGAGATCGGCGAGCGGCCCGAGATCGGCAACCGGCGTTGCGGCAATGACGAGGCTTTCCAGTCGGGCAAGGCGCGCAAGCGGCGACAGGTCGCGGACGCGGGTCGCGCCGACATCGAGCTCCCGCAGGCCCTTCAGGCCTGCGAGCGGCGCGAGGTCGGCCACCGGGGCTCCGCGAACGCTCAACGTTTCCAGCCTCTCAAGGGTCTCGAACCCGTCAAGGCTCCCCAGATTGCTGTCGATGAGCTGGATGAAGCCGAGACGCGTCCAGCGGCCGATCATGTCGAAGCGGTCCGACTGCATGCCCCACAAGGAGAGGCTTTCGAGAGCAGGCAGCTCCTTGAGCGTGTCCAGGTGGACGAGATCGACTTTTTCCTTCGTCGACCAGATCCTCAGGCGGGCAAGTCCGGTGCATGCGGCAAGCGGGGCGAGGTCGATGGCCGTCGGCGCGATGATCCCAAGACTGGTGAGCGCGCTCCAGCCATCCATGAAGTCGAGGCCCGGAAAAGCGCAGTTCAGCGAGCCTATTTCCAACAGCTCCAGCGCGCCAAGGGGGGAGAGCGGGGCGAAGTCGGAAATCGATCCGCCATACATGCGCAACTGGCGCAGTTCCGACAGCGCGGAGATCTCGCCAGGAAGCCGGTCGAGAGGAAGATCCCCGAGATAAAGCGCCTCGCCGCCGGCCTTTGCACAATCGGCAATCCGTCGCTGCGCCTCGGCGAAGGCTGCCTCCGGGTCCTTGCGCCAAGCCTGATCTGTTGCCTGCGACCGTGTCATGGGTGGGCATCTGTCCGCTGACGGCCTGCCCGGCAGGGGAAGCCGACTCACTGTCCACTTGCGCCAGGGTTGCAGCCTATTGTGGCGACAAGCGGCCGTCGAGAGAGACGCCTATCCCCGTCGCCGGCGTCGCCGCCCGCCGTCGCCCTCACCGCCATCGCCGTCGCGCTCGGCAGCAGGCGGGGAGACCAGCGGTCCGATGCGGGCGATCACCTCGGCAACACTCGGCCGTGCGGCGGCTTCATGCGTGTCGATGGCCCCGCGCATGGCCGCAAGGTGGGCATAGGACGTGCCGCAGCAGCCGCCGATGATGCGCGCGCCGGCATCCATCGCGAGCTGAGCATAGTCGGCCATCAGCTCCGGTGTGCCGGTATAGACCACCTCGTCACCGCGAATGACCGGGATGCCGCAATTGGCCTTGGCGACGACGACGGCGCCTGGATAGGCGGCGGTGATCTCGAGCACGGCCGCGAGCAGGTCCGAGGCGCCGACACCGCAATTCGACCCGTAGGCGACGGGCGCGCAGGCGAACTCGCCGGCAAGCTGGCCGAGGCCGGCCGGCGGCAGGCCCATCATGGTGCGGCCGGCCGTGTCGAAACTGGCGGTGACGACGAAGGGCATGTCGACTTTCGCCGCGGCCTCCGCTGCGGCGCGCATCTCCTCGCCCGCAGACATGGTTTCGATCCAGGCGACGTCGGCACCACCCGCTTTCAGTCCCTCGATCTGCTCGGCGAACGCCTCGACGGCCTCCTCATGCGTCATGGCGCCGAGCGGCACGAAGAGTTCGCCGGTCGGGCCGACCGAGCCACCGACGACCACATCGCGACCTGAAGCGTCCGCAACCTCGCGGGCAAGTTCGGCCGCCGCCTTGTTGAGCTCGTGCACGCGGCCTTCCAGCTTGTGCAGCTTCAGCCGGTGACGGTTGGCGCCGAACGTGTTGGTCAGGATGATGTCGGCGCCGGCCTCCACGAACTTGCGGTGCAGGGTGCGGATCTTCTCCGGCTGGGTGACGTTCCACTCCTCCGGCGGATCGCCGGAGGTCAGCCCCATGTCGAAGAGGTTCGTGCCGGTCGCCCCGTCGGCGAGCAGCGTGCCCTTTTCCGCAAGCAACGCTTCAAGCGCGTTCATCGTCATTCCTTTCCAGCCTCAACTGCGCGGCTTCAGGTTCTGCGGATCGTAGAGCGGCGCGTAGCCGACGCCTGCAACCTCGACCGGATAGCTTTCAGAGAAATACTCCAGGCTGAGCTTGCGGCCGACTTCGGCATAGTCATGCGGCAGGTAGGCGAGCGCAATGTTCTTTCCGATGGTGGGACCGTAGACGAGGGAGGTCGTGTAGGAGATCCGACCCAACTCGTCGACCAGCGTCTCGCCGGTCTCCGGGTCCATCACCGGCAGGGTGCCGACCGGAAAGCGGGCAGTGCCGCTTGCGTCCACATTGTCGGTCATCACCAGCGTGCACAGCATGGCCGGCTGGCGGTCGCGGGCGCGATACTCCAGATGCTTCGCCTTGCCGCGGAAGTCGGCCTCCTTGACCTTCGGGCGGGCGAGATCCGCCTCGTAAAGGTTGTACTGGGTCAAAAGGTCGGCATTCTGCAAGCGCAGCGACTTCTCCAGGCGGCGCGAATTGGCGTAGGTCTCGACGCCGACGGCAGTGACGCCCAAAGCCCGCAGCGCATCCCAGACGGCAAGGCCGTCCTCGTATTTCATGTGCAATTCCCAGCCCTGCTCGCCGACATAGGAGAGCCTGAGTGCCATCACCTTGCGCCCGGCGATCTCGATCTCGCGGATGGCGGCGAAGGGGAAGGCGTCCTGCTCGAGGCCGGCCGGGTCGGCGACGGCCTGCTTCAGCTTCTCGCGGGCGTTCGGCCCCCAGATGCCGATGGTCGTGTAGTGCTCGCTGACATCCGTGACGGTGACGTCAAAGCCCTTGTCCTGCGCCACGCGCTTCACATAGTGGAAGTCGCGCGGCCCGGCATCCGCACCGTCGACGATGCGACAACGGTCGGCCATGCGGAAGACGGTGAGATCCGCGCGCACCATGCCCTCGTCGTCGAGGAAATGGGTGTAGATGCCCTTGCCGATATTGCCGTCGCCGCCGATTTTTGCCGCGCAGAGCCATTCCAGCAGCTCGACGTGATCCGGCCCCGCGACCTCGAACATGTAGAAATGCGAGAGGTTGATGATCCCGCAATCCTCGCTCAAGGCCAGGTGCTCGGCATTCGACACGCGCCAGAAATGGCGGTTGTCCCACTCGTTCTCGCGCGTCGGAATCTGGTCGCCGTATTTTTCCAGCAGATGCGCGTTTGCGGCATATCCGTGGGCGCGCTCCCAGCCGCCGAGTTCCATGAAGTGGCCGCCAAGCTCCACCTCGCGCTCGTAAAAGGGCGAGCGCTTGACGCCGCGCCCGCTCGCATAGGGCTCGCGCGGATGGATCGCGGGGAAGTAGATCTTCTGCGCCGCCTCGAAGCAGCGCCCCTCGATGAACCCTTCGCTCAGCTGGTGCGGGTAGAAGCGCGAATAGTCGATCGCCGCATGGTCGATACCGGTGCGCCCGTCGGTGATCCAGTCGGCGATCAGCTTGCCGTAGCCAGGCGCGTCCTTGACCCAGATGGCGACGCAGTACCAAAGGCCCCGCACCTTCTGGCTCTCGCCGCAGGACGGGCCGCCGGCTGCGGAGACCTGCAGTAGGCCATTGAAGGAGTGGCCTTCGTTGTAGCCCAGCTCGCCGAGGATCGGCGTCAGTTCCATGGCGCGCTCAAGCGGCTCGATGACCTGCTCCATCTCCAGGTCGCGCTGGGAGGGAGACAGGCGCGCCTCCTCCTTTTCCAGCAGGTCGCGCGGATGGCACATGCGCGGATGGGTGGTCTCGTAATAGCCCCACTCGATCTGGCCGCCCTCGGCAGTCTTCGGGTCGCCGGTGTCGCGCATATAGGCGGAGTTGCCCTGGTCGCGCAGCAGCGGGTAGCCGATGTCCTTGCCTGTCCCCTCGAACTCGTTGAAGGGGCCAAAGAAGGTGAGCGGATGGTCGACCGGCATCACCGGCAGGTCCTCGCCGACCATTTCGGCAATGAGACGCCCCCACAGGCCGGCGCAGACGATGACATGATCGGCGCGGATCGTGCCGCGATGGGTGACGACGCCGGCAATGCGGCCGTCCTCCACGACGAGCGACTTGGCCGGCGTGTTGGCGAAGGCCTTCAGCTTGCCGGTCTTCTCGCCTTCGTCGACAAGCTTTCCGGCAACGGTCTGCGAGCGCGGAATGACGAGACCGGCATCGGGATCGAACAACCCGCCCTGGACCTGGTCCTCCTCGATCAGCGGGAACAGTGCCTTGATCTCCGCCGGAGTGACAAGGCGGGCCCTTGTGCCGAAGGCCTTGCCAGAGGTGACCTTGCGCCGGATCTCCTCCATCCAGGTGTCGTCGCCGGTTCGCGCCACTTCCAGCCCGCCGATACGCGCGTAGTGGCCCATCCTGTCGAAGAAATCGACCGAGTAGAGCGAGGTCCAGGTCGACAGGAAGTCGTGGCTGGTCGTGTAGCAGAAGTCGGACGCGTGTGCGGTCGAGCCGATGTCGGTCGGAATGCCCGACTTGTCGATGCCGACAATGTCGGTCCAGCCGCGCCCGATGAGGTGGTGCGCGATCGACGCGCCGACGATGCCACCCAGACCGACGATGACGATTTGTGCCTTGTCAGGAAACGCTGACATCCTTCATCCCTCTTGCATGGACGCGGCGCGGCAGGCCTGCCGACGCGCTCCCTCGCCAGCGAGTATCGCCACGGAGCGCGACGCCCAGTGGCCTGATTGCGTCATGCAGGCATCGCCGCGACGACACGCACCCGCCAAATTTCCGGAACCGAAGCATGGACGGCCGCGACCTCCGACCGGGACGGAACCGGTTGACAGGCAAGCCGGCCTGACCTATCCGGCAATTGCTGGTTGAAGGGGCTGAACAGATGATTTTTCGACGTGCCGCCATGATCGCGTCTGCCGTTGGCCTTGCGGCCTGCCAGACGACCAAGCCGATCGCCATGAGCGTCAGCTACCAGCCGACCAACCCGACCGCGACGCATGGCGACGTGCTGGCGGAGGCCCGCGCCCAGGGGCAGAACATTCCGCAGCTCAGGGGCACGGAATTCATCACCGTGCGCAGCTATCACTACACCCTGCACAAGGAGAGCGGCACAGGCGTCAAGGAAGAGATGACCGGCGCGGAGTGCGGGCTGGAGAGCGACGGCTACACCGCAAGTTTCCGCACACCGGCCCAGGTCAAGGTACCGAACTACGGCTATGCGTCCCGCCCGGTCTCGGTGCGCTGCGACGCGCCCGGCTACAAGACAGGCTTCGCCAATGCCAGCGCCGAGAACGAGACGCGCAAGAAAATCTACCGGAGCGGCTCGGGCGCCGGGCTGGTCGGCTTGATGACGGCGGCGATCATCGACGCCGCCAATTCCGAAGACAATGACGATTTCAAGTATCCGCTGGTCTCCGTGGTCATGAACCGGGAAGACTGCGACAGCTCCACGCTCGGCTGCCGAGCCCAGTAGTCGGGGCGCCTCCGCGCGGCACCACCCGCTCTTGCCGCTGCTCTTGCCATGACGCTTTTAGAGAATCGGACGACGCATTCGCGCCG
Organism: Stappia sp. MMSF_3263; assembly: GCF_030733745.1. Lineage (GTDB taxonomy): Bacteria > Pseudomonadota > Alphaproteobacteria > Rhizobiales > Stappiaceae > Stappia. The sequence goes on along the minus strand of NZ_JASHIK010000012.1, from coordinate 139,218 downwards.
CAGCCCCCTCGCGCCCGGGCGCAAAGTGACGCGGAGAGCCGCCCGCGCCATGCCCCTTGCCAATCCGCGAGGCGGGCACAGGGCGGGCGATGCGAAAGCAGCGACAACAAAGGGCTTGCAGCGGATGAGTGAACAGGAAGCGCGCGCGGCACGGCGCGGACGGGCAGCCCGGACGGAGAAACGGCGCGGATCGCAGGCGGCAGGCGCCCTGCCCTACATCTCGCGCAATCTGCCCGTCTACGACATTCTCAGCGACGAGGGGGCGGAGCTGATCGAGGCGAATGCCGACCGGCTGCTGGCCGAGATCGGTCTCGAGTTCCGCGACGATCCCGAAACGATCGCCATCTGGAAGGCGGCCGGGGCCGACGTCTCCGGCGAGCGTGTGCGGTTTCCCAAGGGCATGCTGCGCGAACTGGTGAAGACCGCGCCGGCACAATTCGTCCAGCACGCGCGCAACCCGGAGCGCAACGTCGTCATCGGCGGCAACAATACCGTGTTTGCGCCCGTTTACGGCCCGCCCTTCGTGACCGACCTGGATGCCGGTCGGCGCTACGGCACCATCGAGGACTTCCGCAATTTCGTGAAGCTCTCCTATGCCTCGCCCTGGCTGCACCATTCGGGCGGCACCGTGTGCGAGCCCGTCGACCTGCCGGTCAACAAACGGCATTTCGACATGGTCTATGCGCATCTGAAGTATTCGGACAAGCCGTTCATGGGCTCGGTGACGGCACCGGAGCGCGCAAGCGATTCGGTCCGCATGGCCCAGCTCGTCTTCGGCGAGGAGTTCGTCGACAACAATTGCGTCATGATCCAGCTGATCAACGCCAACTCCCCGCTCGTCTTCGACGCCACCATGCTCGGAGCGCTGAAGGTCTATGCGGCGGCGAACCAGGCCTGCATCGTCTCGCCGTTCATCCTGGCCGGCGCCATGAGCCCGGTGACCGTGGCCGGAACGCTGTCGCAGGTGCTGGCCGAAGCGCTGGCCGGCTGCGCGCTGACCCAGCTTGTGCGTCCCGGCGCACCGGTGGTCTTCGGCGCCTTCGTGTCGTCGATCTCGATGCAGTCCGGCGCCCCCACCTTCGGTTCGCCGGAAGGCAGCCTGCTGCTCAATGGCGCGGCCAAGCTGGCGCGCCGCGCCGGGCTGCCGTTCCGCTCGGGCGGCTCCTTCACCGCCTCCAAGACGCCGGATGCCCAGTCGGCGCAGGAATCGGCCCAGACCATCCTGGCAACGCTGCTTTCGGGAGTGAACTTCTGCCTGCATGCCGCCGGTTGGCTGGAAGGCGGGCTCTGCTCTTCCTACGAGAAGTTCGTCATGGACGCCGACCAGCTCGGCATGATGCACGTGCTTGCCAAGGGCATCGACCTGTCCGACGAGGCACAGGCGATGGATGCGCTCGCGGAAGTCGGACCCGGTGGCCATTTCCTCGGCGCGGCGCATACGCAGCGCAATTTCGAGACCGCCTTCTACCGCTCGGAAATCGCCGACAACAACTCGTTCGAGCAATGGAGCGCCGATGGCGGCCTCGACGCCGCATGGCGCGCCAATCGCAAGTGGAAGCAGATGCTGGCGTCCTACGAGGCGCCGCCGCTCGATCCGGGTATCGACGAAGCGCTGATCTCTTTCATGGCGGCGCGCAAAGCTGAATTTCCCGACAGCAACGTCTAGGAAAGCAAACAACAAACACTCCCTTTACAAGGAAGCTCCGCGCGATCAAAGATAGCGTCAAATATACATAAAATGAACATCACATGAGCGCTCTTCAGCATGGCGGTTTTCGCTGCGCTGCAAGAGCGCTTTGTTTTTTCAATGCATTTCAAATATTTTTTTACACACCCCCTTTCAATCCCTGTCATTATTTGCTTATGTAAGCCCACCGACAGGGTAGAGAAGCGGGCCGAAAAGAGTTCGCAAGAGGGGATCAGGAGCGAACGCGCCGTCAATTCGGCGCGAATGCCTGCCCCTTTCCGACTTTTGCTTAGGGGCAACGATGACAGAGACACGCGGCGCTTCAGTCCGTTACGAGAACGTTCAAAAAAGCTATGACGGGGAAACGCTCGTCGTCAAAAATCTGAACCTTGACATTCCGCCGGGCGAATTTCTCACCATGCTCGGCCCGTCCGGCTCCGGAAAGACCACCTGCCTGATGATGCTGGCGGGTTTCGAGCCCGCCACCCACGGCGAAATCTTCCTGAACGACAGCCCGATCAACAACGTGCCGCCGCACAAGCGCGGCATCGGGATGGTGTTTCAGAACTACGCCCTGTTTCCGCATATGAGCGTTGCGGAAAACCTCGCGTTCCCGCTGCAGGTGCGCGGCATGAACAGGGCGGATCAGGAAAAGAAGGTGCAGCGGGCACTGGAGATGGTCGAGCTCGGCCATTTCGGCTCGCGTCGTCCCGCACAGCTGTCCGGCGGCCAGCAGCAACGCGTGGCGGTTGCCCGCGCCCTGGTCTTCGAGCCGGAGCTCGTGCTGATGGACGAGCCTTTGGGCGCGCTCGACAAGCAGCTGCGCGAGCAGATGCAGTACGAGATCAAGCACATCCACGAGAATATCGGCGTGTCGATCGTCTACGTGACGCATGACCAGACCGAGGCCCTGACGATGTCGGACCGGGTCGCGGTGTTCAACGACGGCATCATCCAGCAGCTGTCGAGCCCGGATGCGCTTTACGAGAACCCGCAGAATTCCTTCGTCGCCCAGTTCATCGGCGAGAACAACAAGCTCTCGGGAACGGTGACCGAGGTTGCCGGAGACACCTGCGCGGTGAAGCTCGACGACGGCACGATGCTGAAGGCCGATGCCGTCAACATCGACGGCGTCGGATCGCGCACGACGATCTCGTTGCGCCCCGAACGTGTCGAGTTCGACACGCACGAACAGATGGACAATCTGGTCAAGGGCCGCATCGAGGAAATGATCTATCTCGGCGACCACATCCGCGTGCGGATGAATGTCGCCGGCAACACGGAATTCATTGTCAAGGTTCGCAATCGCGGTGAAAAGCGCGACCTGCGAACCGGTCAGACAGTGGAGATCGGCTGGGCCGCGGGCGACTGCAAGGCGCTTGACGCCGTCGCCTGATGCGCGACCCGGATCGAAAGACCGCGGCGCCCGACCCGGGCCGCCGCTCATTTCCCGGGGCACTGCCCCGGGCGAACTCAAGAAACCAGGGGATCAATATGACCTTCAAGACACTCCTGCTCGCAGGTGCTGCGACGGCGATGATGACGACGGGCGCCAGCGCCATCGACCTCACCATCGTCTCGTGGGGCGGCGCCTATTCGAACTCGCAGAACGAGGCCTATCACAAGCCTTACATGGCTGCGAACCCGGACGTCACGATCATCAATGACGAAAGCTCGAACGAGGCAGTGGCCAAGCTGCGCGCCATGAACGAGGCCGGCAACATCACCTGGGATCTCGTCGACGTGGTGGCTTCCGACGCCATTCGCCTGTGCGACGAAGGCCTGGCGATGGAAATCAACCACGACGAGATGCTGGCCAAGGCGCCGGACGGCACCCCGGCCTCCGAGGACTTCGGCGACCTGATCGTCTCCGATTGCTACATTCCGCAGATCGTCTACTCGACGACGTTCGGCTACCGCACCGACGTTGCCGAGTGGAACGGCAAGGAGCCGGACGACATCTGCGACGTGTTCGACCTGGAGAACTTCCCGGGCAAGCGTTCGCTCGAGAAGCGCCCGATCAACAACATGGAATGGGCCCTCCTGTGCGACGGCGTCGCCAAGGAAGACGTCTACAAGGTGCTGGAGACCGAGGAAGGCGTGAACCGCGCGCTTGCCAAGCTCGGCACCATCAAGGACCAGACGGTCTGGTGGTCGGCCGGCGCCGAGACGCCGCAGCTTCTCGCCGACGGCGAAGTGGTGATCGGCTCGACCTACAACGGTCGCCTGTTCTCGCTGATCGAGGAGCAGAAGCAGCCGGTCAAGATGCTGTGGGACGCGCAGGTGTTCGATCTTGACGGCTGGATCGTCCCGGCCGGACTGCCGAAGGAGCGCCTCGACGCGGTGATGAAGTATCTCCACTTCGCCACCGACACGCAGCGCCTCGCCGACCAGGCCAAGTAAATCTCCTACGGCCCGGCCCGCAAGTCCTCCGCCCCGCTTGTCGGCAAGCATGCGGAACTCGGCATCGAGATGGGTCCGCACATGCCGACCGATCCGGCCAACGCTACCAACACGTTCCTCTACAATTACGAGTGGTGGGCGGACTATCGCGATGACCTGGACGCCAAGTTCCAGGCCTGGCTCGCCGGCTAAGCCCTTGATGAAAGGGCGCTAGCCCCTTCATTTGCCAAACCTGCCGCGGCGGATCCGTCCGCCGCGGCCCCCGATCCCCTGTTCCCCGACAAGCCTGCGCGCCAAGCCCTGCGCAAGCTCTTCCGGGACCAGGCACAAGCGGAGCCGACAGGCCCGCTCCCGCCTTCCACCGGCGCGTTCTGCCGACGCGCCGACCGCGGCCGAAACGGACACGGATGATGACGAGCGACACCACAGCGAACACTGACGCCGGCAACGGCAACGGCACGCACACGGAAGTGCTGACCACCCGGGACGGGATCCCGCTCAAGGTCAGCCTCGCCAAGGCGTTGAGGCGGGAGAAGCTGCGCTCGCTGGCGCTCATCGCGCCGCTGCTGGTCTTCATCCTGATCACCTTCGCCGCGCCGATCGCCGACATGCTGTTCCGCTCGGTGGAAAACGGCATCGTTTCCGACACATTGCCGAAAACCGTGCAGGCGCTGTCGTCATGGGAGGCGGATTCGCCTCAGACACCCGGCGAGCCGGTGTTCAAGGCGCTCTACGAGGATCTTCTGGTCGCCACCGAGCAGAAGACCCACACCCGGCTCGGCTCGCGGCTGAACTACGAGGCCTCGGGCATGTCGAGCCTGTTCCGCAAGACCGGACGGCGCGTCGACAGGATGGACGAGGCCGGACCGTTCAAGGAGCAGTTCATCGATGTCGACGACGGCTGGGACGAGCTTGAAACCTGGCAGGTGCTGAAGCGCTATTCGCCGACCATTACATCCGGCTACTTCCTCAACGCCGCCGACATGGAACTGACCGCCGACGGCGTCTCGATGAAGCCGGAAAACGAGCGCATTTATCTCTACCTGTTCTGGCGCACACTGCTGCTGTCGCTCACCATCACCTTCTCATGCCTGCTGCTCGGATATCCGGTGGCCTTCCTGCTGGCGGCATTGCCGGCGCGCTCGGCCAACCTGTTGATGATCCTGGTGCTTCTGCCCTTCTGGACATCGCTGCTGGTGCGCACCTCAGCCTGGAAGGTGCTGTTGCAGCAGCAGGGGGTGATCAACGACTTCCTCGTCGCGATCGGCATCGTGGGCGATGCCAACCGGCTGGTGATGATCAACAACCAGACCGGCACCGTCATCGCCATGACGCATATCCTGCTGCCCTTCATGATCCTGCCGCTCTATTCGGTGATGAAGACCGTCTCACCGACCTATGTACGGGCGGCCAAGAGCCTCGGCGCGACCGACTGGACGGCCTTCTGGCGGGTCTATTTCCCGCAGACGGTGCCGGGCATCGGCGCCGGCTCGATCCTCGTCTTCATCCTGGCGATCGGCTACTACATCACGCCGGAACTGGTGGGCGGCACCAGCGGCATCTTCATCTCCAACCGCATCGCCTACCACATCTCGTCGTCGCTGAACTGGGGACTGGCGGCCGCGCTCGGCGTGATCCTGCTCGGTGCGGTGATGCTGCTGTTCTACGTCTACGACAAGATCGTGGGCATCGATAACGTCAAGCTCGGTTGAGGAGACCAAGAAGAACATGTCAGCTCTTCCAGCCTATGCGTCCACGGGCCAGCGTGTCTGGCACTACACGTTCCGCACCATCTGCGGGTTGATCTTCTTTTTCCTGATCTTCCCGATCCTGGTGATCCTGCCCCTGTCGTTCAACGCGCAGGACTTCTTTACCTTCACCAAGGAGATGCTGGCGTTCGACCCTGCCGGTTACTCGCTGAAGCATTACGAGGACTTCTTCACCAATCCGGACTGGCAGCAGGCGATGCGCAATTCCTTCGCCATCGCGCCGGTGGCGACGCTGCTTGCGACCTCGTTCGGGACGCTCGCCGCCATCGGCCTGTCGCAGAGCCACGTGCCCTACCGCTCGGCGATCATGGCGGTGCTGATCTCGCCGATGATCGTGCCGCTGATCATCTCGGCCGCGGGCATGTATTTCTTCTATTCCCGCATCGGTCTGCAGGGAACCTATGTGGGCGTGGTGCTTGCCCACGCGGCGCTCGGCACGCCCTTCGTCATCATCACCGTGACGGCGACGCTGGTCGGCTTCGACCGAAGCCTGGTGCGGGCGGCGGCGAGCCTTGGCGCCAATCCGGTGACGACCTTCTTCAAGGTGCAGATGCCGCTGATCGTGCCCGGCGTCGTGTCCGGTGCGCTGTTCGCCTTCATCACCTCGTTCGACGAGGTCGTGGTGGTGTTGTTCCTTGGCTCGGCCGGACAGAAAACCCTGCCCTGGCAGATGTTTACCGGGTTGCGCGAGCAGATTTCCCCGACCATCCTGGCCGTTGCCTCGCTGATGGTGGCGATCTCCATCGCGCTGCTGACGGTGCTGGAACTGCTGCGCCGGCGCTCCGAACGGCTGCGCGGCCTCACTCCGTCCTAGCCGGAGCATTCCGGCGGCTTGCGACAATTTTGACGCAAGATTCTACAAAACTTGCACAAGTTTCTCACCGAATTTGCGCAAACATGAGTCACTTGCGGGACAACAGGATGAAGCGGATCGGCATTCTCGGACTGGCGCTCGGCATCCTGCTGGCGCAACCGGCGGCGGCAGGCGACTTCGCCTATCACCGCAGCGTCAGTCTCAAGGTCGGCCAGTCGATCGTGCTGAAGGGCGTGCGCAACCACAATTGCGGGACACGGCCGCCCGGCTGGGCCTCGATCCAGCGCCAGCTGCCGAAGAGCAAGCTCGGCAGTTTCTCGGATGGCGGCACCGGCACGGTGCAAAGCAATTTCTGCCGCGAGCGGCACGACATCAAGCGCGTTGCTGCCCGCGGCGTGCGCTTCACGGCGAGAACGCGCGGCCAGGAGCGGCTGACGATCCTCAGGGACCCGGTTTCGATCACGGTGCGGTAGGCCGCCGAAGGGACTGGCAAAGCGAACGATGGTCCGGCGGCAAAATGCCGGCCGACCGAAAACGGGTCACGCGCCCTCCTCTTCTCCGAGCCGGTGACGGAACGCCAGTCGCCGGGCGACCCGCAAGCCGGCAGGCAAGGGTCCGGCGGCGCGCCCCGACAGAAGACACAAGGCCTGGCGGGCCGGTTCCTCGCGAACCGGCCCGCCTTTTTGTTGGCGGCCCGGGAAACGGGGACAGCCATGAAAGGAGAAGGCGATGAATGACGATCTGGCAAGGACGATGCGCTGGCACAATGGCGAGAAGGCGTGGTCGCCGTTTTCGCCGGCCGAGATGGACGGACGGCAGGCGGCGATGCGGGCGGTGATGGCCAGGCGCGACATCGACGCGGCGCTTTTCACCTCCTATCACAACATCTGCTATCTCACCGGCTTCCTCTATTGCCAGTTCGGCCGGCGCTACGGGCTGGTGCTCGACCAGAGGCAGGCTACGACCATCGCGGCGGCCATTGACGGCGGCCAGCCCTGGCGGCGCAGCCACGGCGACGCGCTCACCTATACCGACTGGCAGCGCGACAACTACTTCCACGCCGTCCGGCAACTGACGCCGGGCGTGCGCCGGCTCGGGATCGAGTTCGACCATGTGACGCTGGAAACGCTGGCCATGCTGGAAGCCGCCCTGCCCGGTGTCGAACTGGTCGACATCGCCAATGAGGCGATGCGCCTGCGCACGATCAAGTCGGGAGAGGAACAGGCGCTGATCCGGGAGGGCACGCGGATCTGCGACATCGGCGGGGCGGCGGTGGTGCAGGCGGTCGCCGCCGGCGTGCCCGAGCACGAGGTGGCACTGGCGGGAACACAGGCGATGGTGCGCGAGATCGCGGCAAGCTTTCCCTTTGCCGAACTGATGGACAGCTGGACCTGGTTCCAGTCAGGCCCCAACACGGACGGCGCCCACAATCCGGTGACCAACCGCATCGTGCAACCGGGCGACATCCTGTCGCTCAACTGCTTCCCGATGATCTTCGGCTACTACACGGCGCTGGAGCGCACCCTGTTCTGTGACTTCGTGCCCGATGCCCATCTCAGGCTCTGGGAGATCAATTGCGAGGTGCACCGGCGCGGGCTGGAGCTGATCCGCCCCGGCGCGCGCTGCCGCGACATCGCCGCCGAACTCAACGAGATCTACCGTTCGCACGACCTCTTGCGCTTCCGCTCCTTCGGCTACGGCCATTCCTTCGGGGTGCTCAGCCACTATTACGGACGCGAGGCGGCGGTGGAGCTTCGGGAAGACATCGACACGGTGCTCGAGCCGGGCATGGTGGTGTCGATGGAACCGATGATCATGGTCCCGGAGGGACTGCCCGGCGCCGGCGGCTATCGCGAGCACGACATCCTGATCGTCCAGGAGGACGGCGCGGAAAACATCACCGGCTTCCCGTTCGGCCCGGAGCACAACATCGTCGGCAAAGGCGGATAAAGCCCGACGGGATCACCGGCAGAACGCGGGGCGGGGCGTTGCCCCACCCTCACATCATCGCGACCGGTTCGGCGACGCGATAGCCGAATTCAAGCGCCGCATCGGTCAGCCATTCGATCAGCGCATCGGCGAGACTGGTCGGCACCAGCAGGTCGAAGCCGTCCTCGTTGCGACGCAGGATGATGACCGGGATCTGGTGGATGACGGCCTGGGCGAGCGAGCCGGGAGGGAAGGCACGCGGGTCGAAGTCGATCGCCACGGCCTTGTTGAGGAGAGCTGCCGCCTCGGAGCCACCAACATGCAGCGCGCGGCGGGCCGGGCCGAGATCGACCACCGCAGCATCGTCGGTGTCGAGCGCCTCGTCGACGCGGGCCGTCTCCTCGGACGAGGCGGCGACATAGATGAAGCGGCCGAAAGCGACCCAACCAACCAGTGCCGTATCGCTCTCGCTGAAGCGACCCGGACGCCCCGGCAGGATCGTGCCGGCAAGCTCGGATAGGCGGTTGGCGACCGGCTCCAGCCGGTTCGGCCATGCGCCGACCTCGAGCACGGCGGCGATCTGCAACTCGCGCAGCAGGATTGCGGGTTCGGCGGCGCCGGCGGTTTCGCCCGGCACGAGCCGCCCGACCACGGGACGCGCCGCAGGCGTGCCCTTGTCGGTCTGCGCGGCCGCGCCGGACGGCGCTTCCGCTTGCGGTGCGGCGGTGGTATCGGCGTCTTGCGGCGCGTTGGGCGCGCCATTCTCGACGTCAGACATGCATTCGGCTCCCGTCGGGGTCGTAGAAGCAAGGATCAGTGACCGTCACCGCCACACGCTCGTCCTTGAGCGGAAAGGCCGCCTCGAGCGCTTCGCCGTGGCGCCCGCGCCCGCCGGAGAGGAAGGCAAGCGCGATATGGGCCTTTAGGGCCGGCGACCAGGTCACGGCGGTGACATGCCCCAGACTCGCCCCTCCACCGCGCGCGGTCAAGTGGCTGCCGGCGCGGATGGGGGCGCCGTCCGTTGACACCAATCCGACCATGACGGGGCGGGCCGGATCGACGAAAGCGGGACGCGAGGTCATCGCCGAGCCGATATAGGGTTTGCGCTGCGACGCCATGCCGCCAAGCCCGACATCGGCAAGGGTGGTGCGGCCGTCCATTTCCGCGCCCGTAATGTGCCCCTTCTCGATGCGCAGCGTGCCGAGCGCCTCCAGCCCGTAGGGCGCGATTCGCTCCGGCAGGCCGGCTTCCAGCAACGCCTCCCACACGGCAAGGCCGGCCGGCCAGTCGCAAAAAACCTCGTATGCAAGCTCGCCAGAGAACGAAAGCCGCGCGATCATCACCCGGTGCGTGCCGATGCGCCCTTGCGCGATGCCCATATGCGGACAGGCCTCGTTGGAGACGTCGCCCTCGGCAAGGGCCGCCTGCAGCACCTTGCGCGCGGCGTGGCCGGCAATCGCCATGGCCGCGAACCGGTCGGTGACGGATGTTACATGGACGCGCAGTTCCGGCCAGACGACCTCGAGGTAGTGCTCCATATGGGCAAGCACCGGCCCGGCATTGGCCGTCGTCGTGGTGACGAGAAAACGGTGTTCGGCAAGCCGCCAGGCGGTGCCGTCGTCGAACATGATGCCGTCCTCGCGCAGCATCACGCCGTAGCGCGCCTTGCCGACGGGAAGTTTGGCGAAGCCGTTGGCATAGAGGCGGTTGAGGAATTCGGCCGCGTCCGGGCCCTGCACGTCGATCTTGCCCAGCGTCGACACATCGACAAGGCCGACACCCTCGCGCACCATGGTCGCCTCGCGGACATAGGCATCGCGCAAGGTCTCTCCATCCCGGAAATAGGCGCGCGGGCGCATCCAGATGCCGGCCGGCATCATTTCCGCGCCATGGGCAAGATGCCAGTCATGCATCGGCGTGCGGCGCGTCGGCGCGAAATGATGGCCGGTCTCGCGCCCGGCAAGCGCGCCGATGGCGACCGCCGTATAGGGCATCCGGAAGCGGGTCGTTCCAACCTGCGGCGCGCTCAGGCCCCGCGCCCGCGCCATCAGCGCGATGGCGTTGACATTCGAGGTCTTGCCCTGGTCGGCGGCCATGCCGAGCGTCGTGTAGCGCTTCAGGTGCTCGACGGAGCGGAAGCCCTCGCGGTTCGACAGTTCGATATCGTCGGCGGTGACGTCGTGCTGGAAGTCGACGAAGCGCTTGGCACCGCCCGTCGCCGGCACGTCGAAGACGGGGAACGGGTGTTCGGCCCCGGCCGCGCCCTCCAGCACCGGCAACGGCGGCAGGCTCCCCTCGCCCGCACCGCAAGCGGCAGCCGCAGCGAGGCCGGCATCGCGGCCACCTTTCAGACAGGCGGCAAGGTCGAGCATGCCGGCAGCAGCGCCGCAAGCGGTCCAGGCCTCGCGCGGACTGCCCGGCACGAAGGATTGCAGCTGCTCGTCATAGACCGGCGCGCTTCCCGCCTGGCTGGCAAGGTGGACGCTTGGGGTCCAGCCGCCGGCGACCAGCAGCGCATCGCATGAGGGCTGCATGATGTTGGCGCCAAGCGCACCGGAGGCCGGATCGAAACCGCGAATATCGACACCGGAAAGCGCCTTGCGCCCCCGCGTCGCGGCGACAACGGCACCGGTCTCAAGCCGGATGCCGCGCGCGCCGAGCTCGGCCGCAAGCGCTGTCGGGATCTCGCGCCGGATGTCCACGACGGCCTTGATCGAGACCCCGAGCCGATCGAGCGCAAGGGCGGTGCGCGCGCCGCCGTCATTGTTGGCGAAAACGACGACCGAGCGCCCGACGGCAACGCCATGGCGCTGCGCATGGGCAAGGCCGGCGGAGGCGAGCATGACGCCCGGCGCGTCATTGCCGGAAAAGACCAGCGGGCGCTCGATGGCGCCGGTGGCCAGCACCACGCGGCGGGCATGGATCGTCCAGTGGCGCTGGCGCGGTTCGTGGGGTTCCGGCAAAGGCTTGTGATCGGCGACCCGCTCGACCGCGCCCAGCACGTTGCCGTCGAAATAGCCGTAGACCGTGGTGCGCGGCATGATGCGGACGCCGTGCCGTTCCAGTTCGTGCAGTTCATGCGCGATCCAGTCGGCGGCGGTGCGCCCGTCAAGGCTCGCGCCGTCCTCGTGCAGCCGCCCACCGGGGCGGGCGTTCTCGTCGGCAAGGACGACCCTGAGGCCGGAGGCGGCGGCGGCACGCGCTGCCATCAACCCGGCAGGCCCCGCGCCGACGACGAGCACGTCACAAAAGGCGTTGCGCTTCTCGTAGCGGTCGGGATCGGCGAGATGGGTGCCGCGCCCGAGCCCGGCCGCCTTGCGGATGAAGCGCTCGCAGAAATGCCAAGTCGCCTGGCCGGTGCCCATGAAGGTCTTGTAGTAGAAGCCGGCCGAAAACAGCGGCGACAGCCGGTCGTTGACTGCCATCATGTCGAAGGCGAGCGAGGGCCAGCGGTTCTGGCTCGCCGCTTCCAGCCCCTCGTAGAGCTCGGCCATGGTGGCGCGGGTGTTGGGTTCGTGGCGGGCGCCGGCGCGCATCTCGACCAGCGCGTTCGCCTCCTCCGGCCCGGCGCTCATGACACCGCGCGGCCGGTGATACTTGAAGGAACGGCCGACCAGAACGCGCCCGGAGGCAAGCAGCGCCGAAGCGAGCGTATCGCCGGCAAGGCCATGCATCTGCTCGCCATCGAAGCGGAAGGAAAAAGGGCGGTCGCGCTCGACATGAGCGCCGCCACGGGGAAGCCGGTAGCCGCTCATGCGCCCTGCCCCTCGATACGGGCTGCATCACCGGCGAAACGGCCGGCCATCTCGACGCCCAGGATCTCGTGGGTGAGCGTGTTGCGGGTGACGCGCAGCCAGTGGCGGCAGCCGGCAATGTGGTGCCAGAGCTCGACATGGGGCCCGCGCGGGTTTTCGCGGTCATAGACATAGGCGGAGAAAGGCTCAGCCTCGCGGGTCGCAAGATCCGGCCGGCGAAGGGTCCCGTCGCCGCCATAGGAGAACTCGGCGACGCCGCGCGGTCCGCAGCAGGGACAATCGATGCGCATGGGCGGGCGTCCTCGTCAGTGCATCTTGGGATAGGGACCGGCGCCGCGCTCGTCGATCGAGGCGCCGTTGCGGAAGCGGTCCAGCGTGAAAGGGGCGTTGAGCGGATGCGGCTCGTCCTTCGCCATCGTCCAGGCGAAGCACCAGCCCGAGGCGGGCGTCGCCTTGAAGCCGCCGTAGCACCAGCCGGCATTGAGATAGAGGCCGGGCAGCGGGCCGGGCGCGATGATCGGACTGCCGTCCATGCTCATGTCCATGATGCCGCCCCAGTTCCTGAGCAGCCGCAGCCGCGAGACGAAGGGCAGCATGGCGGTCACCTCGGACATGACATGCTCGACCACCGGCAGGTTTCCGCGCTGCGCGTAGGAATTGTACTTGTCGATGTCGCCGCCGAAGACGAGACCGCCCTTGTCCGACTGGGAGATGTAGAGATGGCCGGCGCCGAAGGTGACGACGCCGTCGAGGATGGGCTTGACCGGCTCGGAGACGAAGGCCTGCAGCACGTGACTTTCGATCGGCAGGCGGGAGACGCCGGCGAGCGCCAGCACCTGCGATGTGCTGCCGGCGACGGCGACGCCCACCTTGGGGGCGCGGATCTCGCCGCGCGTGGTCGTCACGCCGACGATGCGCTCTCCCTCGCGCAGGAAGCCGGTGACCTCGCAGTTCTCGACGATGTCGACGCCGCGCGCGTCGGCCGCGCGCGCATAGCCCCAGGCGACCGCGTCATGGCGGGCGGTGCCGGCACGCGGCTGCAAGAGCCCGCCGACGACAGGAAAACGGGCGCTGCCGGAAAGATCGAGCCCGGGCACGAGCGCGGCGATCTCGGACGGGCCGAGCAGTTCGGCGTCGATCCCCTCCAGGCGCATCGAATTGCCGCGACGGGCATAGTCGTCGAGCTGGGCGGGGGTGTGGGCCAGATTGAGCACGCCGCGCTGGGAGAACATGACGTTGTAGTTGAGGTCGAGCGACAGGCCCTCCCACAGCTTCATCGACCATTCGTAGAAGCGGTTGTTGTCGGGCAGCATGTAGTTGGAGCGCACGATGGTGGTGTTGCGGCCGATATTGCCGGAACCGAGCCAGCCCTTTTCCAGCACAACGATGTTGGTAAGGCCATGCTCCTTCGCCAGGTAGTAGGCGGTCGACAGGCCATGGCCGCCGCCGCCGACGATGATGGCGTCATAGGCCGGCTTCGGCTCCGCCTTGCGCCAGGCCGGCTGCCAGTGGCGATGGCCGCTGAACGCGTTCTTCAGGAGCGAAAGGGCCGAATATTTCTGCACGGTGCTGATACCCCAACCGAATTTTCGCCGAACCGGCGCCGCAAAGCCTATCCCGCGCGCCTGCCGCCCCCAAGCGGGGAAAAGCGGCGCGGCGCTGTCGCGGATGCGACCTCGTCCGCCGTCTCACGCAACGCCCGACTGCGCCGCCACCCTCGCCGGCTCCAGCGAGGGCGCAAACTCCGTCAGCATGCGGCGGCGGAAGATCTGCACCGCCTCGCGCTGCAGGTCGTCCGGGCGGAAGAGCATGAAATAGCCGAAGCCCGAGGCGGCCGAGATGTCGAAGGGGGCGGCAAGCCGGCCTTCGGCGATGTCGCGCGCTGCAAGCCGGCGGTCGGCGACAACGAGACCGCCCTCGCGCGCGGCGAAATCGAGCGCCATGTGGGCGGTGTCGAAGACGATGCCCTGCGGCAGGGTGGCTGCGATGCCGGCGGCGCGCAGCAGTTCGGCCCAGGCGGTGTGGCGGCCCGCCTCGTTGCGGATATGGATGACCGTCTCGCGGGAAAGCGCCGCCGCGATCCCCTCCTCGCGCAGACGCGCGGCCATGTCGGGACGGCACAAGAGCGTCAGTTCCTCCATCCACAGCAGGTCCATCACCTGGTCGGTGACGCGCGGGCGGGAGAAGACGACCGCCGCGTCATGGGCGGTGCTGTCGAGGCTTTCCAGCACATAGGGCGTGTCGATCTCGATGGCGACGCCGCCCTCGGCCCGGCAAGTCTCGATGATCGGGGTGGCCATGCGAATGGCAAAGGACGGCGGCAGGGCAAGGCGCAGCGTGCCGCCGCGGTCGATCTCGCAGATGGCGTTGAGCCCGGCCTGGAGCCGGTCGAGCGCCGGGGTGACATTGCCGATCAGGTCCTGGCCGGCATGGGTAAGCGCCAGCGACGAGCCGCGGCGCTCGAACAGCTGTGCGCCGACGACCTCCTCCAGGTTGAGGACGTGGCGACTGACGGCGCTCTGGGTGACGCCAAGGCTCTCGGCCGCGCGGGTGAAGCTCATCTGCCGCGCCGCCGCCTCGAAGGCACGCAGGGAGTTCAGCGGCAGACGTCGCCGGTCGATCGGATTGGTGGTCATGCGCCCGTCCCGGCCGCGCTCGCGGTCCCTTGTCCAAGGCTGCAAGGCTACGTCGGCGGGAGGCGGCTGGAAAGGGGCGTCGGGTGCCATCGGGGCCGATTTCAGGAGAAGCCGAGCGTTCGCTCGGCGAGCAGCAGCAGATCCTCGTCGGTGACCTCGCGGCGGCTGGCCGCGCGCATCGGCGCGTTCTGCGCCGCCGCCATCTGGGCGGCGAGGCGCTCCGGCGGGATGCGGTTGGTATCGGCGGCGAGCGACAGACGGATGCCGAGGCGACGAACCAGCCCGGAAAAGGCCATCGGCAATTCGCCGTAATGGGCACAGCCGAAGGCACGGGCGACCTCGCTCCAGTCCTTTTCATGACCCTCCATGGACCAGCCGAGAGAGGCGGACATGCCGATTGCAACAGCGCGGCCGTGATGGATCGGCACCAGGCTCGCCAGCGCATGGGCGATGTTGTGGGCCATGCCCGTACCGGCATTGTCGATGCCAACGCCGGCCCAGGTCGCGGCAAGCAGCATGGCCCCGCGCGCCTCCAGGTCATCCGGCTCGGCGACGGCGCGGTCGATATGGGAGGTGGCAAGGCGGATCGCCTCGTGGCAGACGCGGGAATTCTCGGCAAAGGCCGAGCGCCCGGTCGCCGCCTCCATGGCGTGAACAATGGCATCGACCCCGCAGGCGGCGGTCAGCTGCGGCGGCAGGCCGGTGGTCAACCGCGCGTCGAGCAGGGCCACGTCGGGCTTCAGCGCCGGCGCCCAGTACCAGTATTTTGTGCCGGCGGCATCCGAGATGACCGAGACGGCGGTCGCCTCCGAGCCGGTGCCGGCCGTGGTCGGCACGCAGACGAGCGGCACCCGGGCAACGGGAAGCGCGTTGGCCGCAAGGCGATAGTCCTCAAGACGCCCCTTAGCCCCGATCATCGCGGCGATCAGCTTGCCGGCGTCGAGAGCCGAGCCGCCACCCAGGCACACAACCGCCTCGACGCCCTCGGTGCGCGCCTCCTCGACCGCCGCGACGATGCAGGGCTCCTTCGGATCGCTGAGGATCGCGTCATGGGTGATGACGCGGTGACCGCCGGATTTCAGCGCCTCGGCGACATGGGAGGTGAGGCCGAGCGCGCCAAGGCCGTTGTCGGCGACGAGCAGGACGCAGGCCCCCTCCCCGGCAAGGCCCGCGACGATGGCGCCGAGCTCAGCGCTGCGGCCGGGCCCGGAGACGATGCGCGGCACCTGGTTGGTGGTGAAAGACAGCATTCCCCCTCCGCGAGCGCCCTGTTCCGCCCGACAGCCGGCTGGCGCGGGCGGACGCCCGCCGCAATGCTAGGTCGGGGACGGGTGCTTGCGGAAATGCAAAAAAGCCATCGGCCGATGAGATTAAGTCGGGAGACGAACCGCTGGCGAGGCGCACTGACATGGCAGGCTCGGGACCGGCCGGCACTGTCCGTCTCGCGGCGTCGAGCGGATTTCGGTATGATTCCGGCACTTTGGGTCATTCTTCACAAGACCGGGAGCGAATGCTTCCAACGCGAGGGGTTTGAATGAGCATGTTCTTTGGAAAAGCGGAGTTCCGAACCGCGGCTGCCGCATTTGTGGCAGGCGTCCTGCTGTTGCCGGCGACCGCAGGGGCACAGGACAGGATGATTGGCGGCTACATGGCCTATCTGGGTCCCGAGGACAGGGTCAATTCCAGAGGAACAAGACTTGCCAGCGCAGCAGCCATCGTCAGACAGGACCGGGCAAACTTCCACCGGTTCGGGATCCGTCACGCCGGGGACGAAAACGACCGATGGTTCGGCAACCCGGGACACCGGCAGGCGATGGAATCGCTGATCGTGGTCTCGGCGGACGAGGCCAGGATCATCGAGCGGCAGGACGCGCTCGTCTACGTGTCGATCTTCGCGCGCGGCGGCCAGATAACGTTCATCCGGGTCGAGATACCGGGCTGAGATCCCCCCCGCGGCAGACAAGCCTCATTCGGACATGCCTCCCGGTAAAGCTGGTCGAGCCGATCAGAGCTTCATGAACCTGACGGCTGGCCTGGCGCCGACTGGACGCGGCCCTCGATAAAGCCGTGCTGGCGAAAATGCAGATGAGGGTCGAAGGTCGTATCGGTGGCCAACACTCCAGCCAAGTCCGGGTTGGCGGCGAGGTATGCCGGCTCATCGAAGGAGGCAAGCGTGGCGACCCGCAGCCCGGGCGGCAGGTCGGATTGCGGAACGATGTTCAGCCTGTCGAGGCCGACAACCTGCATATCCACCTGTGTGTGTCTTTCCTCCGGCGAGCCCGCCCTGCTCAAACGAAAGCGGATATCAAACCGCGCCGTGGAAGCCGCGCAAAGGGCGAAATCGTGATACCCGGCACCTGGCAGAACCCGGACGGCATGCTGCCCTGCATGAGACCGGATATCGACATCAACATCCTTTCCCGGGCAGGTGGACCAAAGACGAAAACAGACACGCGCCGGTTCCGGCCCCTGGAAGGACACCGACAATGCCGGTAGATCGGGTGTATCGGCCCGGACATCGACGACCGCATGTGTCCGTCCCGAACTCAGACGCACCCGGCCGGCTTCGTTCAACGGGTGCAGTGTCACAGATGCACCATCAAGACCGTAGGTGGCACCGTGGCGAGACGGCAGCACCCGCAAGCGAGCAAGATGAGAGTGCTCCGTCTCGACCAGAACCGGCAACTCACGCAAGTGGAAGTCAGGCCGCATGGCGAGTTGATGCTTGAGGTAGAGGGTGAAGATACGCTCGCCCAGATACCCGAAAAGGCGATAGACGCCTGCCCAGCGATCAAGCCGCGCCAACGCCGCGAACAGGAAATCGCAGTAGGCGTTGAACTCGTCTCGGCGGGCAATCATCACATTGTTGAAATAGCCTGTCGGTTCATCGCAAAGCAGGTCGACATCCGCCCCTGGCAGCATCTCGCGCAAAACCTCCTTAAGGTCCCACCAGGCGTCGAGATAACGCATGTCGCCGGGATAGATCGCCGAGATCGTCCGCAGGTACTGGCTCTCGAGCGTTTCCTCACCCAAGCTCTGCAGTCGGTTGACCACCATGCAGCAACCGTCAAGCAGACGTTCAATGTCCGATGACGTCATCTCCCGTAGTCGATCAAGGCAGATCTCGAACTCAGGAGGCGAGACATGCAGTTCATAGGAAGGCTGCAGCCGAGTGGTGCGATGCACCTCCTCCAGCACGCCGTCCGGCAGCACTCCCGCATGCGGGGGAAAATGAAAAACACGTCGGTATTGCTGGATTCCGATTATGTCCAGATCATCGGAATACACGCGACGAACGTGATTCAGGCAACGCAGGTCGGCGTAGGATTCCAGTGCCGAAAGCGATCCGGCATATCCGTCATCACGTTCTGCCGCCTCACTTCCGCTCCGATACAGCGCGGCACCGATGTGCACCGGCTGAAACAATTCGGACGCGAGCCGGCCTCGTCCCTGATGGTCGGCGATGAATATCTTAGTCCGCATCGGCGCGTCCCTTCAGGAACCGCCGAATGGAAGGCCAAGTGCCGAGATCGAGATAGTCGGCGACAGGAAAGGCGCCGACCCGCGCGTCGAGGGCGGCGATATCGACACGCTCCCTTGCGACCGAGCGCATCATCATCGCCAGCAGCCCTGGACCGACCGGCCCGGTGAAGCCAAAGCTGGCCCAGAACGCGTTGAAGTCCGAAGCGATACCCGCATCCGGTTTGTCGCAGAAATCAGTGACACATGCCCCCTCGACCCTCAATGCTCCAAGCGATGTGATCGGATCGGCTGGTCCAACGGCCTTGTAGGCAAAAACCACCTCCTCGCCGGCTTCAAAAGCCTCGCGGTAGCGTTCGAACAAGACTTCGCCAGAGCGCATCACTATCACCGAATCCGGCAGAAGGACGACATTCCGGCCCGCGAACAGCTGTTCCGAGGAGAGAATGCTGCCCGGCCACTCACTGTATGCGGGATTGAACTGGCATGTCCGGACATCAACTCCCGGAAGAACGGAACGGACATAGTCGGCGACCATCTCCTTGCCCGGCACGATGGTGAGCGTAACACTGCCGATCGCCTCACCCGCCTGCCATATGTGGCGAAGGGAATAGTCGATGAGGCTGCCCCCTTCCTCCACCCGGTGCAGTTCCTTGGGATAAGGCAGTCCGAGGCGGGTACCGGCACCCGCGGCCGGCAGGATGACATTCAGGCCTTCCGGCATATCCGAGCTCTCGCCTTTCCCGGGAAAACGCAATGCACGTTCGGGATAAAAGCCGATTCAGCTGCCAAAGGCTACCGACAGGCGAGGCCGTGTTGCAGTTTCAACAGGACCGCCAAGGATGGTAACACCCTTGGAGAGGAGATCCTGCGTAGTTCTCTCCATGCACGGGCGCAAAGCAAAAGACCGCACCGGGGCACCGGCGCGATTTTTTTCCGGCACAAGACGCCCGGCCCACTCCGAAAGGGGAGCGGGCCGGGTTCGTTTTCGTTTTCGTCAGGCGAGGCCGTGATTGGTCAGCGGCAGCGTTGCCGGAACCTCGCCGGTGGCGGCGAGGATGGCGTTCGCCACCGCCGGGCCGACGGGCGGGGTACCGGGCTCGCCGGCACCGGACGGCGCCTCGGCCGAAGCCAGGACCTCGACCTCGACACGCGGCATCTCGTCGATGCGCAGCGGCCGGTAGGTGTCGAAGTTCAGCTGGTCGACGTGACCGTCCGTCAGCGTGATCTCGCTGAACAGGACGGCCGCAAGGCCGTAGCCGATGCCCCCTTCCATCTGCGCCTTGACGTTGTCCGGGTTGACCGCGATGCCGCAATCGACCGCACACCAGACGTTCTCGACCTTGAAGGTGCCGTCGTCGCGGCGGCTGACCTCGGCGACTTCCGCCACATAGGTGTTGAACGACTTGTGCACGGCGATGCCGCGGAAGCGGTCGCCATTCACCGGACCCGACCAGCCGGCCATCTCCGCCACCTTGTTCAGGACGCCGAGCTTGCGGACATTGTCCTTGTCGCGCGCTGCATCGCCCGATGGCTTCTCCAGATGCCTGCGGCGGAAGGCGAGCGGATCGGCGCTGGCGGCGCGGGCCGCCTTGTCGATCATCGCCTCGACCACATAGCCGGTCTGGGTGTGGCCGACCGAACGCCACCACAGCACCGGCACACCGACTTTCGGCGAGTGCAGCTCTCCCTTGAAGGCAGGGATGGCGTAGCTCGCATCCTTGACGCCCTCGACCGAGGTCTCGTCGATGCCGTCATGGACCATGTACTGCTCGAACAGCGTGCCGGTCATCAGCGACTGCTGGACGATGCGGTGATGCCAGCCGACGAGATTGCCGTCGGCATCGAGCCCGGCGCGCACCTTGTGGACGCCCATCGGCCGGTAGTAGCCGGCGCGGGTGTCGTCCTCGCGGGTGTAGACGAGCTTGATCGGCTGCGACTTGCCCCAGAGCCTGGCAATGGTCGCCAGCTCGACGATATGGCGGGCATCGGGCGAGGTGCGCCGGCCGAAGGAGCCGCCGCCATAGAGTGTCTCGATGGTGACATTTTCCTGCGGGATGCCGAGAACGGCCGCGGCCGTGCCCTGGTCGACAGTCTGGAACTGGGACGGGTACCAGAGCGTCGCCCTGTCCCCTTCCACATGGATGGTGAGGACCATCGGCTCCATCATGCCATGGGCAAGGTAGGGGAACTGGAAAGTCTCCTCCACCACCGTGGCAGCCCCTTCGAGCGCGGCGGCGACATCGCCGTCGTCGCGGAAGACCGGACCGTCGGCCTCGGCCATCTCCCGGTATTCGGCATAGAGCGCGTCGGAGGAGCGGGTCTCCGCGCCGGTCTCGTCCCACTCGATTTCGAGGAGGTCGCGCGCCTTGATCGCCGGCCATGTGGAGGTGGCGAGCACGGCGACGCCGTGACCCGGCACCTCGATGACGTCGACGACGCCCTTCACCGCCTTCGCCGCGGAGGCCTCGAAGGACTTCACCTTCGCGCCGAAGGCGAGCGGACGGGTCAGCACCGCAACCAGCATGTTGTCGCGCTGGACGTCCATGCCGTAGGTGCGCGGCGCGCCGACCGTCTTGTTGGGCACGTCGAGGCGCGGGAAGGACTTGCCGATATAGACCCACCGGTCCGGCGACTTCAGCGTTACCTCGGCCGGCACCTCGAGCTTCGCCGCCGCTTCCGCGAACTCGCCGAAGCCGGCGGACTTGCCAGATGCGTGCGAGATCCGGCCACCGGAGACGGTGATTTCAGCGACCGGCACGCCCCAGGCCTCGGCCGCCGCCGCGACCAGCATGGCCCGCGCCGTGGCCCCGGCCTTGCGGTACTGCTCGAAGGAATTGGCGATCGCGGTGGAGCCGCCGGTTCCCTGCATGCCGAAGGCGAGGTTCTTGTACCGCTCGACATCGGCGGGCGCGAACTCCGCCCGCATCTGCCCGTGCGCCGCGTCCAGCTCCTCGGCAACAAGCGTTGCAAGGCCGGTGGCGTTGCCCTGCCCCATGTCGAGATGCTTGTTGAGCACCGTGACGATGCCGTCGGTGGAGATGCGCACGAAGGGGGTGAACATGTCGTCGCCCGCCCCGGCAGCGGCCCGGGCGGGAGAGAACGGCAAGTGCGAACCGATGACGAGCCCGCCGGCGGCAACCGCCGACATTTTCAGGAAGGACCGCCGCGTCGGACGGATCGCCTGCTGTTGAAGTCTCTGCATCATGTGAAGCATGCGCTCAGCCCTCCATCGTTTCTGCGGCGCGATGGATCGCGGCGCGAATACGGGTGTAGGTGGCGCAGCGACAGACATTGCCGCTCATCGCCATGTCGATGTCCTCGTCGCTCGGCTTCGGCGTCTCGGCAAGAAGCGCGGTGGCCGCGAGGATCTGGCCGGACTGGCAGTAGCCGCATTGCGGCACGTCGAGATCGCGCCAGGCGGCCTGCACGGCCTTTGCCGCCTTGCCATCGACGCCCTCGATGGTGACGATCGACATGCCTTCGGCATCGCTCGCCATGGTCTGGCAGGAGCGCACCGGCGTGCCGTCGAGATGCACGGTGCACGCACCGCAGGCGGCGATGCCGCAACCGAACTTCGTGCCGGTCATCTGCAATTCGTCCCGCAGGACCCAGAGCAGCGGGGTATCGGGATCGACATCGATCTCGCGGTCCTCGCCATTGATGTTCAGACGAACCATCCGTCCCTCCTGAAAAAACGGGGTCAAAACCTTGCGTGGCGACCCGTCAGGACGCCGCGTCTTCCGCAGCGGGCAAGACGCGGGCGGTCTTGAAAGATTGCCACAAGGCCTTAGGTGGGGCAGGCTCCGACAATCGTCCAATTGATTTTGGATATCCGGGAAAATTGATCCGATGAATATATCGTCCATCGACCTGAACCTGCTGGTGGCGCTCGACGCGTTGATGAGCGAGCGCAACGTCACACGCGCCGCGCGCCGCATCGGCCTGTCGCAACCGGCCATGTCCAACGCCTTGTCGCGGCTGAGAGCGCTGTTCGACGACGAGCTTTTCGTGCGCTCAGGGAGAGGCATGGAGCCGACGGCGCGGGCCCAGTCGCTGGCGATGCCCGTTTCCGAGGCGCTGCGCCGGATCGAGGAGACACTCGCCCCGGCGCTTGCCTTCGACCCGGCCAATCTCGATCGCGAAATGCGCATCGCGATGACCGACAATTCCATGGCGGTGCTGCTGGAGGCGCTGATCGGCCGCTTCCGCCAGGCGGCGCCGAAGCTCGACCTGCATATCAAGAACTCCCGCGCCGCCGGCATGACGCCGATGCTCGACGACGGCGAGATCGACATGGCGATCGGGGTGGCCGGCGAACTGGAAGCGCGCCACCGGGCGCTGCCGCTTTACTCCGACCGCATCGTGGGGGTCGCGAAACGCGGCCGTTTCGGCCCCGCCGGGCCGAGCCTCGAGGGTTTCGTGGCCGCCGAGCACGTCCTGGTCACCCCGCGCAGCGGACCGGAAGGCGTGGTCGACCGGGAACTGGCCAACCTGGGCCTGACCCGCCGGGTGTTCCTGACATTGCCGCAATTCATCATGGCGCCCTATGCGGTGGCCAAGGCCGACCTCGTCGCCTGCCTGCCGGCGCGCATCGCGCTCGCCAAGGCGCAGATGCTCGACCTGGAAATCTTCGACCCGCCGGTCGAGGTGCCGGATTTCACCGTCTCGCTGATCTGGCACGGGCGCGACGACGCGGAACCCGCCCATCGCTGGCTGCGCGAGACGGTGAGCGACGTGGTGCGCGAGGTGACGGAACTGGGCGACACCGTGCATTGGCCGATGTGCCGGGCGATGATGGGCGATGGCGCGCCGGAGCCACTGCCGGAACCGACGCCGCAAGCCCCGGCGCAGAAGCGGCGCGCACCCGTCCCCGCCGGAGAGTGAGGGGACCGGTGGATGGCGGGGGGGCAGGCGGGTCCGCCGTGCACGGCGACGTATCGTGCCGGAACCGCAACGAGGATCAAGCACCGGATGATAAACACCCTTGCAGGGCCCAAGGGAAAACAGGGGGAATCCGACCCGGACACAGCTCTGGTCAGGAGATGAGCCCGAGTTGTGCGTATCTTTTCCGGGGCGACAGAATCTGGTGAACGCTGTGCTTGGACTGGCGTTTTTCACCTTTTTCTCGAAAGAAACAAAACAAACTCCGATGCAAGGAAAACCAATACCCCGACAACAAAAAAGGATGCAGCCAACTCCATGGCGGCATGCAACGTCATGACCCCCTCAAAAAAAGCATAATTCCCTGAAGACCCCATAGTTAATCTGAATTTTTTTGCCTGACAGTATGAAAACGCCAACGGCAAAAGCGTGAAAATCGTCAAAAATATCGCAGTACTTATGTACTTATTTTCTACTCTTGACGCAAAAAATCTACTGAACATATATACGAAATAAAAGAATACAGCAGCAAGAAAAGAAACCCCCCACCAAGCCAAAAAGGGAAGAAAAAGAAGAAACAGAAAGACGGGAACGAATATTGCCATAATCATCAAATATTACTCACTATTATAAAAAACCCCATCCAAACCAACATGGCTGCCCCCTTTGCCAAAAACAAGCCGGTGGGATCTTCCGTTTCCGTTTCGGACCGCGCGTGGCGCGTGTAGAATTGGAAAAACGTGCGCTTTCCATAGTGAGCCTTGAAGCGCCGGAAGCTATCAACAGTGAAGACAACCGGTGCAACCAGAATTACGGCGATCTTCGACAGAAAAACAAAAATCTCGAAAACCGTTGTCAGTATATCCACCATGACCGCGCAATATCTCCCGGCGCCCGACCCCTCGGCGTCTGGCGCAAGCCGGCACTGTGGCCGCTTGTAAACGCCTTACACTGAAGCATCCCGGGACATCCCGTCAACGCTACGCCCGTGCGTCGACGGGGCCGTCCTCGGTGAGTTCGATGCCGGTCAGCCGCCGGTCGAGATGGCGGGCGCGCCAGGCCAGCATCTTTTCCGCATAGTGCAGGCGCAGCGAGGCATAGGCCGGGTCGTCGGCGACGTTGCGGGTCTCGTGCGGATCGGCGGCGAGGTCGAAGAGCAGCGGTGGCAGGCCGGCGAAATGGACGTATTTCACGTCCGCATCGCGGATGACGCTCATCGAGCAGGCATCGAGCGGCAGGCCGAGCCGGTCCTGCGCCTCCTTCGTCGCGACCTCGCGGAAATCGAACTCCCAATGGGCGGCGTCGCGCCAGTCGGCCGGCGTCTCGCCGTCGAGGAAGGGGGTCAGCGCCGCCCCGTCGAGCCAGCCGGGGGCCTCCGTCCCGATGGCGCCGAGCACGGTGGGCATGACGTCGACGGATTCGGTGAAGGCCTCGACCTTGCGCCCGTGCGCCTGCCGCTTGCGCGGATCGCGGACGATCAGCGGGATGTGATAGGCCTGATCGTAGAAACCGAGCTTGGAGAAGAGCTGGTGGTCGCCCATCATCTCGCCGTGGTCGGCGGTGAGCACGATCAGCGTGTTCTCCCACTGGCCGCGCGCCTTCAGCCCCTCAATGAGGCGGCCGATCTGGGCGTCGACCTCCGACACCATGCCCCAATAGGTGGCGCGGATGCGGCGGCGGGTCGCCTCGTCCCAGTCGCGCACCTTGCCCTTCGCCCCCCAGACGAAGTCCGCCTTGTCCTGGGCGTCGACCGCATAATCGAGGAAGGGATGCAGGCTGGCCGCCTCTTCCGGCGAGGCGGCGCCGAGGAAGCCCGGCCCCTCGGCCGGGTCGTACATGGAGGCGTAGGGCTCCGGCACGATGAAGGGCGGGTGCGGGCGAATGAAGCTCAGATGCGCGAACCAAGGCCGGCCGCCGGCCTTGGCGCGCGCCGGCGGGGCGGTCTCTACCTCGCCGAGCCAGCGCAGGAACTCCTCGACGAGGAAGGCGGTCTCGGTCTCCTCCGCCCCGTAGCGGGCGGGCTTGCAGGACGGCGGATCGGCCGGGCCTTCGGAAGGAAGCCACATGTCGCGCGGCGGATCGGGCAGGTCATGGCCGCGCGCGGCGAGCCATGAGAGCCACGGCCCGTGATCCTCGGGCACGCGCACCCGCACGCTCATGCCCGGCAGGATGCCCTCATAGGTGCGCAGCCAGGGATCGTCGCCCGAGACGGTGCGCGGGTCGACCGCCTGGTCGGTGTAGCCGAACAGGGTCGGGTCATAGCCGGCGCGGCGGGCGGCGAGCGCGATCGTGTCGTGGCGGGCATCGAGCGGCGTGCCGTTGCGCACCACCCGGTTGGTCATCTGGTAGAGGCCGGTATAGAGGCAGGCGCGGGCCGGCGCGCAGGGCGCCGCCTGGCAGTAGTGGCGGGAGAAATACACCGCCTCGCGTGCCAGAGCGTCGATGTTCGGCGTCTTGACGAGCGGGTGGCCGGCAAGGCCGAGGCAGTCGCCGCGCCACTGGTCGGCGGTGATGAGAAGCACGTTGAGCATGGCGGGCGAAACCTGTCGGAAGGCGGAAGGGAAACAGGCGGCAACCGGACGAACAATCACAAGAGCGCTCGCCGGATTGTAGACAATCGGGAAACAGTGCGTCGACCGGGGGTTTGCTGGAAGCCTCCCGACGGCGCATTATGTTGGTAGCGGATGACAGACGCGAGACGCAAGCCCGGCACGGATGCCGAGCCGGTCCGCAAGACGGCCCGCGAAGGGCCGAGAGGGAGACCCGCGATGACCTGGATGCCCGATCTCGACCCTGCCCCCGGCGATGCCGGGGCCTGCGACCTCATCGACATGGTGATCGTGCCGCGCGCGCGCGATCTCGGCGGCTTCGAGGTGCGCCGCGCCCTGCCCTCGGCCAAGCGGCAGATGGTGGGGCCCTTCATCTTTTTCGACCAGATGGGACCGGCCGAGTTCCTGCATGACGGCGGCATCGACGTGCGCCCGCACCCGCATATCGGGCTGGCCACCGTCACTTACCTGTTCGAGGGCGAGATCCACCACCGCGACAGCCTCGGCTCCGACCTTGCGATCCGCCCGGGCGAACTCAACTGGATGACCGCCGGACGCGGCATCGTCCATTCCGAGCGCGAGGACCCCGAGGTGAAGGGCCACAAGCGCAAGCTGTTCGGCATCCAGAGCTGGGTGGCGCTGCCGAAACATGCGGAGGAAAATGCTCCCGCCTTCGAGCATGTCGGCCGCGAGGCGCTGCCCTTCCTGGAGGATCACGGCATCAACGTGCGGGTGATCGCCGGGGAGATGTTCGGCGCCCGCTCGCCGGTGGAAACGGCGTCCGAGACGATCTACGCGGATGTGTCGCTGGAGCCGGGCCGCGCGATGCCGGTCGACGCCAGCCACGAGGAGCGCGCCCTCTACACGGTCGGCGGCACGGTGGAAATCGCCGGCGAGCGCTTCGAGGAGGGCCAGTTGCTGGTGTTCAAGCCGGGCGACAACATCACCGTCAAGGCGGTGGGCCAGGTTCCGGCGCGCTTCCTCGTGCTCGGCGGCGAGCCGATGGACGGGCCGCGCCACATCTGGTGGAACTTCGTTTCCTCCTCGAAGGAGCGGATCGAACAGGCCAAGGACGACTGGAAGCGGATGCGCTTCGACACGGTGCCGGGCGACGCGGAGGATTTCATTCCGCTGCCGGAGCGCTGAGCCACCGGTCGGGTGTCTCGGGGGTCTCGTCGGGCGTGCTGTAGATGATGTCGCCGGAGGCCGGGGCGCGCAATGTGTCGCCCCCGGCCGGCCGGTTGCGGCGGCGCGCGGACGGTGCCTCCTCCTCCCATGCGAAGGGCGCGAAAAGCTCGGCCGGGGCGACCAGGTCGACGACCGGAAAGTCGATGATCACGTTGAGCCGGACGATATCGGGTGTGTCTCCCGTCAGCCGCGGATCTTCCGGGACGACCCGCGAGATCATGCCGTACTGGACGACCTCCGCCGGCATGTTGTCCTCGATCGCGGTGCGGACCTCGCCGGGCCACGGCCAGCCGTAGCGCTCGCCAACGGCGTCGAGGACACGCAGGAGCGCGGCGCGGGCGGCGGGCGCGCTTGCCGGATTGTCGCCGTTCAGCTTGATCCTGACGGTGTTCAGCGTCTCCTCGCCCTGTCCGCGCAGGTTGACGAAAAGCGAGGAGCGGCGACCGTCCTCGGCGGTCCGCCCGATGGTGACGAGATCGCTGGCGCAGTACCAGAAGCCGGCAACGAAGGGATCTGGCTTCCACTCGGCCATCGGAATGCCGAGCCGGTCGATCGCCGCGCACAGATCGCGCGGATGCCCGCCGAAGACACGCTTGAAGGCGGCCGGCCGGTCGAGACGCGCCACCAGAAGCCGGTTCAAGGCGTCCTCTCCAAGGCCGGCGAGCGGGTCCGACGGCAACGCGGCCGGGAGCGGAGCGGGTTCGGCAGGCGGCGGCAAGGGGGCGGAGACCATCCAGGCAAGCGCCGCGGCGACACCAACGGCGAGCCCCGCGCCGGCCAGAATCGCCAGCCGGCGGCGTGCGCGGCGGCGGTTGAGCGCGGCAAGCGCCAAGGCCCCGGGACCGGACGCCGTAACAGGCCCGGGCGCGCCCGGGCGCGGTCCGACATTCTTGCGCCCTGGTGACGCAGCGTCTTTCGCCATCACTGCTCCCGGAGCCTGGCGAGTGCCCGAAAACTCACCAAAATCCGTCTCTTATGCGCTGGAAACCGGACCACGGCTGGGGCACGATGACCGCCCAAGGCCGGTTCTCCGGTCAGTCCTATCACGGGAGGCCACATGCTGGAGGCGCTTTTTCGGCGCGTCGAGGACAAGCGGGCAGATGTCGTCGAGCTCACTCGGGACCTGATCCGCATCCCCACGGTCAATCCACCGGGCGAGGCGTATACGCCTTGCGCCGAACTCATCGGCAACAGGCTGGCGCGGCGCGGCTTCCATGTGCGCTATCTGCGCGGCGAGGACACGCCGGGCGACAGCGCCCGCTACCCGCGCACCAATGTGGTGGCCCGCATCGAGGGCAAGCGTCCCGGACCTTGCGTCCATTTCAACTCGCATATCGACGTTGTCGAGGCGGGGCAGGGCTGGACGGTCGATCCCTTTGGCGGCGAGGTGAAGGACGGCAAGGTCTACGGGCGCGGCGCCTGCGACATGAAAGGCGGGCTTGCCGCCTCCATCGTCGCGGTGGAGGCCCTCCTCGAGGCGTTTCCGGACTTTCCCGGCGCGATCGAGATTTCCGGCACGGTGGACGAGGAGTCCGGCGGTTTCGGCGGCGTTGCCTACCTGGCGAGCCTCGGGCTCTTCTCCAAGCCGCGCGTCGACCACGTGATCATTCCCGAACCGCTGAACAAGGACCGCATCTGTCTCGGCCATCGCGGCGTGTGGTGGGCGGAGATCGAGACCAAGGGCTCCATCGCGCATGGCTCGATGCCGTTCCTGGGCGACTGTGCCGTGCGGCACATGGGCGCCGTGCTCGACCGGTTCGAGAGCGAGCTCTACCCCAAGCTTGCCGCCAAGCACACGGACATGCCCGTCGTGCCGGAAGGCGCGCGTTCCTCGACACTGAACATCAACTCCGTGCATGGCGGCCAGCCGGAAGGCTTCGACGGGTTGCCCTCCCCTTGCGTGCCCGACAGCTGCCGCATGATCATCGACCGGCGCTACCTGATCGAGGAGGACCTTGCCGAGGTCAAGGAGGAGGTGATGTCGATCCTCGACCACCTTGCCAGCACGCGGCCGAATTTCGACTACCGCATCCGCGACCTGATGGAGGTCATCCCGACGATGACCGACCGGGACGCGCCGGTGGTTCGGGCCGTTGCCGACGGAATTCGCGACGTGCTGGCGAAAAGCCCGGACTACGTCATCTCGCCGGGCAGCTACGACCAGAAGCACATCGCCCGCATCGGCCACCTGCACGACTGCATCGCCTACGGTCCCGGCATCCTCGACATGGCGCACCGGCCGGACGAATTCGTCGGCATCGACGACATGGTCGACAGCGCCAAGGTCATGGCACAGGCGACAATGGCGCTGCTCAACGGGACGCGTTAGGCTGCGGCGCAGACGCTGCCAAATGGAGGCAATGGCATGAACGAACGTTTCGACCGGCGCATGGTGCTGGGCACCGCCCTGGCGGCGGTGCTCGCGGGGGCAACCCTCACCCTGACGACGCCCGCACAGGCACAGCTCGTGCGCACCGACGTCAATATCGGCGTCCGGCTGGAGCCGCCGCATCTCGATCCGACCGGCGGGGCCGCCGCGGCGATCGACGAGATCACCTATGCCAACATCTTCGAAGGGCTGACGCGGATCGACCGGAACGGCGAGGTCGGCCCCTGGCTGGCGGAGAGCTGGGACGTTTCCGAAGACGGGCTCACCTACACGTTCCGCTTGCGATCCGGCGTCACCTTCCATGACGGCACGGAGTTCGATTCTGCGGATGCGAAATTCGCCCTCGACCGCGCCCGCGGCGAGTTCAGCACCAACGCGCAGAAGCAGCTTTTCGCCGGCATCGACACGATCGAGGCCGTCGATCCCACGACCTTGAAGGTGACGCTGACAAAGCCGAACGGCGCCTTCCTGTTCAACCTGGGCTGGGGCGATGCGGCGATGGTGGCCGAGGAGACGGCCGTTTCCAACACGTCGAAGCCGATCGGCACCGGCCCCTTCAAGTTCGTCCAGTGGGTGCAGGGCGACCGCATCGAGCTTGCCAAGAACCCCGAATACTGGGGCGAGCCGGCGACTCTCGACAAGGCGACCTTCAAGATCATCGGCGATCCGGCGGCCGAACTCGCCGCGCTGATGGCCGGAGACATCGACGCCTTCCCGAACTTCCAGGCGACCGAGAACCTGCCGATGATCGAGACGGATCCGCGCTTCACGGTGGCGGTCGGCTCGACCGAGGGCGAGACGATCCTCGCCATGAACAACAAGAAGGGCCCGCTCGCCGACAAGCGCGTGCGCCAGGCGATCTCGCATGCCGTCGACCGGCAGGCGGTCATCGACGGGGCCATGTTCGGCAACGGCACGCCGATCGGCACCCATTTCGCCCCGCATCACCCGGCCTATGTGGACCTGACCGGCACCTATCCGCTCGACCTCGACAAGGCCAAGGCACTGCTCGCCGAGGCCGGCTACCCGGACGGCTTCAAGGCGACGATCAAGCTGCCGCCGCCGACCTATGCACGGCGCGGCGGGGAACTGATCGCCTCGGACCTGAAGAAGATCGGCGTCGAGCTGGTGATCGTGCCGCTTGAATGGGCGCAATGGCTCTCGGAAGTCTTCAAGGGCAAGGATTTCGACTTCACCATCGTCTCCCATACCGAGCCGATGGACATCAACATCTATGGCCGCAAGGACTACTATTTCCAGTATGACAGCACCGCCTTCGACGAGGTGATGGCCAGGCTCGACACCACCGCCGACCAGGAGGCGCGCTACGAGTTGCTTGGCCAGGCGCAGCGCATCATCACGGAGGACGCGGTCAACGTGTACCTGTTCCAGCTCGCCAAGGCGGGTGTGTGGGCGTCCGGCCTGAAGGGCATGTGGGTCAACGCGCCGATCCAGGCGAACGACCTGACCGGGGTCTACTGGGAGTAGGACGCCCTCGCACCATCATGTTCGACAATCGAAGGGCGGGGATGATCGTTCTCCGCCCTTCCTTGTTGGCACTTCCGCAAGGGGAAGGTCGGAATGACGCGCCGAAACGCACTCGGATGTCACCCCGGCCACCGCGCCGGGGTCCAATCGACGCGTCCGCCGTGCCAAGCGCAGAAGAGGCTGACCGATACTCATTGCTTGCGCATAAACGGCTGGTCCGGTTCCTAAATCGAACTCGAAAAGGCTGCTCGACTTGGGCGACAACTCTCCCCTCACCCCTCCCGAGCGCGAGCTGGCAACTGAGCTTGCCTACCTCGTGGCTGACAAGATGTGGCGAGACCTCGGCGCCGACACAATCGCCGGCGAAGTCCACAATCTCGCGCAGTCGAACTATGAAGCCGGGTGTCTCGCCCTCAACCTTGTGGGCGTCTACAAAAAAGGAAAGCACTTTACACTGTACAAGGTCGTTGTTCCTGTGGATGGCGTGCACCAGCACATGGACAGCCTGGAGACCGTTTCCCGGGAGGCGCTCAATGAATTGCTTTCGGCCTTTGTCGAAAACTATGTCTCATATGACAGCGCCTTAAGTTGCGGGCGGCGCAGCTTTCCTGTCCATCCCAATCTAAACAGAGCAGCTAATTTATTGGCCGCCAACGGTTTTGCTGAGAAGCAGCAAGACGAGTTCAAATGGACCGAGAAAATCGGCCCCACGATGAAGCGGTGGTACATCTGGGATGAAAACGGCGAATGCCGGTCGGAACGCGAGAACGTCTTGCGCGATGAGACCGCTGCCAACATGGTGGAAACGCTGCCATGGATCGTTCGTCGTAAGGTTGACGCGGCGCTGAAAAAGCACAGGGACCTGACTGCCTTAAAAATACTCTCACAACACTGGAATGGCGAGAAGTGGCTGATGTTTCCATTTTTCAGAGAAAAACCTGGAGCCAGCAGTCAAATTGATATCAGATTGCTGAAGTTAATCATTCAAAAACTAAAGTAGCTCTGCGTCAAAGCAACCAGTTCTGCGCCCCGCAGCATCGGTCAAGCCACCAGCAAGCGAGAAGCAGCCGGAACCATCACGTTCGGCCGAGGGCGGCAATGGATTCAGGGCAAGCCGGGAATGACGACGATGCGTGGGGCGGCGGGCCGACCGGCCTTGCAGCACGCTTCAGCGACCGATGTTCCCTCATCGTCCTGAGGCAGGACGAAGGCAATCTGCGGCTCCGAGAATGTCGGCTTCTTCCTGGAACTCGCCTTCCCCCGTCAACGGTATCATAATTGGAAAATTCCAATTCAGAACGGCTCTCAATCCAGCAAGCCCTTCACTTGTCAAAAAATAACGACAAGAAGCAGACCCAGACTGCTCATGCTCGTCATATACTTCCGATCGAAAATCGAATGACGCTCGACTCTATATACGATGAAAAATATTCATTTGCATGTTTTTATTTCACTTATATTTGCATAAAATTCATTGTTCGAGAAATATATTCTTAAATATACAAGAAATACCATAAACACCACAATAAATACCGATTTTCGGAGGGTGTGGTGGTGTATCTGTGGATGTTAATGAGATGCCGCCAGTGCCTGCGCGGCATCCTGAAGCGGTTTATACAGGTCTGCATGCGAACGGCCGACACCGCCACTACACCGGTGCCGCGACTGCTTCGAAATCAAAGCGGCAACGTCGCCATCTTCACGGCGATTGCCGCCCCATGCATTATACTCGCGGTGGGGTCTGCCATAGACATGGCGAGAGCCGTCTCGGCAAAGAAGAAGCTCCAAGACGCTCTGGATGCAGCGGCTTTGGCTGCCATACACCAGAGCAGCCTCTCGGAGATTGGCAGGTCTCTTCAAAATTTTCTTGAGGAAAATTACGAGAAAAATCGCGGTAGGTCTTCCGTTCAGGCAAAGGTCATTTCCTTTGACGGATCGGAACTTGAAGCCGAAGGATATCTTTCTCTAGAAACAACATTCGCGAAATTTTTCCATATAAACGAGATCCCGATATCTACGACATCTGTTGTCGTAAAGCCGGCATATGACGATATTTACTTCTCGGTCGATCTTTCGAGCTCAACCGGCGTCGGAGCTACTCCGAGGGACCGTACCGCACTGGGGGCACTGACGCGCCCCTATATGAGAGCCACCTTCGGCAATAACCTGCCACAAGGCTGCGAGTTCGCCTGCCATCGCCGCCAGGGATGGGAACCATCCGGCAAGACCATCTATCAGATGGCCCGCGATGCCGGGATCAGGCTTAGGGAAGACGAACTCATTCTGCAGTTCAATCAACTGGTCGATCTGCTGTTGGATCCATCCGACCCGGCAGCCAAGGGTGGATTGCGGCGTATTTCCGTGATCGGTTTCAGCAGCATCGCGACGCAGTTGGCAAGCCTTTCCACGTCCGCATCGAGCATCAAGTCCGCTTTAGGACGTTTCCGGGACCATGACCGGTATGAAACGGACTACAGCCAGGTTTTCAACAGGCTGACCAGGCTTTTGGGCAGGCAAGGTGACGGATCGAGGGCGGAACCGCTCAAGACGATCGTTCTGATCACCGATGGCGTCAACTCTCGTGACTTTTCCTACTCACAGAAGCCGATAGATAATTCACTGTGCGACAAAATAAAATCGAGAGGGTTCAAATTGGCTGTTATTGAGATTCAGTATCCTGAGCTCATGAACAATTTTGTATACAATGTCACTGTCAGACCCGTGAAGAACAAGATCAGTCCGGCGCTGGAGTCCTGCGCTTCCCCGGGGTGGTACTTCAAGGCGGAAAATCACGAGGATGTTCCGGTTAAATTTCTGGAATTCAAGGAGAAGTTTGTTACTTCACGAG
Organism: Stappia sp. MMSF_3263; assembly: GCF_030733745.1. GTDB lineage: Bacteria > Pseudomonadota > Alphaproteobacteria > Rhizobiales > Stappiaceae > Stappia. The sequence continues at coordinate 105,399 of NZ_JASHIK010000012.1, read as the reverse complement.
TAAGAATATCGAACTGATACTAGTTGAAGACGACGATGCCTGGGGCGGCGGGCCGGGAGCGTCTCGCACGAATGGCCGGGGGCGGAGCGCCCCCTCCCCTCACACGAAGAGCAGCACCGCCCCGCCGGCGACGAGGCCGGCGCGCAGGAGCGGGTTGAGCGGCGCGATGACGCCGAAGGAGATCGCCGAAAGGGCCGCCGCGATCTTGGCGCCGGCGACGAGCGCGGCTCCCGGTTCGGCGGCCAGCGCGATCACGTCGGGATTGGCGATCATGCCGAGCGGCACGAGATAGAGGCCGAGGCCGAGCGCCATGGCCGACAGCGCCACCTTCAGCCAGTTCTCGCCGACCATGCCGGCGGCGATGAAGACCGCGCCGCAGACCGGCGGCGTGATGGTGGACAGCAGCGCGTACCAGAAGACGAAGAGATGCGCCTGCAGGACCGGCAGGCCGAGCGCGGTGAGCGCGGGACCGGCGACCGAGATGCAGATGACATAGGCGGCGGTCGTTGGCACCTCCATGCCCAGGATCAGGCAGGCAAGCGCGGTCAGCAGCAGAGCCGGCCAGAGATAGCCGCCCGAGCCGGACAGGATCAGCGAGGTGATCTTGACGCCAAGGCCCGTCAGGCCGAGCACGCCGATGACGATGGAGGCGCACAGGATGATCGCCGCGATGGTGGCGATCTGGCGGCCGGCGCCGGTGCAGGCCTCCTCGACGCGCAGGGCAGTGCGTCGCCAGTCGAGCGTCAGCCGGGCATCGAGGGCAAGCAGCAACGCGCCGGCCAGGATCGCCAGCGAGGCCGCGTATTGCGGCGTCACGCCCAACCCAAACATGCCCCAGAGCAGGATGCCGAACGGCACCAGGAAGAAGCCGGAGGTGATGATGACGATGCGGGCGGCGGGCCGGTCCTCCGGCGCAAGCCCCCTCAGCACATGGCGCAGGGAGAAGGCGTCGATGCCGACCCACACGGCGAGGAAGTATAGAAAGGCCGGCAGGATCGCCGCCATCATGATGTCTGAATAGGGCGTGCCGGTGAGCTCGACCATGACGAAGGCGCCCGCCCCCATTAGCGGCGGCATGATCTGTCCGCCCGAGGAGGCAACCGCCTCGACCGCGCCGGCAAGCGCGCGCGGATAGCCGAGCCGCGTCATCGCCGGCAGGGTGATCGCCCCGGTGGAGGCGACATTGGCCGAGGCTGAGCCGGAAATCGAGCCGAAGAGCGCGGAGGAGAGCACCGAGACCTTGGCCGCGCCGCCGCGCAGCCGGCCGGCAGCAGCCGCCGCGACATTCATGAAGCCCTGGCCCGCCTCGCCGGCATTGAGCACCGCGCCGAAGATGACGAAGATCGCCACGACCGAGACCGAGACGCCGGTGAGCTTGCCCCACAGCCCCCCTTCGGCGATCGCCAGCGTGCCGAACAGGCTCGCCATCGGCAGGCCGGGATGGCCGAACTCCCCCGGGATCGCCTCGCCCCACACGGCATAGGCGAGCGCCAGGCCGGCGACCAGCGGCAGCGGCCAGCCGATGGCGCGGCGCGCCATTTCCAGCGTCACGAAGAGCAGCAGCAGGGCCACCGCCATCTGGAAATCGCCGGCGAGATAGCCGTACTGGTCGCCGAGCATGTCATGGTTCCAGGCGACCCAAAGGCAGGCGGCGACGCCAAGGGCTGCAAGCGGCGGTCCGCTCCAGCGCTGGAATGGTGTTTTCGCGGCCAGTATCAGCACGAAGGGCAGCGCCAGCGCCATGTGCAGCGGCCGGCTGACCAGGTTGGGCACAAGGCCGGAAAAGACCAGCCAGAGATGAAAGGCGATGGAAACGGCGCCGAGCGCCGCCCAGACCAGCCGGGCCGTGAGGGACATCAGGTACTGCCTTCGGGAAACCGTCGAAACCTGCGGGGGGGACGGAAATGCCGCGGCCCGGACGCGATCATCCGGGCCGGGCATGTTCCAGGGGGCGGAGCCGGCCGCGGTCAGCGACCGTCGCCGGCACTCCGCGCGAGGCCGATCACTTCTGCGCGTCGGTGAGGGCAACGCCCTTTTCCGCATAGTAGCGCTGCGCGCCGGGATGGATCCTGCCCTTGATGCTGGCGAGCATGTCGGTGGAGACGCCGTTCCACCAGGGCGCGTCGGCGCCCATCTTCTCCTTCTGCTCCCAGAAGGTCTTCGTCATCGCATAGGCGGTGTCGTCGTCCATCTGCGCCGTCGTGTAGGCGACGACGTCGAGCGAGGTGGTGGCAACGTCGCTGTCCTGGCCCGCATAGGTGCCGGCGGGAATGACGAGCTTCGTGCGCTTGGTCGCGGCGATCTGCTCGTCGGTGAGCGAGAGCAGCGTCACGCCCGTGCCGGCGGCCGCCTCGATGACATTCGGCGCCGGCCAGGACCCGGCGGTGACGAAGCCGTCGATCTGGCCGTTCTTCAGCGCCGCGCCGGCATTGGACAGCTCCACGTCGGCGAGCGTCACCTTGTCCTTGAGGCCGAAGAGATCGAGATACTTGGCGCCTTCCGTCGCGCCGAAGGAGCCCTTGCCGATGAGGATGGTCTTGCCCTCCATGCCGGCGAAATCGGTGACGCCGCTGTCCGCCGACATGACGAAATGCATGGTCAGCGAGGGGATCGGGAAGAGCGCGCGGATCTCGTCGAACTTCGGATTGCCCTTGTCCTTGAACATGGCCTTGCCGGCCTGGGCCAGCCCGACCAGCGCCGGCGGCGTGGTGAAGACGTAATTGCCCGGGCGGACGGCCGCTTCCATCACGTTCTGCACCGAGCCCTGGCTCTCCTCCAGGGTGACGATGATGCCGCCTTCGGTGCCGGCCTTGATGCCTTCGGCAAGCTGCACGCCCATCTGGTAATAGGAGGAGCCGGCCGAGGCGGACTTGTAGGTCACGCGGGTCTCGGCGGATGCGGCGAGCGGCACGAGGGCCGCGAGCCCGGCAATGGCGAGTTTGCTCCAGATCGTCATGTGTCCTCCCAGGGGAACGTCGTTGAAATCTTCTGATGCGGGCGGTCGCCGCGTTGCGCCGCGCGGGCGCCGGAAAGGTCCGTCCCTTGCGAGGCGAACCGCCGGCTGCCCAGCGCAGCGGATCGGTGACCGGCCGGGAGGGGGAGATTAATCCGCCCGCACCCGTCTTGCACGGACAAAGATCGGGGAAATTGACGAGGGTGGGGATGAAGGGGCGGGCGAAACGGCGGCACCGGCCTGCCTTGCTTGACATGCAGTCATTTTACTGCATTTTGTCCCGATGACCGACGCCGAGCTCGATCTCGTCTTCAAGGCCCTGGCCGACCCGACACGGCGGCGCATCATCGAGCGCCTCGACGACCATCCCGGCCAGACACTGTTCGAGGTCTGCGCCGCAACGCTTGCCGAGGACGGCAGCGGTCTGTCGCGGCAGACGATTTCGCAGCATCTCGACATTCTCGAGCGCGCCGGTCTGGTGCGCACGGCCCGGAAAGGCCGGACCAAAATCCACACCGCCGACCTGTCGCCGCTGCGCCTTGTAGCCGGCTGCTGGCTCGGGCGCTTCATCCAGGAGGACTGAACCGTGAGGCTCTACGTGACCAGCGTCTTCGTCGACGACCAGGCGAAGGCCCTCGATTTCTACACGCGAACGCTGGGGTTCCGCCTCAAGAGGGACGTGCCGGCAGGTGACGCCCGCTGGCTGACCGTGGTCCCGGCCGAGGATCCCGACGGGGTCGAACTGCTGCTGGAGCCGGCCGGGCATCCCGCCGTCGGCCCCTACAGGGACGCCCTTGTCGCCGACGGCATTCCGGCCACTTCTTTCCAGGTCGAGGATCTCGACGCGGAATGCGCGCGTCTGCGAGGACTCGGGGTGGCGTTCACCATGGCGCCGATGGATGCCGGCCCGGTCCGCATGGCGGTCTTCGACGACACCTGCGGCAACCTGATCCAGCTCGTGGAATTCCCGAAAGCGGCGTGAGCGGCAACGGAAAGCGAGACGGGGACGGCAAGGCCCCTTCTCGATACTCACAGCTTGCCAAGTACAAAAGATTTGCCAAACTTAAGGGCCACTTAAAAAAGAACTTGTATCTATTTGACCCTAGCTGATTTCACGCATTATTATGAGTGGAGTGATGCCGTAGCAGTCTTCTGGACGACCGAAGACCATCCCGAATTCACGCCATATTTCCTTCACACTGTCACTTAATTCGTTGTAACCGCCACCACACAACCTGTCAGGGCCGGCGTCTCCCTGCGGACCAGGTTCACAGTCAAGAATGCCCAAAACGTGCCATCTGCCCGTCAACCTAAGACCATGCTTCAGGTTTAGATCTGCGGATCCTCCGATCAAAAAATCAGGCTCCAATGTGGACCATAGTTTTTTCCCATCACCTTTAAGCACCATGAAAACAGGCTGCTCCAAGGAGCCAAGAATGTTCAGGCCCTGGCTACTCTCCTCGGTTGACTGAAGAGCGTCTTGCGCTTTTCCAGCGCGTCTCCTTGCATGCCTATTGCCCTGTGGCCGCTGTTCGTTCTGATTTTGAGCAATTGCCCCCCATGTCTTCGCGAAAGGTTGCATACTCGCCACCAACAGATCGCCGTCCGCGAGGACGAGCCGACCTAGGCGAGTGGCCGAAATCTCCTTTCCGATCATCTTCCTGGCGTGAACTTCATCAAGAAAATTGAGGGCCTGAGACCAGTGCGCACGATATCGGCGCTCGACCGCCTCTTTTTCGCCCGTCTTGCTTTCTGCGCTCACAAGACCCTTTAGCCCTCCGGCAAGCTTAGAATCGTCTGTCACGCTCGTGGAATGGACGATATCAGTTAGGTCGCCGAACTCTGAAAACTGAGAGAGAAACAATCCGATCTTACGATGGTCCACATATAGGAAATCAAAGACGGAATCGGTCGTTCTTTGGTCGACTTCTCGCGCCACGCTGTATGCCCTCTCTCGCCTCCTGAACCCGCTTTCTAGTGCGGGCAGCCCGCGAGAGTATGTCATGAGCTAGCTCTTCTTCCAACTCGCCCTCGTCTGTCTGTGCGAGCCTGCTCAGCGCTTCATCGCAATCCATTTCCGCGAATGGATTTTCCTTTTTTTGCTTGCTGGTCATGCGATCAGCTCCTTAATACCGCAAGCGGCCCTCGACCTGCCCAAGCAGTGCACTCGTGGGACGCTATCATCTATGTCGCAGCGATTGTAGCGCCATGTCATTTTAGAGACGTAACGGCCAAGGTGCTTGTCTGAAATCCAGCGATGGGTGCCGTAAAACTGGCGATTGATGTGCGACCACGCGCCTTCAATCAAATTGATATAGAAAATAGAAGGCACGAAACTATTTGCAAGACGAGTGATTGATGGGCGCTCCCACAATCTGGAGGAGGTTCAGGGACTCAGTTCTCCCCCTTCCCCGCTTCGCCCTTCCCCGATAACCTCTGACGGCACAAGAGATTCCCGCCCGGAGCAGCCAGCGCCCGATGCTCGTCTATGCCGCCAAACGTTTCGCCGGCCTTGCCGCGACGCTGCTCGTCGCGACCGCGCTGGTGTTCCTCGTGCTGGAGGTCATTCCGGGCGACCCGGCGCAGGTGATGCTGGGGATCAACGCGCAGGAGGACACGCTCGCCGCGCTGCGCTCCCAGATGGGCCTCGACCGACCGGCCTGGCTGCGCTACCTCGACTGGATCACGGGCTTTGCCAGCGGGGATCTGGGCACCAGCTACACCTATTCCGTGCCTGTCGCCGATCTCGTCGCGGCGCGCATCACCGTGTCGCTGCCGCTGGCCCTGCTGGCGCTGGCGCTTTCCACGCTCATCGCCATTCCCGTCGGCGTCTATGCCGCCTCCAAGCGCGGCCATTGGCAGGACAGCGGCATCATGGCGCTGACGCAGGTGGGCATCGCCATTCCCAATTTCTGGTTCGCCATGCTGCTCGTCTTCGTCTTCGCGGTGACGCTGCGCCTGGTGCCCTCGGGGGGCTTTCCCGGCTGGGAGGCGGGCATCTGGCCGGCGCTGAAGGCGTTGATGCTGCCGGCGGTGGCGCTCGCGCTGCCGCAGGCGGCGATCCTTGCCCGGGTGATGCGTTCATCCCTCATCGACGCGCTGCACGAGGACTATGTGCGCACCGCCCGCGCCAAGGGACTGACGCGCACGGCCGTGCTGTGGCGGCACGCGGTGCGCAACGCGCTGATCCCGGTGCTGACCATCCTGGGCCTGCAGTTCTCCTTCCTCATCGCCGGCACGATCATCATCGAGAACGTCTTCTATCTGCCGGGCCTCGGCCGGCTGATCTTCCAGGCGATCACCCAGCGCGACCTGATCGTGGTGAAGAGCGTCGTCGTGCTGCTCGTCGCCAGCGTCATTCTCGTCACCTTCCTCGTCGACCTTGCCTACGCGCTCGTCGACCCCAGGCTGCGGAGGCACTGAGGCGATGGCGGGACGAAGCAGCACGCGCGCGGGAACGATCGGCTTTTTGAGAACGCACAAGGCGCTGGCGCTGGGGATGGCCATCGTCGCGCTGGTGCTTGCCGCAGCGCTCGTCTCGCTGGTGTGGACGCCCTACCCGATCGACGTGCTCAGCGTGCCCGACCGGCTGCAGGGCTCCTCGCTCGCCCATCCCTTCGGCACCGACCAGTTCGGCCGCGACATGCTGTCGATGCTGATGGTCGGGGCGCGCACATCGATCGCCGTGGCGCTGGTTGCCGTGGGCATCGGCATCCTCGTCGGCGTGCCGCTCGGACTGGTGGCGGCGGCGCGCGGCGGCTGGCTGGACGAGGGGTTGATGCGGGCAAACGACCTCGTCTTCGCCTTCCCGGCGCTGCTTTCGGCAGTGATGATCACCGCGATCCTCGGACCCGGAGCGGTCAACGCGATCCTGGCCATCGGCATCTTCAACATCCCGGTCTTCGCGCGGGTGGCGCGCGGCGGGGCGCTGTCGCTGAAATCACGGGAATTCGTGCTCGCCGCCCGGGTCGCCGGCAAGGGCGAGATCCGCATCATCGCCGAGCACATCCTGCCCAACATCGCCAACCTCCTGATCGTCCAGGGCACGATCCAGTTCTCACTCGGCATTCTCGCCGAAGCCGGCCTTTCCTATGTCGGGCTCGGCGCACAGCCGCCGCTCGCCTCCTGGGGGCGGATGCTCAACGAAGCGCAGACGATGATGGCCCTCGCCCCCTCGCTGGCGCTCTATCCCGGACTTGCCATCGTTATCACCGTGCTCGGCCTCAACCTGATGGGCGACGGGTTGCGCGACCTGCTCGATCCGCGGCTGAAAAGGCGCGTCGCATGAGCGGCCTCTTCGCCATCGAGGGACTGGATGTGGCGATCCACGGCACGCCGATCCTGAAGGGCGTGTCGCTCGAGATCGCGCGCGGCGAGACATTCGGCCTTGTCGGGGAATCCGGTTCGGGCAAATCGATGACGGCGCTTGCCGCGATGCAATTGCTGCCGCACGGGGCGCAGGCGCGCGGCCGCATCCTGCTCGACGGGGCGGACGTGCTGAGCCTGTCGGAAGCGGCGATGTGCCGGCTGCGCGGACGGCGCATCGGCATGGTGTTCCAGGAGCCGATGACAGCCCTCAACCCGGTCAAGACCATCGGCGAGCAGATCGCCGAAGGGCTGGTGCTGCATCTGCGCCTGTCGCGGGCCGACGCCATGGAGCGCGCCCGGCAACTGCTCGACCGGGTCGGACTGACGCGGGCGAAAGTCGCGCCCGAGCGCTTTCCGCACCAGCTCTCCGGCGGCCAGCGGCAGCGCGTCGTCATCGCCATGGCGATCGCCTGCCGGCCGGACCTCTTGATCGCCGACGAGCCGACGACGGCGCTCGACGTGACCATCCAGGCGCAGATCCTGTCGCTGATCCGCGAAATCGCGGATACCGAGAAGATGGGCTGCCTGTTGATCAGCCACGACCTCGCGGTGGTCGCGGAAATGGCCGACAGGGTGGCGATCATGAAGGACGGCGAGATCGTCGAGAGCGGCCGGACCGCCGCGCTTTTCGCCAATCTCCAACACCCCTATTCGAAGGCGCTGATGGCCGCGTCGAACCACGTGCCGAAGCGCCCGAAGGGGCCGCCGCGCACCCCGGCAAGCCACGGCACCCTGCCGATCCTGAGCGTCCGCGAGCTGGTGCGCAGCTATCCGCAGCCGCGGCGGAGTATTTTCCGCGCCGCCGAGCCGTTCATCGCCGTCGACAAGGTGAGCTTCGAGATCCGCGCGGGGCAAAGCGTCGGCCTCGTCGGGGAATCGGGGTGCGGAAAGTCGACCCTGGCACGCGCCCTGCTCGGCCTCGAGGCCCCCAATGGCGGCACGATCGAGGTGCTGGGGCAGGATCCGAACGCGGCACGCGGCGCAACGCGCGAGGCCGTGCACCGGGCCGTGCAGGTGGTGTTCCAGGACCCCTATGGCAGCTTCAACCCGCGCCACCGGATCGGCCGGGTGGTGGCCGAGCCCCTGCATCTGCTGCGCGGCGAGATCAGCGCGCGCGAAATGCGCGAGCGGGTGGCGGAAGCCCTTGTCGAGGTGGGGCTTTCGGAAGCCGACATGGCGAAATACCCGCACGAATTTTCCGGCGGGCAGCGGCAGCGCGTCGCCATTGCACGGGCGCTGGTGACGCGGCCGAAACTGATCGTCGCGGACGAGCCGGTTTCCGCACTCGATGTCTCGATCCGGGCGCAGATCCTCGATCTCTTCGCCGACCTCAGGGCCCGGCACGGGCTCGCCTACCTGTTCATCTCGCATGACCTCAGCGTCGTGCGGGCGATCACCGATGACGTCATGGTGATGAACGGCGGCAAGATCGTCGAGCGCGGCAAGACGGCCCGCGTCTTCGATCATCCCCGCCACCCCTACACGCGAATGCTGGTCGCGGCCGCACCCCGGCTTGCCGATGCGCTCGCCATCCGGGCGGCCATCGAGGACGAAAGAACAGGACCATGAAACGGCAATGAGCGCGGAACCGGGCCTGCGCCTCGGCATCGACTGGGGCGGCACGAAAATGGAGATCATCGCGCTCGATCACGGCGGCGGCGAGCGCTTCCGCAAGCGCGTGGCGACGCCGCGCGACGACTATGACGGCTGCATCCGCGCGGTGGCCGGGCTGGTCGCCGCGGCGGAAGAGGCAACCGGCGCGCGCGGCACGGTCGGCCTCGGCATTCCCGGCTCTCTGTCGCCGGCGACCGGCCTCGTCAAGAACGCAAATTCCACCTGGATGAACGGCAAGCCGCTGGACCGCGACCTGGAGGGAGCGCTTTCGCGTGCCGTGCGCATCCAGAACGATGCCAACTGTCTCGCCGTCTCGGAGGCGACCGACGGGGCGGGCGCGGGCGCTGCCATCGTGCACGCGATCATCGTCGGCACGGGCTGCGGCTCGGGCATCGTCATCAACGGGCGGGCGCATCGCGGCGCCAACGGCATCGGCGGAGAATGGGGCAACATCCCCGTGCCCTGGATGAGCGCGGAGGAGTTTCCCGGTCCCGAGTGCTGGACCGGCAAGCGCGGCACGATCGACCGGCTGTGCTCGGGCACCGGCTTCCAGTGGGATCATGCCAGGGCGACAGGACTGCAGCTGACCGGCCCGCAGATCATGGCGCGGGCCCGGGCGGGCGAGACGGAGGCGATGGCGACGTTCGAGCGCTACGTCTCGCGGCTCGGGCGGGCGATGGCGATGGTCGCAAACATCCTCGACCCGGACGTCTTCGTGCTCGGCGGGGGCATGTCCAATATCGACGAGCTCTACGAGCGACTGCCGGACGAGATGCGCAAGCATGTCTTTTCCGACCAGTACGATGTGCCGGTGCGCAAGGCAAAGCATGGCGACAGTTCCGGCGTGCGCGGCGCCGCCTGGCTTTGGAACGACGCGGCCTGACGCGGCGGCGGCAAGAGCGGGGCGGACCGGCGCGCCCCTCGCTGCGGCCGGGCTTTCGCCTATATGCAGGTCCGGTTCTGTTTGAACGCCGGTTCTGTTTGAAAGGACGACCGACATGCGCCAGACCTCCCTGCCCGCCATCGCGCTCGGCCTGATCGCTATGCTTGCGAGCGCCGGCCCTTCACGCGCGGAACCGCGCCAATATGCTATCGACCCGGCGCATTTCTCCATCGTCTTCAATGCCGTCCATATCGGCTACGCGCCAACCTGGGGCATGTTCCTGAAGGGCAAGGGCAATTTCACCTTCGACGAGGACACGCGGGCGCTCTCGGACCTCACGGTGGAGATCGAGGCGGCCAGCGTCTTTTCCAACGACGAGCGGCGCGACGGACACCTGCGCTCGAACGACTTCCTCGCGGCGGAGGCACACCCGGCGATCACGTTCGAAATGACGGAGGCACATCCGGAGACGGAGACGCGTGGCAAGATCACCGGTGACCTGACCCTGCGCGGCGTGACGCGGCCGGTAACGCTCGACGTCACGCTCAACAAGATCGGCCCCTACCCGTTCGGTGGCACCCATGTGGTCGGCATCAGCGCCAGAACGACACTCAAGCGCTCGCAGTTCGGCTCGACCTATGCACTGGAGGGCGGGCTCGTCGGCGACGAGGTGGAGATCCGCATCGACCTGGAGGCGATCCGGCAGTAGCGCTCACACGCGGTTGAGCAGGCGGGCGCGGATCGTACCGGACAGATCGCGGATCCCCTCCAGCACCTCGACGGAGTTTGCCACCGGCCCGTCGGCATCGAGCACCACATAACCGATCTCGCCATCCGTCTGGTAATGCTGGGCGGCGATGTTGATCTTCTGGGCGGCGAAGAGATCGTTGAGCTTGCCGAGTTCGCCCGGCGTATTGCGCTGCACCTGGATGAAGCGGGTGTTGCTGGTGCCCTTGGGAAGCTGCACCTGCGGGAAATTGACCGCGCCGATGGTCGAACCGACGTCGGAATACTCCACCAGGCGGCGGGCCACCTCCTCTCCGATGCGCTCCTGCGCCTCTTCCGTCGAACCGCCGACATGGGGCGTCAGGATGACGTTGTCGAGCCCGCGCAGCGGCGAGACGAATTCCTCGTCGTTGGATTTCGGCTCGCTCGGGAAGACATCGACGGCCGCACCCGCCAGATGGCCCGATTTCAACGCATCTGCAAGCGCATCGATGTCGAGCACGGTGCCACGGGCATTGTTGATCAGATAGGCACCCTTCTTCATCGCCGCGATCTCGTCGCGGCCGATCATGCCGCGCGTTTCCGGCGTCTGCGGCAGGTGCAGCGAAACGACGTCGGAGACGGCAAGAAGCTCGCCGAGCGACCCGACCGGCTCGACATTGCCGTGGCGCAGCTTGTCGGTGTGATCGTAGAACACGACCCGCATGCCCATCGCCTCGGCGAGCATGGCGAGCTGCGAGCCGATGTTGCCGTAGCCGACGATGCCGAGCGTCTTGCCGCGCACCTCGTTGCTGCCCGCCGCCGTCTTCAGCCAGCGTCCGGAATGGGCCGCCATCGACTTGGTGAAGGTGCCGCGCACCAGCATGACGATCTCGGCGATGGTCAGTTCGGCAACGCTGCGGGTGTTGGAAAACGGCGCGTTGAAGACCGGCACGCCGCGCCGGTTGGCACCGACGAGATCGACCTGGTTGGTGCCGACGGAGAAGCAGCCGACGGCGACCAGCGTGCCCGCCGCCTTGAGGATTTCCTCGTCGACCTGGGTGCGCGAGCGGATGCCGAGGATATGCACGCCCTGCAATGCCTCGATCAGCGCGGCGCGGTCGAGCGCCGTCTTCATCTGGGTGACGTTCGTGTAACCCGCCTGGGCGAGCACATCCGGCGCGCTCGGGCTGATGCCCTCCAGAAGCAGCCAGCGGATCTGATGCTTGGGGCGCGACAGGCCGGTCTTCATGCGGTCATCCCGGAAACAGAGGAAGGGGTGCGCGAGTCTCGCCCGCGTTGTCGCTCTGGTGCCCTGTCCGGGGGAAAATTTCAACCGCCGCTTTTTGCAATGCACCCGGGCGTTGACCGCTCAGGCCCCCGCACACCAGTCGCGAAGGCGGGCGAGAAAGACCGCCATATGCCGCCTTGTGTCGCCGAATTGTGCCGTCTTTCCATAGGCTTCGACGTCCATGTAGAGGGCCCGGTTGACCTCGATCTGGAGGCAGTGGACGCCGGCCGCCGGATTTCCGTGGCGGCGCAATATCTCCGCACCCTTGAAGGGATCGTTGATGGCCACCGAAAAGCCCAACCCGTCGAGCGCTGCCAGCGCCGCATCGAGAAAGCCGGCAGCGGCACTCGTCCCCTCGCGGTCGGACAGGACGATGTCTGGGCGGGGCGAGTCGGTCGCATCCTCGTGCATGGCATTGGCGACGGGCTGCATCGAATGCAGGTCGAGATGGAAGACCTGACCCGAACCACGCGTCTCATTGAGAAGGCGGGCAAGCGCCTCGTGATAGGGGTGCCAGCAACGGGCCAGCCGCGCCTCGTAGGCGGCGCGCGGCAGCGCTCTTGCCAGCAAGGGCGCGCCGTCGGGCGGCGTCGCGGTCCATACGACACCCTTGCCGAGCCGCGCCTTGGCCGAAGGGGCAAGGGCAAGGCCCGAGGCATCGTCGAGCACCGAGGGGTCCAGATCGTCGAAGGCACGGTTGACGTCGCAATAGATGCGACCGAAGTGTGCCTTCAGCAGCGGCAGACCGAGGGCGGGCGCGTCGCCGAAGAGCTCGTCGACATACATGTCCTCGGCCCGGCGGTATCGCTCCGGCGGCTGGGCAGGGTCGAAATCGGCAGGGTAGAGCGTGCCGGAATGGGGGCTGTCGAGCACCAGCGGCGCGGCAAGACGCCCGGGCCGCAGGACCGAGATCATCGCCTCAGCGGCTGTGTTCTCCGCCTCGTTCGATGTCATGCCGCCCTCACCCGTCGTTCATGTGGCAAGCGGACAGGCGCCCCGGGGCGATCTCGCGCAGGGCCGGCGCCTCGGCGCTGCAGCGCGGCTTGGCATGCGGGCAGCGAGGGTGGAAATGGCAACCCGTCGGCGGGGTAAGGGGCGACGGGATCTCGCCCTTGACCGGCTGGAAGATGCGTTTCCGCGTATCGATGCGCGGCACCTCGTCGAGCAGCGCCCGGGCGTAGGGGTGGTTCGGATCGGCGAAGAGCTCGGCCGCCGGCGCGCTTTCCACGACGCGGCCCAGATACATGATCACCACCCGGTCGGCGAGGTGTTCGACGACGCCAAGGTCGTGGGAGATGAACAGGTAGGTCAGCCCCAGATCCTCGCGCAGGTCCATGAACAGGTTGAGCACCTGCGCCTGGATGGAGACGTCGAGCGCGGCGATGCTCTCGTCGCAGACAAGAAAGTCCGGCCGCACCGCCAGCGCCCTTGCAATGCCGATGCGTTGGCGCTGGCCGCCGGAGAACTGGTGCGGATAGCGGCTCTTGATGGCCGGATCCAGCCCGACGCGCAGCAGCATGGCGTCGACATAGTCGGAAACCTCTTCCCCCGACACCAGTCCATGGACGCGCGGCGCCTCGCCGACAATGTCGCGCACCCGCATGCGCGGATTGAGCGAGGACATCGGGTCCTGGAAAATCATCTGGATCTTCAGCGTCGCATCGCGCCGCTCCGCGCCGGACATGGTGGCAACATCGCGGCCGCGCCAGAGAACCTTGCCGGCGCTCGGCGCATGCACGCCGGCAACGACCCGGCCGAGGGTCGATTTGCCGCAACCGCTCTCGCCGACGAGGCCGACGACCTCACCCTCGCGAATGCCGAGCGAAACGCTGTCGACCGCGTGAACCACTTCCTCCCGGCGATTGCCGCCGAGCAGGTTGACGATCTTCTCGGCCGCGTCGAGGCGGCGGACGAAGCGCTTGGAGACGTCTTCAAGCGCAAGCAGCGGCGCGTCGCTCATGCGGCACCTCCGGTGGCGGTCTCGGCAAGATGCGGATGATGGCAACGGGCACCGCGTCCGGGCGATAGCTCGGTGAGCGCCGGCATCTCGTTGCAGGCGGCGTCTGCGCGCGGGCAGCGCGCGGCGAAGCTGCAGCCCGGCGGCAGATGCAGGAGCGAGGGCGCCATGCCAGGTATCTGCGTGAGCCTGTGCCCGCGCCGATTGTGGCTCGGCACCGAGCCGATCAACCCGTGCGTATAGGGATGGAAGGGCGCATCGAGCACGGCGTCAACCGGCCCTTGCTCGACGATACGACCGGCATACATGACCGCCACCCGGTCGGCGAGGCCGCCGACGACGGCAAGGTCATGGGTTATCCAGATCATCGCAAGCCCGGTATCGGCGCACAGTTTCTGCACCTCGTAGAGGATCTGCGCCTGGATGGTGACGTCGAGCGCCGTTGTCGGCTCGTCGGCAACGATCACCTCCGGCTCGTTGAGCAGCGCGATTGCAATGGCGACGCGCTGGCGCATGCCGCCGGAGAACTGGTGCGGATAGGCGGCGAGCCGTTCGTCCGGCGAAGGGATGCCGACGCGGGCCAGCGCCTCGCGGGCCCGCTCGCGCGCCGCCTCGCGGGAGATGTCCTCATGCGCGCGGATCGCCTCGATCATCTGCGTGTCGATGCGCAGGACCGGATTGAGCGTCATCATCGGGTCCTGGAAGATCATGGCGATACGCCGGCCGCGCAGGGTGCGCCAGGCCTCCTCCGGCCGGCCGACGAGTTCTTCCCCGCCGAGGCGGATCGAGCCGGAAACGATGCGCCCGGGCGGGTCGACCAGCCCCATCAGCGAGAAGCCGGTGACCGTCTTGCCGGACCCGCTCTCCCCGACAAGGCCCAGCACCTCGCCGCGGCCGAGCGAGAAGGAGACGCCGTCGACGGCCTTCGCGACGCCGGCCTTGGTGAAGAAATGGGTCTTGAGGTCGCTGACCTCGAGCACGGTTTCGCGGATCATCGGGACCTCATTTCTGCAGGCGCGGGTTGAGCACGTCGCGCAGTTGGTCGCCGACCATATTGATCGAAACGATGGTGATCAGGAGGGCAACGCCCGGGAAGACGGCGATCCAGTACTTGCCCGAAAGCATGTATTCGAACCCGTTGGAGATCAGCAGGCCGAGCGAGGGCTCGGTCTGTGGCAGGCCGACGCCGAGGAAGGAGAGCGTCGCTTCGAGCGCGATGGCATGCGCCGTCTGCACGGTGCCCACGACGATCAGCGGCGCGACGCAGTTGGGCAGGATGTGGCGGAAGACGATGCGGGCATGCGAGAGGCCGAGACAGGCGGCCGCCTCCACATATTCGCGCCGTCGCTCGACCAGCGCCGAGGCCCTGACCGTACGGGCGTAGTAGGCCCACTGGGCGATCACCAGCGCGATGATGATCTTGTCGATTCCCTTGCCGAGAATCGCGAGCAGGATCAGCGCGATCAGGACGGCGGGAAGCGACAACTGGATGTCGACGACGCGCATGATCAGGTTTTCGGTGCGCCCGCCCGCATAGGCGGCGAGCAGGCCGACCGTCATGCCGACGATGATGGCGATGACGCCGGAGGCGACGCCGACGGAAAGCGAGATGCGCAGGCCGTAGATGATCGCCGACAGCAGGTCGCGGCCGGCACCGTCCGTGCCCAGCCAGAACGTGTAGCCGTCCATGCTTTGCGCACCTGGCGGCTGGCGCGCGTCGAAGATCGAGACGACGGCCAGGTCGTACGGGTCCTGCGGCGCGATCCAGGGCGCGAGAAGCGCGACAAGGACGATGACGGCGAGCAGCAAGGCCGCACCGACGGCGAGCCGGCTGTCGCAATAGTCGGAGACGAAGCGGCGCAACGGCGTTTCCGCCGCCTTGGGAACCGCGGGCACGGGGTCCGCCCTGGAGGCGGGATCGAGACTGGTCATCGCCGGCTCACTGTCCGCGATCGCCGAGCCGCACGCGCGGATCGAGGATCGAATAGAGGATGTCCACCACCAGATTGATGACGACGAAGAGGAAGACGATCATCACCAGGTAGGCGACGATGATGGGCCGGTCGAGCTGCTGGATCGCCTCGATCAGGAGCTTGCCCATGCCGGGCCATGCGAAGATCGTCTCGGTGACGACCGAGAAGGCGATCAGCGAACCGAACTCCAGGCCAAGCACGGTGACTACCGGAATGAGGATGTTCTTGAGCAGGTGCACGCCGACGATGCGCGGACGCGACAGGCCCTTGGCCCGGGCGAACTTGATGTAGTCCTGGAACATCGCCTCGCGGGTGCCGGCACGGGTCAGGCGGATGACCAGCGAGATCTTGAGCAGGGCCAGGTTGAGTGCGGGAAGCGCCAGATGCCGCAAGCCGTCGAGCGTCAGGAAGGACAGGTGCAGGCCGAAGACCTCGACCGTGTCGCCGCGCCCGGTCGAGGGCAGCCAGCCGAGAATCACCGCGAAGATCATGATCATCATGATGCCAACCCAGAAGGTGGGCAGCGAGAACCCGAGAATGGAACCGGCCATGATCGTCTTGGCCGGAATTCCGTCGGGATAAAGCCCGGCATAAAGACCGAGCGGAATGCCGATGACGACGGCCATCAGAAGCGCCGCGAAGGCAAGCTCGAGCGTTGCCGGCATGCGCTGCAAGATCAGGCCCAGCGCCGGCTCGCCGAAGATGAACGACTGGCCCAGATTGCCCCGCACGGCATTGGTCATGAAGATCCAGAATTGTTCCCAGATCGGTCGGTCGAGGCCGAGCGCGCGGGTGACGTTCTCGATGTCGGCCTGATCCATGTCCGGGGTGATGAACATGTAGACCGGATCGCCGACCAGATGGACACCGAAAAAGACCAGCACCGCCATGGCCACCATGACCAGCGCGCTCTGCAGCAGGCGGCGGAGGATAAAGACGCTCATGGCGTGTGCCCTGTTCTCACCGGGCCCGTTGCCCGGCCCGCGACACGAAAGACGACGAGGGAGCCGCAGGGATCACCGCGGCTCCCGATGTCGTGTCGGGTTACTCCTTCACCACGCCATAGGCGACCGTGTATTCATCCGTACGCGGGATGTACTTGAGGCCGGCACGGCTCGCCCAGGTGTTGACCTGGTAGTGGATCGGGATGATCGCCAGTTCGCCGATGGCAAGCTCGGTCGCCTCGGCCAGCAGGCCGGCACGCTTCTCGTCATCGACCTCGGCCAGCGCCGCCTCGATCAGCTTGTCGACTTCCGGATTGGAATAGCGACCGCGATTGGCGGTGCCCATGCCCTTGTCCTTGTCATAGGAAGCGATGAGCGCACGCAGCGGCGAGGACGCCTCGCCCGAGCCCGCGCCCCAGCCGACAAGGATGAGCGAGAATTCCGGCAGGCCGTCGGCGCCCGTCGAGGCACGGGTGAAGTAGACCGAGCGCGGCATCGTCTCGACCTGGGTCTTGATACCGACGCGCGTCAGCATCTGGGCGATGGCCTCGGCGATCTTGGCATCGTTGAGATAGCGATCGTTCGGCCCGTGGATGGTCAGCTCGAACCCGTCGGGAAGACCTGCCTCCGCCAGCAGCGCCTTGGCGCCTTCCGCGTCATAGGGCTCCGGCCCGAGCTTGTCCGACACGCCGAAGAAGCCCTCGGGGAGCAACTGGCCGGCGGGAATGGAAAGCCCTTCCATGACGCGGTCGCGGATCAGCTCGCGCGAGATCGCCTTCGACAGCGCCTTGCGAACCTTGAGGTCCATCAGCGGGTTCTTGATGTCGCCCCCGCCATTCGCCTTCACGAAGGGCGAGTTCTCGCGGAAATGATCGAGATGCAGGTAGATGACGCGGTTCGACACGCCCTGCGAGAGCACGACATTGTCGCGGCCCTTGAGCGTCTCGATGTCGGTCGTCGGCACGCCGTTGATCATGTCGACATCGCCGGCCAGAAGCGCCGCGACCCGCGAGGGGCCGGACTTGATCGGCTTCAGCGTGACCTTGTCCCAGATCGGCTTGTCGCCCCAGTAGTCGGCATTGGCTTCCAGGACGATGCGGTCGCCGGGTACGTATTCGGCGAACTTGAACGGTCCGGTGCCGGCCGCCGCCTTGCCGGAATTGTAGTCCTCGGTCGCCCCGTCGCAGCCGCCCTCGTTGGAGACGATCGCCACATTGCCGAGATCGTTGACCATCACCGGATAGGGGGAATCGGTCTTCACGTGAACGGTGTAATCGTCGACCTTCACGAAGGTCTTGCCCTTGGTGTAGGTGCCGAAGCCGGCCGGCGAGTTCGGCACGTTGGGCGCGCGCTCGAAGGTGCAGATCACGTCGTCGGCATTGAAGTCCGTGCCGTCGTGGAACTTGACGCCCTCGCGCAGCTTGAATTCCCAGGTGGTGCTGTCGATGGGCTTCCAGGAAACGGCAAGGCCCGGCTTGAAGTTCTGCCGCTCGTCCGGATTGGCGAGCCGGTCGAACATCATGAAGCCGAGCTGGTTGTTCGGCCCCAGATTGTGGAAATGCGGATCAATCGAGGTCGCCTCGGAATCAAGGCCGATCACGATCTCCTCGGCGGCCGCGGAAGCGGAGCCCACGGCAACGGCGCACGCCGCCCCCATGAGCGCGCGCACGAGCGGCGTCCTGGTGAATTTCATCTGGTCAACTCCCCTCTGGATCCCTGGAAGCTTGTGCAGGCGGGGCGGGATCGACACGGTCCCCGTCTGGTGCCTTTTGCGGATTGGCTGCCGCCATCCATGGCTTGTGGGAAAGGCTATTATGCGTTTATATGATCGACAAACGAAAAACGATAACCTAAACGCATAGACCTATTCCCGTGACAAATACAGAGGTTATGGATCAGCCGGGGTTCCGGCAAGTCGGCAGCAGCGGAAACCGCAACGGGCTGACGCTTCGCGAGCTCGAAGTGCTGCGCGCGGTCATCACCGAGGGCAAGACGACGGCGGCCGCCCACAGGCTGGGGATATCCCAACCGGCGGTCAGTCGCGCGATCGCGCAGCTCGAAGCGCGGCTCAACCGGCAGCTTTTCCACCGCAGCGGAAACAGGATCCAGCCGACGTCGGAAGGGCTTGCGCTCAACGAGCAAATCGAGCCGATCTTCGCCACCCTCGCCCGGCTCGACGCCACCGACAGCGAGGACACCAATCCCAAGCGCCTGCGCATCGCCGCGCCGCCGACCCTCTCGCACCGGCTGCTGACCCGACTGATCGCCGGGTTCCTCAAGGAAAACCCGGAAGCCTCGGTGCATCTGGAGATCGGCATGTCGATCAATGCCACGGCGGCGGTCGCGGACGAGAACGCGGACCTGGGCATCAGCGACACGCGCACCCGGCATGACGGGCTGCGCATGTATCCCTTCCGCCATGCCATCGCCCATGCGGCGATCCCGGCCGACCACCGGCTGGCGGACAAGGAAGACATCACGCCGGAAGACCTTGCCGGAGAACCCTTCATCGCGCTGACCCGGCGCTTCCACCAGCGCAATGTCATTGACCGGATCTTCGCCGAACGCGGCATCGAGCGGAAGATCCGCGCCGAGACGGCGACCAGCATCGCCATCTGCGAGCTGGTGCGCGAGGGCATGGGCATCGGCCTCGTCAACCCGTTCCCGGTGAGCCTTCGGCCGCTCGAAGGCGTCGTCTTCCGCCGCTTCACCCCGCGCGTCGACTATCTGACGCAATTCTTCGTGCCCGCCGGGCCGGTCGCCCCGATCGCCCAGCGCTTCATCGAATATGCAAGGCGCGCGGTTCCCGCCGACGCGTATTCGCATCCGGCCTGACCGGATCCAGGAAAGGACCTGACATGCTGCAGCCAGCGGCCCCGCGCTCGGCCGAAATCCTCAAGGACCTGGTCGGTTTCGACACGACCAGCCGCAACTCGAACCTGGCGCTGATCGCCCATGTGGAGGCGTTCTTCGCAAAGCGCGGCGTGGCAACGACCCGCATCCCCGACGAAACCGGCGAGAAGGCCAACCTGATCGCCACGATCGGACCGAAGGACGTGCCCGGCTTCGTGCTGTCCGGCCACACCGACGTGGTGCCCGTCGACGGGCAGGACTGGGCGAGCGATCCCTTCGCCCTCACCTTGCGCGACGGGAGGCTCTACGGGCGCGGCTCCTGCGATATGAAAGGCTTCCTGGCCTGCATCATGGCCAAGGTCGACGACATGCTGGCCGCGGATCTCAAGGCGCCGATCCACTTCGCCTTCTCCTATGACGAGGAAGTGGGCTGCAAGGGCGTGCCCAGCCTGATCGAACACCTGATCGCCACCCATCCGCTCCCGCGCGCCTGTTTCGTCGGCGAGCCGACCGAGATGCAGGTGGTGATCGGCCACAAGGCGAAACGTTCCCACCGCGCCATCGTCACGGGTAGGACCTGCCACTCCTCGCTGGCACCTGAGGGCGTCAACGCGGTCGAGCATGCCGCCCGGCTGATCATGAAGATCCGCGAGATGGGAATCGAGCTGGCGCAGGGGCCCAGCGACCCGCTCTACGACGTGCCGGTGACAACCTCGCATACCGGCACCGTTTCCGGCGGCACGGCGCTCAACATCGTGCCCGACCGCTGCGAACTCTCCTTCGAGTTCCGCGTGCTGCCCGGCGAGGACGCCGATGCGCTGGTCGACGAAGTGATGCGTTTCGCTCGTGAGGTCATCGAGCCGGAGATGAAGGCGCGCGCGCCGGAGACCGGGATCGCCTTCGAACAGATCTCGAGCTTCCCGGGCCTCGACACGGCGGCCGACGCGGAGGTGACCCGGCTGGCCAAACGGCTCGCCGGGCGCAACGACCATGCCAAGGTCGCCTATGGCACGGAAGGCGGGCGTTTCGTCGAGATCGGCGCAATCCCGACCGTCGTCGTCGGCCCCGGCTCGATCGGCCAGGCCCACAAGGCGGACGAGTTCATCGAGGTGTCCGAACTGGTGAAATGCGAGGCCTTTCTCGACCGACTGATCGAGGAAGCCTCGGCCTGATGCGCAGCCGAACTGGCAAGACCCGTTTCAAACCATTGATTGCACGCAGGAAGACACACCCATGACCGACGCCGCCACCCCGCCCGTGCCCCCCGTCGAGCTGGAGAAAACCGACATCACGCCCTATCTCGCCGGCAATACGGGCATTCGCGGCGTCACCACTTTCGACAGCGGCGTCGCCGGTCCGCATGTGGCTGTGACGGCGATCGTTCACGGCAACGAGCTGTGCGGCCCGATCGCGCTCGACTGGCTGTTCGCCAGGGGCGTGCGACCGGTCCGGGGCAAGCTGTCGCTCGCCTTCGTCAATCTCGATGCCTATGACCGCTACGACCCGGCCGATCCCTTCGCCTCGCGCTGGGCGGACGAGGACATGAACCGGCTGTGGCAGGACGAGACGCTGAACGGCGGCGACACGCTGGAGCGCCGGCGGGCGAAGGAACTGCGTCCCTTCATCGACAGCGTCGATCTGCTGCTCGACCTGCATTCGATGCAGAACGCCACGGCGCCGCTCTATATCGCCGGGCCGCTGACCAAGGGCCGGGCGCTGGCACGCGCGGTCGGAACGCCGGCGCTTGTGGTCAGCGACGAGGGACACGCGGCCGGCAAGCGGATGCGCGACTATGCCGGCTTCGGCGATCCGGCGAGCGAGAAAAACGCGCTGCTGGTGGAATGCGGCCAGCACTGGGAAAAGGCGAGCGCCGATGTTGCACTGGAGACGAGCCTTCGCTTCCTGCAGGCGACCGGCGCCGTTGCGCCCGATGCCTTCGCCTCCGAACTGGCGCGCTTCCCCGCCCCCGCCCCGCAAAGCTTTGTCGAGATCGTCGCGCCGGTCACCATCGCAACCGACGACTTCCGCTTCACCGACAATTTCCTCGGCCAGGAAGTGATCGCCAGCGCCGGCACGGTGATTGCCCATGACGGCGGCAAGCCGGTGGTCACGCCGCATGACGACACGGTGCTGATCATGCCCAACCGGCGCCCGGGCAAGGGCCTGACGGCGGTGCGGCTCGGACGTTTCGTCGAAGGCGCCTGAGGCCGCCGTGCCAGGCAGGTTCCGCAGCGCCACTTTCCGCGTTGCGGATGCCGCGCGCATGGGCTACTGAATTTGTCATGAGCAAGATGATTGTCACGAACAACGGCTGGTGGTGGCGCCCCTCGTAACAGGCGGCAACCGACAGCGCGTGACATGACGTCACCGGATCATGAGGAAAGCCGCCGCGGGGTCCCGCCGGCGGCTTTGTCATATCCGGGAGGGCCCGACGGCCGCGCGGAGGAGAGAAAGAATGCTGACGGGACAGGAACAGGCCTTCGTCACCAGGGGCGGCATCGGGGTGAGGGTCACCACGCACGCGGCCGATTATGCGAAGGGCACCTCGCCCTGGATCGACCGGCTCGACAGCGAGCGCGGCGCGGTCTTCTCCTCCTCCTACGAGTATCCGGGCCGTTACACGCGCTGGGACATGGCGCTGGTGAACCCGCCGCTGGTGCTGGAATCGCGCGGAGCGGACGTGCGCATCGAGGCGCTGAACGATCGCGGCCGGCTGCTGCTGCCGGTGATCGAACAGGCCCTTGCCGGCCTTGCCGATATCGAGGGCCTGACGCGCCGGGGCGACGAACTCGCCATGCGCGTCGCGCGGCCCTCGCGCGCCTTTGCCGAGGAAGAGCGTTCGCGCCAGCCTTCCGTCTTCTCCGTCATCCGCGCCATCAACGAGCTGTTTGCCTGCGACGACGGCCACCTGGGCCTCTACGGCGCCTTCGGCTACGACCTTGCCTTCCAGTTCGAGCCGATCGAGCTGGTGCTGGAACGCCCGGCCGACCAGCGCGACGTCGTTCTGTACATGCCCGACGAGATCCTGCTGGTCGACCATTACGGCCGCAAGGCGCATGTGCGCGCCTACGAGTTCGAGGTCGAGGGCAAGAGCACCGATGACATGCCGCGCGATGGCGGCAGTCAGGCCTACCGGCCGGCCAACGAGGATCCCGGGCGCGGCGATCACACGCCGGGCGAATACGCGCGCCTGGTGGAAAAGGCCAAGGACTACTTCCGGCGCGGCGACCTGTTCGAGACCGTGCCGGGCCAGGTCTTCTACGAGGCCTGCCCTGCCCCGCCCTCGGCCGTCAGCCGGCGGCTTTCGGAGATCAACCCCTCCCCCTACGGTTTCCTGATCAATCTCGGCAAGGGGGAATACCTGGTCGGCGCCAGCCCGGAAATGTATGTGCGCGTGTCGGGCGGACGGCGGGTGGAAACCTGCCCGATCTCCGGAACGATCCGGCGCGGCAAGAACGCCATCGAGGACGAGGCACAGATCCGCAAGCTGCTCAATTCGGCCAAGGACGAGGCCGAGCTGACCATGTGCTCGGACGTCGACCGCAACGACAAGAGCCGCATCTGCGTGCCAGGCTCCGTGCGGGTCATCGGCCGGCGCCAGATCGAGATGTATTCGCGGCTGATCCATACGGTCGACCATATCGAGGGCATCCTGCGCGACGATCTCGACGCGCTCGACGCCTTCCTTTCGCACACCTGGGCGGTGACGGTTACCGGCGCGCCGAAGCGCTGGGCCATGGACTTCATCGAGCGCCACGAGAAGAGCCCGCGCGCCTGGTATGGCGGGGCCATCGGCGCGGTTTTGTTCAATGGCGACATGAACACCGGACTGACGCTCAGGACCGTGCGGATCAAGGACGGGGTCGCCCAGATCCGTGCCGGCGCGACGCTGCTTTACGACAGCATCCCCGAAGAGGAAGAGGCCGAGACCGAGCTGAAGGCGGAGGCGATGCGCGCCGCCGTGCGCGAGGCCGGCATCCTGCGCGAGAAGGCCGTCGATCCGAGCCAGGCAGAACCGGGCAAGGGGCTGAAGATCCTGCTGGTCGACCACGAGGACAGCTTCGTCCACACGCTCGCCAACTATTTCCGCCAGACGGGCGCCACGGTCGTCACCTACCGCTCGCCGGTCGCCGACCATGTCTTCCACGACGTCGCACCCGATCTCGTCGTGCTGTCGCCGGGACCGGGCAGTCCGAAGGATTTCGACTGCGCCGCGACCATCGGCCGGGCGCGGGCACGGGGCCTGCCGATCTTCGGCGTCTGCCTGGGCCTGCAGGCGCTGGCCGAAAGCCTTGGCGGCACGCTGGGCCAGCTCGACGTGCCGATGCACGGCAAGCCGTCGCCGGTCGCCTTCGAGGCGGACTCCATGCTGTTCGAGGGATTGTCGTCACCAGTGACGGTCGGGCGCTACCATTCGCTGCATGCGCTGCGCGCGGCGCTGCCGGCGGGCTTCCGCGTCACCTCGCAGACGGAGGACGGGGTGGTGATGGCTATCGAGCACGAGGCCGAGCCCATCGCCGCCGTCCAGTTCCATCCTGAATCGATCATGTCGCTCGACCAGGATGCCGGCCACCGGATCATCCACAACGTGGTGACGAAGCTGGTGAAGGCGCGCGGCGCGGCCCTGCCGGCGGCGGCGGCCACCGGCTGAAGCGCGGACAGGGATAGACGGAACACGGCAGGTGGCGGAGCTATTCCGCCGCCTCGCCCCGCGCGCCGCGGCAAGCGGAATGCATGCGGGTCTTCAGCTTGTGCGAGACCTCGACGATTGCGCTGATCGCCGGCAGAAGCTCGGAGCCAAGATCCGTCAGCGAGTATTCGACCGAGGGCGGCGAGGTCGGCCGGACCTCGCGATGGACGACCCCCTTGCGCTCCATGTCCTTCAGCCTTGCGGTCAGAACCTTGGCGGAAACGGCCGGGATGTCCAGCCGCAGCTCGGAAAAGCGCCGCGGTCCGGCCGAGAGATGCCAGATCACATTGGGCGTCCAGGCACCCTTGAGGATCTCCATGCAGTGGCTGAGCGGGCAGCCATTGGGCGGCGGAGGGCTCTGGTTCTTGCGTATCTTCAATGCCATCCGGCGATCTTCCAGCTTGTTTCGAAGGCAGCACCTGCCCGCACCTGCAAGGAGCCCCCTCGCAAGGCGATATGCCTCCCGCGCGTTCCAGTTACAGGAGGTTACCAATCGGAAATCTCATTCTTACATAACATAAGGTTTGCAGGTTTACAAAGGTAACCACGAAATCCTAGATGCCTTCCGAGCGCGGCGATCGCCGCGCAAGGCAACCACCGTCGCGATCCCAAGGGGGTCACCGACGCAATCGGGAGACATCGATGAAACTCTTCTACAAGACCGGCGCCTGCTCGCTCGCCACCCACATCGTCCTGCACGAACTCGACCTGCCCTTCGAGATCGAGAGCGTCGACACGTCGGCGAAGACCACCGCGACGGGCCGCGACTTCCTCCAGATCAATCCGGACGGCTATGTGCCGGCGGTCGAGCTTGCCGACGGCAACGTGCTGACCGAGGGCGCAGCAATCCTGCAGTATCTTGCAGACGCGCACCCGGATGCGGGCCTTGCACCGGCACCAGGCTCGTGGGAGCGCACCCAGTTGCACCGTCACCTCAACTTCATCTCGGCCGAGTTGCACAAGTCCTTCTCGCCGCTCTTCGCCAAGCCGGCCGCGGAAGGCACCGCGCGCGAGGCCGCCGTCGAGAAGATCGCCGGCAAGATCGCGCATTTCGAGCGGATCCTCGCCGACGGCCGGGCCTATCTGATGGGCGAGACGTTCTCCATCGCCGATGCCTATCTCTTCACGGTGCTCAACTGGACGAATTTCGTCGGCGTTTCGCTCGACGGCTACCCGCATGCCAAGGCCTTCGTCGCGCGTGTGGCCGCACGTCCGGCGACCCGCGCCGCGCTGACGGCCGAAGGGCTGCTGAAGGCCGCCTGATCGACGCCTTCCAGGGGGCCGGGTGGCACGTCCGCCCGGTCCCGACCGGCAGCAGGACGCATATCATGCAAGACAGCGACTACACCGAGATCCTGGCGCTGTGCGCCCGCTATCACGACGCGCTTCACAGAAGCGATGCGGAGCTGCTCGGCAGCCTCTTCCACGAAAAGGCGCTCTACGCGGCAACGACCGACGGCGATATCCGCTTCTGGTCGATGGACCACTACCTGCCGATCGTGAAGGACCGCCCCTCGCCCGCCTCGCGCGGGGAAACCCCGGACGGGCGGGTTCTCGCCATCACCTTCGCCGGGCCCAACGCGGCGCTTGCCCAGGTGCAGAGTTCCATCGGCGAGCGCTTCTTCACCGATTTCCTGTCGCTGGTGAAGATCGGCGGGGCCTGGCTGATCGCTGCCAAGGTCTTCGACTACGTCACGAGGCCGACCGGCTGAACCAGCCGATCAGGATACGAGGAGAAGGACATGCCCTATGTGAACATCAAGGTGACCCGCGAAGGCGTCACGCGCGAGCAGAAGGCGCGGCTGATCGCCGGCGTCACCGACCTGCTGGTCGAGGTGCTCGACAAGGATCCGGCGACGACCTTCGTCGTCATCGACGAGGTCGAGATCGAGAACTGGGGGATCGCCGGCGTGCAGACGGATGTCTACCGCGCCCGCAAGAAGGCAGAGGCGCAGGGCTGACGCCGCCCCGATTTCACGCGTCCGGCAGGCAGATCGGATAGTGGCTGGAATAACGCCAGGCACGGGCCTCCGACTGCTTGCCGACAATGGTCATGTCGACGACGTGCTCCGACCAGAGCGACAGGAGCACGCCGCGCATGCCCTTGCCGGCCGGCATCGGGATCTCGAGGAAATGGCCACCATCGTCCTTCCACATGGCAATCGAGTGGTTCGCGGGAAAGCGGCCCTGCCGGTTCGAGCGGTCGATCAGCCCGTATGAAGTGAAGGTCAACACCGAGCTTCCCGGATCGTCGGCAAGGTTGGAGGCATATTGCGCAGGCCAGCGGTTGCGGATCTGCGGCCCGTCGAGAAGCAGGGCGAAGATCAGGTTCGGCGCCACCGCGCGCAGGATCTCGTGACAGGGGTCGGAGCGAGCCAGTTCCTCGCAGATCAGGACGGAGAAGACCGACTTCTTGCGAAAGCGCTGGAAATGAATCTCGCGCCGGCCGAGCGGCGTGTTTTCCCACCAGTTGCGGATCTTCGGGTTGAGCGCGGCGGAGAGCGCGTAGGTCTCGACCTGATTGCGGTCCATGCGCCAGCGGTGGTGCTTGCCACGGCTGTTGGTGATGTGTTTCGTCGGATCCGCATTGTGATACCAGACCCTCGTCAGGACGTGATTGCCGCGGGTGTCGTAACAGTTGTTGCTGCTGCCGGAGATGACGAATTCCAGCTTCGGCTCGTGCTCCTTGAGCGCGTCGCAAAGTTCCTCGAACAGCTTCCAGTCAAGCGCATATTCCGGCAGGACGACGCCGTTGACGCAGCCGGACTCGCGCTTTGCCTCCGACACCAGACGGCAGCAATCGCGGATGAAGCCGGCCCGCGCCGTGTCGTCCGCGATCCAGTTCTGCTTGAGGTCGAAACTCTCCCAGTTCTTCTTGTAGGTATGCAGTTCATGCGGAGGACAACCGTCCTCGATGTTTGGCTCGAAATCCCGCCCGGAGAGCGATACCGGTGCGGGTACCAGGAGGATGTCCAGTGTCTCGCGATCCTCGCTCGGCGGCGCCTCGACCGACAGGTCCCAGTAGCACCGCACCTCCCCGCGTCCCGGCAGCAGGGACAGGTTGCGGGTGACGTTGCGCAGGGTCGCCCCGACAGGTGCCACCCGCACCTTGGGCAGCACGCACACGACGCTGCTGTCGGCGAGGTATGTGAGCGAGGCCGGCGGCGGCTCCGGACTGCCGTCCTCGCGCGGCGGCCGTCGATACATGGTGCGGATGATGTTTTCCCAGACGGCGCCGCCGTATTTTTCCGAGGAGAGAGGGTCGCGCAGGAGCCTGTTCAGCGCCATGTCGGCAAGCATCACCAGCTTGAAGGTGGCGACCCACCAGTCCGGCGCCTCGCCGCCGTTTTGCAGGTAGGAGCCCGACGTGATCGGCTCATCCCAGGCGGCGCGCAGGATGTCCCAGAGATCGCGCACCTCGCGCGGCGGTGCACCGCGCCGGCTTTCGCGCCACTTCTCCGCCACCCGGTCAAGCGCGCGCCGGTCATCGATGCCGAGGAAGAAACGGCACTGCCGTCGGTCGCGGCAATAGGGCGAAGGGTCGAAGAAGGCGACAAGGCCGGACACCCTGGCGAGATAACCGGCGGCGGCGAACAGATCGGTGGGAACGATCGGCGGCAGCGCGTACATGGCCGACTCGTCGTCAAGCGCGAGGCCGGGCCTCTTCGCCTGATACTGCCGCCAATATTCCTCGGGCACTGTCCCGCCGGGCAGGACGGTCGCAATCACCTGCCCGACTTTCTGGCTGGTCGAATTCACTGAAAAATCCTGTTTCCCAATCTTTTAGCCAGACTGGCGCAGCGTCAGAGAGGTTGCAAGCCCCGAATATGTTCACCATGACGAGAAACACGGATGGAAATTGAAAGACACTTCCGCTATACCCATCTACCGTAAAGAGGGTTATAGTGTCAGGACCCTCCCAACGAGCGTCAACAACACTGACCTTTCAAGATCTTACCGCACCGCAAGCGAACGGGATCTTGTTACTGGAGTCTTGAAATGCCCTACCAGAAATCGGAGGCGCTGTGGGCTCTGGAGCGCGAAGTCGCGCCCGATAAACGGGAAGCAGGCATCAACCTTCTGACCGAGTGCTATGAAGCCTATCTCGCCGACGTGCTGACCCCCGACGCGCCCGAAGACCAGAAGTATCGCCTGGAGCCGGAAAGCCGCCAGCGGCTGCGCGAGCAGGTCGCCCAGCGCTTCTCCGAACTGAGCTGATCGTCGGCGCCACCGGCTGCGCCCCCCATCTATCTGGCGGGGCGCCTGTCAGGCCCCTTGCTCATCCGCGAACCCCCTGAATTCCGCGAACGCGTCGAGACTTGCGCGGTCGCTGCGCCAGTCGTTGACTGGCGCGCTCATGTCGGCGTGGCCGAGCGCGATGGCGCAGAAGAGCATGTGTTCCGGCGGCGGCGAGAGATATTCGCCGACCAGCCCGTGCCACTGCGCCCAGGCCTCCTGCGCGCAGGTATGCAGCCCGTGGGCGCGCGCCGCCAGCATCACCGATTGCAGGAACATGCCGCAATCGGCCCATTGCGGCGGGCCCATGGTCCGGTCGAGATAGACGAAGAGGCCGACCGGCGCGTCGAACAGGCGGAAGTTGCGGCGGAACTGGCGGCCGCGCCCGGCCTTGTCCTCGCGCGTCACGCCGAGCGCCGCATAAAGCGCCTCGCCGACGCGTTGCCGGCGTGCCTCGTACGGGTTTTTCAGGTCCTGCGGATAGACGCGGTATTCCGGCACCTCGCCGCGCGGCAGGTCGCGCATGCGGTCCTCGACAGCGGAAACAAGCGCCGCGAGCGCGGGGCCGGCAAGCGCATGCACATGCCAGGGCTGGAGATTGCCGCCGGACGGAGCCCGGGCCGCGGCGGCCAGGATCGCGCGAACGGTATCCAGCGGTACGGGATCGGGCAGGAAGGCGCGGCAGGAGAAGCGGCTGTCGAGCGCGTGAAGAACATGCATGCGGGCGGCGGTCCGGCTTTGTTGCAAGGGCCGCACACCCTGCCCGCACGTTCGGTCCCGATCAAGAGGTCAGTGCGAGGGCACCCAACCGGTCAGGCCGGCAGGATCGCCGTGCCCTCGATCTCGACCATCGCCTCGCGCTCGACCAGCGCCAGGACCTGCACGACCGCCATCGAGGGGAAGTTGCGCCCCATCACCGAGCGGTAAACCGGGCCGAGGTCCTTCAGGCAGGAGCGATAGGCCTCGATATCCGTCACATACCAGGTCAGCCGGGCGATATGCTCCGGCCCGCCGCCGGCGGCGCGCACGACGGCGACGACGTTGTCCAGCGTCTGGCGCACCTGTCCGAGAAAGTCGTCCGGGAAGACCCCGTCCGGCGTCCAGCCGATCTGGCCGCCGGTGAGCACCATGCGGCCCTCCCCCGCCATGCCGTTGGCATAGCCCTTCGGTGCCGGCCAGCCTTCCGGATGAACAGCGGTCAATGGCGAGGGCGGAACCTCGCGGGCGGCGGTTTCGGCGATCTTGGTCATTCGGTCTTCCACGTCCGGGTCTTCAGTTTGTCGTCACGATGCGGCGGGCGGCGCCGCGCGGGTGTCGCTTTCGGATGCCGCGATCTCGCGCAGGGCGAAACGCTGCAGCTTGCCGGTCTCCGTGCGCGGCAGGATATCCACGAACTCGATCGCGCGCGGATACTTGTAAGGCGCAAGCTCGGCCTTGACATAGTCCTGCAGCGTCTTGACCAGCGTCGCGTCGCCGGTGACGCCCGGCTTCAGCACCACATAGGCCTTGACGATGCGGCCGCGATCCGGGTCCGGCGCACCGACGACGCCGCACTCGGCAACCGCCGGATGAGCCAGCAGCGTGCCCTCGACCTCGGGCCCGGCGATGTTGTAGCCGGAGGAGACGATCATGTCGTCGGAGCGCGCCTGATACCAGAAATAGCCCTCGGCATCGCGGATATAAGTGTCGCCGGTGACGTTCCAGCCGTCGATGACGTATTTCGTCTGGCGGCTGTCGGCAAGATAGCGGCAACCGGTCGGCCCGCGCACGGCAAGACGACCGGGCGTACCGTCCGGCACTTCCTTCCCGTCAGGACCGATCACCTTCGCCTCGTAGCCCGGCACGGGCTTGCCGGTCGCGCCGGGACGCACGTCCTCCTCGCGCGCGGCGATGAAGATATGCAGCATCTCGGTGGCGCCGATGCCATCGAGAATGCGGATGCCGGTCGCCGCCAGCCAGTCGTCCCAGGTCGCCTTGGGCAGCGCCTCGCCGGCCGAGACGCATTTGCGCAAGGAGGACAGGTCCGCGTCGCCGCGCTTTGCCAGGATGGCGCGATAGGCGGTCGGCGCGGTGAAGACGACGCTGGGGCGCATCTCCGGGATCGCCTTGATGAGGTCATCCGGACCGGCGCGCTCGAGCAGGATCGCAGTGGCGCCGACGCGGAAGGGAAACAGCACAAGTCCGCCTAGGCCGAAAGTGAAGGCCAGCGGCGGCGAGCCGATGAACACGTCGCTTTCGACCGGGCGCAGGATCTCGCGCGAATAGCAGTCGCAGATCGCCAGCATGTCGCGGTGGAAATGCATGGTCGCCTTCGGCTCGCCGGTGGTGCCGGAGGTGAAGCCGAGCAGGCAGACATCGTCGGCCGCCGTGTCGCAGGCGGCGAACTCGGGCGAGGCCGCCTCCATCAACGCTTCGAGCGCGTCCGGCGAACGACTGCCCGAATAGAGAACGGTCTCGAGCCGCGAGGTGCGCGATCGCGTCAGTTCCATCTCCTCCTTGAGGCGATGGTCGCAAATGGCAAAGGACAGCTCGGCCTTGTCGGTGATGACGGCGAGTTCCTTGGCGCGCAGCAGCGGCATGGTGGCGACGACGATGCCGCCGGCCTTCAGAATCGCGAAATAGACCGCCGTCATCATCGGCGTGTTGGGGAAGCGCAGCAGCACCCGGTTGCCCGGCTTCAGGCCGAAGCGGTCGACCAGCACGTTGGCGATGCGGTTGATTTTCCCTGCAAGCTCGCCATAGGTCCAGCGCTCGGACGGGGAGACGAGCGCCAGTTTGTCGCCGCGCCCCTCCTCGACATTGCGGTCGACCAGTTCGACGGCGCAGTTCATCCGCTCGGGATAGCCGAGACGGTCGAGATTGACGAATTCGGGCCAAAGGTCCCGGGGCGGCAGGTTGTCCGCCGCGAAGGTGTCGAGATGTGCTGAGCGGGCCATGCGGCACTCCTCTGGAAGGTTGGGTCGGCCGGTTTCCGGCGCGTTTTCAGGTCTTGTCATTCAGCCGCCGCCGAGGAGGAACGGCGGGCGGCATGGTCGGAAATCGCCTGACGGGCGATCACGATCTTCTGGATTTCGGTGGCGCCCTCGTAGATGCGGAGCGCACGCACGTCGCGGTAGAGCTCCTCTACCTTGGTGCCCACGCGCACGCCGCTGCCGCCATGCAGCTGCACGGCGCGGTCGACGACCTTCTGGGCGTTTTCCGTCGCCACCATCTTGGCGAGCGCCGCCTCGCGGGTGACGCGGGGAGCGCCCATGTCCTTGGTCCAGGCGGCGCGGTAGACCATCAGCGCCGCCGCATCGACGTCGGCGACCATGTCGGCAAGCGCGCCCTGCGTCATCTGGAGATCGGCAAGCGGCGCACCGAAGAGCTGGCGCGTGGTGGTGTGCTGCAGCGTCTCGTCGAGCGCCCGGCGGGCAAAACCGAGCGCCGCCGCGCCCACGGTTGAGCGGAAGATGTCGAGCGTTGACATCGCCACCTTGAAGCCCTCACCGCCCTTGCCGAGGCGGGCGGAGACCGGCACACGCACGGCGTCGAAGGCGAGCGTTGCCAGCGGGTGCGGGGCGACCGTGTCGATGCGCTCCTTCACCGAGAAACCGGCAGCGTCGGCATCTACGACGAAGGCGGAAAGACCGCGCGCGCCCGGTGCCTCACCGGTGCGGGCAAAGACGACGTAGTGGTCGGCAATGCCGCCGTTGGAGATCCAGGTCTTCTCGCCGGTGATGCGCACATGATCCGGCCCGTCGGGCTCGGCCAGGGTCGCGAGCGCTGCGACATCCGAACCCGCCTCCGGCTCGGACAGCGCGAAGGCGGCGATCTTGTCGCCGCGCGCCACCGGCGGCAGGTAGCGGTCCTTGAGCGCGTCGGAGCCGGCAAGCGTGATCGAGCCGGTGCCGAGCCCCTGCATGGCGAAGGCGAAATCCGCCAGCCCGCCGTGACGGGCCAGTGTCTCGCGAGCGATGCACAGGGTGCGCACGTCGAGCCGTTCGTGCAGCCCGCCATGGGAGGCCGGCACCGCCGCCTTCAGGAGCCCGGACCTGCCCAGCGCAGCGACCAGCGCCCGGCAGGAGCCGTCGACATCGTGATGGTCGGAAAGCCCCGCCACCTCGGCAGCGGCAAAGGCCTCGACGCGGGCGGCGAAGGCGCGGTGATGATCCTCGAAGAAGGGCCAGTCGAGAAAGCTCTTGTCGGTCATGTCCGCCTCAATTGCCCTCGAAGACCGGCTTCTGCTTGGCGGCGAAGGCCTCGAAGGCGCGCCGGTAGTCCTCGGTCTTCATGCAAACGGCCTGGGCCATGGCCTCGGCCTCGATCGCCTGGTCGACCGACATGTCCCACTCCATGTGGAGCATGCGCTTGGTGACCGAGTTGGCGAAGGTGGGACCGGCCGACAGCGTGTCGGCGAGCGCGCGGGCCTGCTCCAGCACCGCATCCGGCTCAACCAGGCGGTTGAAGAAGCCCCAGCGCTCGGCCTCCTCGCCGCCCATGACGCGGCCGGTGTAGAGCAGATCGGACGCACGTCCCTGGCCGATGATCCTCGGCAGGATGGCGCAGGCGCCCATGTCGCAGCCGGCAAGGCCGACCTTGTTGAAGAGGAAGGCGACCTTGGCGCCGGCCGTGCCGATGCGCAGGTCCGAGGCCATGGCGATGATGGCGCCGGCGCCGACGCACACGCCGTCGATGGCGGCAACGATGGGCTGCGGGCAGGCGCGCATGGCCTTGACCAGTTCGCCGGTCATGCGGGTGAACTGCATGATGCCGGGCATGTCGCGCGACAGCAGCGGCTCGATGATCTCGAAGACATCGCCGCCGGAGCAGAAATTGCCACCGGCGCCGGTGACGACCACGGTCTTCACCTCCTCCTCGAACTGCAGCGCGCGGAACATGTCGCGCAGCTCGGCATAGGACTGGAAGGTGAGCGGGTTCTTCCGCTCCGGACGGTTCAGCGTGACGACGGCCGTCTTGCCGTCCACCTCGAGCTTGAAATGCACCGGGCGATAGTCGCGCAGCGGCAGCGTGATCGAAAAGGTTTCCTGCGGCGCTGCGGCGGAAACGGAGGCGGCGTCAGACATTTGACGGTTCCTTGGACAGTTTGTGGGAAGTCGCGGAGACACCTTCCTGCCGCTGCGCGGAGGTGCGGGCGGACGCCTTGGCGCGGGCAAGCAGCACCATCAGCGCCTCGATGTCGACCGGCGTCAGGTCGGAGAAGAGATCGCCGACCCAGTCGCCATGGGCATGGGCCATCGCCTCGAAGCCGGCGCGGCCGGCGGGCGTCAGGCTGACCAGAGCGGACCGCCGGTCGCCCGGTGCGGGCCGGCGCTCGACCAACCCGTCCTGGACAAGCCGCTCGACAAGCCCGGTGACATTGCCGGCCGAAACCATCATGCGACGGGAGAGCTCGCCCAGCGTCAGGCCTTCGGCGGCCTTCTCGAGCTGTGCCATCAGGTCGAAACGCGGCAGGGTGACGTCGAACTCGGCCCGCAGATGCGAACGGATCTCGCTCTCGATCAGATTGGTCAGCGTCAGCAGGCGCAGCCACAAGCGCAGTTCCGAGCGGTGATCACCGCCGCCATGCAGTCGGGTTTCCGCATCGAGCAGGATGGACGCGGTATCCGCGCCGGCTGAAGGGCGGCCGGTTCCGCCATTCCGGGTCTCGTCGCTCATCTCGTCCTCACATCACCTCGCCGCCGGCGACGGCGAGCGCCTGCCCGGTGACGGACCGCGCGCCCTCCCCGGCAAGCCACACGACGGCATCGGCCACCTCGTCCGGGTCAATCAAGCGCTTCTGCGGATTGTCGCGCACCATGTCGGCGATGATTTCCGCCTCCTCGCGCCCGGTCTTCTCGCGGATGCGGGCAACGCTCTCGCGCACCAGATCGGTGTCGGCAAAACCCGGACAGACGGCGTTGACCGTGACGCCGGTCTCGGCCGTCTCCAGCGCCAGCGCACGGGTCAGGCCAACGACCGCATGCTTTGCCGCGACATAGGCCGAGACATAGCGATAGCCCTTGAGGCCAGCGGTGGAGGCGACGTTGACGATGCGCCCCGAACCGGCCGCGACCATGCCGGGAAGCACGGCCTGGCAGGCCGTGACGACGCTCTCCAGATTGACCGAGAACATGCGCGAGAATTGTTCCGGGGCCGTCTTGAGGAAGGGGGCGCTCTCCGCCTGGCCGGCATTGTTGACCAGGATCGAGATCCCGCCGTGGCGCTCCTCCGCCTCGCGTATCGCGGCGATGAAGCCGTCGCGGTCGGTAACGTCGGCGGCGGCAAAGCCCGCGGCACCGATCTCGCGCGCCGTCTGCTCGGCACGCACCGCGTTGCGTCCAAGGATGGTGACCGGCGCACCTTCCGCGATCAGCCGCCGCGCGATGGCGAGGCCGATGCCGCGCGTTCCGCCCGTAACCAGAGCGTGACGACCGTGGAACGGACCCTGTGTCACCATGCCTCTCCCTGATGGCCAGAACGGCGTTGCGTCCCGAATTATTTTAAGCTTAAAATATCTACGAGAGGGACGCAAGCGCATCCATCGCGCATCCCGGGTGAACGCCCCGCCAGAGGGAGCGGCACCGACCCGACGGGGGACCGCGACGTGCCGACAGCACCGCGGGCGATCCGCCCAGCGACACGACAGGGAAGGAACAGGTCATGCGTATCGAGGTGATCGGCGGCGGCCCGGCGGGCCTGTATTTCGCCATCCTGATGAAGAAGGCCCAACCGGGGGCGCAAATCACGGTGCATGAGCGCAACCGCGCCGACGATACGTTCGGTTTCGGCGTGGTCTTCTCCGACCAGACGCTGGAGACCTTCGAGAAATACGACCGGGAGAGCTATCGGGCGATCACCGAGAATTTCGCCTATTGGGACGACATCGCGATCCACTACAAGGACGCGAGCTTCCGCGTCGGCGGCAACGGCTTTTGCGGCTGCTCGCGGCGCACCCTGCTGCTGCTCCTGCAGGAGCGCGCCCGCCAGCTCGGCGTCGAGATGCATTTCGAGGCGGATATCAAGGGCATCGAGCAGTTCGCGGGCGCAGACCTGATCGTCGCCGCCGACGGCATCAATTCCGCCGTGCGCGAGGCGCATCGCGATCATTTCCAGCCGTCGGTCGACCTGCGGCCGAACAAGTTCACATGGATGGGCTCGTCCAAGCCGCTCGATGCCTTCACCTTCTACTTCAAGGAAACCGAGCACGGCATCTTCATCGCCCACACCTATCAGTACGAGCCGGGCCGCTCGACCTGGGTGCTGGAAACAGATCCGGAGACCTTCGAGAAGGCCGGCATCGGGGCCATGTCGGAGCAGGAATCCGCCAACTACATGGAGCGGATCTTCGCCGACGAGCTGGATGGCCACAAGCTGCTCATCAACCGGTCGATGTGGCGCAACTTCCCGATGATCCGCAACGCCCGCACGACAATGGGCAACGTGGTGCTGCTGGGCGATGCCAAGTCGACGGCGCATTTCTCCATCGGCTCGGGCACAAAGCTTGCCATGGAGGACGCGATCGCTCTTTACGAGAGCGTTCGGCGCACGACGAGCATCCCGGCGGCACTCTCCGATTTCGAGGAAACGCGCCGCGAGGAGGTAGAAAAGACCCAGCACGCAGCCGACGTCTCGCTCGTGTGGTTCGAGCACGTCAAGCGCTACTGGCACATGGATCCGGTGACCTTCGCGTTCGGGGTGATGACCCGCTCCAAGGCGATCACCTATGACAATCTGGAGCTGCGCGCGCCGGAATTCGTGGCGGACGCAACCCGCGCCTTTGCTGAAAAGGTGCGCGCATCAGGCCTCGACGTCGACGTCAAGAACCCGGTCGTGCCCGCCTTCCAGCCATTCCGCCTGCGCGACATGCAACTTGCCAACCGCTTCGTCGTCTCGCCGATGTGCATGTATTCGGCGGTCGAGGGGATGCCGCAGGACTTCCACCTGGTCCACTACGGATCGCGCGCCATGGGCGGCGCCGGGCTCGTCTTCACCGAGATGACCTGCGTCTCGCCGACGGCACGCATCACGCCCGGCTGCACCGGGCTGTGGAACGACGACCAGCAGACCGCCTGGAGCGGCATCGTCGATTTCGTCCATGGCCAGTCTGAGGCGAAGATCTGCCTGCAGCTCGGCCATGCGGGGCGAAAAGGGGCCTCGAAACTGATGTGGGAGGGGATGGACCGGCCGCTGCCGAAAGACGAAGCCTGGCCGATCCTTTCCGCCTCGGCCCTGCCCTATTATCCCGAAAGCCAGACCCCGAAGGCGATGAACCGGGCCGACATGGACGCGGTCAAGGCGGACTTTGTTGCCAGTGTCAAACGGGCGATCGCCTGCGGCTTCGACATGATCGAGCTGCATTGCGCCCATGGCTACCTGCTGGCGAGCTTCCTCTCGCCGGTCACCAATACCCGTGACGACGAATATGGCGGGTCGATCGAGAACCGGCTGCGCTACCCGCTGGAAGTGTTTGCGGCGATGCGCGAGGCCTGGCCGGGCGACAAGCCGATGTCGGTGCGCGTCTCGGCCACCGACTGGATCGCCGGCGGCATCACCGGCGACGACAGCGTCGTCATCGCCCGCGCCTTCGCGGAAGCCGGCGCCGATCTCATCGACGTCTCCACCGGCCAGACCAGTCCGGAAAGCGCGCCGGTCTACGGCCGCATGTTCCAGACCTCCTTCGCCGACCAGATCCGCAACGAAGCGGGCACTGCTACAATGGCGGTGGGCGCCATCACCTCGGCCGACCAGGCGAACACGATCCTGGCCGCCGGCCGCGCCGACCTGATCGCGCTCGGACGGCCGCACCTGGCCGATCCGGCCTTCACCTTGCGGGCGGCGGGCGATTATGGCGCCGGCGAGATCTTCGCGCCGAAACAGTACCAGCCGGGCAAGTTCCAGCTTCTGCGGAACGCCGAGCGCGCCCGCGAGGAGCTGAAGGAACTGAAGCTGAAGGCCAAGCCGAAGACACACAATCCGGCCCTGCGCGAAGCAGCGGAGTAAAAGCCGGCAGTCAAGCGCGGGCGGCTCGCAAATCGGGTCGTCCGCGTGCCCTGGCCAGGGTTATCCGTCTGGTGCAGTGATCACCAGACGGAGACAGACCATGACCGGGCTTCGCTTCCTTGCCCTCGACACCGACACCGTGCGCCACTACCAGGCGGGCGGGCTCGACGCCAACGGCCAGACGCCGGAGCGGAAGATTTCCGGCGGCAGCGGGGTTCCCTGCCGGCACTGCCTGCGGCAGATACCGGAAGGCATGCCCTTCCTCATCCTCGCCCACCGTCCGTTTCCGCAGGCCCAGCCCTATGCCGAGATCGGCCCGATCTTCCTGTGTGCCGATCCGTGCGAGCGGCACCCGGAAAGCGCGCAGCTGCCGGACATGTTCGCCGACATGGACAGCCTGATCGTGCGTGGCTACGGCCATGACGAACGGATCGTCTACGGCACCGGCGGCGTGGTCGAGACGCCGGAGATCGAGGCGCGCGCCGGCGAGTTGCTGAAGCGCGAGGACATCGCCTACGTGCACCTGCGTTCGGCCCGCAACAATTGCTACCAGGGCCGTATCGAGCGCGAGTGAACGTTCACGCGGACAAGCCCTAGGGTCAGGACCCATTAAATTGAAGAAGATGGCGTTTGATATGACAAGAGATGCTAGGAAAGGCTCGAAGAGCGGGGTCGGGCCCCGGTCGAGAGTTTTGACGCGGCAGATCGCCGTCAGATCGAACGTCCTTCGGATCGGGCAAATTTGCACGGGCGTCAGCGTCGCAAACCCTTGAAAGGCTTCAGCCTTCCTTCGGCCTTGCTCCTTGCCTCCGCACAAATTCGCTCCGACCATATCCGCCAACTTAATGGGTCCTGACCCTAGTTCGTCTCGACGGAAACTCCTTGCTCGCCGATCCGGATATCTATGCCGGTGCTGCGCTGCTGGTCCTGGTAGACCTTGTAGCCCAGCACGCCGGCCACGACGGCCAGGACAGCGATAATCGCGTAAAGACCGTTTCGCTTCACCTTGAATTCCTTTCGATAGGCATATGCACGGGCCGGCGACCGTAGTGCCGTTCCCCGCGAAAGGCAAAGGCGACGGCACCATCGAACGTCGCAAGGTTTGCGAGCTTCGGAGGGAACCAGGCACAGCGCCAAAGAAAACGGGCGGCCAATGGCCGCCCGAATGCATTTGCAAAGCCCGTCCGGCGGTCAGTCGACGCGGCGCACCGCTCCTTCGGCTGCCGACGTGGTCAGCAGCGCATACGCCTTGAGCGCCGTCGTGATCTTGCGGGTGCGCTTTTCCAGCGGCTTCCAGGCGCCCTCGCCCTTCGCTTCCATCGCGGCGCGGCGCGCCGCCATCTCCTCGTCGGAGACGGCGAGATGGATGGTACGGCCGGGGATGTCGATCTCGAGCATATCGCCTTCCTGGGCAAGGCCGATCTCGCCGCCTTCCGCCGCTTCCGGCGAGACATGGCCGATCGAGAGACCCGAAGTACCGCCGGAGAATCGGCCGTCCGTGACCAGCGCGCAGGCCTTGCCGAGGCCCTTCGACTTCAGGTAGCTGGTCGGATAGAGCATTTCCTGCATGCCCGGCCCGCCGCGCGGTCCCTCGTAGCGGATCAGCACCACGTCGCCGGCGACGACCTTGCCGGTCAGGATGGCGCTGACGGCGCTGTCCTGGCTTTCGAAGATGCGCACACGGCCGGTGAATTTCAGGATCGATTCGTCGACGCCCGCGGTCTTCACGATGCAGCCGTCGCGCGCGATGTTGCCATAAAGGACTGCAAGACCGCCATCCTGGGAGAAGGCCTTCTCCTTCGTCCGGATAACGCCGTTCTCGCGGTCGTCATCGACGCTGTCATAGCGGCAATCCTGGGAAAACGCCGTCTGCGTCGGGATGCCGGCAGGACCGGCGCGATAGAAATCGTGGACGCTCGCACTGGTCGTGCGCTTGATGTCCCAGCGGTCCAGCGCATCGGCCATGCTCGGCGAGTGCACCATCGGCAGGCTGCTATCGATAAGCCCGGCGCGGTCGAGCTCGCCCAGGATGCCCATGATGCCGCCGGCGCGGTGGACATCTTCCATGTGCACGTCCGGCACCGAGGGAGCGACCTTGCAGAGCACCGGGACCTTGCGCGACAGCTTGTCGATGTCGGCCATGGTGAAGTCGATCTCGCCCTCGCGCGCGGCGGCCAGCAGGTGCAGCACGGTATTGGTCGAGCCACCCATGGCGATGTCGAGCGCCATCGCGTTGTGGAACGCGGCGCGGTTGGCGATGGCGCGCGGCAGCACGCTTGCATCGTCCTGCTCGTAGTGGCGGCGGGCGACATCGACGATCAGGTGGCCGGCCTCGATGAAGAGGCGCTTGCGGTCGGCATGGGTGGCGAGCGTCGAGCCGTTGCCCGGCAGCGACAGGCCGAGCGCCTCGGTCAGGCAGTTCATCGAGTTGGCGGTGAACATGCCCGAGCAGGAGCCGCAGGTCGGGCAGGCGGAACGCTCGATCGTCGCAACGTCCTCCTCCGACATCTTGTCGTCGGCGGCCGCGACCATGGCGTCGACGAGGTCGAGGGCGCGCTCGGTGCCGTCGGCGAGCTTGACCTTGCCGGCCTCCATCGGCCCGCCGGAGACGAACACCGCCGGAATGTTGAGACGCATGGCGGCCATCAGCATTCCGGGCGTGATCTTGTCGCAGTTGGAGATGCAGACCATGGCGTCGGCGCAATGGGCGTTGACCATGTACTCGACGCTGTCGGCGATGATCTCGCGGGACGGCAGCGAATAGAGCATGCCGTCATGGCCCATGGCGATGCCGTCGTCCACCGCGATGGTGTTGAACTCTTTGGCAACGCCGCCGGCCGCCTCGATCTCGCGGGCGACCAGCTGGCCAAGGTCCTTCAGGTGCACATGGCCCGGCACGAACTGGGTGAAGGAATTCACCACCGCGATGATCGGCTTGCCGAAATCGCCGTCCTTCATGCCGGTGGCGCGCCAAAGGCCGCGCGCGCCCGCCATGTTGCGTCCGTGGGTGGTGGTTCTGGAGCGGTAAGTCGGCATGCTCGCCTCGATCAGTTCGTATGACAATTATCCGGAGCATGGGGTACGGGATCGCACGCGCCGACGCAAGGAAATTGCTTAGCATGAGGGCCTGTGCCGCCGCATCCCGGCGACCGTCGCCAGGCAGGCCCGGGCGCCGCGTCCAGCCTTCCCCCGGGGTCGCCGACGTTTCGCCGTCCTTGACAGGCGCACCTCAAGGGTAGACGGTCTGTGGCGATGGTTCCAGCCGTGCCGGCGGCAGGCTGGATGAAAAGGGAACACGGTAAGGTGTAGCCAACAGGCGCCGAGTCCGTGACTGCCCCCGCAACTGTAGGCGGAGAGCATCCTCGACGATATCCACTGGGCCATGCTGGCCCGGGAAGGTGTCAGGATCGCGACGACCCGCAAGTCAGGAGACCTGCCATCAAGACTCTTCAACCAACCGTCGGGAGAGACGGCCAAGGAGTGAATCACATGACGACTGGAACACAGGTTGCGGCCAAGTCCGTATCGACTCAGGCGATCCCGGCGCTCATTGCCCTGGTGCTCGGCTTTGCCGTCATCTTCGTCGCGGGCCATGTGCAGGCCGGAGCCTTGCATGACGCGGCGCATGACGTGCGTCACGCCACCGGCTTCCCCTGCCACTGAGCCATGTTCACACGCATCCTGACCAGCGCCCTGTTCGCTGGCGCTGCGGCGGGGCTTATCGCGGCCCTGCTACAGCTTTATTTCGTCCAGCCCGTGCTGCTCCATGCCGAACTCTACGAGGG
Organism: Stappia sp. MMSF_3263; assembly: GCF_030733745.1. Lineage (GTDB taxonomy): Bacteria > Pseudomonadota > Alphaproteobacteria > Rhizobiales > Stappiaceae > Stappia. The sequence goes on along the minus strand of NZ_JASHIK010000012.1, from coordinate 64,165 downwards.
CGGCGACCTGGTGCATTTCGGGACTGAGTCCACGGTTTCGGCCATCCAGAACCTTGGCGGCATCGACGTGGTCCGCGACGGGCTCAGCATCTTCTTCACCATGCTGGTCTATTGCGGTTACGCCTTGATGCTCGTCGCGCTGATGTCGCTTGCCGAGGCGCGCGGTGCCGTGATCTCGGCCCGCACCGGGATCATATGGGGCATCGCCGGCTTCATCGCCGTCCATCTCGCGCCCGGCTTCACACTGGCGCCGGAAGTTCCAGGCGTGGCGGCGGCCGACGTTTATGCGCGGCAGGTCTGGTGGTTCTCCACCGTCGCCGCCACCGGCGTCGCCCTGTGGCTGATTGCCTTCGTGCGGAACTGGGCGTCCTATGGCATCGCCGCGGTGCTGCTGCTCGCGCCGCATGTGATCGGAGCTCCCGAACCGGAGGTCTTCACCGGACCGGTTCCGACCGAGCTCGGCGCGCTCTTCGCCGCGCGCGCGTTTGGCGTCGGCATGGCCGCCTGGGCCCTGGTCGGCTGTTTCGCCGGCCATTTCTGGTCGAGCCAGACGGCAACGGAAAGCGTGCCCCGGACGGCCTGAGACGGACGGCCTGACCCGGGTGCAACCGATCCGGCGACCGGGCATCTCACCGCGTGCGGTGCCCGGTCTTCCCACTGACCTTCATCTGAACGGCAGCCATGGACCGCTCCATCCCCATGCTCCTTCTCGGCCTGTTTTTCGGCGCCGGGATCGGCTTCACCGTCGCCGCGACGAGCAATGTCGCCATCGACGGCCACGACCACTCGGATCCCGCGCATCACGGCGGAGCCCCGCAAGGCGGAGCGCATGCGGCAATGCCGGGAGGGCACGGCATGCACGGCCACGACGAGATGTTGTCCCTGGCCGCCGGACCGGATGCACCCGCCCTCGATATCGCGGTGATGCCGGACCCCATGTCGGGCTGGAACCTGCGGATCGGGACGCGCAATTTCCGCTTCGCGCCCGAACATGCCAGCGGCGCCCATGTCGCCGGCGAGGGCCATGCCCATGTCTATGTCAACGGTGAGAAGGTTGCCCGCCACTACAGCGAATGGTTCCACATTGCCGCATTGCCGTCCGGCGAGAACACCATCGAGGTGAGCCTGAACGCCAACGACCACCGCGCCCTCGCCATCGACGACACGCCTTTGCGGGCGGCACAAACAGTGACGGTCGAATAGGCGGACGCTGCCGTCAGTCGCGCGGCAAGGCCGGGATCCGGCCCTTCAGGCACAGGCGCAGCCGTCCACAGGGGCGCGCATCGACAATCCAGCCACCGGGCGCGGCGAGATATTCCCGGCAGGTGGCGAGGATGTCGGCGACATCCTCCATGGGCGAAACACCGGAAAACAGGTAGCTGGCCCGCCCCTCGCCCTGCAGGGCGAGCGAGACCGGCTCGGCGCAGGCGCCCATGCAGTCGGCTGAAGCAAGGTCGACGGCATCGCCCAGCCCGTCCCGGTCAATGGCCTCGCGCAGGGTGCGAAGAAACGTCTCGCCCCCCTCGCCGCCCTTGTCGGGAGCGCAGGTCGCGCAGACCACGATCCGCATCCGCTCGCTGGCGCTTTCCCGCATGGCTTCTCCCCGGTCTCGCGCCGTCCGGCCGCGAACCGGCCTCAAACGCTCAGATAGCGCTCCCGGATCGATGCGTCGGCCTTCAGCTCGGCGCTGGTGCCCGTCCAGGCGACCTGCCCCTTTTCCACCACGACGTGATGGTCGGCAAGTGCCTCCAGCGCGTCGACATTCTTGTCGACGACCAGGATCGCCTGCCCCTCGCCTTTCAGGCGGTCGAGACAGGCCCATATCTCGGCGCGGATGAGCGGGGCGAGCCCTTCGGTCGCCTCGTCGAGGATGACAAGCTTGGGATTGGTCATCAGCGCCCGGCCGATGGCCAGCATCTGCTGCTCGCCGCCGGAAAGCTGGTTGCCCATGTTGCCCCGCCGTTCCCTCAAGCGCGGGAAGAACCCGTAGACGCGCTCCAGCGACCAGCCGGGCGTGGCGGCACGACGGTTGGCCGAGGTGGCGACGAGATTCTCCTCCACGGAGAGCGTCGGAAAGATCTGGCGCCCCTCCGGCACCAGGCCGATGCCCGCCTGGGCGATCCGGTAGGCGGGCATGCCGGTCATGTCCTCGCCATCGAAGCGGATACGGCCGGCGGAAGCCGCCATCATTCCCATCAGCGTGCGGATGGTGGTGGTCTTGCCCATGCCGTTGCGACCCATCAGCGTGACGACCTCGCCGGCGCCGACGGAAAGCGTCATGCCGAACAGGACCTGGGCCGCGCCATAGGAGGCTTCCAGCCCCTCGATCTCGAGCAATGCACTCATGCCGCGGCCTCCTCGCCCAGATAGGCCTCGCGCACCCGCGCGCTGGAGCGGATCTCCTCCGGCGTGCCGGTGGCGACGATCTGGCCATAGACCAGCACGGAAATGCGGTCGGCGAGCGCGAAGACGGCGCTCATGTCGTGCTCGACGAGCAGCATGGCGTAGCGTCCCTTCATCGCCTGCAGCACCTCCACCAGCCGGTCGGTCTCCTCCCGCCCCGTGCCGGCCATCGGCTCGTCGAGCAGCAGCAGTTTGGGCTTGCAGGCAATGGCGATGGCAAGCTCCAGAGCCCGCTTTTCGCCATGCGAGAGGATGCCGGCCGGAATGTCGGCGCGCTCCGCCAGGCCGAGTTCGGCAAGGCACTGGCCGGCCCGCTCGTTGAGATCGCGGTCGCGGGAGACATTGCGCAGGAAGCGGAACGAATGGCCGGCCCGGGCCTGCAGGGCCAGGGCGACGTTTTCCCGCGCCGTGAAGGCCGGCAGGATCTCCGTGATCTGGAAGGAGCGGGCAAGACCCGCACGGGCACGGGCATGCATCGGCAAAGCCGTGACATCGCGCCCGTCGAAGCGCACATGCCCGCCATCGGGCCGCAAGGCGCCGGATATCTGCCCGATCAGGGTCGTCTTGCCTGCGCCGTTCGGACCGATCACGGCGTGGATCTCGCCGGGCAGCACGTCGATCGAGACGTGATCGGTCACCTTGAGGGCGCCATAGGCCTTGGTCAGGTCGTCGAGCTGGAGGATCGGCTCAGTCATTCTTGCGGCCTCCCGGGATCAGCGCCATCAGCCCGCCCTTGCCGAACAGCACGACGAGGACGAGGAAGGGTCCGAAGATCAGCCGCCAATGCTCTGTGACATGGGACAGCAGCTCCTCGAGCACGAGGAAACTGGCCGCGCCGATGATCGAGCCGGCGAGCGAGCCGAGACCGCCGAGCACGACCATGACGATGAGTTCGCCCGAGCGGTGCCAGGTCATGTAGGCCGGCGAGACGAACTCGGCGGCGTTGGCGAGCAGCGCCCCGGCAAGGCCCGCCATCATGCCGGCAATCACATAGGCGACAAGCCGGTACCAGTAGGGATCGATGCCGATGGCGCGCAGCCGCATCTCGCTCTGCTTGGCGCCCTGCAGCACCCGGCCGAAGCGCGAGGCGACGATCATGCGGGCAAGGACATAGCAGAAGATCAGCACACCGAGCACCACGTAGTAGAAGGTGGTGCGATCGGAGAGCATGCCGGAGCCGAGGATTTCCGTGCGGCCCCACATGGTCAGCCCGTCATCGCCGCCATAGGCGGACAGCGACGTCGCCGTGTAGTAGGCCATCTGGCCGAAGGCCAGCGTGATCATGATGAAGTAGACGCCGCGCGTCTTCAGGCAGATCGCGCCGGTGACCGCGGCGAAAAGGCCGCAGACGAGCAACGTCACCGGCAGCGATATCGTCACGTCCCAGTAGCCGTGCTCGGCCAGGATCGCGACCGAATAGGCGCCAAGGCCAAGATAGGCGGCATGGCCGAAGCTGACCAGCGCGCCGAAGCCGAGGATCAGCGACAGGCTGACGGCGGCAATGGCGAAGACCATGACGCGGATGGCGAAGAACACCATGAACGTGTCTTCGAGACCGGCGGCCAGAACCGGCAGCAGGGCGAAGAGCGCAAAGGCCGTGAGCGCGATCAGCGTCTCGCGCGTCCAGCGCCGCGAGGCCGCCACGGGAGCCGTCGCCATCCCGGCCGGGGCCTCAACGGGCGCCTGCGGGGACGTCTGGGGAGGAGTTTTCGGGGGGATCGTTGTCATTGCCGCCTCACCCGCCACGCGCCGGGAACAGCCCCGAGGGGCGGAAGAACAAGACAGCGGCCATCAGCACGTAGATCAGCATCGAGGCGATGGCCGGTCCCACGTCATTGGCCGCCGAGGGCGAAAGGGCAAGCTTGGCGATGTCCGTCGCGAAGCCGCGTCCCAGCGTGTCGACAAGGCCGACGATGAGGGCCGCCAGGAAGGCGCCGCGGATCGACCCGATGCCGCCGATGACGATGACGACGAACGCAAGGATCAGCAGGTTGTCGCCCATGCCCGGCTCGACCACCAGGATCGGCGCGGCGAGAATGCCGGCGAAACCGGCGAGCATCGCACCGAAACCGAAGACCAGCATGAACAGGCGGCGAATGTCGACGCCGAGTGCCGCCACCATGGGCGCGTTGGTGGCCCCTGCCCGCACCAGCATGCCGACCCTTGTCTTGCTGACCAGTACGTAGAGCAGCACGGCAACGGCAAGGCCGGCGACGATCAGCGCGATGCGGTAGACGGGATAGAGCAGCCCGTCCATCAGCTCGAACGAGCCGTCGAGCACCTCGGGCATCGGCAGGGTCAGCGGCGTCGAACCCCAGATCGCCTTCACCGCCTCGTTGAGGAACAGGATGATGCCGAAAGTGGCGAGCACCTGGTCGAGATGGTCCCGGTCGTAAAGGTGTCGGAAGACCAGCACCTCCAGCAGCAGGCCTATGACGAGCGCGCCGGCAAGGCCGAGCACGAGGGCACCCCAGAAGGTGCCGGTCACGGCATAGGCGGCGACCGCCAGATAGGCGCCGAGCATGTACTGGACGCCATGCGCCAGGTTGATGAAATCCATGACGCCGAAGACCAGCGTCAGGCCGGCGGCGATCAGGAACAGCAGGATGCCGAGTTGCAGGCCGTTCAGCGTCTGGACGGCAAAAAGGGTGGCGCTCAACGGACCGGCCTCGTCGGTTGCGCAAGCTTTGCGATGGGGGCGTGATCGGGCGAAACCCGCCGGCCCCTTTGCGGGTGCCGGCGGGCGGGCAGCATCAGTTCATCGAGCACTCGCCGACATAGGCGTCGACCTTGTCGTCGAAGACCTTCTCGACCGTTTCGGTGACATACTTGCCGTCGGCGCGCTTCACCGCCTTCACCACATACACGTCCTGGATCGGGAAGTGATTGGTGTTGAACTTGAAGTCGCCGCGCACGCTGTCGAAGGGCGCGTCCTTGAGGGCGGCCATCAGCTTGGCCTTGTCGGCCTTGCCGCCGGCCTGCGTCAGCGCGCCGTCGATGAGACGTGCCGCGTCGTAGCCCTGCGAGGCGTAGATCGACGGGGCATAGCCGTATTCCGCCTCGAAGGCTGCGACGAAGGCCTTGTTGGCCTCGTTGTCGATGTTCGGCGCCCACTGTGCACCCGACAGAAGGCCAAGGGCCGTGTCCTGGGTCGCCGGCAGGGTCGTCTCGTCGACGGTGAAGGCGGACAGGAACGGCACGCTGCCGGACAGGCCGGCCTGGGCGTACTGCTTGACCAGGTTCACGCCCATGCCGCCGGGCATGAAGACGAACACGGCATCCGGCTTGGCGGCGGCGATCTTGGTCAGCTCCGAGGAAAAGTCGAGCTGGCCGAGCTTGGTGTAGATCTCGTCCACGACCTCGCCCTTGAAGTGACGCTTGAAGCCGGCGAGCGAGTCCTTGCCGGCCTGGTAGTTCGGCGCCATGATGATCATGCGCTTGTAGCCGGCGTCCTCGGCGTATTTGCCCATCGCCTCGTGGTTCTGGTCATTCTGGTAGGACGTGGTGAAGAAGTAGGGCGAGCAGGCCTTGCCGGCGATCGGCGAGGGACCGGCATTGCCGCCGACGAAGATCGTCTCGCTGTCGATGATCGGCTTGTAGGCCGCCATCATCACGTTGGAGAAGACGATGCCGGCCATCATGTCGACCTGGTCGCGCTCCAGCAGGCCGCGCACCTTGGTCAGGGCGACATCCGGCTTCAGCTCGTCATCGACGACCAGCACCTCGGTGTCGAGACCGCCGAGCTTGCCGCCGGCCTGCTTGACGCCAAGCAGGAAACCGTCGCGCATGTGGACGCCAAGCGATGCCGGCGGACCGGACAAGGTGGCGAGGAAACCGATCTTCAGGCTGTCCGCCTGCGCGGCCATGCCGGAAAGGCCGAAAGCCGCCGCGGCCAGTGCCGCCGTTACCATACGCTTCATTGCATTCTCCCCTCAGGACCGCCCGCGCCCGGTCTTGTCGCCCGGCACGCGCATCTGGATAGTTTGACTTGTCGTTGTCGCAGCGCCGTGCGGCGCTGCCCCGCTCTCCCGGCGGCCAGGAAATAGTTTAAGCCTAAAATATTTCCTCTGTGAAGCCCCGTCATGCAGCCTCGCCCAAGTTAAGCATGCGGAAAGCGGAAACCGAATAGGTTCAATGGCGTTTTCTGGCACGCGCTCGCATCGACGGTGCGGTGCCGGGCGAGGAGCGCGCGGAAACGGGAGACTGGCAGGATGCGAAAGGCTTTCCCCCGCGGCCTGAGAGCCGCGACCCTTGTCCTCGCGGCCCTCGCCTTCGCGACTCCGGCGGCCGGCCCCGCCGGTGCGGATTCGGGCCCCGAGCCGGCGCCTGCCGAGGAGGCCTGCGCCCGGGTGGCGGCGCGGCATGCGGACGAAGTCACGCCGCGCGGACCCGACGGCGACGAAGTCGCTGCGGCGGCGATCGAGGGCGCCGTGATCGGCGGGCTGGGCGGCCGCGACCGGCGCGGCACCGGCTGGAGTGCGGGCGGAGCCGAACGCGGTGCGCGCCTTGGCGGCGGACTTGCGGCTCTTGACGGCATAGACCGGGTCGACCCAGCCCGCTGGCAGGCCGCCTTCGACAGGGGCTTTGCCGCCTGCATGGCCGGAGCCCCGTTGCCATCGACATTGCGAGAGCGCTGCCGTTCCGGCGGTGCGGTCACCGGATCGGGCCATGGCGGGCGTTACGGCGCCTCATCGAGGCGCGACTGCCGCTGAAACTCCGGCGCCGGTCCTTCACCCGGCGCGAAGGCAAGCGGGGGACCGTCGATTTCCCGCAGCAGCTTGCGCTTCATCGCCCTTGCATAGTCCCCGAAACCGCGCGCCACCTCGACAAAGGCGCCTGGCCCGCGAATGACGCGGTCGCCGTAGTAGCGCACCGGATCGGGATCGTCGCCGGCAATGGCAAGCCCGTTGACGGTGATCGCCGAATAGTCGAAGGCGCGGTAGGCGCTCTCGGGCGGAAACCCCTCGTTGTTGATGCCATCGCCCGCCATGTCGACAACGCGGCGGGCACAATCGCGCGGAGCGCGGCCGTGATGGATCGCGGCATAGCCCAGCGCATAGCCGAGCGCCGTCGGGTAGCGATGATGACTGCGCGGGGTGCCCTCGAGCCTGTCGGCGAAACGGGTGATTTCCTCGGGCGTTTCAAGCCAGGTCCAGTCCGCCTGCACGACCTGCTGCTCGCGTCCGCTCCACTCGAAGGCGCTGGCCAGCAGGCCGCCGGTGGCCCGGATCGCGGCGGCAACCTGCGGATCGCGAAAGGCCTCCGCAAGGCCGCGACGCTGCAGTTCGTATTCGCTGTCGTCGACGCTGGAGGAGACGTCGATGGCAAGCACCAGCGCCAGCGGGCAGGCATTTGCCGCAGGTGCCGCGAGCGGCGCGAGCGACAGTGCCGCAATTGCCGCGGCGACGGAGCGCGAGGAGGTCGTGGCCCTTGTGTCCATCCTTGGGAGTGTATGGCATCCAGCGCGCAGGACAATGGTGGCCGGTCAGTGCATCGAGAACGCGCGGCCTGAAACCCGCCCGTCAATGCCTGCCGGTCTCGATCCCGATGCCGACAAGCCTGCGCAGCAGCGCCTCGAGCGGGCCCTGTCCGACCAGCTTCAGCCAGATGAAGGCGAACACCACCTGGGCGAGGTTGATGGCGAAGGCGATGCCCAGCAACTGGTGGTGCTCCAGCGTGCCGAACAGACCAAGGCCCACCCCGTAGAACAGGGCAACACAGATCACCGTCTGACCGACATAGGTGGTGAGCGGTATCCGCCCCACCGCCGTGAACGGCATCAACAGCGTCCGTGAGACCCGGCCGCGCGCCAGCAGGTTGGCGAGCCCGATCAGGCCCAGGCACAGGAGCAGCCGCCGCAGATTGTAGAGATAGGCATCGGCCGAGCCGATCGACCATTCGGAATAGCCCGGCACGGCGGTTGCCCCGTGGATGAGAAAGCCGAGAACCAGTCCGCCCGCAAGACCGATGACGGCCATCACCGCGTATTGCCCGCTCGTCCAGCGCCCGGAAAAGGCACCGAGGCGAAACAGCGCCATGCCGAAGAACATCATCGCGCCGACGTCGAGCACATGATCGGTGAAGAACAGGGTCGTCTGTTCCTGGAAAGTCTCCAGCGCCAGCGTGCGCACCAGGTCGGTATAACCCGCAAGCCGTTCGTCCATTTCGGCAAGAGCCAGCCGCTCCAGCTCCTCGAACATCGCGACCTCGTCTTCGGTCTCGCTCGTCTCAACCTCGGCGGGCCCTGCAGCGATCGGCGCGGGATCCGCGGGCAACGCATCGCCACCGGGTTGCGCGCCGCCGCTACCTTCAAGGCTTTCCGTCTGGCTGGCATCGAAGGCATCGTTGGAGATCTGGTCGAGCGACCAGCCCGTGCCGTCCTTGAGCGAGGACACGGCGAAGATGGCAAGGCCGATCAGGAGCAGCCGCCGTCCCGACATGTTGCGGAAGGCGAAGAGAAACATGCCCAGTATGCCGTAGACATAAAGGACGTCATGCGGCCAGAGCAGCACGTAGCCATGCACGAGACCAAAGACGACCAGCCACATCAGGCGGCGGAAATAAAGGTCCGCGGCAAGCAGCCCGCCAGGTCGGCGTGCGTAGCGATCAAGCAGCAGCAACGCCGTCGCGCCGAAGATCAGCGAGAACATGCCGCGCATCGTGCCATCGACGAAAATGACGACGTAGAGCCAGGTGGCAACATTGGACACGACGTTCTCGCCCCATTCCTCCGGCAGCGAGAACGCCACCGTCGGCAGGCCGAAGACGAAGATGTTGCGCCAGAGAATGCCGAGCGCCGCGAAACCGCGAAGCGCATCGAGCACGACCAGACGGTCCGACCCGGGCGCGCTGGCAACCCTGTCGGCACTGGCCGGACGGATAGTTTGGTCCACTTTGGTTTTCCGGAAAGGGAGTATCGGACTCACCTTTACGACCGAACATCGAGTCGCACAAGCGTCACGAATGACAGTGGCCGGGGCGCGCGCGGCCCGGCCACCTTCAGCCAAATCGGGACCTGTCGGGCACCCGCGCATCAGCGCGGCATCTTGTCCGGGCACCCGCGCATCAGCGCGGTGCCATGCGGATCGAACCGTCGAGGCGGATCGTCTCGCCATTGAGCATCGGATTCTCGCAGATCGAGGCGACGAGGCTGGCATATTCTTCCGGCTTGCCGAGGCGCGAGGGGAACGGCACCTGCTGGCCGAGCGAATCCTGCACCTCCTGCGACAGGCCGAGCAGCATCGGCGTCTCGAACAGGCCCGGCGCGATCGTCATCACGCGAATGCCGGATTTCGACAGGTCGCGGGCGATCGGCAGGGTCGAGGCGGCAACGCCCCCCTTGGAGGCGGCATAGGCGACCTGGCCGATCTGGCCGTCAAAGGCGGCGACCGAGGCTGTGGACACGATCACGCCGCGCTCGCCGTCCGCCGTGACCGGCTCCAGCGCCGACATGGCGGTCGAGGCATGCGCGATGCAACGGAAGGTGCCGACGAGATTGACCGCGATCACCTTCTCGAACATGTCCATCGGGTGCGGCTCGCCGCGCGAGGTGGTCTTGGCGACCGGCGCGATGCCGGCGCAATTGACAAGGATGCGCTCCACGCCGAAATGCGCGCGTGCCGCGGCAAAGCCCTTTTCGACACTGTCATTGCTGGTCACGTCGACGGCAACGAAAGCTCCGCCGATCTCCGCGGCGACCGCCTCGCCCTGCTCCACGTTCATGTCGAACAGCGTGACCTTGACCCCGGCCGATGCAAGACGGCGCGCCGTTGCAGCGCCAAGTCCGGATGCCCCGCCGGTAACGACGGCGGAAAGACCTTCCCCAAGCTTCATGTTCACTCCCCGGTTGTGTCGCCGGCGACATTGCACCGCCTGGCAGAATTGGATGGTGGCAAGAGGTGGCAGGAAGGACGGATTTGGTCAAGCATGCATGACCGCGCGCCCGGCGTGCCCGATCACGCAAGCACGACGAGATCGACCGGCGCGGCAAGGCCGGCAACCGCCTGCCCGGGACGCAGCAACGGCGCGCCGCCGTCAAAACCCTGCAGGGTTGCGGCCGCAAGGGTCGCGGCATCGGTCAGGACGGTGGACCCTTGCGTCTTGTTGGCGTCTTCCAGCTTCGCCGCGCGGTTGACCGCATCGCCGATCACGGTGAATTCCAGCCGCCCGGCCGCCCCGACAACGCCGGCGGTTACCGGCCCGAACGAGACGGCCGCGCCCGCACGCAGGTCCTCCGGCCAGCCGAGTGCGGCAAGGTCGGGGCCAAGAGCTGCGAAAACCCCTGGAAACTCCAGACCCGCCCGCAACGCGTCGGCCGCCGCCGTGTCGCTTGACGAGACCGCGCCGAATGTCGCAAGCACCCCGTCGCCGAGGAACTTGTCGACCTGCCCGCCATGGCGGGCGATCACGCCCAGCACCGCTTCCTGGTAACGGGCGAGCACGGCCAACACCGTTGCCGGCGGCAGCGTTTCCGCGATGCGGGTGAAGCCGCGAATGTCGACCACCATCACGGCCGCCTCGCGCAGGCTGCCGCGACCGGCGACCAGTGTCTCGTCGGCATCGGTGATGGAATGGGCGACTTCCGGTGCGAAGAAGCGGCGCAGGTCCTCGGCCGCGGCGTGGTCGCGCACGGAATCGAGGAGCATCCGCCGCCCCCTGTACAGCGCCGCCGAAAGACAGAGCGTCACACCGATGATGACGATGATCTTGTCGAGCTCCGCGCCGATCAGGATCGCGTTGGAGGTGAGATACTCGACATAGTTCCGGGTGATGTACATCTCGCCCATGTCGCGCGTCACCGCATAGGCGACCAGCGCGATCCAGCCGAGCGCGCCGAGGGTACCCGTGATCAGGACGAAGCGCGGATCGAAGCGCAGAGCCCGAAGCGCGATGAACAGGAACAGGTACATCAGCGTCGGCGCCTTCAGGTAGAAGGTCGCGGGCTGCGCGTACTGGATGTGGAAGGAGAAGATCAGCCCGCACAGCAGCGTCACGTCGACGACGATGGAGACGACGAGGTACCAGACCGGCAATTCGAACCGGTAGGACAGCGCGACACGCAGCACGGTGAAGAGGAAATATGCGGCCAGCGCCAGCGGCACGAAGTTGAACCCGTCCGCCCCCTCGGCACGCGGGGCCAGCAAGTAGAGGGCGGCGAAGAACAGCACCATGGCGAGCTGCACCCAGCCGATCAGCCGTTCGGCCTGCGTCTCGCGCGCGGCGATCTCGGCGCGTACCCGCAAGGGAACGCCTGCGGCGGCGCCAGCAGGCAGCCCCGGATCGCCCGCAGGTTCGCGTTCCACTGTCATCGCCCGCATCTCCCTCCGCCGTCCGGCCGGCAGGTCATCAACACACGGCAGGTCCGGCGGAGCGGCAAGTCACGACTTGGCGAGGGCAGCGGACCTTCATCTCACCGCGCCGTGACAGGGAAGCCTCTCCTCAGGGCGTCAGCACCATCCCCTCGCGGCCGACCAGTGCGCCGGGATGTCGGGCGGCGGCCTGCTCGGCGATCGCGTCGAGCGCGTCGTCGTCGCGACGCGGATCGTGGTGGAACAGCACCGGACGGGCGACCCCGGCCTCAAGCGCCAGTTCCACGCCCTTTTGCCACGTGGAATGGCCCCAGCCCGTGAAACGCGGATATTCCTCGTCGGTGAACATCGCATCGTAGATCATCACGTCGGCGCCCTCGACGAAGCGGCGCACCGCCCGGTCGATTTCCGGATCGCCATGCTCGTGGTCGGTGATGATGCAGATCGACTTGCCCCCATGCTCCAGCCGATAGCCGGTGGCGCCGCCCGGATGATTGAGGGCGACCGTGCTGATCGCGATCTCGCCGTCGCGCTGAAGTGGGCCGCCGGGGCGGAAGTTGGCGAAGGAGACGGCGCGCAGGTTGTTGGCGGCGACCGGAAAGATCGGCGGCGACATGATCCGGCAGATGATGTCCATCAGGCCGTAGCTGTCGGTGAGGTGCCCGGCCCAGGCCTTGATGGCGAAGCGGTCGTCATAGGCCGGGGTGAAGAAGGGTAGGCCGCAGATGTGGTCGAGATGGGTGTGGGTGAAGAACATGTCGACGGCGCGCGGCGGGCGGCCATGCAATTCGCTGCCGAGGCTGCGGGCTCCCGACCCGCAATCGATCAGCACGATGTCGTCGCCGGCGCGTAGCTCGAAGGACGTGGTTTCGCCGCCGTAGCGCAATGTCGAGGGGCCCGGTGTCGGGGTCGATCCACGCACGCCCCAAAGCTTCAGGGAGAAAGTCACCGATCCGCCATCCCGTTCATGCCGATCCGTCGGATGACTGCAGGGCCACAAGGGCCTGCGTGGTGCGATCCAGGCGCTGCGCGAGCGTGCGCATGACCTCAAGCGACATGTCCGGAAACTCCTTCAGAAGGCTCAGGAAACCATCCTTGGAGATCGTCAGGACGTCCATCTCCGTCGCCGCCACCACAGTGGCCGTGCGTGGAACGTCGCACAGGATCGCGATCTCGCCAACAATCGAATGCTCCCCGACACGTGCGACAGTGCGTTCACTGTCGCCGGTGCGCACCCGGACTTCCGCCTCCCCGCCCAGGATGATGAAGGCGGAATCGCCCTCGTCCCCCTGGTTGCAAAGGTGTTCCTCCGGCGCGAAATGACTTCGGTCGGAAATGAAGGCCAGGAGCCTCAGCTTCGTTGCGTCGATGCCGCGAAACAGCGGCACGCGCCGCAATGCATCGACTTCCGCGTCAAGGGTCACATGTCCTCCTTCGGGAAGCGTGCGGCCGGTAGGGGCGCGTGCGGTTCCTCGTTCGACTGCAGGGTGTCCGGTGCCATCGTCCGGGTCATTGCTCGCTCTCCCCGTCCGCCGCCAGGCGTCCCTGCTCCATCACGATACTATGGTCGAATTCCTTCGCCACGATCAAATTCGATGCCCCGAACAACAGCATGCGGCCTTCCAGCTCGCCGCGAACCGCGGCGCGCAAGGCCTTGTCGTCATCGCTGGTGCCGGCCGCCGTCTCGTCGAGAACGGTGACCGGCGCACGCTTCATCAGCGCGCGCACCAGGGCAACCCGGCGGCGCTGGCCGGCGGACAGGCGCGAGCCGGCAACCCCGACATGGAAATCGAGCCCGGCGCGCACGATCGGGCGGCGCAGGTCCATTTCGTCGACAAGAGCGCGGATCAGGCGGTCGATCTGCTCGCGCGCGTCGCGGCGGTCGACGCGCGGACGGCCGAACAACAGGTTGTCCTCGATGCTCATCGGCGCCACGAAGCGCTCCCGGTCGAAGACGACGAAACGCTGCTGCGCGCCGGCCAGGTGCTTGTGGAAAACCGACCGCGCGGCAACGATCTCGCCGCGCATCTCGTCGTCGAGCACGCCGAGGCGGTGACGGGCGGGGATCAGCTTGAACGCAAGTCCGATGAGCCGCTCCCGGTCGGCCGGTGTCAGGCTGCCCTTGCCGGCCTCGGAGCGGGCGAGACGCGTGATCCGCTCGAACTCCGGCAACTCGTCCTGGGTAATGAAGGAATAGTCGCCAAGCAGCCCCGAATCGCCGCTGACATTGGCAAACAGCTCGACCATCGTCGCGGCGATCTTCTGGCCGATCCCGACCAGCCTGTCGTAGAGCCTGGTCTCCTTCAGCGCCGCCAGAACGTCGGCATCTCCGGCCAGCGTGTCGATGCCGACGGCCGGGTCTGAAGGGGCCGCGAACAGCAGGTTTTCCGCGACGCTGGCGGAATTGTTGAAACGGTCGATGTGCCACAGCTCGACCATCGCCGCCAGTCGGCCGTCCCCTTCCACCCGGTCGGCAAGGGCCCGGCGCACGGCAAGCACGCGCTCGGCGAATTCCGGATGCCGGCCGGGATCGATCGGCGATTGCAGCCCCATGCGGAAAACGTCGGCGGCAAGTCCCATCGCCTCGATCAGCTCCAGCGCACGGGCGTCGAGACCGTCCGCGCCCTCGCAGCCGGCCGCGTCCAGGTCCTCCCATTCCGCCTCGATGTCGTAGTCGGGGTTCTGTGTGGCGCGGGCCTCGGCGAGCCGTCGGGCGTGCTCGTTCTTCGCCTCGCCCTCCCGCTCGGGGGCGCGCAAGGGGCGATGGCGCAGGCCGTAGAGCACGTTGTCGCGCACGGTGCCGGTCCACACATGCACGGACGAACCGACATAGGCGATCTGGCGTCCAAGCACCGCCTCGCTCAGCGTGTCGAGATTGCGCCCGCCGATCTCGACACGGCCGCTGGTCGCACCGATAAGACCGGCGGCCAGTTGCAACACCTCGGAGCGACCGGAGCCGTCGACCCCGATCACCGCCACATGCGTGCCCTCCTCCACCTTCAGGGACACCTCGAAGACCTCCTGCCCCGCGGCGCCGCCGGAGAAACTCGCATTGCGCATGACAAGATCGCCGGCAAGCGGATCGCCGTCGCCGTCGTCGGTCAGGCGCGCCACGGGATAGATGTCGGCCGGATCGAAATTCTCGACCACGGTCTGGTACTTGACGTCGACGTCGGCGACCATCTGGTAGTAGGCGAGCAGTTCCTTCCAGGGGCCGGCAAGGTCCTTGTAGGCGGCGATCACCGCCAGCAGCGCGCCGAGCGACAGATTCCCCTCGATGACCAGCCAGCCGCCGATCAGGTAGAACAGGAAGGGCGTCAACTGGTTCATGAAGTTGTTGAGAAACTTTATGAAATACTTCCAGTTGAAGATCTTGAAGCGGATCTTGTAATTGGTGTAAAGCCGCTCGGAGAGATCCGCGGAATGCCACGCGGAGGCGTCATTGGCGTGGATCTCGGCAACCCCGCCGATGCTCTCGCCGATCTTGTCGGCGATGACGCGGACATTGCGCACGCGCTTGCGCGACAGCACCACCACCTTCCGCTGCAGCTTCGGGATGATGTAGGCCTGCATCGGATAGGAGGAGATCGCGGCAAGCCCCAGCAGCGGGTCCTGCATGAAGATGAAGCCGATCTGCACGACCAGCATGCCGCCCTGATAGGCCGGAAGGGCCACCGCCTCGCCGATGAAACCGCCGACATCCTCCACTTCCGAGGTAATCATCGGAATGATCTCGCCGGAACTCACCTTCTTGAAATGCGGCAGGCGGAACCGCAGCACCCGCTGGAAGAGCTCGAAGCGCAGGCGCCGCAGCATGCGCTCGCCAAGCCGGCCCTTGTAGACATTCAGCGCCAGCTTGATGCCGTTCGAGGCTACGACGAGGCCGAGGAAGGTCAGGCACAGCAGCACAAGATAGGAGATCTGGTCGAATTCGACCGAGGCGACCTCGCGCGGAAAGTTCTCGCCCTGGATCGCGTCATTGACGATCAGCTTGGGCAATTCCAGCAGCGCATAGGTCACCGGATAGGCAATCACCGTGATCAAGAGGATCACGAGTTGCTGTCTTGCGCTGTAGCGCCAGATGAAACTGAAAAGGCTTTTTTCCATCGTCGGTCGCGTTATGAGGTCGCGGGCCTGTTTCACCATCCGGCGTCTAGGTTCGCGGCATCATAGCGCAGAGACGGCAAACCGCCAGCCGGAACGCACATCCGCTTGAAGGCCGATATCATCTCTCCCCCGAGGATCCACATGCGCATGTGCGACCCACCCGCCTCTTGCGCCCGGCCGGCACGGCGGCTAGAGAATGGTAATTACTGGGGATGCGTGGTCGTGCGTCAGGGCGGGTACGCTGACCGAATGGGTAGGCATGATCAATAGCTCCCCGAAAGTGCTGATCTACAGCCACGATTCCTTTGGCCTCGGCCACCTGCGCAGGTGCCGCACGATTGCGCACGCGCTGACCCGCCGATTCTCCGACATGTCGGTGCTGATCCTGTCGGGCTCGCCGATCATCGGCAGCTTCGAATTCCGCTCGCGCGTCGACTTCGTGCGCATTCCCGGCGTGATCAAGCTTCGCAACGGCGAGTACACGCCATTGTCGCTGTCGCTCAATATCGAGCACATCCTGGCGATCCGCTCCTCGATCATCGAGCACACGGCCAAGGTGTTCGACCCGGACATCCTGATCGTCGACAAGGAGCCGCTCGGCCTTCGCGGCGAAATCCTGGGCACGCTGGAGATGCTCAAGCAACGGGGCAACACGCGGCTCATCCTCGGCCTGCGCGACGTGATGGACGATCCGGCGGTGCTGCGCGAGGAGTGGACCCGCAAGAATGTCGACCCGGCGCTGGATGCCCTTTACGACGAGATCTGGGTCTACGGTCCTCCGGACCTGCATGATCCGCTGGAAGGCATGGGGCTGCCGGCCTCGGTGCATGCGAAGTCCGTGAACACGGGCTATCTGCGCCGCGACGTTCCGGAAGACGCGCGCATCACCGAGCCCCTGCCCTTCGACGACGAGCCCTATATCCTGGTGACGCCGGGCGGCGGCGGCGACGGCGTGGAGATGGTCGACTGGGTGATGCGGGCCTACGAGTCGCGGGCCCAGCCCCTGTTCCCGGCCCTGATCGTGCTCGGCCCGTTCATGCCGGCCCAGGCAACGGCGGACTTCCAGGCCCGCGCCGAGCATCTGCGCGATGTTCACATATTGCGCTTCCTGCCGACCATCGAGCCCTACATGGCCGGAGCCAAGGCGATCGTCGGCATGGGCGGCTACAACACCTTCTGCGAGATCCTGTCCTTCGACAAGCCGACGCTGCTGGTGCCGCGCGTCGTGCCGCGACGCGAGCAGTCGATCCGCGCGGAGCGGGCGGAAACCATCGGTCTTCTCAAGGTCCTGCCGATCGATGATTATCCCGATGTCGACAAGATGATCGACGCGCTGGCCGAACTGCCCTGGCTGGAGCCCCCCTCCACCGCCGGCATCGACAACCTGCTCGGCGGCCTCGACGTGATCGGCGACAGGGTCGAGCGCATCCTTGCCGACCGCCCAGCGGTTTCCCGTCCACTGACCGCCGCCAGCGCCGTCTGAGGCACGTCCTTCCTCGTTCAACCGGTATCCGTGAATGTCTCGCATCGCCGTCGTCGTCAAAGGCTATCCGCGCCTTTCCGAGACCTTCATCGCGCAGGAGATGCTGGGGCTGGAGCGGCGCGGCATCGCCCAGCTGATCGTCGCGCTGCGCCGTCCCTACGATCCGTTCATCCACGAGGTGCACCGGCAGATTTCCGCCGACGTGCTCTACCTGCCCGAATACATCAAGGATGATCCGGCGCGCGTCGCCCAGGCCCGGCGATGGGCCGAAAAACAACCGACTTTCGCTGCCGCGCGCGCATTGTACGAGGCCGATTTCGCCCGCGAACACAATGCCAACCGGCAACGGCGCTGGGGACAGGCCTGCGTGCTGGCGCATGAACTTCCCCAAGACGTCACCTGGATCCATACCCACTACCTGCACACGCCCTGCTCGGTGGCGCGCTACGCCGCCCATCTGTCCGGGCGCAAGTGGTCCTTCTCGGCCCATGCCAAGGACATCTGGACGAGCCCGGACTGGGACCTGCGCACCAAGCTCGACGACGCCACCTGGGGTGTCACCTGCACCCGCGTCAATGCCGAGCACCTGAAGTCGCTGGCAGCCGATCCAACGAAGATCGAACTCGTCTATCACGGCCTCGACTTCTCCCCCTTCCCGCAGCGCAAGGCACACGGACAGGGTGACGGCGGCGCCAATGGGCAGGTTCGGCTCCTCTCCGTCGGCAGGGCGGTGGAGAAGAAGGGCTATGACGATCTCCTGGCCGCGCTTGCCCGCCTGCCGGAAGGGCTCGACTGGCATTTCGAGCATATCGGCGGCGGCGAACAGGGCAGCCGGCTGAAGGACCTGGCCGAAGGCCTCGGCCTTTCCGGCCGCATCACCTGGCACGGGGCGAAACCGCGCGGGGACGTGATCGCGGCCGCTGCGCGCGCCGACCTCTTCGTGCTCGCCTCCAAGGTGGCGAAATCCGGCGACCGCGACGGCCTGCCCAACGTGCTGATGGAGGCGCAGGCCATGGGCCTTTGCTGCCTGGCCACCAATGTCTCGGCGATCCCCGAGCTGGTCCGGGACGGGGAGACCGGCGTGCTGGTGCCGCCCGGCGATCCGCACGCGCTGGCCAGGGCGTTGGCCGCGCTGATTGGCGACCCGGCACGGCGGGCGCGTCTTGGCGCTGCCGCAAGCCTGGATGTGCGGGCGCGGTTTTCCGCCGACCCCGGCATCGATCTTCTGGCACAGCGCTTCGCCAAGGTGCTTTGACGGGAAGGTTCGGCCCATGCGCATCGCCTTCACCGCGCCGATGAAACCGCTCGACGACCCGGTCCCCTCCGGCGACCGGACCATGGGACGCCTGATCGTCAGGGGACTTGAGCAGGCCGGCCACGAGGTGCGGGTCGCAAGCCGGTTCCGTGCCTGGCGGGCGGAAGGCGGTATCGACGCGCAGCGCGCCGTCGAACGCGAAGCCCTCCGGGAGGCCGAGGCTGTCGCCCGCCAATGGGAGGCGGAAGGCTACCGGCCGGACCTCTTCCTCACCTATCACCTCTATCACAAGGCACCGGACTGGATCGGACCGGCGCTTGCCGACCGCCTCGCCCTGCCCTATGCGGTGATCGAGGCGAGCCGCGCGCCGAAGCGGCAGGCTGGCGCGTGGGAGCATGGTTTCGCCGCCGCCGATGCCGCCCTTCACCGCGCCGACATGGTCGCCGCCCTGCACCGGGCCGACCGGGAATGCCTCGCCGAGGTCGTGCCGGATGCGCGGCTGACCGTGCTTGCGCCCTTCCTCGACGAACGGCCCTTCATCGACGCACCGCGCATCCCGCCGCATGCCGACGCGTCTCCCCGGCTGCTGGCCGCCGGAATGATGCGAGAGGGCGCCAAGATGGCCTCCTACCGGCTGCTTGCCGAGGCGCTCGGCAAACTGGACGGCCGCCCCTTCGTCCTGACCATTGCCGGTGACGGACCTGGCCGGGCCGAGGTCGAGGCACTGTTTGCCCGCCACGGCGCCCGCTTCACCGGTGCGCTGACACCGGAGGAAATGCCGGCGCTCTACGCTGCCCATGACATTCTCGTCTGGCCGGCGATCCGCGAGGCCTTCGGCTTCGTCTTCCTGGAGGCGCAGGCGGCGGGACTTGCGATTGTCGGCGGCGACACGTTCGGCGTTCCCGATGTCGTCGCCGAGGGGGTGAGCGGGTTACTTGCGCCCGAAGGCGATGTCGAAGCCTTCGCCGCGGCCCTTGCCCGCCTGCTGGACACACCCGGCCTTTCGGCCCGCATGGGTGCCGCCGCGCGCGCCCATGTCCTCTCCCGTCACGGGCTGGCGGCCGGCGCGAGGCGGCTCGACGCCTTTCTCTCGCATGCCTTGCGCAACTTCGCGGCCCGCGCTACCGCTTCGCCGCAATGACCCGATCCGCCTTCATCCATGTCCAGCACCTGCTCGGCACCGGCCATGTGTTTCGCGCCGCCGCGATCGGCCGGGCGCTCGCCGCGCGCGGGACCGAGGTGACGCTCGCCACCGGCAACACGCTGCCGCCTCTGCTCGATACGCAGGGCCTGAACATTGTCGAACTGCCGCCCGTCAGGGCGCTTGATGCCCGCTTCAAGACCTTCCTCACACCGCAAGGAACGGAGATCGACGACGCCTGGAAGACATCGCGGCGCGAGGCGACGCTCAAGGCCTTCGCGGCGCGCGATTTCGACCTGCTTCTGACGGAGACCTGGCCCTTCGGCCGCCGGCCGTTCGCCTTCGAGATGGAGCCGCTTGTCGCGGCGGCGCGGGCACGCCCTCGCCCGCCTCTCGTTGCCGCCTCGATCCGCGACATCCTGGTGCGCAAGCAGGAGACCTGGAAGGAGGAGGAGATGGCGACCCGGGCGTTGGCCGCCTATGACATCGTCCTCGTCCATTCCGATCCGGAATTCGTGAAACTGGAGGACAGCTTCCCCTTCGCGGACCGCATCGCCCACCTGCTGCGCTACACGGGCTTTGCCGAGACCGGCGCCAGCGTTGCCGCGTCCGAAGGCCGCGACGGCCAGGACGAGGTGATCGTCTCCTGCGGCGGCGGCGCCGTCGGGGCGGATCTCCTGGCCGCCGCGATCCCGGCGCGTGCCCTGTCGCGGCGTGCCGGCGACTGCACCTGGCGACTGCTCGCCGGCCACGACATCGACCAGGAAACCTTCAACCGGCTCGCGGCCGAGGCAGGCGACGGCGTCGTCGTCGAGCGCGCCCGGCGCGATTTCACCGCGCTCCTGTCGCGTGCCCGGCTTTCCGTCAGCCAGGCCGGCTACAACACGGTGCTCGACATCCTGCGCGCCGGGGTGCCGTCCGTCCTGGTTCCCTTCGCCCAGATAAAGGAAACGGAACAGCAGCAGCGCGCCGACGCGCTCGCCCGCCACGGCCGCGCCGTCTCGATCCCGGAGAAAACGCTGACGCCGGAAGGACTGGCGGCGGCGGCCGACGAGGCGCTCGCCCTGCCGCGCCGGCAGATCGAGGTGAGGTTCGGCGGTGCGGAGCGGGCAGCCGGGCTCCTCGCCGAAGCGCTGGAGGCGCGCGGATGAGCAGCACCGCCGACACCCACGCCGAATTCAGCACCTGGCGCGACGACCTGACCCGCCATCTCGACTGGTTCGCCGAACGCGGTCTTTTCGTTCCCGTCTGGTGGCGCGACGACGACGCCGTGGAGCCGAGTCCGGCACTCGAGCGGTTGCTTGCCATCGCCAATGCGCACGGGGTCGAGGTGGCGCTTGCCGTCATCCCGAAGGACGCGACGCCGGCGTTGGCGGACAGGCTCGCCGGCGAGCGCTTCGCCTGCGTCCTGCAGCACGGCTACGAGCACCGCAACTTCCAGGACAAGGCGCGCGGCGAGAAGGCGGCGGAGCTAGGCCGGCGGCGCGACCCGGACGAAGCGCTGGCCTTGGTCGCAAACGGGCGCGAGCGGCTGGCGGGGCTTTTCGGGACGCGTTTCGTGCCTGTCATGGTGCCGCCCTGGAACCGCATCGCGCCGCGCATCTCGTCGCGGCTCGGCGAGGCCGGCCTTGTCGGGCTTTCGACCTTCACCCAGTTCCATCCGCGCGCGCTCCCCCACGTGCAGACCCATATCGACATGATCAAGTGGAAGAAGGAGCGGCGTTTCATCGGCTGGCAGTCGGCACGCCTGCGCTTCGATTTCCATCTGGCACGGCGGCGTAACAACCCGGACGAACCGCTCGGCATCCTCTCGCATCACCTGGCGCAGGACGAGGCCTCGTTCGATTTCCTGGACAGGACCTTCGGGCTTCTCGCCGCGCATCCCGGCGCCCGCTTCGCGCGGATCGCCGATCTGCTGCCGCCATCCCGGCCGGTACAGGCGGGTTGAGCCGTCAGGCCGCGGGCTTCAACAACCGCAGCCGCCAGGTGACGTTCTTCTTGTCGGAAGTCAGGCGGTAGTCGTCGAGCACGTCCCAGTCGGGACCGTCGGTTGCTTCCCACAACCGCGCGATCAGCCGGTTGGCGCCGGACTCAAGCCGCTTGGGCGAATACATCGACACGGCGATGACGCCGCCAGGCGCCAGGAAGGGCACGTAGCGGGCGACCGCTGCGGCCGGATCGTCGGAGAAATGCAGCACCTCGTTGAAGACGATGGCGGAGAAGGTCTCGCCCTTCTCGGGTGCGAATGTGTGCAGGTCGCCGGCGCGCAGCGATGCGATTTGCGGATCGACATCGGCAATGCCGAGCGCGGCCGGGGCGAGATCGACGCCCACATAGCGCTGGATGCCCATCGGCTGCAGGCGCTCGTAGAGCAATCCTTCGCCGCAGCCGATGTCGAGCACATTGTCCAGCGAGCCGTTCAGCGCCAGCCACATGCCGATGATGCCATACCGTCCGCTCTCGGGCAGGTCGCGCAGGAACGACCAGCGCCCGCGCCGGTATTCCTCGTCCCATCCGTCGGCGGTCGATGCGTTCTTGGACATGCTCGTCTTCCTGTTGGGCTTCAGTCGCCGCAGCTCGTGCTGCAGTGCGCCATCACTTATACGGGTCGGCAGCGTCACGCAAACCGTCTCCCAGGAAGTTGAAGGCCAGAACAACGACGATAATGGGGACGACCGGTGCCATCAGCCAAGGATAAACGACGACGACGGAGATATCCTGCGCCTCGTTGAGCAAAACGCCCCAGGAAACGGCCGGCCGGCGCAGGCCGAGATTGAGATAGGAGAGCGCCGTCTCGCCAAGGATCATCGCCGGGATGGACAGCGAGGCCGAGGCGATGATGTGGCTGGTGAAGCCGGGCAGAAGATGCTTGCGGATCACCCGCGAGGGGCTTGCGCCCATCAGCAGCGCCGCCTTGGCATATTCCTCCTCGCGCAGCGCCATCAGCTTGGAGCGCACCGCACGGGCCAGCCCGGGCCAATCGAGCAGGCCGAGGATGACGGTGATGCCGAGATAGATCCACACCGGCGACCAGGTAACCGGAAGGGCGGCCGAAAGCGCCATCCACAGAGGCAGTTCGGGCAGCGAACGAAGGATCTCGATCACCCGCTGGATGGCGCTGTCGATGAACCCGCCGAAGAAGCCCGCGATCCCGCCGAAAAAAAGGCCGAGCACGATGGAGATGGTCACGCCGACGAGGCCCACGGTCAGCGACAGGCGCGCGCCGTAGATCAGTCCGGAGAGAACGTCGCGCCCCAGCCGGTCCGTTCCAAGCAGATAGAGCGTGCCGCCCTCGGCCGGGCAGACGAGATGGAAGCGCGCGTCGAACAGCCCCCAGAACCGGTATTTCGAGCCCGAACAGAAGAAGCGCAGCGGCTGCACGTCCTGCCGGTCCTCGGCATAGACCCAGCGAACCGTCTCCAGGTCGATGCTGGCCTTCGAACCGTAGACGAACGGCCCGACGAAGGAGCCCTCATGGAACAGGCGCAGCGTCTGCGGCGGGGCGTAGAGGTGGTCGTTGGAGCGTTCGTTGGGCGAATAGGGCGCGATCAGCTCGGCGAACGGCACGCAGAGATAGAACAGGATGAGAATGACGCCGGACCACACGGCGACCCGGTGGCGGCGGAACTTCCACCACATGATCTGCCACTGGGAGGCCTGGTAGTAGCGCTCCTGCTCCGGCGACAGCGTTTCCGCCTGGGCCGGGTTGAAGGCTTCCGGATTGACGTAGTGAGCGGTTTCCTCGCGCATGCTCATGACACGGCCTTTCCGCCGAGGCGAATGCGCGGGTCGAGCACCGCCAGCAACAGGTCGGAGACCAGCATGCCGATCAGCGTCAGGATCGCGACGAAGAGGAGGATGAAGCCGGCGAGGAACTGGTCCTGCGACTGCAGGGCGTTGAGCAGAACTGGCCCGACGGTGGGCAGGTTGAGCACCACCGAAACGATGACCGAGCCGGAGACGAGCGAGGGGATCAGGTTGCCGATATCGGCGATGAACGGGTTGAGCGCCATGCGCAGCGGATACTTGACCAGCAGGCGCGCCTCGCGCAGGCCCTTGGCCCGCGCCGTCGTCACATATTGCTTGTGCAGCTCATCGAGCAGATTGGCCCGCAACCGCCGGATCATCGCCGCGGTGCCCGCCGTACCGATGACGACGGTGGGCACGATCAGGTGCGCCAGGATCGACAGCGCCTTCGCCACGCTCCAGGGCTGGCCGATATATTCCGGCGCCATCAGCCCGCCAACCGACAGGCCAAACCAGAGATTGGCGAAATAGAGCATGATCAGGCCGAGCAGGAAGTTCGGCGTCGCGAGCCCGATATAACCGATGAAGGTGAAGCCGTAGTCGCCCCAGGAATATTGCCTCGTGGCCGAATAGATGCCGATCGGGAAGGAGACGATATAGACGAAGAGGATGGTCGCCGTGTTGAGCACGATGGTCAGCGGAAGGGTCGGGCCGACCACCTCGGAGACCGGCTTCTCGTATTCGAACGACCAGCCCCAGTTGCCCTGCAGCAATCCGTCCAGCCCGTGAACGCCGGGCCACAGGCCGATCCAGATCAGGTAACGCTCCAGGAAGGGGCGGTCGAGCGCGAACTCGGCGCGCAGGAACTCCAGCTTGGCGATGGACGCACTCTCGCCGGCGGCGCGCAGCGCGGCGATCTGGTTGGAGATGTAGTCGCCGGCCGGCAGTTCGATGATGACGAAGATAAGCAGGCTGATCACGAACAGCGTCGGGATCATCGTCAGCACCCGGCGCGCAATGTAGTAGAGCATCAAGCGGTCCCCCAGCACCGCGCAGCGCCCACGCGCCGCGCCGCGCACTCATTTCCTGTAGAATTCATCCATCCGGTGAATGCCGAAATGTGCCCCGGGATCCCAGCCGTAGATCCCCTCTTCCGGCACGTTGCCCAGGTTCTTCACCACCACCGGCTGGCGAACCTCCGACACCAGCCCGATATGGATCGTCTCCTGCGCATGAATGCGCAGGATCTCGTGCCAGATCTCGGTGCGCTCCTCGTGCGAGGTCGAGGCAAGCCAGGCCTCGTAAAGCTCGATCAGGCGCACCGCCGGCGCCCATTCGGGCTTCTCGCCGGTCTGCCCGTCGGTCTCGTACCAGTTGCCCCAGCGCGCCCAGGACAGGAAGTCGCCGCGCACCGGCACGAAGTCCTCCGGCGTCATTTCCGAGGTCGGGATGCCGTTCTCGAACCCCGACCACACGGCCATCACCATCAGGCCGGACAAGGCGCGCTCGCGCATGATGTCGCGCTGGCTCGGCTTGGGAAACAGCTTGACGCCGATCTCCCGCCAGGTCTCGCCGACCAGTTCGAGCGCATCGAGCTCCTCCTGGCTCTCGCCGGTGGCCTCGACGATGATCTCAAGCGGCCGCCCGTCGGGCAAAAGACGCACGCCGTCGCCGCGCCGCTCGGTCAGGCCCATCTCGTCGAGCAGTTCGTTCGCCCTGTCCGGGTCGAAGCCCGCATACATGTCGCGATACTCGGGACGGAAGAGAGGGCTGCGCGAGAGCACCGTGTCGTTGCCGGCGGTGCCGAAGCCCAGATAAAGCACCTTGTTGATCATCACCCGGTCGATGCCCAGAGACAGGGCATGGCGGAAGCGCGTGTCCTGCATCACCTTGCGCCAGACCGGATCGGCAACGGTCAGGTTGGGCAGCAGCGAGATCTGCGAGCCCTTGCTGATCGGCCACAGATAGGTGTCGAAGCGGCCCGCCTTCTCGCCCTGCTTGAGGATTGTGATGTCGGAAAAGCCGATGTTGCGCGCCTGCAGGTCCGCCTCGCCCGCCTGGGTCTTGGCCGGAATGATCTTGCCGTCGGCAACCGTCATCACGACGCTGTCGACATAGGGGAGTTGCTGGCCCGCCTTGTCGACGCGGTGATAGTAGGGATTGCGGTGCAGGACGAAGCGACGCTCGCTGTCATCGGCGAGCCGCACCCAGGGCTGCAGGCTCGGCAGGTCCGGATTGCGGGCGTCGTACATGTCGTCCATCTTGTTGAAGAGCGCCGCCCAGCTCCTCAGCTTCTTGGCCTCCGCCAGCTTGCCGATCTTCTCCATGTCGCCGTAGCGGGCATGGTACTGCTTCAGGTAATGCGCCGGCCGGTAGATGAAGGGCGGGCGGGACTTGGCCAGTTCCGGCTTGAACAGCGGGTTGGGCTCGTCCCAGCTGAAGCGGACCGTGGTCTCGTCGATGACCTCGAAGAGCGGCGGCTGGCCGCCGGCCAGCATGAATTGCGGCAGGCCGGAGGGCTGCAGCTCGTCATTCAGCGCGACGTCCTCGTACCAGAAGCGGATGTCCTCGGAGGTGAACGGGTGGCCATCGGACCACTTGTGCCCCTTGCGCAGGACCAGCGTGAAGACCCGGCCGTCCTCCTCGATGAAGTCCTTGAGGATGTCGGGCCTCAGCTCGAGCTCCTCGTCGTAGCCGACCAGCCGGGCATAGCCCCAGACATTGATCAGGCGGACATCGCGCGAGCGGCCGATCAGGGTGTCGATCTGGCCGCCGGGCTTGCCGATCTGGCGACCGCGCGCGGCAAGGTCGACGACCAGCGGCTCGTGCGGCACGCGCTCGGCCACCGGCGGCAGGTCGACGCCGACGCGGTCGGCGAGCGAGGGCGTTTCCTTGAGCGTCATCGCCGCCGCCGGAACCGCCGCCAGCGCCACCAGCGCGACAAGGACGGCGGCACGCAAAGAGCTTTTCGGGGGCAGGACCGTCACTGCGCGGCCTCCATCGATGCGGCCGGGCGGCTCGGCGCCAGTCCCGGCGCGCAGACGAAATGACCCGGCGCCATCTCCACCAGCACCGGCCGGACACCGTCGACCACCCGGTAGGGATCCGGCCATTCGGCGGGCTCGGATGCCCGGCCGGCATCGAGTGCGGCAAAATCCAGCGGCGCGCCGAGATCGGGCTCGGGAACGGAGGCAAGCAGGGCCTGCGTATAGGGATGCAGCGGGTTTTGCACCACGTCGCGGGTGGCGCCCACTTCGACGACGCGCCCCCGGCACATCACCGCGACCCGGTCGGCGATGTAATCGACGACGGCCAGGTTGTGACTGACGAACAGATAGGTCAGTCCCAGTTCCGCCTTCAGGTCCTTGAGCAGGTTGAGAACCTGCGCCTGGACCGAGACGTCGAGCGCCGAGGTCGGCTCGTCGCAAAGGATGAATTCGGGATTGAGCGCGAGCGCGCGGGCGATGCCGATACGCTGGCGCTGGCCGCCGGAGAAGGAATGCGGATAGCGGCGCAGGAAGCGCGGATCGAGGCCGACCAGGCGCATCAGTTCGCGCACCCGCTCCGCCCGCTCCTCCGGCGTGCCGATCTTGTGGATGACCAGCGGTTCGGACAGCAACTCGTTCACGGTCATGCGCGGATTGAGCGAGGAAAACGGATCCTGGAAGATCAGCTGCACGCGCTTGCGATAGTCGAGCAGGTCCGCTCCGCTCATTTTCGCGACATCGACCGGACCCTTGCCGCAATCGTAGCGGATCCCGCCCTCGTCGATCTCGATGGCGCGCAGCACCGCCTTGGCGGTCGTCGTCTTGCCGGACCCGCTTTCGCCGACCAGGCCGAGGCATTCGCCGCGCCTGACGGTCAGGTTGATGTCGTCGAGCGCCAGCACAGTGTGCGCGCTGCCGCCGAGCATTCCGCCCTTGCGGGTGGTGAAGCGCTTGGTCACGCCGCTCAGCGTCACCAGCGGCGTGCCGGGCGCGCATGCGGGCCGTCCGCTCGCCTTCTTCAGGAAGCCTTCCGCATGCGGCTCGATCGGACGGATCGGCACCAGGCGCTCGCCCGCCTCCATGCCGAAGCGCGGCACCGCGTTGAGCAGCGCCTTGAGATAGGCGTGCTGCGGATTGGCGAAGAGGTCGGCGGCGCTGCCGCGCTCCATGATACGGCCGTGATAGATCACCACCACGTCGTCGGCCATGTTGGCAACGACGCCGAAATCATGGGTGATCAGGAGAACGGACATGTGCAGCTCGGTCTGCACATCCTTGATCAGCTTGAGAATTTCCGCCTGGATCGTGACATCGAGCGCGGTGGTCGGCTCGTCGGCGATGAGCAGCGAGGGGCGGCAGATCATCGCCATGGCGATCATCGCGCGCTGGCGCAGGCCGCCGGACAGTTCGAACGCATAGGCGTCCAGGGCGCGCGCCGGATCGGGAAAACGCACCAGGCGCAGCATCTCGCGGGTCAGTTCGCGCGCCTCGGCCGGCGAGCAGCCGCGATGCAGTTCCGCCGCCTCGCCGATCTGGTCGCCGATCGTGTGCAGCGGCGAGAGCGAGGTCATCGGCTCCTGGAAAATGATGGCGATGCGGTTGCCGCGAATGGCGCGCAGCGCCGGGCCCTTGCGGTCCAGCGCGGCGATGTCGACCGGCTCGGCCTCGTCGCTGTCACGGAAAAGGACGCGTCCGCCGCTCACCTGCGCCTTTTCCGGCAGCAGGCCCATGATCGTCTGCGAGATCACCGTCTTGCCCGAACCGGATTCTCCGACCAGGGCCACGGTGCGGTTGCGCGGCACCGAAAAGGACACATTGTCCACCGCCCGCGCGCGCCCCTCCTGGGTCGTGAAATCGACGCTCAGGCCGTCGACCGTCAACACATCCACGTGGTTCGCCCTCCTCCTGGCGCCCTCGTCTTTCGCCCTTTCCGTTCCGGCGATTGTTCGAGCCATTATAGGAGGCATGCCCTGTCGTGAAAGTGCCTTCCCCGACGTACGCCCCCACACGCACATATCACTGCTACAGCAGGCGCATGTGACCGGCATCACAAAAGCATGACGGCGCCTGGAAAAAAACCGGGAGCATTGCGGATACCGGCTCAGCCGGCCAGTTCGATGCCGTCCTGCGCAGGCGCCATCTCGTCGGGCGCCACCGTGTCGTCGAACCGCCAGACGGCGATCGCCTCGCTGCGCCCGCGCAGCCTGTGGGTACCGACGCGGGTGGCGCAGCCAGCAAGCAGCCCGCCAGCCTGCGCCTGGATCCGGGCCATCGCCGTGTCGCTCGCCAGGATCACCATCTCATCCTCCGGCGCGACATCCCGGCCGAAGGACTGCAGGCGCTCGCACACATTCACCGCATCGCCGACGACCGTGTAGTTCCAGCGGTCGAGCGCCCCGACATTGCCGACCACCACGCGCCCCGAATGCAGGCCGATGCGCATGCGGATCGGCTCCCGCCCGTCCGCGCGCGCGGCCCGGTTCGCCTCACGCAAGGCCGCGGCGATGGCAAGGCAGGCCCGGGCGGCCGCGATCGCATGGTCGGGCCGCTCGTCCGGCGCGCCCCAGAAGGCCAGCATGCCGTCACCGATGAACTTGTCGACCGTGCCGCCCTCCGCCTCGACCGCTCCCACGAGCACGGCGAAATGCTCGTTGAGAACTTCCGCCGTTCGGGCCGCAGTCAGGTTTTCCGACAGGGAGGTGAAGCCGACAATGTCGGTGAAGATGAATGTCAGGTCACGCTCGCTCGCCACCGCCGCCTGGTCGACGCCGAGCCGCATCAGCTTGCGGAACAGCGAGCGGGGCACATAGGTGTTCATCGCCTTGAGCCCGATCACCATGGCGTTGAAGGCCTGGTAGACCTGGTCGAGCTCGCGCACCCGGCTGCGCGGCAACGGCTCGACCCGGTCGAAATCGAGATCGCCGACAAACTGCGCCCGCCTGGAGATTTCCGAAAGCGGCCGCGCCGTGCGCCGCACCAGCAGCACCGACAGGCCGAGCGCGACGAGAATGGAGACGAGACCGACGACGGCCGAACCGAACAGGCGCTGCACCTCGCGTGAAATGGTCGAGGCGACATAGTATTGTCCCACAGTCCAAACGCCCGGCCCGTAGCCGGCGATGATCTTGGTCATCGACAGGAAGTCCGGGCCGCCATCGTCGCTCTCCAGATCGCGCACCTCGACGCCCGCGGCGCTGGCACGTTCGAAATTCTCCAGCGTGGGTGCGGTCGCCAACCTCATCAGGGCCTTGTCGCCCAGTTCGTCGACCGTCAGCGGCAGTTTCGGAACCTCGCCATCCGGCCTCACGAAATCCTCGAGGTCCGAATGGGCGATCACCTCGTTGCCGTTGGCGATGATGAAGACGGTGGCGAAGGGACCGTCGTCGAGCTGGCGCGCTGTCCGGCCAAGCTCGTCGATCGAGACGGCGGCGGTGAGATATCCCTTCAGGATGCCGTCGGTTGCCAGCGGAACCGTGACATTGGCGTAGAGCACCTCGCCGGATTTCACCAGCGGGCCCCAGGTCGCCGGCGAGCCGGCGGTGATCTTGGGAAGAATGTAGCGTTTCGCCTCCTCCGGCACCTGCTGGCGCTGGAAGGGCCAGAGCTTGCCGGTGGCGGAGCGGTAGACGCCGTATTCGTCGCCCTGGACACTGGTTACAACGAGGACATCGAGCGCCGGATTGGCGTGCACGGCGGCCAGGATCTCCGGCCGGAACGTCTCGAGGGCGGCCCGGTCGAGCGACCGGTTGTCGAACACCGCCTTCAACTGCACGACGGCGCCAGAGGCCAGGTCGAGATGGTCGCGCAGCCGCCGCTCCAGCGCGTTGGTGGTCAGCACCGCCTTGTCGTTGAGCAGCGAAAAGGTGTTGCGCATGTTGGCCGTGACGGCAAGGCCGAGCACGAGCAGCATCGACACGCCGACCAGCGAGCCGAAGGCGATGCCGACCAGCCAGGTCATCGAGATGCCGCGCATTCGCCCGCGTCCGTATTTCCTCAGCCGGCGTATCATGCGTGGCTGTCGCCCTTCGTCCCTGCATGCCGGCTTTCCCGGCCGGCCCTGTATCTTGGCCCTGCATCTTGGCCACGTATCTTGGCCACGTATCTTGGCCCTTGCCGCCGGGTATCCGGCCGGCGAAGCAATCCTCGGCGACACCATACGCCGGATTGCGGCGCCATGGCGACCCCGGGACGGCAAATCCGGGGGAATGACGGGCAGCATCGCTCCGGTGCACAACCTGCGCCGTTCGGGCTGCTCTCACTGTACTCGAACCCGCGTAGCGGCTAGGGTCCGGACCCGCCGGAACGGGGCGCCGAGGGGAGCACAGACGGGTGATCGACTACGAGGCCGAATACAACAACCGGGCGCGGGTGCCCGAGCACCCGGCGATCATCGAAGGCTGGGCGCGCGATGCGGCCGCCTATCGCGACACCGCCGCTTGCCAGACCGGCATTGCCTACGAGCTTGGCGAACGGACGCAATACGACCTGTTTCTGCCGGCCGGCGGAATGCCGGCGACGGGTCCGATCGCGCTGTTCCTGCATGGCGGCTACTGGCAGGCGCTGGACCGCTCGTTCTTTTCCCACATGGCGCGCGGTCCGAACGCGCATGGCCTGCCGGTGGCGGTGGCCAACTATTCGCTCTGCCCGCAGGTACGGGTGGCCGACATCGTCGAGGAAATCCGCCGGCTGGCGGGGCATCTGTGGGAACGCTACCGCAAGCCGGTCGTCGCCTACGGTCACTCAGCCGGCGGCCAGCTGACCGCCGCCCTGCTCGCCACCGACTGGGGCAGCCGCGGCCTGCCGCCCCGCCTCGTGCCCGCCGGGCTTGCCATCTCGGGCATCTTCGACCTGCAGCCACTGATCGACACCTCGGTCAACGTGAACCTCCGCCTCGACCGCAAGGATGCCATCGAGGTTTCGCCGGTGGCGCTGGCCGCACCCATGGGAACCCGTCTCATCGCCGCGGTCGGCGGGGGCGAATCCTCCGAATACATCCGCCAGTCCAGGGTCATCGCCGATGCCTGGGGACGTGGCGGCGTTGCCACGGAACTCGACATTCGCGGCAAGGACAACCATTTCACCGTGGTCGCGCCCCTCGCCGATCCGGCCAGCGACCTGACCGCGGCTTTCGTCTCGATGGCCCGCACGGTCTGCTGATCGCCAGCCGCCCCGCCGGGCGGACATGACCCGTATCAATGCGGCTGCGCCGGTTTCCCTGTCGAATTGTCGGCACTCGGCAACGTCCGCAAGCACATATCCGCCGCAGGAAGGAGCATCCATGCGCCCAGAGACACCCGCCCCCGTCCGCCTCGAGGACTACCGGCCGCCCGCCTACGAGATCGCCAGCGTGCATCTCGACATTCGCCTCGCGCCGCAGGCAACCAGGGTGCGGGCGAAGCTGGCCGTCACCCCGGCGGAAGGAACGGCGGCGGGCACGCCCCTGGTGCTCGACGGGGACGAGCTGAAGCTCTTGGCACTGTCGCTCGATGGCCGGGTACTGGCGGAAGACGCGATCCGGGTATCGCCGGACCGGCTGGAAATCCCGTCGCCGCCGGCCGGCCCCTTCACGCTGGAGATGGAGACCGAGCTCGATCCCGACGCCAATACCAAGCTGATGGGCCTTTATCGCTCCAACGGCACCTACTGCACCCAGTGCGAGGCGGAGGGCTTTCGCCGGATCACCTATTTCCTCGACCGGCCCGACTGCCTGTCGGTCTACACAACCCGCATCGAGGCGCGCAAAAACGATGCCCCCGTGCTGCTCGGCAACGGCAATCCGGTCGCACAGGGCGATGTGCCCGGCACCGACCGCCACTATGCGATCTGGCACGATCCGCATCCCAAGCCGAGCTACCTGTTCGCGATGGTCGCCGGGGATCTTGCCCGGGTGAGCGACACCTTCACCACCAGCGAAGGCCGGGACGTCGCCCTCAACATCTATGTCGAGCATGGCAACGAGGGCGCCTGCGACTGGGCGATGGACAGCCTGAAGCGCTCCATGCGCTGGGACGAGGAGGTGTTCGGGCGGGCCTATGACCTTGACGTGTTCAACATCGTCGCCGTCTCCGACTTCAACATGGGCGCGATGGAGAACAAGGGCCTCAACATCTTCAACGACAAATACGTCCTGGCCGAACCGGACACCGCCACCGACCAGGACTATGCCGGCATCGAGACGGTGATCGCGCATGAATATTTCCACAACTGGACCGGAAACCGCATCACCTGCCGGGACTGGTTCCAGCTCTGCCTGAAGGAGGGCCTCACGGTCTTCCGCGACCAGGAGTTTTCCGCCGACCAGCGCTCGCGCGCGGTCAAGCGCATCGCCGACGTGCGCCTGCTCAAGTCGCACCAGTTCCCGGAGGACGCCGGCCCGCTCGCCCATCCGGTGCGCCCGCGCCTCTATCACGAGATCAACAACTTCTACACGGCCACCGTCTACGAGAAGGGCTCGGAAGTCGTGCGGATGCTGAAATGCCTGCTCGGCGAGACTGCCTTCCGGGCCGGCATGGACCTTTATTTCGACCGCCATGACGGCGAGGCGACCACCATCGAGGCCTTCCTGGCCTGCTTCCAGGAGGCCGGCGGCGTCGACCTTGCGCAATTCGCGCTGTGGTACGAGCAGGCCGGCACGCCCGTGATACGCGCCGAGAGCCGCTACGAGAAGGAAGCCGGCCGCTTCACCCTGACGCTGCGCCAGCAGGTGCCGCCAACACCCAAACAGGCCGACAAGCAGCCGATGCACATTCCCGTGCGCGTCGCGCTGATGGGGCGGGACGGACGCGAGCTTCACCCGGCCTCCGTCACGGGCGCCGAGACCACCGGCGACATCATCCATCTGCGCGAGGCCTCGCAGACGATCACCTTCACCGGCATCGCCGAACGCCCCGTACCCTCGATCCTGCGCGGTTTCTCCGCACCAGTCTCGCTGAAGAGCGACCTTGCCGACGACGACCTTCTGTTCCTGGCGGCGAACGACAGCGACCCGTTCAACCGCTGGGCGTCATTGCAGGGCGTGCTGATGAATACGCTGATCGCGGCGAGTGCCTGCGTCGCGCGCCAGCAACCGGTGAACGTTCCCGACGCGCTTGTCGCGGCGATCGAGGCAAACACCGTCGATACCACGCTGGAACACGCCTTCCGGGCACTGTGCCTGCAGTTGCCGGGCGAAGCCGACATCGCCCGCGAGATCGGGCACGACATCGATCCGGAGGCGATCCGCGCCGCGCGCGCCGCCGTGCGCAGTGCCATCTCCGACAGGATGGCGCCGACAATCACCGCCGAGTACGCGCGCCTTGCCGGCGACGGAGCGTTCTCGCCCGAAGCCGCAGCTGCCGGGCGCCGTTCGCTGCGCAATGTCCTGCTCGACTATATCGGCCATGGCGCGGCCGGTGCCGACGGTGCGCTGGTGCGGGCGCATTTCGAGCAGGCGGACAACATGACCGACCGCCTCGCAGCGCTCAACGTGCTTGTCCACGCCGCCCTGCCCGGCCACGAGGACGCGCTCGTCTCCTTCGCGGCGCGCCACAAGGCAAACCCGCTTGCGATGGACAAGTGGTTCATGGTGCAGGCCACCGCGGCGCGGGACGAAACGCTCGACAAGGTGCGCGCGCTCACCCGCCATCCGGCCTTCTCCGCCGGCAATCCGAACCGCGTGCGGGCCCTGATCGGCGCATTCGCGACCGGCAACCAGAGCCAGTTCAACCGCGCCGACGGCGCCGGGCTCGACTATGTTGCCGACTTTGCACGCGAGCTCGACCGGCGAAATCCGCAGGCCGCCGCCCGCCTCCTGTCGGCTTTCCGCTCCTGGCGGGCGCTCGAACCGGAGCGTCGCGGGCATGCCGAGGCGGCCCTGCGCCGCCTCGCCTCCGACGACGGGCTCTCGGCCGACATGCGCGATATCGTCGACCGCTGCCTGCAATAGCGCGCAAAACTCCCGTTTTCTGAAGACCCTTCCGCCATCCGCACGAGGCTTGCACCCTTGTTGCGGGTGGCACGCTCATGCCGGCGGCAGAGGACTCGCAAGAGTTGTGCGTAGCGCCACTTTCATTAAGCTTTCATTAACTATATTTTTCTTGGCGGACTCTGGACAAATCTCGCGAATGCGATTCAAATGAAGTTGATTCGAGCGCCGGTTGCGTTCAGTTTGCGGCAAAATCGACACATCGGGAGCCATCATGATGGCGCGTTCCTTTGCAGGGGCAGCGTCCGCGCGTCGATTCGCGGACTTACTCAGAAAACAACGTGACTCACAGTCACTGACGGGCCACATCCGCCTGCTGGCGCAGCCCGCCTACCAGCGCCTGCTCACCGCGGAACCCTTCTTCCGTCGCGCCATCCCGATCCTTTGCATCGTCTTCATCGCCACGCTCGCCACGTATCGCGGACTGACCATGTCCTACGAGCACGACGAGACCGACCAGCGTGCCCGCGACGACCTGACGATGATCGCCACCACCCTCGCCGCCCGTCTTTCCGGCGCCGAGGAAGGCCTGCCCGACCAAGGCTTCCGCACGGCGCTCCAGGCCGCCCTTGCCGACAGCCTGCCGCCGCGGGCAACCGGCGACGCGCGCCGCATCTATGTCGCGGACGCTGACGGCAACATCGTCGCCACCGCGCCGATCCGGTCCGATCTCGAGGGGCAGCCGCTCACCGACCTGCTTGGCGCCGGCCAGCCTCTGACCGTCTTCGGCGCCCGCGCCGGGGTGCTGACCGTCGGCGCCAATGGCGACGACGAGGCCTATGCGACCGTCCATCACCTCGACGGCCGGCTCGGAATGGTCGCGCTCGTCCAGTCGAAGGACATGATCTTCGCCGAATGGCGCGCCAGCGTTTCGGCCAACGTGACGCTTTTCGTCGGCACCGCCTCGGTGCTCCTGGTGCTGATCTACGCCTTCTTCGCCCAGGCGACCCGCGCCGAGCAGGCCGACCAGATCTACGCCGCAACACGGGCGCGCATCGACCTTGCGCTCGACCGCGGCCGCTGCGGCCTGTTCGACTGGGACCTGTCGCGCGGCCGGATCTTCTGGTCCGCCTCTCTCTACGAGATGCTCGGCCTGCAGCCGCGCGACGACATTCTCGGCTTTGCCGAGATCTCCGCCCTGACCCATCCCGACGACATCGACCTCTACGAGCTGGCCGAGAGCCTGCTGGAGACCGGCGAGACCACCGTCGACCGCATGTTCCGCATGCGCCACGCCAATGGCGACTGGGTGTGGCTGCGCGCCCGCGCCGAGGTGCAGAGCGAGCCGGGCATCGCCGAGCCGCACCTGATCGGCATCTGCATGGACGTTACCGAGCAGAAGCAGCTGGCCGAACAGAGCCGCACCGCGGACCTGCGCCTGCGAGATGCCATCGAGACGATTTCCGAGGCCTTCGTCCTGTGGGACACGGAAAACCGCCTCGTCATGTGCAACTCCAACTACCAGACGCTGCACAGCCTGCCGAATTCGGCGATCAAGGCCGGCACGCCCTATGCCCAGGTGATGTCGGCGGCGCGCCAGACGGTCGTCTCGGCAAGCCCGACCATCGGCAGCGATGCGTCCGACCCCTCGTCATCCTACGAGGCGCAGCTTGCCGACGGCCGCTGGCTGCAGATTTCCGAGCGACGCACCAAGGATGGCGGCTTCGTCTCGGTCGGCACCGACATCACGGCGCTGAAGCGCCACGAGGAAAAGCTGATGGAGAGCGAGCGACGGCTGATGGCCACCGTCGCCGACCTGCGCCAGTCGCGCCAGAAGCTCGAAGTGCAGGCGCAGCAGCTTGTCGAGCTCGCCGAGAAGTACTCGCAGGAAAAGACCAAGGCCGAGGAAGCCAACCAGGCGAAATCCGAGTTCCTCGCCAACATCTCGCACGAGTTGCGCACGCCGCTCAACGCCATCATCGGCTTCTCGGAGATCATGGACCAGGGCATGTTCGGCCCGCTCGGCTCGGACAAGTACCAGGAATACTGCACCGACATTCACGACAGCGGCCGCTACCTGCTCAACGTCATCAACGACATTCTCGACATGTCGAAGATCGAGGCCGGGCGCATGGAGCTGAAGCGCGAGACCGTCGACCTGTGCGCCATCGTCACCGACGTGACCCGCATCATCTCCGCCGCCGCCGCGGAGAAGGCGATCTCCGTCACCTGCGAAACGGAAGAGGCGCTGACGCTGTCGGCCGACCGCCGTGCCATGAAGCAGGTGCTGCTCAACCTGCTCGCCAACGCCGTCAAGTTCACGCCGGACGGGGGATCGGTGACGCTGGCCGCGACGCGGGCCGGCCCCGGGGGCCAGGACGGCGTGACCATCGCCATCTCGGACACCGGCATCGGCATCAAGGACAGCGACATCGCCCGCCTCGCCAAGCCTTTCGTCCAGGTGGAGAACCAGTTCACCAAGACGCACAAGGGCTCCGGTCTCGGCCTTGCCATTGCCCAGTCGCTGGTCAAGCTGCATGGCGGCACGATGGAGATCCGCTCGGCCGTCGGCAAGGGCACCACGGTCACCGTGGCCATGCCGGTCGCCGTCGCATCGGACGACGCCAGGAGCGTCACCGCCGCCTGAGGCCGATGGCGGTCTCACAGCGACCTGGGGCCAATGGCCTCCGTCCCCGGCTCGTCATCCCGTGCCCCGCAAACGCGGTATTGCGGCCCGAGTGCGCCCTCCTGCGCGTTGGAGTTGATACGCAGATCCTTGCCCCCTCTTGTGCGCCATCCCGGGCAAGGCGCAGCCGCGACCCGGGATCCATTGGCAACCCCGGCGGCCGTGACAAGCGCCGGAGGTCGCGGCGGGACCGCAGCGCAACCGCCCCGACCTCATCGCCACCGCTCTGGAAACGAATAGCCCCCGCTCTGCGCTGCGCTCCGGCCGGGGTGACAGCCTGCGTATGAGGCATCGCCCGCGCCCGGCGGATCCCGTGACGGCGTCCAGATCCCGCCTCTCACAAACATCACCCGGCCCCCTCCTCACGTCACTTAGCTCATCTCCTAAGTTTTTATTGACACCGTCATCGCCTCATAATAGTTAGGCGCATGGCTAAGCATGATCCGGACCTGAACCTGCTTTTCGCGGCACTGAGCGACGAGACCCGCCGGGCGATCGTTGCCCGGCTGGCGCGCGGGCCGGCGTCGGTGGGTGAGCTGGCCGCATCCCATGCCATGGCCCTGCCATCCTTCATGGGTCACATCGCCAGGCTGGAAAAGGCCGGCCTGATCGAAACGGCGAAGAAGGGGCGGGTGCGGTATTGCCGGCTCGCGGCGGGCGGCATCAAGCCGCTCGAGCACTGGCTGGCAGAGCAGCATGCTGTCTGGGAATCACGACTGGACCGGTTCGACGACTATGTCGAGAACCTTGCAAAAGAGAGATCCGATGAAACCTGACCTTGATCCGGAAACAGACCTCGTTCTCGAGCGCGTCCTGAAGGCGCCGCGTGCGCTCGTCTGGGAATGCTGGACCACGCCCGAGCATATCAAGCACTTCTTCGTGCCGAAGCCGCACAAGGTGACGGCCTGCGAAATCGACTTGAAGGTCGGTGGCCGCTTCAACTCGACCTTCGAGGTCGAAGGCAACGAGATGGCCAACAACGGCGTCTTTCTCGAAATCGTGCCCGAGAAGAAGCTGGTCTTCACCGACACCTATAGCGAGGGCTGGAAGCCGGCGCCGGACCCGTTCATGACGGCGATCCTGCTGCTGGAGGACGCACCAGGCGGCGGCACCAAGTACACCGCGATCGCCCGCCACCGCTCGACGGATTCGCGCAAGACGCATGAGGACATGGGCTTTTACGACGGCTGGGGCACGGTGGTCGATCAGCTCGATGCCTATGCGCTCGGCCTGAACAGGTCCTGAAGCGGCGCCCTGTGAGGCGTTCCGGCGGACGCAGGACGCTCCTCGTTCATGGGAGCCCGCCCTAGCCCGCCGGAATCTCGACCTTGCCCACCAGGCGCTCGAAGATGGCGCGGACCCGCTGCTGGCACTCGGCCATCGAGTGTTCCAGATAGGCGAAGTCCGGCGCCTCTCCGGCATGCACCAGAAGCTCCTTCACGCCCCGTGGCACCGTGTCGACCTTGAAGGCTCCTTCAAGGGTCAGTCGCTGCACCTGGGTGAGCGCATGATAAAGGCGGATGGCGGGGATCAGCACCTCGGCATCGCCGGCGGCAAGGTATCCCGCATCGCGGCAACGCTCGAGCGCCGTCTCCGTCGTCTGCGACAGGATCTCCGGCCGCTCCGCCGCATGCGCCAGTTGCAGGAACTGGGCGATGAACTCGATATCGACCAGTCCGCCGGCCACCTGTTTCAGGTCCCAGATATCCTTGGTGCCCTTCTCCGCCTCGATCCGCGCGCGCATCGTTGCGACCTCGGCGGCGATTTTTCCCGCCTCGCGGGGCCGCGCCAGCGTCTCGCCGATATGCGTCTCGATGCGTTCCTTGAAGGCGGCGCCCGAACTGGCGATCACCCGCGCCCGGGTCAGGGCCATATGCTCCCAGGTCCAGGCCTCGCTCACCTGATAGGCCTCGAAGGAAGACAGCCGCGTCGCCAGCGGACCGGCATTGCCGGAGGGGCGCAGCCGGAAATCGACCTCGTAGAGCCGGCCTTCCGCCGTCGGCGCGGAGAGCGCTGAAACGAGGCGCTGGGTCAGGCGGATGAAATACTGGCTCGGCGCCAGCGGTCGCTTGCCGTCGGTCTCCTCCACGTCCTCGTCGTGCTCGTAGAGCAGGATGAGGTCGAGATCGGAGGACGCGGTCATCTCGCGTCCGCCAAGCTTGCCCATCGCCAGCACCGCCCAGTCGGCCCCGTTGAGCCGACCGTGGTTCTCCGCCACGTGGTTCATGACGAAGGGCATCAGCCCGGCGATGATGCTCTCGGCGAGCCGCGCCAGCGCCTCGCCGACCTGATGCGCCGTCAGCGTGTCGGAGAGCAGCCGCATGCCGATCAGGAATTGCTGTTCCTGCGCGAAGATGCGCGCCCGGTCGAGCGCGTCCTCGTAGAAGCGGGCGAGATCGAGGGTGCGGGCAAGCCCGGCGCGGAATTCCGCGGAGGTCGGCATCGCGCCGAAAAAGGCCGGGTCCATCACCGCGTCGAGCACATGCACCCGCTTCGACACCACCTCGCCCATGCGTGGCGCGGCGCCCATCACCGTCGCCAGCAGGCGCAGCAATTGCGGGTTGGAGCGCAGCAGCGAGAACAGCTGCACGCCGGCAGGCAGTTTCGACAGGAAGCCGTCGAAGGCGAGCAGCGCCTGGTCGGCATTGTCGGTGCTGGCAAGGGCCGCGACGAGCACCGGATGCAGCTCCGTCAGCCTCTCGCGCGCCTTGGAGGAGCGCACCGCCGGATAACGGCCGAAATGCCAGGCACGGATGATCTTGCAGGCTTCCTTCGGCCGCTGGTAACCGAGCCCTGACAGGGTTTCCAGCGTCTCGGGGTCGTCGTCATCGCCGGTGAAAACCAGATTACCGAGATCGGAGGCAAGCTCCGGCTCGTTCTCGAACAGGGCCGAATAGTGCTTCTGCACGGTGCGGAAGCGGGTCCGCAGATCGCTCTCGAACGGGTCCATCTCGTCATAACCCATCAGCCGCGAGACGCGCGCGCGCGCCTCCTCCTCGGCCGGCAGGATGTGGGTCTGCTCGTCATTGACCATCTGGATGCGGTGCTCGACGCAGCGCAGGAAGCGATAGGCCTCGGTGAGTTCGTCGCGCGCGTCGGCGGCGATCCAGTTCAGCTCTGCGAGCGTTGCCAGCGTTTCCAGCGTCCGGCGCCCGCGCAACTCGGTGATGCGCCCTCCGGCGATCAGCTGCTGGGTCTGGGCGAAGAACTCCACCTCGCGGATGCCGCCACGCCCGAGCTTGACGTTGTGGCCGGCGACCGCGATCTCGCCGTGCCCCTTGTGAACGTGGATCTGGCGCTTGATCGAATGCACGTCGGCGATCGAGGCATAGTCGAGATACTTGCGCCAGATGAAGGGCACGATCTCCTTCAGGAAACGCTCGCCGCAGGGAATGTCGCCGGCGCAGGCCCGCGCCTTGATCAGGGCGGCGCGCTCCCAGTTCTGGCCCAGGCTTTCATAGTAGACGAGCGCCGCCGGGATCGACATGGCAAGCGGCGTCGCGCCGGGATCGGGGCGCAGGCGCAGGTCGGTGCGGAACACATAGCCGTCCGCCGTCCGGTCGCCCATGATCTTGACCAGCCGCTTGGTCAGGCGGACGAATTCCACCGGCGCCTCGGCGCCCCCCGTCACCGGCGCGTGTTCCGGCTCATACAGCACGATCAGGTCGATGTCGGAGGAGTAGTTCAGCTCGAAGGCGCCGTATTTGCCCATGGCGAGGATGACGAAGCCGCAATCACGCTCCGGCGCCGCCTCGTCCGTGATGGCGAACTTCCCGCGCCGCGCCAGGTCGCGCAGACAGAAGCGGATCGCCGCCGTCAGCGTCGCGTCCGCGAAACGGCTGAGGCTGCCCGTCACCGCGTCGAGATCCAGCGCCCCGGCAATGTCGGCCAACGCCAGCGTCAGGGCGAGGTCCTTTTTCAGCCGGCGCAGGGAGGCCATCACCGAGGTCTCGTCGTCACCGGCAACCTCGCGCGCTTCGGCAACCAGCCGGTCCACCCGCTCCTGCGGCGCGCTTGTCAGGATGCCGGCAAGCCGTTCGGGATCGGCACAGGCGAGATCGCGCAGGAAGGGGGCATTGGTCAGGGCCCCGGCCAGAAAGACCGATGCCCTTTCGCGTGTTTCCACGTCGCCGGACAGCGTATCGAGGGCGGGTGCCAGGTCGGACAGAAGCGCAGCCGCGGCCTCCCCGTCGGCTGCCCGCGGCACGATGCGGATTGCCTCGCACAGGCGCAAGGCCCCGCCGGTCGTCTTGCTGCCTTCTGCCACGTTCACCCCCCAGTCCTTCATATCCGGCGTTGCCCACCGCGTTTTCGTTTCAGGCGCGTTGTCCGTTTCAGCCGCGCCCGGCGGCCTCCCCCGCCTCCCGGTTCGCCGGCAGGCGCAGCCGCGCGACCAGCCCCGGCGATCCGTCGGCCAGCTCCAGCCGCCCGCCATGCAATCGCGCCACGGCGGCAACGAGACTGAGCCCCAGGCCTGAGCCGGGAGCGCTGCGGCTTTCTTCCAGCCGCACGAAACGCTGCTGCACGCGCTCCTTGTCCGCGTCGGCGATGCCGGGTCCGTCATCGCTGACGGCAAGCACGATATCAAGTCCCTCGCGCAGCGCGCGCAGCTCCACCCTTACGGCATCGCCCTCGTCCTGCCGAGCGTATTTGAGCGCGTTTTCGACAAGGTTGATCAATGCCTGGACGATCAGCTCCCGGTTCGCGGAAAGAACCAGCCCCTCCCCGGCGACGCTCTCGAGCACGCCGCCGGCATCCTCGACGACCGGCGCGTAGAGTTCCGCGACCTCCTGAACAAGGACCCCGGCATCGAATTCGGCAAAGCTCGCGCCGGAGGAACCGGCCTCGACCCGGGCGATCCGCAGCAGCGCGTCGAAGGTGCGGATCAGGCCGTCGCAATCCTCGATGGCCTGCTCCAGGACCATCCGCGCGGGTCCCCCGCCGCCGGCTCCTGCCGCGTCCTGGCGCAGCGCCTCCTCCAGCCGGTTGCGCATCCTGGTCAGTGGCGTCTTCAGGTCATGGGCGATGTTGTCCGAGACCTCCTTCAGCCCCTGCATCAGGCTTTCGATGCGGGTCAGCATGGTGTTGAGGCCGATGGCGAGGCGGTCGAATTCGTCGCCGCTGCCTTCCACCGGCAGGCGTTCGGCAAGATCGCCCGACATGATCCGCCGGCTGGTTGCCGTCATCGCGTCGATGCGTTTCAGCACGCGGCGGCTGACGAAGACCCAGGTGACGAGGCCGAGCGCGGCCAGCACGAACAACCAGAAACGCATCGCCTCGGCCAGAAGCGAGCGGAAATACTGCTGCTCCTGCAGGTCGCGGCCGACAAGCAGGCGAAACCCGCCGGACAGCTGGAAGACCCGCACCAGCGCCGCGCGCTGCGCGCCGCCGCCGATCGGCGTGTAGACGACGCGCTGCAACTCGCCGCTCTCGCCGGCCAGCACCCGGTCGTCCAGTTCCTCGATATTGCCGACAAGCTGGTTGGCGGCAAAATCCGTGACCAGGTAGAGACTGGCGCCCGGCCGGCGCGAGCGCGCGTCGACGGTGGCAACGAGGCCGCGAATGCCGGCCACCTGGTAACGGTCGGCGAGACCCGAGATCTCCGCGTCGACCGTCTCGACGATCTGGTCGCGCAGCACCGTTGCCGTGTTCTGGGAGAGATAGACGAGGACCGCGCCGGAGGCCAGCGTCAGTGCCGCCAGATAGATCAGCGCCAGCTTGATCGCGGTGGTCCGGAAGACCCGGGCGGTCGTTGTCAGCACCGTCATGAAGCGGGACGCCCGGCATCGCCGCCGGCATCGCGGCCAGTGTCGCGTATCGTGTAGCCGGCGCCACGAATGGTGTGCAGCAGCGGCCGGTCGAAATCCTTGTCGATCTTCGCCCGAAGCCGCGAGACATGAACGTCGATGACGTTGGTCTGCGGGTCGAAATGATACTCCCACACATGCTCCAGCAGCATGGTGCGGGTGACCACCTGTCCGGCATTCTGCATGAGATATTCGAGCAGGCGGAACTCGCGCGGCTGCAGAGGAATGTCCTGCCCGGCCCGGGTCACGGTGTGACTGAGCCGGTCCAGCGTCAGGTCGCCGACGCTGTAGCGGGTCTCGACATCCTGCTGCCTGGGCCTGCGGCCGAGCGCCTCGACACGGGCCAGCAGTTCCGAAAAGGCGTAGGGCTTGGGCAGGTAGTCGTCCCCGCCGGCGCGCAGGCCCGTCACCCGGTCGTCGACCTGGCCGAGGGCGGAGAGAACCAGCACCGGTGTGTGGTTGCCTTCCGCGCGCAAGGCCGAGATCACCGACAAGCCGTCGCGCCTGGGCAGCATCCGGTCGACGACCAGCACGTCGAACGGCGCGCTGGAGGCAAGCTCGTGGCCGGTCTCGCCGTCGGCGGCGTGATCGACCACATGGCCCGCCTCGCGCAGTGCCTTGACCAGATAGTTGGCCGCTTCCCGGTCGTCCTCGACAATAAGTATCCGCATGACCTCTTCCGTGTCTGGGCCCCGCGCCGAAGCCGTTCGAACCGTTTAGCACCTGGGCACCCGAATCTGAAGTTCGCCGGACGTCCTGGCGGGCACCGAACGGACTTCAACGCCATCATGTCGGGGCATGGCACCAGGACTGATGCGCGGTCGTCAAAAAACCCCGAACCGCGTCACCGCGATCCGGGGCCCGGTTTTCCGGCGCGCTGCCTTGGCGATTGCGGACCTCGCCTGTCGGGCGCGCCGGTCCGCCGGCCGGAAGCCCGGCATCCCCTGGTTCCCGGGGCTTGACCGGGCAAAGGACACAGGGCTCCGGGACGGTCCGCGCCCGGCCGGATATGTCCGGGCGCGGTTCTGCCTCTGGCGTCAGCCCTTGGCGACGGGCACCGCGACGAAGCGGGTGGCGTTCTCGTTCTGGACGCGCATCAGGACCGCCTTGCGGCCGCTTTCGCTGGCACCGAGAACCGCGCCGGCGACATCGCCCGGCTCGTTGACCTGCTGGCCAGCCACCTCGAGGATCACGTCGCCGCGCTTGAGACCCTTCTCGGCCGCCGCGCTGTCGGCGGAGATATCGGTCACCACGACGCCCTTGTCGCCCGCGCCGACGCTCTTGGCGGAGGCCAGCTCGACGCCGAGACTGTCGACGAAGGCCGTGTTCTCGCCCGTCGGCTCGACAGCCGCAGCGCGCGCCTCTTCCTGGAGCCGGCCGAGTTTCACCTCGATCGCCTGCTCGCGGCCGTCCCGCCAGACATCCAGCGTCACAGTGGTTTCCGGCGGATAGCTCGCGATCTTGCGGGCCAGGTCGCGCGGGCTGTCGATGGTCTCGCCGTCGACCTTGAGGATCGTGTCGCCGGAGCGGATGCCCGCCTTGAGCGCCGGGCTGTCGCCCTGCGCCTCGGCGACGATCGCGCCCTTCGCCTTGTCGAGGCCGATGCTCTCGGCAATGTCCTTCGACACCGGCTGGATCTGGACGCCAAGCCAGCCGCGCACCACCGTGCCATCGTTCTTCAGGTCGGCGACGATGTTCTGCGCGGTCGAGGCGGGAATGGCGAAGGCAATGCCGACATTGCCGCCCGAGGGCGAGAAGATGGCGGCGTTGACGCCGATCACCTGACCCTTGACGTTGAAGGCCGGGCCGCCCGAGTTGCCCCGGTTCACCGGCGCGTCGATCTGGATGAAGTCGTCATAGGGACCCGCGCCGATGTCGCGGCCGCGTGCCG
The DNA here is from genome assembly GCF_030733745.1 of Stappia sp. MMSF_3263. Taxonomy (GTDB): domain Bacteria; phylum Pseudomonadota; class Alphaproteobacteria; order Rhizobiales; family Stappiaceae; genus Stappia. The sequence goes on along the minus strand of NZ_JASHIK010000012.1, from coordinate 19,447 downwards.
AGACGATGCCGGCCGTCACCGAGCCGCCAAGGCCGAACGGATTGCCGACGGCGACCACCCATTCGCCGACCTGCGGAGCGTCGGGGGCAAACTCGACATAGGTGAAGTCGCTCTCGCCCTCGACCTTGAGCAGGGCAAGGTCGGTGCGCTTGTCTGCGCCGATCAGCTTTGCCTCGTATTCCTCGCCCGTGTCGGTGATCACGGTGAACTCGCTGCCGCCGGAGACGACATGTTCATTGGTGACGAGGTAGCCGTCCCCGGTGATGAAGAAGCCCGAGCCCTGGCTGGTGCCGTAACGGCGCGGCTGCTCGCGCTGCTGACCACGCCCTTCGCCGTGCTCGCCGCCAAAGGGCTCACCGCCGAAGCGGCGGAAAAAGCGCTGCAAGGGATGGTCCTGGGGCAGGTCCTCGAAGCCCGGCAGGCCGCCGCCGCGCGACGACATCATGCGCGGCGTGGTCTCGGAGCGAACCCGCACGCTGACAACGGCCGGCTTCACCCCGGCAACGACGGCGGCGAAGCTCTGCGGGGCGGCGCTTTCGACGCGCACCGGATCGGCAAAGGCGAACTGGCCCGGCACGACGGTCTGCGCGCTCAGCGCACCGGCAAGGCCCAGTGCCAGGGCGCCGGCGACGAGGCCGCCCTTGCGGCCACGCGGCAGACGGCGAAAGGTTGCGGAAATACGTTTGGTCGACATGTTTCTCTCTCCACGTCAGGCCCGGCGGAAGCGCCGGGAGGGTCAGGAAGCTTCGAGCCCGGCATGTATCGCGGGGAAGCGCGTGCCGATGCTGTCCTGACCTATATGGAGGAGGCCGCCTTACGGCCGCCTGTCGGGGGCATTAAGCTTTTGTAATGTGGAGCCCCGCGGGTCGGGGCCGCTCACGCCTGACGGGTGACGATCGCAGCCCCCGCCTCCAGCGTCCGGTGGACGGGGCAACGGTCGGCGATTTCCAGCATCCGCGCCCGGGTGTCCGCGTCGATCTCGCCCTCGATGGCAATGCGCCGCTCGAAGCGGTCGATGCGCCCGTCCCGTTCGCGGATCTCCCCGGCGCAGTCCTCGCAGTCCGCCGCGTGCACCTTGGCATGCAGGACGGTCGCCGCGATGCGCCCGGCCGCGATCCCCTTGCGTTCGGCATAAAGACGCAACGTCATCACCGTGCAGGCGCCGAGCGCGGCCGCGAGGTAGTCGTAGGGCGAGGGCCCGCTGTCGAGCCCGCCGACATCCTCCGGCTCGTCGGCGATCAGCCGGTGCCGGCCGGAAACGACGGTCGACTGGAACTTGCCGAGCCCCGTTTCGGAGACGTGCACCCCCTCGCGCGTATCGACCGCCGCCGTTTCCCGGGCCGTCTCGAGATAGCGCGAGACCCAGCCGGCAATCACCCTTGCCGCATAGGCGGCATCGCGCGGGTCGCTCAGGAGGTGATCGGCGCTGTCGAGCGAGACGAAGCTCTTGGGGTGTTTCGCAGCAACGAAGAGGCCCGTGGCATTGTCGATGCCGACCGTCTCGTCGAGCGGCGCGTGCATGACAAGCAGCGCCTTTTTCAGGTGCGCAACGCGCTCACGCACGTTTTGGGCGGAGATGTCGTCGAGGAACTGTTTCTCGATGGTGAAGCTGCGTCCGGCAAGCGTCACCTCGGCCCGTCCCTTCTCCCGGATCGTGTCGAGATCGGCGCCGAAATTATGGGCGACGTGATCGGCATCGGCCGGCGCGCCGATGGTCGCCACCGCGACCGCCTCGGGGATGTCGGCGGCGGCCGCGATCACCGCCGCGCCGCCCAGGGAATGGCCGATCAGAAGCTTCGGCGCCTCGTATTTCTCCCGCAGGAAGGCGGCGGCCTTGATCAGGTCGGAAACGTTGGAGGAGAAATTGGTCGAGGCGAAGTCGCCACCCGAACCGCCAAGCCCGGTGAAGTCGAAGCGCAACACCGCAATGCCGTCACTGGTCAGCGCCTCGGCGATGCGGCGCGCCGCCGTCACGTCCTTGGAACAGGTGAAGCAGTGGGCGAAGAGCGCATAGGCCCGGACCGCGCCCGCGGGAAGATCGAGCCGCGCTGCAAGCTCGGCGCCCTCATGTCCCTCGAACGTCAAACGGATCGGTTTGGCTGGCATCGGCCTTCTCCCAAATTCTGCTGGTGAACCCTTGGCGCGCGCGGTCAGCCTAAAGCATTTCAGGCGGATGGCGCGAGGGCGGACACAGCACGAGTTGGGAACGCCCGGCGTGCGGCGCCAGATGCTGGCGGTTCACAACACCGGGACGACAACGTGAAGAGGAGGGAAAAGCCAGGGGCGCCACGCCCTCGTCGTGGCAGCGTCAACGCTCCGCGTCGGCGCCCAGGATGCGGTCGAGCTCGGCCTGCTCACCGGGGTCGAGGCGCGTGCCGGGGGCCGTGCCGGCTTCCTCGGCCCTGAGCGCCGTGTCTCTCGCCCGTCGCCGGGCGGCAAGGGCCAGCACGATGCCGCCGCCAAGCAGCACCAGCGGCGCCAGCGACCAGAGGATCACCGTGTTCCAGGAAAAGCGCGGCTTCAGCAACACGAACTCGCCATAACGCTCGACCAGGAAGTCGATCACCTGCGCATCACTGTCCCCGGCCACGAGCCGCTCGCGGACCAGCACGCGCAGGTCCTTGGCCAGCGGCGCGTCGCTGTCGTCGATCGACTGGTTCTGGCAGACCATGCAGCGCAGCTCGGCGGACAGATCGCGGGCGCGCTGCTCCAGGACCGGATCGCCGAGCACCTCATCGGGCGCGACGGCGAGTGCCGGCGCGGCGGCAAGCGTCGTCAGCACCACGGCCAGCGCGGCAACAAGGGTGCGCAACCCAGCAAGGAGAGAAGGCTTGCGCATCGCCCTACTCCGCCGCCGCCAGCTGCCGGCGAGCGGGCTTGGGCGCGCCGACCCGCAGCCGCCGGTCGAACAGCGAGACCACGGCCCCGCCTCCCATGACCAGGCAGCCGAGCCAGATCAGCGTCACCAGCGGCTTGTGGTAGAGGCGGATATCGGCGCCGCCGTCGGCATGCACCTCGCCGATCGAGACATAGATCTGCGACAGGCCGAAGGTGACGATCCCGGCTTCCGTCGTCGGCATGCGGCGCGCGGTGTAGAGACGCTTGGCCGGATCGGCCTCGGCGACCTTGGCACCGCCCCGATAGATGTCGAAATGACCGACATCGTCGATGTAATTCGGGCCCGTGCGCCGCGCCAGCCCGCCGAAGGCGAGCCGGTAATCGCCGATCTCGACGCTCTCGCCCGGGCGGATGGTCAGCACCTTCTCCTCCTCGAAGGCGGAGACGGCGACGATGCCGAGCAGCGTGATGCCGATGCCGGCATGGCCGAGCGCCGTTCCCCAGGCCGAGCCCGGCAGGCCGTAGAGTCGCGACAGGCCGGTCGACAGCCCCACATCGCGGAAGCGGGCCCGCGACAGGATTTCCGCCACCGCACCGCAGATCACCCAGGCGGCAAGGCCGACGCCGAGCGCGGCAAGGATCTTTTCCGTGCCCTGCGCCCAGGCGGTCACCAGCGTCGCGGCAAGCGCGAGGCCGAGCACCGCGTAGAGCCGCTGGCTCACGGCGGCAAGGTCACCGCGTTTCCAGGCAAGCAGCGGACCGAAGGGCATCGCGATCAACAGCGGCACCATCAGGGGCCCGAATGTCAGGTTGAAGAAAGGCGGACCGACGGAGATCTTCTCGTCGGTCAACGCCTCCAGCGCCAGCGGATAGAGCGTGCCGACCAGCACCGAAACGGCGGCGACCGTCAGGAGCAGGTTGTTGAGCACCAGCGCGCCCTCCCGGCTCACCGGCGCGAACAGGCCGCCCTGCTTGAGCAGCGGCGCGCGCCAGGCGTAGAGCGCCAGCGACCCGCCGATGAAGGCGACGAGAATGCCGAGGATGAAGGTGCCGCGCAGCGGGTCGGTGGCGAAGGCGTGGACGCTGGTCAGAACGCCGGAACGCACCAGGAAGGTGCCGAGCAGCGACAGCGAGAAGGTCAGGATGGCGAGCAGCACCGTCCACACTTTCAGCGCGCCGCGCTTTTCCATGACGATGGCCGAATGCAGCAGCGCCGTGCCGGCAAGCCAGGGCATGAAAGAGGCATTCTCGACCGGGTCCCAGAACCAGTAGCCGCCCCAGCCGAGCTCGTAATAGGCCCAGTAGGAACCCATGGCGATGCCGAGCGTCAGGAACATCCAGGCCAGCAGCGTCCAGGGCCGCACCCAGCGCGCCCAGGCCGCATCGACGCGGCCGAGCAACAGCGCGGCGATGGCGAAGGAGAAGACGATGGAGAAGCCGACATAGCCGATGTAAAGCAGTGGCGGATGGATGGCGAGGCCGACATCCTGCAGGATCGGGTTGAGGTCGTTGCCCTCCATCGGTGCCGGCGACACCCGCAGGAACGGGTTGGACGTCGCCAGCATGAACAGCAGGAAGGCGGCAGTCACCCAGCCCTGCACGCCCAGCGTCGCCGCCCTCAGGTCGGCCGGAATGTTGCGGCCGAAGGCGGCGACCAGCGCGCCGAAAAGCGCCAGGATCAGCACCCAGAGCAGCAGCGAGCCCTCGTGGTTCCCCCACACGCCGGTGATCTTGTAGAGGTCGGGTTTCGCCGAGTGGGAATTCTCGACCACGTTGAGCACCGAGAAGTCCGACGTCACATAGGCATGGCTGAGGGCCGCGAAGGCGATCCCGACCAGCAGGAACTGCATTCCCGCAACAGGCGGCGCCACCGCCATCAGGCGCCGGTCGCCGGAAACAGCGCCCCAGACCGGCACGACGCACTGCACGAGCGCCAGCACGAAGGCGAGGATCAGCGCGAAATGTCCGAGTTCGATGATCATGGCCGGTTCTCTCCCTCGTCGTCGCGGCGCCGTCCGGCCCGGCAGCCTTGCCGGCCCGGGTCGCCTTGACGGCCGGTTATTCCTTGCCTTGCCATACGCCCTTGCCCTTGAGCGCGTCGGCCACTTCCTTGGGCATATAGTTCTCGTCGTGCTTGGCAAGCACGTTGTCGGCGTAAAACAGCCCGTCCGGCTTCATCACCCCCTCGGTGACCACGCCCTGCCCCTCGCGGAAAAGGTCCGGCAACAGGCCGACATAGACCACGTTGACGCTCTCCACCGTATCCGTCACCGTGAAGCGGACCTCGGCGTTCTCGCCGCGCGTGACGCTGTCCTCGGCCACCAGCCCGCCAAGGCGGATGCGCTGACCGTCGGGGATCGTCTTCGCCACGATGTCGCTCGGGCTCTGGAAGAAGACGATCTGGTCGTTCAGCGCGAAAAGGATCAGGCCGACCGCGACGGCCAGCACGGTGCCGGCGGCGGCGATCATTGTCAGGCGTCGTTGCTTGCGCGTCATCTTGCTGTCTCGCTTCATCCACGTCCCGCGGGCAATCCGGTGCCGCGCGGCGCCGGCCTTGCGGGCGTCACGACCCCTCTCCCAGCTCGCGGGCAAGGCTCTTCACCTGCGCGAGCGCGGCCGGATCATCCTTCAGCGCCTCGCCTGCGCGCGCAATGACCTGGCGCAAACGGTCCGTGTCGCCAAGCACGGCCAGCGCCCGCATCAGCTGCAGCCATTCCGCGGTCGAGCCGCCATCGGCGGCAAGCCGTGCGTCGAGGCCATCTACCATGGAACGGATCATCGCGCCGCGCTCGTCCGCCGCCATTCCCTCGGCGGCCTTTACGTCCTCGCGCGAGGGGCCGGCAACAGGCTCGCCGGCAGGCGCTGTCTCGACCCCCAGCTTCGCCAGTTCGATGCGCACGGCCTCGGCCCATGCCTCGCCGCCGCGGGCATCCTTCAGGAGGTCCTGCCAGGCGGCGATCGCCGCTTCGCGCCGGTTCTCCTGGGTGAGCGCAAGCGCCAGGAAGAAGCGCGGCTTGACCGCCTCCGGATCGAGCTTCACGGCCCGTTCGAACGCGGCATGCGCCTCGGCGCTCACAATTCCGTTATTGGCGACCACAAGGGCCTCGCCCCGGTCGGTCTCACGGTTGACATCGGGACCGAGCAGCCGGATCGCGGCCGCATAGGCGGCGGCGGCGTCCTCGGGCCGGCCGAGTCGCATATAGACCGGCGCCAGCACGTCCCAGCCGCGGCCGTCTTCCGGGTCCTTCGCCAGATGCTGCTCGACCCGGGCGACGAGTTCGGGCAGCGACCTGTCCTGCGTGGAGGCCTGCAGGCGCGCGACGAGCGGCTGGTCGGGAATGTCGGGAGCGCCGAAGGCGAGATAGGCGCCGATCGCGGCGAGCGGAACGACGACGACCGCCAGCATCTGGACGACGCGCAGCCGAAGCCGGCCGGCGTCACCCGGTTCCCCGGTCGCGTCCCGGGTCGCGGCCTGGTCGGCGGCGATCAGCCGGCGGGCGATTTCCGTGCGCGCGGCCACGGCCGCCTCCTGGGAGATCAGGCCCCGGTCGAGATCGCGCCCGACTTCGTCGAGCTGCGCCTTGTAGACCTCCGCGTCATGGGCGGAACCTGCGCGCGCCTGCGCGCGCCCGGAGCGGGCCAGCGGCACGAGAACGGCAAGCGCCGCCAGCACGGTCAGAAGGGAGAAGGCAATCCACATCGTCATAAGGGGGATATAGACCGCGCCTTGCCGGTTTCCGCAAGTGGAAGCCGCCTGTGACAGGGGGTCGCGCCGGGCGCGCCGGTCAGGAGGCGGCCTGCTTGGCCTCGGTCTTCGGCGTAAGCGCTGCCTTGCGGCTGCGGCGCAGCTGGTCGGCGTAGTCCTTGCCGTAGAAGTCCTCGCACAGGTCGATGGCGACATCGACGGCAACCAGATGCGCCTTGCGCTCGGCGCCCTTGGATTCGGACAAGGCCTGGAGCAGCGCCCGCGTCTTGATCTCCAGCGACTGGTCGAGCGCCTGGCGCGTGCGCGCCGTGATCTCGTTGACCGCGAGGCTTTCGGCCACATCGCGCATCTTATTGACGAGCATGACGCCGCGATGCGCTTCCTCGAGCAGCAGCACGTCGACATCCGGCTCTCCGTCGGCACCGATCTTCGGCACCGTCAGGGCGCGGCGGATATTGCCCATCGTCGCCTCGAGCTCGCGGGTGACAAGGCCCGACAGGGCGCGGCGGGTTTCGGCAACGCGTTTTTGCCAGGCCGGCTTCTCGGTCAGGTCGAACTGCCGGTCGAGCACCTTGACCAGCCGCGAATAGGCGTTGATCGCCGATGACAGCTCCCGGTTGGTGCAGCTGCCGCAGGCGATGCCGGAAAACCGCTCCACCTCCGACAGGGCCATCTCGGCGAAGACCGCATAGGGGCTCGCGGCGATCTTGCGGATCGACATGGATCCGGCAAGAGCGGCGGCAAGCGAGAGCATCGATTCAGGCGCTTCCACCCGGTTCAGCACGATCGCACCGACGAGGTGCTTGTGATCGGGATGGCGGTCGGCGACGGCCTTGATCCGCACCAGCGACGGACTGCCCGCCTTGAAGTCCCATTCGGTCAGCCGTTCGGGCAGGCTTTCGCGCAAGGCGTCGAGCCATCCCATCTCGACGATGGCGGCGGCAACATCCTCAAGGTCGCGCAGCGCCCGTTCGCCGCCCACCAGCATGCAGATCTTCTGGTGCGAGCGGTCGTCCGCATGGGCCTCGGCAAGAGCCTTCTGCAGCGGTTGCAGGACATGGCGGCGCAGGCTTGCGGCCATCTCCACCACCTCGTCCGGCTCGGTCTCGAGGCGGCGCGAGAGCTCCGTGGCGACCGAGACCCGGTCGGGCGCAATGTCGCGGGCGATCCAGGTCCAGATCAACGGCAGGCTGGCGCGGGTGATGCGACCGGGTTCCTTGGCCGGCAGCATCTCGCTGAGCAGCAGGTCCTCGACCGGCACGAAGAACAGCCTTTGCAGCCAGTTCTCGCGCGGCTCGGAATCGAGGACGACGCCGCAACTGCGCCGGGCGGCACTGACGCAGGCACCCAGAATCAGGTCGAGATGAGGGTCGTCGGAGCCGCGCGCACGCGCGCTCTCGAGCCCGCGCAGCAGGGTCTGTACCGCGCGCGGAGACAACGCATCCAGATAGGAGCGGATTTTTTCAGTCAAATGGTGCCGATCAGGCATCAGTCCGCGCTCGACAAGGGATGAAAACACACTGTCGAAATCATCGCAGAAAAGGATTAATCGAATCTTGGCAACGGATTGAGAGAAACACCGAGGATCGGCAGCCGGGCCTTGACGACCCTGCGTCAGGTCAAACGCCCCCGGGGCGCGAACCGTCAGGTGATCGGCTGCCACCCGCCGTCATCGCCAAGGCAGGCGGATCCGCGCATCGAGCGCTCCGTCTCGCCGACCATGACGACATGCGTGTAGTCGCGGCAGACGATGTTGTTGACCTGGTAGTTCGGGCCGGTAACGACGCGCCCGCGCGTGCCGTTGCCGCGATTTTGCCACTCGACGGTCTCACCGGTGCGGTTGGTTCGCAGCGCCCCGCGCCAGGCGGTCGCGGCGGCGCGCCGGTCGTCGACGGAAAGGCCCTTGCCGGCTTCCGAGCGCATCAGGTCGGCAAGCACGACATCGGCCTCGGATTGCGGCACGGCGGCGGCGCTGAAGGCGCTGCCGAACAGGCTGCCGCCAACGACGACCGGGCCGCTGTCGACATTGCTGCTGGTGCCGCAGGCACCTGCCAGCATCGCGGCCGCCACCACACTCGCCAGCCTGAAGGCTTTCATTCCTCGCACCCGCCCTTGCCTCTTTCGTTTGCGTCCTGCGTATCGATCACGTCACGCAAAACCCGCAACCGCATCAAAAGTTCCGCCAACCCGGCTCCACATCGCCGGAAACCCGCAATCCACCCTTGCCGGCGCACGGATCGCCGGAACCGAATCTAGCCAATCGGGCAGGAAACGCCAACCGGGAGGAAGGGTCGGCCCGAGTGAATGTGAAACAAGGTTACACATGCCTTTGTGGCCGAACTGCGTCCCGCAACCCTGCCGTTCAGGGCATTTTCGCCGCACTGCAACCTGCAGCCGGGCGCCCCTCACAGGGCCGGCAGGACAAGCCGCGCGGCAAGCCCTCCCGCACGGGCTCTGGAGAGCGACAGGTCGCCTCCATAGAGACCCGCTAGGTCGACCACGATCGACAGGCCAAGGCCGGTGCCAGGCACCGTCTCGTCGAGCCGCCGGCCGCGCTTCAGCGCCTCCGCCCGTTCCTGTGCGCCGAGCCCCGGGCCATCGTCCTCGATGATCACCACGACCCGCTCCGCCGTCGCTCCCTCCCCTTGCGGCGCGACACTGACGCGCACCCGGGAGGACGCCCACTTGCAGGCGTTGTCGATCAGGTTTCCGGCCATTTCCTCAAGGTCCTGCTCCTCGCCGCGAAACCGGACGGGCGCGCTGATCTCGAGCGAGATGTCGAGACCGCGATCGCGGTGGATACGGCTCATCGCCCGGATCAGGCGGGTCAGCACCGGCTCGACCTCGCAGGAAACGCCGATGACGCGGCGCTGCGCCGCCATGCGGGCGCGTTCAAGGTGATGATTGACCTGGCTGCGCATCAGTTCGGCCTGCTCGCCGACCTTGCCGGCGAAGGGAGCGTCCTGTCCGCGCACCTCGTTGACGATCACGCTGAGCGGCGTCTTCAGCGCATGCGCCAGGTTGCCGACATGCGTGCGGGCGCGTTCCACCACCTCGCGGTTGGAGCGCACCAGCGCGTTGAGTTCGACCGCCAGCGGCCTGAGCTCCGGCGGCAGGTTCTCGTCGACGGTCTGCGCGTCGCCGCGCCGGACGGCGGCCAGCGAGGCGCTCAAGGTCGCCAGCGGCCTGAGGCCGACCCGCACCTGCAGGAAAATGGCCCCGACGAGTCCCAGGCCCAGAACCAGCAGCGTCAGCGCCACCTGGCCGGCGAAATCGCTCTCGCGCTCGCGCAGTTCGGCCGTGTCGCCGGCAACCGCGATCCGGTAGGCCGCCGCCTCGCCGAAGATGATCGTCCGCTGCAGGGCGCGCAGTTCGGCCGAGCGCGGGCCGCCGATCACCGATTTCAGCACCTGGCCGGGTTCGGGCTCCGGCAGTTCGAGGCGGTCGCCAAGCAGCGATTCGGAGGAGAACAGCACCTCGCCGGTCTCCGCCTGCATCACCATCCAGTACCAGCCGGAGGCCGGCAGGTCGAAGCGCGGGTCGCCCAGGTTGCCGGGCACGGCGGGCGAACTCGGCGTGCCGGCAGCCATCTCGCCGATGATCGCCTTGAGATAGACGTCGAGCCGGGCGTCGAACTCGCGCTCGCTCGCCTCCCGGTAGAGCGTCACCAGGACAAAACCGGTGACGAGGAGCGCCACCAGCGACCACAGCGCCGCGACCATGATGAGCCGGGTCGCGATCGAACGCTGGCTGCCACGCGGAGCGGGCGCGGGCGGCGCTTCCTGCACCGCCTCGGTCTCGGGCCCCGCCGTTTCAGGCATCGGGCTCGCCGATGCGGTAGCCCAGGCCGCGCACGGTCTCGATCAGGTCGCTGTCGAGCTTCTTCCGCAAGCGCCCGACAAAAACCTCGATCGTATTGGAATCGCGGTCGAAATCCTGATCGTACAGATGCTCGATCAGTTCGGTGCGCGAGACCACCCGGCCCTTGTGGTGCATCAGGTAGGAGATTAGGCGGAACTCGTGCGAGGTCAGCTTGATCGTCGATCCGTCCTTGGTCACCTTGCCGGCGCGAATGTCGAGACGGAACGGGCCGACGGCGATCTCGTTGCTGGCATGGCCTGCCGCGCGGCGCAGCAGGGCCCGCAGCCGCGCCACCACCTCCTCCATGTGGAAGGGCTTGGCGACATAGTCGTCGGCGCCGGCGTCGATGCCGGCGACCTTGTCCGACCAGCGGTCGCGGGCGGTGAGGATCAGCACCGGCATCACGCGGCCGTCGCGGCGCCAGCGTTCCAGCACCGACAGCCCGTCCAGCACCGGCAGGCCGAGATCGAGCACCACCGCGTCATAGGGTTCGGTATCGCCCAGAAAGTGGCCTTCCTCGCCGTCATGGGCGGTGTCGACCACATAGCCGGCCTCGCCAAGGGCCTCGCAGAGCTGCCGGTTGAGGTCCTTGTCGTCTTCCACCACGAGCAGTCGCATGCGTTCGGTCGTCCTTTGATGGCAGGAATTGGCGGGAAGGCCGGGCGGGCCTCAGCGGAGCACCTGGCCTGAGCGGGCATCGATGACATGGTTTGCGACGCGTCCGCCCGAGAGCACGGACAGGACATAGACGAGGCGCCCGCTCTCGCGGCACAGTTCGGCGCGCACGATCTCGCCACTGACGGCGCCCGCGACGCTGCCGAGCGGGCGGGCCTCGCCGCTTTGCACCGCAGACCGCGCCTGCTGCTGGCTCAGGCACTGGGCCGAGGCCGCAGTCGCCGGAACGACAAGCGCCAGCGCCAGCGCGAGGACCCGCGCGGCGCGTCGAAAACCGGACGCCGTGCCGGTGAATATGGGTGTGTGCCTGACCATGCCCGATCCATATCGCGATGCGCCTGAATAGCACATGAACACATCGCGCAGGAACCTGAGGGGTTTCGCGCCGGCTCACCCCTTGCCGGACAATCCCGCGCGCGCCGCGCGCACCGCGCCCTGCACCCCGTCGACCAGGAACAGCGACAGGAGGATGCCGCCGGCCCATTCATCGAGCGGCGGCGGCAGGGCGGCGACATCCCAGTCGAAGGAAAACACCGAATCGGCGATCACCGCGCTCCACCACAGGCCAAGCGGCAGGACGAAGAGCAGCCGCCCAAGCCGGGCGGCGGAGAAAAAATGCCCCTGTTCGGCGATCAGCACGGCGCGGGCATGGGCGCGCGCCTCGATCTCGCCGCGAATTGCCTCACCCGCGAGATCGGCCGATATCCGCGCCGCCTCGGAACGGGCCGCGACGCGGTTCTCGAAGGCCCTGACCAGCGCGCTGAGCAGCGGTCCGGTGAGGAACCCCAGCAACCCGCTCATCGCGGCCGCCCCGGACGCGCCTCTCGCCGCCAGCCGGCCGGTTCGCCGGTGACATGGCGCAGAACGATGTTGGCGAGGTTGACGAGAACAACGATCCACAGCGCCCGGTGCGGGCCGAGGGCGCTCGCCCAGTCGACCTCGCCCAGAAACCTGAGCGCCTCCAGCGACACGATCCCGGCGGCCGTCAGGCCGTTGACGACAAGTGTTCTCCATCCGCGCATGCGAGATACTCCTTCCACGTCCTTGCAATGATGTGAGGGGAGCCGCTCAGCCGGCCCGGCTCGGGCGGCGGCGGCGCCAATGCCGCCGGACGAGCAGAAGCACACCCGCGCCGATGATCGCCGCGACAGCCGCCCCGGCGATCCACCAGGGGGAAAGCCCCTCGCTCTCCACCATTCCCGCCGCGCCAAGACCGAACGCGGAGACAAGCGAGGCCCACAGTCCGCGCCGCGCCCGGGCCGACCGGTTCCCCGCCTCCGGCGCTGCAACAGGGTTGCCCTCTCCAGCGCCGCCATCGCCGTAGTCGCCTGCAAGCAGCAATGCCGCTTCCTCGCGGCGGCGGCGAACGAGGCCCGCCAGCCGCCGGCCGCCGGCCGTGTTGTAGTTTGCGCCAAGGATCTCCGCCGCGCCGCGCCTGTCGCCCGCCTTCAGCGCCCGCGCCCAGCGCCAGCGCAGCGCCCGCGGCCCGAGATTGAAGGCGACGGAACAGGCGGCATCGTGCTGGTGCTGCGGGAGTTCTCCAAGCTCCCGCGTGACGGCCGCGCCATATTCCCCGTCGACGAGCCGGCGCAGCAGCGCATCCGCCTCCGCCCGTTCCAGCCGGTCGCCGGGCGCCAGGGCCCGTCCGTGCCGGTCACGCCAGTAGGCTGCGAAAACGCGGCTGCCCATGGTGAAGCCGTAGCCGATGGTCAGCACCCCGACCGGATCGCGATAGGCCCTGGCGACGAAACCCTCGTGCCGGGCGATGAGGGCAAGTCCCCTGTCGCTGATGCGCATGGGCGTCTCCTCGTGGCTGGAAATTGCGGATCAAACGGTGAGATCGAAGGTCCCGGGCGTTCCCGGGCCGATGACGGCGGAGACCTGCCTCACGCGCAGCCGGAACGCGGCCTGCGGCGCGCCGAAGGCGGCAAGTTCCTCGCCCGCCGTCACCACCAGCTCCGACGCCTCCGTCTCGCGGGTCAGGAGCGGCAGGTCGCCGCCGTCGAGCAATTCGGCGAGATAGGCCTCGCGCTCCTCGCCAAGCGGCACCTCGCCCTCACGCCAGCCGTCGCCGCCGATCCGCGTGCGGCGGATCCAGGTGAACCGCGCCTCGCCGCCGGAAAGTCGTTCCGCCCTCGCATGGACCGGCGCGAAGGGCATCAGGCCGCGCGCGCCGGCAGTGTGGTCGATGTCGGTCCGCGCCGGGCTGTCGAGCGGCTGGCCCGCCGGCACCAGCGCGTGGGTGAAGGCAAGGCCGATCTCGTCGAGCGTCAGCGACAGCGGCGTCAGCGCCTCGTCGACCAGCACCGCGCGGCTGCCGGCCGGCGTCGGTGTCAGGGCGGCCGTCTCCGTCCCCTGCTGGCCGCGCAACAGCATGGTCAGCGCGTAGCGGCGCGGGCCGACAAGCTGCGCCTGCGCGAACTGGACGATCTCGAGGCCGCCATCCGGCGCCAGGACAGCCAGGGGATTGGCGCCCGCCAGGACCGCATCCTCGGTGACGGAGGACAGCGTGCCGCCGGTCACCTCGATCTCGATCCGCCCCGCCCGGTCCCAGACGGCGACCGGCCCCGGCGCGAGATCCTCGACAAGCGTGCCGGTCAGGGCCGGTTTCTCTACCCGTGCTAGCAGCGTCTGCGGCACGCCATCGCTTGCCCGGTAGACATGGATCGCGCCCGGCCAGGGGGTGACGAAGGCTGCGATCCGCGGTTGCTGCGGCGCCTCGTCGCCCGGCATCGGCGGCAGGTCGAGGATCAGCGCATCGGCCCGGCCGGCAACCGCAGTGATGCTGCGCGGCCGCGCCTCGCCGCCAACGGCCCGTGCCCGCAAGGGCGGTGGACGGCGCACGGACCGCGCCACGATGCGGCGTGTCTCGCCCTCTTCCACCGCCTCGATGCGCAGCTCCAGCGTTTCCGCCTGCCCCGTCAAAGGGTCCGCCACCAGCCGCGCCACGTCGCCCGGCTCCAGCGCGATGCTGCCCGGCGGCAGAGCGAAGCGCACCTCCTCGCGCTCGGCCCAGCGCCGGACCAGCAGTCGTTCGGCAAGGCTCGACGCCAGCGCCGGATCGAGGCTTGCGGCGAGGTCGATTTCCTCCACCCGCCTGCCATTGCCGGCGATCTGGCCCGTGATCTGGCCCGTGATCTGGCTGGTGATGCGGCGCGAGGAAACGACGAAGCGCCGGTGCTCGCGCACCGGATCGCGCGCCGCGATCCTGACCTCGGCCGGCACCTCCGCCTCCTGCGCGCGGCGCAGCCCGGTCGCCGCCCGCCCGTCCGCGCCCGCGACAATCTCCCCTGCCCCCAGATCCGCAAGCGAGGGGCTCCAGGCCGGCACAAGCGCCAGGTCCGTCCCCCTGTCGACGGCGACCGCGCCATGCGCCTCGACGAGCGGGGCCAGCACGTCGCGTAGCCGCACCGGCCCAGACACGGCGATCCCGTCGAGCGTGCCCGGCAAGCCGGCGCAGTCGAGCAGGTCGCCGGGCAGGCCGAAATCGGCGGCAAGCCGGCGGACAAGTCCGGCCAGCGACAGGCCGCCAAGGCGGCCGTTCAGCCAGTGGCCGGCGCGCCAGTTGCCGCCATCGGCCCAAAGATCGGTCTGCGCGGGAAAGGCGGGATAGGGGCGGGCATCCCAGGCCCACAGACAGATGTGGCCCGGATCCACCATCGGCCCGCCATAGAGCGGCGACACCGGGTTGTGACCGGGCGCGACATCCGGATGCATGCCCGACCAGTGACCGATGACGGCCTCCAGCGCGCGGCGCTGGACGAGGTCGTCGCGACCGCCATCGGAAAAGCGCGGCCAGGCGGATTCCGACGACTTGGCATCGAAGAAAACGTTCGGCTGGTTGGCGCCAAAGGCGATCGCCGGCACGCCAAGCTCGGTCAGCCAGACCGGTTTGGAGCGCGGAATCCACTCCGTCGAAACGCCTGCCTCGACACCGCCGATCCGCTCCACATGGGCGTTCTCCCACCAGCCGGCAATGTCCTTGGCGCGGTAGACCCAGGGCTTGCCATACGCCCCGTCGGTGATCGGCGTGCGCGTTCCCGCCCGCCGGTCGGCCTCGCTTGCATAATACCAGTCGAAATCCTCGCCGCCGGCAACCGCCACCGCGAGCGGACCCAGCGCATGCGGGTCGACTTCTCCGTCCGGGTCGTTCTCCTCGCGCCGGTCGGCGAGCGGGAAATAGGCGTCGATCCCGACCGCGTCGATCGCCGGATCGGCCCAGAGAGGGTCGAGGGGAAAGCGCAACTCGCCCGGCGCGGGTTGATGGGCGCCGTATTCGCTCCAGTCGGCCGCATAGGTGATCTTCGCGCCCGGCAGGATCGCCCGTACCTCACCCGCCAGTTCGCGCAGCACCTCGACGAAGGGAAAGTGGCCGGATGCATCCGACAGGCGCGTCAGCCCGCGCATTTCCGAGCCGACCAGGAACGCGTCGACGCCGCCGGCCGCCGCCGCAAGGTTGGCGTGATGCAGGACAAAACGCCGGTAGGACCATTCCGTCGGTCCCAGGTAGAGCACGCCCGAGGACTGCGGCAGGAAATGCGCGGGCTCGGCGCTGCCGGCGAAGGCGGCGATCTCTGTTGCCGCCGCGACCGTTCCCTCACTCGTCCCGGGCAGGCCGGGGGCCACCTCGCCGGTGATCCGCCCGCGCCAGGGGTGGGCGGCCTGCTCCGCCCCGCCATAGGGGTCGGACAATCCGTTTGCCGGCGGCACGTCCATCAGCAGGAACGGATAGAGCGCCACTTCAAGGCCGCGCGCCTTGAGGTCGGCGATCGCCGCGATGACGCTGGCGTCCGAAGGCGTGCCGCCATAGGCCGGCACCCCTTCGTGACGGCTCACCTCCTGCGCTGTCGATCCGATCAGCCCGGAAACGCCCCAGATCGCCCCTTGCGTCTGGCGGCCGCGCGTCTCGACTTTCGGACGAATGGTGCAATGGCCGGCGCGCAGGTCGTCTGCGAACCAGGCGACCACCAGCGCGACACGTTCGAGCCCCGGGCACAGCGCCTGCAACTCGTCAATCGAGGCGGCCCAATTGCTCGGCGCATGCATCACCTGCCGGTTGGCGCTTTCCGAAACGCCCGGCCGCACCGTCCAGGTGACGGGCGCGGGCTCATAGACGAACTCGCCCGCGCCGGGGATGATCGTCACCGCGCGCACCAGATCCTCAAGCTCCCCGGCGGCGCGGATCACCTCGAAAGTCAGTTGCGGCAACCGGTCGCCGAAAGCTTCCAGCGGCAGCCGCTCGAAGACGACATAGGCCGTGTGGCGATAGGCCGGCGTCTCCCCCTGCAACGCCGAGATCAACGGATCGGGCGGCTGGTCGGCACCGCCCCTGTGGACGCGCCAGGTGATGCCGGTCATGTCCATCGGCTTGCCGTCGGCCCAGACCGCGCCGACATGCGACACCGGCCCGGCACACAACGCCACGGCGAAACTGGCGAAATAGCGGTAGCTGCGCACCGTCGTGCCGCTGCCGCCCCCGCCCTTGCCGCCGCTTCTCTCCTCGCGCACCTCCTCCTCGAAGCGCGTTGCCCAGATCACCTGCCCGGCAAGCCGCACCCGCCCATGGACCATCGGCAGCGGCGCGCCTTCGGTGGAGGACTGCACGGCAAGCTCGTCGAGCCTGCGCCCCTCGATGGTGCGGCTCGACCCGAACAGCTGCTGGTCGAGCGCATGACCGGCAACGGCGCCGGCCGCCTGACCGAGCAACGCGCCGGTGCTGCCCAGAAGCGCCGCGCCGATGGCCTTGCCGGCGGCCGCGAGGATCAAGGTTGCCATGGGTCCACTCCGGGAAAGGAGAAGGCGGCGGCGATGCGCCCGCGCCAGGCGGGCACCAGCGGGCTCTCGCTGACCGCGACGCCCTCATAGGCATGGATGATGCAGGCATCGCCCGTCAGCGATGCGCAAGAGAGGATGCCCGCATGCTTGACCGGCGCGCCGTCGCGCCAGCGGAACAAAAGCACGTCCCCCGGCCCCGCCCGGGCCGGATCGCATTCGCGCATGTGGCGGCGGGCGGCAGAAAGGAAACTCTCGCGTGGATCGGCCTCGGCCCAGTCGCGGCTGTAGGGCGGCGGGGTCTCCGGCTCGCGCCCGTAGAGCGCGCGCCAGGTGCCGCGTACCAGGCCGAGGCAATCGGCGCCCGCGCCCTTGCAGCTCGCCTGGTGGCGATAGGGCGTGCCGATCCATTCCCGCGCTTCGCGCAGGATGTCGTCGCGTGTGATCATGTGGCTGCCTCCCTGCCGGCACCACGCCTCAGCGCACCAGCGTGCCGCCGTCGTTTTCCGCCGCCCCGCGCTCGGGATAGGCGAGCGCCCGGTCGGTGCCGGGCATGTGGGGGAATCCTTGAAAATTCACGCCATTGGCGAATTTGGCGCGGCAGGTGACGAAGCGCTTGTCGCAGCCAGCGGACAGGCGGACGCCGGCCCCCGCTTGCGGGACGCCGGGAAGCGGAGCGATCAGGCCGATGCGGCGGACGCCGTCCTCGACCCTGTCCGAGACAATCTCCCCGCGCAGGCCGGCAAGCGGCCCGTCGAGCATCTCGAGTATGCCGCCGGCGAACCAGTCGGCCGCCGGACCGGCAACACCCGCAACGCGCAGCCGGTCGCCGCTGTCGGCCAACGCCACCGTTCCGCTGAGGCGAAAGCCGCCGGCCGCAAGATCGAGCGCGCAGCGCGTGTCGCCGAGATCGGCGTCGCACAGATGCGAGAACACCCGCCCCTGCGGCTGGTCGAGGAGATGGGCAAGGCCGCGCAGTTCGGCGCGAAAGGCATTGCCGGCGCGGCTCACCTCGCCGATGACCGCGCGCCTGAGCAGCATGCGCGCCCCGGTGTTGGTCCAGTCGACCAGGAAAATCTCGACTCGCGCCCCATCCCAGAGGCCGGCTGAAAGATCGGCCTCCGAGATGCGCTTGGAGGCGAGAATGCCGGTCGCCTCGGAACTGCCCGTCGCGAAATCGGGCTCCAGCGTCGTCGCGCCTGCCTCGAAGCCGAGTTCGGGACGAAACGTCGTCCCGTCAAAGGCAAGCACCCGGTCATGGTCGGTGAAACCGAGCACCGTTCCCTCGCGCCGCGTCAGCCGCCAGCAGGTGGCAAGTGTCGTCGCGGGGCCGGCAAGCGCCTCGGCAAGAGCTGCCGGGATCTCCTTCATGCGCCGCCCTCCGGCAAGGGGTCGATCTCCACCAGCGGGATCGTCGGCGCCCGCCCCGCTTCGAAATGGGTGAGGCTGAGGTCGAGCGCGTCGGTGTCGAAGCGCACCGGAACGTCGAAGCGGAAACCCGACGTCACCGCCGCGCCCGGCACGGGTGCGACCGACAACACCACCGTTCCGCTCGCCATGTCGCAGGTGAAGTCGTCCCCCTCAGTGAGTTCCGCGCCATCGACCGCGACGCGCACCGTGCCGGCCACCGGCTTGGCGATGCGCCGCACATGGACGAGCGCGCCCGTGCCGTAGGTCTTGGCGAGAAGAAATTGCGTCCGCGTCCCGTCGCCCTCGCCCAGCAGGCAGTCGCCGGCCGCGACCGCGTTCCCGCTCGCGGGCGAGGCATGATCGAAGGGATCGCGAAAACGAAAGCCCGTCAGGCGGCCGCGCACACGCTCGAAAAAGGCGGTCACCGTCTGCAGGTCGGCGAGCGAGGCGACCCCGGTGCCGGCATCGTAGCGCCGCCAGGACCCGGCCCTTCGCGCGTTGCGCATCTCCGCGCCGGAGGCAAGCGTCACCACCTCCGTGCGCCATTGCGGCCCGCCGCTCGCGCCGAAGGCGACCGACAGCGGAAACCGCTCCTCGATGAAGCCCGGCGTCATCGATCAGCACCCGCCGGGTAAAACGCATGCCGTTTGATCTCGCTCAAGGCGGCCTGGTCACGGGCCGCGCAATGTCGGCTCAACAAAGGAGGTCTAGCGGACATGAGTCATGTTCCCCACGAGTTGCACGAGGAATTCCCGGACGCCGCCGACGCGCTGCATGCGCTGAAGACGACAAACACCCATTTCACGCGGCTCGCCGATGACTATCACGCGGTCAACCGCGAGATTCACCGGGTCGAGACGCAGGTTGCCCCGGCCTCCGACGAGGCGCTGGAGGAGCTGAAGAAGAAGCGCCTTCATCTGAAGGATGAGATTGCGGCGATGCTCGCCGCTGCCTGAAACGCCGGTGCCCGAGCCCCTCCTCTTCGGGCCCGACGTCAAAGCCCGCGCCGTCCCCGTCCGACGGCGCGGGCTACCATTGTCGCGATCTGCCCCTCCGATCTTGCAAAGCTCTCCGCGTCGCGCGTTTCCACGTTGAAGACGATCTGCGGCGCACCAGAGGCCCCGCCGGCGGCAACCCCGAGCCGGCCGCCCGCATCGCGCGCCAGCGGCAGCACCGCCTCCGCGC
>NZ_JASHIK010000011.1 GCF_030733745.1 Stappia sp. MMSF_3263 | reverse complement strand
AGAACATCCGCATCATTCAATGCATCCCAAACAGCAACCCGACCAGCCAACAAACGGTAATCGCCTACCAAATCCATTGAAACCCTCCCGGTTTCGGCAGACCCGGGCACTGAGCCTGAGGGTCCCGGCCGGCACCCGCGTCCTGACGACGGCGGGCCTCCCTGCGGCCACCATCAGGAAAGGGCAGGCGGCCGGCCTTGTACACTGTACTTTCGGTCGAGCGCTTCCCGCGCACCACGCTTGTCAGAATGAAGGCGCCGGCCCTAGAGTGAGCGACGTCGCGACGTCGCGACGTCGCGCCCGGGCACCGTCGTGCCGTGCGGGCAGGACCGCCGCGGCGCGAGGGAGGAAAACGTGCAGCCGAATGGCGGCATCGACCAGGCCTGCGGCATCGTCGCGCTGGAATGCGAC
This sequence comes from Stappia sp. MMSF_3263, assembly GCF_030733745.1. Taxonomy (GTDB): domain Bacteria; phylum Pseudomonadota; class Alphaproteobacteria; order Rhizobiales; family Stappiaceae; genus Stappia. Next base: position 176,471 of record NZ_JASHIK010000011.1, on the reverse strand, counting down.
GATCCGGATGATGCCGGTTTCTGGACGCGTGTCGCCGAGGCGCGCGCGCGCGTCGATGCGGGCTTTGCCCTTGTGTTCTTCTCTTCCCTGCGCTTCGCCGCCGACCCGCTCGGCACGGCCCTGGCACAGGCCTGCCCGGGCCTGCGCTATGCCGCCTGCTCGACCGCCGGCGAAATCACCCGCGCCGGCGTCTCGGAAGGAAATCTCGTCGTCATCCTGTTTCCGGCGGTCAGTTTCCGCATCGAGGCGCTGTGTGTCCGCGACCTGCGCAATGCCGGAATGGAGCGCATCGTCGCCCAGGTCGGCGAGGCCAAGCGGGCCTTCATCGCGGCCGGTGCACCGGAGGCCGAAAGCACCGCCAGCCGTTTCGCGCTCTGCCTGATCGACGGGCTTTCCTTCGCCGAGGAAGCGGCGACCGCCGCCCTGCACTGGGGCCTTGACGACGTGCCGCTGCTGGGCGGTTCAGCTGGCGACGACATGCGTTTCGGCGCCACCACGCTGATCCTCGACGGCGAACCGGCCAGCGACGCCGCGATCCTGATCCTTGTCGAGACGCCGGTCCCCTTCCACATCTTCAAGACCGATAATTTCGTGCCGACGCCGAACAAGCTGGTCGTCACCCGCTCCGACCCCGACCGGCGCATCGTGCACGAGTTCAACGCAGCGCCGGCAGCGGCCGAATATGCCCGGGTCATCGGCATCGACCCGGACAGCCTGTCGCCGATGAGCTTTGCCTCGCATCCGCTCGTCGTGCGTGTCGGAGGCGAATACTATTGCCGCTCGGTGCAGAAGATGAATCGCGACGGGTCGCTCTCCTTCTTCTGCGCCATCGACGACGGCATCGTCATGACCGTTGCCGAGCCGGCCGGCATGACGCGCACCACCCGGGCCGCCTTCGAGGCGGTGCGCGAACGCATCGGCGGCATCGACTTCGTGCTTGGCTTCGACTGCGTCCTGCGCCGCATCGATGCCCGCAACCGGCAGGTGACCCATCGCATCGCCGAGATCTACCGCGACAACAATGTCATCGGCTTCAACACCTATGGCGAGCAGTATCTGTCGATGCATCTGAACCAGACCTTCACCGGCATCGCCTTCGGTCCGGGCACGGCACGGACGACCGGCGCATGAGCATTCTCGATATCGACGATGTCGACCGGCTGAAACGGATCAACGACGCGCTGCTCAACCGGGTCGAGCGGGCGATGGACCAGCAGCGCAACGCCTTCTCCCTGTTCCAGACGGCGATCGCGCTCGAGGGCCAGGTGCGCCGCCGCACGGACGAGCTCACCTCAACCCTGCGCAACCTAGAGCGGACCAATGCCGAGCTTGCCCGCCAGAAGGAAATCTCCGAGCGCGCCGACCAGTCGAAGACGCGTTTCCTGGCCGCCGCCAGCCACGACGTGTTGCAGCCGCTGCACGCCGCGCAACTGACCATGTCGGCGCTGCACGACCTGCAGGAAAACGAACGCGGCCGCGCGATGGTGGCCCAGGTCGAGCGGGCGCTCGACACCATGAACGAGTTGCTGCACACGCTGCTCGACATCTCCCGCCTCGATGCCGGTGTCATGGTGCCGAGCCTCTCGGCCGTTCCGCTGACGCCGGTGATCGATTCGCTCCTGTCCGACCTGCGGCCGATCGCCGAGGCCAAGGGGCTGCGCCTGCAGACGGCCATTGCCGGCGACCATGTCCGCTCCGACCGCACAATGCTGCGCCGGGCGTTGCAGAACCTGATCTCGAACGCCATCCGCTACACCGACCGCGGCGGCGTGCTGATCGGCACCAGGCGGCGCGGCGACATGGTCGCGATCGAGGTGGTCGACACCGGCTGCGGCATTCCCCTCGACCAGCGCGAGAGGATCTTCGACGAGTTCCATCGCGGTTCCGCGGCCAAGGAACGCGCCGGGCAGGACGGCGATTGTGCCCTCGGCCTCGGTCTGTCGATCGTCAGGCGGCTGGTCACCGCCCTTGGCCACGAACTCAGCCTGACCTCGGAAGTCGGCAAGGGCAGCCGGTTCCGCATTCTCGCCAGGCGCTGCGAGGCCTTGCAGGGCGCGGACGCGCCGCCTTCGCCGGCGCCTCGCCAGGCCCGCGACGCGGCGCTCTCGGGCCGCCGGATCCTGCTCGTGGAGAACGATCCGGACGTGATCCGTGCCATGTCGGTGCTGCTCGAGGGCTGGGGCTGCGATCATCGGGCCGCGGCCTGCCAGGGGGAAGCGCTCGACATACTTGATCAAGGGTTCGTGCCGGACCTTGTGATCGCCGACCAGCATCTGGATCACGGCGACCTCGGCACCCGGACCGTGGCCGTGCTGCTGCACAGGCTGGGCCGCCGCCTGCCCGTCATCCTGGCCACCGCCGACATCACCGAAACAGTCATGCATCAGGCGGAGCAACTGGGCGCAGAGTTCATGGCAAAGCCGGTGAAGCCGGCGCAATTGCGGGCCCTGATGGCCCATATGCTCGCCCGCGCGCCCTGAGAAACGGGCAACGGAGCGTGCCGGCCAGGGCTCTGCCTATCCTACTGCGTTGCCAAACGGGTCAGCCGGGTCGAGGTCGGATATCTGGTCGAGCCTCGACATCTCGATCACGGCCTGGGTGCGACTGTGAACGCCGAGCTTGCGCAGGATCTCGGAGACATGCGCCTTCACCGTGGTTTCCCCCACCTGCAACTCGTAGGCGATCTGCTTGTTGAGCAGCCCGTCGCGGATCATGCCCAGCACCCTGAGCTGCTGCGGTGTCAGGCTGGAGACCCGGTCGATCATCGCGCGCGCATGGGCGCCGAGCTGCGCCTCGCCGGCGGCCGCAAGGTTCTCCGGCACGAAAACCGCCCCGTTGATCACCTTCTGGATCGCATCGGCGAGCGCCGCCTTCTTCGAGGACTTGGGAATGAAGCCGGCCGCGCCATAGGCGATGACCTGAGACACGACCCGCGGATCCTCGTGACCGGAAACGACGACCACCGGCAGACGCGGGAAATGGGTGCGCAGGTGCAGCAGCCCGTCCATGCCGCGCACACCGGGAATGTTGAGATCGAGCAGGGCAAGGTCGAAACCGCTCTCGCCCTCCAGAATGTCGCATGCCTCCGGCAGCGAGGCGGCATCGAGCGTTTCCGCATCCGGATAGGCAAGCGTCACCGCACTGTGCAGCGCCTCGCGGAACAGCGGGTGATCGTCGATGATCAGGAACTTCGTCATGGTGTCGGCATCTGCTGTCATCTCGCTCGCTCCGACCATCGCACCGGCGACCGCCCGTTGGAAGCGGCGCGGCACGACCCGCGACGGGACCGGACGGCCCGGCACCCGCAAGGGAGCAAGTTTCACGAAGCCCGCGGCATCCGGCAAGCGGACTAAAGGACGAGACAGAAGTCGTCCGCGCGGCTCAGGCGAAGCGGGTGAACATCTCCGCCTCGTCCGCCTCCGCATCGCCGACCACCTCGAAGCAGACGACGGAGCCCTCGGACAGGTTGACGTTGTAGGCGAAACCTTCCGCGCACAGTCCCGAGAAGATCTCGATCACCCCGGCCTTGCCGATGCGCTGGGGATGCAGTTCGAGAATGATCCGCTGCAGCCCGCCCTTTCGCAGGTTGCGCAGCAGTTCCAGTTCCGCCCCCTCGATGTCGGAAATCAGCACCGTGATGCCCTTGTCCGCGATGAAGGCGGAGGCATCGACCGCCGGCACCCGCACGGTTTCGGTCACCCCGTCCTGGTCCTGGCCGATGCCGGACCGCCAGAACTCGCGATGCAGGGTGAACTCGACAAACCCCTTTTCAAGCACCTGCGGATCGGTGACGAAGGCGGCATTGATCACCTCGACGCCCTCGACCCCGTTGCGAAGATGGGTCTGGCGAATGTGAGGGATGAGCCGGGCATCGGCCTCCACGGCGGCGTAATAGGCCGGCCCGACATTGCGCATGACACCGGCGGAAATGAAGCCGACACCGGCGCCGAGCTCCAGCACCCGGTCGTCCTGGCGCACGAAACGCGAGGCCATGGACAGTTCCGAGGCCTCGTAGCGACCGCGCCGGATCTCGGTGACGATCCGCTCGTTGGCGACCTCCTCGTCGAGGCTGAGCACCAGTCCGCTGGTGCCATGGGTTACGAGCTGTCCCGACATCCTTATCACTCCCTCGTTCCTGTCGCCGCTCCGGCCGGCGCTGTTTGCACCGCCGGAATGCCCCGGTTCCTGGCTTGCCTGCACAGACGCCGCGTCAAGAACAGCCCTGCAACCGAGGCATAGGTAATTATTACGATACCCGCATTGCGCGTATTCATTCCACTTCTTGTCGCAAAGCTCAAGGGCTCTGGCAAGGGCTCTGGCAAGGCCTCCGGAGGCGCGGACCTGTGAAACGGGCAGCGGGGGAAATCGCCGTTCTGGCGGGCGGACGATCAGACCATGAGACGGCCGATGGCGGCGACCATCTGGCGACCCGCATCGGCGAGCGTGCCGCTGTTGTCGATGATCGCGGCCGGCTCGACAGGCAGCGGCTCGCCCGCCCGCGCGATGCGGTCCGCGATCTCCTCGGCGCTCTCGCGCCCGCGCGCCGACAGGCGGCGGGCCAGGACCTCGGGGCTTGCCGTGATCGAGATGACGGCAAGGCCCGGAAAGCGCTCCGCCATGGCGGCCAGCACCTTGCGCGAGCCGTTGACGACCGCCGGACGGCCGGCGCGCAGATGGTCGGCGAGCGAGGCCGGCAAGCCGTAGCCAAGCCCGTGCGCGCGCCAGCAGAAGGAAAAGGCCCCCTCGGCCTCCGCCCGGTCGAACGCGTCCGGCGTCATCGGAAGATGCGCTTCCGCATCGCCGGTGGCGGGCCGGGTGATCGCCCTGCGCACGAACAGCAGTTCCGGCCGGTCGGCGAAGGCCTCGCGGGCGAGCGCCAGCAGGCTGTCCTTGCCCACGCCGCTCGGACCGACCACGGCAATCAGGCGGCCTTGCGGATTTTCCACAGGAAGACCTCCGTCCCTCACACCACCCGCAGCCCCTCGCGCCACACGGTGCGCACGATGGGGATGTGTTCCTCGACCCGCACGCGCACCAGGTCGGCGCGCTTGCCGATGGCGATCTCCCCGCGATCCTCGAGCCCGGCCGAAAGCGCCGGGGTCTTCGACACCATGGCGATCGCCTGCGGCAGTTCGATCTCTTCCACCACCTCGCCCAGGAAGAAGGCGGACTGGATCAGGCTGAAGGGAATGTAGTCCGACGACAGGATGTCGAGCAGGCCGTGGCTGGCGAGATCCCGGGCCGAGACATTGCCGGAATGGGACCCGCCGCGAACCACGTTGGGCGCCCCCATCAGCACCGCCAGCCCCTGCCCCTTAGAGGCGCGCGCCGCTTCCAGCGTCGTTGGGAACTCGGCGACACGGATGCCAAGCTCGATCGCCTCGTCGACATGCGCATTGGTGGCATCGTCGTGGCTCGCCAGCACGATGCCGCGGGCCCGCGCCTTTTCGGCGACCACCTTGCGGTTGGCGTCCGACCATTGCGCCGACTGCGCCATCCGACGTTCGCAGAACGCGTTGAACTCCGCGTCGCTCATCTTCATCTTGCCCTTGTAGTAGATCGCATAGGCCTCCAGGCTGGCGAACTGGCGCTGCCCGGGCGAATGATCCATCAGGGAGGCGATGCGCACGCGCGGATCATTGTCGAAGACCGCGAAACTCTCGAGGCAATTGGGCGCCGACACCTCGCAGCGCAGATGAATAAAGTGATCGGCACGCAGCCGGTCCTTGGCAACGCCCGCCTCGATGGCTTCCGCCAGCCGCCGCATGTCCTCCGACGTGATGTCGGTGTCCTCGTCGAGGCCGACGCGCAACGCGTCGAAGACGGTGGTGATGCCGCTTGCCGCGATCTGCGCGTCATGGGCGCACACGGCCGCGATCGGGTTCCAGCGCACCTTGGGGCGCGGCGCATAGTGATTTTCCAGGTGGTCGGTGTGAAGCTCCACAAGGCCGGGGATGACGTAATCGCCGCCCATGTCCTCGGCGCCGGGAAGCGTCGAAGGCCCGCTGTCGATGCCGGCGATCCGGCCGTCCCTGACATGAAGCGATCCCTCGATCACCTCCCCGTCCAGCACGATCCGGGCGTTTGTCAGCGTCATGTCCATGTTTCGGTCTTTCCAGGCAGGCCGGCCATCTCGCGGCCGGGCTCGGCGACACCGGCAAGCGTCGCTTCGTGAAGGCATGTAAAGGGGGCGCCGGGCGCGGTCTCGACATAGAGCGCCAGCCGGTCCATCGCCACCGGCTCGGCCAGCATGTCTCCGAAATGCGCCACAAGCACCGGAAGGACCCGCGCGGCATCGTTCGCCGAGAGCCGCTCGGTGAGCGTCATATGAAAGCGGAATGCGTCGAAAATATAGGGATAGCCCCAGGCTTCCAGATTGGCGCGCAGGGACGGAGCGAGCCGTTCCGGCTTCCGCCTTGCCAGATCGGCGTCGCTGAGCGGCGCGCGGAACCGGTCGAAATGGCGCACCACCTCGCCCGCCAGATCAACAAGCGCGTCGGCAGAAGCCACCGGCGTCAAAGCCAGGAACCCGTCGAGGCTGGTCACCGCCAGCGGCAGAGCCGGCAGCGGCGCCCGCTCGGCGCAATAGGCATCGAGCGCGGCGACGAGAGAGGCCTCGTCCTCCCCCTCGCGCAGCCGGAACGGCGCCTTCAGCGTGCCGTGAAAGCCGTAGCGCGCCGGCGAGGCGACCAGCGGCGCGCGCTCCTCCGCCTTGACGCCGCCGACCGTGACCGGCGCCACGTCGCGGCCGAACACGCTGCGGCCGAGCCAGGCCTCGGCGGCGGCGACCAGCGGGTCGTCGGCGGGCGGGGTAAAGTAGATGGCGTAGCGCATGGTCATGCTTTCGCGGACTGTCCGTCTCCGGGGACGAAGGGACGCCACCGCCCCCGGAACACCGGCGCGGAAGCTGCACTCTTCGGGTCGGTGCCGGCATTGACTTTGCCGGCTCAGGTCGTTGGGCGCGACTCTCCGGCTCAGGGGCGGCTTGCCCCCATAAGGCGGGAGCGAAGCGCGTTGGAGATATTATCGAAGATGAAGACAACCGCCAGTATCAACAGCACCATATAGGCGACGTTTTCCCAGTCCTGGTTGGTCCGCATCGCTTCCCAGAGCTTCAGGCCGATGCCGCCAGCGCCGACCGCACCGATGATCGTCGCCGAGCGGGTGTTCGATTCCCAGAAATAGAGCGCCTGGCTGGCGAAGACCGGAAGCACCTGCGGCAACACCCCGTAGCGTTGCACGGCAACAGGCTGCGCCCCGACGGACCGCACGCCCTCGCGCTGCTTGTCGTCGATGTTCTCCAGCGCCTCGGCATACAGCTTTCCCAACGTGCCGGTGTCGGTGAAGAAGATCGCCGAGATGCCGGCAAGCGGCCCGGGGCCGAAGGCGCGGGTGAAGAACAGCGCCCAGATCAGCATGTCGACCGAGCGCAGGAAATCGAAGAAGCGCTTGTTGAGCTGGTTCAGCACCCGGTTGCGGGTGATGTTGCGGGCCGCCAGGAACGCGAGCGGAAAGGCAAGCACGCTGGCAAACAGCGTCCCCACGAAGGCCATGACGATGGTCTGCAACAGCTTCGTCCAGACGTCGAGATGCTGCCAGTCGGCATTGTAGAGGATGTTGTTCCAGGCAAGCGCAAGGTTCGAGCGCGAGGGATCGAGCCGCTCCCCGGACATGACCAGCGAGATGACCTCGGCAGCACTCCTTCCCCAGAAGGGGGAGCGGGCATCGAACACGAAGTTCTCCCAGCCGAGGAAGCGGTGGCGCACCTTGACCCCGTCATAATCCACCTCGACGCGCCCGGTGAACCCGAAGAAGGCGACCACCTTGCGGCCCGCATAGCGCTGCTGCGCCCAGTCCGGCAACACGCCCTCAGGGGTTACTACCTCGCCCGGCCCGAGCCGCACGGCAAGGCTCTCGGCGCCGCGCGTCAGGGTCACCAGCGTCGGCGTGATCGTCACCGTGTTGTCTGCGCCAAGCCGTACCACCGCCCTGGTGATGACCTCTTCGGCGATGCTTTGCGGCGCGGTCTCGCGGACAGCGCCGGCGGCCGGATTGCTTGCGGTCGGGGCTCCCGGCGCCATGAATGAAAAACCGCTCTCCTGGTCGGCTGCATCCCGGGCGCCGGCCGTTTGCGCGCCGGCTGCCTCGGAGACGGTCTCCTGCGCACCCGTCCCGGGTTGACCCGGCATCATGAAGCTGTTCGCCGCCTTCTCCGCCACGGAGGCGGAGGAAGTGGCGGCATCGCTACCGCTCGAACGCTCCATTGTGCCATGGGTCAGGTCGATCCAGTCCGGATCGGGGGCCGCACCCAGCGGCGAGAAGCGCGACCACTCGATGAACATCGCGCCGTCCGGCTCGATCTCGAAATCGGGGCGGATCTCGTACGATACCCAGTCCGCCAGATAGTTGCCGGCAATGTCCCAGTTGGCCTCGTTCAGGACCTTGCCGATGCCGAAGAAGAACCAGCAATAGACGCTGTAAAGGGCAATCGCGGCGATGACCGCCGGCCCGTGAAGCCGCCGCCAGGGACGGTTCGCGAAGACATCCGGATGGCGCGCGGCAATCGCGGAAATGTCTTCATCGCCAAGGGTCACTGCGGGAATGTTGGAGCGGATCATGATGCGCGACCTTTCAGCGACCGAACTCGAAGGCCTGTTCGCCGACAAGGCGCTTTCGCAGCCAGGCGGAGAACTGGTCGACAGCGACGATGGTCAGGAACAGGAGCAGGATGATCGCCAGCGTCTTGGCCTCGTGACCCCGGCTGATCGACAGGCGCAGTACCTCGCCGATGCCGCCGCCGCCGACCGCGCCGATGATCGTCGAGGCGCGCACGTTGATCTCCAGACGCAACAGCGCATAGCTGGTGAAATTCGGCAGGACCTGGGGAACCATGCCGAACCAGACCCGTTCGATCCAGCTGGCGCCGACCGCGCGCAGGCCTTCGTCCGGTCGCATGTCGGCATTTTCCACCACCTCGAAGAACATCTTGCCGAGCGAGCCGACCGTATGGATCGACACGGCGATGATCGCCGGGATAGGCCCGATCGTCAGGATGGCGACGAAGAAGCCGGCGATGACGATCTCGGGGAAGGCGCGCAGGAACTCCATCAGCCGGCGCACGGAACCGCGGATCCAGCGGTTGGTGACAAGGTTCCTGGCCGCCACGAAACAGAGCAGGAAGCCGAAGGTGAAGCCGATCAGCGTCGACAGGATCGCGATGTTCAGCGTTTCCAGCATCTTGTAGAAATATTCCGGGACATAGAACGTCTCGGTGAGATAGACGCGGCCGGCCGGATAGTCGTACTGGAAGCTGCCGTCATAGTAGGGAGAGGGCAGGTCGAACAGCGCCCGCCATATCTCCATCGGTTCGCGCGGCGCCAGGTCGATGAAGAAGTCGAAGAAATAGGGCAGCCGGTCGAAGAATTTGCCGGCGTTGCTCTCGTTGGCAAACCAGAGCGAGGCCGACAGGACGACAAGCAGGGCGACGATGCCTCCGACGGTGTAGATCCGGCGACGCAGTGTCAGTTCCTGCCAGTGACGCTCGACAAGCGCCCCCTCCGGCGAAAGACGGGGACCGCCTCCGGACTGGGCTGCGGAATTCACGCTCGCAAGCGACATGGTTTCACTCACACGCAATCGCACCGCCCGGCCTGATGGGGCCAAGGCGGACGGTTGGCCATCTGGAACGGCAAGGGCGCCGGCCACACGCCGGCGCCCGCCAGTGTCGGGATTTGTGTTACGAGCCGATCTTCGCGGCGCGGGCCGCGATGATCGCCTTGTAGAAATCGGCGTTCACTTCGGTGAAGCCCTTGAAGTCGCCGCCCTGGATCGCCGAGAAGCAGTCCTTGTCGGTCTCCGGCAGGGCCATCATGAAGTCCTTGAACTTGGTCTTCATGTCATCGTTCATGGAAGAGCGGACCACCACCGGGCCATTCGGGATCAACGGCGACTTCCAAAGTTCGACCAGGTCGTCCATGTCGAGGATGCCCTTGTCGACCATCTTGCGCAGGTTGCCCGAAGTGTAGCCGTCCTTGAAGTCGCCAACACCCGAACCCCAGGTGGTGCCGGCATCGAACGTGCCCTTCACGACCTCGAGGACGAGGTTCTCGTGACCGCCGCCAAAACCGGTCTCGCCGAAATAGTCCTCGATCTTGGCACCGGTCGCATCCGGCAGGGTCACCGACGGGACAAGAAAGCCGGAGGTGCTGTCGGGGTCGGCGAAGCCGAGCTTCCTGCCCTTCATGTCGGCAAGCGTCTTGATGCCGCTGTCGGCACGGGCGACCATCACCGAATAGTAGCCGGTGGAGCCGTCGGTCTGAACCGTCGTCAGGATCGGCTCGACCGCATCCTTGTTCGCAAGATAAACCTTGGCATAGCCCGACGCGCCGAGCTCGGCATAGTCGAGCGTGCCGCCCAGCAGGCCCTGGATGACGCCGTCATAGTCGGCGGCCGGGAACAGCGAGACCTTCTCCACGCCGAGAACGGCCGGCAGCTTGTCGGTCATGCACTGGAAGTTGCGCAGGCGGTCGGCTTCGTTCTCGCCACCGAGAATGCCGATCCGGAACTCCTTCAGTTCCTCGGCCTGGACCGGAGCGATAGCCGCGCCGGCAACGAGCAGGGTCGCGGCGGCGACCGCGCCAAGAAGGGTGTTCTTGAGCATTGACGTCTCCATCTGGGCCGGAATCTTCCGGCCGTTCGAGTGCGGTGGATCCCTCTTTCGGGGATGCCGATCCGGGAGCTAGCCGGCGACGGCCGGGCGAAGCGCTCCCACGGATACCGGGGCCGGACGAGGCACGGCCGTGATGCTTGTCGAGGTAATCGCTTCGGACAGTTCCTGGCTGTCGGCGCCATAGATGCGCCGCGCCGCGTCGGTCGTCAGCATGTCCGGCGTTCCGTCGAAGACGACGGCTCCCTGGGACATTCCGATGATGCGCTGGCAGTAGTTGCGCGCCGTATCAAGCGTATGCAGGTTGGTGATCACCGTGATCCCTTCCCGCTCGTTGATGTCCTTAAGCGCATCCATCACCTTCTGCGCGTTGAGCGGATCGAGCGAGGCGATCGGCTCGTCGGCAAGCACCATGCGCGGCTGCTGCATCAACGCCCGCGCGATGGCGACGCGCTGCTGCTGTCCGCCCGAAAGCGTTCCGGCCGCCTGCAGCGCCGTCTGGGCGATGCCCAGGCGCTCCAGGGCCGCGATCGCCATGGCACGCTCGGTGCGCGAGAACATGCCGAGAATGTTCTTCACCGAGGAGCGGTGATTGAGCCGCCCGAGCAGCACATTGGTCAGCACGTCGAGACGCGGCACCAGGTTGAACTGCTGAAAGATCATGGCGCAGTCGCGCTGCCAGTTTCGCAGCGCCTGCCCCTTCAGAGCCGAAACCTCGACACCGTCGAAGATGATCCGCCCGCCATTGGGATCGATCAGCCGGTTGATCATCCGCAGAAGCGTCGATTTGCCCGCCCCCGAACGACCGATGATGCCGACCATCTGTCCGTCCGGAATATCCAGGGAGACCGCCTTCACGGCCGTGTTGGTTCCGAACTTCCGCGTCACGCCTTCGAGCTTGAACATCCGCGCCTCAATGCTTGTGATTGAAGCTTGCGTACCTGTTATTGATGACAGTGGATTTTCGGTTTCATGACAATTTGCTGACAGGGCCAAGCAAAGCGCACCTTATTGCCTGGCTAATATATTCAATTGCCAGGTTCGTGACGCTCCAGAAAGGCCTCGGCATCGAGATTTCGAAAGTCGTCAAGCGCCGACCGCAGCCGTTCGTGGCTCCAGTCCCACCAGGCGAGTGCCTGCATCCGCTCCGCGATTTCCTTCGGAAAACGCTCGCGAATGGGCTTTGCCGGCACCCCGCCGACAATCGTGTAGGGCTGGACGTCGCGCGACACCACGGCGCCGGACCCGATCACCGCCCCGTCGCCGACGGTGACGCCCGGCAGGATCGTCGCCCCGTGCCCGATCCACACGTCGTGACCGATCGTCACCTTGCCCTCGCGCCGCCAGTCGAAGAAAGCGGCTTCCCGCTCGGCGTCGTCCCAGTAGTCATTGGCCCTGTAGGTGAAATGATGCAGCGTCGCGCGCCAGGTCGGGTGATTGGTGGCGTTGATGCGCACAGAGGCCGCGATATTGGCGAACTTGCCGATTTCCGCGCACCAGATCATGCCGTCGCGCATGATGTAGGAATAGTCGCCGAAGCGGGTTTCGCTCATGGAGACCCGCTCGTCCACCTCCGTGTAGCGGCCGAGCTCGCAGTCGTGGATCTCGGCGCTCGGGTGGATCAGCGGCGTCGATGAAAGCCTTGTCATTGTCATCTGCGTTCCTCAGGCGGCCCGGGCCGGCGAAAACGCCCGCACGTCGATGATCCGGTCGGCCACCGCCTCGCGCACTTCTTCATCGTGGAAGATGCCGATCTGGGCAACGCCCGCCGCCTTCTTCGCGGCGATCATGCCGATGACGATGCGCCGGTTGGCGGCGTCGAGCGAGGCCGTCGGCTCGTCGAGCAGCAGCACCGGATGGTCGGTGATGAAGCCGCGGGCGATGTTGACGCGCTGCTGCTCGCCGCCGGAGAAGGTCGCCGGCGGCAGCACCCAGAGCCGCTCGGGGACGTTGAGCCGGGCAAGCATTTCACCGGCCTTCTCCCGCGCCGCACCGACATCCGTTCCGCGCGCCACCAGCGGCTCGGCCACCACGTCGAGCGCGCCGACGCGCGGCACCGTGCGCAGGAACTGGCTGACATAGCCGATCGTGTCGCGGCGCAGCGCGATCACCTGGCGCGCATCGGCGGTGGCGAGGTCGATCTCGCCCTCGCCGTGGCGTACGACGATGTGGCCACCGCTGACGGCGTAGTTGCCGTAGAGCATCTTCATGATCGAGCTCTTGCCGGCACCCGACGGGCCGCCGAGCACGACGCATTCGCCCGCTTTCACCTCGAAGGCGGCGTTCTCGACGACGGCAAGCTCGATGCCGCCCTGGAGATGCATGCGGAAGGATTTCGACAGGCCGCCGGCCCGGATCATGACGCGCCCGGCGTCCTCATTGCGGTCGGTCATGGTCACACCTGCAGGATCGAGGAAACGAGAAGCTGGGTGTAGGGCGCCTGCGGATCGTCGAGAACCCGGTCGGTGAGGCCCGCCTCGACCACCTGCCCGTCCTTCATCACCAGCATGCGGTGCGACAGGAGCCGCGCCACGGCAAGATCGTGGGTGACGACGATGGCCGCCAGCCCGAGATCGGAGACGAGCCCGCGCAGCAGGTCGAGCAACCGCGCCTGAACGGAGACGTCGAGGCCACCGGTCGGCTCATCCATGAAGACGAGGCGCGGGCCGGTGACAAGATTGCGGGCGATCTGCAACCGCTGGCGCATGCCGCCGGAAAAGGCGCGCGGCTGGTCGTCGATGCGGTCCTCGGCGATCTCCACCCGCGACAGCCAACCGGTCGCCGTCTCGCGGATGCGGCCGTAATGGCGCTCGCCGACCGCCATCAGCCGCTCGCCGACATTGGCGCCGGCGGAGACCGTCATGCGCAGCCCGTCGGCCGGGTTCTGATGCACAAAGCCCCAGTCCGTGCGCATCAGGAGGCGGCGTTCCGCCTCGCCGAGCGCGTAGAGGTCGCGCGTCTCGCCGTCGCGCATGCGGTAGCACACGGAGCCGGAGGTCGGCGCCAGCCGTGTCGAAATGCAGTTGAGCAGCGTGGTCTTGCCCGAACCGCTCTCGCCGACAATGGCAAGCACCTCGCCTGGCCACACGTCGAAGGAGACGTCGCGGCAGCCGATCCGCGTTCCGTAAGCCTTGGTCAGGCCGGCGACCGACAGCAGCGGCCGCTCGTCCAGGTTCATGGTCATCGTGCCGTCTCCCGGATTGCATCCTCGCGGCCCGTATAGGCCTCTTCCGCCGACAGGCGGCCGCGATGGCCGGCAGCGCGCCGCTCCTCGCAATGATCGGTATCGGAGCATACGAACATCCGCCCGCCCCGGTCGTCGAGGATCACCTCGTCAAGATAGACGCCCTCCGCCGCGCACAGCGCGCAGGGCTCGTCGAAATGCTGGATCTCGAAGGGATGGTCCTCGAAATCGAGGCTGACCACCTTCGTATGCGGCGGGATCGCGTAGATGCGCTTCTCGCGACCGGCACCGAACAGCTGCAGCGCCTCGCTCATGTCCATCTTCGGATTGTCGAATTTCGGCGTCGGCGAAGGATCCATCACGTAGCGGCCGGCGACCAGGACCGGATAGGCATAAGTGGTGGCGATATGACCGTGCCGGGCGATGTCCTCGTAGAGCTTCACATGCATCAGGCCGTATTCCTCGAGCGCGTGCATCTTGCGCGTCTCGGTCTCGCGCGGCTCCAGGAAGCGCAGCGGCTCGGGGATCGGCACCTGATAGACCAGCACCTGGCCCTCGGTCAGCTTCTCCTCAGGTATGCGGTGGCGGGTCTGGATGATCGAGGCATCGCGCGTCCTCGTCGTCACCGCGACATTGGCGACCTTCTGGAAGAAGGCGCGGATCGACACGGCGTTGGTGGTGTCGTCGGCACCCTGGTCGATCACCTTCAGCGTGTCGTCGGGGCCGATGATCGAGGCCGTCACCTGCACGCCGCCGGTGCCCCAGCCGTAGGGCATCGGCATCTCGCGGCTGGCGAAGGGCACCTGGTAGCCGGGGATGGCGATCGCCTTGAGGATCGCCCGGCGGATCATCCGCTTCGTCTGTTCGTCCAGATAGGCGAAATTGTAGCTGGCCAGATCCTGGCTCATTCCGGTGCTCGCGCTCATTCGGCAGCCTCCCGTGCGGTCGCGTCGTCCTTGCCCGCGCGCGCCGCCTCGAACTCGGCGCGCAGCCGCCGGACGAGGTCGAGTTCCGCCTGGAAGTCGACATAGTGGGGCAGTTTCAGGTGCTCGACGAAGCCCGTCGCCTGCACGTTGTCGGCATGGGAGATGACGAATTCCTCGTCCTGGGCCGGCGCAACCCGGTCCTCGCCGAGCTCGCCGGCGCGCAGCGAACGGTCGACCAGCGCCATCGCCATCGCCTTGCGCTCCGACTGCCCGAAGACGAGGCCGTAGCCGCGGGTGAATTGCGGCGCGAGCTTGGCCGAGCCGGCGAACTGGTTGACCATCTGGCACTCGGTGACGCGGATACGCCCGAGCGCCACGGCGAAGCCGAGCTCCGGCACGTCCATTTCCACCTCCACCTCGCCGATGCGGATCTCGCCGGCGAAGGGATGGGTGCGGCCGTAGCCGCGCTGGGTGGAGTAGCCAAGCGCCAGGAGGAAGCCCTCGTCGCCGCGCGCCAGCGCCTGCAGGCGCAGGTCGCGGGGCATGGGGAACTCCATCGGCTCGCGCGTCAGGTCGCCCGACGGCTCCTCCGGCATCTGGTCCGGATCGCCGGTGAAGGCGCGCTCGATCAGGTCCTCATGAGCGAGAATGTCGCTGACCCTGGTCAGCGGCTCGCCCTCGTGCTCGCGCGCAGGCGCCGGATCGACCGGCGCATCGGCGGCAAGTTCGGGATCGAGCAGCCGGTGGGTGTAGTCGAAGGTCGGACCGAGAACCTGACCGCCGGGCAGGTCCTTGTAGGTTGCCGACACCCGCCGTTCGGCGACCATCTCGCCGGTCTCCAGCGGCCGCGACGCGCCGAAGCGCGGCAGCGTCGTGCGATAGGCCCGCAGCAGGAAGATCGCCTCGATCATGTCGCCGCGCGCCTGCTTGACGGCGAGAGCTGCGAGCGCCGGCGCATAGAGCGAGGCCTCCGCCATCACCCGGTCGACGGCAAGGCCCAGCTGCTCGACAAGCTGTTCTACCGTGATCGCCGGCAGCGAGCGGTCGCCGCGACGTCGGTCGGCCAGCATCTTGTGGGCATTGGCGATCGCCGCCTCGCCGCCCTTTACCGCGACATACATCAGTTCGCCTCCTGCTCGGACTTGCGCGAAAGAACGGTGCTGCGCGGCAGCGCCATGACGCGCGAACCGCAGACCAGCACCACATCGACGCCGCGCGGGAAGAGCGCGCGGTTCCCGGCACGCTCGTTCAGGAAAGAATGAGGCAGGCCCATCGGCGCGATCCGCGACCGGCCGAGGATGCCCGGCCCCTCGATCATGATCTCCTCGCCGCCTTCAAACGCCTCGACCTCGACGACCAGCGTCGTCGCCCGGTCGGGATATTCCTGCGTTCCGGCACTGAGAGCGGAGAGCGCCGGCATGTCGTTCGCGGCAGCGAAGGCGAAGGCCGCACTTGCGCCATCGCCGACAATCGGCGCGCCGCACTGGAAGGCAATCCAGGCAGAGACGGCCTCGCCGCGCAGAGCCTCGGCAAGCCAGACCGGCGTGTCGGGATCGCACAGCGCCAGCATCACGGCGCCGGAACCCGCGCCGAGCGGCGCCGGCGGTGCCAAACCGGCCGGCAGGTCATGGATCGTGCCGGGCCGCGCGCTTGCATCCATCAACGCGCGAAACGCCGCCTGCGCCTCGAAGACCGGATCGGTGAAGCCGCCGGAAACGGCCTGCGTGTCGAACTGTGCCATCGTCATCAGTCGTCTCCCCGGACCATGGTGAAGAAGTCGACGCGGGTCGCGGCGGCCTCGCGGCGGGTACGGGAGGTCTCCGCAGCACGCGCCTCGGCCAGCGGCTCGAGCACATCGCGCAGGATCGCCTCGCGCCGGGTCCCTTCGCTCCACAGCGCCGCAAGCACGGCCGACAGCCGCGCCTTCTCACGGTCCTGACCGAGCGCATAGGCGTGGCCGACCGCACCGCCGGCAAGTCGCACCGTCGCCCGCGTCACCGCCGCTTCTCCAAGATTGAAGGGCGCGCCGTCGCCGCCGATGCGGCCGCGCAGCATGACAAGGCCCGTTTCCGGCCCGCGCACGGGTGCGGCCTCCGGCAGCTCGCCAAGCGCATCCGCCGCAGCTGCGATTTCCGCCCCGGGCGAAGCCGCGAGGATATCCATCAGCGCCTTCAGTCCGCGCCCGGGGTCATCCTCACTGCCTGCCGCCGTGGCGTGCTCCCTCTGCGATGCCGTCATGTCCTGCTCCATGCCTTCGAAGTTCAAAGCCGTCGCCGCCGCCCCGCCCGCCACGCCACCGGAAGGGCGTGATCCGGCGGGCAACCCGCTGCGCAGTGCAGCCGTGATATACCGGTGACCATTATTTGTCTAGTATTATAGACAACCGACACACTGGAACGATACAGGCCTCTCATGACGCCACGATGAAACCCCGGCGAAGAACCGAGGCTTCCGTTTCCCGCGGACACCACGATCCGTGCCTGGCGCTTGCCCTGTGCGCCGGGGGCTGCGTAGAAGGGAGCAGATCCGTCGAAGGGGTTCGCGGGCACCGAAAGGAAACGGGATGAGCGGCATCGAACGGCGGACAGGCGTCGCGCTCTGGCGCCAGATCGCCGACGACATTCGCGCGGCCATCGGCAATGGCGACCACGACGACGGGCGTCTGCCGACCGAGGCGGCGCTGGCGGCGCGCTTCGACGTCAACCGCCACACCGTCCGCCAGGCGATCGCGGCCCTCGCGCGCGAAGGCGTCGTCGAGACCGTCCAGGGTCGCGGCACCGCAGTTGTTCCGCGCCGGCGCGTCACCTATCCGATCGGCGCACGCACCCGCTTTTCCGCCGGCCTCGGCGGTCAGGTCGCAACCGCGGTCACCCGGCTGATCGGCTCATTGAGGGAAACGGCGAACGAGGAACTTGCAGCGACGCTCCGTTTGTCCCCGAACGCACCGCTGCTGCGGCTCGAGACATTGGGCGAGGCGGATGGCGTGCCGCTGTCGCGCGCCGTCCACTGGTTCGATGCCGAACGCTTTTCGGGGTTGGTCGAGGCCTATGGCCGCGAAGGCTCGATCACCCGCGCACTCGCCGCTTGCGGGGTTTCCGACTATGTCCGTGTCTCGACGGAAATCTCGGCCGCGCCCGCGACCGGTGCGGACCGCGAGGACCTCGCCCTGCAGCCCGGCGCCGTGGTTCTGCTGACCCGCTCGGTCAACGCCGACCCGCAAGGTCGTCCGATCCAGGCAAGCCGCAGCCGCTTCGCCGCCGACCGGGTGACACTCTCCGTCGCCCCGGACGAGCCGGCAACCGACCTGCCCTGACGCTGCCGGGCTGGCGGCCGTCGCTCAGTGGCCGGACAACACCAGTGTGCGGATCGGGAACAGCAGGACCTGCAGACGCAGGATCGCCGCATGAACGACACCGACCGTGTCGACCACATGCAGGAACACGTACTGCCCGGTTGAAAGCGAGGGGTCCGTGGCCAGCCGCTCGTGGTTGCTCGTATAGGCATTGGCGATGCACTGGCTGCCCGGCGGCACCTCGTCGAGCCCGCCCGGATAAAGCGGCTCCAGCAGCGCGGTGATCGAAGCCGGCCGTGCCAGTTGCGACACGTCCTGGACCCGGTCGCTCGCGGACACCTGCCCGGCTCCGATGCTCGCCTGCACCTCGGTGACCACCATTGGAATGACCGTGAAGGGCACGGCGGCACAGGCGATTTCCGCCACCATGCCGACCTTGATCACCTTCGCCTCGATCTGGCCAAAGCCCGCGGCGATGCGGGCATGCGCCGTGTCGGCCGGAATCAGGAGGCCGGCGGGACGCAGCACCGGGTTGACGATATCCCCAACCCGCAGGTTGAACTGGGTGATGGTCCCGTCCACCCCGGCATGCACGGTGGTCTTGGTGAGTGCGACTTCCGCTTCCTTCAGCCGGGCCGTTGCGCTTTCAAGCCGCGCCGGCAAGGCGACCGAGATCTTCGTCTCCACCATCTCGCGATTGGCGATCGCCGCCGCCAGACCGCCCTGGCGGCTGCTGACGGTGTTTTCAAGCCGCTCGATGTCACGCTGCGAGACGACATTGGCGTTGCGCGCCATCAGTTCCTGACGAGTGGCGAGTTCTTCGCTGGCCTGCGTCAAGGCGGCGGTGGCCTGGTCGACCTGCCCCTGCGCGACCCGCAACTCCGCCTGGGCGAGGGCCAGGTCGGCCTCGATCTCGCCGACCTGTTTCGAGGCGATCTCGACTTCGGCCTGCTGCTGGGAACTGTCGAGCCGGAAGATCGGCTCGCCGGCCTTGACCTGCGACTCCAGTCCCAGGTCGATATAGATCTCGGCGACCCGGCCGGGCCTGTCGGGCAGGATCGGCACGGTGCGGTAGACCGAAACGGCGCCGGTCGCCGTCGGATGGTAGTAGAAGACCATCGTGATGACCGAAACCGTCAGCATGGCGCAGGTGACGATGCCGTAGCGCAGCTCGAACCAGACCGAATAGAGGGTGATCTCCCGGCCGATCCGTTTTCCCTGGACATAGCGGCGGTAGAGATAGTCGGGCAGGATCGTCACGAGCGAGCAGAAGATGAGTTCGAACATCGCTCAGCTCCTCCCGTCGGTCTGTGCGTCCGGCCCGGCCGGCTTTGCGACATCCGAGTCCGCACCACCCGGCTCCCCGCCGGCAACGGTCTTTGCCTGGAGCGCTGTGGCTCGTGGCAAATCCGATGCGGGCGCATCCGGCGGTGGGACATCTGGCGGCGGGGCATCCGGCGGGTCGTCGGGCAGCGCCCCCGAAACGGTCCGCGCCGCCGGCTCCCGGCGCGCCAGCGTCCTCAGCGATTCAGAGATTGAACCCAGCGGCGTGACGAAATCCGGCAGCCGGACGAAGGCGAGCAGCAGCGCCGCCACCCAGAACAGGTTGTTGTGCGTGAACAGCGCCAGCAGAGCCAGGATCGCGACGATCTCGAACTGCATGCGGTCGTTGCCATGGGCGATCCGCTCGGGCAGCGAGTGCAGGCGCATGTAGAGCGAGCCCAGCACGACAATCGCGACCACCAGCCCGACGAGCATCGTGGTCATCAACTGGTCGCCGCCGTCGGCATCCGGGAGAAAGAACGGGATGGAATGAGGAGCCAAGGGATGCAGGGATTCCGCCATCAATGTCTCCGAAGCAGGCCTGTGTCGAAATCTTCAAACGCACAGTAGGCCTTATCCTACTACGCCGCCCGTCGCAGGCAATCGGGAAGTGGTATCCGGCGAGAGTTGTCCGGCCTGCCCCCACAGAACTCAGGCGGCGGCGAGTTTGCCGGCGAGCCCCGTCAGCATGGCAATGCAGGCCTGGAGCTGGCTGATCTCGACGAACTCGTCCGGCTTGTGCGCCTGGGCAATCGAACCCGGCCCGCAGACCACCGCAGACATGCCGAACTGCTGGAAGAGCCCCGCTTCGGTTCCGAAGGAGACGACGTCGGCGCCATTCGCCCCGGTCAGGGCCGCGACGATCCGCCGGGCCTCGTTGTCGTCGACGGGCTCAAGCCCCGCGACCTCGCCGATGACATGCCGCACCACCTCCGCCGATCCGTGCACCGCGCGCATCGCCGGCAGCAACTCGCCGGCCACATAGGCATCGACCTGCTCGCAGATGAAGTGCCGGTCGGCCTCGCTCACCGGTCGCAGCTCCCAGTCGACGCTGGCAAGGCCGGGAATGACGTTATGCGCGACGCCGCCGGCAAGCCGCCCCACCTGCAGCGTCGTCCAGGGAGGCTCGAACCGGCTGCCGTCGGGCGTGCGCGCCTTCAGCACCTCACGCAACTCCATCAGGCGGGTGACATAACGCACCGCGTATTCGACCGCGTTGACGCCGGCATCGGGCACAGAGCCGTGTCCCTCCAGCCCGCGAAAGACGGTCGTGTATTCGCAGCATCCCTTGTGCCCCTCGATGATGCGCATTTCCGTCGGCTCGCCGATAATCGCGAGCGAGGGTCGGATGTCCATGGCGGCAAGGTCGCCGACAAGCTTGCGCGCGCCAAGGCAGCCGACCTCCTCGTCATAGGTCAGGCACACATGCAGCGGCCGCGACAGCTGTCGGGACGCGAAAAGCGGCACCACCGCCAGGACGGCGGCGATGAAGCCCTTCATGTCGCACGCGCCGCGCCCATACAGACGGCCGTCCGCCTCGCGCATGGCGAAGGGATCGGCCGACCAGTCCTGGTCGGCCACCGGCACCACATCGCTATGGCCCGACAGCACGATGCCGCCGTCGCGCTCCGGCCCGATCGTGGCGAAGAGATTGGCCTTGGAGCCCGTCTCGTCGACCAGCACCCGGGTCTCCGCACCGAGCGCGCCCAGCCGGTCGGCGGCATGGGCGATCAGTTCCAGATTGCTGTCGCTGGAGACCGTGGGAAAGGCGATCAGCTCGCCCAGGATCTCCTTGGTGTCGTCGATGAGTGCCATCGTGCCGCTCCCTGCCGTCCCGTCGCCGCGAGATACTCTATTTGACGAAAAGCGCGCGCGGCCGATTGCACAGGCATTCCGCCGGCCCCTCGGGCATGATCACGATGCTCTCGGTGATCTCCAGCCCCCAGCTGTCCATCCACAGGCCAGGCATGAAATGAAAGGTCATGCCGGCTTCCAGGACCGTGTCGTCCTCGACCCTGAGCGAGACCGTCCGCTCGCCCCAGTCCGGCGGATAGGAAACCCCGATCGGGTAGCCGCACCGCGCCGAACGGTCGATGCCGGCCCGCTCCAGCGGCGCGCCCAACGCCCTGGCAATGTCCGAGGCCGTGTTGCCGGCGCGCGCCGCCTCGAGCCCGGCTTCCAGTCCCTCGACCAGGGCCGTCTCCGCATCGCGCAGGTATTTCGGCGGCGTGCCGAGATAAACCGTCCGGCAGAACGGCGCGTGGTAGCGGCGATAGCACCCGGCGATCTCGAAGAAGGTCGCCGTCTCGGGCTCGATATGGCGTCCGTCCCAGGTGAGATGGGGCGCGGCCGCGTCCGATCCGCTCGGCAGCAGCGGCACGATCGAGGGATAATCGCCCCAGGCATCTTCCGTGCCTCGGATCGCATCGGCATAGATGTCGGCGACGAGATCGGTCTTGCGCATCCCCGGCCGGATCCGGTCGAAGACGCCGTCGATGATCTTTTCCGAAATGCGCGCCGCCCGGCGCATGAAGACGAGTTCCTCCTCCGACTTCACCGCCCGCTGCCAGTTGACCAGCGCCGTCGCGTCGACGAAGGACGCCTCGGGCAGTTCCTCCTGCATCGTCAGGAAAGCCTTGGCCGAGAAATAGTAGTTCTCGAGCTCGACA
This sequence comes from Stappia sp. MMSF_3263, assembly GCF_030733745.1. GTDB lineage: Bacteria > Pseudomonadota > Alphaproteobacteria > Rhizobiales > Stappiaceae > Stappia. The sequence continues at coordinate 154,411 of NZ_JASHIK010000011.1, read as the reverse complement.
CCGACGCGCGAGCGCCCGTGGCCATGTTCGCGGATCAGGGCCGCGAGCGTCTGCATCGGGTGGCGCACGGTCGACTGGACATAATGGTCGGGATAGGCGGCAACCCGGTCGTCATCCATCCACACGGTGCGCACGGCGCCGTTGGCATCCTGGCGCCGTCCCCACCAGATCGGATGGGCATCGTGAAAGACGAGCACCCCCTGGTGAACGTAGAAGGACCAGCCATCATAGCCCGTCAGCCAGGCCATGTTGGCGGGATCCTCGACGAAAAGGATGTCGATGTCCTTCTCGCGCATCGCAGCGCGCACCTTTTCAAGGCGTCTGGAGAATTCCGCATCGGTAAACGGTAGCTCGGTCGCCGGCATTCCTTCTCCTCCATGCGTCGCATTGCGGCCTCCGGCGATCTTTACACAGCCGACTCGGCGCTTGGACAGCATGATTTTTCAAGCGGCTCGCGGCGAGCGCCGCGCTTGCCGACGCCACAGTAGATGGACTCTCCTGCCCCTTGCCCGCTATGACGCTACCATGATCCGCCTCGATGACCGCGACATTGCCATCCTGAAGGTGCTTTCCCGCGAGGGCCGCCTGTCCAAGGCGGACCTGGCGCGGCGCATCAATCTCAGTCCGACGCCCTGCTGGGAACGCCTCAAGCGGCTGGAAAAGGCCGGCGTGATCGAAGGCTACAGGGCCGAGATCGCGCTGCGCAAGACCGCCACCCATGTCACTGTTTTCGTGACGCTGGAGCTGGAAAACCACAGCGCTGCGGCCTTTCAGGCCTTCGAACGGGCCGTCGAGACCCATCCGGAAATCGTTCAGTGCTGGGCCCTTGGCGGGGGTTTCGACTACCTCCTGCAAGTGGTCACGCGCGACGTCGACAGCTATCAGCGGCTGATCGACCGGCTGCTCGACCAGGGCCTGGGGCTCGCCCGCTACTACACCTACATCGTCACCAAGCCGGTCAAGACCGGCCATGCCCCTCCCCTCGACATGCTGCTGGGCGGAGCAGGCTGAACGGTCGCCGGAGAGCGGCAAAAAAAGACGAATCGTCTGGCGCCCCCGTCCGTTAAAGACGCTTGTTCGCCCTGTTTCGACGCATCCTGTCCTTGCAGGCGGGTCATGAACCCGCCCCTGGACGTGACGCGACGAGGAGGACGGATAATGATGACGACCGCGGCCGGCACCGGCGAACGCACGCAACCCGTTCTTGGCGACGCACGCCTGTTCAGGCAGTTCTCCTATATCGACGGGCGCTGGTGCGCCGCGGGCGACGGGCGGAGCTTCACCGTCCGCGATCCCGCCAACGGCAACCGGCTCGGCGACGTGGCCAGCCTGTCGGCGAGCGAGGCCCGGGCCGCCGTCGATCCGGCCGACCGGGCCTTTGCCGGCTGGTCGGCGCTGCTGCCGCAGGAGCGCGCGAAAGTATTGCGCCGCTGGTACGACCTCGTCCTGGAACACCGCGAGGATCTCGCCCGCCTGATGACGCGGGAGCAGGGCAAGCCCCTTTCCGAGGCGCGCGGCGAGATCGACTATGCCGCCGCCTTCATAGAGTTTTACGCCGAGGAGGCGCGCCGGCCGAATGTCGAGGGCGTCACCTCGCATCTCGCCGATGCCGAGGTCGAGACCTGGCTGGAGCCGGTCGGCGTCGCCGCCCTCGTGACGCCGTGGAACTTCCCCTGCGCCATGATCACCCGCAAGGCGGCCGCGGCCCTTGCCGCCGGCTGCACGGTCCTTGTCCACCCCTCGCACGAGACGCCGTACTCGGCACTGGCGCTGGCCGAACTTGCCGAACGCGCCGGCTTTCCCGCCGGTGTCTTCAATGTGGTGACCGGCGATGCCGCGACCATCGTCGGCGCCTGGATGGAAGATCCGCGCGTGCGTGCCGTCTCCTTCACCGGCTCGACCGAGATCGGCCGGCTGATCTATCGGCAAGCCTCGGCCACGGTGAAACGCCTGGTGCTGGAACTGGGCGGTCACGCCCCCTTCATCGTCTTCGCCGACGCGGATCTCGACCGTGCCGTTGCCGAGGCCGTCAAGGCCAAGTTCGCCACCTCCGGCCAGGACTGCCTCGGCGCCAACCGCTTCCTTGTCGCCCGCCCGCTCTACAAGGCATTCTGCAAGCGCTTCGCGGAAGCCACCGCCGCGCTCACCGTCGCGCCCGGAATGGACGATGCCGACATCGGCCCCTTGATGAACGAGAAGGCGGTCGCCAAGCAGGAGGAACACGTCGCCGATGCGCTCCAGCGCGGTGCCAGGCTCATGACCGGCGGGGAACGCCATCCGGCCGGGTCCCTGTTCTATCGCCCGACCGTCCTTGCCGATGTCCCCGCCGATGCGTTGATCATGCGCGAGGAGACCTTCGGGCCGGTCGCCGCGATCCGTCCCTTCGACAGCGAGGAGGAGGCGGTGACACTGGCAAATGACAGCGAGTACGGGCTCGTCGCCTACCTGCACAGCGAAGACCCTCGCCGGATCTACCGTCTGTCGCGGGCGCTGCGCTATGGCATGATCGCCGTCAACCGCACCAAGGTCACCGGCGCCCCGATCCCCTTCGGTGGCATGAAGCAGTCCGGCATCGGCCGCGAGGGCGCCGCCGACGGCATGCGCGCCTTCATGGACCTCAAATATGTCTGCCGCGACTGGGGCTGACCGCCCCTCTTGCACAAGAACGACACTGGCGAACCGCCCGAAACAACCACAAGGAGACCGTCAATGCTGACCAATGACCAGCTCGGACAATGGGACCGGGAAAGCTTCTTCCATCCCTCCACCCACCTTGCCCAGCATGCGCGCGGCGAAAGCCCGACCCGCATCGTCACCGGCGGCGACGGCGTCTTCATCCAGGACCGCGACGGCAACCGCCTGCTCGACGCCTTCGCCGGGCTCTACTGCGTCAATGTCGGCTACGGCCGCAAGGAGATCGCCGAGGCGATCGCCGCCCAAGCGCACGAACTGGCCTATTATCACGCCTATGTCGGCCACGGCACGGAGGCCTCCATCACGCTCGCCCACATGATCCTGGAGCGCGCGCCTTCCAACATGTCGAAGGTCTATTTCGGCCTTGGCGGGTCGGACGCCAACGAGACCAACGTCAAGCTCGTCTGGTACTACAACAACATTCTCGGCCGGCCGCAAAAGAAGAAGATCATCTCGCGCTGGCGCGGCTATCACGGCTCAGGGCTGGTGACCGGCTCTCTGACCGGGCTGGAACTGTTCCACAAGAAGTTCGACCTGCCGCTCTCCCAGGTGCTGCACACCGAGGCGCCCTGCTATTTCCGCCGCTCCGATCTCGACATGAGCGAGGCTGACTTCGTCGAGCATTGCGTGACGGAACTCGAGGCGCTGATCGCCCGCGAGGGCGCCGACACCATCGCCGCCTTCATCGGCGAGCCGATCCTGGGCACCGGCGGCATCGTGCCCCCGCCTGCCGGCTATTGGGAGCGGATCCAGAAGGTTCTGAAGCGCCACGACATCCTGCTGATCGCCGACGAGGTGGTCACCGGTTTCGGGCGCCTCGGCACCATGTTCGGCTCCGACCACTACGGCATGGAAGCCGACATCATCACCATCGCCAAGGGCCTCACCTCGGCCTATGCACCGCTGTCGGGTTCGATCATCTCGAAGAAGGTGTGGGAGGTGCTGGAGCGCGGCACCGACGAGAACGGCGCCATCGGCCACGGCTGGACCTATTCCGCCCATCCGATCGGAGCCGCCGCCGGCGTTGCCAACCTCAAGCTGATCGACGATCTCGGCCTCGTCGCCAATGCCCGCGAGACCGGCGCCAACCTGAATGCGGCGATGCACACCGCCCTTGCGGACCACCCGAAGGTCGGCGAGATCCGCGGTGAAGGCATGCTCTGCGCCATCGAGTTCGTCGACGACAAGGCGAGCCGCACCTATTTCGACCCCTCCGCCAAGGTCGGTCCGGCGCTGGCCAGCGCCCTGCTCAAGCGCGGGGTTATCGGTCGCGCCATGCCGCAGGGCGACATTCTCGGCTTCGCCCCGCCGCTCTGCCTGACCCCGGCCGAAGCAGACCGGATCGTCGCCGAGACCCGCGCCGCAGTCGACGACGTCTTCGGCTGAACGGGCCGCCCGACAGGGCCGCTGCAATCAGGAAAAGGGGTCGGCGCGCGGTGCGCCGGCCCCTTTTTCGTTTCACGGGTATCGCGGGCTTCAGGCGGGCAAACCTGCCTCGCTTCCGTCCATCAGATCGCGCGGCTGCGGATCATCCGGCTCCAGCAGGTCCGCTACCGTCTGGAACGCGCGAATGATCGTCTGCTGCTCGCCTTCGCTGAGCCCGGCCATGCCGGAGAAGAAGCGCCGGTGAATGAGAGGCGGCGCCGATGCGAGCATCGCCCGCCCTTCCTGCGTCAACTCGTTGTGCACGATCCGCCGGTCGACGGTGCTGCGCCGGCGGTTGACGATGCCGCGCGCCTCCAGCTTTTCCAGGATCGTCACCGTGGTCGCCGCACTGATGTTGGCAACCCGCGAGATTTCGGCGGTGGTCGCCGTCTCGAAATCGCGGACGGCGTTGAGCACCACGATCTGCGGGATCGTCATTCCGGTTTCCCGTGCCACCCGCTTCGAGCGCACGTCCATGGCCTGCACAATCCTGCGGATCGAGCGGATGACGTCGGCCGCATCCTGCGGAGCGTAATCGCGATCTTCCTGCAAGCGCTTCTCCTTCCAGATCTTCACAGGAATCATTACAGCACAAAACATTTGATTTCAAATCATTTGTATCCTAACTATCTCGTGAACCAACCGGGATATCCCGGCACGGCAGGCCGGATCGTGGCCCGCAAGACACGGAAGAACAGACAGGAAAGGGCAGTCGCTCATGTGCGGAATTGCCGGAGAGATGCGTTTCGATGGACAGTTTGCGGACGCGGAGGCGGTCGCCCGGATGACGGAACGCCTCGCGCCACGCGGTCCCGACGGATCCGGCGTGATGGCACAGGGCCCGGTGGCGCTCGGTCATCGCCGGCTGAAGATCATCGACCTTACCGAAAAGGCCGCCCAGCCGATGGCCGATCCCGCGCTGGAACTTGCCATCGTCTTCAACGGCTGCATCTACAACTATCCCGAGCTGCGCGAGGAACTGCAGGCGAAGGGCTATTCCTTCTTCTCGCACGGCGACACCGAGGTCATCCTAAAGGCCTTCCACGCCTGGGGGCCCGACTGCGTCAAGCGCTTCCACGGCATGTTCGCCTTCGCCATCCACGACCGCCGGGACGGCTCGCTGACGCTGGCCCGCGACCGTTTCGGCATCAAGCCGCTCTACCTTGCGGAGAAGGGCAAGCGCCTGCGCTTCGCCTCGACGCTTCAGGCACTGCTGGCTGGCGGCGACGTCGACACCGGCATCGATAGGGCGGCCCTGGCCTGCTACATGAGTTTCCACGCGGTCGTGCCTGCCCCGCGGACCGTCCTCAATGGCGTGCGCAAGCTGCCGCCGGCGACTGTCCGCCGCATCGAGGCCGACGGCACCACCCGCGAGCATCGCTACTGGAACGCCTCCTACACCCGCCGCGAGGAAGACCGGAACCTGTCCGCCGACGACTGGCGCGACAGGGTGCTGGAGGCATTGCGCGTCGCCGTGCGCCGCCGCATGGTCGCCGACGTGCCGGTCGGCGTGCTGCTGTCCGGCGGCGTCGACAGCTCGATGATCGTCGGCCTGCTCGCGGAGGAGGGGCAGAAGGATCTGATGACCTTCTCCATCGGCTTCGAGGAGGCGAACGGCGAGAAAGGCGACGAATTCGTCTATTCCGATCTCATCGCCAGCCATTTCGGCACCGATCACCACAAGATCTTCGTGCCCTCCGCCGACCTGATGTCGTCGCTGCCTGACACGATCGCGGCACAATCGGAGCCCATGGTTTCCTATGACAATATCGGCTTCTTCCTGCTCAGCCGGGAGGTGTCGAAACACATCAAGGTGGTGCAGTCGGGCCAGGGGGCGGACGAGGTGTTCGGCGGTTATCACTGGTATCCCCCGCTTGCCGGCTCCAATGACGTGGTCGCCGACTATGCCCGCGTCTTCTTCGACCGCTCGCGCGAGACGATGGCACGGCATCTTTCCCCCGACTGGATGGCATCCCGCGACGAGGCGCACGATTTCGTCGCCGCCCACCTGATGCAGGGCGCGGCGGAGACCCCGGTCGACCGGGCGCTACGCCTCGATGCGGAGATCATGCTGGTCGACGATCCGGTCAAGCGGGTCGACAACATGACGATGGCCTGGGGACTGGAGGCGCGCGTGCCCTTCCTCGACCACGAACTCGTCGAGCTCACCGCCGGCATCCCGCCGGAGCTGAAACTGGCGCAAGGGGGCAAGGGCGTGCTCAAGGAGGCCGCCCGCAAGGTCGTCCCGCATGAGGTGATCGACCGCAAGAAGGGCTACTTCCCGGTGCCCCAGCTCAAATACATCCAGGGCCCCTATCTCGACATGGTGCGTGATGCCCTGACGTCGCAGTCGGCGCGCGAGCGGGGCCTGTTCCAGGAAAGCTATCTGGAGACGCTGTTCCAGGACCCGACGACGCATATCACGCCGCTGCAAGGGTCCGAGCTCTGGCAGGTCGCCCTGCTTGAGCTGTGGCTGCAGACCAACGACATTTGAGGACGAGGTCATGACGGCGAAGAAAACCGGCGGCAAGGGTGGCAAGGGAACGGACGCCCCCGCGCGGGGCGCACGCGATACCCGTCACCGGGATGCCTATGCATACCGGCTCAAGCGCATGCGCGAGCACGGGCTGAAGCCGCCCATCGACAACCAGCAAGGCGACACGCCGGTGCCATTGGAGAACTGCGCGCTAGATCTTGGGTGGGGGCGGCTGCTGTTCGGCCAGACCTTCCACGACACAGAGAAACTGCTGACGACGCTGGAGGGCGAGTTGCCCGACCGGCGCGACATCGCGGTCTATGTGCGCGATCCGCATGTGCTGCTGGCCAACGCCCCGCAGGAGATCTTCCTCGACCCCTCGCACACGTTCCGCCTCGACCTTGCCACCTATCGCTCGTCGAAAAAGGCGCCGGCCGGCTTCTTCCTGCGCCGCCTCACCGCCCAGACCGACGCGGAGGCGATCAACCGCATCTACGCCGCGCGCGGCATGGTGCCGGTGCCGCCGGACTTCTTCTGGTCGAAGCGGGACGCTCGCTCGATCTGCTATTTCGTTGCCGAGGACGAAGCCAGCGGCGAGATCCTCGGCACGGTGACCGGCGTCGACCACGCCCGCGCCTTCAACGACCCCGAACGCGGCGCCTCGCTCTGGTGCCTCGCCGTCGATCCCCAGGCCCGCCACCCCGGCGTCGGCCAGGCGCTTGTCCGCCACCTGGCGGACTATTTCGCCGCGCGCGGCCTTGCCCATCTCGACCTGTCGGTCATGCATGACAACGACCAGGCGATCTCCCTTTACGAGAAGCTCGGCTTCGCCCGCGTCCCCTTCTTCACCGTGAAGCGAAAGAACCCGATCAACGAGACGCTCTACACCGGCCCCGACATGGACGAGGCGCTCAACCCCTACGCCAAGATCATCGTGCGCGAGGCGCGCCGGCGCGGCATCCGGGTCGAGGTCAACGATGCCGAGCGGGGCTTCTTCTCGCTCTCGCAAGGCGGCCGCACGATCCGCTGCCGGGAGAGTTTGAGCGAACTGACCAGCGCCGTCGCCATGTCGCTCTGCGACGACAAGACCGCGACCCGCAAGGTGGTCGAGGGCGCAGGCGTACACGTTCCGGCCCAGATCGTCGCCGGACAGGACAATGGCGACCTTGCGACCTTCCTGCGAGAGCATGGCAAGGTCGTCGTCAAGCCGGCCCGCGGCGAGCAAGGCCGCGGCGTTGCCGTCGGCCTGACCTCGCAGGAAGACATCGACGCCGCCATCGAGGAAGCCGGACGGCTCTGCGACACGGTGCTGGTGGAGGAATGCGTGGAGGGTCAGGACCTGCGCCTGATTGTCATCAACTACCGCCTTGTGGCCGCCGCCATCCGCCGCCCGCCGTCTGTGGTCGGCAACGGATCGAGCCGCATCCGCGAACTGATCGAGGCGCAAAGCCGTCGCCGCGCGGCGGCAACCGGGGGAGAATCCCACATTCCCCTCGATGCCGAAACCCTGCGTACGGTTCGCCAGGCCGGGCACGACATGGACACGGTGCTTCCCGCCGGCGAGGAACTGCTGGTGCGGCGGACCGCCAACCTGCATACCGGCGGCACCATTCACGACGTCACCGACATCGTTCACCCCACGCTTGTCGAGGCATCGGTGCGCGCAGCGCGGGCCATCGACATTCCGGTGACCGGCATCGACCTGATGGTCAAGGCGCCGACGGAGGCCGACTACCGCTTCATCGAGGCCAATGAGCGCCCCGGCCTTGCCAACCACGAACCGCAGCCGACGGCCGAGCGCTTCGTCGACCTTCTGTTTCCGCTTTCAATGCCGGCGACCGCCCGCCAGGCCGTCACCGACCAGCACACCAACCAGGGGGCCGCATGACACGACTGACCATCGACACCGAATATCTCGCCCAGACCCTGGAAGCGCTGCTCACCATCCCGAGCCCGACCGGCTACACGGACACGGTCGTGCGCTTCGTTTCGGCCGAGCTGGAGCGCCTCTCCTTGCCGATTGAGCTGACACGGCGCGGCGCGATCCGCGCGATCCGCCGCGGCCGCGAGACCCGCGGTGCCCGGGCCCTCGTCTCCCATCTGGACACGCTCGGCGCACAGGTGAAATACCTGAAGGAGAACGGCCGCCTCGCGCTGGTGCCGATCGGAAACTGGTCGGCACGCTTCGCCGAAGGCGCGCGCATCACCATGTTCTCGCAGTCCGGGGCCTATCGCGGAACGATCCTGTCGCTGAAATCCTCCGGCCACACCTTCAACGACGAGATCGACTCTGCGCCGATCGGCTGGGACCACGTCGAATTGCGCGTCGACGCGCTGGCCTTCGGCCGCGGCGATCTCGACCGGCTCGGCATCGAGGTCGGCGACATCGTCGCCATCGACCCGCAGCCGGAATTCCTGGAAAACGGCTTCATCATCTCGCGCCATCTGGACAACAAGGCCGGCGTCGCGGTCATGCTCGCCGCGCTCAAGGCGCTGAAGGAGGCCAATGTCGAGACGCCCGTCGACATCCACTGGCTCTTCACCATCGCCGAGGAAGTCGGCGTCGGCGCCTCCTCGATCATCACCCACGACGTCGCCTCGCTGATCGCGGTGGACAACGGCACCACCGCGCCGGGCCAGAACTCCAGCGAGTTCGGCGTCACCTTCTCGATGGCCGACCAGACCGGTCCCTTCGACTACCACCTGACCAAGAAGCTCGTCGAACTCTGCCAGGAGAACGACATCCGCTACCAGAAGGACGTATTCCGCTACTACCGCTCGGATTCGGCCAGCGCGGTTGAGGCGGGAGCCGATGTGCGCACCGCGCTGATCACCTTCGGCATCGACAGCTCGCATGGCTACGAGCGCATCCACATGCATGCGCTGCGTTCGCTCGCCGAACTGATCACCGCCTATGTGGCAAGCCCTGTCGATATCCCGCGCGACTACGAGGAAACCGCCGGCGTCTCCGGCTTCACCCGGCAGCCGACGGCGGAAGCCGAGCAGAGCCTGACGCCCGATGCCGAAAACACCGAGATTCCGCAAGCCTGAGGCAGCTGAAACTCAAAGGGCCGCCAATGGCGGCCCTTCACGTGTCCGTCTGCTTGCCAGCCTCAGAGCTTCAGCCCGCAGGCCTCGAAGGCCGCCTTCGTTGCCGCGCGTTCCGCGTCCGTCAGCTGCAGCAGCGGCGGACGCACCGGCCCGCCGACCTGGCCGAGCAGCTCCTGCCAGTATTTCTGGTGCGCCTGCGGCTTGCCGCCCGGTCGCGTGCCCCTCAGCGCCTTGCGCACAGGATCGAGGCTGGCGCTGATCTCCCGTGCCCGCGCAGCATCGCCCGCCAGGGCGGCCTGCGTGTAGTCGTGCATGCGCCGATCCTTCGCGCTCTGCAGCAGGTAGGGCGGCGAGGAACACAGGTAAAGCTGCCATCCGAGCTCGAGAATGTTGTCGAGCCACTCCTCCTCGGAAGCGGTGGAGACGAGGATCCTGTCGCCGACCATTTCCGTCAGCTTCACATACATCGGCCGCGGCACGCTGTACTTGATGGCCACGATATTGGGCAGTTCGGCAACGCGGGCACACAGTTCCGGGCTCATCAGGTAGCCGGAGTCCGGGTGGCTCCACATGGCGATACCGATGTTCACCTTCTCGCAGATCGCCTTGTAGTACTCGTAGACGGTGTCATCCTGGTCGGTGACGAAGTTGAGGACCGGCGCATGCACGACGATGTAGTCGGCGCCGACCGCCTCGGCATGCTTGGCCAGCTCGATCACCGTGTCGAAATTCTGGTCGGAGCAGGACATGATCGTCCCGGCCTTGCCGGAGGTTTCCTCGACCGCGATCTCGAAGTTGCGCTTGCGCTCGTCGAGCGACATGGAGAAGAACTCGCCCTGCTTGCCGGCGATGAACAGGCCGGCAATGCCGAGGTCGTCCACCCAGTGGCGAATGTTGGCCCTCAGGCCCGCCTCGTTGAACGAGAAATCCGCGTTGAAGGGATTGAGCGCGGCGGCCCAGATGCCCTTCATGTTGGCACGGGCATGGTCCTTGGCGTCGAGCCGGGAATAGTTCATCTGGTCACCTCTTTCGGGCGGAATGAAGAGCCTCCCACAGCCTTTCGGCGGTGAGCGGCATGGCAAGGTCGGTGACACCAAACGGACGCAACGCGTCGCTGGCGGCATTGAGGATGGCCGCAGGCGCGCCGATCGTGCCGGCTTCGCCGACCCCCTTTGCGCCGAGCGGATTGAAGGGCGAGGGCGTCACCGTCTTGCCAATGGCAAGCGCCGGCATGTCGGAGGCGCGCGGCAGCGCGTAGTCCATCAGCGAACCTGTCACCAGTTGGCCGTCGCCGTCATAGACGACACGCTCCATCAGTGCCTCGCCGAGCCCTTGCGCGAAGCCGCCGCGGATCTGCCCCTCGACCAGCATCGGATTGATCACCGTGCCAATGTCGTCGACACAATGGGCGTATTCGATGGTCGGCGCGCCTGTGTCCGGATCTATCGACAGAAGCACAAGATAAGCGCCGTAGCCCCAGGCCTCGCCTCCGGTCTCGTAGACCGCTTCGGCGCTGACCGGCGCGTCCGCGCCCTCGCCGGCCTCCAGCTTCGCCAGCACCTCGTCGCAGGCGGTGACAAGCGCCCCGCCACCGATCGCCGTGCTGCGGCTCGCCAGCGCGCCTATGCCGGTCGGGCAGTCCTGCGTCGAGCCGTGCCGGACCGCCACCCGTTCCAGCGGCAACCCCAGCCGGTCGGCGACGATCTGGGCAAAAGCCGTCTCCCGTCCGTGCCCCTGGCTGCTGCCGCCGGCCGCCACTTCGGCACGGCCGTCCGGATGCAACGTCACCCGGGCGCTTTCCCAGCCCGTGCCGCAAGGCTCGATATAAAAGCCGAGCCCCAGGCCAACGATCTCCCCTTGCGCCCGGCGCTCGGCGACGGCCTCGCGCAGACCCGCATAGCCGGCCTCCGCCGCCAGCGTATCGAGCAGCGCGCCATAGCGACCGGAATCGAGCGTCACCCCGCTCGCCGTGCGATGAGGAAAGCTCTCGGGAGAAAGCAGGTTGCGCCGCCGGATCTCGAGCGGATCGAGACCGGTCGCGGCGGCTGCCTCGTCAACCAGCCGTTCCATCAGGCAGTTCGCTTCCGGCCGGCCGGCGCCGCGATAGATGCCGACGGGAGCGCTGTTGGAAAGCTGCGCGCGCGAGCGCACGTCGATCACGTCAAGCGCGTAGCCGCCCGGCAGAATACGCCCGGCATTCCAGGGCGGGATGGCAGCGCTCGACGGCAACCAGTGTCCGAGCGGACATTCGATCTCGGCGGAAAGCGCCAGGAACCGCCCCTTGCCATCGACCGCCAGCCGTCCCCGGCTTGTCGCGCCGCGCCCGTGGCTCGCCGACAGCAGGTCCTCGCTCCGCGAGGCGATCCAGCGCATGTCGCGACGAAAGCGAAAGGCTGCCCACACGCACAGCACTTCCTCGGGATAGAGCGAAGCCTTCATGCCGAAGGCACCGCCGACATCCGGCGCCCGGACCGCGATCCGCGCCTCCTCGATCCCCAGGATGCGGGAGAGTTCGCGCCGCGCGCGATGCGGCGTCTGCGTCGAATACCAGACGATGACACTTTCCGTCGCCGCATCGAAAGCGACCGCGATACCGCGCGGCTCCAGCGGCGAGGGCGCGAGACGCGGATGCTCGACCCGGGTCTCCACGACATGGGCAGCGGATGCCATCGCCGTCTCGACATCTCCCTGCCGCCAATGGCCCGAGATACGGGCATCCCCACCGGAAGCCCGCCTCTCCTGCGCGTCACCGATATCGACCGCCACCATGTCGGCGGCGTCCTGGGCAAGCGCCCGGCTTTCGGCAAAGACAGCGGCGACCGGCTGCCCGACGGCGGCAACATGGCCATAGGCCAGCACCGGGAACGGCACCTCGCCCTCGATTGTCAGGACGGGATTGACGCTGAGCCGGCCGAGATGCCTGACATCCTCGCCGCAGGCGAAGCCGGCAACGCCTGTCATCTGCAGCGCCCCCTCCCCGTCGCAGGAGAGGATTTCGCCCGCCGGCATCGGACTGCGCACGAAGGCGACATGCAGCGGCTTGTCGAGCGGCACGTCGGCCACGTAACAGCCCCGCCCGGTCACCAGGGCATCGTCCTCGCGCCGCCGCACCGCGCGGCCGATCTGCGCTTCGCGTCCCGAGGCAGGCGCCTCGTCAGCGGAAGGAAGGCTGGCCACGACATGGCCTGCGATATCGATCGTCACGGCAAGCTACCCGTTTTCTGAGGCTGGGCGACGGACGTGCCCGGATGGGGTTTGCCGGAGAGTGACGCCGTTCAGATATCGCGGCAAATATCATGTTTCAAATCTGCTATCCGTATATTGGATATCAAAACCTCCCGCTCTGCCGCAGAATTGCACAAGGTTTCCAACCAGCTCCGGAGCAGTGAATGAAGCTTGTCGCCATCATCGGATACGGCGCGATCGCACGACATGTCGCAGGCGTGCTTGCCGACCGCGAGAGCATCCGTCTCGCCGGCGTCATAGGCCGGGCGGGCAGCCTCGACGCGGCACGCGCGGCGATGGGCGATGGCGTGGCCGTTGTCGGCGACATCTGTGAATTGCCCACCCGCCCGGACCTGGTGCTCGACTGCGCCGGTCACTCCGGACTGATCGCTCATGGCGAGAGGGTTCTTCGCCAGGGCATCGACCTGACCAGCGTCGCGGCTGGCGCGCTGGCCGACGACAGCTTGAGGGACACGCTGGCCGCGGCCGCCCGTGACGGCCAAGCGAGGCTGCGCATCGCCGCCGGCGCGATCGGCGGGCTCGACGTCCTCGCCTCGGCGCGCGAGGGCGGCCTTGCCCGGGTGACCTATCGCGGCCGCAAGCCGCCGGCGAGCTGGCGCGGCACACCTGCCGAAACCATCCTGGATCTCGACCGCCTCGGTGCCGCACGGACCCATTTTCGCGGGTCCGCGCGCGAGGCCGCGCGCCTCTACCCGAAGAATGCCAATGTCACGGCGAGCATTGCGCTGGCCGGCATCGGCTTCGACGCAACCGAGGTCGAGCTGGTCGCCGACCCGGCCTGCACCAGCAACTGCCATGAGCTGGAAGCCGAGGGCGATTTCGGCACCTTCACGCTGCGCCTGCAGGGCCGGCCTCTTCCCGACAACCCCAAATCCTCCGCCCTCACGGCCATGAGCATGATCCATGCCGCCCTGTCGCTCGAGACGCCGATCCTGGTTGCGTGACCGACGTGGATCGGCTACCGCCTGAAATCGGCGACCGCCCGTCGGCGGCGGCTCGCGCAACGGCGCAAGGTCCGATGAGCGAACCGACCCAGAAGCATTTCCGCATCGTCGAGCGCATCCTGACGCGGCTGAAGCTGAAACAGCTTCGCCTGCTTGTCGCCGTCGAACGGCACAGCTCGATCCTGCATGCGGCACGCGAACTGAACCTGTCCCAGCCGGCCGCCACCAAGCTGATCAAGGACCTTGAAGCCGATTTCGGCGTCATGCTGTTCGAGCGCACCAATCGCGGCGTGGTGCCGACCATCTACGGCGAGGCGCTCGCCCGCCACGGCAAGCTGATCTTTGCCCAGATCTCCCACGCCGCGCAGGAGCTTGACGATCTCGCCGAAGGGTCCAGCGGCCGCATCGTCATCGGTACGCTGCTCGCCGCCTCCTCGCTTCTCCTGCCCAGGACAATCACCCGGGTCCTCGCCGAGAAACCGAACCTGTCCATCAAGATCCAGGAAGGCACCAACGAGGTGCTGATGCCGGCGCTGCGCTCGGGAGAGCTCGACCTCGTCGTCGGCCGGTTGCCAACCCATCGCCACCGGGATGAGCTGCTGCAGGAGCGCCTCTATGAGGAAAAGGTCATCGCGGTGACCGGCGTCAACCATCCGCTGGTGTCGCGCAAGCGTGTCGGCTTCGCCGACATGATGGAATACGGCTGGATCCTGCCGCCACCGGAAACCACCTTGCGCCGGCAGATCGACCTGGTCTTTCTCGACCATGGCCTGTCCTCGCCGATCAACGCGGTGGAATCCGTCTCTTTTCTCGCCAATCGCAGCCTGCTCGCCAATTCGACCATGATCGGCATGCTGCCGAGCCATGTCGTCGACCAGGACATCGCCGCCGGCATCCTGGCCCGTCTGCCCTGGGACGTGCCGATCCCCATCGGGCCCGTCGGCGTCTCCTATCGCAAGGGCAAGGGCCTGACGCCGGCCGTCAGCTACTTTCTCGAGCAGCTGCGGCAGGTCGCGGGCAGCTTCTGACGCGACTGGCCGGCCGGCTACTTGATCAGGATCGTCGACAGGATCGGCGCCCAGCTGAGCAACAGCAGCACCAGCGCGACCGCCGCCAGGAAGGGGTAAAGCGCGCGGAAGATCGCCATCGGCCGCGCCCCGCTCATGGCCGAGGCGATGTAGAGCCCGGCGCCGACCGGCGGCGTCAGCAATCCCAGCACAAGGTTGAGACAGACGATCACCCCGAACTGGTACGGGTCGACATTGTAGTGCTGCTGGGCGATGGGCAGCAGGATCGGCACGACCAGGATCAGCGCCGCGATCCCGTCGATCACCATGCCGATCACGAACAGCACGAGATTGACGATCAGCAGGAAGACGAAGGGGTCCTCGGTCAGCGTGATGATCTGGGCCGCGAGCTTCTGCGGGATCGCCTCGTAGATGATCACCCAGCCGAAGACATTGGCAGCGGCGATCAGGAAGATCACCAGGCTTGAATTGGTCGCCGTGCGCACGAACAGCGCCGCCAGCCGGGCAAGCTTCAACTCGCCGTAGACGAACCGGCCGATCACCAGCGCGACCAGCGAGGCAACGGCGGCAGACTCCGTCGGCGTCGCGATACCGAGCAGGATGCCGCCGACAATGGCGATCGGGATGAGCGAGGCCGGCAGGCAGTCGATCAGCGCCGCGCGCACTTCCGGCGAGGACATCCAGCGCCCTTGCGGAAATCCCTCGCGCAGGCCGACCAGCGTGACGATGACGAAGAAGGAGGCTGACAGGATCAGGCCCGGAACGATGCCGGCCATGAACATGTCCCCGATGGGGATCTGGGCAAGCACGCCATAGATCACGAACAGCATCGAGGGCGGGATGATTGGCGACAGCAGCCCGCCGGCCGCGGTCGTCGCGGCGGCGAACTCGCGCCGGTAGCCCTCCGCCTCCATCGCCGGCACCATCGCCCGGGACATCACGGCAATCTGCGAGGCGGCAGACCCGATGATCGCCGCCATGAACATGTTGGCCAGCAGGTTGATATAGGCAAGCCCGCCGCGAAACCCGCCGACAAAGACGCGCGCGGCCTGGATCAGGCGCTGTGTCAGCCCGCCTTCGTTCATCAACTCGCCGGTCAGCATGAACAGCGGAATGGCGAGCAGGCCGTAGCTCTCCACGCCGGAAAACAGCTGCTGGGCGAAGCTGGCATAAAGAACGGTGTTTTCGCTCGCCTGGATGTACCAGACCGCCGACAGGCAGAGCACCAGGCTGATCGGGACGCCGGCGAAGAGCAGGACAAGAAAGACCACGCCGGTCATGCGGTATCTCCGGTGGAGGCCTCCTCGCCCCCCTTGAGGGCGACGGGCAGAGAGCGCGACAGGTTGGCCAGCGCATGCAGCACGAAGCCGAAGGAGAAGATCAGCATGATCAGCCAGACCCAGGCCTTACGGATGCCGAGCGTTGTGGTCGGTTCCGCGTAGATGAAGTTGAAGGTGGCGCCCTGGAAAGCCTCGACATCGAAGCCTGCCGCGGCGAAGCCCGCCGGATCGAACCAGATCCAGCAGAACCATGCGATGGCAAGCCCGAAGCCCAGCGCGACAAGATCGAGCATCGCCGTGAGGCGCGCCCTGGAGCGCGGCGACAGCATGTCGGGGATCAAGGTCACGGCGACGGCCGAGCGCTGGTGGACAGCGGCGGACGCGGCCAGGAATGTCATCCAGATCATCGCGTAGATCGCCGCCTCGTCGATCCAGTAGATCGCCATGCGGGCGGAACGCGTCGCGACATTGACGAGAATGAGGACGGTGACCAGGGCGGCAAGAAGTGCGGCGAGCGCGATCTCCGCGCGCGCCCACAAGGCGGACAACCGGTAAAGCATCCCTTGTCTCCCGTCGCCCGCGCCAGGATCGTCACGTCACTTCACACGACAACCGGGGCCACCTGCAAGGGGCGGCCGGGTCGCCCGTCAGCGCGTTTCCTCGGCGACCTTGCGCAGGTCCTTGAGGACCGGGGCCTTCTCGCTCCAGATCGCTTCCCACTTGCCGATCGCATCGGCGAAAAAGGCGGCGTCCGCCTCGACGATGGTGCGGCCGGTGCCCTCGACCGAGAGCAGCCAGTCGCCTTCCTTCTGCACATAGGTGTCGATCGCCCCGTCGAGATGGCGCGCCATCAGCTTGCCGATCATCGCGCGATCCTCTTCCGACAGCGACTGCCAGACGCGGGCCGAGACCAGCCCCACCATCGGGAACATCATGTGGTTGGAGATCAGGATCGTGTCGGCATGCTCGTAGTACTTGAGCGCCCAGATCAGTTCCGCATCCATGTCGATGGCGTCGACCTGGCCATTGGCAAGCGCGTCATAGACGGCCGGCAGGGGCATGGGGGTCGAGGCAGCGCCGAGTGCGTTGTAGAAGTCCTTGATCGGCTCGAACGGCGTGATGCGGAGCTTCTTGCCGGCAAGGTCGGCGGCGCTCGTCACCGGATCGCGGCTGACGATCTGGCGAAGGCCGCCCATCGAATAGCCGATGCCGACAACGCCGGCCTTCTGCGGCAGGCCGCTCAGCAGGTCCTTGGCCACGTCGGAGCGCAGGATGCGACCCGCATGGGCAACATCGTCGGCGAGATAAGGCGCGTAGAAGGCGCCGAAATCGGGCACCCGGTTCGACACTTCGGCAATGGTCAGGAAGGCCATGTCGAGCGCGCCGGTTTGCAACTGCTGCATCATCTGCGCCTCGTTGCCGAGCTGCTGCGAGGGAAACACGGTGACGCTGTGCTTGCCACCCGACGCAGACTTGAGCTCGTCGCCGAAGGCCGTCGCCGCGACCGTCCAGATATGCGGCGGCGGGGTGATCAGGCCGAGCCGGAACTCCTTCGACTGGGCAGCGCCCACGCCCAGAGACAGGGCCAGAGCGGCCGCCGGAACCAGACGGACCAGATGGGATACGGATTTCATGTCATGCTCCTCCCTCGCCGGGAAGGCCCTGGGGCGCCCGGCGCGATGCTGATGAAAAACGATTGGACGTAAAGTGGCGTCAGTCGCCGCCGGAACTCAGAGCTTCACCCAGCCTTCCGGCGGCTCCTTGCCCGGATGGACCGTGCCGCAATTGGGGCAGGTGCGAGCTTCCTCGGAGGCGTAGAACGCCTTGTAGACCGGAGGCAGGTCGTCAACGATGGACTCAAGGTCAAGCTCGGAGCGGTGCACCAGGTGCTCGCACTCGAAGCAATACCACTCGATCGCGTCGAGCGCCCCTTCGGGACGTGCCGGCTCGACCACCAGGCCGATGGAGCCCTCCTGGGGGCGCTGCGGCGAATGACGCACATGTGCCGGCAACAGGAAGATCTCGCCCTCGCGGATCGGCACGTCGTAGAACTCCTTGCCGTCATAGACCTTGAGGAGCATGTCGCCCTTGAGCTGGTAGAAGAATTCCTCGACCGGATCGTCGTGATAGTCGGTGCGCTTGTTCGGCCCGCCGACGACGGTGACCATCAGATCGGCATCCTTCCAGACCTGCTGGTTGCCGACCGGCGGCTTCAGCAGGTGCTTGTGCTCGTCGATCCATTTCTGGAAATTGAAGGCCGACAGTCTCGACATCGATGGGGCTCCCCGAACTGGCTTGGCGCGTGTGGCGACCGCTTCTCGGAAGGCTCTCGCCGACGGGCGTCCGCACGCATTTCGCAGCTCAGGAGACGGCAGAGTGATATGTCAATCAAATACCAATATTCGAAGGCGCTATAACTAAACCGGATAACCAGCCGCGAGATGGGCGGTCTCTGTCCGTATCTCCCCGGCATCCCGGCCCGTCACTTCGCTCGTCTCCCGGATGCCGGCGACGACCTCGACGGCAATGCCCAGCGCCCGCAGCGCCTCGGCAAGATTGCCGCCACCTGCCATGCGGGGATCGCCCGGCATCAGCCGCACCACCTGCCGTCCCTGCCCTGCAAGCGCGGCTGCAAGCCTGGTGCCGTCGCTGTCCGCCGCGCAGGAACCCGTCACCGCGCCGACCAGCATGCGTTTCGCCTCGCGCCGCGCCAGCTCCAGCACCTCGGCGGAAACGCCGGCGTCATAAAGCACCACCTCGGCCCCCTGCAGCGCCCGGATCGCGTTCATGGTGAGATGGCCGGCATCGCCCGGCCCCGCGCCGACCAGCGTCACCTTGCCGCGCGTTACATCCGGCGCCGCCGCGATGCGCGCCAGCAACGACGAGATTCCCGCTTCCGCAACGGTGTCGAGCGGACCGGCAAAGGCGCGGCGCACGAAGCCCTCCCAGAAAGCGCGACGCCCCGCGCCCGGGGCAAGTGTCGCCATCACCCGACCACGCAACCGGGTGGCAAGCCGCGCCCAGTCGGCAAGCGAGGGCAACAGCAGGGTCTCGATCCGCTGGCGGATCGCCTGGCCGAGAATGGGGGCGGCACCATTCGTCGAGATGCCGATCACCAGCGGCGAGCGGTTGACGATGGAGCCGAACTGGAACTGACAGAACTCCGGCCGGTCGATGACGTTGCATGGTACGCCTGCCACCCGTGCCGCGTCGGCAAAGCGCCGCGCGTCCACCTCGTCTTCCGCGTCCGCTATCGCAAGCGCCATTCCGGCCAGGCTGTCCGGGCTCCACGTCTTCGCGTGATGCACGAGCGATCCCGCCGCCGCGCCCTCGGCGATCAAGGTCGCCATGGCCGCATCGCAAGTCTCGGCAAAGACATGCACCTCCGCCCCGCAAGCCGCCAGCAGCTCCGCCTTCCAGGCCGCCGCGTCGGAGCCGTCGGCGACAAGCACAGATCGCCCTTCCAGCGGCAGGAAGACGGGCAGGCAGGCAAGCCTGCCCATGCGTGGCGGCGCCCGCCGCCTCTCCGCCTCAAACGGCTTCCGCGACCGGTTCATCCGCATCCTCCCTTTCCGGCATTCCGCCGCCCTGCAACCCGCTCCCGCCTGTCCGTCCGCCCTGCACCCGCGCCAGGATCGCGCCGATCTCCGACCGGCAGGAGCCGCATTGCGTTCCCGCATCGACTGCCTCGCCAATGGTGGCAATGTCGCAGGCGCCGTCCTTTATCGCCGCCGTGATCTGGTTGAGACCCACATTGCGGCAGGAACAGACGATGGCCCCGATATCCGGCGCCGTACCGCCCGGCCGTCCGGCCAGCACCGATGCACGCTCGCGCAGCGAGGGGAACCCGGCCGCCAGCAGCCCGCTTGCCCAGGCCCGCGACACACCGACCGGCGCAGGCCCCGTGAACAGCGCCGCGACGAGCCGCCCGTCCTTCCAGCAGGCGAGCCGTTCCTCGCCGCTTGCCGTGTCCCTGTAGGAAAGCCTGTCGTTGCCGGACGAAAGCGAAACGCCAAGCATCGCGGCCAGCTCGTGAACGTCGGCCGGATTCGCGCCGGCCATTTCGACCCGCCAACCGCCCTCCACCGGGGCGATGGCCCAGTACTCCGCGCCGATTTCCTCGGGTCGCTCGCACAACACGGCAAAACCGTACCAGCTGGCGGCGAAGGGGCGCAGCGCGACGGGCGTGAACTTCGAGCCCGGCTGGCCCGACACCGGATCCGTCTCGGGCCCCACCAGCGCATCGATCCGGCCTGCGGCCGCAAACTGGTCGCTCCAGTGCATCGGCGCGAAGACCGAGCCTTCCCGCGCCCGGTCGCTGACCAGCGCCCGCAGCAGGGCGCGCCCATGCGGACTTTCCAGCACGACGACTTGCGCGTCGCTGACGCCGGCGCGCTCGGCATCGTGCGGATGGATCTCGCAGAACGGCTCGGCCATGTGGGTGAGAAGCCGCGGGCTGAGGCCGGTGCGCGTCATCATGTGCCACTGGTCGCGGATACGGCCCGTGTTGAGAACCAGCGGATAGCGCCGCCCGCGCTTCCTCGGCGCCTGGTAGGCGACGGGCCAGATCGCCGCCCGGCCGTCGGCGGTAAAGAAGCCGCCCTCAGCGAAGAAGCGGGCCGCGCCGCTGCCATCGGCGCGAAGCGGCCACTGAAAGGGTTCAAGGGCATCATACGTCGCCTCGTCGATCCCCGTATGCGCACCAATGTCGAAGTCGCGGGACCCGTGGTTCTGCTCGGCCGAAAGCGCCGCGTGCTCGCGGTAGATGTCGGCGGGTCGCTCATACGCAAAAGCTTCCGCAAACCCCATCCGCCGCGCCACTTGCGTCAGCGCCCACCAGTCCGGGCGCGCCTCGCCGGGCGGAGCGCGAAAAGCGCGCTGGCGCGAGATCCGTCGCTCGGAATTGGTCACCGTGCCGTCCTTTTCGCCCCAGGCGGCGGCCGGCAGCAGCACGTTGGCGAAAGGCACGGTATCCGTCCGCCGGGTCACGTCGGAGACCACAACGAAGTCGCAGGCAGACAGCGCCGCACGCACCGCGTCGGCATCCGGCAGGCTGTCGGCCGGGTTGGTCGCCATGATCCAGATCGCCTTGATGCGCCCCTCGCGCAGGGCCTGGAACATCTCCACCGCCTTCAGCCCCGGACGCTCGGCGATGCGCGGGCTCTGCCAGAAGTCCTGCACGATGCCACGATGCGCCGGGTTCTCGATGGCCATGTGGGCCGCCAGCATGTTGGCGAGCCCGCCAACCTCGCGCCCACCCATGGCGTTGGGCTGTCCGGTGACCGAGAAGGGACCGCAACCGGGCCTGCCGAGGCGCCCGCTCGCCAGATGGGTGTTGAGGATTGCATTGACCTTGTCGGTGCCGACGACTGACTGGTTCACGCCCTGGCTGTAGACCGTGACCGTCTTCGGCGTTTCCCCCACCCACTCGTAGAAGCGGGCGATGTCGGCGCTTGCAAGTCCCGTCGCCTCCGCGACGGTCGCGACGTCACAGCCGCGCGCAACCTCGAGCGCCGCCTCCAGCCCGCGCGTGTGGCGGGCGACATAGGTGCGGTCGATGCGCCCCGCGCGCTCCAGATGGGCAAGCAGCCCGTTGTAGAGCGCCACGTCCGTATCGGGCGCCAGCGCCAGATGCAGATCGGCGCTGGCCGCCGTCGCCGTGCGGCGCGGGTCGATCACCACCAGCCTCAGGCCCGGCCGCCGCGCGCGCGCCGCCTCCAGTCGCTGGTAGAGCACCGGATGACACCAGGCCAGGTTGGAGCCGACCAGCACGACAAGGTCCGCCTCCTCCAGGTCCTCGTAGGTTCCCGGCACCGTGTCGGAGCCGAAGGCACGCCGGTGACCGGCGACCGACGAGGCCATGCACAGCCTGGAATTCGTGTCGATATTGGCCGAACCGATGAACCCCTTCATCAGCTTGTTAGCGACATAGTAGTCCTCGGTGAGGATCTGCCCGGACACGTAGAAGGCAACGCTGTCCGGCCCGTGTTCGGCGATGGTGTCCGCAAAGCGCGTGGCGATGTGGTCGAGCGCCTCGTTCCAGCCGACCCGCTTGCCGGCGATTTCCGGAAAGAGCAGCCGGTCCGGATCGGCGAGCGTGTCGGCCAGCGCCGATCCCTTCGAGCATAGCCGGCCGAAATTCGCCGGATGCGCTGGGTCGCCGGCAACGCTCACCCGGCCGCCGTCCTGCCGGGTGGCGATCACCCCGCAACCGACGCCGCAATAGGGACAGGTGGTGCGCACACTATCCGGCATGGCTCGTCACCTCTCCGCCGCAAGCTTGCCCGCGGCGATCTGCAGCACGCCCTCGCGCACCCGCACCGGATAGGTCGCGACCTGCCCCTCGTCGGCGCCTTGCGCCAGGCCGGTGGAAAGGTCGAAGACCCAGTTGTGCAAGGGGCAGGTCACCGACGTGCCGTGGACAATGCCCTGGCTGAGCGGACCGCCCTTGTGCGGGCAGCGGTCGTCGAGCGCATGCACCTCGTCGCCGGCAGTGCGGAACACCGCAATGCAACCCGATGGCGTCCTGATCAACCTTGCACCCTCGCGCGGGATGTCCTCCAGCAGGCCGATCTCGATCCAGTTCGTCGTCATCGCCGTCACTGCGCCGCCTCCAGTTCCAGGGTCGCCAGCGGCTTGAACTCGTGCTTGTCCTTGCCGGAGGCGCGCTCCGACCACGGGTCGACCTGGGCGAACTTCTGCGAGAAGACGAAGCGCTCGTAATAGGCCTCGCGCCGTTCCAGCTCGTCCATGATCTGCCGGCGGATCTCGTCAAGGCCGATGCGCTTGGCCCATTTGTAGATGCGCTCCAGATAGTGGCCCTGCTCCCGGTACATCTGCACCAGCGCCACGATGTGACGCATCACCTCCCCCTCGGTGGCGACATGGCCGAGCACTTCCGTGCCCTTGATGTCGAGGCCGGCGGCCCCGGCGAAGTGGATCTCGAAGCCGCTGTCGACGCAGATCACCCCGACATCCTTGCAGGTCGCCTCGGCGCAGTTGCGCGGGCATCCCGACACCGCCATCTTCACCTTGGCCGGGGTCCAGGAGCCCCACATGAACTTCTCGATGGCGATGCCGAGCCCGGTCGAATCCTGCGTGCCGAAACGGCACCAATCGGAACCGACGCAGGTCTTCACCGTTCTCAGGCCCTTAGCATAGGCGTGACCGGAGACGAAGCCGGCCTTGCCCAGATCGGCCCACACCTCCGGCAGGTCCTCCTTGCGGATGCCGAGCATGTCGATGCGCTGGCCACCGGTGACCTTGACCGTCGGGATGTCGAACTTGTCGACCACATCGGCAATCGCCCGCAGCTCCGCTGCCGACGTCACCCCGCCCCACATGCGCGGCACGACGGAATAGGTGCCGTCCTTCTGGATGTTGGCGTGCACCCGCTCGTTGATGAAGCGCGACTGGTAGTCGTCGGCATATTCGTCCGGCCAGTCGCACACGAGATAGTAGTTGAGCGCCGGCCGGCACTTGGCGCAGCCGCCCGACGAGGTCCATTCAAGCTCCTGCATCACCGCCGGAATGCTCTTCAGCTCCTTTGCCCTGATCAGCCGGCGCACCTCGTCGTGGCCAAGATGCGTGCAGCCGCAGACCGGCTTCACCGCCTGCACCGCGAAGGCCTCGCCGAGCGTTGCCTGCATCAGCTGCTCGACGAGCCCTGTGCAGGTGCCGCAGGAGGCCGAGGCCTTGGTATGGGCGCGCACCTCGTCCAGTGTCGTCAGTCCGCGCGTTTCGATGGCCGTGACGATCGTTCCCTTGCACACGCCGTTGCAGCCGCAGATCTCCGCCTCAGGCGGCAAGGCTGCAACGGCCGCCGTAGGGTCCAGCGGGGCACCTCCCTGGTAGGACTGTCCGAAGATCAGCGTCTCGCGCATGTCGGAAATGTCGGTGCGGTTGCGGATGTGATCGAAGAACCAGGGCCCGTCCGCCGCCTCGCCGTAGAGCACCGCGCCGATGATGCGGTTGTCCTTCAGCACCAGGCGCTTGTAGATCCCGGCCGACGCATCGCGCAGGACGATCTCGTCGCGATCCTCGCCATCGGCGAAGTCTCCGGCGGAATAGAGGCTGACGCCGGTTACCTTGAGCTGCGTTGCCGTTTCCAGCGGCCGGAACGCCGCCTCCTCGCCGAGCAGTGTCTTCGCCGCGACGCCGGCCATCGTGTAAAGCGGCGCGACGAGGCCGTAGCAGACGCGCTCGTGCTCGACGCATTCGCCCACCGCCAGAATGTCCGGATCGGAGGTGAAAGTGCGGTCATCGATGACGATGCCGCGCTCCACGTCGAGCCCGGCATCGACGGCAATGCGGATTTCCGGACGGATGCCGACGGCCATCACCACGAGATCGGCCGGATAGACCGTGCCGTCGTCGAGCAGCACCGCCTCGACACGCTCGTTGCCGAGGATCGCCTTGGTCTGCGCTTGCGTGTGTACGGTGATGCCGCGCCCTTCCAGCTCCCGGCGCAGCAAATGCCCGGCGGCAGGATCGAGCTGCCGCTCCATCAGGTGTCCCATCAGATGCAGGACGACGACCTCCATGCCGCGCGAGCGCAGCGCCGCCGCAGCCTCGAGCCCGAGCAGCCCACCGCCGATCACCACGGCTTTCGCGCCGGGGCGTGCCGCCGCCTCGACCATCGCCTCGACATCGTCGAGATCGCGGAAGGCGCGCACGCCCGGCAGGTCGCGGCCGGCAATCGGGATGATGAAGGGCGCCGAGCCGGTGGCGATCACCAGTTTGTCGTACGGGGTCTCGCCTGCCGCCGTCGTCACGGTCTTCGCGTTGCGGTCGATCCGCGTCACCGTTTCGCCGAAGCGACAGGCGATGCCGTTCGCCGCATACCAGTCGCCGTCATGGGTGACGATCTGTTCGTAGCTCTTCTCGCCGGCCAGCACCGGCGACAGCATGATGCGGTTGTAGTTGCCGCGCGGCTCGGCACCGAACAGCGTCACGTCATAGGCGTCAGGCGCCGCTTCCAGCAGGGTCTCCAGCATGCGGCCCGACGCCATGC
Source organism: Stappia sp. MMSF_3263 (assembly GCF_030733745.1). GTDB lineage: Bacteria > Pseudomonadota > Alphaproteobacteria > Rhizobiales > Stappiaceae > Stappia. The sequence goes on along the minus strand of NZ_JASHIK010000011.1, from coordinate 129,254 downwards.
CGGCGCCGATCACCACGAGCTTCTTCTTGTCGGTCATGGCGGTTCCTCCTATTCGGCCGCTTCGGCGGCAGCCTTCTGGCGCGCAATCCGCGACGCCCGTTTGGCGGTGATGGCGCTGAGTTGCTCAGCCCCCGGATGGGCACCGCCCTCGTAGGCTTCCAGGAAATCGAGCAGTTCCTCGCGATAGGCGTAGTAGTCACGGTGGTTGATCAGCGCCTTGCGCGAGCGCGGTCGCGGCAGGTCCACTTCCATGATGTTGCCGATGCGGGCATTGGGTCCGTTCGACATCATCACCACCCGATCGGCGAGCAGGATCGCCTCGTCGACATCGTGAGTAACGCAGACGGCCGTCACCTGGGTCCGCGCCCACACGTCCATCAGCACGTCCTGCAATTCCCAGCGGGTCAGGCTGTCAAGCATGCCGAACGGCTCGTCGAGCAGCAGCAGCTTCGGCGACAGGGCGAAGGCGCGGGCAATACCCACCCGCTGCTTCATCCCGTTGGAAAGATCGCTTGCCGCCCGCTCCATGCTGTCTGCCAGCCCGACGCGCGAAAGGTAATATTCGACAATGTCGCGGCGCTCGGCCGCGCTTGCATGCGGGTAGACCTGGTCGACGCCCAGCGCGACATTGTCGTAGGCCGTCATCCAGGGCATCAGCGAGGGCGCCTGGAAGACCACCGCCCGATCCGGGCCGGCCTTCGTCACATGGGTGCCGTCGAGGATGACAGTCCCTTCCGTGATCGGGTTGAGGCCGGCGGCCATGGACAGAACCGTCGACTTGCCGCAGCCCGAATGACCGATCAGCGTCACGAACTCGCCCTTGGTCATCGAGAGTTCGAACCCGTCGACGACGGTGAGCGGCCCTTTCGGCGTCGGATAGACCTTCTTCAACTGGCTGAACTCGAGATAGCGCTCGACCCGCACGCCCTCCGCCGCCCGCCCATAGGCTTCCGGCGGCACATCGGCGGGTTCACCCGCCGCCTGTTGGCGTGTCCCAGTCACCGCCCCTTGTCCGATCGGCACCACATTGGGCAGCACGAGATCGCGCGCCGCACCCGCATCACGGCCGGCCCCAACCTCCATCAGGTATTCGGTGACCTCGGCTCGCAGAGCGATGAAAGCATCGTCATGATTGAGTTCGCCCCGCTCGCGCGGACGGGCGAAGGGCACGTTGAACGCGGGACCCAACGTCGCCGGCGTGCCCGGTATCAGCGGAATGATCCGGTCGGCAAGCAGGATCGCCTCATCGACGTCATTGGTGATGAGGACGATGGTCTTCTTTTCCTCGTTGCAGATCGCCGCGAACTCGTCCTGCAGTTTCGCCCGGGTCAGCGCGTCGAGCGCCGACAGCGGCTCGTCGAGCAGCAACACCTCGGGACGCATGGCGAGTGCGCGGGCAACCGCCACCCGCTGGCGCATGCCGCCGGAAAGCTCCGCCGGCTTGCGGTCGCGGGCATGGGCAAGGCCGACCATGGCGATGTACTTGTCGGCGATGGCGGTCCGCTCCGCCTTCGGCGCTTTCGAGAACACGCTGTCGACGGCCAGCATGACGTTGCCGAAGACCGAGAGCCACGGCATCAGGGAATAGGACTGGAAGACAACGCCGCGCTCCGGACCGGGCCCGTCGATTTCCCGCCCCTTGAAAATGACGCCGCCCTGGTCAGGTTCGACAAGGCCGGCGAGCAGCGAAATCAGCGTCGTCTTGCCGGTGCCGGAATAACCGACAATGGCGATGAACTCGCCCTCCTTCACCTTCAGGTCGATATCGGCGAGCACGTCGTTGCGCGCGCGCCCCTCGCCGAAGGACTTGGAGAGCCTTGAAATCTCGAGGATCGTCATGGCGTCCCTCACCGTGTCGCGGAGAAGGTGAAGGCGCGCTGCAGCGCATACATCACGCGGTCGAGAGCGAAGCCGATCAGGCCGATGGTGAAGACCGCCACCATGATGCGCGCCAGCGACTGCGAGGAACCGTTCTGGAACTCGTCCCAGACGAACTTGCCCAGGCCCGGGTTCTGCGCCAGCATCTCGGCCGCGATCAGCACCATCCAGCCGACGCCGAGCGACAGGCGCAGGCCCGTGAAGATCAGCGGCAGCGACGAGGGCAGCACCAGCTTCATCACGGTCTTGCGGGTCGGCAGTTGCAAGACCCGGCCGACATTCATCAGGTCCTTGTCGACCGAGGCGACACCGAGCGCGGTGTTGATCAGGGTCGGCCAGAGCGAGCACAGCGTCACCGTCACCGCCGAGATGAGCAGCGACTTCGGCAGCCAGTCGGCCGGATCCGCATAGAGCGCCGAGACGATCATCGTCACGATCGGCAGCCAGGCGAGCGGCGACACCGGCTTGAAGATCTGGATCAACGGATTGATCGCGCCATTGACGGTGCGCGAGAGGCCCGAGGCGATGCCCAGCGGTACGGCGATCAGCGTCGCGATGACGAAGCCGAGCCCGACGGTTATGAGCGAGGTGAGGATCTGGTCGAGATAGGTCGGCTTGCCGGTATAACTGCGCCACTTCACCCGGTCATGCTGGCCGGCGGCTTCCAGCTTGGCATTGCGTATGTCCTGCCGCTCGTAGAAGGCGGCCGCCTTCTCGCGTTCCCGCAGGTGGTCGTCCCACAGGTTGCCGGCCTGCTCCCACACCGCAACCGGTCCCGGCACGGCTCCGAGCGAGGTCTCGATCTTCGGGGCGAAGGCCGCCCAGGCAACCAGGAAGGCGACGATGCCGATCATCGGAATGACCAGCACGCGCTTCAACTGCCTAAGTTGCTCGCGCGGGCTGTCGCCCAGCGCCAACCGGGCAAGCGGCACCAGGAAGGAGAGGCCGAGTGCGTCGAACCAGCCGGCGGCACGGCCAAGCCCGGCAAGCAGCCGTTCGCGGCGGTGGCCGACGACCGGAGCGTCGATGGTGGCGGTTTCGGCATTTGCCATGTCGTGAAGTCCTTGTCCTTGCGCAAGATGCTGGGAGGACACCCGGCCGCGCAGCAGTGCCGCCGGCCGGGCGCAGGCGGCCTCAGCCGCCGACCACCTCGTTGCCGTCGACGACCTGCTTGCCCTTCAGTCCGATCGGAAGGCTGTCGATGTAGGCGTTGGGTGCGCGGCCGTCATAGGGAATGGCGTCGATGACGTCCGTGGCCGGTGTCGGGGCGCGGTAGCCGTCGCTTTCGAAAGGGAACTCGCCTTCCTCCGCGTGGCCTTCCTCGACCAGCAGACGTGCCGCCTTCAGGTAGACGTCCGGCAGGTAGACGCTTTTTGCCACGTCGGCATACCAGTCGTCGGGCTTGTGCTCGCCGATCTGGCCCCAGCGGCGCATCTGGGTGAGGTACCAGACCGCATCGGAATAATAGGGATAGGTCGCGAAGTAGCGGTAGAAGACGTTGAAGTCCGGCACTTCGCGCGTGTCGCCCTTCTCGTATTCGAACGTGCCGGTCATCGAGTTGGCGATGACCTCCGCATCGGCACCGACATATTCGGGCCGCGACAGGATCTCGACGGCCTCCATCCGGTTGGCATTGTCGTTCTCGTCAAGCCAGCGTGCCGCGCGGATCAGCGCCTTGGTCAGCGCCAGCGTGGTATTCGGATTGGTTTCGGTGAACTCCTTGGTCAGGCCGAAGACCTTCTCCGGATTGTTCTTCCAGATCTCGTAATCGGTGATCACCGGCACGCCGATGCCCTTGAACACCGCCTGCTGGTTCCACGGCTCGCCAACGCAATAGCCGTTGATCGTGCCGGCCTCGAGCGTTGCCGGCATCTGCGGTGGCGGGGTGACGGAGAGCAGCGCATCGGCCTTGATCTGCCCGGAAATGTCGGAGCTCGAATAGAAGCCGGGATGGATGTTGCCGGAGGCGAGCCAGTAGCGCAGCTCGTAATTGTGGGTCGAGACAGGGAACACCATGCCCATGTTGAAGGGCCGCCCCTGCGCCTTGAAGCCGTCGACGACCGGCTTCAAGGCGCTTGCCGGGATCGGATGCACGGGCTTGCCGTCGGCCTGCATGGCAAGATGCGGCTTCATCATCTCCCAGACCTCGTTGGAAACGGTGATGCCGTTGCCGTTCAGGTCCATCGAAAACGGCGTCACGATATGCGCCTTGGTGCCGAAGCCGATGGTCGCGGCAAGCGGCTGGCCGGCCAGCATGTGGGCGCCGTCGAGCTCACCGGTGATCACCCGGTCGAGCAGCACCTTCCAGTTGGCCTGCGGCTCCAGCGTCACGAACAGGCCCTCGTCCTCGAAGAAGCCCTTCTCGTAGGCGATCGCCAGCGGCGCCATGTCGGTCAGCTTGATGAAGCCGAATTTCAGCTCGTCCTTCTCCGGCAGCAAGGTCTGGGCCTGCGCGCCAAGCGGTGTCGCCGCCATGATCGCGAGGCCGAAAAGCCCGGCCATCGTCGTTCGCGTGATGGAAAGCGGGATCTGGATCACGACTGTTCTCCCTCCTGCGCGCGGCACGCCCCAGGCCTGCCCGCGTCACCAATAAAAAAGCCGCCGTCGAGACACCGGCGCGGGAGGGCGCTGGCAGATCTCAACGGCGGCTTTGCCGAAGCGTCCGTCCTTGGACGCGTTATGTCGTGGCCATCTTCGGCCCGCCTACTTCAATGCAGGAGACATGCCAACTGGCGAAAAATGTCCGCAGGATTGATTCAACTGGATTTTCGGAAACAGCTCCGGTGCATGACGGCCAGCGCAGCGCCAAAAGGCAGGGCAAAGCGACAGGGCATCTGACCAATCCTTGTGCAATGCACAAAACAAGGCAGCTGTATTTCACACGAGCAGGCGTCAGGCGCGGATCGGGAAACCGGCGACGTAGCCGGCAATGTCCTGCGGGGTGAACTCGACCCCGTCATAGAAGCGCTGCGGCGGTCCCGCCTGGCCCGGGCGGGCGCCCGCGCTCGGCTTTCCGGTCTTCGGCATGGCGGCAGCGAAGAGATCGGGGCGGTATGTCTCGCGGGCAATCGCCTCGCGCGCCGGGTCGTGCTGCACCTGCCCCCAGCGCAGCATCTGGCTGTAGAACCACAGCGCATGATCGGTGGAGGGCTGCAGCGCGCCGGGCGCGGTGAAGGAAAGGAAGTCGGGCACCGCGAGCGCGGCATCGCGCGACAGGGCGATAAGCCCGCTCAGCGCCGGCCGGCACCATTCGGCCGGGCAGTCGAGATAGTCCGGCCCGCTCAGGAGCACGGCAAGGTCCGCATGGTTGGTCGCATCGCCGCACCAGATCGCGGCCTTCGCCAGCGCCCGGATGAGCGCCGCCAGCGTGTCGCCATTGGCGTCCGCCCACTTGCGGGTCACGCCCAGCACCTTTTCCGGGCTGCCTGGCCAGATCGCCGCCTTGGTGGTGACAATCCGCCCGGTGCCCGCAAGCGCGGCGGCCGTATTCCACGGCTCGCCGACACAATAGCCGTCAAGCCGGTCGGCCTTCAGCGCGTCTGCCATCAATGGTGGCGGCAGCACGGTGATTTCCACGTCGCGATCAGGGTGGATGCCCGAAGCGGCGAGCCAGTAGCGCAGTTCATAGGCGTGCCCGGAAAAGGGATGGACCACGCCGAAACGCAGGCGCGCCGCGCCCGCCGGCCGCGCCGCGATCGCCCGGGCAAGTGCCTGCCCCGTCGATGCCGGGTCGCCGTTGCCGGCCGCACCGGCCTGCTCCATCGCACGCCACAACCCTGTCGACACCGTGATGGCATTGCCCCCGAGCCCCAGCGTCATCGGCGCCAGCATCGGCACCGCCAGCGAGGTGATGTTGAGCGAGGCGGCAATCGGCATCGGCGCCAGCATGTGGGCAACGTCGAAATGACCGATGGCGATGCGATCGCGGATGTTCGCCCAGGAGGTTTCCCGCACCAGGCGCAGGTCGACGCGCTCCTCCGCGGCAAAGCCGCGTTCGGCCGCCGCGACCAGAAGCGCGCTGTCGAGAAGCGGAATGAAGCCGGCAATCACCGTGTCGCCGTCGGATCGGTTCATCGCGTGTCCTACTTCTCCAAAAGTCCGCTTGAAATGACCAGGCCCTCGGCAACGTCGATAACCCGGCGCCCCTGGTTCATCGCCGCCTTGCGCAGGAGTTGATAGGCCTCGTCCTCGTCAACGCCCCGATTGCGCATAAGGATGCCCTTGGCCCGCTCGATGGTCTTGCGGTCGGCAAGCTCCGTGCGCGCCTCCTCCAGCTCCTGGGAGAGCCGGCTGAACGCCTTGAAGCGACTGATGGCCATGTCGAGGATCGGCTTCACCCGCTCGCGCTTGAGCCCGTCCACCACATAGGCGGAAACGCCCGCATCGACCGCGGCCTCGATGGCGCCGCTCTCGGAACGATCGACAAACATGGCGATCGGCCGGCGCACGGCGCGCGACACCTGGAACATGTGCTCGAGCTGGTCCCGGTTGGGATTTTCCAGATCGATGACGATGACATCCGGATCGATCTCGGTGATCCGCCGCACGAGACCGTCCATGTTGTCGACGACGATCACCCGCTCATGGCCGGCATCGCGCAGGCCCTGCTCGATGATGGACGAGCGGATCCTGTTGGCATCGATCACGAGAATGGAAAGCGGCTCACGCATGCCCATATTATGCGCATGCCGTAAATTTGTTCAATCGCGCTTTTGCTGCGACGCAACGCAAGCCGGTGGAAAACGCCGGCTCAGTCGCCGATCGGCTTCGGCCCGACATCCTTGGACAGCGGCATCAGCGAAGTGCGGATACGGCGCAGGTACTCCTTCACCCGCTCCGGCCGCTTGCGGGCAGCGCCGGCGGCAAGAACGTCGACGATCGCGGTAAAGGCCAGCCGCGACGCGCTCGGTTTGAAGATGTCCTGATCCTCCGGCAGGTCGACCCCGATGGTGATGTCCGTCGCCAGCGCCAGGTCCGAGCCCGCCTTGGTCAGGCTCAAGGTCTGGGCTCCGTACTGCCGGGCGATGGCGACGCTGTCGAGCAGCTCCGCCGGCGAGCCGCTGGCCGAGACCGCGAAAACCACATCGCCCGGCTCCAGCGTCGAGGCGAGCATGCGCTGCAGGTAGCCGTCGGAATGCGCTTCGGCCGGGATGCCGAGACGGAAGAAGCGGTTCGCCCCTTCCCGGGCCACGTTGGCCGAACCGCCGCCAACGCCGAAGAAGATGATGCGCCGCGCTCCGGCAAGCAGATCGATGGCGGCCTGTATCGCCGCGCTGTCGAGCTGCCCGCGTGCCGTGTTGAGCGTATCGACCAGCGCCCCGAAGACCTGCGCCACCAGCTGGTCGGAGACCGAGCTGTCATTGCCCGGCCCGCCCAGATACTGCAAGGAGACCGCGACGCTTTGCGCGAAGCGGATCTTGAAGTCCTTGAACCCGTCGCAGCCGAGCGTCTGGCAGAAACGGTTTACGGTGGCGTCCGAAACGCCTGCCCCGGCCGCGATCTCGCTCTGCCGCTGATAGGCGATGGTCTCCAGGTTCGCGAGCACATAGTCCGCCACCCGCTGCTCGCGCTTGGGGAACGCACCATCCAGCCGCCGCAGCTGCGCAATGATGTCGATGACCTTGGCCACGGCCTCCCCGCCCTCTTGCCGCACGCCGGAGCGGCGCGCGTCGCGTGCAAGGTTATTCGGGTTTGTAGGCGATGACATCCATCTCGACCTTGGCATCCACCATCAGCGGCGACTGGACCGTCGAGCGGGCGGGAGGATTGTCGATGAAATGCCGCTCGAACACGGCGTTGAAGCTGGAGAAGTCGCGGGCATCGTCGAGCCAGACATTGACCTTGACCACATGCTCCAGCCCGCAGCCGGCCAGCGCCAGAACGGCCTTGATGTTTTCCACCACCTTTTCCGTTTGCGCCACGATGCCGCCGGTGATGATCTCCCCCCCGTCCGCCGGCACCTGGCCGGAGACATAGACAAAGTCGCCGGCGCGCACCGCCTTGGCGAAGGGCCGCTTCTGTCCGCCCGCCGCCAGATCGGCCGTATCATAGCGAATAATGCCTAGGGTCATGCTGTCTCTCCATTCGATATGAAAGTTTCTTTCATTATCTACCGCAGTTTAGCGGATTTTTCAAATTCCAGTTTGACAGTTTCCTACATTTATGAAAATTTTTTACATAACGAGCAACCGACCAGAGAGTCGGCGATCGTTGGATGCTCGCCGTCCCGCCACATTGCGCGCGACCGCGGATCATCCGGCCTGACACCATAGGAGCCGCCAGAGGTCCCTTGCACTGGAGGAGTGAAATGTTTCGGAAGAATCGTTGGAAAACGGTGCTCGCCGCCGCCCTTGCGACGTCGATGGCCAGCACGGCGTTCGCCGCCGGCACCCTGCGCTACGCCACGATCGGCGAGCCGCCCAGCCTTGACCAGCACGTGGTCACCTCGGATCTCGCGACCACCATCGCCCATCACATGTTCGAGGGGCTCTACACGTTCGATGCGAGCAATGCGCCCGTGCCGCTGCTGGCCGAGAGCGACCGCATCGAGGACGGCGGCAAGACCATCGTCATCACCCTGCGCAAGGACGTCACCTTCCACAATGGCGAGGACATGACCTCCGCCGACGTCGTCGCCTCCCTGCAGCGCTGGGGCGAGCACGGCTCGCGCGGCAGCCTGCTGTTCGCCAATGTCGAGAGCGTCGAGGCAACCGGCGACCATGAGGTCACCATCCGCCTGAAGGAGCCTTTCGGCCCCTGGAAGAACCTGATGGCCTTCATCAACGGCGGCCCGGCGATCTATCCGGCATCCGTCGCTTCAGGCGCCGGCAAGGAGCCGATCGCACCCGAACAGTATATCGGCACCGGCCCCTACCGCTTTGGCGAATGGCAGCCGAACCGTCACGTCGAACTCGTCCGCTTCGACGACTACGATTCGCCCTCCGGCGAGCCGAGCGGCTATGGCGGCGCGCGCAAGGCCGAGTTCGATGCCCTGCGCTTCATCCCGGTTCCCGACGTCGGCACCCGTGTCAGCGGCCTGCAGGCCGGCGACTACGACTATGCCGAGAACATCCCCGGCGATCTCTTCGCCGATCTCGACGCCAACCCGGACGTGAAGACGATCCTCAATGGCGGCCCGATCTTCGGCCTCGTATTCCTGAACTCCAAGGACGGCCCGCTGAAGGAGAACTTCGCCCTTCGCCGCGCCATCCAGACCGCACTGAACAAGACCCCGGCCCTTCAGGTCGCCATTGGCCCGGAAAAGCTGTGGCGCGCCAACGGCTCGTTCCAGCCCGAAGGCAATGTCTGGTACACCGACGCAGGTACGGACAATTTCAGCAAGGGCGACGCGGCAGCCGCCAAGTCGCTGGCGGCCGAGGCCGGCTACAATGGCGAACCGATCAAGTTCATGGTGTCGACCAACTACGCCTTCCACTACGACACGGCGATCGTTTACACCAAGCAGCTCGCCCAGGCCGGTTTCAACATCGACCTGCAGGTCTATGACTGGGCGACGCTGATCAAGAAGCGCTCCCAGCCGGACCAGTGGGACCTGTTCTTCACCCATCACGGCTTCGTTCCCGACCCGATCCTGATCTCGGTCATGAACGACAATTACCCCGGCTGGTGGGCAACCCCGGAAAAGGCGGCCCTGAAGGCAAAGTTCACCGCTTCTTCCGACCCGGCCGAGCGGCAGAAGCTCTGGTCCGAGATCCAGGCCCTGATCTACGAGCAGGTGCCGACAATGAAGACGGGCGACATCTACACCTACAACATCGCCTCGCCCCGTCTTGAAGGCCTCGGGGAAGCGACCCTGATCTGGCCGCACTTCTGGAACGTCTCCAAGTAACAGACGTCCTCCCGGTCCCCTCCGGCCTTTGCGAAACGCCGTCCGTCGGACGACACTGAACGCAAGGGCCGGGGGCGGACTTGGCCGCCCCCGGACACATCGCGGAAAGATACGCTCATGCTCGGATATGCGACGCGGAGACTGCTGGCGCTCGTGCCGACGCTGCTGGCCGCCTCCCTGCTCGTCTTCCTCTTCGTTCACCTGATCCCCGGCGACCCGGCAGCGGTGTTGCTCGGCGACAGCGCGACACCGGAGGAGATCGACGCGCTGACCCGCGAAATGGGTCTCGACCAGCCGCTCTACCAGCAGTACCTGCTATGGCTGGGCAACGTGCTGCAGGGCGATTTCGGCACCTCGATCTTCTTCCGCACGCCGGTGACGGGCGTCATTGCCGACGGCGCGGAAACCTCGATCCTGCTGGCCGTCATGACGATGGTCTGGATCGTCCTTCTCGGCGTGCCGATCGGCGTCGTCGCCGCCACTCGCCACGGCACCTGGGTCGACCAGATCACCTCCGGCGGCGCCATGCTCTTCGCCTCGGTGCCGACCTTCTGGCTCGGCCTCTACCTGATCCTGATCTTCTCCGTGACGCTCGGCTGGCTGCCCTCGTCCGGCTATCCCTCCGTTTCCGACGACGGCGGGCTCGCCAACCTGCGCTACCTGCTGCTGCCGAGCTTCACGCTGGCCGCCCCCAATGCGGCGCTGATCATCCGCCTGGTACGTGCCTCCATGCTCGACGTGCAGCGCGAGGATCATGTACGCACCGCCCGCGCCAAGGGCCTCGCCCCCTGGAAGGTCGCGACGAAGCATGTCTTCCGCAACGCGCTGATCGCGGTCGCGGCCGCCTTCGGTTTCACCTTCGCCGCCCTCGTCTCGGAGGCCGTGGTGACGGAGACCGTCTTCTCCCTGCCCGGCATCGGCCGCCTCGTCGTCCAGTCGATCCTGCGGCGCGACTACCCCGTCATCCAGGGCGTCATCCTGATCATCGTGGTGCTCTACATGGTCATCAATCTTCTCGTCGACCTCGCCTACGCCTGGCTCGACCCGCGGGTGTCGCTGAAATGAACGGTCCGCGCGCACCCCTCGCACTCGCCCCTTCAACCGTCGCGCAAGGAGGCTCGGCATGACCGCGCTCGCCGTCACGGGACGCATCTTCAAGGGCCGCCCGCTGGCGAGCCTCGGCCTCGCCTGGCTCTGCCTCGTCGTCCTCGCCGCCGTCTTCGCGCCGCTGATCGTGCCTTACGATCCGCTCGAGATCGATCCGGTCGTGCGCCTTACCCCGCCCGGCGCCGAACACCTGTTCGGCACCGACCACTTCGGCCGCGACACCTTCTCGCGCAGCATCTACGGCGCGCGCATGGCGATCGTCATCGGCATCGGCTCCGTCTTCGTGGCGCTCGTCGCGGGTGGGCTCACCGGCATGCTGTCGGCCTATTTCACCCGGCTCGGCAATGTCCTGATGCGCGTCGTCGACGTTCTCATGGCCTTTCCCGCGCTGCTGCTCGCCCTGGTGCTGATGACGCTTCTGGAGCGCAGCGTCGTCAACACGGTGCTGGTCATCGGCATCGTCTATGCGACGACCACCGCCCGCATCCTGTTCGGCATGACGCTGAAGCTGAAGGGAGAGGTCTTCGTCGACGCCGCCACCTGTTCGGGCGCCGGCAATGCCAGCATCCTGTTCCGCCACATCCTGCCCAACCTGGTCTCGCCTCTGCTCGTCCAGGCAAGCTTCATCTTCGCCTTCGCCCAGCTCCAGGCGGCCGCCCTCGACTTCCTCGGCCTCGGCCTGCCGCCCGAGGTCCCGAGCTGGGGCAACATGCTGTCGGAATCGCGCATCTACGTGACCCGCGCCTCCTGGCTGCTGCTCTTCCCCGGTGCGCTGATCATCCTCTCGGTGTTCTCCATGAACCTGGTCGGCGACGCACTGCGCGACAGCATCGACCCGCGCTTCAAGAACGACATCAAGGGGGTCTGAAGCGATGACACACAGATCCGAAAGACTGCTCGACATGCGCGGCCTGACACTGGCCGTCGCCACTGGCGAGGGACTGCTGACGGTGGTCGAGGATCTCTCGCTGACGCTCGATGCCGGCGAGACGCTCGGCATCGTCGGCGAGAGCGGCTGCGGCAAGAGCCTCACTTCGCTGGCCATCATGGGCCTGCTGGAGGGAACGCCGATACGCGTGCTTTCCGGCGAGATCCTGTTCCAGGGGCGCGATCTCCTGCGCCTGCCGGCGCGTGAGCGCCGGGCGATCATGGGCAACGAGATGTCGATGATCTTCCAGGAGCCGATGACTTCGCTCAACCCGGTCTACCGGATCGGCGACCAGATCGTCGAGACGATCCGCGAGCACAGGCGGATCTCGAAAAGAGCCGCCCGGGAACGGGCGCTCGAACTGCTCACCATGGTCCGCATCCCGGACCCGACGGGCCGCCTCGACAGCTACCCGCACCAGCTTTCCGGCGGCCAGCGCCAGCGGGTGATGATCGCCATGGCGCTTGCCGGGTCGCCGCGGCTGCTCATCGCCGACGAGCCCACGACCGCGCTCGACGTCACCGTCCAGGCGCAGATTCTCAAGCTCATCGTCGATCTTCAGGCGGAGACCGGCATGGGGGTCATGCTGATCTCGCACGACCTCGGCGTCATCGCCGAGACCTGCGACCGCATCGCCGTCATGTATCGCGGCCGGGTCGTGGAAAGTGCCGCCTCCGCCGAGTTGTTCAGCGCCATGCGTCATCCCTACACGCGCGGCCTGCTCGACTCGATCCCGGAAGCCGACGAAGACGTCGAGCGGCTCACGGCCATTCCCGGCCGGGTGCCAATGCTGGATGAGACGCTTGCCGGCTGCGCCTTTCATCCGCGCTGCACACGCGCCGGACGAGGCTGCGACGAGGTCGTGCCAGGTCTCGATGTGATCGCGCCCTCGCATCTCGTCCGCTGTCACTATCCACTGGAGCAGGACGCATGAGCGACACCGCGACACCCCTCCTTCAGGTCCGTGACCTGAAGACCCACTTCTCCCTGCGCAAGGCCGGACTGTTCGGCGGCAAGGCGCGCGTTCTGAAGGCCGTCGACGGCGTCTCCTTCGACCTTGCGAAAGGCGAGGTGCTCGGCATTGTCGGCGAGAGCGGCTGCGGCAAGTCGACGGTCGGGCGCACCCTGACGAAGCTGGAACCGGCCACCGCGGGCAAGGCTCTGCTTGAAGGACGTGACATCCTGCCTCTCTCGGCCTCGGCCTTCCGGCCATTGCGCCGTGACATCCAGATGATCTTCCAGGATCCCTTCGCCTCGCTCAACCCGCGCCTGACCATCGAGCAGACCCTGGCCGAGCCGGTGCGCATCCACGGCCTGGCGAAGGGGCGCGAGGCGATCCGCGCCCGCATCGCCGACACGCTCACCAAGGTCGGCCTCGATCCGAAGGTGATGCACCGCCATCCGCACGAATTCTCCGGCGGCCAGCGCCAGCGCATCGGCATCGCACGGGTGATGATCGTCGAGCCGCGCCTCGTCATCGCCGACGAGGCCGTCTCCGCCCTCGACGTCTCGATCCAGGCGCAGGTGCTCAACCTGATCAAGGACCTGCAGCGCGAAAGCGGCATCTCCATGCTGTTCATCTCGCACGATCTTGGCGTCGTCCGGCACATTTCCGACCGGGTTGCGGTCATGTATCTCGGGCGCATCGTCGAGACGGCGCCAAAATCCCTCCTGTTCAGCCGGCCGGCGCATCCCTATACGCGCCTGCTGCTCGCCTCGATCCCGCGCATCCGCCCGGGACGCCAGCCTGCCGCCGACCTCGGCGAGCCGGGCAATGCCGCCGCCCCGCCGCCGGGCTGCGCCTTCCATCCCCGCTGCCCCTTCGCCACCGATATCTGCCGCACCACCCGGCCGGAAATCGCGGACATGGGCGAGGGCCAATCCACCGCCTGCCATCACGCCGGCCAGCTTCTCGGGGAGGCCGCCTGATGGCCGCGCCTAAACGTGTCTTCGTCGGATCTCTCGCAACGGAGACCAACACCTTCTCGCCGCTCCGCACGGACCTGCAGGACTTCAAGGACAGCTTCTATGCTCCTCCGGGCGCACATCCGCCGACGCCGACGCTGTGCAGCGCCGTCTTCCCGGTCGCACGCGAACGTGCCCGCCAATACGACTGGCAGGTGATCGAGGGCACCGCCACCTGGGCCGAACCCGGCGGCATCGTCAACGGCCGCACCTGGGAGTTCCTGAGGGACCAGATGCTCGAGGAAGTGCGCGCGGCCATGCCGCTCGACATCGTTCTGCTCGGCCTGCACGGCGCCATGGTGGCGGAGAACTGCCTCGACTGCGAGGGCGAGATCATCGAGGGCGTGCGCCGCATCGTCGGCCCGAACGCCATCGTCGGGGTTACCTTCGATCCGCACAGCCACCTGAGCGCGAAACGCACCGACAACGCCGACATCGTCGTTGTCTTCAAGGAATTCCCGCACACCGATTTCGTCATCGCGGCGGAAAGCCTCGTCGATCTCGCCCATCGTGCCTCGACCGGCGAGATTCGCCCGCGCATCTCCGTCTTCGACTGCCGCATGATCGAGGTGTTGCCGACCAGCCGCCAGCCGATGCGTGGTTTCGTCGACCGGATGAAGGCGCTTGAAGGGCATGACGGCATCCTCTCCGTCTCCGCCATTCACGGCTTCATGGCCGCCGATGTGCCTGATCTCGGTTCCCGCATCGTCGTCGTCAGCGATGACGATGCGCCCGCCGGGGACCGGCTGGCGGAACGCCTCGGCATGGAGCTCTACTCCTTCCGCGGTCGCACGCGGCCGGAGTTCCTCACCCCCGCCGAAGCCCTTGACACGGCGGCGGCCCTTGCCGCCAACGGCGGCGGCGCACCCGTCGTCATCGCCGACGTTTGGGACAATCCCGGCGGCGGCGTGCCCGGCGATTCCACCATTGTCCTGCGCGAGATGATCGCGCGCGGCGTCTCCGACGCGGCGCTTGCCTCGATCTGGGATCCAATTGCCGTGCGCACCTGCATTTCCGCCGGCGAGGATGCCCACCTGCCGCTGCGCTTCGGCGGCAAGATGTCGGCCGCCGCGGGCGAGCCGATCGATGCCCAGGTGCACGTGGAAAAGGTCATGCGCGACGCGGTGCAGAGCTTCGGCACAAGCGTCGTCCCGCTCGGCGATTCCGTCACCATCCGCGTCGCCGGCATCGCCGTCGTGCTCAACACCGTGCGTTCGCAGATCTTCAGCCCGGACGCCTTTTCCAACATGGGGATCGATCCGCTTTCGAAGAAAATCCTGGTTGTGAAGTCGACCAATCACTTCCACGATGCGTTCTCGCGGATCGCCTCCGACATCCTCTACGCGGCTGTCGACGGACCCTATCCGAGCGATCCGGCGAAAAACGAGTACCGCAACCTCACCCGCGCCATCTGGCCGCGCGTCGAGGACCCGCATGCGAACGACACCGGACAGGAACGCCTCCATGCGCGCTGAAGCGCCCGAAAGCCCCATCGCCGAAACGCCGGCCGTCGTCATCGACGAAGCCGTCGCCCGGCGCAACATCGCACGCTTCCAGGCTCATCTCGAAGGCCATGGCGTCAAGTCGCGCCCGCATATCAAGACGCACAAGCTGCCGCTCTTCGCCAAGGCTCAGATCGAGGCCGGCGCCCGGGGCATCACCTGCCAGAAGATCGGCGAGGCCGAGGTGATGGCCGATGCCGGGCTCGACGACATCCTCATCACCTTCAACATTCTCGGGGCCTCCAAGCTTGCCCGCCTCAAGGCGCTGGCCGGTCGACTGAAGCGCCTTGCGGTCGTCGCCGACAGCACGGTCACCGTCGACGGTCTCGCCGCGGCTTTCGCCGACGGGCCCGCAAAACTTCACGTGATGGTCGAGTGCGACACCGGCGCCGGGCGCTGCGGTGTGCAGACGCCGGAAGAGGCCGCGGCGCTGGCCGCGCGGATCGACACCGCTGCCGGCCTCGTCTTCGCCGGACTGATGACCTACCCTGCCCCCGGCGGGGCGGCCGATGTCGAGCGCTTCATGGGCGTAACACTTGCGGCTCTGGCGGAGCGCGGCATTGCCTGTCCGGAAATCTCCTCGGGCGGCTCGCCCGACATGTGGTCGGCAGGCGCACCGAACGGCGAAAAGAGCCTTGTGACCGAGTACCGGGCCGGCACCTATATTTACAATGACCGCTCGCTGGTGGAACGCGGCGCCTGCACGCTTGAGGACTGCGCCCTCGTCGTCGAGGCCACCGTGGTCAGCCTACCGACGCCGACCCGCGCCATCGTCGACGCCGGGTCCAAGGCCCTGTCCTCGGATCTTCTAGGCCTGACCGATCACGGGAGCCTCATCGGCCATCCGCAGGCCAGGATCGTCGCGCTCAGCGAGGAGCATGGCACCATCGAGACACCCGCCGGCAGCCTTGCGGTCGGCGACCGTGTCCATATCGTGCCGAACCATGTCTGCGTGGTCTCCAACCTCTTCGACACCGCCTTCCTGAAAAGGCCCGACGGCACCATCGAGGAGATCGCCATTCCCGCGCGCGGCCGCGTGACCTGAGCCGTTTTCGCAAGAACGGCGGAAGAGCGTCGCTCAGCGCTCGCGCATGGCATGCGCGATCTGGTCGCCGAGCGGCTTGACCAGATAGGAGAGCACGGTGCGCTCCTGGGTCTCCACGAAAACCTCCACCGGCATGCCGGGCAGGAGCGCCTTGCCGTCGAGCTTGGCAAGCTCTCCCTCGTCGATGGTCAGCCGGGCGGTGTAGTAGTCCGTGCCTGTGCGCTCGTCCCGGCTGAGGTCGGGCGCGATACTGGCCAGATGCGCCAGCACCTCGGGCGTCACCCGCTGGTCGAAGCTCGGAAAGCGGATCCGCGCCTTCTGTCCGGTACCGATCTGGTCGATGCTGATCGGCGGGATCTGCGCCTCGACGACAAGCTGGTCGGCCTGGGGGACGATGCGCATCACCGTTTCGCCCGGCGCCACCACGCCGCCGATCGTGTGCACGGCAAGCTGGTGCACGTAGCCGCCGCGCGGCGCGCGGATCTCGATGCGGCTGAGCTGGTCTTCGGCGGCGATCTTCTGCTCCTCCAGCTGGGCGATACGGGCACGCACCTCCTGGAGTTCCTGCAAGACCTCGGCGCGGCGCTCGTCGTCCAGCTGCAGCACCTGGATGCGCCGCTCGCTCATCGCCTCCCGCGCCTGCGCGATCTGCGCCACGTAGCCGCCGCGCTCGCCGATCAGCCGTGCCCGGTCGCGCCGCAGCGCCGTCACCCGGTTGCGGGAAATCAGCTTTCTGGCGAACAGGTCCTCCAGGTCGCGCAGCTCATCCTCGATCAGCCGGATTTCCTCGCCCTTTCCGTCGCGCTGCGCGGCGAAGCCCTCGATCTGGCGCTCGAACTGGACGATCTGCTCGCCGAGCTGCTGCTTGCGACCGGCAAGCGTGCTGCTCCGTGCCGCGAACAGGGCCTGCTGGCTCTCCTCGATCTCCGCCCGGCCCGGCCCGTCATAACCGCCGGTCGAAAAATCCACTCCCCCCTCGCCGGTCTGCTCGGCCACCAGCCGCGCCTGGCGCGCGCCAAGCTCGACAAGCTGGCGGGTGATCACCGCCAGATTGGCGCGCGTCACCGTGTCGTCGAGACGCACCAGCAGGTCGCCCGCCGCGACCCTGTCGCCGTCGCGCACCAGCACCTCGGCGACGATGCCGCCCTCGCGGTGCTGCACATCCTTGACGTTGCTTTCCACCACCACCGTACCGCTCGCCACCACGGCGCCGGAAATTTCCGTCAGCGCCGCCCAGGCCCCGACGCCGCCAACGAGCAGGAAGGCAAGCACCAGTGCCACCAGGAGATGCCGGCGAATGCTACGCGTCAGCATGCGGTCGCTGGTCGCTTCGGACACCGTGTCACCGCGTGTCATTTCAGGCCACCCCCTGCTGCCGCGCCGGCGCAATCACCTGCTTCAGGATCTCGCTCTTCGGTCCGAGGGCAACGACGCGTCCCTCCTGGAGCAGCAGGATCGTATCGACGGCGGCGATCGCGCTCGGCCGGTGGGCGATGACAATGACAATCGAACCCTTCTGGCGCAAAGCCGCGACCGCCTGGGTCAGGGCCGCCTCGCCGTCCGCGTCGAGATTCGAGTTCGGCTCGTCGAGCACCACGAGGAAAGGATTGCGGTACAGCGCGCGGGCGAGCGCGATCCGCTGCCGTTGCCCCCCCGACAGCGTCAGTCCGGCACCGCCGATCGGCATGTTGTAGCCGTCCGGCAACCCAACGATCATCTCGTGCACCTGGGCCAGCTTCGCCGCCTCGATCACGTCCTCGTCGCGCGCCTGCGGATCGAAGCGGGCGATGTTTTCCGCGATCGTGCCGTCAAACAGCTGGATGTCCTGCGGCAGATAGCCGATGAAACGGGCGATACGCTCGTCCGGCCACTGGGAAAGCTCGGCCCCGTCCAGCCGGATCGCCCCGCGCATCGCCGGCACAACGCCGACAATGGCCCGAGCCAGCGTCGACTTGCCAGAGCCCGAGGGGCCGATGATGCCGAGCCCGTCGCCGGCATTGAGCACAAAGCTCACCCCGTGCACCAGCGGCTCGCGCAGGCCCACCGGCGCGCAGAAGACCTGCTCCAGCTTCAGGCTCTTCTCCGGCAGCGGCAGGGCCAGGCGCGGTTCCGCCAGCGTCTCGTCGCCAAGCGTCTGGCGCAGGCGGGCAAGCCCTTGCCGTGCGGTCACGAAACCGCGCCAGTGACCGACTGCCTGTTCGACCGGCGCCAGCGCCCGCGAGGTCAGGATCGAGGCGGCGATCATCACGCCCGGCGTGATCTCCTGGCCGATGGCAAGCCAGGCGCCGACACCGAGAATTGTCGATTGAAGCAGGAAGCGGAAGGCCTTGATGGTGGAGCCGAACAGCGTCATCCGGTCGGTCGCGATACGCTGCTTGACCAGGAAACGGTCGTTCGCCTCCTCCCAGCGCGTCTTCAGCGCCTCACCCATGCCCATGGCGCGCACGGCTTCGGCATTGCGCCGGCCTGTCTCCACATGGGCGGACCTCAGCGCGCCCTCGCGCGCAGCCTCCGCAGCGGGCCCGCGCGAAAAGGCCTCGTTGAGCGCGATCAACGCGCAGATCACCAGCGCACCGGCAATCGCCACATAGCCGAGCACGGGGTGGAACAGATAGACGATCGCCAGGTAGACCGGCATCCAGGGCAGATCGAAGATCGCAGAAGGGCCGGCGCCGGACAGGAAATGGCGCAGCGCGTCGAGATCCTGGACCGGGCGCACCACCTCGCCGCGCTGGCCGAGCATCAACGGCAGGCGGTTCGACACCCGGTAGGCAATGGCCGAGAGCCTGGCATCGACCCTTTGCCCGAGGCGGGCGAGGATGCGGCCGCGCAGCATTTCCAACAGGCCGAAGAAGATGAACAGCACCGCCGTCAGCCCGCCGAGCACCACCAGTGTCGGCACGGACCCGCTGGCCAGAACCCGGTCATAGACCTGAAGCATGAACAGCGGGCCGGTCAGCATCAGCAGGTTGATCAGGAGGCTGAGGCCACCGGTGCCCGCAAGCGCCGCCCTCAGGGACCGCAGTGCCTCGGACACCACCGAACCGTGTCGCGCGCCCGCTTTGTCGACCATTGCTGTTTCCCGTAATATGCAACCTTCGGAAAGTGGTGCAATCTGACCGCATTTGGCCCGTCTGTCCACAGTACAGGGGGGCAAATCGCCCCGCTTGGGACCGCAATGCGCCGTGGCAGGATGGCAGGAACCACGTTGCCCGGGTACCGCCACAAGATTGTAAAACCGCACCGCCCGCTCTAAGCGTTGACCGTCCGCTTCCCCCCACCTGGCATATCGGTTTCAGCGCCTTGCACGACATCGCCCCCCTGTTGCAGACGATCCGCGGCCTCGCCAGGGAGGAAGGTGTGACGCTGACGCCCCTGCCTGGCGTCTGGGTCATGCGCGTCGACAGGCCACTGCCCTACCATCGCGGTCGCAACGCGGGCATGTCCGTGGCGGTCGCCGCCTCCGGCAGCAAGTCCGTCTCGGTCGGTGGGCAACGGCTGGTGAACGACCCGCGCCGCTTCCTTGTCCTTCATGGCGAACGTCCCTACGACGCCCTCGTCGAGGCCTCCGCGTCCGATCCCTATGTCGCGCTCAAGCTGCAACTGCCACCGGATCTGGTGGCAAGAACGCTGATCGAGCTCACCGAGGCCGGGCACGCAGGTGCCGAAGCCGCGCGCATGCCGGAACCGGCTGTCTTTTGCGGTGACGTCACCGGCGATCTCGCGGCGGCATTGCTGCGTCTGCTTCAATGTCTCGACGATCCGGCCGACCGCGAAATGCTGGCGCCCGCCTGCCTGCGCGAAATCTGCTACAGGCTGCTGCGCTGCGAGGCCGCCGGGATCCTGCGCACCTCCGTCACACGCCAGGACAGCCGCCTTGTGGCAGCCATGCGCTTCATCGAGGCCAACGCCATGCGCCAACTGACGATCGTGGAAATAGCCGCCCAGGCGGCGATGAGCCCGTCTCATTTCGCGCACCGGTTTCGTGCCTTTCTCGGCGTTTCCCCGATGCGCTATCGCAAGCAGCTCCGCCTGGAGCAGGCGCGTCTGTTGCTGATCGACACGACCGCCACCGTGTCCATGGCCGCCGACGCGGCAGGCTATGCCAGCGATGCGCATTTCACGCGCGACTTCAGGGAGGTCTTCGGACTTTCCCCTCGTGCCTATGCGCGCCACATGCAGGCGCTCACGAGCCGGCCTGGCCGATCCTGAACCGCGAAGCATCCGGTTCCGCAGAATCGGGTCGGTCTTTCGCAGGAAACGGCCTGTTCATGGGCGGCGGTCCGCCGTACCTGCAATTCCGGATCTGCCCCTTGCAAACCGGAAGGAAACCAATGCCCGTCAGCGTCGTCGTCCAGTTCACCGCCGCCCCCGAAAGCCGTGACGCGTTTCAGGCTGTCATGGAGGGTGTGAAAACCGATCTGCCCAACGTACCCGGATGCCTCGGGGTTACCATTCTGCAGCACACCGAGGAGCCGGGCAGCTTCACGCTCATCGAAACATGGGAGAGCCGCGACAACCACCAGACCCATGTGGAAGCGCTGGTCGCGGACGGCACATGGGCGAGGATTAAGAGCCTTCTCGCGAGCGCGCCCGTCTCGGGCTACTTCCGCCAGGTCTGAGCGACCGGAAGCCGGTCGCCTGGCGCGGGCTCCGAACGGGAGAAGCGGGACCGCGCCTCAGACTTCGTCCGGATCGAAATACTCCGAATGCGCCGCCCGGATCTCCTCGATGATCCCGGCGATGCGCCCCAGATGCGCCCGCATGCGCACGATCGCGGCCTCCTCGTCGCCCGATCGCAGCGCACCGAGAATCTCGATGTGGTCGTCCAGCGCCAGCTGCGCGCCGTTCTGCAGCGACAGGTAGCGCACCCTGTCCATATGAGCCTTGTGATCTCGGATCAGCGCCCAGACATGGCCGTGGCCGGCGATCTCGCAGATGCGGTTGTGGAAGGCGTCGTCAAGCGCGTGGAACCCGGAACGATCGTCCCGGTCGACTGCCTTCTTCTGCTCGCCTAGCAGCACCTCGAGTTCCGCAATGTCGCTCGCCACCATCCTCGCCATCGCCGCGCGCACCGTCTCAAGCTCCAGCGCGGTGCGAATGAAGCGCGCCCGGTGCACCGCCTCGATGGAGATCGGGGTCACCACCGTCGCCCGTTGCGGGCGGATCGAGACGAACCCTTGCTGCGACAGTCGGTAGAAGGCATCGCGCACCGGCTGGCGGCTGACCCCCATGCGCTTGGCAACCTCCGCCTCCGACAGCTTGGTCCCGGGCAGAAGGTCGAGATCGACAACCCGGTTGTAGAGCTCGGCGAAGACGAGATCGGTCACGGACGGCACGCGCGACATGTCGAGCGCCCGAAGCTTGATCTGTTCCGTCATCCGCCTGTCTCTCCCTGTGGCGCGGCCCCGTCTTGTGCGGCGGGTTCCGCCCGTGTCCGCCCTGCTCCCGGCCCGATGCCGGGAACGGGAGCCGAGGTGTCGCCTCCCCGCAGCCTCCGCGGACGCCTCGTCCTACAGACTGGCCACCGGTTTGACAATTCGTCGTAGCCGGCCGGGAGGGCGTTGACTCAACTTGCGGACTAACATATTAGATTACTAGCTTGATCGCCACCCAAAAAGAAGGTGGCCTCGGCAACACCTTCCGGGAGGACTGGAATGCCGTTACTGGACGATGACCGGCTGTTCCCGGCGGATGAGCGGACGCGCGGCCTTGCCCGCACGCTCTACCGTTCGATCCGCGACCTGCCGATCGTCAGTCCCCATGGCCACACCGATCCGGCCTGGTTCGCGCTGAACACGCCCTTTCCCGATCCCGCGCGCCTCTTCGTGGTGCCCGACCACTACGTCTTCCGCATGCTGTGCTCACAAGGGATCACGCTCACCGATCTTGGCGTGCCCCGCGCCGACGGCGGCGACACCGAGCAGGACCCGCGCCGGATCTGGCGCCTCTTCGCGCAGAACTTCCACCTGTTCCGCGGCACCCCCTCGGCGATGTGGATCAACCACGCCTTCCAGGACGTCTTCGGTATTGACGCGCCCCTGTCGGCGGCAACGGCCGATGCCAGCTACGACCACATCGCCGATTGTCTCGCCCGGCCCGAATTCCGTCCGCGGGCGCTGTTCGAGCGTTTCAACATCGAGGTCATCGCCACCACGGAATCCGCCCTCGATCCGCTCGACCACCACCGTGTCATTCGCGAGGGTAATTGGTCGGGACGCGTCATCACCACCTACCGGCCCGACGCCGTCATCGACCCGCAATTCGAGGGATTTGCCGACAACGTCGCCCGCCTCGGCGAACTGACCGGCGAGGACGGCGCGACCTGGACCGGCTATCTCGCCGCGCACCGGACCAGGCGCGGCTTCTTCAAGGCTCACGGCGCCACCTCGACCGACCATGGCGTGCCGAACGCACGCACCGAGAACCTGTCGCAGGCGGCCGCCGCCGCGCTATTCGACAAGGCCCTTGCCGGTCGCTGCGATGCGGAGGAAGCCGACTGCTTCCGTGCCCACATGCTCACCGAGATGGCCCGCATGAGCCTCGACGACGGGCTGGTGATGCAGATCCATCCGGGCGCCTTGCGCAACCACTCGCATGCCATCATGGCCCGCCACGGCCGCGACAAGGGCTTCGACATCCCCACCCGCACCGACTACGTGCACGCGCTGAGGCCGCTGCTTGACGCTGTCGGTCTGGAAGCCGGCCTGACGATCATCCTCTTCACCCTGGACGAGACGTCCTACGCCCGCGAACTGGCGCCGCTTGCCGGCGTCTATCCCGCGCTGCGCCTCGGCCCGCCCTGGTGGTTCCACGACAGCCCGGAAGGGATGCGCCGGTTTCGCGAGATGGCGACGGAAACCGCCGGCTTCTACAACACGGTCGGCTTCAACGACGACACCCGCGCCTTCTGTTCCATCCCCGCCCGCCATGACGTGGCGCGTCGGGTCGATGCCGCTTTCCTCGCCAGCCTCGTCGTCTCGGGACGGCTTGGCGAAAGCGAGGCATATGAGGTCGCCCGCGACCTCACCTATACCCTGGTCAAGGCCGCCTACAAGCTCTGACCCGGTTGTCACTGCTCAAGGGAGGAACGAGCATGAAACATTGGAAGAACCTGACGGCGGCGGTCACGCTGCTTGCCGCATCCGCGCTGTCCGCGCAGGCCGCGGACATGGTGCTGCGGTCGTCCGACACCCATCCGGACGGCTACCCGACGGTGGAGGCCGTCAAGCATATGGGCAAGCTGCTCGAGGAGCGCACCAACGGCCGCCTCGGCATCGAGGTGTTCCACTCCGCCCAGCTCGGCCAGGAGAAGGACACGATCGAACAGACCCAGTTCGGCGTCATCGACATGAACCGCGTGTCGCTCGGGCCGTTCAACAACATCATCGAGGAGACCCAGATCCCCTCGCTGCCCTATATCTTCCGCTCGGTCGAGCACATGCACAAGGTCATGGACGGCCCCGTCGGCGAGGAGATCCTCGCAGCCTTCGCCGATCACGACCTGATCGGCCTCGCCTTCTATGACGGCGGCTCGCGCTCCTTCTACAACAGCCAAAAGCCGATCGCGTCCATGGCCGATCTCTCCGGCATGAAGTTCCGCGTCATGCAGTCGGACCTCTTCGTCGACATGGTCAGCGCCCTCGGTGCCAACGCCACGCCGATGCCCTATGGCGAGGTCTATTCCTCGATCCAGACCGGCGTCATCGACGGTGCCGAGAACAACTGGCCGTCCTTCGAGAGCTCCGGTCATTTCGAGGTCGCCAAGTACTACACGCTCGACCAGCACCTGATCGTGCCGGAAGTCCTCGTCATGTCGAAGAAGTCCTGGGAAAAGCTCTCGGCAGAGGACCAGGCGATCGTCCGCCAGGCGGCGAAGGACTCCGTCCCGCACATGCGCAAGCTGTGGGCCGAGCGCGAGGCCGCCTCAGAGGCCAAGGTTCGCGAGGCCGGCGTCGAGATCATCACCGATATCGACAAGACGCCCTTCATCGATGCGATGAAGCCAGTCTACGAGAAATACGTGACCTCCGACAAGCTGAAGGACATGGTCGCGCGCATTCAGGCGACGAAATAACCTGCTTGTAGGCAAGGGCCCGCGGCGGAGCCACCGCCGCGGGCCGTTTCACGCCGGGAGGACGGGATCTTGCAGGACACACTGAAGGGCATTGCCCGAACCACCGCCGTCATGGCCCGGATCGCCCTGTGGCTTTCGGGCACCGGGCTGGTGCTGATGACCGCCTTCATCGCCGTGCAGGTGTTCTTCCGCTACGTGCTCAACGACAGCCAGTCATGGACCGAGCCCGCCTCGGTGATGATCATGGGCTGGTTCATCTTTCTCGGCGCCGCCGTCGGCATCCGCGAGGGCTATCATCTCTCCTTCGACGTGCTGCTCTACGTGTTGCCCGACCGCGTCAAGCTGGTCCTGCACTCGATCTCCGACGCGGTCGTCGTCGCCTTCGGCTGCGGCATGATCTGGTTCGGCGCCCAACTCGCCGAGAAGACCGCCGCCAACAAGCTGCCCTCGCTCGGCATTTCCGGCGCGTTCGACTTCCTGCCCCTCGTCGCCGGCGGCGTGCTCGTCGTGCTGTTCTCGCTGGAGCGCCTGGCCCGCCGGGCCGCCGGCTTGCCGACCGCCCGCTTCGGCGAAACCGAACTGGAGGATTGACCTCAATGGAGCTCTGGATCCTCTTCGGAACCTTCACCTTCCTGCTCTTGATCGGCACGCCGGTCGCCTTCTGCCTGGGCGTTGCGTCCTTCGCCGCCATACTCTCTCTCGGACTGCCCCCCGTCGTCGTCTTCCAGCGGCTGAACTCCGGCGTCTCCGTCTTCGCGCTGATGGCCATCCCCTTCTTCATCTTCGCCGGAGAACTGATGGTGCGCGGCGATATCGCGCGGCGTCTGGTGGCGCTGGCCGGCGCGCTTGTCGGCCACCTGCGCGGCGGTCTCGGCCAGGTCAACATCACCGCATCCGTCCTCTTCGGCGGAATTTCCGGCTCGGCCGCCGCCGACGCCTCGGCCATCGGCGGTCTGATGATCCCGCAGATGAAGGAACGCGGCTACGACGTCGACTACGGCGTCAACGTCACCGTCGTCTCCTCGATCATCGCCTTGATGCTGCCGCCCTCGCACAACATGATCATCTATTCGATCTCCGCCGGCGGGCGCATCTCCATCGCCGACCTGTTCACCGCCGGCATCATTCCGGGGTTGCTGCTGGCGCTCGCCCTGATGGTCGCCGCCTGGTATGTCGCCAGGAAGCGCGGCTACCCGATCGACAAGTTCCAGGGCTGGGGCGCGATCGGCTACCTCTTCGTCAACGCCATCCCCGGCATCCTGTTAATCGCCATCATCTTCGGCGGCGTCCGATCCGGGATTTTCACGGCATCGGAAAGCTCCTGCATCGCCGTCGTCTACGCGCTCTTCGTCACGGCGATCGCCTATCGCACGATGAGCTGGGCCGGCTTCGTCGCCGCCACGACGGCGGCGGTACGCACCACAGCCATGGTGCTGCTCGTCATCGGCTGCGCCGCCGCCTTCGGCTGGCTGCTCGCCTATCTGAAGGTGCCGGCGGCCCTCGTCGCCTTCATGCAGGACGTCTCGCAGAACCCGATCCTCGTCCTGCTGCTGATCAACGTGCTGCTGCTGCTGCTTGGCACCTTCATGGACATGAGCCCGCTGATCGTCATCACCACGCCGATCTTCCTGCCTGTCGCCCAGGCCTTCGGCGTCGACCCCGTCCATTTCGGCGTCATCCTGATCCTCAACCTGGGCATCGGCCTGTGCACCCCGCCGGTCGGCGCGGTGCTCTTCGTCGGCTGCGCCGTCGGCCGCATCACCGTCTGGCAGGCGGTGCGCACCATCTGGCCGTTCTATTTCGCCGCCGTCGGCACGCTGCTGCTCGTCACCTATGTGCCGGGTCTGTCGCTGTGGCTGCCGGCCCTGTTCCGCTGATCCGGGAGCCTTCACCATGCCGGCCCTCCAGACCTTTCCCGCCATTGCCGCCGACACGGGCGTCACCCGCCGGGTGCTTTCCGACAGTCCGCAGCTGATGGTCGTCGCCTTCGATTTCGAGGCCGGCGCCGAAGGCCGGCTGCACAGCCATCCGCATATTCAGTCGACCTATGTCGAGAGCGGCCGCTTTGTCTTCTCGCTGGACGGCGAGGAGTTCGAGGTCGGCCCGGGCGACAGTTTCGTCATTCCCTCCGGCGCGGTGCATGGCTGCCGCTGCCTGGAAGGCGGCCGTCTGGTCGACGGCTTCACCCCCCGCCGCGACGATTTTCTCTGATCGCCCGCGCTCCACGTTTCGCGGCCGGCACCCCCGCCAGCCGCATTCACCCCGTTTCGAGGATCCGCCATGCTGAGCGTTGAAACCCGCCACGCCATTCACCAGGACCATGCGAAGACCATGGGCACGGACGAGTTGCGCCGCCACTTCCATGTCGGCGGCCTGTTCCGCGAGGGCGAGATCCGCCTCGTCTACACCCACTATGATCGCTTCGTCATGGGCGGTGCCGTGCCGGGCGCCGGCACGCTGACGCTGGACAAGGTCGAGGAGACCCGCACCGCGACCTTCCTCGAGCGGCGCGAGATGGCGATCGTCAACATCGGCGAGACCGGCAAGATCGCGACGGGGAGCGAAAGCTGGACGCTGGAGCGTGGCGACGTGCTCTATCTCGGCATGGGCTCGGGCCCGGTCAGCTTCTCCGGCGCGGGCCGCTTCTACATCACCTCCGCCCCGGCGCACCGGGCCCTGCCGGCGCGGCTCATCCGCCTGTCGGATTCCAACTGCGTCAAGCTCGGCGCCGTCGAGACCTCCAACAAGCGCACCATCAACCAGTTCGTCCACCCGCTTGTCATGGAAAGCTGCCAGCTCGTGCTCGGCTACACCACGCTGGAGGACGGTTCGGTCTGGAACACCATGCCCGCCCATGTCCACGACCGGCGGATGGAAGCCTATCTCTATTTCGACATGTCGCAGGAACAGCGCGTGCTGCACCTGATGGGCGAGCCGCAGGAGACCCGTCATCTCGTCGTCGCCAACGAGGAAGGCGCGTTATCGCCCCCCTGGTCGATCCATTCGGGCGCGGGAACCGGCTCCTACACGTTCATCTGGGCGATGGCCGGCGACAATGTCGACTATACCGACATGGACTTCGTCAGCATGGCGGACATGAAATGACCGCCGCAAACCCCGCCTCCCCTTTTTCGCTTGCCGGGCGCAAGGCGCTGGTGACCGGCGCCAATGCCGGCATCGGCCAGGCCATCGCGGTGGCGCTCGCCGCTGCCGGAGCCAGCGTCACCTGTGCCGGTCGCCGCACCTCTGACGAGACCGTCGCGGCAATCACGGCCGCAGGCGGATCGGCCGACAGCCTGATCCTGGACTTCGCCGACCCGATGGCAGCAACCGACACCTTCACGGGCGCCGGCTACACCATCCTCGTCAACAATGCCGGCATCATCCGCCGCGCCGACAGCGCCGACTTCACCGAGGCCGACTGGGACGCGGTGATGGACACCAACCTGAAGGCGCTGTTCTTCACCGCCCAGGCCTTCGGCCGCGAGCTGCTGGCCACGGGCGGCAGCGGCGCCATCGTCAACATCGCCTCGCTGCTGTCCTTCCAGGGCGGCATCCGCGTGCCGTCCTACACCGCAGCCAAGCATGGCGTCGCCGGCGTCACCAAGATCCTCGCCAACGAATGGGCGGCGAAGAATATCAACGTCAACGCCATCGCCCCCGGTTACATCGCCACCGCCAACACCAGGGCGCTGCGCGAGGACACGGCCCGCAACGCCGCCATCCTGGAGCGCATTCCCGCCGGCCGCTGGGGCGATCCGCAGGACATTGCCGGCACCGCCGTCTTCCTCGCCTCCCCCGCCGCCCGCTACATCCACGGCGCGGTGATCCCGGTCGATGGAGGCTGGCTTGCCCGCTGATCTTCTGCGCCTTTCCAGGTCGCCCGCGCCGAAACCTGGCACCGGCATCGTCCATCTCGGCCTTGGCGCCTTCTTCCGCGCTCACGGCGCCCTCTACATCGCCGAGGCGATGGCCGCCTCTGGCGGCGACTGGGGCATTGCCGGCGTGTCCTTGAAGCGGCCCGACCAGCGCGACCGGCTCGCTCCCCAGGGCTTCGCCTATACCGCACTCGAGCTCCACCCCGAGTGCCGCACCGCCCGCACGGTCGAAGTGCTGACCGATGTGCTGGTGGCGCCGGAAGATCCGGAAGCCGTCGTCGCGTTGATGGCCGATGCGGGCGTGAAGGTCGTCACGCTGACCGTCACCGAGAAGGGCTACTGCCATGAACCGGCCACCGGCCGGCTCGATCGTGCCCATCCCGACATCCTCGCCGATCTCGCAGACCCGGCCCGGCCCGCCTCGGCCATCGGCTTCCTTGTCGCGGCGCTGGCCCGCCGTCGCGCCGCCGGGATCCCGCCCGTCACCGTGCTCACCTGCGACAACCTTCCCGACAACGGCCATCTGGTGAAGGGCCTCGTTCTGGAGCTTGCAGGCCTTATGGACCCGACCCTTGCCGAATGGATCGCGGAGGAGGCCCGCTTTCCCTCCACCATGGTCGACCGCATCGTCCCGGCAACGACACCGGAGGATCTCGACCGCGTCGCCGAGATCACCGGTCGGCGCGACGAAAGCCCGGTGCTGCACGAACCGTTCCGCCAATGGGTGGTGGAGGACGATTTCGTCGGCGGCACGCGGCCCGACCTTGCCGCCGCCGGTGTCGAGCTTGTCGCCGATGTCGCCCCGTATGAACTGATGAAGCTGCGCTGCCTCAACGGCACCCACTCGGCGCTTGCCTATCTGGGCTATCTCGCCGGCCACGAGACCATTGCCGACACGATCGCCGACCCTGCCTTCTCGCGCTTCGCCGACAGGGTCTGGACCGACGAGATCGTTCCCGGCCTCACCCCGCCGCCCGGCACTGATCTTGCCGCCTACACGATGGCGCTGAAGGCCCGCTACGCAAACCCGGCAATCCGTCACCGTACCTGGCAGATCGCCATGGACGGCTCGCAGAAACTGCCGCAGCGCATCCTGTCCCAAATCGCCGAAGGGTTTGCCGCCGGTCGGCCGATGTCCGGGCTCGTCCTCGCCGTCGCCGCCTGGATGACCTATGTCGGCGGCACGGATCTCTTTGGCAAACCCATCGACGTGCGCGATCCGCTCGGACCCCGGTTGCGCGCCGCGCTGGACGCCGCCCCGGACAGTTCCGCAAAGATCGCCGCCCTTCTCGCCTTCAGCGAGATCTTCCCGGCCGGGCTTGCCGGCAACGAAACCTTCCGCACGTCCCTGGTGGAGGCCCATGCCGGGCTTGGTCGCCACGGCGCGCGCCACATGGTCGAGGTCGCACATGCTTGAAAGCTGGCGCTGGTACGGACCGCTCGACCGCATCGGGCTCGAAGAGATCGCACAGACGGGAGCACACGGCATCGTCACCGCCCTGCACGAGGTGCCCTATGGCGAGGTCTGGACGCGCGAGGCCATCGCCGCGCGCAAGGGGCTGATTGCCTCCTCCCGCCTCGACCTTGCCTGGAATGTGGTGGAAAGCCTGCCCGTGCACGAGCGGATCAAGCGCGGCGAGGGCGATCTGTCCTCGCTTTTCGCCAACTACCGGCAGTCCCTCGCCAACCTGGCGGCCGAGGGCATCACCACCATCTGCTACAATTTCATGCCGCTGCTCGACTGGACCCGTACCGAGCTTGAAAGCCCGGTTGCGGGCGGCGGAACCTGCCTGCGCTTCGAGGCCGTCCATATCTGCGCGCTCGATCTCTTCATGCTGGAGCGCGAAGGCGCCGAGGACGACCACCCGCCGGAACTGCGCGCCCGCGCCCGGGCCTGGTTCGAGGCCTCGGACAAGGCCGCCCGCGACCGGCTGACTCATGCCATCATGGCTGGATTGCCCGGCGCCTATGATCGCTACGACATCCCGGCCCTGCGCGCGGCGCTGACCCTCTACGAGGGCATCGACGCCGACGCGCTCCGCGCCAATTACGCCCGCTTCCTGAAGGAGGTGGTACCGGTCGCACAGGAACTCGGCATGCGGCTCTGCGTCCATCCCGACGATCCGCCGCGAGACATTCTCGGCCTGCCGCGTATCGTCTCCGATGAAGACGACATCGCGTGGATCCTCGACTGCCTGCCCGTGCCGGAAAACGGCCTGACGCTGTGCTCCGGCTCGCTCGGCGCCAATCCGCAAAACGATGTGCCGGCGATCGCCGCCCGCTTTGCGGAGCGCATCCATTTCGCCCATTTGCGCAACGTGGCGAAGGATCCGGACGGCAGTTTCGAGGAAGCCGCGCATCTTGCCGGCGACACCGACATGGTGGCGCTTGTCGCCGTGCTGCTGGCCGAGGAACGCCGCCGCAGGGACCAGGGTCGGCGCGACGCGCAGATCCCCTTCCGCCCCGACCACGGTCACGCGCTGCTGTCGGATCTTGGTCGCGACACCCATCCCGGCTACCCGCTGATCGGCCGCATGCGCGGCCTTGCCGAGCTGCGCGGCGTCATCAAGGCCCTGTCGCATGAAAACGTGGGGTGGGGGTAAGGTTGAACGAATGACATCCGTCATTCGTGCCTGTCCCCCAAACGCAAAAAGGCCGGGCGAACCCGGCCTTCTCCTGCGCCTCAATGATCCCTGCCAGTACATCCGTGGTCAGGCATCAGAAGCGCGATTTCATGAACGCGGCTTGCGCCTTATGCGTCCTGAAGGTTCTCGGCAGCGCTCTTGCCGCTGCGGCTGTCCTTGACGATCTCGAAGCTGACCTTCTGGCCTTCGACGAGGCTGTGCATGCCAGCGCGCTCGACAGCGGAGATATGGACGAAGACGTCCGGCTGGCCATTGCCCTGCTCGATGAAGCCGAAGCCCTTGGCCGAATTGAAAAACTTGACGGTACCAGTGTTCATGACGATTTCCTTGTCACATCGCGAACGAAAAAAAGCCTGCTGCGCGGAACGCGCGGCAAACGGTTCAGATCGATTTTGATAGAGGAAGATCGCCGACGGCGCATAAAGCGCCAGAGAACAAAGTTCGACATGCAAGATCGATGAGCGACATATAGACCTGAAGCATGGTCAAAACAAGGCAGTTGCGAAAAATAAAGCGCAAAGCCGAGGGGCGGACCGCATTCCGCCCGCCCCTCGGTTCGTCAGGTCATTGAGGCGTCACGCGGGCGCAGCTGCCTCGCCGCACATGGCATCCTTCGCCGCCGCGTGGATCTCCTCGGCGGTCATCTCGCGCACCGGGGTGGAGACGGACCAGCGATGGCCGAACGGATCCTCGACAAGGCCGTAGCGATCGCCCCAGAAAGCGTCGGCGACCGGCATGACCAGTGTCGCGCCCGCATCGATCGCGCGCTGCGCTGCCGCATCCGCGTCCTCGACGACGAGATGCATCGTCACCGGCGTGCCGCCAAGCGTGGTCGGACCGGAAATGCCCCAGTCCGGCACCTCTTCGACCAGCATCACCGACGAGCCGTTGATCGACATGCAGCCATGCAGGATGCGCCCGTCCTCGCCGGCAATCCGCATCAGCTCTGTCGCTCCGAAGGCCTTCTTGTAGAACTCCATCGCATTGGCCGCTCCCTTGCACACGAGATGCGGGCTGAGGCTGTGAACACCCTTTTCGGCGGCCTTTTCGATCACGCTTGTCATTGTCTTTCTCCTCTTTTCATGTCCCGCCGGTTTCGGGCAGGATTCTCCTCAAACGTCAGACTTCGGTGATGGCGGCGACCTGGCCGGTCATCGGATCGAACGGCACGGACACATGTTCGTGCTCCACCTGCCAGCGCCCGTTCACCCGGCGGAACACCGAGGTGATGCGGATATGGGTCATGCCGCAGGGATGCTCGCCATCCTCCGGCACCATCCTGTGCAGACCGTGGACAAGCGCCACCTCGCCGAAGACCTTGATGTCCAGCTCGTCGTGGCGGGAGGCGAAGCGCTCCGGCAGGTGCGGCATACAACTGTCCCACGCCGCCTTGATCGCCGCGCGGCCGACGGTGCGCCAGGGCGGGATCGCGTCGTAAAGCACCGTCTCTTCCGTATAGGCGACCGTCAGCCGCTCGGTGTCGCGGGCCTCCAGCGCCGCCGACCATTCGGCGACCAGTGCCCGGATCTCGGCCTCCGCCGACAGGTTCGGGTTGGCATCCAGCTTCACATGCGTGTTCATCTCTCACTCCTCCTTGGGTGGAACGGGACACCGCCGGCCTGATGCCGGACAGAGTTCTCCCGTTGCCGGCGGCGCGCCCGCCCCGGCGTCTTGCATAGCGCTGGTGTTCGTGTGTCCCGTTTAGAGCCTCTTCCTGCGGGCCATGCCCGACAGGCTCAGGTGACGGCCGCGTGTACCCGCCGCCGCGCCAGCTCCGCCTCGCTTGGCGGATCGATCGCGAAGGATCCGGTGGCGATCTCGCCGGCGCGCCGGTAGGTCGTCATCAGCACGCCGCTTTCGGACTGCGACACGTCGACCAGCCGGAAGCTGGCCGGGATCGCCCCGCTGCCGAAGAAGCGCTTGCCGCTTCCCGTGGAGACCGGAAAGGTCCACAGGCTCAACTCGTCGATCATGTCCTGGGCAAGAAGCGTCTGCGCCAGCACGCTGCTGCCCTGCAGCAGCAGGTCCGGGCCCTTACTTGCGAGCACCGGCTTCAGCGCACAGGCCGCGTCTTCGCCGAGGCTCACGCTGTTGTGCCAGTCAAGCCCCTCGGGCTGCGACGTCGCCACGTATTTGGTGACCGTGTTGATCTTGAGCGCCAGCGCATCGTCGCCGGCATGCGGCCAGTGGGCGGCGAAGATGTCGTAGGTGCGCCGGCCGAGCAGCAGCTCCAGCGGTTCGGCGAAACGCCGGTTGATCTCCGCCATCATCGCGTCCGTCCAGTGCGGCACGCTCCAGCCGCCATGGGCAAAGCCTCCTTCCCGGTCCTCCTCCGGTCCGCCCGGCGCCTGCATGACGCCATCAAGCGTCAGGAAGACGGTCGCCTTGATCCTGCGCATGGTCAGTCTCCCTTTCGTGGTTGCGCGAACAGCATCTCGACATAGGCCCGCAGATGGTCGAGCGACTGCGCCGCGACCTCCGCGCCCATGCGCGCCTTGGCCAGGATGAAGCTGCCCTGGATCACCGCCTGGGTGTGCAGGGCCAGGCTTTCCGGCGTCCACGTCGCGTCCGGTGCGTAGAGCGCCTTGGCCGCGGCAATGTCCTTTTCCACCTCGGCCGCATGGCCGGAGATCGAACGGTCGCAGGCATCGCGGATCGCGGGCACGGTCTCGTAGACCTCCTGCACCATCGTGCCGACAAGGCAAGTGAACTCCGGCACCTCGCCCGCCAGGATCTCCTTGCGGAAATCGACATAGGCCAGCACCCGCTCCAGCGGGTCGGACGGGGCGTGGTAGGGCGCGGCGGCAAAGAGGGCATCCGTCGTCTGCGACCAGTAGTCGGCCGCAGCCACCGCCAGCTCCTCCTTGCTTTTGAAGTGATGAAAGAAGCTGCCCTTTGTCAGGTCCGCCGCCTCACACACATCCTCGACACGGGTCGCGGTATAGCCCTTCGCGCGGATGACGCTCAGCGCCGCCTCCAGAAGTCGGGTCTTGGAGCGATGACGCTCCTCGGCCTTCGCCGCCGCACGCGTGGCCGGGCCGTTGCCGGATCCTTCGGCGGATTTCTCGGCAGAAGACGCCTGTGCACCAGTCTGCACCCCGCCCCTCGTTCGCGACCTTGAGCCTTTGCCCATGTGCGATCCGGTCGTCGCCGCATCCTTTGCCATCGTTCAGGCCCCCTTTCCATGGCTGGTGAAACTGCCATCCGTTGCAATAGCGCTTCGCAGTTCCAGCTTCCATACCAACCAGTATGAAGAAAACATACCCACTAGTAGGTATGTTGTCAATACCAACTGGTGGGTATGCCAGCGACTGCAACAATGACGTGGCGGCCGCGACCGCGAAGGCAACGGGCAGGAGGGCAAGGCCGGCGGGAAGGGCGCGAGGTAACCGGAAGAACAAGCGGCGGTGTTGTCAGGGCATCCAGCGGGTGCTCGCACGCGCCAGCCTTCGCGAAAGCCGGACGCAAAACCTGCAAGAATTGACCGGACTTCTACCGAACGCCGATATGCGTCAACG
Source organism: Stappia sp. MMSF_3263 (assembly GCF_030733745.1). Classification (GTDB taxonomy): domain Bacteria; phylum Pseudomonadota; class Alphaproteobacteria; order Rhizobiales; family Stappiaceae; genus Stappia. The sequence goes on along the minus strand of NZ_JASHIK010000011.1, from coordinate 94,862 downwards.
CAGCTGGGCCGGTCAGCCGCGCCGGCCGCCGGCTATGTCGACAAGTGCCGAGAGCAGCGGGGTCAGCGGTTCGCGCTGCGCCACCACGATGGCGATGGTACGGGCGCCCTCCACGCCGTCATCCCGGATCGGCACCGCAGCCAGCAGCCCGCCCGACACGAACATGGCGCCAAGCTTCTCGGGCACCACGGACGCCCATTTGCCGGTCATCACATGGGCAACAAGGGCGATGATGGAGTTCGATTCCACCCGCGCCCGCGCCGTGATCCCGGCAGCGGCCAGGTGCCGGTCGACAATGGCCCGGTTCTGCATGTCCGGCGTCAACAGGCACAATTGCTCGCTTCCTGCTTCCTGCCAGCTCACCGTCTCGCGCGCCGAAAGCGGGTCCGACACGGAAACGAGCAGGCAATAGCGCTCCTCGTAGAGCGGGAAGCGCGTGCGCCGGCGCATCGCGTCGGCATCCAGATAGGTGATCCCCGCATCGAGATCGAGCCGGTCGATCTGGTCGAGAATCTCCGCCGAGGTTCGCGACAGGATCTGGAAGCGGACGCCGGGATGACGCACCGCGTAGGGCGACACGAGTTCGGCCACCATCGGCAGCGCCGTCGGCACGACGCCGATGCGCAGCGTGCCTTCCAGGTCGGAGCGCACCGCCCGCATCTCCTCGCGCAGCGCCCGCATGTCGCCGACGATCCGAAGCGCCAGCGCATGCACCCGCTCGCCCTCCGGCGTCAGTCCCTGGAACCGCGACCCGCGATGCACGAGCTGCACGTTGAGCTGGTCCTCCAACTGCCGGATGGCGGAGGACAGTGTCGGCTGCGTGATGCCGATGCTCTCCGCAGCACGTCCGAAGTGACGCTCGCGGACCAGCGCGATGAACATTTCAAGCTTGTCGATCATGCCCGTTGATACCACAGGCGGGGCAGGCATGCCCGCCGCCTCGATGTGAACCCGTTGAGGAGTCTAGTCGATTTTCACGGGGCGGACACGGGCGTAAAACGGCGCACCCCGGCATCTCCGCGACATGCCGGCACCTGGCACATGCCCTAGATCGACCGCTGATTGACCCGGGCGGAGGTCTTCGCCACGCTTTCGACCCGCTCCGAATAGCGGTCGACCAGCGGCCCGGCGCGGCCACGCACCATCCAGGTGAACTTCACCAGTTCCTCGACCACATCGACGATGCGGTTGTAGTAGGGCGAGGGCTTCATGCGGTCATCCTCGCCGAACTCGGCAAAGGCGCGCGCCACCGACGACTGGTTGGGGATGGTCACCATCCGCATCCAGCGGCCGAGAATACGCATCTGGTTGACGGCGTTGAAGCTCTGTGATCCGCCGCAGACCTGCATCACGGCCAGCGTCTTGCCCTGGGTGGGGCGCACCCCGCCAAGCGACAGCGGCAACCAGTCGATCTGTGTCTTCATGATGCCGGTCATCGCGCCATGGCGCTCCGGAGAGACCCAGACCATGCCTTCCGACCACATCGCCGCCTCGCGCAATTCGCGCACCTTCGGGTGCTCGGCCGGCTCGGCATCGGCAAGCGGCAATCCGCGCGGATCGAAAACCCGTGTCTGGCAACCGTGCCAGGCCAGCAGCCGCTGCGCCTCCTCGGCCACCAACCGGGAGAACGAGCGCGCCCGGAGCGAACCGTAAAGCAGCAGGATGCGCGGCGCGTGGCCGGGATCCTCGTTTGCGGCATAAAGGTCCGGGTCGACAGGCCGCATCTGCGCGGCATCGATGTTCGGCAGGTCGGCAAGGGGATCGGGCCGCACGGTCACGATCCGCCTCCCGTGGCCGTCACCACCTCGCCGTCCTCCTTGACGAAGGTGCCGGCGAGCGGGGCGGGAAGGATCTCCAGCACTGTCTCCGACGGCCGGCAAAGGCGGATGCCCTTCTCCGTCACCACGATCGGCCGGTTGACCAGCACCGGATGCTCCAGCATGGCGGCGAGGATCGTCTCGTCATCGACCGACGGGTCGGTGAGGCCGAGCTCCTCCGCCGGCGACTTGGAAACGCGCAGCGCCTCGCGCGGCGTCAGCCCGGCCCCGGCGAAGAGCGCCAGAAGCTGCGGCCGCGTCCAGCCGGTCTTCAGGTATTCGATGACGACCGGCTCCTCGCCCGAGGCACGGATCATCTCCAGCACGTTGCGCGAGGTGCCGCAGTCGGGATTGTGGTGGATGACAATGCTCATCAGGCGCTCTCCTGCCTGTCCTTGCGGCCGATCTCGTCGAGACGCCCCTGCAGGGAGAGCGAATCGATGCTGGCCAGCGGCAGGCTGGCAAAGGCGGTGATGCGGGCATTCAGCATCCGGTAGGCCTCGGAAAAGGCAAGGCGGCGCTCCGCCTCGCTGCCTTCCACGGCAGCCGGATCCGGCACGCCCCAATGCGCGCTCATCGGCTGGCCCGGCCACACGGGACAGGATTCGCCGGCCGCGTCGTCGCAAACGGTGAAAACGAAATCGAGCTCGGGAGCGTTGTCGCCGCCGAATTCTTCCCAGCTCTTGGAGCGGGCGAAGGAGGTGTCGATATCGAGCCCGCGCAACAGGTCGAGCGTCATCGGATGCGGTGCGCCCTTTGGCCGGGAGCCCGCGGAAAAGGCGCGAAAGCCGTCAAACCGGTTCATGATCGCCTCGGCCATGATCGAGCGCGCCGAATTTCCGGTGCACAGAAACAGCACATTGTAGGTCTTTCCAAGCATCGGATCTCTCCTCAACAATCGCAGACAAGGGCATCAAGCACCGGCCGGCAAAGGTCCGGCGCACCGCCACAGCAGTCCTCCATCAGGAAGGAAAGGAGCGACCGCAGTCCCGCCATGTCGGCGAAATAGCGCACCGCCCTGCCCTGCCGCTCGTTGCGCACGAGCCCGGCCCGGTGCAGCACCGCGAGATTGGTCGACATCGTGTTCTGCCGCACGTCGAGGGCAACGGCGATGTCTCCCGCGAGCATCCCCTCGCCGCCGGCGCGGATGAGCAGGCGCAACACGTCGAGCCGGGTTTCCTGTGAAAGTGCCGCGAAGGCTTCAAGCGCGATTCTTTTATCCATATATCAAGAATACTAGATATAAATGAAGATGCAAGCACGGATAGCGCCTGCCCGGATACGCCAGGCTGCAAGGCCAGGGATATCCCGAAGGTGGCGAACGACCACTTCAGGGCAGTTCGCGGACCAAGGACCCGCGCCCTCGCGGGCCCGAATCCCCAATCCGGGAATGGTCAGCCCTGCGTGAGCGCTGTCACGCGGGCTGGGCCCGGTCGGTTTCACCCTGACGATAGGATGCGGGGCCACCGCCGCCAGCTTGCCCGCCCGACCGCAGCCGCGTGTCCGACAGCTCGCCGCAGGCCTCCAGGATCGGTTGCGCGACGATGACGAAGTGACCGTGGATCCGCTTCAGGTCGCGCAGCACGTCCATGTGGATCGAGGTCGTCTCCATCGACAAGGTGACGCCAGCGCGCAGCCGCGCATAGTGCCGCTCGGCGAAGTGGCGCTCCAGGTCGCGGATCGCCGTCTTCTCGGCGAACAGCCGGCGCGCAAGGTCGGGGTCGCCGGTGGCGAAGACGTTGAGCGCGGTCGAGAAGTTCGACGCCACGCGAGCATGGAAGGCCTTCAGGTCGGCCAATCCCTCGCTGGAGAACGCCAGATGCGCCCGCCCCTTCTTCTCCGCCATCTCGAGCAGCTGCTTGTCGATGACATCGCCGATATGCTCCAGGTTGGTGGTGAAGGAGAGGATCTCCATGAAACGTCGGGAATCCTCCTCCGACATGCCCTTGCGCGACATGCGCACCAGATGCAGCTTGATCGCCTCGTTGACCGCGTCGACCGCGTCGTCGGCCGAACGCAGCTCGCGAATGAGCTTCGGATCGCCGCTTTCCAGCGCCTCCATCGACTTGACCAGCATCGCCTCGACCCGGTCGCCCAGCGCCAGCGCCTCGCGATGGGCGGCGGCGAGCGACTCGGACGAGACATCGGTCGGAACGCTTGCCAGATAGCGCGGACGGGCGGGGTCGGCCGGTTGCGGCGTCGCCGGCACGATACGTTCCAGCAGCCGCGAGACGGGTCCGACCAGCGGCACGAAGATCAACGCGACCACGATGTTGAACGCCAGATGCGCATCGACCGTCAGCCGCGCGCCGTCGAGCCCGAAGGACGTGGCCAAATCTGCCAGGAACCCGGCAAAGGGAATGAGCACCGCGGCAACGGTACCGCGCATGATCAGGTTGCCGAAGGGCACGCGCTTGGTCTCGGCCGCCGCCCCCCAGTTGGCGGAAAGCGGCGCGGCCGCCGCACCGACATTGGCGCCCAGAACCGCGGCGATGGCCAGTGTCGGCGTCACCGCGCCGGTAAGCGCCAGCGTCGCGATCACCAGGACGACGGCAAGCGAGGAATGCGCGGCCCAGGTGATGCCGGCGGCCAGGATCGCGGCAAGGATCGGCTCGCCGGCGAGCGCCGCGAGCACCAGGCCAAACGTCTCGGATTCCGCCAGCGGCACCACGGTCGCGCGCAGGTGCTGCAGCGAAAGGGTCAGAAGGCCGAGGCCGATCAGGGCGCGGCCGACGCATTGCGGCCGGTCGGCATCGGAAACCAGGAAGGTGACAACGCCGGCGGCAACGAAGACCGGCCACAGATGCGAGACATTGAGCGACAGGATCTGGGCGGCGACCGCCGACCCGACATCGGCTCCCAGCACCACCGCAAGCGCCATCGCCAGCGGCACCAGACCGCGCCGGGAGAAGGAGGTCAGCAGCATCGCCGTCGCGGTGGCGCTCTGCATCAGGACCGTGACACCCGCCCCGGCGAGAACGGCGGTGACGCGGTTGCGCGTCGCCGAAGCCAGCACCGAGCGCAGCGACGACCCGAACGCCCGCACGACCCCCGTCCGCACCATCCGCACAGCCCAGATCAGCAGGGCAACGCCGCCGATCAGATGCACGAAGACCGCACTCGCACTCATCATCGTCTCTAGACCTCCATACAGGGCGGGCTCAGTATCGCCGGAACCTGTTGCAATTACCTGAAGCGGGCCGGATCACGCCGGCCATGGCCGGAGCTGCGATCGGCAGCTCTGGATACGTTTCCAAAACGCCCTCGAAATCGGCTTGTCATTCCCGCGTCGCGGCAAGATGCTGGCGGCGCGGCAGTTCAGATGGCCGCATTCTAGGACCGAAAGATGGCGTCGACGTGCCGGCCGGTGACTTTCACATCCGCCGAATACGTGGAAAAACAATGATGACAGATATTTGTCGGCTAAGTAAGAGGCGAGCATGAGCAGCAGTCGCGACATGGAATTGACGCAGCGTTTTCTGGCACTTCAAGGCATCGCCGCGGAAGCTGCGGCACTGGCGATGCGCTACTTCGAGGACCGTGATTCGCTCGCCATTTCGCTGAAAGGCGCGCAGGACTGGCTCACCGAGGCCGACGGCGCCGTTGAGACCCTCATCCGCCAGCGGGTGGCCGAAGCCTTTCCCGATGACGGGGTCCTGGGCGAGGAAGGCGGCGGCGCGGTCGCCGACAGGCTGTGGATCGTCGACCCGATCGACGGCACCGCCAATTTCGCCCATGGCGACCGCACGTGGTGCGTCTCCATCGGCTTCATGATGAACGGCACCCCCGAACTCGGCTGCATCGCAGCTCCGGCTCTCGGCGAGATCTACCTGGCCCGCAAGGGCCACGGCGCGACCCTCAACGGCAAGCCGATCCGCGCGGCGGCGACCAACGACATTGCCCGCTCCACCCTGGAGCACGGCTGGTCGCCGCGCCTGCCGGTAGAGCAGTATCTGGCGACCGTCGCACGGCTCTTCGGCGCCGGCGCCAATGTGAAACGGTCCGCTTCCGGCGCGCTCGGCGTTGCCGCCGTCGCCTGCGGACGCACGGACGGATATGTCGAGGGGCACATCAATTCCTGGGACGTCGCCGGCGGCGTCGTCATTGCCGCCGAGGCGGGCGCGCGGGTCAGCGATTTCTTCGCCGGCGACTGGACCTCGGGCAACCCGATCATCGTCGCGGCCCCCGGCGTTGCCGACGCGGTCGCGGAGGTGTCCGGCATCGCCCTGTCCCCGGCCGCGAGCGGAACAGATTGACGGACGCCCCTTCCAGCGTTCAAGATCAGCCAACTAATGAACAGCTGTGCAAAACAGCACGTTAAAGGGAGGACTGCATGAAGATCTCGACAAGCCTGCGGGCACTTGCATCCGGAGCAACGCTCGGCCTTGCCGGGCTGCTCTGGTCGTTGCCGGCCGCTGCCGATGGCGAACTCACCGTCTATTGCTCGGTCCAGGAGGAATGGTGCCGGCCGATGGTCCAGGCCTTCGAGCGCGAGACCGGTATCAAGGTCAACATGACCCGCAAGTCCTCCGGCGAGACGCTGGCCCAGGTCAAGGCGGAAGCCGCCAATCCGCGCGGCGACGTGTGGTGGGGCGGCACCGGCGATCCGCATCTGCAGGCGGCCGAGGAAGGGCTCACGGTCGAGTACAAGTCGCCGATGCTGGCGGAACTCCAGCCCTGGGCGGCGAGCCAGGCGGAGCAGTCCGGCTACAAGACGGTCGGCATCTATGCCGGCGCGCTCGGGTATTCCTTCAACACCGAGATGCTTGCCTCCACCGGTGCGGCCGAGCCCGCCTGCTGGGCCGACCTTCTGAAGGAGGAGTTCCGCGACGAGATCCAGGTCGCCAATCCGAATTCCTCGGGCACGGCCTACACGATGGTCGCGACGCTGGTGCAACTGATGGGCGAGGACAAGGCGTTCGAGTTCATGAAGGGCATGCACAAGAACGTCAACCAGTACACCAAGTCGGGCGCGGCCCCGGCCCGGGCGGCGGCCACCGGCGAGACACTGATCGGCATCACCTTCCAGCATGACGCGGTCACCCAGGCGGTGCAGGGTGCCCCGGTCAGGGTCGTCTCCCCTTGCGAGGGAACCGGCTACGAGATCGGCTCCATGTCGATCATCAAGGGCGGCCCGAACCCGGACAACGCGAAGAAGTGGTACGACTGGGCCCTGACACCGGCGGCACAGGAACTGGGCGCGGCGGCGAACTCCTTCCAGGTGCCGTCCAACAAGGGGGCCAAGGCGCCGAAGGAGGCGCCGGACCTCTCCACGATCAAGCTGATCGACTACGACTTCGCCAAATACGGCTCCAAGGACGAGCGCACCCGCCTTCTTTCGAAGTGGGATGCCGAGGTCGGCGCCGCGCCGAAGTGACACCCTTGACGTTGCCGGGGCACCCTGAGCCTTCCCGGGCTCAGGCGTCCTGCCCCGGCGTTTCGGAAAAGATCGGCCCGTGGGGGTTCGACCGGTTTCGGCCGGGCGCCCGCTGGTCCGGAGTGAAAGCGTCAGGATGATCGACCGTTTTCCGGTATTCGTCACCGCCGCCGGGCTCCTCTGTCCGGCGGTGCTTGCCTTTCACGCGGACGACCCGGCGGGCCTTGCCGGCGTCCTTGCCGCCGGTCATGTGGTGCCCGCCCTTGCCGCGCTGGTATTCGCGGCAACCGGCGCCGCCTCCCTTGCCGGCGCCACGCGGGCGGGGGCCCTTGTCGGGGCCTTTGGCAGCCTGCTGGCGCTCGCCCTTGTCATCATCGCCGGCTTCCTGCCGGCTCTGGCCACCGCCATCGGCCTTGCCGCCGGCGAGATCGCGCGCCCGCTCGGTCCCGGTGCCGCCGTCATGGCGGGCGCGCTGGTCGCGCTCTTCGCCGGCTCGATCGCCCGTTTCGGCGCCTTCCGCAACGATCGCTTCGTCTCCGTCAGCGTCATCACGATCGGCGCGCTCGTCGTGCTCTTCGTCTTCTGGCCCGTTGTGCGGATGCTGTCCGAGGCGTTTTACGGCGAGAGCGACGTCGCCGCCCGGGTCTTCATCGACCGGCTTCTGCAGGGCGACATCTGGTCGCTTGCCTGCCTGTGGTCGACCGCGCGCTGCGGCGTTGCCCCGAATACGGTCATTCTCGGCATTCTCGCGGCCTTCTTCTCCACCTCGCTGGCGCTGGGACTGGCGCTGATCGCGGTACGCACAAACGTGCGCTTCCCCCGCGCCTTCGATGCGCTGGCGATCCTGCCGATCATCACTCCGCCCTTCGTCATCGGCCTGGCGCTCATCGTGCTGTTCGGGCGCACCGGCATCATCACCACCGCGATGTGGGACCTGTTCGGCATACCGCGTTCGCGCTGGCTCTACGGATTGCCGGGCGTGCTGCTCGCCCAGGTGCTGTCGCAGGTGCCGCTCTCCTTCCTGATCCTGGTCGGGGCGCTCAAGGCGCTGTCGCCGACGCTCGAGGAGGCCGCGCAGACCCTGCGCGCCACCCGCACCCGCATCCTGATGACCGTGACGCTGCCCCTGCTGCTGCCGGCGATCGCCAACACCTACCTGCTCGCCTTCGTCGAGAGCCTCGCCGATTTCGGCAATCCGCTGGTGCTCGGCGGCAATTTCGAGGTGCTGTCGACCAAGATCTTCTTCGCCGTGGTCGGTGCCCAGCACGAGCCCGGTCGCGCCGCCGTGCTCGCCATGGTGCTGCTCGCCTTCACCCTCGCCGCCTTCGTCCTGCAGATGCGCCTGCTCGGCAAGACGTCCTTCGTCACCGTCTCCGGCAAGGGCGACAGCGGCGTGCCGACGGAACTGCCGAAAGGGCTTCCGGCAGGCCTTTGGGGCATTATCGTGCCCTGGATCGCGCTGACCGTCGCCGTCTACACGATCGTGCTGATCGGCGGTTTCGTGAAGGATATCGGCCGCTTCGACATGACGCCGACGCTCGACCACCTGCGCACCGGCTTCCTCGTCGAGTGGACCGACAACGGATTGTTCTGGGCAGGCTCGGCCTGGGACTCGTTCTGGACAACAGTGCTGGTCTCCGCCGCGGCCGCGCCGCTGACGACGATCATCGGCCTGCTCACCGCCTATGTGCTGGCCCGCCAGCACTTTCGTGGCCGGAGGTCGCTGGAATTCCTGACCATGCTGTCCTTCGCCATACCCGGCACGGTGATCGGCGTTGCCTATATCCTGGCCTTCAACGTGCCGCCGGTGGAGATCACCGGTACCGGCTTCATCCTCATCGCCTGCTTCGTCTTCCGCAACATGCCGGTCGGCGTGCGCGCCGGCATCGCGGCGCTGTCGCAGATCGACCCCTCGCTTGACGAGGCATCGGCCACCTTGCGGGCCAGCACCGGACGAACGCTGGTGGCGGTGGTCCTGCCCTTGATGAAACCGGCCATCGTCGCGACGCTGGTCTTCTCCTTCGTCCATGCGATGACGGCCGTCTCGGCGATCATCTTCCTGGTGACCGCGCGCTACAACATGGCAACGGCCTATATCGTCGGCCGGGTGGAGGCGGGTGAATACTCGCTCGCCATCGCCTATTGCGCCTTCATGATCGTCTTCATGATTGCCGCCATCGCCACCATCCGCCTCGTCGTCGGCGAGGCCCGTCTCGGCCGCCGCGGTTCGGGCGAAATCGTCTCTGGAGGAAACTGATGGGACCGGCGAGCCTCGACTTCGTCAACGTCATCAAGCGCTACGGCGCCGTCACCGCCGTCGACAACGTCTCGTTCCGCTGCGAGGCAGGCAGCCTGACCACGCTGCTCGGCCCCTCGGGCTGCGGCAAGACGACAACGCTCAGGATGATTGCCGGGCTGGAGCTTGCCAGCGAGGGACAGATCCTGATCGACGGGCGTGACGTCACCCACCTGTCGGCGGCCGAGCGCGACGTGACCATGGTGTTCCAGTCCTATGCGCTGTTCCCGCATATGAACGTGCTGGAAAACGTCATGTACGGACCGCGCTCCTCGGGGATCGGCAAGGAGCAGTCGGCGGAAATGGCGCGGGAGAAGCTCGGGCTTCTGGGCCTCGCCGGCTTCGACACGCGCCTGCCCTCGGAACTGTCCGGCGGCCAGCAGCAACGGGTCGCGGTGGCGAGGGCGCTGGTGCTCGAGCCCTCGATCCTGCTCTTCGACGAGCCGCTCTCCAATCTCGACGCACGGCTGCGGCGCAAGGTGCGCGAGGACATCCGCGCGCTGCAGAAGGATCTCGGCCTGACAGTGGTCTATGTCACCCACGACCAGGAGGAGGCACTTGCCGTCTCCGACGAGGTCATCGTCATGTCCAATGCCCGCATCGCCCAGAAGGCAAGCCCGCGCGAATTGTGGGAAGCGCCCGCCAATCTCTTCGTCGCCGATTTCATCGGCGATGCAAATGTGGTCGACGGCACCATCACAGCGCTCGACGGCGATGTCGCGACGCTGGAGCTTGACGGCGCCCGGGCCAGCGCCCCGGCGCGCGGCCTGGTCAAGGGCCCGGTGAAGGTGGCGATCCGCCCTGACGCCCTGAAAGTCATGCGCGACACGGGCGATGGCAGCAGCGGCATCGCCGGCACGATCGGCACGGCAAGCTATCTGGGCAAGTACATGGAATACGAGATCCGCACGGCGCTCGGCGATCTCTTCGTCACCGCGCCGGCCGATGCCGGCGAATGCGGCGTCGGCGACGATGTACGGCTCACGCCGAAAGGCCACGGCATCGCCGTCATTCCGGAGTGATCCCGGCCCGAGTGAAGCCGTCAGCCGCAGGATCTATTTCAGCCGGACGGCCAGGTTGAGCGGACCGCGAAACCCGAAGCCGTGCCAGACGACGGAGCCCGGATCGACGATCTCCATGTCCGGGAAACGATCGAACAGCATCGGCAGCAGGATCGCCCCGACCGTGCGCCGCGACACATGCGCGCCGGCGCAGTGATGCGGGCCCGAGCCGAAGGCCTGATGCGGGTTGCGCTCGCGGAAGACAATGAAGCGGTCGGGATCCTCGTATAACTCCTCGTCATGGTTGGCCGAGGCCTGGATCGTCATCACCGTGTCGCCCTTGGGGATGCGGTAGCCGCGGATCTCGGTGTCCTCCATGACCAGGCGCGAACTTGCCTGGATCGGCGCACACCAGCGCCCCCCTTCCTCGAATGCCTCCGCCCAGGCCTCGCGGCGCTGCACCTCGGCAAGCTGGTCGCGTTCGCTCAAGAGCCCGTAAAGGATGGTCAGAGCCGCGTCGCGCGGCTCGTTGATGCCCCCGCCGATGGCGATCTTCACATTGGCGACGATCTGGCTCCAGGGAATCGGGTTTTGCGAATTGACCATGATGGACAGCGCCGAGGCGTCCGGCTCGGCGCGAAGCCGCTCGGCATTCCTCTCAAGGCATGCATCCATCTCGGCATTGGCCAGATCCGAATCCGCGAAAGGCTCCGGTCGCCAGCCGAAATTGCCGGCCCCGTCGATCAGCACCTGCGACCAGCGCTGCATCTCCTCGTCGCTGGCATCGGGAATGCCCATGATATGGGCGAGGATGCGGGCCGCGAGCGGGCCCGCCAGCGTTGGGAAAAGGTCGACCACCTCGCCGCGCGGCAGCCTCCCGACATACTCGGCGGCAAGGCGCTCGTAGAGCGGCGCCCAGTGGGCGGAGATGGTCTTGGGCATCAGGGCCGGCAGCATCGCCATGCGCTCGCGCATGTGTTCCTTGCCGTCCTTGCGCATCAATGTGTGGGCGAGAAAGGCCCGCTTCATCGGCGTGTTGGGGTCGTCGGAACTGAACAGCGCCGCGTTGTCCTTGACCAGCTTCGTATCGGACGCCTTGGTCAGGAAGGTGCGGCCGACCGATTTCACCCGAAGCACCGGGCTCTCCGCGCGCAGCCGCTTGTAGATCGGATAAGGATCGGCCGTCAGCGCGGCGATGGTGATCGCCTCGTCCAGCGGCGCCAGCTCAATGGTGTCCGACACGTATCTCTCCTCCCGCACCGGCTGCCCGCCCACCGGCCTTCCCGTACGACCATCCGGCACGCGGCACCGGCCCCTGCCTCGGCGTGGCTACATCTGCTCTTCCGGCATGCGCACGACAAGTCCGTCGAGATCGGCAGAAAGCCGGATCTGGCAGGACAGGCGGCTTTCGGGACGCGGATCGGAGGCCGCGCCCTCCAGCATCGCCTCCTCATCATCGCTGCGCGGCGACAACCGGCCGGCGAAGGCGGGATCGACATAGACATGGCAGGTGGCGCAGGCCATCGACCCTCCGCATTCGCCGACAATGCCGTCAATGTTGTTGGCGACCGCGGTCGCCATGACGCTGTCGCCCTCGCGCCCGTCCACGGTTGTCTCCACACCGCTTACGGAAATATATGTGACCTTCACCATGGCGGCCTCCCCCTGCCTGCCCCACGTGTCTTCATGTGCCTGCGATAATGACGGCAAGCGGCCCACGGTTAAACCCAACTTTTCAGACGCTCACTTGTGCAAACGGTTATGCATGCCGGCATCCCTGGTGACACGTGCAGTGCTATAAGAACCGCCAATAGCTCCGTGCATGCAAAGATATTTCCCGCAAGGCGGCGGACCTGCGATTTTGGCCGGAGACAACCGACAGGGGCCCCAATGAACGCTTTCGACCCGACCGCAGAATACGCCCCGATCCGCGACGGTGTCGCCAGGGTTTGCGCGGAGTTTCCCGGCGAGTACTGGCGCGACCTCGATGCGCAGCGCGCCTACCCGAAGGACTTCGTCGACGCGCTCATCCGCGAAGGCTACCTCGCAGCGATGATCCCGGAGGAATATGGCGGATCCGGCCTCAACCTTTCCGCCTCCGCCGTCATCCTTGAGGAAATCCATCGCAACGGCTGCAACGCCGCCGCCTGCCATGCGCAAATGTATACGATGGGCACCGTCCTGCGGCACGGCAGCCCGGAGCAGAAGGCGCAGTACCTGCCGGGCATCGCCGATGGCACGCTGCGCCTGCAGGCCTTCGGCGTCACCGAGCCGACAAGCGGCACCGACACGCTGGCGCTGAAGACGACCGCGCGGCGCGACGGCGACGACTACGTCGTCAACGGCCAGAAGATCTGGATCTCCCGCGCCGAGCATTCGGACCTGATGGTGCTGCTCGCCCGCACGACGCCGCGCGACCAGGTAAAGTCGAAGACCGACGGGCTTTCCGTCTTCCTCATCGACCTGCGCGAGCTCAAGGGCAACGGCGTCGAGATCCGCCCGATCCGGACGATGATCAATCACGCGACGACGGAGATCTTCTTCGACAATGCGCGCATTCCCGCCTCCAGCCTGATCGGCGAGGAAGGCAAGGGCTTCCGCTACATCCTGTCGGGCATGAATTCCGAACGCATCCTGATCGCCGCCGAGTGCATCGGCGATGCCAAGTGGTTCATCGAGAAGGGCTCCGCTTACGCCAAGGAGCGGGTGATCTTCGGCACGCCGATCGGCAAGAACCAGGGCGTCCAGTTTCCGCTGGCGCGCGCCTATGCCCACATGATGGCGGCCGAGGCGATCGTCTACCGGGCTGCCGCCATGTACGATGCCGGCCACAATCCGGGCGTCGAAGCCAACAGCGCCAAGATGCTTGCCGCCGATGCCAGTTGGGAGGCGGCCGAGGCCTGCCTGCAGACCCATGGCGGCTTCGGCTTTGCCGAGGAATACGACGTGGAACGCAAGTTCCGCGAGGCGCGGCTCTACCAGGTGGCGCCGATCTCCACCAACCTGATCCTCTGCTTCATCGCCGAGCAGGTGCTCGGCCTGCCGAAATCCTACGGAGCGCCGAAGGCATGAGCCTGATCGACCGCATTCTCGACCTTGCCGCGCTTCCCGCCAGTGACCTGCCGGCACCGGCACTCGCCATGGCCCGCCTCTCGCTGTTCGACTGGCTGGTCTGCGGCCGCGCCGGCACCGGTGAGCCGCTCTCGGGCAAACTTCGCCAACTGGCGCAAGCAGAGGCAGGAACCAGCACGGCCTCGGTCTTTGGCGGCGCACCGGCACCGGCGCGCATGGCCGCGCTCGTCAACGGCGCGACAAGCCATGCGCTCGACTATGACGACACCCATTTCGGCCATGTCGGCCACCCTTCCGTGGCGATCTTCCCGGCGGCACTCGCGACTGCGGAAGAGGTCGACGCCAGCGCCCAGGCGGTGGTCGAGGCCTTCCTCGTCGGCGCGGAAGCGTCCGTGCGCATCGGCATGGCGCTCGGCGCGGTCCACTACAATCGCGGCTTCCACCAGACGGCAACGGCAGGCGCCTTCGGCGCCACCATCGCGGCGGGGAAGATCCTGGGATTGACGCGCGAGGAGATGCGCGCCGCCATCGGACTTTGCGCAACACGCGCCTCCGGCCTCAAGTCGCAGTTCGGCACGATGGGCAAGCCCTACAATGCCGGCATCGCCGCCTCCAACGGGGTCGAATGCGCCAAGCTCGCGAAACTCGGCTTCACCTCCGCCGATGACGGACTTGCCGGTGCGCAGGGCTTCCTGCCGACCCATTCCGATGCTCCGGATGCGCAGGCCGGCTGGGACCGGCCGCCGCCGGAAACCTTCCTCTTCGAGGACATCAAGTACAAGCTGCATGCCTGCTGCCACGGCACCCATGCGATGATCGAGGCACTTCTGACGGCCCGGCGCGAGAGGCCTGATCTGTCGCTCGACGGTATCGAAAGTCTGCACCTGCGCACCAATCCGCGCTGGCTGGCGGTCTGCGACATCAAGACACCGCGCACCGGGCTGGAGGTCAAGTTCAGCTACAACTGGCTTGCCGGCATGGTGCTGTCGGGCAAGGACACCGCCCGCGACGACACTTATTCCGACGCGCTTGCCGCCGATCCAGAGCTTGGCGCTTTCGCCGGGTGGATCACGGTGGAGGGCGATGCGTCGCTCACCGACATGCAGGCGCAGGGCCTGCTGAAACTCGCCGACGGCACGCAACTTCCGATCGGCCACGATCTTGGCCGGCGGCTGCCGGAGGATGAGCTTGCGACCGGGCTGCGCAACAAGGCCCGCGCCCTGCTCGGCAACGGGGGTGAGGTCCTGTGGCAGGGGCTGGAAGGCCTCGCCACGCTCTCCGCCCGCGACCTCGGCCGCCACACGGGAGCCTGACATGAGCGATTATTCCGACTGGATCGGCCGCGAGCGGCGGGTCACCGAGGAGATTGGCGAGCGGCTTCTGACGCAATACCGGGCAACGCTTGCCGGCATGCTCGGCCCCGGCGAGGTTCCCGCCGGCTTCCACTGGTGCCTGGCCCCCGACGTGGTCGAACCGGCTGAACTCGGGCGCGACGGCCATCCGCGCACCGGCATCTTCCTGCCGGCGCTGCCGCTGCCGCGTCGCATGTGGGCCGGCGGCGCGCTCGAATACCGCGCGCCGCTGATGCCGGGCGACACGGTAACCCGTATCTCGACCATTCGAGACGTCACCTTCAAGCAGGGCCGCAGCGGCCCGCTCGGCTTCGTCACCGTCGATCACGTCTATGAGGCGGGCGGAGAGGCGAAGATCGTCGAGCGCCACGACATCGTCTATCGCGAGGACCCCAAGCCCGGCAGCGCCGTTGCGGCAAAGCCCGCCGAGGACTGGTCGCCGCTCGCCAGCTGGAAGATCGCCCCGACGCCGACGCTGCTCTTCCGCTATTCGGCCCTGACCTTCAACGGCCACCGCATCCATTACGACCACCCTTATGCGACCGGCGTCGAGGGCTATGACGGCCTCGTCGTCCACGGGCCGCTGCAGTCGATCTGGATGCAGAACCTTGCCGCCTCGATCCTCGGCCGGCTGCCGGAGAGCTTCTCCTATCGCGGCCTGTCGCCACTGACCTGCGACCGACCGGTAAGCGTGGAGGCGCGCGAAGCGGAAGGCGGCGGCCTGGAGTTGCGCGTGCGCCGGGACGAGGACGGGGTCGTGACCATGCAGGCAACGACGCCTGGCTGAGCCAGGTCCTGCTTCGACGCGCCGGAGCGGGCTTTCAAAAACATGCAAGGCATCCGGCGGTCAGCTCTCGATCAGCCGGCCTTCCCAGATGTTCCGCCGCACCAGGTCGCGGGCAACCTCCAGCGTGATGTCCTCGACCGCCCGGCAGGCGCGGCTCATCACCCGGGTCGGCTTGCTGACGAGATAGACGGGGCGCGAAATCGTCGGCTCGATGATCGGCGCCTTGAGCAACTCGCCGCGCGCGACGAAGTCGTGCACCGCCGCCGGGGCGAAGATCGTATGACCTGAGCCGCGCGCCACCAGTTCCTTGATCTGGGTCATCGCGTCCATCTCGATGACGACGTTGAGATTGACGTCGCAGGCCGCCGCATGGCGCTCGATGGTCTTGCGCAGACCGTGCGAGACGCCCGGCAGGATCATCTCCAGCTTTTCCAGCGCGCGCATCGGCACCGGCGCGCCCGGAGGCGTGTCGAGCGGCCAGGTATCCGGCGCGGAAAAGAAGAAAAGCTGCTCGTCCAGCACATGGATGATGCGGAAATGCTCGACCTTCTCCAGATCATAGAGAAAGCCGATATCGACCGTCTCGTCCTCGATCCAGCTCTTGATATAGCCGCTCATCGCCTCGATGGCGCGCAGCCGCACGTCGGGAAGCTCGACCCGCACGGTCTCGGCCAGCGGCACGGACATCACCATGGAAACCGACGGCGGCATGCCGAAGCCGACTTTGCCGCGAACGCCGCCGCCAAGATCGCGCATCTCCGCGATGCAATGCTCCATGCTGCCGCAGATCTCGCGGGCGTGGCGCACGAGCAGGTGCCCCTCCTCGGTGAGAACAGTACCGCGCGGCGAGCGGTCGACGAGCTGGACGCCGAGTTCCTGCTCCATGCGCTGCACGTATTGCGACAGCGAGGGCTGCGCGACGCCCAGCACCTGCGCCGCCGCCGAAAGGGATGGCGCCTCGGAAATGGCGATGAAGTAGCGAAGATGACGAATGTCCATGGCTGGCCGGCAGCGTCTCCCGTGGCACGCGTGAAAACAGGACGGCGAACCGGAGGAAGCGGCATGGCTCCCTCCGGTTCGCGCGAAGGCGGTGCTTACTCGCCCCAGTCAGCCCAGATCGACGACCTGGCGGATGGCGGAACCGTCGTCGAGGCGGTCCATCGCCACGTTGATGTCGGCAAGCGGCAACCGGTGGGTCAGCATCTTCTCTACCGGCAAGAGCCCGCGCCGATAGAGGGCGAACATGCGCGGCAGGTCGCGTTGCGGCACGCAGGAACCGATGAAGCTGCCCTTCAGCGAGCGCTCCTCGGCAACCAGCCTCAACGCGTTGAGCGGCATGCGCGCATCGGGATGCGGCAGGCCGGCGGTCACCGTCGTGCCGCCGCGACGTGTCACGTCATAGGCGGTTTCCAGCGCCCGCACGGAGCCCGCCAGCTCAAACGCATAATCGACCCCACCGCCGGTGATGTCGCGCACCTCGGCGACCGTCTCCGCATCGGCCTTGATCGCGTGGGTGGCGCCCATCCTGAGTCCCACCTCGAGCTTGTTCTCGAACGGGTCGATGGCAACGATCTGGCCCGCGCCGGCCGCCGCCGCGCCCAGGATCGCGGCCATGCCGACACCGCCGATGCCCACGACCGCGACCTTGGCCCCGGCCTTGATATGTGCGGTGTTGAACACCGCACCCGCGCCCGTCAGCATGGCGCAGGAAAACAGCGTCGAGATATGCGGCGGGATGTCGTCGTCGGCCTTGACCAGCGACTGCCGCGCCACCACCGCATGGCTGGCGAATGCCGAGATGCCGACATGGTGGTTCACCGGGCGACCATCCATCGACAACCGCCTGTGCCCGGTGATCAGCTCGCCGACGCCATGATGCTGCGCGGCCTTTTCGCAAAGCGCCGGACGGCCTTCGGCGCAGGGCGTGCAGCGCCCGCAACCGGGCGCGAAGATGCACACGACGTGATCGCCCGGCGAAAGATCGTCGACGCCGGCCCCGACCTCCTCGACATAGCCGGAAGCCTCGTGGCCGAGCACCATGGGCAACGGCCGCGGCCGGGTGCCGTTGATCACCGACAGGTCCGAATGGCACACGCCGGCCGCCGCCAGCCGGATCAGCACCTCGCCCGGCCCCGGCGGATCGAGATCCACCTGACGGACCGTGAGGGCCTTTTCCTCGGCATAGCCGGAGGTGATCCCTCCGCGTTCAAGCACGGCAGCGGTAATCTTCATGCGCCTTCCATCCCTCAAGGTTCCTGCCTGTCCGACATACCGGACGTCTCCCTGCACCCGATGCTAACGGCAAACGGGACCGATGACAGGCCGGAGTTTGCATTTGACCCTCAGTCATAGATTTTTTCAATAACCGGGTACGGCCCAATTTATTGGTGCACCCTCGCAGCAATACCTAGGCTTCGATATCTCGAATGCTCTGGGAGGAAGCTATGAGGAACGTCTTCAGCATGAAACTGATCGCCGGACTGGCGCTTGCCGCCTCGACCTGCCTTGCGCAGGCCGACGGAGCCCATGACTGGACCAAGTCCCGCTGGGGTCCGGACGACCAGATCGGCTCGGCCAACCTGATGACGCCCGAGCGCGTCAAGGCGGCAAGCAGCCTCGTCACCACCGGCAAGGTCTACAGCCTCGGCATGATCGTCGGCAGCGACACGCCGGCCTTTCCCCCGCGCAGCCTCTCGGTGACGGTGCTCCAGCCGAACCAGATCTCCAACAGTGGCCTGGGCAACAACGCCTTCACCTACAATGACGACATCTTCATGGGATGGCTGGGCATCGGCCCCCAGATCGACGGCCTCGGCCATGCGGGCGTCGACCATGTCTACTACAACGGCCACAAGGACAGCGACTTCGCCAAGGCGGCCGGCCTGACGGAACTCGGCCTGCACAACCTGCCCGGTCTCGTCGGCCGCGGCGTGCTGCTCGACATGGCGAAATTCTACGGCGTCGACATGGTCGAGGAAGGCAAGGCCTACACCGCCGACGACGTCAAGGCGGCAGCCGCCAAGCAGGGTGTCGAGTTGCGCGAGGGCGACGTCGTTCTCTTCAACTCCAACTGGATGAACCTGCTCGACGGCGCCAACCCCGATCCCAAGCGCTTCGGTGCGGCGGAACCGGGCCTCGGCGTCAGCGGCGCCGAATATCTCGCCGAACTCGGCGTGATGGCGGTGGGCGCTGACACCTGGGGCATGGAGGTCGTGCCGGCGGAGAAGGAAGGCGAGGCGTTCCGCGCCCACCAGATCCTGCAGCCGGAAAACGGCATCTACATCCTCGAGAACATGGACACGCGCGAACTCGCGAAAGACGAGGCCTACGAGTTCCTCTTCGTGCTCGGCCAGGCCCGCCTGAAGGGCGCGGTCCAGATGATCATCAATCCGATCGCCATTCGCTGATCGGGAAACGGACACGCGGGCGGCAAGAAATCGCCCGCGGCGAACCAGGGAGTGAAACCATGAAAAAACTGCTTCTGACCACCGCCGCGCTCATTGCGGCGCCGCTTGCGGCGCTTGCCGCCGACAAGCCGGCCGAACTGAAGGTGGGTGTCACCACCTTCCTCACCGGCCCGGCCTCGGTCTTCGGCGTCCCGGCCCGCGATGCGGCCGAGATCCTCGTCGAGAAGATCAACGCCGACGGCGGCATCGCCGGCGTTCCGCTCAAGCTCTCCTTCATCGACGAAGGCGCCGGCGCCGAGGCGCTGACCTCCGAGTTCCGCCGCCAGGTGGAATCCGAGGGCGCGCATGCGATGATGGGCGCGATCTCCTCCGGCAACTGCCAGACGCTCGCCCCGCTTGCCGAGGATCTCAAGGTCCTCAACCTGATGTGGGACTGCGGCACGCAGCAGATCTTCGAGAAGAACGACTACAAGTACGTCTTCCGCACCCAGGCCAACGCGACCCCGGAAATGCTGGCGACGGTGCTCTACCTGCTCAAGGTCAAGCCGGACTTCAAGACCATCGCCGTGGTCAACCAGGACTACGCCTGGGGCCGTGACAGCTGGCAGATCTTCTCCACCGCGCTGAAGGCCCTGAAGCCGGATGCCGAGGTGGTCGGCGAGTTCTTCCCGAAATTCGGCGCCGCCGACTTCTCGACCGAGATCTCCCGCCTGCAGGCGATGCAGCCCGACGTGATCCTGTCGACCTCCTGGGGCGGCGATCTCGACACGTTCATCCAGCAGGCGGCCCAGCGCGGCCTGATGAACTCCTCGACCTTCGTCATCCCGCTCGCCGAAAGCTCGCTCGAGCGTCTCGGCTCGACCCTGCCGGCCGGCCATATCGTCGGCGCGCGCGGCGACCACTACTTCCTGCATCCCGAGCGCCGCGACGATGCCGACTTCAAGGAGTTCATGGCGGCATTCGAGGAAAAGACCGGCGCGCATGCGATCTATCCCGTCTTCCACATGAGCCAGGCGCTGGCCGCGCTCGAGGCCGCTTACGACAAGGCGGTCGCAGCCAAGGGCGGCGAGTGGCCCAGCGAGGACGAGGTGATAGCGGCGTTCGAGGGCCTGACCTTCCAGGGCCTCGGCCGTGAAGTGACGATCCGCGAGGACAACCAGGGTGTCGAGGCACAGCTTCTGGGCACCAGCGTCCAGACCGGCGACTATCCCTTCGCCACCCTGGAAAACATCATGATCTTCGACGGCGCGGCACTGACGACCCCGGTCGGCCAGGAATCCGTCGAGTGGGTCAGCAAGCTGACGCCGGACTACGCGGCCAGCGTCAAGGTCGACAGCTACGACCGGTAATCGAAGCCGGGACCTGACGTCCCGCTTCCTCCCACGCCCCGGGCGCCTGTCGCCCGGGGCGATCTCTACGCGACCACGACAGGCCCGTCACGACAGGCAGATTGCCGCCCGTGCCTCCGCCCTTTGAGCTGAATGGACGCCCATGAACCTCACAATCTTCCTCCTGGCCCTGTTCGACGGCATCGCCTATGCGGCCCTCGTCTTCAGCGTCGCCGTTGGACTGACGCTGATCTTCGGCGTCATGCGCATCCTCAACGTGGCGCATGGCTCGCTCTACGCGGTAGGCGCCTATCTGACCGTGTCCCTGACGGGTTATATCCTGGCACTCGGCTTCGCGCCGGTCCTCGCCTTTCCCATGATGATCGTCTCGGCCGTGCTTGTCGGCGTCCTTATCGGCGGGCCGATCGAGTGGCTGCTGCTCAGGCGCATCTACAACAAGCCGGAAGTGCTGCAGCTTCTCGTCACCTTCGCGGTCTTCATGATCCTGGAGGACGTGCAGCGGCTCGTGTGGGGAACGCAACCCTATTTCCAGGCCTCCGCGCTGCAGGCGATGGGCATGATCCGGGTCTTCGGCGTCAACTACACCGTCTACCAGCTCATCATCCTGCCGCTTGTTGCCCTCGTGCTGCTCGTCGGCCTGCGCTTCTTCCTGCGCCACACCATTCTAGGCAAGCTGATCCTCGCCACCACCGAGGATCGCGAGGCCGCCCAGTCGATCGGCATCGACGCGGACAAGGTGTTCCTGCTCACCTTCATCGTCGGCGCGGCGCTTGCCGGCCTCGGCGGCGCCCTCGCCTCGCCGACCACCTCGATCCTGCCCGGCATGGGCGCCGACATGATCGTGCTCTCCTTCGCCGTGGTGGCGACCGCCGGCCTCGGCCAGATCGAAGGCGCCGCCTTCACCGCCCTGCTGATCGGCCTCGGCCGCTCCTTCGCGGTCTACGTCTGGCCGGAGACCGCCGTTCTGGTCCCCTACCTGATCATGCTGATCGTCCTGCTGGTGCGGCCCGAAGGGCTGTTCGGCAGCCCGACCGCGCGCAAGATCTGAGGAGCCAGAGATGACCGTCCGACTGGCCATCCCGGCCCTGATCCTCCTCGCCGTCGCCGCGATCCCCTTCGCCGCGCCCTCGCTGCAACTGCTGATGAACCTGGCGCTCGCCAAGGGCATCGCCGTCGTCGGCGTCACCGTGCTCTTGCGCGCCGGACAGGTGTCCTTCGGACATGCCCTGTTCTTCGCCATCGCCGCCTATGCGGCCGCATTCCTCTCGGCCTCGATGCCGGGGGCGGACCTCGTTCTGGTGCTTGTCGTCGCCGTCGCCGGTGCGGCCATCTCCGGCGTTCTCGTCGGCCTCTTCGTGGTGCGCTATCGCGGCATCTTCTTCGGCATGCTGAACCTTGCCTTCTCGATGATCTTCTGGTCGATCCTGGAGAAGTTCTACCACTACACGGGCGGTGCCGACGGCATCCGCCTGCCGCGCCCGACCGTCTTCGGCATGGCGCTGGAACGCGGGCCGTTCGAACTGATCATGTTCTACCTCTCGCTGGCGCTGGTGATCCTCCTCGGCTGGTTCACCGTGCGCTGGTTCGCCTCGCCCTCCGGCCAGCTCTTCCAGACCATCAAGACCAACGAGACGCGGCTCCAGTATCTCGGCGTCTCGCCGCAGCGCGCGCTGCTCACCGGCTACGTCCTGTCCGCCGCGCTTTGCGGCGTCGGCGGCGTCATAATGGGCATTGTCCAGGGCGTCGTGACGCCCGAATTCGCCTGGTGGATACGCTCGGGCGAAATGGTCTTCATCGCCGTTCTCGGCGGCGCCGGATCGGTTGCCGGCGCCTTTGTCGGCGCCGCGATCTACGAGATCGTGCGCACCTACGCCTCCGCCTTCGCCGGCGACATCTGGCAGATGCTGCTCGGCGGATTCCTGCTTGTCATCGTCATCTTCGCCCCGAAAGGCGTCATCGGCATCTACGACGCAACCCTTGCCCGCCTGACCGGCACCCGGGCGAACGACGGGGAGACGCGCAAATGAGCGAGATACTTCTCGAGGCCCGCAACCTGCAGATCCGCTTCGGCGGCGTGATCGCCGCCGACAACGTGTCGCTCACCATCGAGCGCGGCAAGAACATGGCGATCATCGGCCCGAACGGCGCCGGCAAGACCACCTTCCTCAACATCTGCACCGGCTGGCTGAAGCCGGCCAAAGGCACGGTGCTGTTCGAGGGGCGCGACGTCACCTCGCTCGCCCCGCGCCGGATCGTGCGGCTGGGCGTTGCCCGCGCCTTCCAGATCCCGCAGCTCTTCACCGAGCACACGGCGCTGGAAAACCTGCTGATCTCGGTCTCGGCCCGCGAAAGGCTGCGCCATCCCCTGCAGGACATGCACACGATCCGCCAGCGCGGGGAGATGCTTCACCTGCTCGACATGGTCGGTTGCGCCGACGTCGCCGACCGGCCGGTGGTGGAGCTGTCGGAAGGCCAGCGCAAGCTGATCGACATTGCCGTGGCGCTGGCCCTGAAGCCGAAGCTGCTGCTGATGGATGAGCCGACATCGGGTGTCGCCTCCTCGGAGAAATTCAAGATCATGGAAATCCTGGTGAAGGCGCTCGCCGAGGCAAAGGTGACCAGCGTCTTCGTCGAGCACGACATGGGCATCGTCTCGCGCTACGCCGACGAAGTCGCCGTGTGGGCTGCCGGCAACGTGCAGATGCGCGGCTCGCCCGAGGAGATCCTGCAACATCCGGACGTGATCCGCGACGTGATCGGGGAGGCCGTGTGATGCTCGAGTTCCGCAATGTCGGCGCCTCGATCGGGATCATCCCGATCCTGCGCAACCTGGACTTCTCGGTTGACGCGGCGGAGACCGTGGCCCTGATCGGCCGCAACGGCGCGGGAAAGACCACCTTCCTGCGCTCGGTAATGGGCTTCACTGCCGTCAGCGGCGCAATCCGCTTCGAGGGCGAGGACATCACCGGGCTCGCCCCGGCGAAACGCCCGGGCCTTGGCATCGGCTATGCGCCGGAGGACCGGCGTCTCTTTTCCGCCTTCACGGTGGAGGAGAACATCCTCCTGCCGGCCCAGGTCGCCCGTCTTGACGCCGCCGAGACGAAGCGGCGGATCGAGCGCGTCTACCACATCCTGCCCGAGTTGAAGGAGATGGCCGGCCGCCCGGCCGGCAACGTCTCCGGTGGACAGGGCAAGATGGTGGCGCTCGGCCGCGCCCTGATGCTCGGCACCAAGCTGGTGATGCTCGACGAACCCTTCCAGGGCCTGGCTCCCGCACTGGCGATGCGCTACGCCGACGCGCTCAAGGCGCTGCGCGACACCGACCGCAACGTCACCCTGATCATCACCGAATCCAATCCCTCCCTGCTGCGCGGCTTTGCCGACCGCACGCTCCTGATCGAGCGCGGGGAAGTTTCCGAAAGCTCGCTTGAGCACGAAAGGACTGACTGATGAAAGCTGACAGCATCCGCCTGCCGCGCCCGCTGAACCTGATCGACGGCGCATGGGTGGCAGCGGCCTCCGGCAGGGAGATGGACGTCCGTTCCCCCATCGACGGCGAGGTCTTCACCCGGATTGCCGACAGCGGTCCCGAGGACGTCGACGCGGCCGTTGCGGCCGCGCGCGCGGCCTTCGATGGTGGTCCCTGGTCGAAGCTGACGGCGGCCGAACGCGGCCGTCTGATGCTGCGCCTCGGCAACCGTATCCTGGAGGAGGCGGAGGAGCTTGCCCGGCTGGAGACCATGGACAACGGCAAGCCGATCAAACAGGCGCGCGCCGACATGATCGCCACCGCCCGCTACTTCGAATATTACGGCGGCGGTGCCGACAAGGTGCATGGCGAGGTCATTCCCTTCCTCAGCGGCTATCATGCCGAGGTGCGACGCGAGCCGCACGGCGTCACCGGCCACATCATTCCCTGGAACTATCCCGCGCAGATGTTCGGCCGCTCCATCGCTCCGGCGCTCGCGATGGGCAATGCGACGGTGCTGAAGCCGGCCGAGGACGCCTGCCTGTCCGCCCTGCGCATCGGCGAACTGGCCACGGAAGTCGGCTTCCCGGCCGGCGCGATCAACATCGTGACCGGACGCGGCGAAGTCGCCGGCAAGGCGCTCTCCGAGCATCCCGGCGTCGACTTCATGTCCTTCACCGGATCGCCGGAAGTCGGCGTGATGATCCAGGTGGCGGCGGCGAAGAACTTCATCGGCTGCACCCTGGAGCTCGGCGGCAAGTCACCGCAGATCGTCTTCGACGACGCCGATCTCGAGGCCGTCTATCCGGTGCTCGTCAACGCCATCATCCAGAATGGCGGCCAGACCTGTTCGGCCGGCTCGCGCGTGCTCATCCAGCGCGGCGTCTATGACAAGGTGATGGCCGAGCTGAAGGCCCGTTTCGAGGCGGTCACCGCCTCCGATTCCGGCGAGGATGCCGTGCTCGGCCCGCTGATCTCCGCCCGCCAGAAAAAGCGCGTCGAGACCTACATCGCCGAGGCCGACGCACCGCTGGTCGCCCGTGGCTCCATCGCGCAAGGCTCGCCGGAAGGCGGCTACTACGTCGCCGCCGCCCTGTTCGGTCCCTGCGAGCCGGGCTCGAAGATTGCCCAGGAAGAAGTCTTCGGCCCGGTTCTCTGCGCCATTCCCTTCGACGACGAGGCGGATGCGATCCGCATCGCCAACGGCACCGATTACGGCCTCGTCGCCGGCATCTGGACGAGCAATGGCGGCCGCCAGCAGCGCATGGCCAAGGCGATGCATTGCGGTCAGGTCTTCATCAACGGCTACGGCGCGGGCGGCGGTATTGAGCTGCCCTTCGGCGGCATCCGCAAGTCCGGCCACGGCCGCGAGAAGGGCTTCGCGGCGCTGCACGAATTCTCCCGCATCAAGACCGTCGTCAACAATCACGGCTAAGGACAGACAATGCGACTTCAAGGAAAGACCACCCTCGTCACCGGCGCCGCCTCCGGCTTCGGCAAGGGCATCGCCGAGACCTATGTGCGCGAGGGCGCGAAGGTCGCCATCGTCGACCTCAACGAGGAGGGCGCGAAGGCAGTTGCCGCCGAACTGGGCGACGCGGCCATCGCCATCAAGTGCGACGTCTCGAAGGCGGACGACGTGCAGGCCGCCGTCGAGGCGACGGTCAAGGCCTTCGGTTCACTCGACATTGTCGTCAACAATGCCGGCTGGACCAACCCCAACCGGCCTCTGATGGAGACGGACGAGGCGACCTTCCGCAAGATCTACGACATCAACGTGCTGTCGATCTTCCACATGACCAAGACCTGCGTGCCGGTCTGGCGGGCGCAAGGCGGCGGCGTGATGATCAATGTCGGCTCGACCGCCGGCATCCGCCCGCGCCCCGGCCTGACCTGGTACAACTCGTCGAAGGGCGCGGTGAACCTGATGACCCGCAGCCTCGCCGTCGAGCTTGCGCCGGACCGGATTCGCGTCAACGGCATCGCCCCGGTGATGGGTGCGACCGGCCTGCTGGAGCAGTTCATGGGCGTGCCCGACACGCCGGAGAACCGGGCGAAATTCATCGCCACGATCCCGATGGGCCGGCTGTCGGAGCCGCGTGACATCGCCAATGCATCGCTCTACCTCGCCTCGGACGAAGCCGACTTCATCACCGGCGTGATCCTTGAGGTCGACGGCGGAAGAACCATCTGACGATTTTGCGCAGCCCCATCAACTTCAGCGCCCGTGCCAGTGGCACGGGCGTTTTTTGTCGCCAGGCGAAAGCCTGTCACACGGTGGCGGCGGCGCGCTCCAGGATGCGCCTTGCCCGCGCGATCACCGGCGCATCGACCATCGCGCCGTCGACAGCGATTGCGGCCGCGCCGCCCTCCACCGCGGAAAGCACCCGCCGCGCCCAGTCGCATTCACCCTGGGAGGGGGCGCAGCCCTTGCGGGCGGCTTCGATCTGCGCCGGATGGATGATCAGCTTTCCACCAAAACCCATGGCAACCGCATGGCGGCAATCGTCAGCGATGACATCCTCCTCGCGCAGCGCCGTCGTCACCCCGTCGATGGGCGCGGCCTGACCGGCGAGCCGCGCCGCCATGGCCAGCGCGAACCGCGCCGGCAGCAGGACATCGCGCTCATGGGCGATGCCGAGGTCGGCGGCGAAATCGATGGAGCCGAAGGCGAGCCGGCGACTTGCCATGGCGATCTCCTCCGCGTTGCGCAGGCCTCTGGCGCTTTCCACCAGCGCCACCACGGACAGGCCGGTCTCCTCCCGCACGGCAACGCAATCGGCTCCGCTCTCCGCCTTGGGCAGGACGAGGCCGGCAAGCGGCAGCCCGGCGCAGGCGGCAAGATCGCCCGCGTGCCAGGGCGTGCCGCGCGCGTTGATCCGCACAAGCACCGGCACCGTTCCAGTCACCGGGGCGAGCGCTTCGGCAAGCCCGGCGCGTGCACGCTCCTTGGCATCGGGTGCAACCGCATCCTCCAGGTCGACGATCACCGCGTCCGCGCCGGCGGCCATCGCCTTGGCAAATCGCTCCGGTCGGTCGCCGGGAACGAAAAGCGGCAATGTGATGCGGTCGATCGCCCCGGCTTGATCTTTTTCCGTCTTGTCTTTCATCGCGTCCGTCCATTGGTGTAAAGAGCCGTTCCCCCCAGCCTGCGCGTACACGGAGACGATGGCCAATAGCGATTTTGGCGTGGCTCCATTGCCCCGGTCTATGGCGGGCAGCGCGGACGACAGATGAAACCGTGGGCGGGAGCGGAGACATAGCCTCCTGCAATAGCTGCGCGGCATCGCCTCTATTACCCCTTGCCGGGGCCATGGGGCATACTGGCCGCAATCAAATGGGAGATGCGTCGACGATGCAGGGTGATCTGTCCGGTCTTTTTGTGGTTTCCGTGGAGCAGGCCGTCGCCGCGCCCTATCTGTCCGGGCGACTGGCCGAGGCTGGCGCCCGCGTCATCAAGGTCGAGCGCCCGGAAGGCGATTTCGCCCGCGCCTATGACCACCTCGTGCATGGCGAGAGCGCCTATTTCGTCTGGCTCAACCGCGGCAAGGAATCCGTCTGCCTCGACCTGCGCCAGGACGAGGACAAGGCCCTGCTGGAAACGATGATCCTCAAGGCGGACGTTTTCATCCAGAACCTGGCGCCCGGCGCCATCGACCGTCTGGGCTTTGCCCCCGACCGGCTGCGCGAGGCCAATCCGCGCCTCATCACGGTGTCGATTTCCGGCTATGGCGACGAGGGTCCGTTCCGCGACCTGAAGGCCTACGACCTCCTGGTGCAGGCGGAAAGCGGCCTCTCCGCGATTACCGGAAATGCGCAAGGCCCGGCGCGCGTCGGCGTCTCCGTCTGTGACATCGCCGCGGGGATGACCGCGCACCAGGCGGTGCTGCAGGCGCTGTTTGCCCGCGAACGCAGCGGCGAAGGCCGGCATATCGCGGTCTCGCTGTTCCACGCGCTCGCCGACTGGATGAACGTGCCGTATCTGCAATATGCCTATGGCGGCAAGGACCCGGAGCGCAACGGCCTCAACCATCCGACCATCGCCCCTTATGGCGCCTATTCGGGAAACGATGGCAAGGAAGTGCTGTTCTCCATCCAGAACGAGCGCGAATGGGTCAACTTCTGCAGCGGCGTGCTCGGCCGGCCGGAAGTCGCCACCGACACCCGCTTCACCAGCAATTCGCGCCGCGTCGCCCATCGCGCGGAACTCGATGCGATCATCGGCGAGGTCTTCGCCGAACATCCGCGCGACACGCTCGCCGACAAGTTGCGCGATGCCCGCATTGCCTTCGGGCGGGTCAGCACGATGGAAGATCTCGTCCGCCACCCGCAGAACCGTCATGTCGAGGCTAACACGCCGACCGGCCCCGTCCGCCTGCTCGCCCCCGGCGCGCTGGTCGATGGCAAGTCGCCGGAATTCGGACCCGTGCCGGCACTTGGCGAGCAGACGGAAAAAGTGCGCGCGGAGTTTTCACGGATCGATGCCTGACATCATGCAGACACCCGAACGGATCCTCTCGATCCTGGCCGGCGCCGGCGCCCGCACCGTCGCCGATATCGGTTGCGGCAGCGGAGCCCTCTCGCGGGTGCTCGCCGCCCACGGCCACACGGTGACCGGCATCGATCCGGACGCGGATGCCGCTTCCCGCGCCCGCGAGGGCGTGCCGCAGGTGCGGTTCGAGCGGGCGACGGCCGAGGCATTGCCTTTTGCCGATGCCAGCCTGGATGCCGCGATCTTCCTGAATGCCCTGCACCATGTGCCGGTGCCGCTGATGCGCCAGGCTCTTGCCGAGGTACGACGGGTGCTGCGCCCGGGCGGCACGCTGATCGTCGTCGAGCCGCTGGCGGAAGGCAGCTTCTTCGACGTCATGCGCCCGGTCGAGGACGAGACCGACATCCGCCGCGAGGCACTCGTCGCGCTTCGCGCCGACATCGCCGAGGGGCATTGGTCGCGGATCCAGGAACAGCAGTATGACCGCTTCACCGATTTCGCCTCGGTCGACGGTTTCATCGACTATCTGGTGGCGGTCGATCCGGCGCGCCGCGCGATCGCCGAGGCGCTGCGGGAAGAACTCGACGCCCTGCTGAAGGAACGCGCCGCGCCTGCCGAAAACGGGTTCCGCCTGACACAGCCGATGCTCCTGGTCGCCGCTTCTCCTGCAGGGTGAACCGGAGGCGGGTCCCGTCCTCCTACCCTTGCCGCGCTCCCTCGCGCATGTCGCCGGAAAGCGCCCCTTGCAGGGCGCCGGCATCGACGTCGATGCCGGTGAAATGGCGGAAGGCATCCACGCCCTGGTGGAAGAAGAGGTCGTAGCCGCTCAGCGTCCGGGCCCCGACCCGCTCCGCCTGCTGCAGGAACTGGGTGTCGACGGGGGTATAGACCGCGTCAAAGGCCCAGGCGGCACCACGCATCTGCTGCAAGGTCATTGCGCTTCCGGGATAACCGACCATCCCGAGCGGGGTGCAATTGACGAGCCCCTCGATGCTCTCCGCCGCTTCATTCATCGAGGTGCATGAGACCACCGGCATGGCGATGCCGGCGGCGGCGAGAGCCTCCGCCAGTCCGCGCACCCGCCCCGGATCCCTGTCGTAAACGCGCAGTTCCACCGCCCCGAGGCCGGCCAGCGCAAAGGCGACGGCCTTTCCGACACCGCCGGCACCCGCCATCGCGACCCTGCCCGGCGTCTCGCCGGGGAAGCGGGCGCGAAAGGCGGCGACGAAGCCGGAATAATCGGTGTTGTGCCCTTCCGGCCGGGGTGAGGAGAACAGAACCGTGTTGCAGGCCCGGATCCCCGCGATCAGCGGGTCGGGCATGTCGAGGCGTGGCACCACCTGCTCCTTGTAGGGATAAGTGACATTGATGCCGCGAAACCCTTCGGCCGCGCACCGGTCGAAGACGGCGTCGAAATCCAGGCCAAGGTCCAGGGGGATCAGCCGCTCATAGGAAACATCGATGCCGCTCAGCCGCCCCGCCTCGACATGAAGCCTGGGCGATTGCGACCGGGTGATGTTGTCGCCGATCAGGCCGAGCCGCACGCGGGCCATCTGCACACTTCCTGCTGGTTCACCGATAATGCGCCACAGGGTAGTGAGCGGCCTGAAATTCCGCAACACACATTTTAATTTTCATCATACGTTTTTAAAAACATCATTCAAAATACGAGAATCACCTGATCGTACCGGTCGCCAGGGCGTGCTCGACGCCGCCCTCGATGTGACGCACCAGCACCTCGCGCGCGCACCCTGCATCGCGCTCCAGCGCGCAATCATGCAGGATCCGGTGCTCCTCGGCGGCGATGTCTCCGCGGAAGGAAAGCGCGATCATCTGGTAGCGCAGATACTTGTCGAAGACAGCGGCGTGGGTGTCCATCAGGACGCGCGAGCCGCAGGCCGAGATCAGCGCCTGATGGAACTCCCAGTCGTAGCGCTTCCACAGCTCGGTTTCGCTGCGATCGCCCTCGCGCATGCGGCGCTCCAGCGTCGCCAGCTTGTGATGGGCCGACACGACGCGGCCCTCCCACTCGATATCGCCCGCCTCGAAGGACTGCTCCAGCGCATGTGTTTCCAGAAGCGTTCGCAGGGCCGCGATTTCACGAAGGTTTTCAACGGAAACCGGCGCGACCTCGAAGCCGCGCTGCCCCTCCGCCACCACCAGTCCCTCCGACGAGAGCCGGTTCAGGATCTCGCGCAGCGTGCTGATGCTGGCCTCGTACGTGTCCCGCAGCTTCTCGAGCCTCAGCTTCTGGCCCGGCGTAAGGCGACCGAAGACGATGTCCGTCCTGATCCGACGATAGGCGTTTTCTCCGATCGTGGCGGGTGCGGTGTCGTTTGCGGCGGAATCGTCGGTTTTCATGGCCAAGTGATACTGTCGGCGAGCCCCCGAAGCAACGCTAATCCCCGCAAGGTCCGGCCAGTCGCCCGGCCTGCATCGCATGCTCGACACAGGCCTCGACATGCCCATGCAGGACCGCGGCAGCGCGATCCGCATCGCGCGCCAGCGCCATGTCACGCAGCTGCCGGTGCTCCTCGCAAGCCGCCTCGCCCCGAAAGATCACCGCGATCACCTGATAACGCAGGTAGTGATCGAGCACCTGCGCGTGGACGTCCATCAGGGCCTGCGAACCGCAGGCCGAGATCAGCGCCTTGTGGAACTCCAGATCATAGTGCTTCCAGTCCTGCGAAATGCCGTGCTCGCCCGAGAGCATCCGACGCTCCAGTCGGGCGAGCTTGTGGTGCGCGCAAACGACATCTGCTTCCCAGTCCACATCGCCCTGGCGAAAGGATTCCCGGATCGCATGGCTCTCCAGAAGCTGCCGCATGCCCGCGATTTCCCGGAAATTCTGCACGGAAACGGGGGAGACCCCGAAACCCTTCTGCCCTTCGGCGACCACCAGCCCCTCCGACGACAGGCGATAGAGGATCTCCCGCAGGGTGCTGGTACTGGCTCCGTAGGGGCCGCGCAACCGTTCGGGCCGCAAACGGGCGCCCGGCTGCAGGGCGCCGAACAGGATGTCGTGGCGAATGCGCCGATAGGCCGTTTCGCCCGCAGTGTCGCCCGCTACCCCGGCTGCCGGCATTCGTCCTGCCTCCTCCTGCTCACCCCGCCTGCCCCGTCTCCGGGCAAGCGGCACGTCAGATTAAATGACATAACTTATAATATCCGATATTTTTTCTAATGCCTATTGATCCGTCATCTGTCTAGTGGCATGAGTCCGGGGAGGCAGGCTTCTACACGGGAGCCGTCGCGTCATGTTGGTAAGGGAGGACTATCATGAAGACTTTCACCAGACGGGCACTGATGGCGGCGGGCGCCGTCCTGTTCGCCGCGGGCCTTGCCGCCCCGGCGGCAGCCCAGGACAAGGTCCAGATCCGCTTCTCGGCAGTGTTCTCGGAAAAGGACATCCGCGCCGAGATGATGAAGAAGTTCGCCGAAGGGATCGGCGGCGACTTCGACTATCAAGGCTATTATGGAGGAACCCTGTTCAAGCAGGGGACCGAGCTTGTCGCCCTGCAGCGCGGCAACCTGGAGATGGGCAACATCGCCCCGCAGGACGTCTCCAACCAGATCCCGGCCTGGTCGGTGCTGACATCGGCCTACCTGTTCCGCGACGCGGAGCACCTGGCCACCTTCTTCCGCAGCGATGTCGGCAAGGAAATGACGGCACTGGTCGAGCAGCAGCTCGGCGTCAAGATCCTCGGCCCGACCTATTTCGGCTCACGCCAGGTCGGCCTCAGGATCGACAAGAAGATCACGACGCCCGCCGACCTCGCCGGCGTCAAGTTGCGCATGCCCGGCGGCGACGCCTGGCAGTTTCTCGGCACGGCGCTTGGGGCCAATCCTGTACCGCTCGCCTATGCCGAGGTCTACACGGCCCTGCAGACGGGCGCCATCGACGGCCAGGACAACCCCTTCCCCAACGTTCAGAACATGAAGTTCTACGAGGTGATGAAGCAGATCGTTCAGACCTCGCATCTGGTCGGCTACGATCTCCTGACCATCTCGCTGCCGACCTGGAACAAGCTGTCGGCGGAGCAGCAGCAGAAGGTCCAGGAGGCCGCCGACGCGGCGATTGCCTGGAGCACGGAACAGCACCTGAAGCGGGAGAGCGAGCTTGCCGCCTTCTTCAAGGAGCAGGGACTGGAAATCTACAAGCCGGATGTCGACGCGTTCCGCGCCCACGCCCAGAAGCTCTATCTGGGGTCGGATCTTGCAAAGGACTGGCCGGAAGGCATCGTCGAGCGCATCAACGCGCTGTGAGACGGTGACGCCGGGATTGTGACCCGCCCGCGTGCGGGTCACAATCCCCCTCTGGCGGCGCTCTGGTTGCGCCCGATATCCCCTCCCGGAGGTCGACATGCGGCTGAAACGCGTGGCGCGGTTCTTCCATCGGCGCGCGGAGAACATTCTGGCCCTGATGCTGGCCGTGATGTTCCTCGCCTTCATCACCCAGATCGCCTTCCGCTACCTGCTCAACCTGCCGGTCGGCTGGGCCTCGGAACTGACGGTCGTCATGTGGCTGTGGCTGGTCCTGTGGGGCGCCGCCTTCGTTCTGCGCGAGGACGAGGAAATTCGCTTCGATCTCGTCTACAGCTCGGTCGGGGCGCGCCCGCGCAGGGTCATGACGATCATCGGCGCTCTGGCCTTGCTGGCGCTCTACCTGCTGTCGATGCCGGCGGCCTACGACTACGTCACCTTCATGAAGGTGCAGTCGACCGCCTACATGAAGATCCGCTTCGACCATCTCTTCTCGATCTACCTCGTCTTCGCCGTCGCCGTGGTCTGCCGGTATCTGTGGATCCTCTTCAGCGCCGTCGCCGGGCGCGACGACGTCCAGGCCGGAACGTCGGCACGGGAGCGAACATGATCGACCCCTTCGCAGTGTGCATCGGCACGATCCTCGTCCTCGCCCTGCTCGGCCTGCCGATCGGCCATGCGATGATCGCCGCCTCGATCCTCTATCTCTATCTTGCCGGCCTCGACATGGGCACGGCGGCCGAGCAATTGCTCAACGGCATGTATTCCAGCTACATCCTGCTGGCCGTGCCATTGTTCATCCTCTCGGCCGAGATCATGAATTCCGGCTCGATGACGACCCGCCTGCTCGGTTTCTGCAACGCGCTGGTCGGCCGCTTTCGCGGCGGTCTCGCCCAGGTCAACGTCGTCCAGTCGATCATCTTCGCCGGCATGTCCGGTTCGGCCATCGCCGATGCGGCCGGCACCGGCAAGATGATGCAGAAGATGATGACCGACGGCGGTCGCTATCCCGCGAGCTTTGCCGCCGCGCTGACCGCAGCCACCGCCGTGATCGGCCCGATCATCCCGCCCTCCATTCCCGTCGTCCTCTACGCACTCGTCTCCGACGCCTCCATCGGCTACCTGTTCCTTGCCGGCATGCTCCCCGGCCTGCTGATGGGACTGGCCCAGATGGGCATCGTCGTATGGACCGCGCGCCAGCGCGATTTCCCGGTCGAGGCGCCGGTGCCGCTGCGCCAGATCCCGGGCATCACCTTGCGGGCGATACCGGCGCTGATGATGCCGGTCGTGCTGCTTGGCGGCATCTATTCCGGCATCACCACGCCGACCGAGGCCGCCGCCATCGCCGCCGCCTATGCCTTCCTGATCTCCGCCCTGCTCTACCGCACGGTCAGCCTCGCCAGCACCTATCGCTCGCTCCTGTCGAGCGCCCGCACGACGGCCTCCATCGGCATGCTGATCGCCGGCGCCCTCGTCTTCAACTACGTCATCACCATCGAGAACATCCCGCGCACGCTGTCCCTCTTCCTGCAAGGGATGGACCTTTCGCCGCTGATGTTCCTGCTGATCGTCAACGTCCTGCTGTTGGCGCTCGGCTGCCTGCTGGAAGGCACCACGATCATTCTCATCGTCCTGCCGGTGCTGATCCCCACCGCCGAGGCGCTTGGTGTCGACCTCGTCCATTTCGGCATCGTGTGCGTCGTCAACATCATGATCGGCCTGATCACGCCGCCCTACGGGCTGCTGCTGTTCATCATGACCAATATCGGCCAGGTCTCCCTGCGCGCCCTTGTCGGGGAGGTGCTGCCGTTCCTCTACGCCATGCTGGCGGCCCTTGCGGCGATCACCCTGTTCCCCGACTTCGTTCTCTTCCTTCCACGCCTTTTCGGTTACCAGGGATGATCCTATGACCGCGCCGATCCATGTCCTCAACGGCCCCAATCTCAACCGCCTCGGCACACGCGAGCCGGAGATCTACGGCACCACGACGCTGACCGAGGTCGAGGCAATGTGCCGAAAGGCCGCCGGCGACACGCCAGTCGTCTTCCTCCAGTCGAACCGGGAATACGAGATCATCGACTGGGTGCACGAGGCGATCGATGCACAGGCCGGCGGCATCGTCATCAATCCGGCAGCCTTCACCTTCACCTCGATCGCCATTCTGGACGCGCTGAAGATGTTCCCCGGGCCCATCGTGGAACTGCACATCTCCAACATCCATCGGCGCGAGGAAATCTACCACCGCTCGCTGGTCTCGAAGATCGCGACGGCCGTCATTGCCGGGCTCGGGCCGCAAGGGTATCCGGCCGCCATACGGGCGCTGAAGGGCCATATCGAGGCGGGGCGCCAGGGCATCGCCTAGGGTCCCGACCCTAACCCTTGTCGGAAAGGCGCGCCTGATAGAAGCTCGGCGCGATCTCCGCGATACGGCCGGACTGGAACAGGGCCGGCATCGTCCAGTCGGGCTCATCGCCGGCGAACGCGTTCAGGAACGCGATGGCCAGGTTCGGGTCTTCCCCGACGTTTTCCCTGAACGACCACCAGGTCCTGATCTCGTCGAATTCCGGACTGGTCGCGCGCGCCTCGTCGAAATCCTGCTCCAGCACGGCCGAGCGCACATTCAGGCAATAGGCGACATAGGCATAGCCTTCCGGCCAGTAATAGGCCGGATTGGTCTTGTCCGCATCGACGGGCGAGGACACCACGGCAACGGGCTTTTTGCTCATGAGATTGCGGAGCATCAGTCCGGCGGCAAACCCGACATAGGACTTCCGGTCGCGCGGATCCTGCGGCTTCTGCGCCTCGAAATCGCGCAGCCACGCCATGAACACGTCCGCCAGCCGCTGCTCGTCGAGCGAGAACACAACGCCGGTCTCCCGCGTAATCTCGTCGAGTTGGCTGGAAAAGGAGCCGACGAACCATCGCAGGCGCCGGATGGCGCGGCGAATCGGCTGGCGATCCGCCTGGGATACATCGAGTGCGGAACCGGTCATGACGGCCTCAGATCACGCCCGCATGGCGGCGCAGAACGGGTGCCAGCGCGGCCGCGTCGGCAATGGCATTCCGGCGAGAACTGTCGCCCGATGCCACCGACATATCCGGCTCGATCGCCCGCGCGACGGCAAGCGACAGATCGAGCAACCGCTCCTCCGTGTCGGGCGCGTGCGGCCTTTCGGCCATCAACCACAGAACAAGACCGGTCACGGCGGTGCGGACCTGCGCGCAAGGCCCCCTCGACTCCCGGTGCCAGCCCCGCGACATGGTGAGCCTCGAGCGCCAGCAGCAGTTCGGCCGCTGCGACATCCGCATCAAGGGCCGAGGCGCGGGCTGCGACCTGCGAAAAGACGAGCGCCGCCACCGTCTCGCTGACCAGAAGGCGCACATCGCCGAGCGCCCGCGTCAGGGCATGAGCCGCGACATGACCGAAATTCGCCGGATCGCAATCGCTGTCCCAGGTCGCGATGTCGCGGGCCGCGCGCGCCACGTCCGCGCGCGAGGGCGCATGTTCCGCAAGACGGGCGGCATGAACCCCCTCGCCCGCGTCGGCAACCGAGCTCAGCAGCCGGCGAAGGCCCGGGGGAATATGGCGCTTGGCCGGATCGAGCCGTGAGCGGGTATCGGCCTCCAGCGCCATCGCGCCGCGCATGATATCGCGAAGCGGAAGGGCAAGGTCCTGCAATCTCGGGATTTTCGGCGCTGGCAACATGTCACGAACTCTGAATGGCAGCCCGGGGACGGGAGCCAAGATTAGGATATCAACGGCGTCCTGTCCATGAACTGCAAGGTCTCTTCGAGCGAACTCACCACCGCCTGCGAGCCAAGCCCCATGGCGTTCTGGGCGGAGCTTGCCTGCCCCAGCCGGACGCAGTCCTCGACCGTTCGGCCAAGATGCAGGCCGGTGGCAAAGCCCGCGTTGAAACAGTCGCCGCAGCCGCAGGTGCACACGACATCAATCCGGTAGGCGGGGATGTCGATGCGCCGTCCCGAGCGGTCGCGATACATCGCCCCCTTCTCGCCGAGCGTCAGGATCACCGCGCCGGTGCCCTGGTCGAGCAGGAAGCTGGCAATGTCCTCGAAGTCCGTCATTCCCGACAGCGCCATGGCCTCTTCTTCGGAGGGCATGAAATAGTCGGTGTTGCTGAGCAGCGGCGCGATCAAGGGCATGTCGTCGGAGGTCGAGGCGAAGACGTCGAGCGTCGTCAGGCAGCCTTTCGCCTTTGCCGCCGCCATGATCTCGGCGGTACGGCCCTGATCCATCCGGTCCATCAGCCCGACGCCGCCGACATGAAAGATCTTCGTGTCGAGCACGCGTTCGACGCGGTCGTCCGTGACATAAAAGCCCGCCGTCGCCCCGCGCTTGTGCAGTGCCGGGCGCTGCCCGTTGGCCCGGGTGGTGACGATCGAGGACGACGTGGTGAAGCCGCTGCAGCGCTCCATGTTGGCGACGTCGACGCCGAACCGCGCGAGCTTCGCCAGAACCCAGTCACCCATGTCATCCTCACCGACACCGCCGACCGCCTGGACCTTCAGCCCGTGCTTGGCGGCGACGATCGCGGCACTGCCCGCGGCGCCCGAAACGGCGATCGTGAATTCCTCGACGAAGGACGTGTTTCCGCCGGGCGGGATCTCGTTCACGGGCCGACACAGACAGTCGAACGTGTAGAAGCCCATCGAGGTGTAATCGAATGTGGTCATGCCTGCCGAATGCGTTGTCCGGTTTCACCATCGAAGAAATAGAGCCGATCGCGATCGAATGCGACCGTCTCGGTGACATCGAGTTCCGAGCGGTAGTCGCGATCCGCCTTCACCTCGATATTGACGCCATCCGTGCGGATCGTCAGGTAGGTCATGTCGCCGGTCGGCTCGACGCCAAACACCTGCCCCGACAGATGGGCGCCGTCCGCGCTCACGTGGCAATCCTCCGGCCGCACCCCGAGCACGATGTCCCGCACGCCCTCGATGCCGATACCGGCGATGTCGATTCCCGGTGCCGTGAACCGGCCGCCATCGAGACGCCCGCGAACGAGGTTCATCGGCGGCGAGCCGATGAAGCCGGCAACGAAGGTGTTGGCCGGATCGGAATAGATCTCGTCGGGCGTGCCGATCTGCTGGACGCGCCCCCCTTCCATGATCACGATCCGGTCGGCGAGCGTCATCGCCTCGATCTGGTCATGCGTCACGTAGATCGTGGTGATCTTCAACTGGCGCTGCAGATGCTTGATCTGCACCCGCATCGCCTGCCGCAGCTTGGCATCGAGATTGGACAGGGGTTCGTCCATCAGGAAGACCTGCGGCTGGCGCACGATCGCCCGGGCAAGGGCCGCGCGCTGCCGCTGCCCGCCGGAAAGTGCCCCGGGTTTGCGGTCGAGATAGTCGCCGAGCTCCACCATCTCCGCCGCCTGCCGGACGCGCGCGTCGTGCTCGGCCTTGGGCACGCCGCGCATGCGCAGCGGGAAGCGGATGTTCTCGTAGATCGACATGTTCGGGTAGAGCGCATAGCCCTGGAACACCATGGCAACGTCCCGGTCGCGCGCGTCGACCTCGTTCATCGCCTCGCCGTCCATGCGGATCTCCCCGTCGGAGGGATCTTCCAGCCCGGCGATCATGCGCATTGTCGTGGTCTTGCCGCAGCCGGAAGGGCCCAGGAACACGACGAGTTCCTCGTCGGCGATGTCGAGGTCGACATCGCGCACGCCCCACACGGAGCCCCATTTCTTCTGAATGCCAGTCAGTTCGATACGTGCCATGTCTCTATCCCTTGACCGCGCCCATCGTCAGGCCGCGCGAGAGGTGTTTCTGGATCGCCACGACGACCAGGAAGACCGGAATGAAGGCGAGGAAGGCGACCAGGGCGATCGCGTTGTAGATGACGCCGTCCGATCCGCCGGTGAAGTTCGCCAGCGCCACCGACATGGTGTAGGCGCGCGAGGTCGAGGCGATCAGCAGGGTGAACAGGAACTCGTTGATCGCGAAGATCGCGCCGATGACCCCCGCGGTGATGATGCCGGGCAGGATCGCGGGGATGATGATCTCCCACAGAATGCGCATGTCCGAGGCACCATCCGTGCGCGCGGCGTCTTCCAGCTCCTTCGGAATGTCGAGCATGTAGGAGCGGATGATCCAGGTGACGACGCTCAGGTTGATTGCCGCATAGATCAGCATCAATGCCCAGACCGTGTCGAGCAGACCCATGTTGCGGAACAGGAAGAAGATCGGGATCGCCACGATCGCCGGCGCCATCATCCGTGTCGACAGGATGTAGAAGCCGATATCCTCGCGTCCGCGATAGGTGTAGCGGGCCAGCGAATAGGCCGCCGGGATGGCCAGCACCAGATCGATCAACACCGATCCGATGACGGCCAGCACCGAGTTGCGCAAGTAGGCCGCCATCGGCCAGTCCGACCAGATCATGTGCCAGGCATCGAGCGAGAATGTCGGCCAGTAGATCGGTTGCGGGGTGACGATCTCGGTGCGCGGGCGCAGACCGATCGACAGGAACCACAGGACGGGCGCCAGGCAGAACAGCGCCCATGCCGTGAGGATCAGGTAACGGACGAGCAGGCTTTCGCCCCTGGAACCGCGTTGCGAGGCCATGGGTCAGGTCCTCCCGGAGCGAAAGGCGCGCTTCACCACGAGCTGCGCGACGACGATGGTGATCACCAGCATGATGACCGAGGCGGCGGAGGCATATCCGAAGTTGAAGCTCTTGAAGCCGAGGCGGTAGATGAAATAGCTGATCGTCTCGGTTGCCCCGCCCGGTCCACCCTTGGTGATGATGAAGACATTGGCGAACATGGTGGTGATGTCGATGCCGCGCAGGACGAGAGCGACCGCGATCACCGGCCGCATCAGGGGCAGCGAGATATTCCAGAATATCTGCCACCAGCTTGCCCCGTCGAGGCGCGCGGCCTCCTCCACTTCCTCGTCCTGGCCCTGCAGCGCGGCGACGAAGATGATGAAGAGGAACGGCGTCCACTGCCAGACATCGGCAAGGATCAGCGTAGCCCGCGACAGCCAGATCGAGGACGGTATCGCAAGATTCTCGGAGATCAGCCCGACCCGCATCAGGAGGTCGGAAATGATCCGGCCATCGAGAAAGGCCAGCTTGTAGATGAAGGCGACGGCCGAAGGCATGAACAGCATCGGCACGAGAAAGGCGATGCGCCAGCCCTGCACCCAGGGATCGCGATAGGCGAAATAGGCCAGCATCAGCGCGAAGAAGCATTCCAGCGCCAGCGCCAGAACCCCGATGACCAGCGTGTTCCACAGCGCCGCCCAGAACTCCCGGTCGGCGAACAGGTCCGCATAATTCTCGAACCCGATCGGGGTCCAGGAGTTGAAGCGCACCAGGAAGAAGCTCTGGTACACCGCATAGGCGCCCGGATAGAGGGTGATCATCAGCAGGTAGAGAACCGCCGGAGCCACGAGAAGATAGGGAAAGAGTGTCCGCATGCGCTTGCTGCGGCGCTTTCTTGCGACTGCCACGCGAACCGGGGTGGCAAGAGCCACCCCGGAAGCCGGCAGGGTCGAATCGCTCATGGCGGGAACCTGCATTGCTATAAGTTTGACGGAGCGATCCAGTGTGGTGGATCTGAAATTCGCGACCCTTGCTGCAGCAAGCACGGACGCGAATTCAGATCTGAAGATCACACTGGAAACATTGACTTGCCAGTCATCCTCTTGAGTGTCGGGGTTCGTTCCAGGCCTGTCATGACGTGAAACGAACCCCGATTCGGGTGACTAGAACGGAAGTGCCTTGCCCTCGCCGACATAGAGCCCCGGCGCGACCGCTGCATAGTCGACCGGCGGACGGCTGCCATAGAAACCGTTGCGATCCATGATCTTGCGCACAGCGGCGGCGGCGTTGTCGAGTGCCTCCTTGCCCGCGACCTGGCCGACAAAGGCACGGTTCAGCTCGTTGCCGATCGCCTGCTCCATCTCGAACATGCCCGGCAGACGCGGCGCGCACCAGGCGTAGTCGAGAGACTTGCTCCACACCTCGGCCGGCTGGCTGACCTTCTGCAGGTCCGGGTTGGTCAGGACGGACCGGTAGCCCGGCGCAACGCCGTTCGCGTTGGCCTCGTTCATCGCCATGATCGACGAGGTCGTCAGGAAGGCGAGCATCAGGAAGGCGCCTTCCGGGTTCTGGCTCGATGCCGCGACGCAGGAGGTCGACCCGGCGATGTTGGGCGGCGCGAACCGGCCGCCGGCAATGCGCGGCTCGTAGATGGTGACGAAATCGCCGACGATCTGCGACTGGTCAGGGCGCATCGCCTGGGTGCCGCTGTCCTGCCAGCTGATGTTGGTGGCGACCTGCCCGCCGAGCCAGGCGGCCCGGTTCTCGCCCCAGCCGGCTGCGGCAAAGCCCTCGATGGCATTCTTCGACAGTTCGAGGATCACCTCCAGGCCCTTCTGCCCGGCATCGCCGTTGAAGACCGGCTCCCAGTTCTCGTCGAACAGCATCATGCCGGCCTGAGCGGCGACATGTTCCCAGGTATAGGTCGACCAGAAGCCGCGCGCGCCCAGCAGGCCAACGCCGGAAACGCCCGGCTCCACCTTGTTGAGCTCGCCCGACAGGCGGATCAGTTCGTCATAGGTGGGCACCGAGTTCCAGGTGTCGATCGGCCCGCCGAGGACCTTTTCCACATAGCCCTTACGCAGATGCACCATCTGCACGTCGCAATCGAACGGAATGCCGTACATCTCGCCGTTGAAATAGCCGTAGTTCAGGCGATAGGTGTCATAGAAATCGTCGAGCGGCAGCTTCCACTTGTCGGCATATTCCTGGAGCGGGGCAAGGAAGCCGGGCGCCGCGAAATCGCCGAGCCAGGGCGAGAAGAACTGCAGCGCATCGAAGCTCGCATTTCCGGAAATGAACTCGGCCAGCGCCTTGTCGTAGAAGCTGTCGTCGGGGATGGGCACCAGTTCAACCTTGATGCCGGACAACAGCTCGAAGGGAACAAGCCCCTCGGCGGCGGATTCCTGATCGGCAGCGCCAATCGCGAAACGGACCGTCGTGCCGGCCAGTTCCTTGCGTACCGCCTCCCAGTCGACGGTCCGGATCCAGTCGATCGCCGGATCCCAGAGCGGCGCATCGCCCATCTTGTAGAGCTCGCGATAGTCCGCGCGCACGTATTTGGGCACGGAAATGTCGGCGAGGACCTTTGCGGGATCGGGCAGATCGGACTGCGCGAAGGCCGGCAGGGCAACACCGCCCAGCGACATTCCCATCGCCCCGGCGGCGGCACCGGACTTCAAAAGCGACCGGCGTGAGATCAGTGTCTGTTGCATCACTTGTCTTTCCTCCCATTGGAATTCCCGCGGCCGATCCTGAATCATGTCCGGTTGGCCGACTGTCGACGATGCTCCTCCTCGTGGCAAGATCAGCCACACCCATATGAACATATGAGATTACGACAACACTAATGTTCATTCCTATTCCCCTGTCAAGACTGCACAGAGCCGGGAAACGAGATTTCTGGAGATACAAAATTGCTGCAACGCACCAATATTCGCATGATTGAATCCCTATCTGAACATATATGTTGACCATTGAACGAAAGTTCTGTTTAAACGGGCCATCACAGTTTCGAGGGCATGCGTTATGACAAGCAATGTTGCGCCGACCGGTCTGGCGCGGGATCTCAGGCAGCGCCAGGACGCGGGAAAGCCGGTCCGTATCGGCCTGATCGGCTGCGGCGAGATGGGCACCGACATCGTCACGCGCGCCGCGCTCATGGACGGCATCGACGTGGCCGCCATCGCCGACCTGACCCCGCAAGCCGCACACAGGGCGGTCGAGATCGCCCATGGCGAGGCGGGACACTCGGCCGACTGCAAGTCGACCGACGACCTCAACGCACTGATAGAGCGCGGCCGCACGGCCATTGCCTCCGATGCGGCGCAGATCTTCGAAAGCGGGCTGATCGACGTTGTCATCGATGCGACCGGCGTCCCCTCCGTCGGCGCGGAACTGGGCCTTGCCGCCATGGAGCGCGGCAAGCATCTGGTGATGATGAATGTCGAGGCCGACGTCACCATCGGCGCCTTCCTGAAGGCGGAGGCAGAGCGCCTTGGCGTCGTCTATTCCCTCGGCGCGGGCGACGAGCCCTCCTCCTGCATGGAGCTGATCGAGTTCGTCTCCGCGATGGGCCACACGATCGTGTCCGCCGGCAAGGGCAAGAACAACCCGCTCAACATCGACGCCACCCCGGACGCCTATACCGCCGAGGCGAAGGCCCGCAACATGAACGCGCGCATGCTGGTCGAGTTCGTCGACGGGTCCAAGACGATGGTGGAGATGGCCGCCATCGCCAACGCCACCGGCCTTGTCCCGGACAAACCGGGCATGCACGGCCCCGCTGCCGGACCGAAGGACCTGTCGAAGGTCCTGATCCCGCAGGCCGATGGCGGCTTCCTCTCCGGTCCCGGCCGTGTCGACTACTCCGTCGGCGAGGGTCTCGCCCCCGGCGTCTTCGTCGTTGCCGAGATGCGTCATCCCCGCGTCTGGGAGCGCATGAGCGACCTGAAGATGGGCGAAGGCCCCTACTTCACCTTCATCCGCCCCTACCACCTGACCTCGCTCGAGGTTCCGCTGACCTGCGCCCGCGCCGTTCTCTACGGCAAGGCCGACATGGTTCCGCTCGACCGGCCGACGGCCGAGGTGGCGGCCGTCGCCAAGAAGGACCTCGTCCCCGGCGAGATCCTCGACCAGATCGGCGAGTACTGTTACCGGGCCTGGATCATGGAGGCCGGCGAGGCGCGGACTGCCGGCGCGATCCCTTGCGGCCTGCTGACCGGTGCAAGGGTCACCGCACCGATCCGCAAGGGCGAGCTCATCACCTACGCCAATGCCGAGGTTCCGGCGAACTCCCGCATCGCCGCCCTGCGCGCGCGCCAGGACGAGATGCTGTTCGGGAAAGCCGCCCGGGAGTTCGTCAATGCCTGACCTGCTGCCGGAGAACACCCCCTTCGCCATCGCCCGCTACACGCCTGACGAGTTGAAGGCGGCCTTGCGCAAGATGTATCTGATCCGCAAGTTCGAGGAAGGCGCCGAGGAGAGCTACACGCGCGGCCTCATTCACGGCACCATGCACCTGTCGATCGGCCAGGAGGCAAGTGCCGTCGGCGCCTGCATGGCGCTGGGAGACGCCGACAAGATCACCTCCACCCATCGCGGACACGGGCACTGCGTCGCCAAGGGCGCCGACGTGTCGCGGATGTTCGCCGAGTTCTTCGGCAAGGAAAGCGGCTATTGCCGCGGCCGCGGCGGATCGATGCACATCGCCGACGTGGAAAAGGGCAACCTGGGCGCCAACGGCATTGTCGGCGGCGGCCTGCCGATCGCCGTCGGCGCGGCCCTGTCCGCCAAGCGCCTGGGCACCGGCGCGGTCACCGTCTGCTTCTTCGGCGACGGCGCCAACAACGAGGGTGCATTCCACGAGGCGCTGAACATGGCCGCCATCTGGAAACTGCCCGTCGTCTTCGTCTGCGAGAACAACAAGTACGGCATGTCGACCTCGACGGAGCGCTCGACCGCGGTCAGGCGCATCGCCACCCGCGCCGACGCCTATGCGATGCCCGGCGTGACCGTCGACGGCAACGACTTCTCCGCCGTCAGCGAGGCGATGGACGCGGCCGTCGCCCGTGCCCGGGCCGGCGAGGGTCCGTCGCTGGTGGAATCCATGACCTATCGCTGGCGCGGCCATTCCAAGTCGGACCGCAACCGCTATCGCAGCAAGGAAGAGATCGCCGACTGGATGGCGCGCGACCCGATTACCCGCATGGCGGACATGCTGGTCGAGCACGGCATCGCAACGCGCGAGGAGATCGCCGGGCTCGAGGCCGGCGCAGATCGCGAGATCGCCGAGGCGATCGAGTTCGCCAAGACCGGCGAGAACCCGAAGGTCGCCGAGGTCACGCGCGACGTCTACACGGAAGCAGTGCAATGAACATGGATGCGGGAACCCTTGCCCGGCCCGAGCAGGAAACGCGCGAGCTTTCCTATGCCGAAGCCATTCGCGAGGCGATGGACATCGCGCTGGCCGCCGACGAGCGCGTCGTGCTGATGGGCGAGGACATCGGCGTCTATGGCGGCGCG
This sequence comes from Stappia sp. MMSF_3263, assembly GCF_030733745.1. Taxonomy (GTDB): domain Bacteria; phylum Pseudomonadota; class Alphaproteobacteria; order Rhizobiales; family Stappiaceae; genus Stappia. The sequence goes on along the minus strand of NZ_JASHIK010000011.1, from coordinate 50,080 downwards.
TTCCAGGTCACCGGCGACCTCGTCCACAAATACGGAACCGACCGGGTCATCGACACGCCGATCTCCGAACTGGGCGGTGCGGGCGTCGCCGTCGGCGCGGCGATGACGGGGCTGCGCCCGATCTTCGAGTTCCAGTTTTCCGACTTCGCCACGCTGGCCATGGAGCAGATCGTCAACCAGGCCGCCAAGGTGCGTTACATGCTCGGCGGCGCCGTTTCCGTGCCGGTGGTGATGCGCATGCCGGCGGGCTCGGGAACGGGAGCCGCCGCCCAGCACAGCCAGAGCCTGGAAGCATGGTTCGCCCATGTCCCGGGATTGAAGGTGGTGCAGCCCTCGACGCCGGAAGACGCCAAGGGACTGCTGCTGGCAGCACTTGAGGACCCCGACCCGGTGCTCATCTTCGAGCACAAGCTCCTCTACAAGATGAAGGGCGAGGTGCCGGCGGGGCATTACCTGACCCCGATCGGCAAGGCCGCGATCCGCCGCAAGGGCACCGACCTGACCATCGTCGCGACCTCCATCATGGTGCACAAGGCGCTGGAAGCAGCGCAAACGCTGGCCGGTGAAGGCATTGAGGCCGAGGTCGTGGACCTGCGGACGATCCGCCCCATCGACCGGGAAACGGTGCTCGGCAGCGTGCGCAAGACATCGCGGCTGCTCTGCGTCTACGAAGGCGTCAAGACGCTCGGCATCGGCGCGGAGATCAGCGCCATGGTCGCCGAGAGCGATGCCTTCGACTATCTCGACGCGCCCATCGTCCGCCTTGGCGGGGCCGAATGCCCGATCCCCTACAACCCCGATCTCGAGCGGGCTGCCGTACCCCAGGTGCCCGACATTCTTCAGGCCGCCCGCGCGCTTGCCGGGGAGCGCGTCTGAGATGCCCGTCGAAGTCATCATGCCGAAGGTCGACATGGACATGGCGAGCGGCCGCATCGCCGTGTGGCATGTCGAGGCCGGCGCCCGGGTGGAGAAATCCGAGGCCCTGTTCGACATCGAGACCGACAAGGCGGCGATGGAAGTTGAAAGCCCCGCCTCCGGAACGCTCCACCATGTGATCGCCGAGGCCGGCTCGGAAGTCGCGATCGGCCAACCCGTCGCCTGGATCTATGCCGATGGCGAGGCCGTCGGTCCGCGCCCCGACGGTACGGCGGGCGGTACCAATGACGACCACGGCCCCCAGGCCTCGGCCAGCGACGACGGAATGTCCGGCAAAGCGCGCCCTCCCGCCCCTTCCTCCCCGGAAGAGCCCGCCAAGCGGACTCCGGAGCCGGCGCCTTCGGGTGTCGGCTCCGCTCTCCCTGCGGCGCTGTCCCACGCGGTCCCTCCCCGGGGAACGCTGCCCCGCGCAACGCCCAAGGCACGCAGGCTCGCGCGGGACAACGGCCTGGAGATAGCGGCGATCGACGGCAACGGTCCGCGCGGCCGCATCCAGGCCGGGGACGTCGCGCGCCATCTGGAGGCGCTGTCCCGGCCTGAAACCGCGTCCGCCGCCCCTCTTCACTGGAGCCCGGAAGCCGGGCCGCTTTCGGTCTTGCGCTCCGGCAAGGGCGACAAGACCCCCATCGTCCTGTTGCACGGCTTTGCCAGCGACGGCGCCAGCTGGGCCCCGCTTCTGGCGAGCCTGCCGACAGGGCACCCGGTCTACCGGATCGAACTCCCCTCCCATGGCCGTTCGCCCCGGCGCCGGATCGCGTCTTTCGCCGAACTGGTGCGCGACATGCGGCAGGCCTTCGACGGGCTTGGCCTTCAGCAGGCGCATCTCGTCGGCCATTCCCTCGGCGGGGCTGTCGCGGCCGCGCTGGCCGACACCCGCGCGCGCCGGATCGCCTCGCTGACGCTTTTCAACCCGGCGGGTCTGGGACCGGAAATCAACGGCCCGGCGCTTGCCGGCATTGCGCGTGCGACACGTGCCGAAAGCCTTGCCCCCTGGCTCAAGCTGCTGCCGGCCGACGAGGAGACGATCACCTCGAACTATGTCCGCTCGGTCATGCTCGCCCGTGCCGATCCCGCCCTGCGCGCGGCCCAGGCCGATCTCGCCGGCCATCTCTTCCCCGACGGGGTGCAGGCGTTCTCCATCGCCGCGGCACTCGATCGGATCGAGCTTCCGACCCGCATCATCTGGGGCAAGCGCGACCGCATCATTCCCTGGTCCCACGCGCTGCGCGCGCCCGGGCGGATATCGCTGAACCTGTTCGAGAATGCAGGGCACCTGCCTCACATCGAGCTTGCCGGGCAGATTGGTATTTTGTTTGCCGACATGAAATGATAGCAGGATTGGCGCGCCGGACCGGCGGGCCGTTCCATCCTTGCGGGAGTTGTGCGTGGCGGAAGTGCTGGGGAAGCGGGACACGCCTGTCGTCGACAGCCCGTTGCAATCGCCGGGCGATCCGAATCTGCAGCTGCGGATCCGCGCTGCCTGGATCTACTACATTGAGGGCCGCACGCAGAACGAGGTCGCCCAGACGCTCGGCGTCAATCGCGTCGCCGTCACGAGGCTGCTGTCGGAGGCGAGGCGACGCGGCGAGGTGGTCATCCGGATCAAGTCCAGCCTCGGCCCGATCGTCGAGTTGCAGCGCAAGCTGGAAAAGGCGTTCGGCTTCGACCGCGCCATTGTCGCCCCCTTCTCCGACCCGGCGGGCGATCCCACGCGCGTGATCGCGGCGACCGCGGGCGAACACGTCTCCTCGATCATGGCCAACAACATGACGGTCGGCGTCGGCTGGGGCCGCACCCTGCACGCGACGCTGTCCCATATCGAGGGCAAGCCGCTCGACAATGTCCGCATCGTCTCCCTGCTTGGCGGCATCGCCCAGGCGAAGCGCTTCAACCCGGCCGAATTCGCCTGGCAGTTCGCCGAACTTTTCGATGCGGAAGGCTTTCTCGTGCCCGCGCCGGCGCTGGTCGACAGCCCGCAGACGCGCCACGCGCTGCTGGAACATTGCGGCCTCGACCAGATCCTGCAAATGGCGGAGGCGAGCGATGTCGCTCTCCTGTCCTGTGGTGGCATCGCCAGCCTGACGACGTCCTACCGGCTGGGGCACCTGTCGGAGGCGGAGCGGCTGTCGCTGGCCGCGGCCGGCGCCGTCGGCGACGTGCTCTACAATTTCATCGACAAGGACGGCCGTCTCGTTGACCACGAGGTCAACCGCCGCACCCTGGCGCTGCCCCTCGACAGGCTGGCCCGCATCCGCAAGAAGGTGCTGATCTCCGGCGGTCCCGAGAAGCACGTGATCATGCGCGCCTGCATCAAGGCGCTGCAGCCCTCCACCCTGATCACCGACGAGCAGACGGCGCTGGCGCTGATCGACGGCCGGTAGGCCTCTCGCTCCTCCTCGCATTTTTATCGATGTGACGGCATCTTTCACACGGGCTTCATTAAACCGACATGCAATGCTAGTATCAAAATTGGAAACGTTTCCAAAGCGGCTCCGATTTTCCAGTCTGGGAGGACTGTCTTGCTTCGTCGACCGACCATCAAGGACGTTGCTCAGCGTGCCGGCTGCGGCATCGCGACCGTCAGCCGGGTCCTGAACGGCCAGGGTTCGTCGAGCGAGCAGACACGCAGCAAGGTGCTGGCTGCCGCCGAAGCGCTCGGCTTCGAGTTCAACGATCTCGGCCGGTCGCTGCAGAGCAACAGCACCAGGACCATCGGCTGCATCGTTCCATCTCTGGCCAATCCGGTCTTCGCCGAGGTTGTCCAGGCCGCCCAGGCCGAGGCCAACCGGGCGGGCTACCAGCTCATCCTCGCCTGCTCCGACTATGACGGGGGCCTGGAAACCAAGGCGATCCGCACGCTTCTGGCAAAACAGGTGGACGGGCTGATCGTCACGGTCGGGGATGCCCGCACAAGCGAGGGGCTGGAGCTGATCCGCGCCAAGCGAACCCCGTGCTGCCTAGTCTACAACACCCCGCCCGACAACGGCCCCGGCGACGGCTTCGCGGCCTGGACCGTCGACAATCGCGGGGCGGCCGATGCGGTTGCCGAGGGCTTCGCGCGGCAGGGCCATTCCTGCACCGGTTTCCTTGCGCTGGAGTTCGGGCGCTCCGACCGCTCGCGCGAGCGCTATGAAGGTTTCGTTGCCGCTTGCGCCCGGCTCGGCATGGCCCATCCGGTGCTCCTTGAGATCGAGGAGCAGGAAGGCCGGCTGCTTCAGCTGCTTGGCGCGATGCTTGCCGAGCACCGTGGCATCACCGGAATATTCGCCTCCAACGACTATCTCGCACTGGCGGCGATGAAGGCGGCGCGGGACCTTGGCATGCAGGTTCCCGCGGATCTTTCGATCGTCGGTTTCGACGGGATCTCGACGGGCCTGATGGTCGAGCCCAACCTGTCGACGGTGGTCACCGACCCCAAGGCCATGGGCCGCGGCGCCGCCCAGACCGTTCTGGCCCGGTTGGCAGGTCTTGAACCGCCCGGTCGGCCCGACCCGGCGCACACTTTCAGTTTCCGGCAAGGCGGCAGTCTCGGGCCTCCGTCCGCCGGGAAGAGTGACGGCGGAGAAGCTGCAACTTCTCCACCGTCGAACCAGTAACCCGAGAACGCATTTTCCCTCAGGAGTCACCGTCATGAAACATACACTTCTGGCTGTAGCCGTGACAATGGCAGCCGTTCTTCCGGCAAAGGCCGAGGACGCCATCTGCTACAATTGCCCGCCGCAATGGGCCGACTGGGCATCGATGCTGAAGGCGATCGACGAGAAGATCGACGTGCAGATGCCGCATGACAACAAGAACTCGGGCCAGACGCTCAGCCAGCTTCTGGCGGAGCGGGCAAGTCCTGTCGCCGATGTCGCCTATTACGGCGTCACCACCGGCATCAAGGCCGGCAACGAAGGCGTCGCCACGGCCTACAAGCCGAAGGGCTTCGACGACATTCCCGCCGGCCTCAAGGATCCGGAAGGCAAGTGGTTCGCCATCCACTACGGCACGCTCGGCTTCTTCGTGAATGTCGACGCGCTTGGCGGCGCCCCGGTGCCGCAATGCTTCGCCGATCTGACCAAACCGGAATATCGCGGCCTCGTCGGCTATCTCGACCCGTCCTCGGCCTTTGTCGGCTATGCCGGCGCCGTCGCGGCCAACCTTGCCTTCGGCGGCGACCTGTCGAATTTCGACCCGGCGATCGAGTTCTTCAACAAGCTGGCCGAGAACGACCCGATCGTCCCCAAGCAGACCTCCTTCGCCCGCGTCGTGTCCGGCGAGATCCCGATCCTGTTCGACTACGACTTCAACGCCTATCGCGGCAAATACGAGGAGGACGGCAATTTCGAGTTCGTCCTGCCCTGCGAGGGCTCGATCCGCGTGCCCTATGTGATGAGCCTCGTGGCCGGAGCCCCGCACGAGGAGACCGGCAAGAAGGTCCTTGACTTCATCCTTTCCGACGAAGGCCAGGCAATCTGGACCAACGCCTATCTGCAGCCGGCCCGACCGGTCGAGCTGCCGGCTGAAGTCGCCGCCAAATTCCTTCCCGCGAAGGACTACGAGCGCGCCGTCGCCGTCGACTACGCGGAGATGGAAAAGGCGCAGGCCCGCTTCGGCGAACGCTACCTGAACGAAGTCAAGTAAGCCGACGCCTGCCCCACGCCGGCCGTGCCACGCGGCGCGACCGGCGTGGGGGACGTCCGGCAACACGACGGTCCATCATGACAAATCGCATCTTCGTTGCCCTGTGCCTGCTGCCGCTGGCCGTCTTCTCGATGGCCTTCCTCGCCCTGCCCATCGTCCGCCTGGTCCAGGCTTCGGGGGAAAGCGCCGAGGGCTGGGGCATCTACCTCCAGATCCTGCAGACGCCGCGCTACTTGCAAACGCTGCTGCAAACCGTGCTGGTCTCCTTCGCCGTCGCCCTGACGGCGCTGGCGATCTCGACCACGGCCGGGCTGTTCCTTGCCAGGAACCGCTTCCCCGGTCGCGGCGCGCTGCTGTCGATCCTGACGCTGCCGCTGGCCTTTCCCGGTGTGGTGATCGGCTTCCTGATCATCCTGCTCGGCGGCCGCCAGGGTCTGTTCAACACCCTGTTGCCCGGCCATGTCGTCTTCGCCTATTCGCTGACGGGACTGTTCCTGGGGTATCTCTACTTTTCCATCCCCCGGGTGCTGCTCACCGTCATGGCGGCGACGGAAAAGCTTGATCCGTCGCTGGAGGAGGCCGCGCGCACGCTCGGCGCCTCGCCCTGGCGCATCGTTGTCGACGTCATCCTGCCGGGCCTTGCCCCCTCGCTCGTCGCCGCCGGCGCCATTGCCTTCGCCACCGCCATGGGAGCCTTCGGCACCGCCTTCACGCTGGCGACCGACATCGATGTGCTGCCGATGGTCATCTACACCGAGTTCACCCTGTCGGCGAACATCGCCATGGCCTCGGCGCTCTCCGTGGTCCTCGGCCTCGCGACCTGGATCCTGCTTCTCGTCGCGCGCAGCTTCGCCGGCACAACCGTCGCAGCGGGAGGTTGATCCGATGCACATGACCATGCCGCGCGTACTGCAACTCGCCGTGACGCTGCTGACCGCCGCCTTCCTCATCGTGCCGGCCATCCAGTCGGTGCTCGCCGGACTGACCGTCAACTATTTTCGCGGCATCTCCTCCGGCCTGACCCTGAAATGGCTCGGGCAGGTATGGGAGCTCTATGCCGGCAGCATCGCGCTGTCCATGTGGCTGGCCGTCACCTGCCTCGCGGTGACGCTGGTGATCGGCGTGCCGGCTGCCTATGCGCTGGCCAAGTCCCCCGGCCGGATGTCACGCGTCCTGGAGGAGTTCATCTCCCTGCCCCTTGCCGTTCCGGGCCTTGCCCTCGCGCTGGCACTGCTGCAGCTCTACGGCTCGATGCAGGGGTTCCGTACGTCCTGGTTGTTCATCCTGGTCGGCCACGTGCTCTACACGCTGCCCTTCATGGTCCGTTCGGTACTCGCCGTCCTCATGGCGATGGATCTCAGGTCGCTGGAGGAGAGCGCCGCGACCCTCGGCGCCTCGTCCTGGACCCGGTTCCGCACCGTCGTCGTGCCCAACGCCATGCCGGGCATTCTCGCCGGTGCATTGACCGTGGTGACGCTGTCGATCGGCGAGTTCAACCTGACCTGGATGCTGCACACCCCCTATCTGAAGACCCTGCCTGTCGGCCTCGCCGACAGCTACGCCTCGATGCGCCTCGAGATCGCCTCCGCCTACACGCTCGTCTTCTTCGTGATGATCGTGCCGCTGCTGATGGCGATGCAATGGGCCACCGACAGAGCGCAAAGGATCACCCGATGACGCTGACAATCACCAATGCCAGCAAGACCTACCCGGACGGCACCCGCGCCCTCCGCCCCACAAGCCTGACGGTCGGGCCGGGAGAAATCCTGTCGCTGCTCGGCCCCTCCGGCTGCGGCAAGACCACCTTGCTGCGGATCATCGCCGGACTGGAGCGTCCCGACCCGGGCAGCGAGGTCCGCTTCGGCGACGAGGACGTCACCCGCCTGGCGGTGGAGCGGCGCAATGTCGGCATGGTGTTCCAGTCCTATGCGCTGTTCCCCAACATGTCGGTGTGCGCCAATATCGGCTACGGGCTGAAGGTCCGCAAAGTGCCGGCGGCGGAGCTGACGCGGCGGGTCGACGAGGTGCTTGCCCTGTGCCGGCTCGAGGACCACGCCGAGCGCCCGGTCACCGCCCTGTCCGGCGGCCAGCGCCAGCGCGTCGCCCTTGCCCGGGCCGTTGCCCCGCGGCCGCGCATCCTGCTGCTCGACGAGCCGCTCTCCGCACTCGATGCGGCGCTGCGCGACAGCCTGCGCGACGAGTTGGCTGCCATGCTGCGCCAGTTCGACATCACCGCCGTCTTCGTCACCCACGACCAGAGCGAGGCATTGGCGATCGCCGACCGGATCGCGGTCATGTCGGACGGCGTGATGCAACAGATCGGCAAGCCGGAGGAGCTCTACCGCTCCCCGGCCTCGGCCTTCGTCGCGCGCTTCATCGGCAACGCGATGCCGCTGCCCGGCCGGATGGAACCGGGACGGCTCGTCCTCAAGGGCGGCGTCCTTCCCGTGCCGGAAGCGGCCGGCCGCTCCGACGTCTATGTCCGCGCCGAGGACATTCATCTGGATGAGGACGGGCCGCTGCAGGGAACGCTTGAAACCGTCTCCTTCTCCGGCGGCCACTATCGTCTCGGCATCCGCGATGTCGTCGAGGATACGCTGTTCGCCACTCATCCCGGGCGACAGGCGCCCGCACCCGGCGACAGGGTGCGGCTGCGCATCTCTCCCGACGACCTCGTCTTCCTCCCCCAATCAGGTCACATGCCCGAATGACGAAGATCCTGCAGATTTCAGACACCCATATCGTTCCCGCCGGAACCCTTGCCTACGACAAGGTCGATACGGCCGCGGCTCTTTCCGACACCGTCGCCACGATCAACCGGCTTTTGCCGCAGATCGGGCCGGTCGGTCTGGTCATCGTCACCGGCGACCTGACCGAGCATGGCACGGACGAGGAATATGCAAGGTTCCAGGATATTCTCGGCGATCTGGCGGTCCCCTATTGCGCCGTTCCGGGAAACCACGACCGGCGCGAACCGATGCGCCGGGCCTTCGCCGCAGCGGACTGGATGCCCGTTTCAGGTCCCCTCGACTGGATGACCGAGTTTCCCGACATGGCGGTGATCTGTGTGGACACTCTGGTCGAGGGGGCCGCACATGGAGCGCTGGCGCAGGCCTCGACCCGCTTTCTGCGCGAGAGCCTTGCCCGCCTCGGCGGCAAGCCGGTGCTGCTCGGCCTGCACCACCCGCCCTACGCCTCCGGTATCGCGGCGATGGATGCGCAGAACCTCATCGACCCCGCGCCGCTGCGCAAGGCGCTTGCCGGTTATCCCGGCGAGGTGCGGATCGTCTGCGGCCACCTGCACCGCTCGATCACGGGCCTGTTTGACGGCCGCATCTGCCAGGTCTGCCCGGGCACATCGCACGCGGTGACCCTCGACCAGAGGAGGGAGGCCGGCAACAGCCTGACAGTGGAACCTGGCGGCATGCTCCTTCACGAGATCCGCGAAGGCGCGCTCCTGTCGCACTGGATCCCGGTCGGCCGGTTCGACGGGCCGCATCCCTTCCTCGGCGTCTAGGATCGCGCTCTTCGTTGCGCAAGACGGGGCAGCCGAAGACGGCCGCCCCGGATCGGTGAATGGCAGGGCCTAGAACGCGACCTGGCCGCCGCCCTTGAGATGCAGGATCTCGCGCGCCTCGTCGGGCGTTGCCACCTCAAGGCCGAGGCCGTGGACGATCTGCTTGGCCTTCTCCACCTGCTCGGCATTCGACTTCGCGAACTTGCCCGGACCGGACCACAGCGAATCCTCGAGGCCGACGCGGATATTGCCGCCCATCGCCGCCGCCGTCGCCGCGATCGGAAGCTGGTTGCGCCCGGCACCCAGCACCGACCACACATACTGGTCGCCGAACAGACGGTCGGCGGTGCGCTTCATGTGCATGACATCCTCGGGATGCGCGCCGATGCCGCCGAGCAGGCCGAAGACGGTCTGCACCAGCAGCGGCGTCTTCACCTTTCCCTTATCGAGGAAGTGGGCAAGGTTGTAGAGGTGCGAAGTGTCGTAGCATTCGAACTCGAAGCGGGTACCGGCCTCGCTCAAGGTGTCCAGCACGAACGCGATATCCTGGAAGCTGTTGCGGAAGACGATATCGCGGTTGCCCAGATGCTCCTTCTCCCAGTCGTGCTTGAAGTCCTTGAAGCGGTCGAGCATGCCGAACAGGCCGAAATTCATCGAGCCCATGTTCAGCGAGGCAACCTCCGGCCGGTACTTGCGGGCCGGCTCCACCCGCTCGGCCACCTTCATGTAGGGCGCCCCGCCCGTGGTCAGGTTCAGGACCGCGTTGGTGCCCTGCTTGATGGTCGGCAGGAAAGTCGCGAACCCTTCCGGGCTCTGGTCCGGCTTGCCGGTCTCGGGGTCGCGCGCATGCAGATGGATGATCGCCGCGCCTGCCTCCGCCGCGCCCAGCGCCGCGTCAATGATCTCCTGCGGCGTCACCGGCAGCGCCGGCGACATGGACGGGGTGTGGATGGCGCCGGTCACCGCGCAGGTGATGATGACTTTCTTCTTCATTCTCGAACTCCTCAACCGGCCTTTGGGGCCTCGGCAAGATGCGCCGCGAGCGCGGCGAGACGGGTGTTGCGCCAGGCGGCTCGGGCGGCGAGACGCTCCGGCTCGGCCGCATGCGGCCAGCTCTCGAGCAGCCGCGCGACCTGCGCCTCCTCATAGACTTCAGGTCCGGCCGGGCTGGCGGCAAGGCGCTTGTAGAAGCCCGTGTAGCGGGCGCAGTAATCGGGAATGCCGCCCGGCGCGTTCAGCTCGATCGTCGCCAGCGGCCCGATGAAGGACCAGCGCCGGGCAAGGCCGTCCGTCAGCGTCAGGTCGAGATCCTCGGCGCTGACGACGCCCTCCTCGACCAGGCGGAAGGCCTCGGCCAGCAGCGCGCCCTGCAACCTGTTGAGGACGAAGCCTTCCATCTCCTTGTGGGCCGTGATGGGCGACTGGCCGACCGCGCGATAGATCTCGACCGCCCGTTCCACGACAGCCGGATCCGTCCACGGCGCCCCGCAGACCTCGACAAGGGGAATGAGATGCGGCGGATTGACCGGATGGCCGACGAGGCAGCGTCCCCGGCCGGCGAGGCCCTCGGTGAACAGCGAGGCAACGATGGCCGAGGTGGAGGAGGCAAGGATCGCCTCCGGCGGCGCGAGCGCGTCGAGGTCGCGGAAGAGCGCGGTCTTGACCTCGACCTTCTCCGGTCCGTTCTCCTGGACGAAGGCCGTCCCGGCCAGGCAGTCGCCCAGCGTTTCGGCCACCGTGATCCTGGCGACAATGGCCTTGCCGTCCGCGACCAGCTCGGCGCGCTCCAGCACCGCGACATCCGCGGAAACGGCAGCCGCGAACCCGGCGCGGGTAGCCGCGTCCGGATCAAAGACGGACACCTCCCAGCCGGCCCGGGCGAAGACCACGGCCCAGGCCCGGCCGATCAGCCCGGCGCCGACGATCGATGCTTTTGTCATTCGTCAAACTCCCGCATCACCATGGCCCGGCCGCGAATCGGGCGGAGCCGCATGTCATCGAGTCTAATAGGCCAAAGAAGCATGCGGGCGGAAAACCCGTCCCCGTCCCCGTCCCCGTCCCCGTTCTCGTCCACGCCTACAGCCACAGCACCTTTCGCCGCAGGTCGAAATCGTCCCTGAGAGCCGCAGACGGCCCCTGATGTATGACGCGCCCCCGCTCAAGGGCGACCGTGCGGTCCGAAAGCGCCAGCGCCAGATCGAGATTGTGGTCGACGATAATGATCGAGACCTCCTTGCGCAGCCGGTCGAAACTTTCGAAAAGCTGCTCGACCACGGCCGGGGCAAGGCCCTCGAACGGCTCGTCGAGCAGCAGCAGCTTCGTGTCGCCCGACAGGGCCCGGGCAACCGCGACCATCTGCTGCTCGCCGCCGGACAGCATATCGGCCGGCGTCTCCAGCCGCTCGCGGATACGGGGGAAGAACTCGAAGATCTTCTCCTCCTCCCAGTGGCTGCCCGCGCCCGTGCGCCGCTTCAGCCGTCCCAGTTCCAGGTTGTGCCGCACCGACATGCCGGCAAAGAGTCCCCGGCCCTGCGGCACGTAGCCGATCCCGGCGCGCGCCTTCTCCGAGGCGGACCAAGGGGCGATGTCGGTGCCGCCCAGCGTGATCGAACCGGAGGAAACCGGCGCGATGCCGATCAGGGACTTCAGCATGGTCGACTTGCCCGCGCCGTTGCGGCCGAGCAGCGCCATGATCTCGTGATTGTGCAGCTCGAAGCTCACATCCCCCAGGATATGGCTCTTGCCGTAATGGGTGTTGAGCCCCTCCACCTTGAGCAGCATCTCCGCCGACACGGCGCTTTCCCTCGGCCGCGCGGCGATGGCGGCGTTGCCCGCCCCGATATAGACCTCCTGCACCACCGGCGAGGTGCTGGCGCTTTGCGCATCCCCGTCGAGCAGCACCCGGCCCTCGTTCATCACCGTCACCGCATCTGCGAGCTGGAACACCCGGTCGATGTCGTGTTCGACGAGAAGGACGGGCATCTCGCGCGAGATCGTCTTGATCAGGTCGCCGACGCGGACGCGCTCGGCCGCCGCGAGACCGGCCAGCGGTTCGTCGAGCAGCAGGATCCGGGGTTTGGCGGCGAGCGCCAGCCCGAGATCGAGAAGCCGCTGGCCGCCATAGGACAGCGAACCGGCCTGCGCCTTTTCCATGCCGCGAAGACCGAGCCAGTCGATCAGTTCGCGCGCCTCGGCCAGGATCTGCGGATGATCGCCCGTCGGCCGCCATGCGTTGAAGCTCCCCGGGTTGCGCGCCTGGACGGCGAGGCGGATGTTCTCCTCCACGCTGAGATCGGGGAAGAGGTTGGTGATCTGGAAGGATCGCCCGATGCCCAGCTCCGCTGCCGCCTCCGGGCTGCCGCTCGCCACCGGCCGGCCCATCACGGAAACGCGGCCCGTGTCCGGCGCGATCATGCCCGACATCAGGTTGAACGCCGTGGTCTTGCCCGCCCCGTTCGGTCCGATCAAAGCATGCAGCGAACGGTCCGCGACCTTCAGGTTCACCCCGTCCACCGCCTGCAATGCGCCGAACGCCTTGGAGATGCCGTGCGCCTCCAGCGCGGGACCTTCCACCAGCGTGCCGGGGCGCAAATGAACTGGCAGGGGCCGCTCCTCGATCTTGCGGCCGGCCATCGCCGCCTCGACCTCGGGCGCGGGACGGATCATCCGCCAGACCCTTTGCCACACGCCCGTCAGCCCGTCCGGCGAGAACACCACGAAGCCGACGAAGAGTAGGCCGAACCAGAACAGCCAGTTCGGCGTGTAGATCGACAGGAACTCGCGGAACAGCACGTAGAACAGCGCGCCGATCATCGGCCCGACAAAGCTGCGCATGCCGCCGATCACGACCATGGCCAGAAGTTCGCCGGAGAAGATCACGCTGATCGGCTCGGCCGAGGTCATCCGGTTCTTGTAGAGCAGCAGGATGCCGGCAAGCCCGGTGATGCTCGCCGATGTGACGAACGCCGCCAGCTTGTAGCGATTGGTGCGGTAGCCGAGAAAACGGGCCCGCTGCTCGTTCTCGCGGATCGCAACCAGCACGGACCCGAGCGGGGAATGATAGAGCCGCCAGAGCAGGTAGACGATGGCGAAACCGATGCAGGCGACAAGCAGGTAGTAGTTCTCCGGCGCCTCGAAATCCATGCCGGCGAAGGCCGGCCGGGTGATGCCGCCCAGCCCGTTCTCCCCGCCCGTGACCTCCGTCCAGCGGAAGGCGATGACATAGAGCATCGCCGACAGCGCCAGTGTCAGGAGCGAGAAATAGACGCCGCGCCGGCGCAGGATCAGGAAGCCGAACACGGTCGCGACGACGGCCGTTGCCCCCACGCCGATCAGTGCCGGCCCCCAGAAGCTTTCGGGGAACAGCGACCGCTGGGCGATACCTGCGGCATACGCGGCGAAGCCGAACCAGGCGCCATGGCCGAAGGAGACGAGGCCGGTATGTCCGGTGAGGACGTTCAGCGCCATGCAGGCGATGGCGAAGATCACCACTTCGGCCGCCGATGTCATCGTCAGGCCGATCGACAAAAGCAGGAACGGCATGACGACGAGGCCGGCCGCGGCGGCGACAAGAGGCATGTATCTCTGCATGGGGGTCACTCGAAGCGGGTGATGCGCTCGCCGAACAGTCCGCGCGGACGCAGGAGCAGGATCGCGAGCATCAGGAAGTAGATCGCGGCGGTGGAGAAGGCGGAAAAGCCCAGTCCGACCATCGCGCCCTTGACGAGGCCGACCAGCAGCGCGGCAAGCACCACGCCCCAGAACGAGCCCAGGCCGCCGATCACCACCACGACGAAGGCCGGGGTCAGGATCTCCGCGCCCATCGCCGGATGGATCGTGTAGATCGGCGCGAGCAGCACGCCGGCAAGGCCGGCAAGCCCGATGCCGATGCCGGCAACGGCCGCCATGTAGGGGCGCAGCGAGATGCCGAGCGCCCCGACCATGTCGGGATCCTGCACGCCGGCGCGCACCACCCGGCCGAAGGCGGATTTTTCAAGCAGCAGCCAGAGCCCGCCGACGCAGGCGGCGGCGATCACGATCAGGAACACCCGGTAGCGCGAATAGATGAAGTCGCCGATGAAGACCTGTCCCCGCAGGAAATCCGGGATCGAGTAGGACAGCGGCGCCGCTCCGAAGATCATGCGCAGCGCCTGCTCGGCGACCATGGCAAGGCCGAATGTCAGAAGCAGCGAATAGAGCGGATCGAGCCGGTAGTAGCGGGTGAAGAGGAACCGCTCCACCAGCATGCCCAGCATCGCGACGAGCACCGGCGAGACGACCAGCGCACCGCCGAAGCCGAGCCTTGGCGCAAGCACCAGCGTCAGATAGGCACCGATTGCATAGAACGCGCCATGCGCCAGGTTGATGATGCCGCCGAGCGAGAAGATCAGCGACAGGCCGAGCGCGATCAGAAGATAGTAGACGCCGTCGAGAAGGCCGTTCAGCAGCTGCATGACAAAGAGCATGGGAAAGCGCGCTCCGGTAGGAAACCCGTTGCGCCGGCCGCCCGGGGGCAGACGGCCGGCGCGGGGGGGGAGGAAGATCAGCCCGGGAAGGTGCAGGCGTTCTCGTCGCCGGTGGCGGCGATCAGCTCCAGGCTCTCGTCCTTGCCAGGCACCGCCTCGGACGAGGTGAAGATGTCCCACTGGTTCTTGACCTGATCGGCCGGCAGCGCGGTGATGCCGTACATCTCGTTCATGAACTGGTGGTCGCTTGCCCGGAAATAGCCTTCCCGCGTCTTCAGCACATCGAAGGTCGCGCCGCTTTCCAGATGCCTGACGATGTCGGCACTGTCGGTGGAGCCGGTCTCCTGCATCGACTGGGCGATGATCTTGATGGCGTTGTAGTCGCCCCAGGCCTGGTTCTCCGGCGGCTTGCCGTGTCGCTCGGTGAAGGCGCTGACGAACTGGCGGCTGCTGTCCGTGTCGACCAGATGGTGCCAGACCGACGGCCACGAACCGACGAAGTTGCCCTTGCCGGCGGCCCAGGCAAGCGCCATGTCGAACCCGAACCCGCCGAGCGGGAAGTCGAGACCGAACTCGGCATACTGCTTGAAGAAGTTGGTGGTCTGCTGTCCGGCGAGATTGAGGATGACAAGGTCGGGCTTTGCAGCGCGGATCTCCAGCAGATAGGCCGAAAAGTCGGTCGCATCCGTCGGCACCAGGGCGGAGCCGGCGAAACTGCCGCCATTGGATTCCATGAAGCGCTTGGCGACCTTCAGCAGATCGTGACCGAAGGCGTAGTCGGCGGTCATCGAGTACCACGACTTGCCGTTGACGAGCCCTTCGCGGACGTAATACTGGCCGATCGATTTCACATACATCGAGTTTTGCGCCTCGATGTGGAACATGAACTTCTGACAGTCCGAGCCGCGCAGGGCATCGGAGTTGCAACCGGTATTCATGAACAAGGTGCCGGTGCGCTGCGCGACCTGGCCGATGGCGAGCCCCGAGGCGGACGAGATTTCACCGACAATGCACGCGACCTTGTCTCGCTCGATCATGCGCTCCGCCTTGGTCGAGGCGGTTTGCGGGTTCACCGAATCTTCCTGCAGCAGCTCGATCGGCCGGCCCAGCACGCCACCGGCGGCGTTGATCTCGTCGACGGCCAGCTTCGAGGCCATCGCGGCATATTCGCCAAGCGGTCCGAGAAAGCCGGTGCGCGGCGTCAGATGCCCGAAACGCAGCACGTCCTGCGCACGCAGGATCGGCGGGGCCGCCAGCGTGAATGCGGCCGCGCCTGCGCCGGCCTGCAGCAGCCGCCGGCGTGAAATGGTCGATACCTTGGTCATTCGCTCCTCCACATGGATCCGATCAGGGCCTGGTCACGATCTTTGTCGCGTTATGTGATCTGTAATCTGTGATCACAGTTTATCTTGTGCTATAAACCATCACCTGTCGAGAGATTTCTAGGGAACCCATGCCCGACGCACTCGTGAACGAAACACCGCTGCTTGTCCCGCCTACCCTTGGCGACCAGACCTTCAGGCAACTCAGCGGCCTCTTGATATCCGGCCAGATCGCGCCGGGGGA
Organism: Stappia sp. MMSF_3263; assembly: GCF_030733745.1. Taxonomy (GTDB): domain Bacteria; phylum Pseudomonadota; class Alphaproteobacteria; order Rhizobiales; family Stappiaceae; genus Stappia. Next base: position 33,970 of record NZ_JASHIK010000011.1, on the reverse strand, counting down.
GCGCCTGTCGATTCGCGAGATCGCCGAAGCCTTCGGCGTCTCGATGACGCCGGTGCGCGAGGCGGTGAGCCGGCTGGCGGCAACCGGCGCGCTCGAGGTTTCCCGAAACCGCGCGGCCACGGTGCCGGTGATGAACGTCCAGAAGTTCCGGGACATCACAAGGGTCCGGATCGAAATCGAAGGCTTCGCCGCGGCCCTTGCCGCGGAGAACCGCACGGCCGAGGACCTGAAGGCGATCGAGGCGGCGGAGCGCGCCTTCCGCGACCTCAGCAGCGACAGGCCGCAAGATGTCTCCAACGCCGTCCAGCGGAACCAGCAGCTGCATTTCGAGATCTACGCGGCGGCCCACTCGCCAACCCTGCTGGAGATCGTTCAGGCGCTCTGGCTGCGCGTCGGCCCGGTGCTCAACCTCGACCTGCGCGAAAACCCCGACCGGCTCGAATCGGGCATCGCCACCATCTGCCACGCGGAGGCATTGGACGCCATCCGCAACCGCGACCCGGACGCCGCCCGCGCGGCCATCGCCCGCGACATCGACGCCGCCGCCCGTTTCATAGAACGCCAGAACAAGCTGCCGTCCTGATCCAGGAGAAAACCGACAATGGACCTCAAACTTCAAGACCGGCGTGTGATCGTCACCGCCGGGGCTGCCGGCATCGGCCTGGAAATCGCCCGCGCCTTTGTCGAGGAGGGCGCCAGGGTCTGGGTCTGCGATGTCGACGAGACGGCACTCGCCGCCCTTTCGTCGAGCGACCCGGCGCTCTCCGCGCGCCATTGCGACGTCTCCGATCGGGACAGCGTCGCGCGCTTTTTCGAGGAGGCGACAGCCGCGCTTGGCGGGCTCGATGTGCTGGTCAACAATGCCGGCATCGCCGGACCGACCGCGCGCATCGACGACGTTGCGCCCGAGGACTGGGACCGCTGCCTTGCCGTCTGCCTGACCGGGCAGTTCAATTTCGCCCGTCTCGCAGCTCCCCTGCTGCGGCAGAGCGACAGCGCCTCGATGATCAACCTGTCCTCGCTTGCCGGCCGGCTGGGCTTTGCCATGCGCACCCCTTACGCGGCGGCGAAATGGGGCGTGATCGGGCTGACCAAGTCGCTCGCCATAGAGCTCGGCCCGGACGGCGTGCGCGTCAATGCCGTGTTGCCGGGGCTGGTTGCCGGCGACCGGCAACGGCGCGTGCTGGAGGCCAAGGCCCAGCGGCGCGGACAGTCCTTCTCCGAGGTCGAGGCGGAAGCCTTCTCCTACACATCCATCCGCGAATATGTCACGCCGCGCCAGATCGCCGGCCAGGTCCTCTTCCTGGCGAGCGAGCACGGCCGGACGATTTCGGGCCAGGCGATTTCCGTCTGCGGCGACACGAGGATGCTGGCCTGAGAAGGCCGGCCGGGGCCGGGTTCAGCGCCGCGGGAGCGTGTCGGAGCGCAGCTGCCGCTTCTGCGCGGCAATGCGGAACTGGGCGTTGGCCGCGCCGTAGCCCTTGTATCCGCCACGCCGCTCGACCACCTCGAAGAAGAACCCTTCCCCGTAATTGGGGCTGTAGAGCTGGAAGTACTCTCCCTCTCCGTCCCGGTCGTAGAGAATGTTCCGTGCCCTGAGGCGTTCGGCGAAGTCGGGATCGAGGCCGAACCGCGCTTCCAGGTCGTCATAGTAGTTGCGCGAAATCTCCAGCGCCCTGAACCCCTTCGCCTCGAGCGCGGCGGCGCTGGCGAAAATGTCATCGGTGGCAAAGGCGATATGCTGCACGGCCGAGCCGAAGCTTTCGGCGATGAAGCGGCCGGCAAGCGTGCGCCGGTTCTCCGCCCCGTTGAGCGTGATGCGCAGGTTGCCGTCCGCCGTCTCGATCGCCTGGCTTCGCACCAGCCCCGCCGGGTCGACCACATCGACCATGGGCGTCTTCCGCGTGGCGAAGATCGACGTGTAGAAGAGCATCCAGGTCAGCATCTCCTCGTAGTTCATCGTCTGCGCCAGATGGTCGATGCGGGTAAGGCCGGCGGAGGCCCCCTCCTGCGCCGCCGCCAGCGGCCGGAACTCGGTCTCCCAGACCCTGGCCAGTTCCGCCGTGTCGTCGATGAAATGCATCACGCCGCCGCCGACGCCGCGGATCGCCGGGATTTTCAGCTCCCCCGGACCGGCCGGCTGCTCGAACGTGTCGGCCCCCAGCGCCCGTGCCCGGGCCACGGTGGCGGCGGCATCGGCGACCTTCAGCCCGATGTCGCAGACCGATGTGCCGTGGACGAGATAGGAAGAATGCGAGAAGCCTTCCCGCTCCGTGTTGATGACAAGGTTGATGCCGCCCTGGCGCCAGAGGGTGACGTCCTTGGAGACGTGCCGCCCGATGCGCGAGAAACCGAGCGCCTCGAACATGCCGGACAGCACCTCGGCCTCCGCCTCGTCGGCGGCAAACTCGACGAACTCGATGCCCTCGACCTCGATGCGGTCGGGCATTTCGGTCACCTCGATGCGAATGTCCGGCTCCAGCCGCCTCACCTGGTCCATCAGGTAGACCAGCGACCGGTGCCCGTCGACGGCGATGGATTTCGGCGACCCGCCCCGGAACTGGTCGTTGAAGATCTCCAGCGACAGCGCGCCGTCATAGCCGGTCGCGGCCACCGCCCGCATGAAGTCGGTGACGGCAAGGTCCCCTTCGCCCGGCATGTTGCGGAAATGCCGGCTCCAGTAGAGCAGGTCCATGTCGATCAGGGGCGCGTCGGCGAGTTGCACGAGAAAAATGCGGTCGCCCGGGATCGAGCGGATCGTGTTCACGTCGGTCTTGCGCGCCAGCGTATGGAAGCTGTCGAGAATGAGTCCGACGCTGTCGTGACCGGCCCTTCGCACGATCTCCCAGGCATCGCGGTGGTCGTTCACATGCCGTCCCCAGGCCAGCGCCTCGTAGCCGACGCGCAAGCCCCGCGCCGCGGCGCGCGCGCCCAGTTCGGCAAAATCCTCGGCCGCCCGGTCGATGCCGCCAAGCGCCACGCTCGACACGTTGGAACACACTAGCATCAGCTCGGTGCCCAGTTCCTGCATCAGGTCGAACTTGCGTTCCGCACGGTCGAACGCGCGCGTGCGGTGCGGTTCCGGCATGCCTTCGAAATCGCGGAACGGCTGAAACAGCGTGATCTCCAGCCCTGCGTCCCTGACCATCTCGCCGACATCGCCGGGACGTCCGTCGAAGGCAAGGAAATCGTTCTCGAAAATCTCGAGCCCGTCGAAACCTGCGGCCGAGATTGCCGCCAGTTTCTCCCGGAAGTCGCCGCTGATCGAAACGGTTGCGATGGACGTTTTCATGATGCACGGGCCTCGCTGTGCGGGAGATCGGGATCGCTGCCAATGGAAAGAAGGCTCACCTGGCGGCCGCTTTCGGCCGCCTGCCGGATGGCATCCAGCACCTCCAGCGTTGCCAGTCCTTCCTCGCCGGGGACCAGGGGGTCTGCCCTGCCCAGCGCCACCTGGCAAAAATGGCGCATCTGCAGGCCCAGCGGATCGCCGCCTTGGCAGGTCAGCGCCTTGCGCGAGATCGGTTGCCCCCAGTCCGCCTCACCCTCGTAGTGCCAGAGCCCGAGGTCGGGCAGCGACAGGGACCCGGTGGTTCCTCCGATCGTGTAGCAGGCGGCGGAGATTCTCGGATATTCGGGGTTCTCGCCCGCCGTCAGCTCCCAGCTCCACGGTGCGACAACCGCATCGGAGACGGTCATTGTCGCCAGCGCACCGCTGCGAAAGCGCAGGATGACCGCCGCCGTGTCCTCGACCGCATGGCCGCGGGCGATCGAGGCCTGTTGCGCCTGCACTGCCGCGACGTCGCCGCACAGGTGGCGCATCAGGTCGATGTCGTGGATCAGGTTGGTCAGCATCGGCCCGGCGCCCGGCTGGGTGCGCCAGGGAATGTCGAAGTAGCTGTCCGGCTTGCGAAACCAGCACTGGGCGCTGACGGCGACCAGCCGGCCGATCGCACCGGCCTTGATCTGCGCCCGCGCCGCCGCGATCAGCGGATTGTAGCGCCGGTGATGGCCGACAAGCAGCGGCACGCGCGCCTCGCGCGCCGCGCGCACCAGGTCGCGCGCGGCGGCCGGCGTGTCGGCGAGCGGCTTTTCCACCAGAACCGGAACCCCGGCGGCGACGCATTCAAGCGCCTGCGGCACGTGCAAGCGGTTCGGCGTTGCCACCACCACCCCGTCGGGGCGCATTTCGGACAGCATCTCGCCCAGAGAGGAGAACCACGGCGCCTCCAGCGTCGCGGCGGCGTCGCGGGTTTCGGGCGAAGGGTCGACCACGCCCGCCAGTTCGCCTTCCTTCATGGCCTGCGCCATGTGGACAAGGCCGATCTTGCCGGCTCCGACAACCGCTATGCGGGCTCTTTGCTTCATAAGGTCCCGTCCCGGGCATCGACGAGAGCGGCGGCGGTGACTTAACCCGCCTCGCCGCCGGTCGCCTGTCTGCGTTGCAGCAAGGTCCGTATCCAGCCGCCCACCGGCGTCTGCGACAAAAGCAGCGCCAGGAAGGCGATCAGCAGGACAAGCGAGATCGGGTGCGAGACGAAATCCCAAGCGAAGGTGCCAAGGTCGTTGCGCGCTCCGATCATCGCCCGCCGGTAATTGGCATCCATCATCGGGCCGAGAATGACCCCCAGGATGACCGGTCCCACCTGAAAGCCGTAGATTTTCAGGAAGTAACCGAACACGCCGAAAAGCAGCATCCAGTAGATGTCGACCGGATTGTTCTGGATGGCGTAGGAGCCCACCGCCGAAAGAATGACGATCAGCGGAATCAGCACAGCCTTGGGGCACTCGACGATCTTCGTGAAGATGCGGATGCCGGTCAGGCCGAAGATCAGCAGGAAGATGTTGGCCAGCGCCAGGTTCCCGACCGTGAACCAGAACAGGTGCGGCGTCTCCACCAGCAACAGCGGTCCCGGCTTCAGTCCGTGGATAAACAGCGCGCCGATGATCACGGCGGTGACCGCGTCGCCCGGGATGCCGAGCGTCAGCATCGGCACGAAGGCGCCGCCGACGGCGGCGTTGTTGGCCGCTTCCGGGGCGATCAGTCCCTCCTTCGCGCCTTCGCCGAAAGGCACGTCCGGATCCTTCGTCACCCGCTTGGCATCGTCATAGGCAAGCAGCGCGGCAATGTCGCCGCCGGTGCCTGGCAGCGCACCGATCACCGTGCCGATGCCGGAGGCCCGCAGCGCCAGCTTGAAATAGCGACGGATGTCGGAAATGCGCGGGATGACCCGGTCGATCTTCTGCTTCACCGCCGGCAGGTCGAGATTGTGCAGCTGGACGAAAGCCTCGGCGACGCCGAAGAAGCCGATCATGGCGACGACATAGGGGATGCCGCCCATCAGCGTGATCGTGTCGAAGGTGAAGCGCCCTTCCGCCGTCATCGGATCGAGGCCGACCATGCCGATGAGCACGCCCAGCGCTCCGGCGAACACACCCTTGGCGAAACTCTCGCCCGACAGCGTGCCGACCAGCAGGATGCCGATCATCGCCAGCAGCAGGTAGTCGCGCGAGGTGAACTTCAGCGCGAAGTCGGAGAGCAGCGGGGCAAAAAGCGCCAGCGCAAGGATGCCCACGAAGCCGCCGAACACGGACATGATGGTGGTCAGGCCGATCGCTTCCCCCGCCTCGCCGCGCTGCGCCATCGGATAGCCGTCGAGCGCGGTGGCGATCGCGCTGGGTGCGCCGGGAATGTTGAGCAGGATCGCGGTGCGCGAGCCGCCATAGACGCCGCCGATATAAACGCCGGCGATCAGCGCCAGGGCGTCGTTGACGTTCCACTTGAAAGTGAAGGAGATCAGGATCGACGCCGCCATGGTGACCGACAGGCCGGGGATCGCGCCCACATAGATGCCGGCCAGCGTGCCCGCCGCCGTCAGCATCAGGAGCCAGGGGTCGAACCAGGAAATGGTCAGGAATCCGAGCGCCTCGATCATCTCACAGCAACCCCGGCAGCAGCGTGCCCTTGGGCAGGACAACCTGGAAGATAACCCGGAAGAGCAGATAGATCGCGCCCAGCGACACGGCGGTGATCGCCGCCGTCAGCGCGACGTGCCTGCGCCAGAGGAACTGGATGGCGAGGAAGAGAAACAGGCCGGAGGCGAGAACGAAGCCGAGCCAGGGCATCGTCGCCACATAGGCGCCGACCAGCGCCAGCATCACCACCTGGCGCAGCGGCGTGACCTCCGCCAGGAAGCGGCGCAAGCCCCCGTCGGCGGCGCGCCTGCCGGCCGCCTTGCGCAGGATCGCCAGCGCCGACACGACCATCAGGCCGCTTGCCAGCATTGGAAAGACGCCCGGCGTCGAGAGGCCCGAGAAGCCCGAAATCCTGGTGGCTTGCCAGAACAGCCAGAGGCTGAAGGCGAGCATGAGGACGGCGAAGGCGAGTTCTCCCGGCCGCCGCGAAGCCTGCGTGGACATGGTTTCTCTCCCGGACAGGATGGAACCGCGGCCGGGCGCGTGGGAACCCGGCCGCGGGCAGGCTCAGGGGCGCGGAATGCCGAGGGTTTCAGGGCTGACCTTGGCGCCGCCCGTGTCCTGCAGGGCCCAGGCCGTGACCTGCTGCCACTTCACGAGGAAGGTCTCTGCCTCCTCACCGGAGATGTTCATCATCACGTTGCCGCGATTGGCCATCAGCGTCTGGAACTCGGCGCTTTCCGCCGCCGTGGCGAAGGCCGAGACCAGCTTCGCCTTGACGTCGTCCGGCGTGTCCTTCTTGACGAACACACCGTAGAACGGCCCCCACGGCAGGTAGCTTGCCATGCCGGGAAGGGTCTCGGTAACCGCCGGCACGCCCGGCAAAGTGTCCACGGGAGCGTTGTTGACCACCGCCAGCGCGCGCATCTTGCCCGCCTTGATCTGCTCGGCTGCCGCCGAAAGACCGGCCGGCATGAAGTCGACCTCGCCGCCCAGCATCGCGGTCAGGCCGGGGCCCTCGCCGTCGAAGGGAATGGCGATGACATCGAAGGGCGCGGAGTTGGAGATCAAGGCGCTGACCGTCGAAGGCAGGCCGCCGGGACCGGTCGAGCCCATCTTGACGCTGCCCGGGTTGGCCTTGATGTCATCCATCAGCTCGCCGAACGTCTTGTACTTGGAGCCTTCCGGCACCACCACGACGGCGACGCCGCGCCCCAGGATGTTGACCGGATAGAAGTTCGAATAATCGAGCTTGCCGACGCCCATCACCGGATGCAGCTGCGGGTTCTCGGCACCGTACAGGAATGTATAGCCGTCACCCGGCGCGGCGTTCACATACGCGGTCGAGATGGCGCCGGCGCCGCCCGACTTGTTGAGCACCACGATCGGCTTGCCGAGCGCGGCCTCGGCGGCCGGGTTGATGGCGCGCGCGACCGTGTCGGTGGCCCCGCCCGCGCCCCACATCACGACGCCCAGAAGCTCGCGCTCCGGAAATTCGGCGGCGGCAACGCCTGCGGAAAGGGCAAGAGCCGCAAGGGCTCCGGCAAAAGTGCGGATCATGGTGTCCTCCCAGACTTGTTTTTTTGCGCCCCGCAAGGTCCTCCCAGACCTGACGACTGACGGGCCGCCTCTACACCGCGATGGGGTGTGCACGGCAAAAGATTTGCACGTCGAATGACTTAACGCAAATACCAATAATTACGATATCCATAACCTTGTGTTATGAAAGTCCGCGCCGGGTGACCGCGTCCATTTCCCCGCGCAGCAACTCGATGAACGCCTCCGCGAAACCCGATATCTCGAGATCGGAACGGCGTGCGACATAGGTTCTGAACGGCGTCCTCTCGACAATCGGAACGAGGCGGATGTCGCGGTCCGGGCCGTGCATTTCGGCGACAGTGAAATTGTCGAGCACCGCAACGCCGAGGTTCTGGCGCACGAGACCAAGCACCGTCGTGCCGAACCGGGCCCTGATCTCGATGCGGAAATCGAGGCCCTGCCTGGAGAAGATATCGGCAAGGATGGCCCCGTAAGGGTCCGCCGGGTCGATGCCGATCAGCGGAAAGGCGGCGATGTCCGCGGCACTGACCTGCTCCAGCCGGGCAAGCGGATGATCGCGATGTGCGACACAGACGAGGTTCCCGATCGCCAGGTGCTCGAACACGATCGAGGGATGGTCGAAGCGATGGCTCATGCACACGAACTGCCCCTTGCCAAGGAGCAGGAAGTCGATCGCCTCCTCGATCTTGAGGATCTCGATATTCATCCGGATGTCGGGATAGCGCGCCTTCAGCCCGGCCGCCGCCCGGGGCACCATCACGTTGGCGATGCTCGGCACCGAGGCCAGCGATATCTCGACATCGTGGCCGCGTTCCATCTGCCCGATCGAGACCTGCAGGTGGAGGAGCTTCTTGTGAACTTCCTGCAGCTGCAGGAAGACCTGCTGCGATTCCGGCGTGGGAACATACCGGCCGCCGCTGCGGGTGAAGAGCTTGATGCCGAGCGAGGCTTCCAGGTGCTTCATCGTCCGGCTGATGCCGGGTTGCGCGACGTTCAGGATGCGGGCCGCACCGGCGATCGAGCCCGCCACCATGACGGCGCGCAGGACCTCGATCTGTCGGAGCGTGAGGGACTTCTCGTTGGCCATCGCGGCCAAGGCTACAGTCCTGCCCTGGCGTTGGAAAGCCGGCAGGCGGTCCCTTCGTTCAGGACTGTTCTCCGCCGCGATGCAGCCGGTAGCGGAAGTCGCAGTGACCCGCCCCCTTCATGATGGTCTGGGTGCGCGTCAGCTCCATCTTCGGATTGTATCCGATGCAGAAGTCGCCATCCCGATTGCAGGAGAGAAGGTGGCCGATATCGCCGAGCCCCATCTCCTTGTACATCTCCGAATAACGGCAGCGAGTGATGTTGAAGTCGAGCCTGTCCGGCCCTTCCTCGATCACGTCCATCTCCAGCGCCCCGTCCATCTTCCAAAGCGGCAGCAGGTCGGCGAAGTCCTTGAGGTCCGGCTCGTGGTCCTCCTTGTCGCGGAATTCCTTGCCCTGCGCGATGGCGGAGTTGGAGACGGCATCGCCGATCACCTTCTCCGCTTCCTCGCGTCCGTGGCGCTCCACCAGCACATCGAAGACGTGCTTGAGGACCGCGGCCTCGATGCGGCGTTTCTCGATCATCGGAAGCGTCATGGCAGTGTCCTTTCGCGTCTTTGTGGCGCCGGTGCGGGTGGGACGCTAGGCCTGCGCACCCACATGCCCTCCCAGATAGGCATCGGCGACACGGCTGTCATTGGCAAGCTCGCTCGCCGCGCCCTCCATGACGATCCGGCCGCCCTCGATCACCGCAGCCCGGTCGGCAATCCGGAGCGCCGCCTTGGCGTTCTGCTCGACGATCAGGATCGCGTATCCTTCCGCCCGGATCTCCTCCACGAGGTCGAAGATGAAACGCACCAGCATCGGGGCAAGACCGAGAGACGGCTCATCCAGCAGCAGCACCTTGGGCTTGCGCATCAGGGCCCGCCCGATGCACAGCATCTGCTGCTCGCCGCCCGAAAGCGACCCCGCCCCCTGTTTCAGCCGTTCCTTGAGCTTGGGGAACAGCTTCAGCACGTGATCGAGTTCCTGCGTGCCGAGAGGACCGCCGCCGATGGTCAGGTTCTCCAGCACGCTCATGTTGGAGAAGATCTGGCGTCCCTCGGGAGCCTGCAGGATGCCCTTCTCCACGATCTGGTGGCTCTTCAAACCGGCAATGTTCTCGCCGTCGTAGCGGATCTCGCCCGCTGTCGGCTGGTAAATGCCGGAGATGCAGCGCATCAGGCTGGTCTTGCCGACGCCATTGGCGCCCAGGATCGCGAGAATGCCCTTGTCCGCAAGGCCCAGCGTGATCTCGTGCAGGATGTCCTGGACACCGATCCGCAGCGACAGCTTTTCGATTTCGAGAACGTTCACTCGTCCACCCCCAGATACGCTTCGAGAACCTCCCGCGTCTGCCGGACGACGGCAGGCTCGGCATCGGCAATCTTCCGGCCGGAGGCCAGCACGACGATGCGCTCGCAAATGCTCATCACAAGCCCCATGTCGTGCTCGACGAGCATCACGGTCAGCCCGCCCGCGTGCAGCTCCTTGATGAAGGCGGCAAGCTCGGCCGTCTCGGAATCGTTGAGCCCGGCCGCCGGCTCGTCCAGCACAAGCAGGTCCGGCTTCATGGCCAGCGCCCGCCCGATCTCCAGGTACTTGCGCTTGCCATAGGCAAGGTTGGCGGCAAGCTCGTTGGCATACCGGGTCAGCTGGACCTTCTCCAGCGCCTCCCAGCTTCGTTCCGAAATCTCCTTCGCCCGCTTCGAGCCGGAGCGGATCGCCTGCCAGGGACTCTGGCCGATCGCACCGACCGCACCGACCGAGACATTGTCGAACACGGTCATGTTGGGGAAGACGCGCAGGTTCTGGAACGTGCGCGAGATGCCCCGGCTGGCGATGACCGAGGGCTTGAGCCCGCTGATCTTCTCGCCGCGATAACGGATCTCGCCCGACGACACCGGCGTAAAGCCGGAAATCAGGTTGAACAGCGTCGTCTTGCCGGCGCCGTTCGGCCCGATCAGGCCGACCAGTTCACCCTCGCCGACGCTGGTGGTGACGCCATCGACGGCCATCAGCCCGCCAAAGCGCCGGGAGACATCGGCAACCTCCAGCATGGCGCTCATTTCCAGCCCACCTTCTGCTTGTCGGGATTGTCCTGCCAGGCCGCGCCCATCTGGCGACGGATGAAGTTGAGCGCCGGCACCTCGCCGAACAGCCCCTTGGGCAGGAACAGGATCGAGAAGAAGAGCACGAAGCCGACGATGATGTTGCGCATGTCGCCCACCCCGCGCAGGGCCTCGGGCAGCAGGATCAGCAGCAGGGCGCCGATGATGGCACCGGGAATGCTTCCCAGCCCGCCAACCACGACCATGGCGAGGATCAGGATCGATTCGGCGAAGTCGAAGTCCACCGGCGAGATGTAGCCCGTGGTGTAGGCCCACAGGGCGCCCGCGATGCCGGCGAAGAACGACGAGATCATGAAGGACTCGATCTTCAGCCGCACCGTGTTGATGCCCATCGCATCGGCGCACTGGTCGTCCTCGCGCAGGCTGCGCAGGGCATTGCCGTAGTAGGAATGGCTCAGCCGGTGGATGACCCAGATCGAGATGCAGACGATGGTCGCCACCACGAAGTAGATGCCCAGCTCGCTGTCGACGGTGTAGCCGAACAGGTCGATACCGGAGAACAGGCTGACGCCGTTCGGTCCCTTCGTCACCTCGACCCAGTTTTGCAGAACGAGGAAGATCATCTGGCCGATGCCGAGCGTGGCGACGGCGAAGTAGATGCTGACGAGACGCATGGTCGGCAGGGCGACGACGAAGGCGATGGCCGCCGCGCCGAGGCCCGCCAGCGGCAGGCCGAGGGTGAAGCCGATGCCGTAGTCGGCCCCGGCCAGCGCCGCGATATAGGCGCCGACGCCGTAGAAGGCGGCATGGCCCAGATGCAGCAGGCCGGCAATGCCCGTCACCAGTTGCAGCGACACGGCCAGCAGCGAGAAGATCAGGGCCAGCATGACCACCTGGTAGATGTAGCCCTTGTCCAGGGACACCAGGAGGAGCGGAAGGGCGACGAAGAGCACCGCCAGGATGACGAGCTTCAGGCCCGCCGATTGAATGAAATCCTTAGACACGTTCCCTCCTCGCTCCGAAGAGCCCCTGCGGGAAGAACACGAGGGTGACGATCAGGAACAGATACGCGACCATGTCGGCCCAGACCGACGACACGAACGTGGTCGACATGCTTTCCGCCACGCCCAGCACCAGCGCCGCGATGACGGCACCCGGAATGGAACTCAAGCCCCCCATGACCATGGCGACGAACGCCTTGACGCCCGGGATGAAGCCCATTGAGGGGAACACCGCACCATAGTAGAGGCCGACGAGAATGCCGGCGAGCGCGCCCATCATCGAGCCGATGACGAAGGTCAGCACGATGGTGCGGTCGGTGTTGATGCCGACATATTTCGCGCCCAGGGGATTGTTCGAGACTGCGCGGATCGACAGGCCGATGGAGCTGTATTTCAGCAGCCACTGCAGCCCGCCCAGCATCAGCACCGAGACCACGAAGATGATGATGTCGCCATTGACGATCGTGACCGGGCCGAGCTCGATCGGCTTGTTGATCAGGTAGCTGATGTCGATGGTCTGGAACTCGGAGCCGAACAGCAGCTCCATCGCCTCGCGGGCGATGATCGACATGGCCAGCGAGGACATCAGCGTCGCCTCGCGCATGGCCCGCGATTTCAGCGAAGCTTCGTCCGAAAATCTTCGGAACGGCCTGAAGGCGAGCCTTTCAAGGCCGAAGCCCGCCAGCGCACCGACTGCCAGCACGATGAAGACGATGACGAGGAACGGCGGGCCGAAGGCGGCGATCGCCATGATGCCGGCGAAGGCGCCGATCGTGTAGACCTCGCCATGGGCGAAGTTGACGACGTTGAGAACGCCGAAGATCAGCGTGAAACCGATGGCCATCAGGGCATAGACCATGCCCAGGGATATGCCGATCGTCAGCTGTTGCAGGTAATAGGGATCGATCACGGGTGTCTGTCCTGGCGAGCTAGGAACACTGGAACCAGGCGTAACGGCAGCGCTCCCCACCCCCCGGGTCCGGGTCAGGGCGGCGGCAGCTCCCCGATACGCTCAGGCCCCGCGGAGCCCCGTTGCGTCTTCCCTCCCCGGACGACAGGCCCGGGGAGGGAAAAGCGCGACGTTACTTGAGCGGGACGAACTGACCGTCGGTCACCGTCGCCTTCGTGAGCTGCTTCAGGGCCTCGCCGTTCTCGTCGAAGGACGTGACGCCGGTGACGCCCGGGAAGTCCTTCGTCTTGGCCAGCTCGTCGCGGACATTCTGGCGCGAGACATCCGGATAGGCACGGGCGACAGCCTCGAGCATGATGTTCACGGCGTCGTAGGCCTGGGCCGGGAACTGGCCTGGCTCGGCGCCGTCGCGGGCGGCCTTCCACTCGTCGACGAAGGTAGTGACGTGGTCGCTCTCGCTGTTGGGCAGGAAGGTGACCGTCAGGAACAGGCCTTCGGCGGCCGGACCGGCGAGCTCGACGAGCTTCTGGTTGTAGGCGGCGGAGGTCGAATAGACCGGGGTCTCGACGCTCAGCTGCTTCATCTGCTTGAGGAACTGGGCGCCGTCCTCATAGAAGAAACCCGTGTAGATCGCGTCCGGCTTGGCGCGCTCGATCTTGGTGATGATCGAACGGAAATCCGGCAGGCCGCGGTTGAAGAACTCGGTGAAGACCACCTCGCCGCCATTGGCTTTCACCTTCTCGGCGAAGTCCTTGACCACCGACTGGCCCCAGTCGGTCTGCTCGGCGATCACCGCGATCTTCTTCAGGCCCTGCTCGTTCATCCAGTCGGCGTTGTAGACGCCTTCCTGGGCCTGCGTGGTGATGTTGCGGAACTGCCACTCGGAGATCTTGGCGAAGTCCGGATGCGAGGCGGTCTGGCTCAGCTGGGCCATCTCGGCACGCTTGTAGACCTGGGCAGCGGCCATCGAGACGGTGGAGGTGAAGTCGCCGAGCGCGGCGACGATGCGGTCGTCATCGACGAACTTGCGGGCGATCGCGACGCCTTCCTTGGCGTCGGAGCGGGAGTCCTCGAAAATGATCTCGACCGGCACTTTCAGCTTGCCGGAGGCGTTGAAGTTCTTGAGCGCGATCTCCGCCGCCGTCTTGAAGTCCTGGCCATACTGGGCCGTGTTGCCGGTGAGCGGCAGCTGGTAGCCCAGATAGACCGGCCCTTCGGCAGCAGCGCTGATGGGGAGGGCAAGCAGCCCGACAGTTCCAAGGAACAGTCCGAGAGAATTCCTGCGAGAGATTTCCATAGTGACCTTCTCCGTTTTCTGGAAGAAATTGTGAATTCTTTTTGTTCCCCGTTTTCACAACGAGGTTTCTGTTACCCGGCCTGCGGCCCCGGCTCCACTTTCAGAAGGCAGCAGCCGGTCTTTCCTTTCGTCCAGGTTTCCCCTTTGAACGTAAAGCCCGCTTCTGTAAAGAGGCCGCCGTCAATGGCGCCTGCCGCCTTGCACAGCAGTTCCAGGTCCTCCTCGTTGCGCCCCTGCTCCACCCAGGTGTCCTTGAGAGGGCAGCGGTGAAACTGGATTTCCAGCCCTTCCGCGTCGCATTTCCTGATCTCCGGGGCGAACATCTGCGCCGAGCAGGGAATGCCGGCGATGAACGCCTCCTTCAGTCCCGGCAGGTCGTCCGGGCCCAGATGCGCGAATTTCGTGCCCATGTCCTTGCCGAGCCGGCGGGTGGATTCGCCGATCAGCTCGACCGCCCTGTCGGCGCCGAACGCCTCGCGCAGGACGTCGAACATATGCGCATAGGCCTTGGCGCGCATGGCAAAGGCGGCTTTCAGCATGTCGAGAGTGACAACGGGCTCGCTGGAAGTGTCTTGGGTCATCCGGGGTTCCTTCTTGCTTGTCGTTGCGGCTTGCTTGTCGTTGCTGCGATCTAGTCGCGCCCGTCCCGCCACCGGTAGAGCGGCAGCATAAACGGGGGTGCCAGGGTCTTGACGAGGCCGTGCAGCGGGATCGGCCTGGGGTCGGACAGCGGCAGCGCCAGTTCCTCCACCGGCGTCCCGGCGATGGCCGCGGCGAGTTCCCGCCCGAGCGAGACCGAAAGTCCGACGCCGCGCCCGTTGCACCCCGCCCAGCACCAGAAATCCGGGCCGAGCTGGCAGATATAGGGGAAGCGGTCCTCGGTCATGCCGATATAGCCGTTCCAGACGAAGTCGAATTCCGGCATGCCGAGCACCGGAAAGGCCTCCCGCAGCCGCCGCCCGACCAGCGCCTTCAGCCTCTCCGGTCCATTGTGGCCGACCGCCAGCGCGCCGCCCGTCACCAGCCGGTTGCGCTTGTCGAAACGGAAGAAATGCAGATCGCCATGGGTGTCGGAGACCGCCTCGCGCCCCGGCACCACCACCGCGCGCTGCGCCTCGTCCAGAGGTGTCGTCGCCATCTGCCAGGAAAGGACCGGAACCACGGAGCGCGCCACCTTCGGGGCGAGACCGGCTTCCTGGAACCCGGTATAGGCGTTGCTCGCCAGCATCACGGCGCGGGCGACAAGCTCGCCCTCGCGCGTCTTCAGGTGCCATTTGCCGTCGCGCCGCTCGACCGCCTCGACCGGGCTCGCCTCGTGGATCGCAACGCCCTTTTTCTCGCAGGCGCTGGCAAGGCCGCGGGCAAGCGCCAGAGGATTGATATGCCCCCCGGTCGGATTGTACATGCCGCCGAACCAGCGGTCGGAACCGATGACGCGGGACGCTTCCGCCCGGTCGAGGAGCCGTGCCGGCGCGCCGCGCTTGGCCCAGGCGTTGACCCGGGCCTGGGAGAGCTTCATCCGGCTTTCCCGGTGCGCCGGCTGGAACCAGCCCGTCTGCTCACCCTCGCAATCGACGCCCTCGGCGCGTGCCGTGTCGAACAGGTAGGAGGCGCTGTCGCGCACCAGCGCGACGAAACGCTCGCCCGCCGCGCCGAACCTTTCCTCGATCGCATCCGGCTCGGCCGCCGTCATCGTCGGGATGACCTGGCCGTTGTTGCGCCCCGAACCGCCATATCCGACGCTTCTCCCCTCCAGCAGGGTGACCGAGTGGCCGGCCCGCGCCAGGTGAAGCGCCGTCGAAAGTCCCGAGAAGCCGCCGCCGATGACGGCGACATCCGTCTCGGCACGGCCCGTCAACGCAGGCGCCGCGTTCCGGGCCGGAGAGACATCCACCCAAAGGGAATCCGATATCTGCTGGCTGGAGAACATCGGCATGGTCCGTGATCAGGATGTCCGTGGGAAGGCGGACGGCAGGCCCGTGGGGGACGGGCGGGAGGAAGGTTCGTGGATAGAAGTTTCGGCGGCCTCAATCAACTGTCTGTTCAGTTCGGCGATCTCGTCCCGGGTCCAGAACCAGGAAAGACAATCGGTTACGGGTCCCGCCTCGGGAAGCGCGGCATTGACGCCAAGACCGGAGAGCTGCGAGGCGGCCAGCTCCCGCGCCTTCGCCATGCACTCGGCGAAATCGGGAACCGCATCGCCCGCGCCCGTCGGCACATCGCTTTCGCAAAGTGCGTCGAGCAGGCTCTCGGGGCGTGCCGTCGCCCTGGAGGCGAAACGGGGGACGCTCCACACGCCGGTCTGCGGATCGACCTCGTAGAGCGACATGAACGCCGCGCCATGCGCCGCCACGAACCGGACCGCCTCGATCAGATACTGCGTGGTCCTGTCATCGAAGAAATAGTTGAACCCGAGCCGGACCCAGCCCGGACGGAGAAGCCCCTGCCCGTCGCCGACCTTCTCCTCGTGCCGGGCCGCATCGGCCTCGTCGATGCCGAGCAGCGCATGGCCATAGGGGCCGGCGCAGGAGCACCCGCCACGCGCCTGGATGCCGAACAGGTCGTTGAGCAGCGCAACCACGAAACCGTAGTGAAGCTTCTTGGCGCCGCAGCGGATGTTGAAGGCGAACACCCCGATCCGATCCGCCTCGGCAGGGCCGAGGATCTCGATATTCGGATCGCCCGCCCAACTGCGCATGGCGCGCTCGACCATGGCCGCCTCGCGCCGTTCGATCTCGCGCGCCCCGACCCGGTCCTTCAGTTCCAGGACGAGACCCGCCTTGATGTCACCGACGATGTTCGGCGTTCCCGCTTCCTCGCGCCGCTCGACGCTGGCGACATAGCGGTGGCCGGTCGCGGTGACATAGCTCACCGTGCCGCCCCCGGTCATCGTCGGCTCGATCCCCTCGAACAGCGACCTGTCGCAGACCAGAAGGCCCGAGGCCCCCGGGCCGCCGATGAACTTGTGCGGGGACAGGAACAGCGCGTCGGGCTGATCGCGGCGCCCGGCGGCGCTCTCCGCGATCGAGACCGGCATGTAGGGAGCACCGGCCGCGAAGTCGCAGAAGAACAGCCCGTCATGGGCATGCAGGAGCCGCGCGATCGCCCGGATGTCGCTCTTGATGCCGGTCACGTTCGAGGCTGCGGAAAAAACGCCGATCCTGGCGACACCGGCGGATGCCGCCTCCAGCTCGCGCTCCAGGGTCCGCAGGCAGATGCGCCCGTCCCCGTCCAGCGGGATCCTGCAGATGCGCGCGCCGCTTTCCCGCCAGGGCAGATCGTTGGAGTGATGCTCGTAGGGCCCGACAAACACGACTGGCTTTTCGGCCTCCGCCAGCCCGGCGAGTTCGGAGCGCCGCGGCAGCGTGCCTTTCAGCTGCAACGCCCGCACGAGCTTGTTGACGGCCGAGGTCGCCCCCGAACCGGTGAAGATCACGGCATGGCCGGAACCGGCGCCAACCGACTTGCGGACCGTCTCCCGGGCGATCTCGCGCAGCCGCGTCGTCCTGCGCCCGGTATGGGAGGTTTCGGTATGGGTGTTGCCATAGTTCGGCAGCAGTTGCGAGCGGATGAGGTCTTCGACGAAGGACAGACCGCGCCCCGAAGCCACGTAATCCGCATAAACGAGCGGGCGGACACCGAACGGTGTGGCGATCGCCTGCCCCTCGCCGATGACGCCGGCGCGAATGGCGTCGATCAGGGCCTCAGGTCCCGCCTCCGACAGTGTCGAGCGGAAGCCGCGTGCTTCGCTTGATTTGTTCCATTGAGAAACAGGATGTGACATCATTCAACTCGATTAGATTGATGAACTTCTTGTAGAACGCGTCATATGACGAGTTGCTCCGAGTGATCACTTTCAACAGATAGTCGTATTCGCCGGCCAGCCTGTTTACTTCGACAATTTCCGGGAAAAGCCCCACCACCTTGTTGAACTTCTCCAGCCACTCCGTGTTGTGATGGCTGGTTCGTATCATCACGAAAACCGTCAGATCGAGGCCGATTTTGCTTTGATTCAAAAGCGTTACGCGGCCGTCGATATATCCTTCGCGCTCAAGCTTCTGAAGCCGTCGCCAACATGGCGTGGTTGAAAGACCTACGCGGTCTGAAATCTGAGCTACGGATAAACTAGCATCATCTTGAATAGCGGATAGTATCTTTCTATCAAACTCGTCAATTTGCATATTTCATTCCACCATATGACAATTTGTTAGGTGGATCATACTAATCCACCTGTAATTTCTGTCCATTGGAGAATGAGCTTCCTAAATACCGGACGCGTGGCGGCCATGGCGGGCGGGACAAAACAAAAGCGGAAAGAGAGACCCGCACGAGCGTGCAAGCATGACGTGCGTCCAGGCACGATAGCCAAGGCGGCGGGACCGAATCCCGGATCGGGCGGTGAACACGCGGCATTGCAGCCGGGACGGCAAGCCCCCGCGGAGCGGCCGGTTATCCGCGTACGAACTCGGCGCGTTCCAGCATGTAGGCCTCTGCGGCGATCATGTGTTCGCGCATGATGCGGCGGGCGCGCTCCGCGTCCCCGGCTTTGATGGCGCGCAACAGGCGTATCTGGTAGTCCAGCCCGGTTTCGCGAAGGGAGGGGTTGGCTTCCCGGTAGATCGCCCGGCACGCGGTCATGTCGCGCAGCAGGCTGACCAGGAAGATGCAGATGAAGCCGAGCAGCGCATTGTCCGTGCGGCGCGCCAGTTCGAGGTGAAAATCCAGCTCGGCGAGGCGCTGCTTGTATTCCTCTTCCGCCGTCTGCGGCTCGCTTTCGTAAAGACGGATGGTCTCGTGCAGCGCGGCGAAGGCCTCCTCGGAGAGCTTGCCGGCGACGCTTGCGGCCAGCAGCGGTTCGAGCTCCTTGCGGATTGCATAGATGTCGGCGATCGACGGCGGCTGGAACAGGAACAGGTTGTCGAGCAGGCGGATCGCCTGGCCGGCGCCGACACTGGACACGAACACACCGCCCCCCGGTCCCGTCTTGCTGGTCGTCAGCCCCTGGAACTCGAGGACCTTCAGCGCTTCCCGCAATGTCCCGCGCGAGGCGCCGTGCGTTTCCGGCAACAGCCAGTCATGCGGCACGCGGTCTCCGGGGGCGAGCCCCTGCGCCACGATCATCTCCCGGATCTTGTCGGCGATGATGTCCGGACGCTTGGGCCGGCGCAGAACAGCGGAGAGCTGCGAGAGCATCGGCGCTGGCGCCGTCGGATCAAGCTCGGACATGTCCCCCCTCGTCCACCGGATGGTGGCAGGCCGCCTCGTGCGCCGCCGCGCCGCTCACGCGTTCAAGCGCGGGATGCTTCGCCAGGCAAATGTCCGTACCACGCGGACAGCGCGCATGGAAAGCGCAGCCGGGCGGTGGATTGTAGGGATCCGGCAACTCGGTGTTGGCATCCTCGGGAATGAGCGAGCGCTTGCCCGGCACCGGCGCCGATTTCAGCAGCAGATGCGTGTAGGGGTGGCGGGGCGCCGCGAAGATCTCGCGCGCGGGACCGATCTCGGCGACACGCCCGAAATACATCACCGCCACGCGGTCGCTGACGCTCTCCACCACGGACAGGTCGTGGCTGATGAACACATAGGTCAGGCCGAAACGGGTCTTGAGGCCGTCGAGGATGTTGAGCACCTGCGCCTGCACCGACACGTCGAGCGCCGACACCGGTTCGTCGAGCACGATCAGCTCCGGATCGGCGGCCAGCGCCCGGGCAATGCCTATTCTCTGCGCCTGCCCGCCGGAGAATTCATGCGGGTAGCGGTCGAGGAATTCCGGCGCGAGGTTGACCGCCTCCATCAACTCGCCGAGCCGCGCCTCGCGCCCGCTCCTGTCCAGACCCAGCAGATGGCGCAGCGGTGCCTCCAGGATCGCGCGAATGGTCTTGCGCGGATTGAGCGAGGCGACCGGGTCCTGGAACACATACTGCACGCGCCGGGCCAGCGCCCTCGGATCGCGCCGCGCATCGGCGACGAGATCGCGGCCGTCGAAGGTGATCCTGCCGGCGGTCGGCCGGTCCAGCCCGACGATCAGGCGGGCAAGCGTCGATTTTCCGCAACCGGATTCCCCGACCACGCCCAGCGTCTCGCCCTTGCGCACGTCGAGGGAGACGCCCTGCACCGCGTGAACCGCCGGCAAGGCCCGGCCGAACAGGGTGCGTCCGCCGCCGAAGACGCGTTCGGCATTGTCGATCTCCAGAAGCGCTGTCTCAGGCATCGGCGGCCTCCCCTTTCAGCGGGTGCAGGCAGCGCACGGCGCGGCCCTCGCCAAACGCCGCCAGCGGGATGTCGCCCTCCCGGCAATCGGCCTCGGCCCGCTCGCAGCGCGCCGCGAATGCACAGCCCGCCGGCAGGTTGTTGACGACCGGCGGCCGTCCCTCGATGGCGTCCAGCCGCCGCCCCGGCTGGCCGAGCACCGGCACGCAGTCGATCAGCTTGCCCGTATAGGGATGGGCCGGGCGCGCCAGCACCACCTCGGTCTCACCGGTCTCCACGATACGCCCCGCATACATCACCGCGACCCTGTCGCAGACTGCGGAGACCACGCCGAAATCATGGGTGATGAAGAGGATCGCCGCGTTGCTCTCGCGTCGCAGCGCATCCAGCAGCGACAGGATCTGCGCCTGCACAGTGACATCCAGCGCCGTCGTCGGCTCGTCGGCGATGATCACCTTGGCATCGTTCGCCAGCGCCATGGCGATGCATACGCGCTGGCGCATGCCGCCGGACAGCTCGTGCGGATAGACCTTCAGCCGCTCGGCCGGATTGGTGATGCGCACCAGCCGCAGCAGCTCCTCGGCCTTTTCATCGGCCTGAGACCGGCGCATCGGCCGGTGCGCCATGATCGCCTCGGTGAGCTGGTCGCCTATGGTGAACAGCGGATGCAGCGTCGACAGCGGATCCTGGAAGACGTGGCTGACATCGGCCCCGCGCAATTGCCTGATGCGCTCGTCATCGACGGAGAAGAGATCCTCCTCCTCCAGCCACGCGGACCCTGCGGTGATGCGGCCCGGCGGCGTGGGCACAAGTCCCATCAGCGACATGGCGGTCACCGACTTGCCGGACCCGGATTCGCCGACAATCCCCAGGCACTCGCCGGGCTTCAGGTGCAGGTCGACGCCGCCGACCGCCCGGTAGATGTCTCCCCCGATATGGAACTGCGTGTTGAGCCCGACGACATCGAGCACGCTGCCCGAATGCCTGCGCGGTTCCGCCTCGCGCTCTTGCGCGACCGCCGTGCGCGCAACGGGGCGCGTCAGCGCGCCCGACTTGAGCCTTGGATCGAGAACGTCGCGCACGCCGTCGCCGAACAGGTTGATGCTCATCACGAGCGCGAAGATCATCAGGCCGGGAATGATCGACACATGCGGCGCGGTGAAAAGGATCTTGCGTCCGTCGCCGAGCATCGATCCGAGATCCGCCTGCGGCGGTTGCGCGCCCAGCCCCAGGAACGAGAGCCCCGCCGTTTCCAGGATCATCCAGCCGATCGTGGTCGACATGGTGATGATGATCACCGGCAGCACGTTGGGCAGCACCTCGCCGAACAGGATCGCCGCGCTCGACTTGCCCGACAGGCGCGCCGCATCGACGAATTCGCGTCGCGACAGGCCGATCGTGATGCCCCGGATATTGCGGGCGAAAAAGGGAATGTTGATCACCGCAATCGCATAGAGCGCGTTGATGAGGCCGGGTCCGAGCGCGGCGACGATCGCCAGCGCCAGCAGGATGTAGGGAAAGGCCATGACCATGTCGACGCCGCGCATCAGGAACGTGTCGACGCGCCCGCCCGCATATCCCGCCACAAGCCCGATCAGCGAGCCGAAAAACGCCGCGATCAGCGTCGCCGAAAGCCCGACCGCGAGGCTGACCCGCGTTCCCCAGATCAGCCGGGACAGGATATCGCGGCCAAGCGCATCCGTGCCCAGGAGGTGCCCCTCGGCCAGCGGCCTGAGCAATCGGTCGGCCGGCGCGGTGACATCGGGATCCGGCAAGGGCAGCAGCGGCGCGGCGAGTGCCGCAAGCACGATCGCGACAAGCACGGCAAGCCCGGTCGTTGCCAGCGTGTTGTTGAAAAGCAGCCGCAACGTGCTCGGCCGGCCGCGCTTTCGGGGCTTGTGCATCCTGCCTGCGGAACCGGCAGCGGCGGTGTCACTCATCAGCGCAACCTCGGATCGAGCAGGGTCTGGACGACGTCGGCCGCCAGGTTGAACAGCACGTAGGCGGCCGCGACGACGACCACGCCGCCCTGCACCAGCAGCAGGTCGCGTGTCGAGATGGCGTTGACGAGCATCGAACCGATCCCCGGCCACTGGAACACGGTCTCGATATAGACCGCGCCGCCGAGCACGAAGCCCGCCTGGATGCCGATGACGGGAATGACGCTGACCAGCGCCGCCTTGAAGGCATGGCGATAGATCACCCGGCGCTCGGTGAGGCCCTTGGCCCGGGCGGTGCGGATATAGTCCTGCCGCAGCACCTCCAGCATCGCCGTGCGGGTCAGCCGGGCGATCACGCCGGTGGCCACGACCGCGAGCGTCAGAGCCGGCAGGAACAGGTGATGCAAGAGGTCCGGCAGGTCGCCGCCGCCATAGATGGCGTACATGCCGCTTGCCGGGAACAGCCTGATCTTGACGGCGAACACCAGGATCAGCAGCAGCCCGAGCCAGAAGGACGGCGTCGAGATGCCGACAAGGACAAGCACCGTGATCGCCTTGTCGGCGAGACCGTACTGGCGCACGGCCGAGACGACGCCGGCCAGAAGGCCGAGGATGGAACAAAGGACAAGCGCCGTGCCGGCAAGGATGAGTGTGGCGGAGAACCGTTCCAGCACCTCGTCCAGCACCGGCCGGTTAAGCGCGTAGGAGCGACCGAAATCGCCCTGCAGGATATTGCCGAGCCAGATCAGGTATTGCTGCGGCAAGGACTTGTCGAGGCCCAGATCCGCATTGAGCTTGGCGACGTTTTCCGGCGTCGCGTAGGACCCCAGGATCGCCGTTGCCGGATCGCCCGGGATCATCGCCATGATCAGGAAAACGATGATCGACAGTCCGAACAGGACCGGGATCGCGGCAAGCAGGCGCTTGGCTATATAGGCTGCCATGGCTGTAGCCTTTTCGCGTCTCGTTGGGCGCGCGCCGCGCCTCCCTTGTCGGGGCCGCCCCCTACCGGTTGCAGCGGCAGCGGGCGGCCGGGTGCCGTGTCGCCTGCCTCAGGGCTTGGCGACATCCTGCAGCATCAGGAAGAACGACGGCTGCAGCTTGAAGTTCTCGACATTGGCGCCGGTGACCGCGTTCTGCTTCCAGTTGGCGACGAAGACCCAGGGCGCGTCCTCATGGACGATCTCCTGCATCCGCTTGTAGAGCTTCGCCCGCTCGCCCTGGTCGGTGACCGCCCGTGCCTTGTTGAGCAGCTCGTCCACCTTCTCGTTGGCATAGTAACCGGAGTTGAACCCGCCCTTGTCCGGCATGGCCTGCGAGCGCAGGGCAAGGAACGGCAGCGTGTCCGGATCGTTGGTCATCCAGGCCATCTCCGCCATGTCGGCCTTTCCCTCGAGCCCCGGGTTCACCTTGCCCAGGAACGTGTTCCACTCGTAGGTCTCGATCTTGACCTTCATGCCGACGGCCTGCAGGTCGGCCTGGATCGCCGTGCCCATGGCGATCGGATCGAGCATGCCCGAGCCGCCTTCGGTGACGTAGAAGGTCAGTTCCTCGCCGTCATAGCCGGCCTCGGCCAAGAGCTGCTTCGCCTTGTCCGGATCATGGGGATAGGGCTGCAGCTCCTCGTTATAGGCCCAGGCGAAGGCCGGCGGCGTCGGACCTGCGGCAATCGCGGCCGTGCCCTGCAGGATGTTCTCGGTGAGCGCCTTCTTGTCGATGGCATAGTTGGCGGCCTGGCGGATGGCCTTCTTGGCGAAGGGTCCTTCCTTGGTGTTCAGGATCAGGAACCAGACATGAGGCCCGGCCTGCTCGTGAACGGTGAAGGCGGCATCGTCCCGCAACTGCGCCAGATTGTCCGGCGGCACCTCGACCATGACATCGAGACCGCCCGACAGCATCTCCGCGATCCGCGTGTTGGCATCGGTGATCGGCCGGTAGATGACGGCCTCCAGCGGCGGCGGGCCGTCCCAGTAGTCCTCGTTGCGGGTCACAACCAGCTTGGCGTTGGCGTCCCACTCGGCAAACCTGAAGGCTCCGGTCCCGACCGGGTTGCGGCCGAAGTCCTTGCCGCTTTCTTCCACCGCTGTCGGAGAGACGATCAGCCCGGTCGGATAGGCAAGATTGGAGAGGAAGGGCGCAAAAGGCTCCTTGAGCCGGAACTCGACAGTTGTCTCGTCGACGGCAATCACCTCGTCGACGGCGGAGAAGAAGAAGGCGAGCGGGAACGGCCCGGTGTCGTGGAACGGGTGGTCCTCGTTCAGCATCCGGTCGAAATTGAACTTCACCGCCTCCGCGTTGAAAGGCGTCCCGTCGTGAAAGACGACGCCCTGGCGAAGCTTGAACGTGTAGGTCTTCCCGTCGTCCGAGATCGTCCAGCTTTCGGCAAGCGAGGGCTCCACCTCGAGCGTTCCGTCCTTGTAGCGGGTCAACCCGTCATAGACGTTCACCAGGATGCGGAAATCGTTGACCGCCGTCACGGCGTGCGGGTCCATGGATTTCGGCTCGGCGATCTGGCCGACGACCAGAACATTGGGTGGTGTCTGGGAAAGCGCCGGTGATGCCAGCAACACCCCCGCGGCAGTGATGGCGGCTGCCAGAAGCTTTTTCATCGCGTGTCCTCCGTTCGCGCCCGATAATTAATTCTGATAATCTGACCTTGCGCAAGCTTTTATCATAATAAATTATCGGCCAAGCTGCGCGCACGCATCGCCCCTCCCGGCAAGCACCTGAAAAAGAGGCAAAAGACATGTCCGAGCAAACCCCGCGCATCAACTCCTCGCGCCTGCGGGCCCTGCTCGACGGCGTCAACGCGTTCGGCAAAAACCCGCGAACCGGCGGCTTCAACCGCACCGGCTACTCCGAACCCGACATGGCGGTGCGAACCTGGTTCATGGAGGAGATGCGCCGGGACGGGCTGGCGGTGAGCCGGGACGGCGTCGCCAACCTGTTCGGCCGTTTCGGCCCCCAGGCCGGCCCCTCGATCCTGGTCGGCTCCCACCTCGATACGGTGCCCGAGGGCGGAGCCTTCGACGGCGCACTGGGCGCCTGCGTCGCGCTGGAATGCGTGCGCGCGATGCGCGATGCCGGGATCGTGCCGGCCGTCGCCGTCGAGGTGGTGGCAACGGCGGAGGAGGAGGGGCGCTTCGGCGGCATGCTCGGGTCCCAGGCGATTACCGGAACGGTGACGGCGGAGCAGCTGGACGCCGCCATCGATGCCGACGGCACGCGGCTAGCCGACGCGATGCGGGCATGCGGCCTCGATGCCCGGGATGCGCTGACGGCGGCACGCGCGCCCGGCTCCGTCGCGGCCTTCCTGGAACTGCATATCGAGCAGGGACCGGTGCTTGAGGAACGCCGCATTCCCGTCGGCATCGCCCACACGGTCGCCGGCCTCGTCAACCTTGCGGTCCGTCTTGAGGGCAGAGCCAACCATTCCGGTACCACGCCGATGCATTTGCGCGCCGACGCGCTCGCCGGCATGGCGAGCATCGCGCATGCCATTCCCGACATTCTGGCCGCGCATGGTGGCGACAACAGCCGCATCACCATCGGCAAGCTCGATATCCAGCCGAACTTCATGCACACGGTGCCCGGCCGTGCCGATTTCGTCGTCAACATCCGCGATACCGACCCGGCGAGGATCGCCGCGCTCTGCGATGCGATGCAGGAGCGTATCGCCACGGCGGCCGGGGCAAACGGGCTCGACTTCACGGTGGAAGAGCACAGCCGGATGGAGCCGGTGGCGCTCGATCCGGGCCTGACGGGGGTCTTGCGCGAGGAAGCCGCGCGGCTCGGGCTCGCCGCGCTCGACATGCCCTCGGGCGCCGGCCACGATGCACAGACGATGCAGGCCTTGTGCCCCGCCGCCCTCGTCTTCGTTCCAAGCCGCGGCGGCGTCAGCCACTCCCCGGAGGAATTCACGGACTGGCCCGACATCGAACAGGGGGCGGCCTTGATGCTGGCCGTCCTGACAAGATTGGCTGCCGGCCGCTGACCGCCGGGATCAGCCGGCGGCCTCTCCGCCGCGATCCTTGGGAGTACAGTGAACGAGTGTCAGCGAGGGCGTGCCTCGTGACGTGCGAACCTGCTCTGCGGGATGGCGTACCATGCCGCCATCCGGCGTCCTGCCGCGTCGTGCCGCTTCCGGCTGGTATTCCACGGTGTCCAGCACGACGCGTTCTTCCATGCCGCGCCAGGCAATGCGGTATTCCTGCCCTTCGGCAAGACCCAGCAGGGCCAGCCCGCGCGGCGTCGTGATCGGCTGGAACACACCCACAAGCAGGTTCATTCGCTCATGCGAGATCACCCGTGTTTCGGCACACGCGCCGCTGGCCCGGAACGTCACGCGGCTGTTCAGCGTCGCGACATTGGCGGGGATATCGTCGTGCAGGACCATCCGCGCGGTCTTCAGCTTTCGCGCCAGGATCGGCGCCAGCGGGTCGCGCGGATCGGCGTGGCGCTCGCGCATCGCCTCGAGAATGGTGAAGTCCTTGGTGGTCAGGATGCAGGTTTCGTTCAACATCGCAGGTCTCCATCGCTCCGCTGCGGGGAGCGGTTGTCGTGACACGAAATGGAGGGGTCCCCTGGCCGCGCCATGCGGCACAGGGGCTACGATCCTGCGATGAGACAACCTCCGCTCAGCGAGAGGTCGCGCGGAGAGTGAAGATGGGTCACGATGCCGGTCGCGGCTCGCCGGCCGCCATCTCGGCGGGTGCCTCGACGCTTTCCACGGTCAGGCGGTGAGTGCGCCCGTCGCGCCCGGTCCAGTCGATGGACTGACCGGCCGAAAGGCCGATCAGGGCCACCCCGATCGGGGTCAGCACGGAGACCTTTCCCTCGGCAATGTCGGCATCGCCGGGGAAGACCAGCGACACGCGGCGGTCCTCTCCCGCATCCGTGGTGAACCGCAGCCGCGAACCCATGCGCACGACATCCTCCGCAATCCGCCCGTCGGCGACGATGCGCGCGCGGTCGAGTTCGGCAAGGAGTTCCTCGGCAACGGCCGGGTTCCTGGCGAGGAAGTTCTCGGCCAGCCCCGACAGCTTCTCGTGGTCCGAGCGGATCATCCGGATGGCGGGCTTACGGTGCTTCTTCGTCTGGGAAGCCATGCTTGGCTCTCCTTGCAGAGTGGCGAACCGCTGGCGCATCTCATGCGCTGTCGGGCTCGGTTTGGATATCGTTGGATGAAGTGTCGCGCGTCCGGCTTCTTGTCGTCCCGCAAGGCGGGGACGCCAGCCTATGCCCCGCGGCCGGGGCGCGACGCGACCGGGCCGGGGGTCAGTGTCCCGCGATGGGGCACACCCTGTGAAGGTTCGAAGAAGGAGACCCGGACTTGAACATGCACCGAGAGTTGGGGGATCGCGGCGGCAAAGTCAAGCCGGCCGCCCCGCTCCCTCAGAAATGCAGGCCGAACTTGAAACTCGCCGCATGGGAACGGCTCTCCCTGCCAAAGCTGCCGTCATAGCGCAGCTTCGCCTCGAAGCGCTCGGCCTGCAGCACGCTCAGCCCGGCGGCAACCGTTCCGCGCACCCTGTCGCGATCCGTGGTGACGGAGAACCGGGTACCGGCCAGCGCTCCCGCCGTGAAGGACTGGGTCATCCGGTGCTCGTCATCGAGCGCGATGGCGACACCGGCCTCCAGATAGGGGCGGACGACGACATCGTCGCCGAAGCGGATATCGGTACCCAAGCGCAATTGCGGATGCAGGTCGGCCAGGAACATGTCGTGCGCATCGACGGCCAGCCCGAAGCTGCCCGCGCCCCGTTCCGTGTAGCCGAAATCGTGGATCCAGGACATGTCGAGATCGAGGGTTGGGATCGCGAAGACCCCGCCGAAATCGAACTGATGCGCCATGCGCAGGCGCGCGGAGATACCGGCGGCCTTCTGCTCCGACTGCGCGGTCGCGCCGGAGGCCGGGACGAAGCGGCTGGAATCCCCCCATGTGTAGGAGCCGGTCACGGCCGCCGTCGCCAGCCAGGCGTCGCGCGTGTACTTGAGAACGCCGCCGGCATGGATGCCATGGCCATCGCTGGAAACGCCCGCGCCGCTGCTGGCGCTCAGGTTGAAGCCGGCGCCAACGCCAAGCCGCCAGTTCTCGGCGATGGCCGCCTGTCGGCCGATGGAGAAGCCGGAGACGCGCACCGTGTTTCCGGCAGCGAAATTGTCGGTGATCCGATGCGTTGCCCTGGCCCAGGTGCACTCGTCCTCGCGCAACGCCGCCCAGGGTCCGTACTGGGTTCCGCAACTGTGCAGGTTGTCGATATGCGAGATCGCTGCAACGTGCTGGTTTACGGCGACATCGTAGTCCTTCGACGCGTCGAGATGATCCGCGAGGGTGCCCGACAATGCGCCGGCGCTCGTCGCGTTGGCCGCCGCGAGCAGGAAGGCATGCAGGTTCTCGTCTCCCGGATTGACGCTCTCCCCGTTCATCCAGCGCTGCACCAGCGGATCCACGGCCCGCGCCACGGTCCCCGCATTGCCGGACAGCCCGGCGCCGGCGAAGCTGGCGGTCACGCCGGTCACGGAAACGCTGTCGGCGCTGCTTGTCGTATGGAACGTCAGCACCGGTGTGTTGGCCACATGTCCGGCAACCACGCTCGCGCCGAAACCGTCGACGATCTCGACGGCATGCGCCAGATGCCCGAAGGATGACAGGTAGGGGTTGAGCGTGCCGCCATTGTTGTCGAGGGCAAGCGCGGAGATATAGGCAGCCGTTCCCGCCGCCGGATCGATCTCGAGGAAATGGCGGCCGCCACTGCCCAGCGTGTAGAGGCCGGCATTGATCACCGACCCGTCGATGACACCGTTGTTGGTCACCGACACCGTGCCCAGATTGACCTCGATCGTCCCCTCGACACCGCCGCTGGCGCCGATCTCGATCGCCCCGTCGCCATTGGCTCGGATCGCGGTCTGCCGGCCCCCATAGCTGCTGATCCGGCTGCCATCCGCCCCGACCGCGGCGACCGTTCCGTCGATGTCGAGCGCGAACCGCCCCAGTCCTTCGTCGATCTGGATGGCGCTGGTCGTGGTGGCGGCGTCTCGGGCCAGCACAAAGGCCCCCTCGCGCACATTGACACGGGTGGTGAGCGTCGCATTGCCGCCATGCGCATGGGACCCGGCCGTGCCGTTGACCGCGCGAATGGCGGCTCCCCCCTCGCCCGAGGCACTGACCCTGCCGCCGATATCGAGCGAAATGGCGGTGCCGTCGGACCTGCGCGCCAGCGCCGAGATCGCAGAAGCCTGCTCCCCGCTCACCGAGACGGTGCCACGCTGGTTCACCGTCACCTGCCCCGATTGCGTTCCGGTCCCGTGGCCGACGATCATCCGCCCGCCGTCATCGCTTTCAACCACCAGCGCTCCGCCGCTGGCCGAATAGGCGAAGATGCCGTCCGAATGGTCTCCGCTCGTGCGGATATCGCCATGCGAGGTCACCGTGACCGCCCCGCCGCCGGCCGACGCCGCCGCCGGGGTCGTCGGTCCGGACGGGATCCCGAT
The DNA here is from genome assembly GCF_030733745.1 of Stappia sp. MMSF_3263. Classification (GTDB taxonomy): domain Bacteria; phylum Pseudomonadota; class Alphaproteobacteria; order Rhizobiales; family Stappiaceae; genus Stappia. Next base: position 4,506 of record NZ_JASHIK010000011.1, on the reverse strand, counting down.
GGGCGTGCCGTCGATCAGCGCAAGCCCGCCGCCGCTTCCCGCCGACTGGGCAAAGATGCCATGCGCATGGGCGCCCGAGGTCGTGATCGAACTCACCGCGTCCAGCGACACGTCGACGCTGCCGCCCGCGCCGCCGCCGCCCGTGCGCAATGTCAGGTCGAGGACGGTCGCGCTGGAACCGGCATCGACCGAAAGCAGCCCGCCGCCGCCGCCAATCGACTGCGCCAGCACGCCAAAGGCAAAGTCTCCGGCTGTCACGACATGCCCGTCGGTCAGGTCGACCGTCGCAAGGCCCCCGTGCCCGCCCGTGGCCATCGTGCGGCCGAACATGGCGTTGAGGTGAAGCGTGCCGACCCCGCCCGCATTGACCGTCGCAACCCCGCCGCCGCCGCCGACCGACTGCGCCACGATCCCGTGCGACAGCCGGCCATGGGTTACAACCGTGCCGGCGAGCGTCGCTTTCGCCTCGCCGGCGCTCGCGTATCCGGCGTCTTCCGTGCCGAAGTCGAGTTGCAGGGTCGCCGAGGTCCCTTGTGCCAGGTCGGCGAAGAATTCACCGCCGCCGCTGCCGATCGACTGGCTGAGAATGCCGAAGGAGTTGACGCCCGCCGTGGTGATGCTCCCGTTCGCGACAACGCTGGCGAGCCCGCCGGCACCCTCCGCCGCGCCGCGCCCGCCAAGGCGCGCCATGATCCGCTGGTCGGCAACGGAGAGCGTATCGGAGATGACCACGCCGGCGCTGCCGCCGCCCGAGGCGACGGACTGCGCCACAAGGGCATGCGACAGGTCCGCGGCGGTGACGACGCGTGCCGCCTGCCCGCTCCCCGCGTGGCCGAACGTCACCGTCGCCGTGCCGCTTCGCGCCGGATGACCGCTGTGCCCCTGTTCGCCGCCGAGGGTGACATCGAACGTGGCCGTCGGCACGTCGCCCGCGACATGGGTGCTGTCGAGCACCGTGGCGAAGGTGCCGCCGCCGCCGGCGACCGACTGGGCCAGCACGCCGCGGGACCCGATACCGGAGGTCGTCGCCACGGCCCCGGCGGCCAGCGTCGCGCTGCTGTCGCCCGATGAACTGGTCCGCGAATGATCCGAGGAGCCGAGCCTGACGGTGAAGTCGTAGGTGGAGCTCGCCGTGCCCGCGCTCTCGCTCGCCGGGGCCGTTTCTCCTGCCGCAAGGCTCAACGCCTCGACATGGCCGATATCGCCGCCGCCGCCGCCCAGCGACTGGGCCAGGATCGCATGCGAGATCGCGCCGAAGGTCGACACCGCGCCGCCGGCGGCCATGGAGATGTCGACGGTGCCCCCGTTCCCCTCGGTGCCCGTGTCCGAGCCGCCGAAGATCGCCCGCGTCACCTCCCGCGTCACCACCGCCCGCACGTTTGGCGGCGAGGGCGCCGTGTCACCGCTTTCGCTGTCGCTCGCCTGCCTGAGGTCATACGTGTCGACCAGGCCATGCATGCCCCCGCCGCCGCCGATGGACTGGCCGACAAGCCCGTGCGAGTTGGCGCCATGGGTCAGAACAGCTCCGCTATTGGCGATGACAACCGCCAGGCCGTTGCCCCCGTTGCCCCCCGCCCCGCCAACCGTCGTGGTCGTCGTTCCGCTGGTGACCGAGCGCGTGCCATGATCGGTGTTGTTTGCGCCAAGACTGGCCGTGCGGGTCACCACGTCGCCGCCCGCGCCGCCGCCGCCGCCGATCGACTGGACAACCACCGCCGCCGAGCGATGGCCGAACGTGGCGACGGTGCCGGTATTCGTGAAACTCTGCTTCGACGAGCCGCCGCTGCCGCCGTTGCCCGCGGATCCGCCTGCGCCGCCGACGACCGCGTTCAGGTTCTTGACCTTCGACCCCGCCCCGGCCGCGAGCCGCGTGGCATTGCCGCCGAAGCCGCCGCCGCCGCCAACGGACTGCACCAGGACGCCGAAGGAATTGTTGCCACGGGTAAGGATGGTGCCGTGGTTCTGCGCCGAAATATCGCCGCCGTCGCCGCCGGCCCCACCCTTGCCGCCGATATCGACGCCGATGCTGGTGACGGACTTGCCCGCCGCGCCGGAGAGCGAGGCGACATTGCCGCCGGTACCGCCGCCGCCGCCGACCGACTGGACCAGCATCCCGGCCGAATGGTTGCCGCTTGTATGGATGCTCGCCGTGTTTCCGGCGCTGACGGTGCCGCCGTGATTGCCGGACCCGCCCTTGCCGCCGATCGCCGTTTCCAGGTTGACCGCGTTGTTCTTCGTCTCCAGGTCGGACGGCGCCGAAAGGGTGAAGGTGATCGTCGAGGCCGAACCGCCATTGCCTCCGCCCCCGCCGATCGACTGCGCCACGATCCCGTGGGACAGGTCCCCGCCGGTCGTGATCGCACCGGCATTGGCAAGCGAGATCGTTCCGCCCTTGTGTCCGCTTCCGCCATCGCCGCCAACGGCGGCACCGCCCCCCAGGGATCCGCGCGCCTCGCTGGAAATCGTGACATTCGCTGTGATCGCCGCGCCGCCATTGCCCCCGCCCCCGGCGATCGACTGGGCGATCAGTCCGCTCGACGTATCGCCGGTCGTGACAATCGTCGTCGCCGACTTGATCGTGATTTCCCCGGCGGTTCCCCCGGGTCCGCCCTTGCCGCCGACGGAGACGGGGGTCGTGATGCTCTTGGCGTTCGGGCCGTCCGTGATGCTGGCATTGACGCTCATCGCCGTACCGGCATTGCCTCCGCCCCCGCCGATCGACTGGATCAGCATCCCGGCCGAATTTGCCCCGGATGTGGTCACATGACCGCCCGTGGTGGTCAGCCGCACCGCGCCGCCATTGCCGCCCCCGCCCGCGTTGCCGCCAACGGAAACAGGTGCGGAAAACGAGCCCTCGGCCGAGGCCGACAGCGTCACCGCCGACGCATTGCCGCCATTGCCGCCTCCGCCGCCCACGGACTGGGCGATGACGCCCGCCGAATTGTGCCCGGATGTCGCGATGCTGCCGACGCCGTTGACGGTGACGGTTTCCGCATGGCCGCCACTGCCGCCATGCCCTCCGACCGATGCCCCCAGCGTCACCGATTGCTGCGTCGAGGCGGACACGCTCACGGTCGTGGCCGAGCCGCCATTGCCCCCGCCCCCGCCGATGGACTGGGCCAGCACGCCGGTCGAGTTCGACCCGAGCGTCGTCACGCTGCCGGAACCGGCGAAGGTCACCGCGCGGCCGAGCCCGCCCGTGCCGCCCGAGCCGCCAATGGCAACCGATGCGCTCAGGCTCGGCCCGATGCTGACAGCCGCGCTGAAGGCGAGCGCCGAACCGCCATTGCCCCCGCCCCCGCCGATGGACTGCAGCACGATGCCGTCGGAATTCTCGCCTTCCGTCCGGATTGCTCCGGCGCTGATGAGCGACACCGCCCCGCCATTGCCGCCGTGTCCGCCGGCACCGCCAATGGCGACGTCGGCCGAAATGCTGTCGGTATCGCTGCCCACGGACAGGCTGAAGGCATGTGCGCCGCCGCCATTGCCTCCGCCCCCGCCGATCGACTGCAGCACGATGGCATCCGAATTGGCGTCATGGGTGGTCACCCCGCCATTGGCCGTGCCGGAAACGCGGCCGCCATCGCCGCCCGTTCCGCCCCTGCCGCCGATGGCGACCGCCGCCGCGAAGGAGACGCCGTCGGCATAGGACACCGACGACGAGCCGGCCGAGCCGCCATTGCCCCCGCCCCCGCCGATCGACTGGGCCAGCACGCCGACGGAATGGGTTCCCGCGCCGTCGACCAGGTTGGCGTTCGTCGCGTTTTCGGTGCCGGTCGTGACCGAGGAGCCCGCGTCAAGCCGGATATCGATGGCACCGCCATCGCCGCCCGACGCGCCATTGCCGCCCATGGAAACCGATGTCGCCAGGATCGGCGCCGAGGAAGAGGCATGCGCCTGGCCGCCCGAGCCGCCGCCGCCGCCGATGGACTGCGCGATGATCGCCGACGCATGGTGGCCGCGCGTGGCGATGCTTGCCTGGTTGCCGAGCGCAACGTTCAGCGCGCCTCCATTGCCCCCGGTGCCGCCACTGCCGCCGACCGCCACGGACGAGAAATAGGCCTGCGCCCGCGCGCTGCCGCCCGATCCCCCGCCGCCGCCGATTGACTGGATGATGATCGCGTTGGCGAGATCCCCCTCCGTCAGGATGCTCGCGGACCGGTTGAGGTTCACCGTCACGGTGCCGCCATCGCCGGCCGCGCCGCCGGAGCCGCCGATCGCCACCGCCGAGAACACGCCGGTCGCCACCGCGTTGCCGCCGCGCCCGCCGCCGCCGCCAACGGAAATCAGGTGAACGCCGTTGGCAAAGGCACCGGACGTGTGGACGTTGTGCTGCCCCGCGGCAAGGCTCGTGCCGGTCATGTCGAGCGTGACGTTGCCGCCCCGCCCGCCGGCCCCGCCATCGCCGCCGACCGCGATCCGGCCCTCGCTGGCCCCGCCATCCTGCCCGCCGCCGGCCACGCTGATGCCGTAGATCGCCGTGGAGAAATAGCCTTCGGTTGTGAT
>NZ_JASHIK010000010.1 GCF_030733745.1 Stappia sp. MMSF_3263 | reverse complement strand
CCGAACCCGGCTCCAGAACCCGGGCTCCAGAACAAAACGGCCCGGGGAACAAAATCCCCGGGCCGTTTCGGTGTTTCAGGGTTCTTGAAATTGGATTATGGTTAACAAATAGTAAATATAAAAACACATGGATAAGTATTTAATCCAAAATTTGCCTTCATCTTGTAGTATGATACTGAAAATCGAAACGGCGAGACCCGCAGCCAGAACGGATTGAGGGTATTCGATTGAAAATATCAGCACTCCGACGGAGGGTGGTCATGTCGATCCGGTATTTATTATTGTTAGTTGTGGCAGGTCTTGGACTTGTTCTGGCGGGTCCTGCCCGTTCCGACGGCCCGGTCGTCTTGACCGTGGAAGGGCGAATCGAAAGCGAGACGCCCCGCGATTTCACCATTTCCGACCTTGAGAAACTCGGCGTCACCAGCGTGACGACGTCGACGCCCTGGCACGACAAGACCGTGACGTTCGAGGGCGTGCGCCTTGCCGACCTGATGGCGCATGTCGGTGCGACCGGCGAGCTGGTCGAGGGAATCGCTCTCAACAATTTCTATGCGGAGATCCCGATATCGGATTTCACCGCCTATGACGCGCTTCTCGCCTTCAAGGCGGATGGCGCCTATCTGGGCGTGCGCGACAAGGGGCCGCTTTTCGTCATCTATCCTTTCGACCGCTTTCCCGAGCTCAAGAACGAGCTCTATTACTCGCGTTCCATCTGGCAATTGCGCCGCATCAACGTGAAGTGAACCCATGCGCTTGCCGTCCTTCCTGCGACGGAGCGGGTCGATAGGGGACCGGTTCCGACACGTCGGCATCCTCGTTCTGGGGTTGCTGGTGCTCGCCATCCTGGTGCATGCGGAAGCGGTGCTGACGACGAGCGGCGCCTTCGAGAAGTCGATGCGCTACGACATCGCCATGTCGGGGTTGAACGGGCGGGTCGATGCGGTCACGGCACGCGAGCGCCTGTCCCGATACGCGGCCAGCGGCAAGGTCGAGGACGCGGAAGAGGCCTGGCTCTTCTACAATATCCTGGCCAGCCGGGTGGACACATGGTCGTCGGGGGCATTCGGCGCGTTCGTCGCTGCGGCGCCGTCCCGAAAGGATGCGCTCGACCATCTCGGCGACCTTGTCCAGGGCATCGAAAGCGATTACGCGGCGCTGCCGGACAAGGCGGCGCTGGCACGCATCGACGCGGTGCTGGCCGAGGCGGTGCGCGTGATCGACCGCATCGGCGGCGAGGCCTTGATGACCAACCTGGTCGAGGCCCAGGAGATCCGCCAGGCCCTGTTCCAGCGCCAGCGGCTGCAGAATGTGCTGGTCGAGCTGCTGATCGCCTTCGGCGCCATCCTGCTCGTCTTCATGTCGCTGCAGGCCCGCTCGCTGAAGCGGGCGCGCTCGAGCGCGGAGGCGGCGGCGCGCGAGTTCGAGTTCGCCGCGCGACACGACCCGCTGACGAAACTCCCCAACCGTCTCGCCTTTCACGATGCGCTGGAAGCCGCGCTTGGCGAGGATCCGGTCGGGCGTCGCGGGCGACTGACGGTGCTGGCGCTCGATCTCGACGGTTTCAAGGCGGTGAACGACATTCTCGGTCACGCCTCGGGCGACGACCTGTTGCGCTCGGTTGCCGAGCGTCTCCGCCGGATTGTCGCCGCCTGGGGCGGAGGGGCACTGGTGTCGCGGCTTGGCGGCGATGAGTTCACCGTGCTTGTCGGGGTCACCGACGGCGAGCGGGAGGCGCAGGCGCGCGCACGGCAGCTGATCGAGGGACTGCACGAGGCGCATGCGCTGAGCGGCGGCAATGTGGTCGTCAACGCCACCATCGGCGTGGCGCTGGTTCGCGAGGGGGAGAGCGGAAGCTCGCTGCTGCAGAATGCTGACCTGGCGCTCAGCCATGCCAAGGCGACGGGCAAGGGCCGGGTGCAGCTCTACAACGGTTCGATGCGCGCCGACGCGACCCGTCGCCGGTTGATCGAGGACGGCATCGAGGGGGCACTGGAGAACGGCGATATCGCGGCCCATTACCAGCCGCAGGTGGACATGGAAACCGGCCGCATCGTCGGGCTGGAGGCGCTTGCCCGCTGGCGCCACAGCCAGCTCGGCTGGATCGCGCCAAGCGAGTTCATTCCCATCGCCGAGGCGTCCGGCCACATCATCGACATCGGCGAGCGCATCCTGCAGACCGCTTGCCGCGACGCGGTCGCGTTGCCGCTCGACGTGCCGGTCGCCGTCAATCTCTCCGTCGCCCAGCTGGCCCGCGACGATCTCGTCGATACGGTCGCGGCCGTGTTGAAGCGCAGCCGCCTGCCGGCCTCGCGGCTGAAGCTGGAGGTGACCGAAAGCGTCGTGATGAAGGACACGACGCGCGCGATCGCCACCTTGTCGCGACTGAAGGCGCTTGGCGTTGCCATCTCGCTCGACGATTTCGGCACCGGCTATTCGGCGCTGTCCTATCTGCGCAGCTTCGACTGGGACGAGCTGAAGATCGACCGCAGCTTCGTGCAATCGCTGGAAAGCGACCGGCACAGCCTGTCGATCGTCACCTCCATCCTGGAACTTGCCGGTCGGCTCGACATCGCTGTCACGGTCGAGGGGGTGGAGACCCGCCAGCAGGTCGACCTGCTGACGGAGGCCGGCTGCCGCATCGCGCAAGGATTCCTGTTCGGGGCCCCGATGCCGGTCGGCGACCTGCCTGCCCTGATGCTTCGCGGTTTTGCCTCGCGCGAGGCGGCGAGTGCGGCGGTGCGGCCGGCCTCGCCTTTGTCACCGGTGCGCGGGGCGGTCTGATCCGCGCCTTGCACGGCCCCTGCAATTGCCGTTGGCCGGCGAAGCTGCTAACCAGATCCCCGCGCCGGACTTGCCCGATGTCGTTGTTCCTGCGGGCGCGGGAGCCTGCCGGCGCCTCTCAGGGAGGATCGCTCGTCCATGTCCGAGCCTTGCATCATCTGCGTTGCCATCACCGGTTCCGTGCCGCAAAAGGCCGACAACCCGGCCGTGCCGATTACCGTTTCCGAGCAGGTGGAAAGCACCCATGCGGCCTTCGAGGCCGGCGCAACCATTGCCCACTGCCATGTGCGCGAGGAGGACGGCACGCCGACCTCCGACCCGGAGCGCTTCGCCCGGCTCGTGGAGGGGCTGAAGGCCCATTGCCCGGGCATGATCATCCAGCTTTCGACCGGTGGCCGTTCGGGCGCGGGCAAGGCGCGCGGCGGCATGCTGCCGCTTGCCCCCGACATGGCCTCGCTGTCGGTCGGCTCCAACAATTTCCCGACCCGCGTTTACGAGAATCCGCCGGATCTGGTCGACTGGCTGGCGTCGGAAATGCTGACCTACAACGTCAAGCCCGAGATCGAGGCCTTCGACCTCTCGCATGTCTTCCAGGCAGCGTCGATGGCGAGGGACGGGCGGCTGAAGGGGCCGCTTCACGTGCAGTTCGTGATGGGCGTCAAGAACGCCATGCCGGCGGACCGGGCCGTGTTCGAGTTCTATGTCGAGACCTTGCGGCGGCTGATGCCCGAGGCGACATGGACGGGCGCCGGCATCGGCCGCAACCAGATCGAGCTTAACCGCTGGAGCCTGGAGCTGGGCGGTCACTGCCGGACCGGACTTGAAGACAATGTGCGTCTCGACAAGGATCGGCTTGCCCCCTCCAATGCCGCATTGGTGCAGCGGACCGTCGACCTTTGCGCGGAATATGGCCGCCATCCGGCCAGCGTTGCCGAAGCGCGCAAGATGCTGGGTCTTGCCCCCGCCTGAACACGCCCGCCTGAACCTGCCCGTGTGAACCTGTCGGCCGGCCGGATTGGCTGCCGTCCCGCTGTCCGGCGCAGGTTTCGATAAAGTCCCAAAGTCCGAAAGGGCGAGGCGTCTGACGCCTCGCCCTTTTTCATTTGCCGGCAGGCAAGGCCGGCGGGGAATGAACCAATTCTATATTGGTTCTGAAGCCGGGTCCGGCGGGATGGCTCGCTCTTGCCGAAACTTTCGGCATTCATGCGCGCAGAAGGGCGCAAATTTCGGCAAGAACGTTCTTTTTGCAAGAACCGGAACGAGGGCGGTTGCAACGGGCTTGTCAGCGGAACCGCTCTGCGCCAATAATGGAACCAATATATAAAAAGGTGCAATCGGGGTCGGCGTCCTTGGCAGACGAGAACCAGACAGAACGCAATTCCAGCCTGGCGCTGCAGCGGCTCAGGGTCATTGTCGACCAGCTGGAACGCGAGGCGCGCGAGCAGCTGCCGCCCGAGCGGGAGCTGGCCGAGGAAATCGGCGTCGGTCGCCGGGCGGTGCGCCGCGCGCTTGACGTGATGGAAGCGGAAGGGCGCATCTGGCGCCGGCAGGGCGCGGGAACCTTCATCGCCGCCGCCCGCAGCCGCACCGAGAGCCGCATCCGGCAGCTGCCGGAAATGAGCAACATGTTCGAGGTGATGGAGGTGCGGCTGCGCATCGAGCCGGCGCTGGCCCGGCTGGCGGCGCTGCGCGCCACGGCCCCCGAAATCGCCCGCATGCGCGAGATCGCGGGCAAGGTCATCGAGGCCGGCGACATGGACAGCCGCGAGTTGTGGGACAGTTCCCTGCACCGGGCGGTCGCGATGGCGGCGGGCAACACGCTGTTCCTGGCGCTGTTCGACGTGGTCGACCGGGTCCGCCAGGACGACAACTGGCGGCATGTGCGCGAAGCGTTGCGCACGCCGAGTTCCACCCGGCTCTATCATTCGCAGCATGGCGAACTGGTCGATGCGATCGAGCGGCGCGATCCGGTCGCCGCCGAACAGGTCATGCGCAAGCATCTCCTGTCGCTGCAGGAACGATTGATGCTGCAAAGCGTCGAGGGGCATGCCGATGCCGGCTGATCTTTCCCGCGAGGGGGCCGGGCCGCTGCTGGCGGTCGAGAACCTGGCGCTGCGTTTTGCCGGCGCGCGCGCCAATGTGGTCGACGGCGTGTCCTTTTCCGTCGCGCCCGGCGAGACGCTGTGCATCGTCGGCGAAAGCGGCTGCGGAAAGTCCGTGACCGCCCTGTCGCTGATGGGCCTCTTGCCGATGCCGCCGGCGCAGATCGTTTCGGGTCGGGCGATATTCGAGGGGCGCGACCTGTTCGCGTTGTCGCGCCGCGAGATGGCGTCCTTGCGCGGCGACCGCGTGGCGATGATCTTCCAGGAACCGATGACTTCGCTCAATCCGGTCTACACGGTCGGCGACCAGATCGCCGAGATCGTGCGCCGTCATCGCGGCGGCACACGGGCCGCGGCACGCGCCCGGGCTCTCGACATGCTGCGGCGGGTCAAGGTGCCGGCGGCCGAGCGGCGGCTTGATGACTATCCGCATCAGATGTCGGGCGGCATGCGCCAGCGTGTCATGATCGCCATGGCGCTGGCCAACGACCCCCAGCTTCTGATCGCGGACGAGCCGACCACCGCGCTCGATGTTACCATCCAGGCGCAGATCCTCGACCTGGTGCGCGAGTTGCAGGAGGAGACCGGCACGGCGCTGGTGCTGATCACTCATGATCTCGGCGTGGTTGCCGAGATCGCCGACAAGGTGGCGGTCATGTATGCCGGGCGCATCGTCGAGGCGGGGCCGGTGTCGGCAATCTTCGACGATCCCCAGCATCCCTACACGCTCGGCCTGATCAGCTCGGTGCCCTCGCTTGGCCATCGCGGCGACCGGCTGGCGACAATCCCCGGCATGGTGCCGACGGTCGACCGGATGCCCGCCGGCTGCCGGTTCGCGCCGCGCTGCCCCTTCGCCGACGACATCTGCCGGGCGGAGGTGCCGCCGCTGCAAGCCGTTGCCGAAGGTCATGCGGCCGCCTGCCGGCACGCGCCGCTGGAGCTGAGCTTTGGAGATGCCGCATGAGCGCCATGCCCCCTGCCGAAGCACCGCTTGTTCCCGCCGGAACCGATATCGTCCTGGAGGCCCGCGGGCTGGAGAAGCGCTTTCCCGTCGGTTGGAAACTGTTCGGCGAGCGCCCGTCGGTGCGGGCCGTCGACGGGGTGTCTCTCAAGGTGCGCCGGGGCGAGACGCTTGCCGTGGTCGGCGAGAGCGGTTGCGGCAAGTCGACCCTTGCTCGGCTGCTGCTCAGACTGATCGACCCGACCGCCGGCGAGGTCTTTTATGGCGGGCAGGACATCGCGGCGCTGCCGAAGGCGGATATGCGGCGGCTGCGCAAGGACCTGCAGTTCGTCTTCCAGGACCCGTTCTCCTCGCTCAACCCGCGCATGAGCGTCGGCGCCATCATCGAGGAGCCGATGCGTGTGCATGGCCTTGGCGATGCGAAGTGGCGGCGCGCGGAAGTGGCGCGACTGCTCACCCGGGTTGGCCTCAGGGCCGAGTATGCGGGCCGCTACCCGCACGAGTTTTCCGGCGGGCAGCGCCAGCGCATCGGCATCGCGCGGGCACTCGCCTCGGGCCCGAAGGTGCTGATCGGCGACGAGCCTGTCTCCGCGCTCGACGTCTCGATCCAGGCGCAGGTGATCAACCTGCTGGAGGACCTGAAGCGCGAATACGACCTGACGCTGGTGCTGATCGCGCATGATCTTGCCGTCATCCGTCACATGAGCGACCGCGTCGCGGTGATGTATCTGGGCGAGGTGGTGGAACTGGCCGCGACCGACGCGCTCTACGATGCGCCGCTCCACCCCTATACCCGCGCATTGATGCGGGCGATCCCGATCCCCAGCCCGCGCGCGCGCAAGGCCGACGCAAATCTTTCCGGCGATGTGCCCTCGCCGCTTTCTCCGCCGACGGGGTGCCGTTTCCACACACGCTGTCCGCTTGCCGACGCGCGCTGCGAGGCGGAGCGCTCGGCACTCGTCGAGGTGGCCGCGGGCCGCCAGGTCGCCTGCCATCACTGGCAGCGCGTTGCCGGCGAGGGCATCGCCGCGCTTGCCGAGCCGGAGCCCAGTGCGGCCGCCGCCAGACGTCTTTCGCTTTACCGGGACAGGAGCGAACGCCTGAACAAACAAGGTCCCGGATCCAGACCGACAGAGTCACCAAAATGACCAGAGGAGCCATGAGAATGCGCAACAGTCTTCTTGCAGCCCTGCTTTTGAGCGCCAGCGCGCTTGTCGCGCTGCCCGCCGCCGCCGCCGATCTGCGGATCGGTCTCCAGGAGGATCCGGACGTTCTCGATCCGGACCAGTCCCGCACCTTTGTCGGGCGTATCGTCTATGCCTCGCTCTGCGACAAGCTGGTCGACATCACGCCGGATCTCGAGATCGTGCCGCAGCTGGCCACGTCCTGGTCCTGGTCGGAGGACGGCAAGGTCCTGACCATGGACCTGCGCGAGGGCGTCACCTTTCATGACGGAACCCCCTTCGACGCCGAGGCGGTGAAGGCCAATATCGAGCGTTCCAAGGGCCTGCCGGAGAGCCGCCGCAAGTCGGAGGTCAAGTCGATCGAGAGTGTCGAGGTCAGCGGTCCCCACCAGGTGAAGATGACGCTGGCACAGCCCGACGCGACGCTGCTGGCGCAGCTCGCCGACCGTGCCGGCATGATGGTGTCGCCGACGGCGGCCGGTGCGGCCGGTGCCGATTTCGGCTCCAACCCGGTCTGTTCGGGTCCGTTCTCCTTCACCGAGCGCGTACAGCAGGACCGCATCGTGCTGACGCGGTTCGCCGAATACTGGAACGCCGACGCGATCCATTTCGACACGGTCACCTTCCTGCCGATCCCGGACACGACCGTGCGGCTCGCCAACCTGCGCTCCGGCGACCTCGACATGCTCGAGCGGCTTGCCGCGACCGACGCGGCCTCGGTCAAGTCCGATGCCGGCCTTGTCTATGCCGATGCGGTCAGCCTCGGCTACCAGGGCATCACCATCAACATCGACAATGGCGCGCGCGGCGACAATCCGTTCGGCAACGATGCGAAGCTGCGGCAGGCCTTCGAGCTGACGCTCGACCGGGACGCGATCAACCAGGTCGTGTTCGAAGGTGCCTTCGCCCCCGGCAACCAGCCGTTCCCGCCGACGAGCCCCTGGTACGACAAGGAGACGCCGATCCCCGCCCGCGACATCGCCAGGGCGAAGGAGCTGATGAAGGAAGCCGGCCACGAGACCTTCGAGGTCGAGGTGCAGGTCGCCAATAACCCGGTGCAGACCCAGCTCATGCAGGTGGTGCAGTCGATGGCGGCGGAAGCCGGTTTCTCGGTCAAGCTGAAGTCGATGGAGTTCGCCAGCCTGCTCGCCGACCAGTCGGGCGGCAACTACCAGGCGAGCCAGGTGGGCTGGTCGGGTCGAGTCGATCCGGACGGCAACATCCACCAGTTCATGACCTGCAAGGGCGGTATCAACGATTCGAAATACTGCAACCCGGAGGTCGATGCGCTGCTCGACAAGGCACGCACCAGCAACGACACGGCGACCCGCAAGGCAAGCTATGACGCGGCCCGCAAGATCCTCGCGAAGGACCTGCCGATCATCTACCTCTACCACCAGACCTGGATCTGGGCGCTGGACGACAAGATCGAGGGCTTCACCGCCTATCCGGACGGCATGATCCGGCTCGAGAACGTCAAGTTCAAGCAGTAGCAGAATGGGCGGGGCCCGGCTTGCCGGGTCCCGCCTCTCCCTTGTCGTCCGTTTCCGGTCACCTCCGACCCTGAGGGTTCACCCTTTCCATGACGCCGGTTCCGATCCTGCTCATCAATCTCGACCGCGCGGCGGACCGGCTGACGCGCATGCAGGCGCGGCTTGGCGATTGCGGTGCCGCCTTCGAGCGGGTGCCGGCGATCGATGCGCGGGCGTTGGGGGAAGAGGAATTCGCACGTCACGTGCCGGGCCCCGGCCACTGGGGATTGCTGACGCCTGGCGAGGTCGCCTGTTTCCTCAGCCATCGCCTTGCGTGGCAGCTGCTCGTCGAGCGGAACCTGCCTTACGCGCTGGTTCTGGAGGATGACGTGCTGATCGGGCAGGCGGGCGCCGGCCTGCTTGCCTCCGACAGCTGGGTTCCGGGGGATGCCGACATCGTCAAGCTGGAAACCGATTTCAAACCGGTGCGGCTCGCCACGCGCGCCGCAAGCCGGGAGGCCGGTCACGACGTGGTCAGATTGTATTCGTCGCACTACTGCACGGCCGCCTATCTCGTCACCCAGGCTGCGGCGCGGCGCCTGTTGACGGCGACGGAACGCTTTCGCGATGCCGTCGACGAGATGATCTTCGCCGTGCGCTCGCCGTTGAGCCGCAGCCTCACGATCTACCAGATGGATCCGGCGCCGTTCGTGCAGGAGCACAAGCATGCCGATCCACGCTCCGTGTTCGATGCTGCGGGCTTCATCCACGGGCGCGAGAGCAAGGAGCGGCCCCGCCGTTCGGTTCTCGCCGAATTCGCGGGCGACCTGGCCCAGGCTTGCCGCGATCTTTCACACAAGGTGAGGACCGTTGCGGGCCAGCGCCGCACCACCGTGGTGGAGCACGCATGATCCCCTACGCCGCCTTCCTCCTCTCCAGCGCCGGAGCCTCGTGATGCTTGCCTTCATCGGTCGCCGCCTGCTGATTGCGATCCCGACGCTCATCCTGGTTTCGGTCTTCGTCTTCACGCTGCAGAAGCTGTTGCCGGGCGATCCCGCCCTGGTGCTCGCCGGCGAAGAGCGCGATCCGGAAGTGCTCGCCTTCATCCGCGAGAAATACCGGCTCAACGATCCGATCATCCATCAGTATTTCTATTGGCTCGGCGGACTCGTGCAGGGGGATCTCGGCGTCTCGCTGAGGACCAACCAGCCGGTGCTGCAGCTTATTGCCGACAAGCTCCCCGTGACCATCCAACTCGCCCTGATGGCCATGGCGATCGCCATGGCGATCGGCATTCCAACCGGCATCCTCTCGGCGGTGAAGAAGGGCGGGCCCATCGACTACATCGCCAACTTCATCGCGCTGTCCGGCCTGTCGATCCCCAATTTCTGGCTCGGCATCATGCTGATCCTGCTGGTTTCCGTGCAGCTCGGCTGGCTGCCGGCGTCGGGCTATGTCTCGCCACTGGAAGATCCGGTGCGCTCCTTCCAGACGATGATCATGCCGGCCTTCGTGCTTGGCACGGCACTGGCCGCGACATTGATGCGCCACACCCGCTCGGCCATGCTCGGCGTGCTCAAGGCGGATTATGTCCGCACCGCGCGGGCCAAGGGGCTGAGCGAACAGGTCGTGGTGATCAAGCATGCGTTCCGCAACGCGCTTCTGCCGATCGTCACGCTCGGCGCGCTGCTGTTCGGCGAGTTGCTCGCCGGCGCCGTTCTGACAGAGCAGATCTTCACCATTCCCGGTTTCGGCAAGCTGATCGTCGATGCCGTCTTCACCCGCGATTATGCGGTGGTGCAGGGCGTGGTGCTGTGCACGGCGGCCGGCTTCATCCTGATGAACCTCTTGGCCGATATCCTCTATTTCCTGCTCAACCCGCGCATGAGGGCCTCCCTGTGAGCGAGCAAGCAACGGGACCGGTTCCGGTCGCCATCGAAGACGAGGACGATACGCTCGGTATCCGCGTTGAAAGCCGCGCCTGGAAGAAGCTGAAGCGCAACAGGAGCGCGCTGTTCGGCTTCGTGCTGGTCGCCTTCTTCGTGGCGATTGCCGTGCTGGCGCCGATCCTGCCGATCGCCGATCCGTTGGCGACGAGCTGGTCGGCGGTGCGGAAGGCCCCGTCCGAGCTCTACTGGCTGGGGACGGACGAGATCGGCCGCGACATCCTCTCGCGGATGATCTGGGGCGCGCAGGCATCGCTGCTTGCCGGTGTCGTCTCGGTGCTGATCGCGGTTGTCATCGGTGTGCCCTTCGGTCTCGTCTCGGGCTATTTCGGCGGCTGGACCGACCAGATCATCTCGCGGATCACCGACGCGCTGCTGGCGACGCCGTTCCTCATTCTCGCCATTGCCCTTGCCGCCTTTCTCGGGCCGAGCCTGACCAATGCGATGATCGCCATCGGCCTCTCGGCGACGCCGATCTTCATTCGCCTGACACGCGGCCAGGTGCTGTCGGTGAAGACCGAGGACTACGTCGAGGGCGCGCGCGCCATCGGCCTGCCGGATCTGGCGATCATGACGCGCTACATCCTGCCCAACGTGTTCGCGCCGGTGCTGGTCCAGGCGACGCTGACGGTCGCCACCGCGATCATCGCCGAGGCAAGCCTGTCCTTTCTCGGCCTGGGCCAGCAGCCGCCGAACCCGAGCTGGGGCTCGATGCTGAACGTGGCCAAGAACTTCATGACCCAGGCGCCGTGGATGGCCTGGTGGCCGGGGGCCGCCATCTTCCTCGTCGTGCTCGGGTTCAACCTGCTCGGCGACGGCCTGCGCGACGCGCTCGACCCGCGCGAGGGCTGAGCTGGTTCTTTCGGAAAACAACAAGACCATCATCCCAAGGGAGATCGGATGTCCAGTTTCACAACCAGACCGGAAGTCCGGGGCACGTTCGGGGTCGTTACCTCGACGCACTGGATCGCCACCGCCGTCGGCATGAGCATCCTGGAAAAGGGCGGCAACGCCTTCGATGCGGCCGCCGCCACGGGGTTCGTCCTGCAGGTGGTCGAACCGCATCTGAACGGACCGGGCGGTGACCTGCCGATCCTCCAGTATGACGCCGCCACCGACAAGGTCGAGGTGATCTGCGCGCAGGGACCGACGCCGGCCGGCGCGACGCTCGAGCATTATCGCGGCGAGGGGCTCACGCTGATCCCCGGCGACGGGCTGCTTGCCACCGTCATTCCCGGTGCGTTCGACGGCTGGATGCTGATGCTGCGCGACCACGGGCGGCTGCCGCTGCGCGACGTGCTCGAACCGGCGATCCACTACGCCCGCAACGGACATCCGATGCTGGCCCGCGTCTCGGCGACCATTGCCGGGCTCGCCGGCTTCTTCGAAAAGGAATGGCCGACCTCGCACGCCACCTGGTGTCCCGGCGGGGGGGCGCCGTCGACCGACGAGCTGTTCCGCAATCCGGTGCTTGCCGATACCTGGGAGCGGTTGCTGCGGGAAGCGGAGGCGAGAAGCGGGCGCGAGGCGCAGATCGAGGCGGCGCGCGATGCCTTCTATCGCGGTTTCGTCGCCGAGGAGATCGATGCTTTCGTGTCGAAGACCGAGGCGATGGATGGCAGCGGAACCCGGCACAAGGGTGTTCTGAGCGCGGCCGACCTTGCCGGCTACAGCGCCACCCGCGAAGCGCCGACCACCTATGACTATCACGGCTGGACGGTCGCCAAGACCGGGCCGTGGGGGCAGGGGCCAGTGCTGCTGCAGTCGCTTGCCTTGCTGAAGGGGACCGGCATTGCCGATGTCGATCCGGTCGGCGCCGACTTCGTCCATCTTGTCGCCGAAGCGATGAAGCTCGCCTATGCCGACCGCGAGGTCTATTACGGCGACCCGGCCTTCTCCGACGTGCCGGTCTCCCATCTTCTGTCGGACACATACAATGCCGAGCGGCGCAGGCTGATCGGCGAGACCGCGTCCTTCGACCTGCGCCCCGGCACTGTTCCTGGCTACGAGGCCCAGGTCGCCCGCGTCATGGAAGTGGTCGACGGGCTCGGAGTGTCGTCAACCGGCGTCTACGAGCCGACCATGGCGCACCTGTCCGAAAAGCGCGGCGACACGGTCCATATCGATGTCATCGACCGCTGGGGCAACATGGTCTCGGCGACGCCTTCCGGTGGTTGGCTGCAATCCTCGCCGATCATTCCGGCGCTCGGCTTCTGCCTCAATTCCCGCGCCCAGATGTTCCTTCTGGAAGAAGGCCTGCCGACGACGCTGGCGCCGGGCAAGCGCCCGCGCACCACGCTGACGCCGAGCATCGCGCTGAAGGACGGCCGGCCGACGCTTGCCTTCGGCACGCCGGGCGGCGACCAGCAGGACCAGTGGCAGTTGTCGCTGTTCCTGCGGCTTGTCCATCACGATCTCAACCTGCAGGAGGCGATCGACCAGCCGCTGTTCCACACCACCCACTTCCCGGCCTCCTTCTATCCGCGCCAGCGCCAGCCGGGTCACATCATGCTGGAGGAGAGTTTCGGTGCTCCGGTGATCGAGGCGCTGAAGGCGCGCGGTCATTCGCTCGAGGTGGCGCCGGAATGGTCGATCGGCCGGTTGACGGCGGCGCGGCGCGATGCGAACGGCCTGATGCGCGCGGCGGCGACGCCGCGGCTGATGCAGGCCTACGCGGCCGGCCGCTGAACGGGAGGGCAGGCAGATGACCTATTCCATAGTCGCCCGCGACCCGGCGACCGGCCATTTCGGCATCGCGGTCGCCAGCCGCTTCTTCGCCGTCGGGGCCGTCGTGCCCTACATGGCCGGCGGCGTCGGCGCGATTGCCAGCCAGGCCTTCATCTCGCCGCTCTACGGCATCGACGGAATGAAGATGCTGCAGGCCGGCGCCTCGGCGGAGGAGGTCGTCGCGGCCATGACGGGACGCGATGCGGGCTCCCATTCGCGCCAGCTTCACGTGATGGATGCGGCCGGGCGCAGCGCCGCCTTCACCGGCGAGAAATGCATCGACTGGGCGGGGCACCTGATCGGGGAAGGGGTCTCGGTCGCCGGCAACATGCTGGCCGGCGCGCGGGTGCTGGAGGCGACGCTCGAGACCTATCTGGCGCATCCGGAAAAGGACTTCACCGACCGGCTGCTCACCGCCATGGAAGCCGGCGAGGCGGCCGGCGGGGACAAACGCGGCAGGCAGTCGGCGGCTCTCAGGGTCGTGCGCGGCGAGGCCTATCCGTGGATCGACATCCGTGCCGACGATCACCCCGATCCGCTCGCCGAACTGCGCCGGCTCATGGCGGTGGCGGGCGAGCGCTACCTGCATGTGGCGGAAACCCTGCCGACCTCTGACAATGTCTCCGGCATGCTTGACCGCTCGGTCATCGACCTCAAGATCGCGGAGCTGGAGGCCGAACGGGAGCGCGAGGGACGTTCCTCCGCCTCCTTCGCCACGCCGCCCGTCTGACTGCCGTTTGCCGGAACCCGGCTTGCCTCACCGGCCCATGCGTGGCTGACTGTCATGCGCACCGACACTGCGTCGATGCCCGGGAGGCGGCACGGGATGAGGAAATGAACGGGGCAGGTGGGCAGGCCAAGGTGGTCGATGCGCTTCCGCGTTTCGTGACGCTCGCCTCGCACGAGGGGCCGGGCCTTGACCGCTACCGTGCCTCTCTCGCCCGCTTCGGTATCGTCCCCGACATCGTGTGGACCGGCAGTCCCTATCCCGGCCATCTCGCCGCGATGCAGGTGCTCCGGGCGCACCTGTCGGGCCTGCCGGGCGACGAGATCGTGGTCTATACCGACGGCTACGATGTGGCTTTGATCCGTGATCCGGCGGAGCTTGTCGCGCGCTACCGCGCCTTCGCGAGCCCCATCGTCATCTCCACCGAGCCCGGCTTCACCTGGAAACTTCCCGGACGGTTTGCCGCCTCGCGCCGCTATCCGAAAGGAACCGGTCGGAGCGGCATGTACCGCTATCTGAATTCCGGCGGCTATATCGGGAAAGCCGGGGCGCTCGCGACCATGCTTGCCGGGCTCGACTATGCCTCCGGCATCGATTGCGACCAGACGCTTCTCAACAAGTGGTTCCTGGAAAATCCCGGCCGCGTCGCCCTCGACTACGACCAGGAGATCTTCGCCAGCTCCGCCTGCCAGTCGGGACTGGAGCGCAAGCTCTACCGGTTCGACGGGACGCATCTGGTCAACACGCGCACCGGAGGCCGGCCGTTCTTCTTTCACTTCCCTGCGGAGAACCGGCTGTGCGCGAGGCATGTGCTCGACATGCTGCCCTTCGACCTGCCGCGCCTGCCCGTGCGACCGCGCGACCGCTGCAGGTACGTCCTCAACGTCATCGAGAGCCGGCCGACCTATTGGCTCGACCGGCCGGCCTATCCGCTGGAGGATATCGTCGGGCTCGTAGCCTTTCGCCTACTCCCGGTCAGCATCGTCGCCGGCCTGGGATTCATGGCCTGGCACGCGGTCGCCTGACCCCCGGGGCGGCGGGCTACCGCGGGTCGAGGACCGCCTCGACCTCGATCTCCACTTCGTAACCGCCGATCAGGCTGCCGACGGCAAGCGTCGTGTTGGCAGGTCGGATGTCGCCGAAGACGCGGCCATGGGCGCGCGAGGGACCTTCCCAGGCTCCGACGTCCTGCAGGTAGACGCGGGTGCGCACCACGTCCTCCATCGAGGCGCCGAAGGCCGCCAGTGCGGCGGCAATCTTGTCCAGCACATAGGTGGTCTGGGCCTCGGCATCGCCGGGTGCGACGCAGTGGTCGGCGCCGTGGGTCGCCGTGGTGCCGGATACCAGGATGCGGTCGCCGACCCGCATCGCCCGGCTGAAGCCGGCCAGCGGTTCCCAGATGCTGCCCGAGGAGAGAAGCCAGCGGTTGGCGCGCCCGGGCACCGGTTCCGGCTGGTAGATGCTCGGGATCCTTTCCAGGTGATGGCTGAGGTCGCCGGAGGCGGTGAGAAAGGGCGGGCGGCGGTATTCGTCGCCGCAATCGCCGGGGATCGGCGCCATGCCGGCGAAGGCCTCTTCGAGGCGTGCGCGGTCGGTGTCGTCGAGGGCAAAGCCGAAAAGCTTCAGGTTGTCGGCCCGATGTTCGCTTTCGCCGATCCGCGCGCCGATGATGACGCCGGCGACCGAGGGGGTTTCCAGGACCCAGCGGGTGGCGACGTTGGAGATCGAGACGCCGTGTCTCCGCGCCACTGCCCCGAGCGCGGCAAGCAGCGCCTGGAACGCCTC
Organism: Stappia sp. MMSF_3263; assembly: GCF_030733745.1. GTDB lineage: Bacteria > Pseudomonadota > Alphaproteobacteria > Rhizobiales > Stappiaceae > Stappia. The sequence continues at coordinate 170,365 of NZ_JASHIK010000010.1, read as the reverse complement.
CCAGCCGCCGGCGGCATCGATGAAGCGCTTGTATTTCATCCGGCTCCAGTCGGCGATCTCCGCCGGCTCCGGCTTGCCCAGCCAGCGTTCCGACAGGAAGCCGCCGCACAGCGTGCCATAGGCGAGAAGACGCACGCCGGTGCGCGCGCAAAGGTCGCTCAGCGCGCCAGCGGCCCGCCGGTCGACGACCGAGAAGGAGACCTGGTTGGAGACGATCGGCAGGTTTTCTGCGAGCGCCACATGCAGGTGGGCGGCGTCGAAATTGGTCACCCCGATTTCGCCGATCAGCCCTTCCTCGCGCAGGCGCGCCAGGTGCTTCAGCGCGTCGAGCCAGCCGGGATGCTCGAAGGTCCACCAGTGGAACTGCAGCAGGTCGACACGGGAAACGCCGAGCCGGTCGAGCCGTTCCTGCACGCCGGCGCGCACCACGTCCTCGGTCATCGGTCCGGGTTCCGGGCACCATTTGGTGAAGGCAAGCGGGCGGTCGGCGCCTTCGCCGTGACGGGCCAGCAGACGGCCGGCGACGAGTTCGGCATTGCCGTAGTGATCGGCCATGTCGAAGGTGGTGAAGCCGGCGGCCGCATAGTCGGAGAGGTGATCGGCAGCGGCATCGAGATCGACGGGCTTGCCGTCTTTCTCGATGTCGGCGATCTGCCACAGTCCGGTGAGGATGCGGCTGATCTCAAGATCGAAGCCGAGCTTCGTCGTTTCGGGGCGGCTGGTCATGGGCGGTCGGGTTCCGTGGTCGTGGCGACGGCGGCGGGGGTTCCGCGCCATCTGGAAAGGAAGGGCAGGCGGCGGCGGGCGCCGCCTGGTTCGGGAAGGAGCCCTTGCGGGCGGAAGAGCAGGATCGCACACAGCGCGACACCGATGATGACGGTCTGCAGCGAGGCGGCACGCGCCTGCTCGCCGGCCGGCGCCAGCGCCTCGACCAGCGCCGAGGAGGCGGCCCACAGCGCCCAGACGAGCACCGCGCCGAGGATGGCGCCGCGATTGTTGCCCGAGCCGCCGACGATCAGCATCGCCCAGACCTGGAAGGTGAGCATAGGCAGGTAGTTCTCCGGGGCGATGAAGCCGATGAAATGGGCCTGCGCCGCGCCGCCGAGCCCCATGATCGCGCCGCCGAGCGCGAAGGCCTCGATGCGGAAGCGGCGTGGGCTCTTGCCGAGCGCCTCGGCCGCCGCTTCGTCCTCGCGGATTGCCCGAAGTGCCCGCCCCCAGGGGCTTTTCGCCAGGTGCTCGAGCATCAGGTAGAGCAGCGCGACAAGGCTGATGAGCAGCGCCATGTTGGCGAGCGAGAAGATGAGTGCCTCGCCGGCATGTCCGGCGAAGGGGCGCGGGATCAGGCTGATGCCGAAGGGGCCGCCGGTGAGGCCTTCCAGGTTGAGCGTGGCCAGCTGGACGGTGACGGCGATGCCGAAGGTGGAGATCGCCAGGTAGTCGGCGCGCAGCCGCATGGTCAGCCAGCCGATTGCCGCCGACAGCAGTCCCGCGACAAGGAAGGCTCCGGCCCAGCCGACCGGGATCGGCAGGTCGAAGCCGCCGAAGCGGCCTTCGACGGCGGGCGAGGTCAGGATCGCCGAGGCATAGGCGCCGACGGCGACAAAGCCGGCAACGCCGACATTGAAGAGACCCGTTTGTCCCCATTGCACGTTGAGGCCGAGCACGATCACCGCATAGGTCAGCGCGATGGTGAGGAAGAAGGCGCAATAGGCGAGGAGTTCCAGGCTCATGCGGGCCTCCCGAACAACCCGGTCGGGCGGATCACCAGAACCAGCGTGATGACGAAGAAGGCGACCGCCGCCCGCCATTCGGCGCCGATGGTCTGCACGGCAAGCGCCTCGCACAGTCCGACCAGCAATCCGCCGAGCATGGCGCCCGGCACTGAGCCGATGCCGCCCAGGATGACGGCGGCGAAGAGCGGCAGCAGCAGGTCGAGGCCCATATAGGGGCGGATCTGGACGAGCAGGCCCGACATGGTGCCCGCCGTGCAGGCAAGCGCCCCGCCGATGATCCACACGGCGCGCACCACCTTGGCCGTGTCGATGCCGACGACGCCGGCAAGCGCCGGGTTCTCGCTGACCGCGCGCATGGCGCGACCGAGATCCGTGCGGGTCAGCAGAAGATGAACGGCGATGACGGCGAGGAAGGCCGCTCCGATCAGCAGCAACTGGTCGGGCGTGGCGCGGATACCGCCGGGCAGCGGCATGGCGATCTGCAACTCGCGCGAATAGTAGGCAGGCTTGGAGGTGTAGAGGAATTCCAGCAGGCTGCGCAGCGCCATCGAGGCGCCGAAGCTGGCCATCACCACGATGATCGCGGTCGCCCCGCGCCGGCGCAGCCGGGCAAAGAGCAGGGTGTCGACGGCAAGCGCAAGGCCGGCGGTCAGCACCATCGCCGCAAGGCCGGCGAGGATCAGCCCGGTTGAGATGCTGAAGGGGCCGAGCGGGGCAAGGCTGGCGCCCGACACGGCGCCGATGGCCAGTGACAGGGTGAGCGAGAGATACGCCCCCCAGGCAAGCAACTCGCCATGGGCGAAATTGGCGAAGCGCAGGATCGAATAGGTCAGCGTCAGGCCGACGGCGCCAAGGCCGATCATGGCGCCGGCCAGGAGACCCTCGAGCAGGATCTGGGCACTCATGGAGCGGGGTCTCCGTTGCTGGGGGCGGGGGTGCCGTGGGCGCCGAGGAACAGCCGGCCGATATCGGGATCGGCGGCAAGTTCGGCCGCCGGCGCATCGTGGCGCAAGCGGCCGTCGACCAGCACGACGGCGCGATGGGCGATGCGCAGCGCGGCGCGCACGTTTTGCTCGACCAAAAGGATCGGCACGCCGCCGCGATTGATCGCGACCAGTCGCTCGAACACCTCCGCCACGGCCTTCGGCGAGAGCCCGGCAGAGGGCTCGTCGAGGATCAGCACGCGCGGTTCGACAAGGAGCGCGCGGGCGGTTGCCAACATCTGCCGCTGGCCGCCGGAAAGCCCGCCGGCGATCGCTCCGGGACGCTTCGCCAGATCCGGATAGGTGTCGAGCATCGCCTCGATGCGCGCCTTGCGGACCGGCTTCGGCAGAACCGTCGCGGCGATCTGCAAGTTCTCGCGGATCGTCATGGTGGCGAAGATGTTTTCCGTCTGCGGCACGAAGGCGAGACCCTTGCGGATCAGCGCATGGCGGGGGCAGCCGGTGATGTCGGCATCGGCGAGCGACAGGGTGCCGCCGTGGAGAGGCACCAGCCCGGCGATGGCCTTGACGAAGGTCGATTTTCCAGCGCCGTTCGGTCCCAGGATGGTGACGAATTCGCCATTGCCGAGCGTGAAGTCGATGCCCTTGACAATGGGCAGGTCCGGCTCGTAGCCGGCAATGAGGCCGCGCGTCGACAGCGGTGGGGACGGGGCGGCGAAGGGCGGAGGCGCGTTCACGGTGTCACCTCGCCGAGATAGGCTTCCACCACCTCGCGATTGGCCATGATCTCGCCGGGCGTTCCCTCGGCGAGTTGGCGGCCGGCGGCCATCACCACGATGCGCCCGCAGAGCCGGGCGATCATGTCCATGTTGTGCTCGATCAGGAGCACGCTGACGCCCATCCGGTTGATCTCCACGATGCGCTCGACGATGACGTCGAGCAGCGCCGGATTGACGCCGGCGGCCGGCTCGTCGAGCAGGATCACCGCCGGTTCGGCCATCATCACCCGGGCAAGTTCAAGCAGCTTGCGCTGGCCGCCGGACAGCACCCGGGCCGGCGCGTCGGCAAGATGGGACAGCGTGACGAAGTCGATCAGCGCCAGGGCCCGCTCGCGCGCCGCCCGTTCCTCGCGTCGCACGGTGCCCGGCTGCAGGAAGTTGCGAAGGATGTTTTCGCCGCTCTGGTTCTGGCCGGCGGCCATGACGTTGTCGAGCACGCTCATGCCGGCGAAGGGGCGCGGGATCTGGAAGGTGCGGCCGAGCCCCATGGCGAGCCGGCGGGCGGCCGGTTGTCTCTCGATGGGTACGCCCTTCAGCCGGATCTCGCCGCTATCGGGGGCAAGGCTGCCGGCCACAAGGTTGAAGAAGGTGGTCTTGCCGGCCCCGTTCGGGCCGATCAGGCCGAGGATCTCGCCGGCATGCAGATCGAGCGACATGCCGTCGACGGCGCGGTTGCCGCCAAAGCTGCGGGCAAGATCGCGAACCTCGAGCACCGGCGGGGTATGCGCGCGGGGCGATCCGGGTCCGTCTTTCCTCTCTCCGGTTCCGCCCTGCACGGCGCGACTCCCTCCGCCGCAAGCCCTGCCCCGAAAGGTTGGATGCTTGCATTTGATGTTTGATCAAACATATCTTGATCACAGATCTCGAATGATTGTAAAGATGGGATGTGAGCTTTTTCAGGTTCCCGGATAGCGGCCTCGAACCGCGCCGGGACGGTCGCCGCCCCGGCATGGGCCGCGTGCCCGGGTCGGGTCCGCGCCGGATGGGCGCGAGGGAGAGGGAAGACTTGCCATGATCGCCAGGGTCGCGACCGGAACGCGTCGCATGCAGCCGTCGGAACAGGTGTCCGCTTCCGCCGACGGCGTGCTCGCGCCGCTCAATCCGGTCGGCCGGCAGACCGTGCAGGACAGCGTCTACGGTGAACTGCGCCGTTCGTTGATCCAGGGGCTGTTCGATCCCGGCGAGGTGCTGCGCATCGTCGATGTCTCCAACCGGCTCGGCACCAGCACCATGCCCGTACGCGAAGCGCTGGCCAGGCTGATCTCGGAGCAGGCGCTGGAGGCGATGCCGAACCGCTCGATCCGCGTGCCGCTGATCTCGCGCGACCGGCTGGAGGATCTCGCCAGAGCCCGGGCCATCATCGAGAGCGAAGTGATCGGGCTTGCCATTCCCAATGTCGACGATGCGCTTGTCGGCGAACTGGCGCGTCTCACCGATGCCTGCGACGCGGTGTTGGCGAGGAAGGGGCGGGAGATGTCGGGCGAGGCGGCCGATCTCAACCACGCCTTCCACTTCACCCTCTACCGCGCCGCCGGATCGCAGGTGCTGATCCCGATCATCGAGAGCCTGTGGCTGCAGTCCGGACCCTACCTGCGCGCCTCCGCCCGGCTGTTCGACGAGGCGGCGGACGGCTCGGCCACCCATTTCCACCGGGAGATCGTCGAGGCGGTGGCGCGGCGCGACACGGTCGCCGCCCAATCGGCATTGAAGGCCGATATCGGGCGGGCCTTCGACATTCTGCGCAGGCATCTTGGCGACGAGGCCGGGCAATGAGCGCGACCGTCACACCGGGCGACGACACGTTCGAGCTCTACGACCTCAAGGTCGAGGTGGTCGCGCCGGAGGGCGCGACGATCTATTGCGGGGCAAGGCCCGGCGATCATTTCGAGCTGCGCGGCGAGATGCTGCACCTGCCGCCGGGCCAGGGTTTCTCGATCTACTCGCTCGCGGCCGTGCTGCCGCTGCTTGCCGCCAAGCAGCGCCCGACGCATGCGAACGACTGGATGACGAGCGATGCCGACGTCGCCTGTCCCGATCCCAATTGTCCGACCCGGATGCGCATCACCCGGCTTGGCCTCCGGCGTTTTTCCCATGCCCAGACGACGGCGGTGCCGCTGCAATGCATCCCTTCTTCCCCTCAGTCCGACGAGTGATCCCGTGACCAACCAGACCGAACCGGAAACCTGGACGCTTGGCGAGGGCGCCGCGGTGTCGCGCGTCATTCGCGGTGGCTGGCAGCTTGCCGGCGGCCACGGCGCGGTCGACAGGACGACCGCGGTCGAGGACATGATCGCCTTCGCCGATGCCGGCATCACCACCTTCGACTGCGCCGACATCTATACCGGTGTCGAGGAACTGATCGGTGCGTTTCGCGATGCCTATCGCAATGCGCGCGGCGCCGAGGCCCTGTCACGCATTCGCGTGCACACCAAGATGGTGCCGGATCTGGACAAGCTGATCGGCATCGACAAGGCACATGTGGAGGCACTGATCGACCGGTCGCGGGCGCGGCTACGCTGCGATACGCTCGATCTCGTCCAGTTCCACTGGTGGGACTACAACGCGCCGGGCTGGCTGGAGGTGGCGTTGTGGCTGGCCGAACTGCGCCAGGCCGGAAAGATCCGCAATATCGGGGTCACCAATTTCGACAGCGATCATCTGGGGGCGATGCTGGCGGCCGGCGTGCCGGTCGTCTCCGCGCAGGTGCAATACTCGGTGCTCGACGCGCGGGCGGAGAAGCGCATGGCCGGACTTGCCGCGCGGCACGGGCTGTCCTTCCTGTGCTACGGCACGGTCGCGGGCGGCTTCCTGAGCGAGAAATGGCTCGGCCGGCCCGATCCCGGCGAAACGCTGGAGAACCGCTCGCTCGTCAAATACAAGCTGATCATCGACGATTTCGGCGGATGGGATCTGTTCCAGGCGCTGCTGGCGACGTTGAAACTCGTCGCCGACCGCCACGGTACGGACATCGCCAGCGTCGCCAGCCGCTATGTGCTCGACCGACCGCAGGTCGGCGCGGTGATCGTCGGTGCGCGCAATCGCAGCCATCTTGCTTCCAATCTCGGCATTCTGGCGCTGCGCCTGACGCGTGACGACATTGCCGGCATCTCCTCGGTGCTGGCCTCGCGGCGGGAGCTCGACGGCGATGTCTACACGCTGGAGCGCGACCGCCATGGGCGCCACGGGCGGATCATGAAATACAATCTCAACGACAAGAGCGCGGCATGAGCGGCGCCGGTCATCTTGCCATGGCAGCCGAGCGCGAGATCGTCGAACGGCACGTCTTCTTCGAGCGCTGGTTTGCCGGCTGTCTTGGCGAGGTCGACTATCGTGAGGCCATCTCCGCGTTCGACGCCGGCTTCGCGCGCATCGATCCGGCCGGCGCGGTACAGGACCTTGCCGGGCTGGGCGCCATGCTGCGCGGCGCGCGGGGCCGGTTTCCCTCGGGTTTTTCCATCTCTGTCGACACGTTCGCTCCCCTGTGGGAGCGCGAGGACGCGGTGCTGATGAGTTACGCGGAACACCAGCGGCACGAGGGGCGGGCGACGTCGCGCCGTGCGGCCGCGCTGTTCCTCAAGGATGCGGATGCCCCCCACGGGGTGGCGTGGCGCTTTGTCCAGGAAACCTGGATCAACGACCGACCGGGCATGTGATCCGGCGGCGCAATGACGAGAAGGGGAACTGCAATGCACAAGATGAAATGGACTACGGCCCTTGCCGCGGGCGCGTTCGCCCTTGCCGGCGCCTCCGCTTCCGCCTCGGCCTGCGAGATCACCGTCGGCCTGGTGCTCGAGCTGACGGGCCCGGCCGGCCAGTACGGACAGGCCGGCGCCAAGTCGGTGGAGATGGCGTTCCGCGACATCAACGAGGCCGGCGGCGTGCATGACGGCTGCAAGCTCGTCACCGACACGCGCGACAGCCAGAGCCAGGGCAATGTCGCCGTCGACCAGGCGACCCAACTGGTCAACATCAAGAAGGTGCCGGTGATCATCGGCGGCATCATCTCGTCGGTGTCGATCCCGGTGCTGACCTCGGTGACGGCAACGGCCGGCGTCGTGCAGGTGTCGCCCGCTTCCTCCTCGCCGACGCTGACCGCGCTGGCGCGCGACGGCAAGACCGGCGGCAACTTCTTCCGCACCATCACCTCCGACGCGCTGCAGGGCACGGCGGCGGCGAAATACGCCATCGACCAGGGGCTGACGAAGCTGGCGCTGATCCACGTCAACAACGACTTCGGCGTCAACATGGCGAAGGAGTTCTCGGCCGCCTACGAAAAGCTCGGCGGCACGATCACCTCGACCACACCCTACAACGAGAAGCAGTCGAGCTACGCGGCAGAGGCGTCGGCGGCGATGTCCGGCGAGCCGCAGGGCCTCTATCTGGTCAGCTATCCGGTCGACGGCGCGACGATCGCCCGCGCCTGGATCTCGCAGGGCGGGCCGCAGACCTTCCTGCTCAATGACGGCATGAACTCGACCGACTTCATCGAGAGCGTCGGCGCCAAGTTCCTGGAGAACGCCTACGGCACCTCCTCGGGCACGACGCCGACCCGCTCGACGGAATATTTCTACGCCAACTACAAGGACTTCTCCGGCGGCATCGAGCCGAGCGCGCCGGCGGCGGACCGGTCCTACGATGCCGGCGCCATTGTCGGCCTCGCCATCGCCCAGGCCGGCTCGACGGAGTCCGCCGCCATTCGCGCGGCCATTCCGCAGGTCGTCGCCGCGGGCGGCGAGCCGATCTATGCCGGCAAGGAGGAGTTCGCCAGGGCGCTTTCCCTGATCAAGGATGGCAAGGCGATCAAGTACGAGGGCGTCATCGGGCCGGTCGGCTTCGACCAGTATGGCGACATCACCGGTCCCTTCCGCCTGTGGAAGATCGCGTCCGGGGAAGTGACGACCGTCGGGCAGATGTCGGCGGCCGACGTGATGGCCGTAAAGGAAGAGCTCGCCTCGAAATAACCCGGGGTCACGGAGCGGCCGGTCGGTCGCTGTGCACGAAAAGACTGCCTCCCATCGAACCTTGACGCCCGCGCCGGACCTCCGGCGCGGGCGTTTTTCTTCAGGGGCGAGGTTACTTCACCTTGCCGGGCAGGCTGAGATCGCCCGAGGCGACGTCGAAGACATCGGTGACGCAGAGCAGCGGCGCGTGCAGGTCGGCATGGACCCGGAGCGCCGCCGTCACGCCGTCATAGGACGTGCCGGCGAGGATCTCCGCGTCGCGGAAGGGCACGGTCAGGCGGATTTCGGGTCCCTCGAAGCGCGGCGAATAGCCGGGACTGTCGATGTAGAGCGGCAGGCCCGGCCAGGTGGCCGGAAGCGCCGGCGTAGCGCCGTCGGGAATGTCGCGCACGGCAAGCGCGCCCGCGCCGCAGGCCTCGTTCGGCGCCAGCACCACCCAGTGGCTGTGCCAGCGGGCGCCGTCATTGGCGAGATCGCCGTCGCCGTCCTCGTCGTAGAGCGGCGTGTCGTCGAAGTCCGGATGGCTGGTGGCCGCCAGCGCGAGGATACCGGAGCCGCCCTCGAAACCGACCGTCGCCGGATCGAGCGAGGTCGGCCAGACATAGGACAGCACCGGTGCGCCGGCAAGCTGCCCGGCCGGGTCGGGCGGCCTGGTTCCCGCATCGGTCGCCAGCGTCATGTGGAAGGTGACGAGCCGTCCGTCGCGATGGACATGGGCGGCGAGAATGTCGAACTCGGCGCTGACCGCCTCCTTGCGCGGCGATGTCACCGCGTCGTCCATTGCGGCGGCGGTCGGTCCGTGGCCGGCATCGGCAAGCGCTGCCGGGGCGGCGGCGGTGCCTGCCAACAGGGTCAGCGCGAGGGCCAGGCCCTTTCGTGTCGTCTCTTGCATCACGGGCATTTTGCTCTCCTCGATCAAGGGCCGGATGCTGGATGCACCGGCCGCGCCTTGCGGCGTCGGAAGCGCAAATTAATAGCGAGTCGATACTATTGCAAGAGAGATATCGACTCGCTATGATTGCGACCATGAACCGCTCCTCTTCCCCTCCGACGGCCGGCACCGATCCGCGCCAGCGTGCCGAAGCCCTGCTCGAACGCCTTGCCCGCCTGCAGGCGGCCGGCGACTGGGCCGATGATCTCAATCCGACGCAATGGACGGCGCTGTCCTATCTGTCCCGCGCCAACCGTTTCTCGCGCGCGCCCTCGCAGGTGGCCGACTATCTGGCGGCAACCCGCGGCACGGTCTCGCAGACGCTGAAGGCGCTGGCCCGCAAGGGGCTGGTCGAGGAAGCGGCCTCGGATGGCGACAAGCGCAGCATCTCCTATCGGGCGACCCATGCGGGGCAGGCGGCGCTGTCGCGCCAGCGGGTGCTGGGCGAGGCCCTTGCGGTCCTGCCGGAAGCGCGCGTGGCGGCGCTGGCCGACGGGCTGTCCGAACTGGTGGCGGCACTTGTCGCGGCCCGGGGCGGGCGCGGTTTCGGGCTCTGCCGAACCTGCCGCCACCATCGTCCGGGCGAACCTGGCGAGGACGGCCATTGCCGCCTGCTCGACCTGCCGCTGGCGCCGCACGAGGCCGACCAGATCTGCCACGAACACGCTGCCTGACGATCCCTCCTGCCGCTGATACTCCCCTCCCGTGAAGGACTGCCATCGATGACCATGCTGACGCGGATTGCTTCGCTCCATACCGGCCGCGCCCGGGATCGCTGGGAGGGCAGGCCGCCTTCGGCGATCGGCAAGGAGCCGGTCTCGTGCTCCCTCTTCCTCGGCGCGGAAGGACTTGTCGGCGACGAGCAGGCGGACCGGACCGTCCATGGCGGCCCGGAAAAGGCGCTGCACCACTATCCGGCCGACCATTATGCCGCCTGGGCGGAAGCCTGGCCCGAGCAGGCGGCGATCTTCGTCGCCGGCGGGTTCGGCGAGAATGTCTCGACCACGGGCCTCACCGAGGCGGACCTTTGCCTTGGCGACCGGCTTCGGCTGGGGCGCGCGCTTGTCGAGGTCTGCCAGGGTCGCCAGCCGTGCTGGAAACTGTCCGCCCATACCGGCATCGGCGAAATGGCGGCCCGCCTGCAGAAGAGCGGACGGACCGGCTGGTACTACCGGGTGATCGAGCCGGGCGAGGTGGCGGCCGGCGACCCGGTCGTGCTGGCCGGGCGGCGGCATCCCGACTGGCCGCTGTCCCGTGTCATCGCCGCGCGTTTCGATCCGCGCCTCGATCCGGCCGTGGCCGCCGCCATCGCCGCCTTGCCGGAGTTGTCCGAAAGCTGGCGGAAGAGCTTCCTGAAGAAGACCGACCCCGCTTTCGCCGAGGATACGAGCGCGCGTCTTTCCGGCGCCTGATCGCCCGCTTCGGCCGCAGCGCCCGCGAGAGGCGCGCCGCCCCGTCGAGGCGTCGCGGCACGATCCGGAAGTCGTGCATGGGCGGCCGGGGCAACACCGCAGCTGCGGACGTTTCGGGGCGAAAAGTGGATGGATTGCAGGAAGTTGACGGACGGGCGAGCCGCCGCCGTGTGACGGGCGTCACACCCGGGCGGCGAATGGCCGCTAAAGTGTGGGCTGTCTGGCAGGGCGCGTTGGCACCTGCCGTCCTTCATTCTTCATGCCTTTGGACTTGTGGAGGTTTCAGCTTGCAGAAATCACGACGCTTTCCCTCGCCGCCAGGGCGCGGCTTGCCGCACCTTGCGCTCGCCGCCCTTCTCGCCGCAACTCTCCCCTTCTCCGCAAGCCGGGCGCAGGACAGTCAGCCGGACACGCTCATCGTCGTCGACATGTCCAATTCCATGTGGGGTCAGATCGAGGGTCGGGCCAAGGTCGAGATCGCCCGCGAGGCGCTGGAAACGCTTGCCGAAAGCCTGCCGGCCGGTACGCCGACCGGTTTGATGGCCTATGGTCACCGACGCACGGGCGACTGCGGCGACGTGCAACTGGTGCAACCGGTCACACCGCTCGATCGCGGCGCGCTTGCGCGTGCCGTCGCTGCCATGAAGCCGCGCGGCAAGACACCGATCACCGAGGCGCTGCGCCAGGCGGCCGCAACGCTCAATGCCAATGACCGTCCGGCGCGGCTGGTGCTGGTGTCGGACGGCATCGAGACCTGCGGCGGCGACCCTTGCGCGCTGGCCCGGGAACTTGCAGCGGGCGGCATCGATTTCACCGCTCATGTCATCGGCTTCGACATCGCCTCGCGTGCCGACCAGGCGAAGATCGCCTGCATCGCCTCGGCGACCGGTGGGCAATACCACAATGCGCGCGATGCCGGGGAACTGGCCGCGGCGCTGAAGGCTTCGACCGTTGAGACCACCGATGTGCCGCCGGGCTTCCCGGTCACCTTCACCGCGGTGGAAGCGGAGACCGGCAATGCGGTCACCGGCACCGTCGACTGGAGCGTGGTCGATGCCGGTGACGAGCGGCTGGTGGCCACCCTTGGCGGCAACGGCGCGAAGATGGACCTGGAGCCGGGCGACTATGTCGTCACCGCAACGTCCGGCGAGCGCGCCGGCGGCGTCGAGGTGAGCATCGGCGGCGAGGGGGCTTCGGTGGTGGTCAAGCTGGCCAGCGACGTTCCCGAGGCGAGCGTCACGCCGGCCGCCAGTGGCGGGTCCGCTTCCTCGGTCCTGTCGGTCGCCTTCACCGGCCCAATGGAGGAGGGCGACTTCCTGCGCATCGTGACGCCGGACGGCGAACGGCTGGAAACGGACCTTTGGGACTACACGCGCGAGGGCAGTCCGCTGGCCATGCGCCTGCCTTCCGAGCCGGGCAGCTACGCCGTTGCCTATGTCTGGGCAAAGGGGGGAGACCGGACCATCGCGAGGGCGGACATCGAGGTGGGCCCGGCGGACCTTGCCATCGATATGGCGGCGGAGCTTCCCGCCGGCTCGATGACCGATGTCAGCTGGCGCGGGCCGGACGGCGAGGGCGACTTCCTTGCCTTCGTTGCGCCGGGCGGCACCGCCGACGGGCACGGCAACCGCTATGCCTATACCCGCGACGGAGCGACGGTTTCCATGCAGGCGCCGGGCGAACCGGGCAGCTACGAGGCGGTCTATGTGGCGGGCAACGACAACACCGTCATGATCCGCAAGCCCTTCAAGGTGGTGGAGGCTCCGGCCACCCTTGCCATGACCGGCGAGCCGGTTGCCGGCGGGCATGTCGATGTTGCCTGGACCGGCCCGGGTGGTGCGTCCGACTGGATCGGCTTCGCGCCGGTTGGCGCGCCGCCGTCGGAATATCTGGGATGGGTGACGCCGGATGGTCCCAGCGTGCGGCTGGCGGTTCCGGCGAGCGCGGGCGACTACGAGCTGCGCTACGTGCTCTCCGCCTCGGACGGGACGAAGGTGCTGGCCTCCGTGCCGGTGACCGTTACCGAGCCGGAGATCCGGCTCGAGGCACCGTCCGAGGTTGCGGCCGGAACCGAGCTCTCGGTCGTCGCGCAAGGGCCTGCCAGCACGTCCAACTGGGTCGGTTTCGCCCGGCCGGGCGAGGGGGACGCCGCCTATGTCGGCGGTGCCTGGAACACGACGGACAATATCGCCGATGGGCGGATTTCCGTCATGGCGCCGTCCGAGCCGGGCGCTTACGAACTGCGCTTCGTCATCGCCGCGGGAGAGGCGCGCGTCGTCGCGCGGGTTCCGGTGACGGTGAAGTAGCGCGTCCATCGCGCAAAACAGGAAACGGGGCGCTTCGGCGCCCTGTTTTGTTTCCGGGCGGGTGACCCTACTTGATGCCCGCGCGCATGAAGCTCTGCACGAACTGGCGCTGGAACAGCAGGAAGGCGATCAGCAGTGGAGCCGTCGTCATCAGCGTCGCGGCGTTGATCACCGACCATTCAATGCCTGAATCGATCGCCGAGAAGACGCTGAGGCCGACGGTCACGGGACGCGTCTCCTCGGAATTGGTGACGATCAGCGGCCACAGGAAGTTGTTCCAGTGGTGGCTGACGGAGACCAGCCCGTAGGCGAGATAGGTCGGCTTGGCCAGCGGGATATAGACCCGCCAGAGAATGCCGAGCACGCTGGCGCCCTCGATGCGGGCGGCCTCGTCGAGTTCGCGTGGCACGGTCAGGAAGGTCTGGCGCAGCAGGAAGATGCCGAAGCCGGAGGCGATATAGGGCAGGGCGATGGCCGGGATCGTGTCGACCAGGTCGAGCAGGCGCATCGTCTTGTAGTTCTCGACGATGAGGATGTCGGGCATCACCAGCAATTGCAGCAAGACCAGGGTGAACAGCACCGAGCGGCCCGGGAAGGTGAAACGGGCGAAGGCGAAGGCGGCGAGCGTGCACAGCAGGAACTGCCCGGCGAGGATCAGCGACACCAGCATGAAGGTGTTGAGGAAATAGCGCGCGAAGGGAGCCGCCGCCCATGCCTTTTCGAAATTCTCGAAAGTGAGCGGGGCGAAGAGCTCGAACCGCGCCTCGTAGGCGGACGGGTGGATCGCTGTCCAGATGGCGAAGGCGAGCGGCAGGATCCAGAGCAGCGCCAGCACCCAGGCGGCGAACGTGTTGAGCGCCGTGTCGAGGTCGAAGGCCTTGCGGCGCGGGGCGCTGGCGGCGACAGCCTGCGGGGTGGTGTCGGTGTGGCTGGCGGTCATTTGTAGTGCACCTTGCGGTCGAAGAGGAAGAACTGGCCGATGGCGAGCGCACACAGGATGACGAGCAGTGCCACCGTCAGCGTCGCGCCGTAGCCGGTCTCCCAGTATTCGAAGGCGGTCTCGTAGATGTAGAACAGCAGCAGCGAGGAGGCGTTGTCCGGGCCGCCGTCGGTCAGGATGAAGATGTGGTCGACGAGGCGGAACGAGTTGATCACCGCGTTGATGGAGACGAACAGCGTCGTCGGCATCATCAACGGAAAGGTGATGCGGCGGAAGATCGTCCACTTGCCGGCGCCCTCGATCTTCGCTGCCTCGACCAGCGAGGGCGGGATCGCCTGCAGGGCGGCAAGATAGAAGATCATGAAGAAGCCGGCCTCCTTCCACACGGTGACGACGATCACCGCGTTGAGCGCGGTGGCCGGATCGCCGAGCCAGTTGGTGTGCGGCCAGCCGAACAGCGACCCCGTCACCTGGTCGATCAGGCCGAACCCGGGCGTGTAGAAGAACAGCCAGATATTGGCGACCGCGATCAGGGGCAGCACGGTCGGGGTGAAATAGGCCATGCGCACGAAGCCGCGCCCCGCCAGCCGGTCGTTGACCCACAGCGCCATGACGATGGCAAGCGCGATGGAAACCGGGATGGTGCCGAGCGCGAACCAGAGATTGTTGCCCATCACCTTCCAGAAGACCGGGTCGGCGATCATCCGCTCGTAGTTGTCGAGGCCGAGAAAACGGGCCGGGCGGCGGCCGCGCGGGGTCGAGAAAAAGCTGTGCCAGAACGTCGCGATCGCCGGGATGTGGGTGAAGGCGAACAGGAAGACGAGCGCCGGCAGCAGCAGCAGCCAGGCATGGATCCATTCGCGGCCGCGAATGGAGAGCGGCGCGCGGGCCGTCGTGTCGGTTGCTGTCATCGTTGTTCGCCCATTATCGTCGGGTCGGGAAATCCGGGAGGCCGGAATGCCTGAAACGGGTGGAAAGCGGCGTGTCTCGCCGCTTTCCTTCTTGTCCTGCCGCCGCCGGCGCGGCCGGCGGCGGATGTCAGGCGGCGTCAGCGATACTCGGCGAGGATCGCGTCGGCCTGTGTCTGTGCTTCCTTCAGCGCGGTCGCGGCGTCCTTCTGGCCGGTGATCGCGGCGGCGAGCGCATCGTTGAAGATGCCGGTGATGCGCTGGTTCTGATAGGTCGCCAGTTCGGCAACGGCATGCTCCAGCTGGTCGCGGGCAACGATGGCTGGCGGGAAGTCGGCCGCATAGGCCTTCATCGTGTCCGTCTCCCAGGCGTCCGGGCGCGGCGCGACATAGCCGGTTGCGATCGTCCACTTGGCGGCCTGTTCGGGGGCGGAGATCCACTTGACGAACTCGGCCGCGGCGGCGAGCTGTTCCTCGGACGCACCCTTGAACAGGTAGAAGTTGCCGCCGCCCGTGGGGGCGCCGCGGCGCTTGTTGGCCGGCAGCATGGCGACGCCGAACTCGAACGGTGCGTTCTTGCGCACGTTGGTCAGGTTGCCGGTGGTGGTCCACATGATCGCGGCCTGGCGCTCGAAGAAGGCCTTCGGCGTCGCGCCCCACTCGACGATGCCCGGCTCCATGACGCCGTGCTTGGTCGACAGGTCGACCAGATACTGCAGCGCTTCGACCACTTTCGGATCGTCGAAATTGGTCTTGTTGCCGTCACTGTTGGCCAGGATCACGTCGTTCTGCGTGCTCAGGCCCTGGAACAGCCAGTAGGGGAAGCCGGAGGAGGGAATGCGCACGCCCCACTGGGTGACGTTGCCGTTGGCGTCCTTCTTCGTCAGCTTCTTGCCGAACTCGACCAGCTCTTCCCATGTCGCGGGCGGGGTGTTCGGGTCAAGGCCCGCTTCCTTGAAGGCTTCCTTGTTCCAGTACATGACCGGGGTCGAGCGCTGGAAGGGAATGCCGTAGGTCTTGCCGCCGGTCTGGCTGTTTTCCATGAAGGCCGGGTAGAAGCCGGCGAGCCAGGCCTTGTCCTCGTCGGTCTTGATGAAATCGTCGAAGGGGACGATCAGGTCCTCGTCGATCAGGGTGAACATGTCGGCCGACAGCGCCACGGAGAGCTGCGGCGGGGTGCCGCCGCGCGAGGCGGTGATCACCTTGGTGATCGTGTCCTGGTAGGAACCGGAATAGACGGCGTCGATCTTCACGTCCGGATTGGCGGCGGCATATTCGTCGGTCAGGGACTGGATGGTCTCCGCCGCCGTGCCGCCGACCGCGACCGGGAAATAGAACTGCAGGTCGACCGCCTGGGCCGAGGCCCATGTGCCAAGCGTCAGTCCCGTTGACAGGGCCGCTGTCGCGACCGCCTTCATCAGTGCTGTCTTCAACATGTCTGACTTCCCTCATGTTGCGCCTGACCGCTCTTTCGGCGGCCGGCTTCGCATCCCGTCTGGCGGGTGCTTTGCGGTTCGGGCCGTCGCCGGCCCGATATTCCTGGCTCAGCCGGCCATACGGCGGCCGGTTTCCTCGGCGAGATCGTCGCGGCGCCGGCCGCTCTGCCCGTCGAAGACATGCAGGTCCTGGGCGGCGAAGCCGAGCCGGATTTCGGACCCGGGCGCGACCTCGCGGTCGCCCGGCAGGCGCATGGTGAAGCCGGCGCCGGCGGTTTCGCAGTCGATCAGCATGTCGGCGCCGAGATATTCAAGGCTCGTCACCCGCGCCTTCAGCGGGCCGTTGTCGGTCGGCACCAGCGCCTCCGGGCGCAGGCCGACGCTGTGCGGCGACAGGCCCGGGTCGATATCGGCAAGGGCTGCGCCCGGCAGCACGTTCATCGGCGGGACGCCGATGAAGCGGGCGGCGAAGGGGGTGGCGGGCCGGCGATAGAGCTCGCGCGGGTCGGCTGCCTGCTCCAGGTGACCGGCATTGAGCAGCACCACCTGGTCGGCCATGGTGATGGCCTCCACCTGATCATGGGTGACATAGACCATGGTGAAGCCGAGCTTCTTCTGCAGCGCGCGGATTTCCACGCGCATCTCGTGGCGCAGCTTGGCGTCGAGATTGGAGAGCGGCTCGTCCATCAGGCAGACGGGGCGTTCGGCGATGATCGCCCGACCGAGCGCGACACGCTGCTGCTGGCCGCCGGACAACTGGCCGGGCTTGCGCTCGAGCAGTTCGGAAAGGCCCAGGAGACCGGCGACGCGGGCGAGCTTTTCGTCGCGCTCGGTGCGTCCCACCCGGCGCACCTTGAGGCCGAAAACGATGTTCTCGGCGACGGAAAGATGCGGGAACAGCGCATAGGACTGGAACACCATCGAGAGGCCGCGCTCGGCCGCCGGCAGGTGGGTGATGTCGCGTCCGCCGATCAGGATGCGGCCCTGGTCGACGCTTTCCAGCCCGGCGATCATGCGCAGGGTCGTCGACTTGCCGCAGCCGGACGGCCCGAGCAGCACCGTGAAGGTGCCGGCGGGAATGTCGATCGACAGGTTGTCGACGGCGCGGTGCCCGCCCCAGATCTTGGAAACCGCCTCGAGGCGGATGTCCTGGCCGCTGCCGGTCCAGGTGTCGTTTGCGCTCGAGCTCATGCCCGCTCCTCCATTCCCGCGCATGTGGCGGTCTCGCGTCCTGCTTCTGCGAGCAGGCTGGCGATTGCCGGCGGCAGCGGCGTGTCGCAGAACACGGCCGCCACCTCGGTGACGTGGCCGCCGCGCACATGCGCGGGTCGGCCGAACTTGCTTGCATCCAGCACCAGAAAGGCGCGGCGGCAATTGGCCAGGATCGCCTGGCGCGCGGCGACCTCGTCCTCGTGAAAGTCGAGCAGCGTGCCGTCGGCATCGACGCCCGCGACGCCGAAAATGCCGATATCGACCTTGTAGGAGGAAAAGAACCGCTCGGTATCGGCGCCGAGAATGTCGCGGTCGCCGTGGCGCAGGCGCCCGCCGGCGATCGTGACCTCGAAGCCCGGGTTCTGCGAGGCGGAAAAGGCGACATGCAGGTTGTTTGTGAAGATCCGCAGGCCCTGGTGACGGGTCAGCGCCTGCATGACGATTTCCGGCGTCGTCCCGATCGAGAAGGCCAGCGAGGCGCCGTCGGGAACGCGGCCGGCAACCGTCTCGGCAATGGCGCGTTTCTGTGGCAGGTTGAGGATCTGCCGCCGGGCGTAGTGGAGATTGCCGACCGGGGCGGGCGGCTCGACGCCGCCATGGGTGCGGCGCAGGATGCCGTGCTCGCACAGCCGGGTCAGGTCGCGGCGGATCGTCTGGGTCGTCACCTCGAACCGCTCGGCCAGCGCCTCGACGGAGGCGAAGCCGTTCGACTGCACGAGATCGGCGATCTCGCGCTGGCGCGCGGTGATGTCGATGTCGCCTGTCATGACCGGCGTTGCTCCTCCCGAATGCGGACGTTTCGTCTCTACTTCGTTCATATGAACATAGCACAACGTTCATATGAACATACAATGACAGAATTCACCTGACCCAACGCCCTGATCCGTCACTGCGAAACTGTCGCTTTTGCGGATGCGGACAATGCTCATGTCACCGCCGGCCGTAGGGCGCAGCTGACGCGTCGCCGCGCCGGGGGTGGCTCAAAGGGAGGCGCGCAGGAGTTTTTGCAAATCGTTCGCAATTGCATTGACAACTGCAACTCGTTCTCATAATCATTCCAAACAAGGGGATGATCCCGTCTGGATGGAAGGGTTTGGCGATGCGTGAGGCGATATGGCGGACGATGCGCGGGTCTGCTGGTGACGTGACCCGGCGTGCGTTGTTGCTGCTAGGGCTTGCCGCCGTTGCCCTGCCGGGCGGCTTGCCGGCCCGTGCCGAGGCGCCGCTTTCGGTCGTTGCCACCACCGGCATGATCGCCGACGCGGCCCGACGCATCGGCGGCGATGCGGTCGAGGTGCGGGCGCTGATGGGGCCGGGCGTCGATCCGCATGCCTATCGCCAGACCCGCACCGACATCGCCGCCATGGTGCGCGCCGACCTGGTGCTCTGGCACGGCCTCTACCTGGAAGCCCAGATGGAGGAGTTCCTGCGCAAGCTCGGCGAGCGCAAGCCGACCGTCGCGGTTGCCGAGAGCCTGCCGCGCGAGCGGCTGATCGCCCATGTCGACTATTCCGACAAGTTCGACCCGCATGTGTGGATGGATCCGCGCCTGTGGTCGAAAGTGGTGGAGAATGTGCGCGAGACGCTGTCCGCGCAGCGCCCGTCGCAGGCGGATGCCTTTGCCGCCAACGCGGCCGCCTACCTGGCCGAGCTGGAAGAGCTTGCGGCCTATTCCGACAAGGTGTTCGGCTCGGTGCCGGAGGGCGCGCGGGTGCTTGTCACCGCGCATGACGCCTTCAGCTATTTCGGCCGGGCGCAAGGGTTCGAGGTGCTCGGCATCCAGGGCATCTCCACCCAGAGCGAGGCCGGACTGCAACGCGTTGCGGAACTGGTCGACACGCTGGTGGACCGCAAGATCGGGGCTGTCTTCGTCGAAAGCTCGGTGTCCGACCGTTCGGTGCGCGCGCTGGTGGAAGGCGCGGCCGCGAAGGGGCACACGGTGATCATTGGCGGCGAACTCTTTTCCGACGCGATGGGCAAGGATGGCACCTACGAGGGCACCTATCCGGGCATGATCGATCACAACGCGACGACCATTTCGCGGGCTCTTGGCGGCAATGCGCCGGAGCGCGGCATGGCCGGCCGGTTGGCGGCGGGGAGCTGAGCGCGATGAGCCGGATCGTCACACCGCCGGCGTTGGGGCTGGTCGCCACCCGGGAAGCGGAGGCAGAGGCGCGGGCCGAGGCGGGCCGCGCCGCCCTGGCCCTGCGCGAAATCACCGTCTCCTATGGCGAAAGCCCGGCGGTGTTTTCCGTCGACGCCACCTTTCCGCGCGACAGCCTCGTTGCCATCGTCGGTCCGAACGGAGCCGGCAAGTCGACCTTGCTGAAGGCGGCGCTCGGCATCGTGCCACGCCTGTCGGGCACGGTCACGGTCTTCGGCATGCCGCTGGAGCGGGCCCGCGACCGCATCGCCTATGTGCCGCAGCGCGCCTCCGTCGACTGGGACTTTCCCACCCGCGTCATCGACGTGGTGATGATGGGGCTCTACCGCGAACTCGGCCTGTTGGGGCTGGTGCGCGCAAGTCACAGGGAAAGGGCGCGCGCCTGCCTTGCCCGGGTCGGCATGGCCGATTTCGCCGAGCGGCAGATCGGCCAGCTGTCCGGCGGCCAGCAGCAGCGCGTCTTCCTCGCCCGGGCCCTGGCGCAAGGGGCCGACCTTTATCTGCTCGACGAGCCCTTTGCCGGCGTCGACGCCGCCACCGAAAAGGCGATCATCGACGTGCTCAAGGAGTTGAAGGCCGAGGCGCGAACCGTCGTTTGCGTCCATCACGACCTTGCGACCGTCACCGACTATTTCGACCGGGTGCTGCTTATCAACACCCGCAAGGTCGCCGAGGGCCCGGTCGCCACCACCTTTACCGGGGCCAACCTGCAGGCAACCTATGGCGGGCGGCTTGCCTCCGCCCATATCGACCAGCTCAAGCTGGCGGACTGAAGGCGGCCATGTCGACATCGCTCTCCGTTCTTGCCGACGCACTGCTGCTCCAGGGCGGTTACAACGCCGCGCTGGTCGCCATCGGTGCCGCCCTTCTGGGCATTGCCGCGGGGGCCGGCGGCACGTTCCTGTTCCTGCGCAAGCGCGCGCTGGTGAGCGATGCGATCGCCCACGCAACCCTGCCCGGCGTCGGCCTTGCCTTCCTTGCCATGGTCGCCTTCGGCCTCGACGGTCGCAGCCTGATCGGGCTGATCGCGGGCTCGGCGCTGTCGGCCGCCGCCGGGCTCTTCGCCGTGGAATGGATCACCCGGCGCACGCGCCTTGCCGAGGACACGGCCATCGGCGCGGTGCTCTCCGTCTTCTTCGGCTTCGGCATCGTGCTGCTGACGGTCATCCAGACCCAGTCGCAGGGCCGACAGGCGGGGCTTGAAGGGTTTCTGCTGGGCTCCACCGCCGGCATGCTGTTCCAGGATGCCGTCGTCATCGCCGTCGGCGGCGTGCTGGCTATCGCGGCCCTGGTCGCGCTGCGCCGGCCGATGACGATGGTCGCCTTCGATCCGGGCTTCGCCGCCGCCACCGGCGTCAACACGGGCCGTGTCGACATGGCAATGATGATGCTGGTGCTGGCCGTCACCGTGACGGGGCTGAAGATCGTCGGCCTGGTTCTCATCGTGGCGCTGCTGATCATCCCGGCGGTCGCGGCGCGGCTTTGGAGCGAGCGCACCGATCGCGTCATTCTGGCCGCCGGCGCCATCGGCGGCGTCTCCGGTTATCTCGGCGCGGCGATTTCCGCCGCCGCGCCCGGCCTGCCGACCGGCCCGATCATCGTGCTTGTCTCCTTCGCCCTTTTCCTCGGCTCGCTGCTGTTCGCGCCGCAACGCGGCGTGCTCGCCGCGGCGATCCGCCACCGCAGCTTCCAGCTGCGCCTGCATCGTCGCCAGGGCTTGCTGTCGCTGGCGCGCAGCGAGCCGATCTTCGATCCGCTGACCCTGCGCGTGCTCCAGCGCGAGGGACTGATCCGGACCGACCGGGTGGCGACCGAGGACGGGCGGGCGGCCGCCGCCCGGGCGCTGCGCGACGAGCGGCGTTTCGAGATCGCCCGCGAGATCCATCGCGATGATCCGTTTGCCCATCGCTACGACGGCCTGACCCCGATCGAGGATGTGATGACCCCTGACGAGATTGCCGAGATCGATCGCCTGGTCAACCGGCCGTTGAGCGTTGGAGCGCCGGCATGATGGGGGCCGAATTCGTCCAGCTGTCGCTTACCCCGATCCTGATCGGCACGCTCTCGGCCATCGCCTGTGCGTTGCCGGGAAACTTCCTCATCCTGCGCCGGCAGGCGCTGATCGGGGATGCGATCAGTCATGTGGTGTTGCCGGGCATCGTCGTCGCCTTTCTCGTCACCGGCAGTCTCGCCAGCCTGCCGATGCTTGCCGGTGCGGCCGGGGCAGCGCTCGTCGCCGTCTTCCTGATCGAGACCATTCGCCGGCTGGGGCGGATCGAGCCCGGGGCGGCGATGGGCGTCGTCTTCACATCGATGTTCGCCGGCGGCGTGCTGCTGCTGGAACAGAGCGACACGAGCGGCGTGCATCTCGATGTCGAGCATGCGCTGATGGGCAACCTGGAAAGCCTGATCTGGTTCGATGCGACGGGCTGGGCCTCGCTTCTCGACCCCGCAGCCGTCGCCGGACTGCCGCCGGAGCTGCCGCGCATTGCGCTGGTGGCTGCCGCCATCACCGTGCTGATGCTCGTCTTCTGGCGGCCGCTGAAACTCTCCACATTCGACGAGGGCTTCGCCGCGACGCTCGGCCTGCCGGTGCGGCTGATCGGCCTTGCCCTGGTCGCGGTCTCCGCGGTGGCGGCTGTCGCGGCCTTCGATGCGGTCGGATCGATCATCGTCATCGCCATGTTCATCTGCCCGCCGGCGGCTGCCCGGCTGATGACCGAGCGGCTCGAACACCAGGTCGCCTGGAGTGTCCTCTTCGCGACGCTTGCCGCCGTTCTCGGTTATGTGCTGGCCGGCTACGGACCGCTCTGGTTCGGTTCGCCCAATGCGGTCAGCGCCGCCGGCATGATCGCCACCGTCTCGGGCGCGATCCTCGCCATTGCCTGCATCGCCGCGCCCCACCGCCGCCGTATCGGCCAGCCGGCGGGCTGATCCTTTTGCCGCAAGCGCCTTGCGCGGGTTGTCCTGGTCGGCCGGGGGTGTCCGGCGACGGGAAAGGCTGACGCCACGCTGCGCGCGATGGTTGCAACCATATTCAGGGTTTCGCTGGATTCGGTTGCAGTATTCTTTCCAATGAAAATAATATCTATTGTCGACCCTGAAATTTCACACGGCTCCTGAGATAATTTCTGATTTAATCGGTAAGTATCTGATTTGAAATGTAATATTGATTTATATTATTTTTCTTCGTTTTTGAAGAATGTCGAAAATTGTATGAATAAATACGAATAGATCCGAAAATCGTCTTTATTTATTTGGCTTTGAAGCCTTGCTAGGTTGTGTCGTTGATGCGACGATGCGCGCATAAGTAGATATTTTGCGTTTCCAGCCAGTTTTTTCCATGCGAGGTTGCGATGTTCGATATCACCACTGTCCGGGAAATCGACTACGGCACGAACAGCGTCGTGTATGTCTACCAGGACCACGACAATCCGAAGCTCTGGTACATGGTTCCGGTGCCGACCCTGAGGACGGTTGGCGGCGCGCCGGCCTTCTCGCTGACGGAGTACACCAAGAACGGCGGCGGCGTTGCCGGTCTGTGCACCTTCGAAATGGAACTGATCCAGCCGATGGCGGCGCGCGCCGCGGCGGAGAAGGTGCTTGGCGACGACATCTCCTGGGGCGGCTTCACCTGGGTCGGCGGCACCGCCTATTTCTACTATGACATCGAGGGCGAGGGGCGGGTCCTGGCCGTCGAGCCGACGCTCTACGGAACCAATGTCGCGGCCTTCCAGATCGAGCTCGAGACGGCGGAGGCGCTCAACACGTTCAAGGGCGCCTACGGTTCGGGGGGCGGTGCCTCGCCCTTCCGCGTCGAATACGACATGCAGGTGCTGACCAAGTTGCTCGGGGCCAAGGCGACCGTCACCTACAAGGCGGAAGCGGCGATCGAGTACGAGAAGAAGTACAAGACCGTGCGTGACACCTGGGGCAACCAGAAGCAGGTGCTGCAGGAGGTCAAGCAGGTACTGACCCAGTCGGGCGCCGGCGACGTCAAGGTCGAGCTTGGCGCCGGCAGCTCGGAAGAGCTGGCGCAGCGGGTCCGCGACTGGGGCTGGACGACGCTGGAGAACCAGGTCTCGACCACGGTGGCGGCGGCGGCGGTGATGGCGACGGGGCCGAACCCGGTCTCGGCGACCACCTCCTTCACCCAGTCCTACCAGGAAGACACGGTGATCGACTGGTCGACACCGGTCAGCACCTTCATGCGCAAGTTCTCCTCCGAGGAGTGGAACAAGCTTTTCGTCAAGGTCGACAACCGCAAGCTCTCGGTCGTCTTCAACCTGATCGGCCAGCTTGACCGCAGCGACAATGGCGATCCGATCGCCCAGTCGGTGACGGTGACGGTGACCTATCCGACCCGCAAGACCGACAACACCTTCACCCTGATCGTCAAGGACGGGGCGCAGTCGTCGCTCATCTACGAGGCGCCGGGCGATTTTTCGGGCGGCGACTACAATGCCGAATTCACCTACAGCTACGTGATCGAGTTCGACGACGGCAAGAGCTACCAGA
This sequence comes from Stappia sp. MMSF_3263, assembly GCF_030733745.1. Classification (GTDB taxonomy): domain Bacteria; phylum Pseudomonadota; class Alphaproteobacteria; order Rhizobiales; family Stappiaceae; genus Stappia. The sequence goes on along the minus strand of NZ_JASHIK010000010.1, from coordinate 146,118 downwards.
GCGACCCGGTGACGACGACCGATACGCTGGTCAACATCACCCCGAACAATTTCGGCACGCGACAGGTGACCTTCATCGGCCAGAACGTGCCCTTCGACACGCCGACCGGCGTCAGGGCGGTGAATATCGACTTCTTCTTCGCCCCGCCCGCCGGCAATCCGGCCATCGTCCAGACCAAGACGATGACGGCAAACGGCGAAGAGGAGGCCATTGCCTTCGACAGCTACTACAACCTGCCGATCGGCCAGGGCTATACCTACCGGCTGCGCTACCAGATGGCGGACAATACCGAGATCGTCTCGCAGCCGCCCGGCGCGCTGTCGGCGGCGCCGGACTACACCGGCTCGGGCAATGCCGACATCGTCTTCGTGGTCGATCCCAAGGGCCTGTTCACCCAGTTCACGCTGCGGGCCTTCAACTACACGACCGAGCCGGCGACGCTGGCGCTGGTTGACGTCAACGCCCAGTATTTCGACCCGGCGAACAATGGCGACGAGTGGATCGCCGAGAACACCTGGGCGAACTGGACGCCGGAAGGCTTCCTGAGCTTTGCCGAACCGCGCTGGAACTTCCAGGCTGTCGACAACCTCAACATGGCCTACTACAACATTTCCGGCCAGATCTACTATTCCGACGGAACCAACTTCACGCTCGACAAGTATCGACAGTCGAGCGAGACGAAGACGCTGACGATCACCAACACGATCCAGAACTACAGCGTCAAGGTCGACACCAGCCTCATCGACTGGGACAAGGTGGCGAGCGTCAATCTCACCATGTTCCAGCTGACCACGACGGCGAAGGAGGAGTTCGGCGACACGTTGCCCGATTTCCTGCGCAAGCCGCGCGAGGAGATGAGCCGGAAGGAGCGGGAGCTCGCGGGAGAATCGCAGCAGAACCAGATCCTCTTCAGCATCCTGGGTTCGCCGCAGGGCGTGAAGGTCGACACGGTCGAGCGCTACTACGGCATCCAGCGGCTGCGCTCCGATCCGACGATCGAGTTCTACTACACCGCCGTCTACGTGATGAAGGACGGCGAGGCGCGTGCGATCGAGAAGCAGGAGGTGACCGGACGGTTGTCCGTCGAGCTTCCGGCGGTGCCGCCGGCCAACATCCAGCCGGGCATCGTGCGCCAGCGGATCGATCCGGACCAGCTGCACGCGCATATGCGCAAGAGCGGATAGGCGCGGGTCATGTCCGCGCGGGGACTTGACCAGGCGCAGGGCGCCCCGGACCCGCCGCCCTGCGACCCGCCGCCGGTCTCCGCCATCGCGGAAGCCGACGGGGGAGCGGTGCTCGACCATCTCGCGCGTTCGGCGCGCGACCTGGTGCGCCGTGTCGCCGATGGCGGGCCGCACGCGGCCGAGGGCGTCGCGATGCGGCCGGTGGCCAGCAACCTGACGCCTTCGGGCGCGGCCGTCGAGGCGGCCTTCGTGTGGGGCGGCGTCGGTCCCGACGGGCGACCCGACTGCGATCCCCGCATCAGTCTCGACCCGCTTCCCGGCGGCGCGCCTTCGGGGCGCCTTGCCGCCGCCCTTGCCCTGGTGCGGGCAGCCGGGCCCGCGCGCCTCTCGGTGCAGCAGCAGATGCTGGCGGCCGAGGTGGCGGAGTGGCAGGCATCGTCTCCCGGGCGCTACGGTGCCTGGGCGGGGCTGCGTGCCGGCGCCGTGGCGAGGGCGCCGGACAGCGGCCCGCCGCCGCTGGCCGCCAAGCTCTACCTGGAACTGCCCGAGCGGGCGCGCGAGGCGGCCTGTGCGCTGGAGCAGCGCCTCGCCGGCACGCCGCCCGTTCTTGGCGGACGCGGCATCCGTCCGACCATGCTCGGCCTCGATCCGAAAAATGGCGGCGTCGAGGTCTATTACCGCTGCGACCGCCTGTTTCCCGGCGATCTCGACACGCTGATGCGGCGGTTCCGCCTGCCGGAGCGGGCCGGCGAGGTGGTCGCTCTCATCGAGCGGCTGACCCGGCGCAGCGTCCGCTTGGAGCTTCCGTCCTGGGATGTGGGGTTCTCCATCGCCTACGGGACGCGGGAGGAGGGCGTGCGGCCGGCGCCCGCCGTCTTCACCTTCTATTCGAACGCCGCCTCGCTGCTCGGGCCGGACGAACGGGTGCGCTGCGCCCTGATGCGCGAGGGTCGGGTGCGGGACTGGGACATGACCCCTTACGCGGCGCTCCATGCCCGCACGCCCGAGGCGATCCCGGGCGAGGCGCCGTTGCAGTGTCACGGGCTTGTCGGCGCTGTGCTTCCATCGGGCGGCGACATGCGGGTCACGGCGACCCTGGCGCTGCCGCGCGCGTTCGGCTGCCGCGCGCGCGGCGACGCCATGCCCGCGCAACCGGGAAGCTTGCCGCAAGCGCACGCGGCAGAGGGACGGGAGGAGCCGGGCCATGGCTGATCCCGCTCTGCTTCTGTCGCAACTGCTCGCCCGGCAGGCACCGGAGGGAGCCTTTCCCTCGCAGGTGGACGGGCCCTCGGGGACGATTGCCGACGAGACCTGCTTCGTCACGGCGCAGGTTGCGCTGATCCTTGCCCGCCTGATCGCCGCACCGGACGGACCGGTGGTGCCGCACGCGCTGGCGACGGCGCTTCACCGGGCGCTCGATTTCATCGAGGCCTGCGAAAGCGGGCAGGATGCCGGCGCCTTCCGCTTCTATCCATCCGGCCTTGCAGCGCCGCGCCTCGACATCGACCTTGCCGCCGATGCCGACGACACGGCGCTCGCCTGGATGGCGCTGGTCGCGGGCGGGCGCCGCAGCCGCGCCGAGGCGGGTGTCGCCCTGTCTCGTCTCTTGCCCCGCTTCGCCTGCGGCGCGGCCCGGCGCGGCGATCCCCCGTTTGTCCGGGCGCCGCTGCTGCGCACCTGGGCGGGTGGCGGCGAGCCGGATCCCGTCGACCTGATCGTCAACATCAACATGGCGGCGGTGCTCGCCCTGTGCGCTCCCGCCTCAAGGCCCGTCGTCGGCGAGGCGGGAGAGGCGATCGCAGCACGCGTCGTCGCCGCCTTTGCCGACCATGCGCCGGATCGCTCCGCGCTGCGGGCGCTCGCCCCCTATTACGCGGATCCGGCGGAGGCGGGCATTGCGCTGGAACGCGCGCTCGCGTGCGGGGCGGACGCACTCGCGCCGCTTGCCGCCCGGCTGCTGCCGCTCGCGGACCGTGACCGGGAGGCCGGCCGCCCGGCCTCGCGCCCGCTCTACTGCAACGCCCATGGCCGCCCGTTCTGGCGCGCGCCTGCCCTGCAGCTCGCCCGGCGTCTGGCCGACACGCTTGCCCTTTCTTTCGACCAGCCCTTTTCACCACCCTCGATTTCGGGAGGCTCCCATGACTTTGATGCCCAGGTCCGTTCTTGCTGAATTGCCGGCCGGCGAGCGCCCGGCGGCGCGCGCCAGCACCAAATACATGGAGACGTTCCAGCTCTCCAGGCCGGCGCTCGGCGGCACCGACATCGTCACCTACGCCAACCGTACCGGCGATCTCGACCTCTACACGATCGGCACGGCCGGAGAGATCTACAGGCTGCGCCGCGGCGAGGGGTCCGAGGCGCCGTATCAGGACACGGACCTGCATGTGCGCGGCCGGCAGCTCTTCCTCTACACCTCCGGGACGGAAGGCAGCGACACGCCGAACATCATGACACTCGGCGACAACGGGCAGTTGTCGCTGGCCGAGTTCCAGACGACGACCTCCACCTACTACCAGCGCGAGACCAAACCGGCCAACGCGACGGAGACAATCCGCCAGTTTCGCGGCGTGCGTGGCATCACCGGCAATGTCTACGTCAATGTCATGCTCGACGTGCCGGGCGCCGATTACGGGTTGCTCGCCAACAATTTCTTCAAACCGGGCACCTCCGAGTGGGCGGGTCCCGTCTGGGCGCCGGTGTCGGGGCCGGGGGGCACCCAGGCACAGGTGAAGAGCATCGCCATGGTGTCGAACAGCACCGTGCAGTCGGCGATCTTCGCCATCGGCAAGGACAACGCGATCCTGTTCAGCGAGACGAGCGACCGCACGTCCGAACTCAGGGCGCTCGGCACCAAGAAGGCGACGGCGCTTTCCGTCGTCGTCGATGCCGCCGACAGGCTGAATGTCTTCGCGGTGGAAGAGGGCACCGGAAAGCTCCTGTTGAAGAAGGAGAAGAAATACCAGTCCGGCTCGCTCAAGCAGTTCGACGACTGGATCTATGTCGACGCGTCGCAGAGCGTGCCGCTGACGGAGATCTACGCCTCGATAACTTTCGACGACATGCTGCAGGTCTTCGGCATCGGCACCGACGGGCGGCTTTGGCGTTCCGGCCAGGTGCCGGGCACCGGGCGCAACGCCGAACCGTCCTGGAACGTGCTGTTCCCGCTAGGCAACGAAATCCCGACCGATCCGGGCTCGAAGGCGACGATCTTCACCGTCGGCCGCGACCGGTCCGGCTATGCGGAGGCCTACACGGTCGCGGCCGGCGGCGACCTGACCCGCTTCTGGCAGTCGCCGACCTCGCGCCAGTGGTTCGAGCAACGGGTCGACCTGCTGCGCCAGGACAATGACATGGTGCCGGTGGAGACCCACGCCCTGGAGATGGTGGTGCTGGATGAGGACGGCATGCCGCTCTCCTTCGCGCCGGTCTCCATCCAGGCCTCCTTCCTTGTCACGCTGTTCGTCGACGGGCGCTCCTACCGATGCAGCCAGCTCAACCGCGTTGCGGCGCAGACCGGCCCGGGCGGCAAGCTGGTGATCTACCAGCAGGCGACCGCGCTCGCCGCCGCGACGATCTATCTGGAAACGACGGGCACGCTTGCCGGCAGCCCCATCGTGGTGGAGCCGAACCTGCAATTGCAGGAAAAACTCTCGGCGCTGACGGTGGATGAGATCAAGAACGCCAAGGATGCTTCAGGAAACTACCTGCTGCCGGCCCAGTACCGGACCAACGATTCCTATGCCCAGAGCCTGCAGCAGATCACCCAGGCGTCGATGGAGATCGCCGACCAGCGCGAGGTGAAGGCGTCGAAAGTCGCCTATCACACGGTGTCGCGGCGGATGGCGGCGCGCGGCTTCGACCCGCGGCTCAACCTGCGCGCCATGTCCGGCACGGCCTGGTCCATCGACTTCTCCTCCGGTTTTCCGCAATACCAGGCGATGACCCTGTCCGAGGTGTCGGAATGGAAGACGGGCAAGCTTGCCGCGATGCGCGCGGCGGCGGCCAATGACGACGGCGCGGAGCTTGCCGGTTTCCTCGGTATCGACTGGGGCGATGTGTGGAACGGCATCAAGAACGCGGCAAAATTCGTCATCGACGGGCTGACCAAGATCGTCGTCGAGATCGTCGACGGGATCGGGCGGGTGCTGTTCGAGATCGCCGGCAAGGTGTTCGAGGCGATCATCGAGTTCGCCCAGCAGGCCTTCGATTTCGTGCAAGGGGTGTGGAACTGGCTGAAGGTCAAGCTGAAGCAGCTGTTCGAATGGTTGGCCTTCCTGTTCAACCTCGGCGACTTCAAGCGCGTGGCCGAGGCGGTGGAGCACAACACGCGGGTGATGCTCGATTTCACCGTCGACGGCATCGACCACGTCAAGACCATGATCTTGTCGGGCATCGACACGCTGAAGGATTCGCTCAAGGCGGTCGTCGACGACATGCTCCAGGAGTTCAACAAGGAGGACAATCCGACCATCGGGCAGTTCTCGTCGCAGCAGGAGATGACCGACGAGCAGGCGTACGAGATGGAGCACAATCTCTTTTCCAACGCCTATGAGCAAAATGGCGGCAAGGCGGACGAGCGCAGCGGCAGTACGGTCAGCCTGCTGAGCTCCAGTGCCCTGTCGAGTTCGCTCGACGGGTTGATATCGATGATGGAGGACCTGGCCAACAACTTCCAGTTCGGCGACGGCAAGGAGGCCTTCAACGAGGCGCTCGATTTCTTTACGGCGATCGGGGACAACCCGAACGACGCGCTCAACCTGTTGATGAGTGGCGTGATCAAGGTGATGGAGAGCGTCGCGCTCTTCGCCCTGGATGCCGCCAAGGGCGTGATCGCGACCTTGATGGACCTGATCAAGGAGGTGGTCGCCTCCTTCCGCGATGCGCTTTTCGCGGAGTGGGAAATCCCGGTCCTGTCGCAGCTCTACAAGTTCTTCACCGGCCACAGCCTGTCGATCCGCGTCAGCCAGATCGCCTCCTGGCTGATCGCCATCCCCGCGACGCTGATCTACAAGCTCGCGACCGGCAAGGCACCCTTCCCCGACCAGGCGGCGCTTGATGCCTACACGAACTATGTCACCGTCGACTGGATGAAGTCGAAGTTCGGGATGACCACGCAGAAGGAGGTCGTCTTCGACAGCACGGCGGAGAAGGTGGTGGCGGGTTTTGCCCTCGGTGTCTATGCGGCGGCAATGTTCGTGCGCATCTTCACCGACGGGCTGACCGGTTTCCTGAGTTCGACCGGGGCTATCCCCGACCAGGGCAGCAGGGTGCCGGAGGGCTTGAAGAACTACTCGAAGGGCTGGTCGCCGAAGGGCAAGAACCTGGCCGGCCTCGCCGCCGTGTTGATGCGCTACGTCACCACCTTCGCCACCGCGCCCTGGTTGGTCCGTCCCGGCACGCCGGCGCCGAGCTGCCCGCCGGGCGATCCGGGTTTCTCCGGCGTTATCTGGATCTGCCAGGTGCTCGCCGGACCGACGCGCGGCCTCGTGATCCTGGCCTTCCCGGGCGGCAAGGCACGCACCTACACGGCGGAGCTGACCATCACCCTGTGGGGGTTCGTCAACATCGCCATGGTGTCGTGGAACTACGGGGCGAGTTCGAAGAAGGACAAGCTCGCTCAGCTCGGCCTGTCGCGGGCCTTGACCAATATCATTCCCGGGCAGGCGACCCGCTTCCTCTTCGTCCCGGACGTCCAGGAGGCGCTCTACTACGTCCCGGCGATCGTCGGCGAGGCGCTGATCGTCGTCGGCAATCTCGGGTCGGCCGGTATCGCCGTATGGGAACTGGTCGAGATCACCACGGCTGACGACTGAGGCGAAAGGCGCTGCGGGAGAGGGCGCGCCTCTCTCCCGACACCTGCTGCCTCGCGTCTTTTGCCACCTGGCCGGGGCGGCGTCTCGATTTGTTCCTTGTGGCCCCCACTCATTCTTCCACGCCGCGGTTCCGGCCAGCACTTGTTCGCCGCCCCACCCTCAGGCCGTCCCCTCCAACAACGAGACCGGCACTCTGCCGCGGCCCACTCTCAGGCTGTCACCCCCGTCGGAGCGAAGCGGAGGGCGGGGGTCTATTCGTTGCCAGAGCGGGCATGGGGCACACGTAGGTGGCGTGCCGGTCCGGCCCGCTGCCGGCGACAGTCGCACGGCGCTCCGGCCCATTGCTGGCACAAGGCTCCGCGCCTGCCGCGATCGGCGACGCCGGCAACATCCGCCAAGGTTGCCAATGGGCCCCCGGTCAAGCCGGGGGGGACAGCCGAGTAGGAGGGCGCGCCTCGCGTCCCACCGCTGCCGGGGTTGCCAATGGATTCCCGCCGGGCGAAGCGGAGAGCGGGGCCTGTTGGTTCCCGGAGCGGGCGCGGCGGGATCGCCGCGGCTGCCTCCCTCAGGCGAGATGCTTGCGAAAGAAGGCGATGGTGCGCTCTTCTGCAAGCTTCGCCGCCGTTTCGTCGTAGCGCGGCGTCGTGTCGTTGTGGAAACCGTGGTTGACGCCCGGATAGATGTGGGCCTCGTAGCTCTTGTCATGGGCCTTCAGTGCCGCCTCATAGGCCGGCCATCCGGCATTGATGCGCTCGTCGAGGGCGGCATAGTGCAGTTGCAGCGGCGCCTTGATCGCCGGCACGTCCTCCGCCGAGGCCTGGCGGCCGTAGAAGGGGGCGCCGGCGGCAAGTTCGGGATAGGCGACCGCGATCGCGTTGACGACACCGCCGCCATAGCAGAAGCCGACTGCGCCGACCTTGCCGGTGGCATCGTCGCGGGCCGCGAGATGCTCGAAACCGGCAAAGAAGTCGTTGAGCAGCTTGGTCGCATCGACCGATCGTTGCAACTCCCGGCCCTGGTCGTCATTGCCGGGATAGCCGCCGACGGAGGTCAGGCCGTCCGGCGCCATCGCCATGAAACCGGCCTTGGCCATCCGCCGGGCGACGTCCTCGATATAGGGGTTGAGGCCGCGATTCTCATGGATGACCAGCACGGCGGGCAGCTTGCCGGTCACGCCGGCGGGGCGGACCAGATAGGCGTTCACCTCGCCATGGCCGTTGGGGGAGGGATAGGTGATGCGGGCCGTATCGATCGCCGGATCGTCGGGAGCGACCTGCTGCGCCAGCGCGTAATCCGGCGAGAGCGCGTTCAGTAGCGCCAGCGCGGTGACACCGCCGAACGCGTATTTCGCCGCACGGTCGAGGAACTCGCGCCGGTCGATCTTGCCATGGGCATAGAAATCGTAGAGCTCGAGCAGTTCCTGCGGAAAATCCTTCGCCGTTCTGCGCGCCGGCCGGGTCTTTCCGCTGCCCATCGTTACAGGCTCATCCATGTCGTCCTCCATCCCATGGTGGCGGGGTCGCACCCGTTGCCCCTGCAGGCCGCACCTGCAGATAGTGACATAGGTCGGGCGCTTCCCAAAGCCATGCCTATCGTCAGATTACGCGGGGATGGAGGGTCTCGGATCAGTGGCGGGGCGAGGGGGGAGGCGGCTGGACGTCCACCGTCAGACGTTGAAGGCGTCCGCCCATTCGGGATGCTTCTTGCGCTGGGCGTTGACGAAGGGGCAGAGCGGCATGATCTTGAACCCTTTCTCGCGGGCATCGGCGACGAGGCGCTCCACCAGGGCCAGCCCGGTGCCGGTGCCGCGAAGGCTGTCGGGCACGCCGGTATGGTCCGCGATCACGAGCGTCGGGCTTGCGATCGAGAAGGTCAACTCGGCTTCCTCCGAATGGCCCTCGACACGGGCGACATAGCGCCCCTTGCTGTCGCTGCGTTCGATGTCGATGGTGATGGCGCCGGTCATGTCGTGCGTCTCCTTGTCGTGTGTCGCGGGTCCGTCCTGCCCGACCGCCTCCGATCCTGTCAGGCCGGGACGGGGCGGGGCAAGGGGCGTTTGCCGCGGTTGTCGGGGTCAATGTGATGCGGTCGGCGAGATGAGACAATGGCGCAATCCAAAGTCTCACTGTCTCTGTAGAGTGAACGATTGATGGCAGTCAGATCGAACAATTTCGATCAATTTTCGATCAATTTATGCAAGATTAAAGCCCAATATTGTCGCGATTTGTCGGTTTGAATCAATTTTGGCGCGCCAGGGGGCTGTTCCCGTCCTGCCCGCGCGGGACGGGCAGGATATCCCCGGGTTTCATCCAGGTCTCGGGCAGGTCTCGGGCGGGCCTCAGCCGAGGGGCAGGTTGTCGTCGCGCTTCACCGCGATGATCGAGGAACGGCCGAGCGTACCCTCGCCGTCCGGGAAGGGCGACTTGGGATGCTGGATGCCGACGAACATCGTGCGGCGATCGGCCGACCAGGTCAGGCCGGTCACTTCCGAGCCGTTCGGCCCGGTGAGGAAACGCTCGATACGCCCGGTGGCGGGATCGCCGGCGAGCATCTGGTTGTTGCCCTGGCCGGCAAAGTCGCCCTCGTTGTCGTCATCGCCATCCGTCTGGATCCAGAGCAGGCCGGTCGTGTCGAACATCATCCCGTCAGGCGAGTTGAACATGTTGCCTTCATTGACGTTTTCCGAACCGGCATAGGCATCGTCATGGACGGCCGGGTTGCCGGCCATGACGAAGAGATCCCAGGTGAAACCGGTCGCCGCATGGTCGTCGTCCGCTGGATACCAGCGCACGATCTGGCCGTACTTGTTCTCCGCGCGCGGATTCGGGCCGCCGACCGGCGTCGCGTCGCCGCCGGCATTGGGCTTGACGCCGCGGCGCGAGTTGTTGGTCAGCGCGCAATAGGCCTCGATGGCAACCGGGTTGACGGCAACCCATTCCGGGCGGTCCATCGTGGTGGCGCCGACCTTCGAGGCGGCGATGCGGGTGAGGATGGCGATCTCCGCCGCCGGCATCCCCGTCGTCTCCGGCGTCAGCGCGATCCATTCGCCCGAACCGTCGTCGGAGAAGCGGGCGACATGCAGCGTGCCCTCGTCGAGCAGCGTCGAGGTGTCGCCGCCGGGGGTATAAGTGCCGGTCGAGACGAATTTGTAGAGAAACTCTCCCCGCTCGTCGTCGCCCAGATAGACGACGACGCGGCCATCGCGCGCGACGACCGCCGCCGCGTTCTCGTGCTTGAAGCGGCCGAGCGCGGTGCGCTTGACCGGCGTCGAGGTCGGATCGGCCGGGTCGATTTCCACAATGTAGCCCGCGCGATAGGGCTCGTTGGGGTTCTTCGAGAGGTCGAAGCGGGTGTCGAATTTCTCGTAGGAATAGACGCTCCTGGCATCGATGCCGTAGCGCTTGAAATCCTCCGGCAGGGCAACGGCCTCGTCGGTCGAGCCGAAATAGCCGTTGAAGTTCTCCTCGCAGGTCAGATAGGTGCCCCACGGGGTCTTGCCGGCACCGCAGTTGTTGAAGGTGCCGAGCGAGGAGGTGCCGGTCGGATCGGCTTCCGTCTTCAGCAGGTCGTGGCCGGCGGCAGGTCCCGACAGGCGCATCTCGGTGTTGTGGTCGATGCGGCGGTTGAGCGAACTGTCGACGACGATGTGCCAGCCGTTTTCGTCTTCCGCCACTTCCATGACGGTGACGCCCTGCAGGTTCTGCAGTTTGCGCACGTCCTCGGCGCTCGCCGGCTTGCCGCCCTCGTTCTTCGGCAGGTTGAGCTTCGGATTGACGTATTCGTGGTTGACCGCGATCACCTGGCGGCCGCCGACGACGAAGAGTTCCATGCCGTCGGTGTTCTCTCCGAAGACGCGGTTGGAGGTCGCCGCGTCACCGCCGGTCGCATGGTCGAATTCGGCTGCGTCGGAGAAGAGCGGATCGCCCCAGCGTGCCAGAACCTGCCACGTGTAGCCTTCCGGCACGTGGATGGTGAAGTCGGTGGCGATCGGGATCGGCTTGAAGGCAAAGCGCGAGGTCGCGGCCTCGGCCGAGACGGAGGACAGCAGGCTGCCCATGCCGGTGCCGAGCCCCATGGCGGCGGCGCCCGAGCCGTAGGCAAGAACGCCCAGGAAACCGCGGCGGGACAGGGCCGCCTCGACCACCTGGTCGAAGCCGGTCACGTCCGGGCCGGGCCTGCGGGCCTCGTCGAATGTGTCGAAGGAAAAAGCCTCGTAGTCGATATGCTGGCTGTCGTTGCGATCCATCGCTGGCACTCCCTCAGGCTGGCCGAAAAGGCTCTAGACGCGAGACGGCGCTCCGCCGTCGACCGTCATCTCCTAGCTGCGTGAGGTCTCATACGTGTGACGGAGGCGGAGCATCTTGCCAGCGCGGAGAGCCCATCTTACGCTGCGGCCAACATTGCGGGGATTGATAATAATGACGAGTTTCGCCATGCCCGATTGGGCCGGCGCGCATGGCGACGACGAGATCGTGCCGCGCGACATCCGCTTCAATATCTCGGGCAACCCGGAGCGCCACTGGTTCGGCGGCGATCCGATGCGCACCGCGATGTTCGATGCCTTCTCGATCTTCCTGCCCGAAGGCGAACGGTTCTTCATCCGCTCGCTGAAGCACTATGCCTCTGCGCTCGGCGATCCGGAACTGATCAAGGAAATCAATGGCTACGCGGTGCAGGAGGCGTTCCACACGCGCGAGCACGAAGACTACAACCGCACGCTGGCGGGGCTCGGCTACGATGTGGAGGAGATGGAGCAGCCGGTGAAGGCGATCCTCGGCAGCGTCAAGGTGCCCCTGCTGCGGCTGGCGGTGACCTGTGCGGTCGAGCATCTGACGGCGAACTTCTCGACCATGACGCTGCGCCATCAGAAAATCCTCTCCAGCGCCCATCCGGCCTATCGGCGCCTGTGGATGTGGCATGCGCTGGAGGAGCTGGAACACAAGGCGGTCGCGCTCGACGTCTACAAGCGGGCGGCGGCCGGCATGCCGGCCTGGAAGCGGTACGGGCTGCGCGTCTCGGCGATGAACATCACGGCGTTCCACTTCGTGCGGCTCTCCGTGCGCAATGTGCGTCTGCACGTGCAGGCCGACGGCATCCGCACGGGCTTTCGCTTCTGGTCGCGTTTCGCCTGGCTGCAGATGGTCTCGCCCGGCTATATGCGGGTCAGCCTCAGGTCCTTCCTGTGCTACTATCTGCCGGGCTACGATCCGCGAAAGGCCGACGACAGCGACCTCATCCGCAAGGGGCGGGCCTGGCTCGCCAACGAATACGCCGCCGAGAGCGCGGCGCAGGAGTCCGCCGCCCGATGACCAGCCGTGCCTTCGTTTATGTCCTGCGCGCAGTCGAGCGCGGTGCCTTTCCGAAAAGCCGCAAATGGGCCTGGAAGCGGCTCTACAACATCCTCTCCAGGACCTGGCGCGACAGCGACTGGCGCTTCATGAACTACGGCTACCTGCCGGCGGGCGATGCCTTCGCCCTGACGGCGGAGGACGAGCCGGAACGCGCCTTCATCGGGCTCTACCATCAGGCGATGGCCGGGCTCCGGGTCGAGGGCGCGCGCGTTCTGGAAGTGGGCTCGGGACGCGGCGGCGGGGCGCGCTACATCGCCCGCTACATGGCGCCGGCCGCGGTGACCGGCCTCGACTATTCGCCGGAGACGGTGCACCGGGCGCGGCAGCTCAACGGCGACACGCCGAACCTGACCTTCGAGGTGGGCGATGCGGAGGCGTTGCCCTTTGCCGATGCGAGTTTCGACATCGTCGTCAACATCGAGTCCTCGCATTGCTACGCCAATGTGCCGGCCTTTGCCCGCGAAGTGGCGCGGGTGCTGGCGCCGGGCGGCAGCTTCACCTGGGCCGACATGCGCGCGGCAACGATGATCGAGGGGCTGGATCGGGATCTCGGCGCCTCGGGCCTGGTGCTGGAAAGCGAGACCAACCTGTCGCCGGGCGTGGTCAACGCGCTCGATGCGGTCAACGAGCGCAAGATGAACCGCATCCAGAAGACCGCCCTGATGCGTCGGTTCCTGAAGGAGTTTTCCGGCGCCCAGGGCTCGATCCTCTACGGCACCCTGAAGTCCGGAGCGGTCGTGTACCTTGCCCGTCGCTACCGCAAGCCACTGGTTTAGATTAATTTTCTCACCTCCCTCCGGTTGTCAAGCGGCTGTCATGTCGACCCCCTAACAGTTCCTGATTGGCAAATCCGCCTCTCGCTTTCTGGGGGACATCATGAAATTCAAGGTGCTTGGTGCGCTCGCGGCGGCGCTTCTCGGCTCGACCGTCGCGGCCACGGCCGATCCTGTGTTCAACCGGATCGCCTCCTTCCCGGTCAACACCAACCTGCCGGCCGATCTCGACCAGAAGAGCGAGACCTCGGCGGAGATCATCGCGGCGACCGCGGACGGCTCGACGCTGGTCTATTCCGACAGCCCGCTCGGCGCCATCGGCTTCGTCGACATCACTGACGCCGCCGCGCCGAAGCCGGCAGGTATTGTGAAGCTCGACGGGGAACCGACCTCGGTCACCGTACTAGGTGGCAAGGCGTTTGCCGGCGTCAACACGTCCGAGAGCTACACGGCACCTTCCGGCAACCTCACTGTCATCGACATTGCCGGCAAGACGATCGAGGCATCCTGCGATCTCGGCGGCCAGCCGGATTCGGTGGCGCTTTCGCCTTCCGGCGACCTTCTTGCCGTGGCGATCGAGAACGAGCGCGACGAGGACCTGAATGACGGCGCGCTGCCGCAGATGCCGGCCGGCACTCTCGTCATCCTGCCGATTCGCGACGGCGCTCCCGACTGCGCGGCGATGAAGGTGGTCGACCTGACCGGCCTCGCCGCTGTTGGCGGTGACGACCCGGAGCCGGAATTCGTCGACATCAACGCGGCCAACGAGATCGTGGTGACGCTGCAGGAGAACAACCACATCGTCGTCGTCGATGGCAATGCGGGCGAGGTCGTCTCGCATTTCTCCGCCGGCAGCGTCGATCTCGACAATGTCGACGTCCGGGAAGAGGGCGCGCTGACCTTCGACGGCACGCTGACCGGCGTTGCCCGCGAGCCGGATGCGGTGAAGTGGCTCGACGGCGACCGGTTCGTTACCGCCAACGAGGGCGACTACGAGGGCGGTTCGCGCGGCTTCACGATCTTTTCCAAGAGCGGCGAGGTGCTTCACGAGGCCGGTCTCGACTTCGAGTATCGCGTTGCGCTTGCCGGTCACTATCCCGAGGGCCGCTCGGGCAACAAGGGCGCCGAGCCCGAGGGGCTCGAGGTCAAGCGCTTCGGCGAGGAGACGCTGATCTTCGTCCTGTCCGAACGCGGCTCGGCGATCGGCGTCTATCGCGACACGGGTGCCGCGCCCGAATTCCTCCAGCTGCTGCCGACGGCGCTGGCGCCGGAGGGGCGGTCGCCATTCCCGGCCGCAACCTCCTCGCCGTTTCCAACGAGGCCGATCTCGTTGAGGAAAACGGCCTGCGCTCGCATGTGACGCTCTATGAGCGGGTGGAAGGCCCCGCCGCCTATCCGATGATCGTTTCGAAGATGGACGAGGCCGGCCGGCCGATCGGTTTCGGCGCGCTGTCGGGGCTTGCCGCCGACCCGAGCGAGCCCGGCATTCTCTACGCCGTCAACGACAGCGCCTACGGCGTGCAGCCGTCGATCTTCCGCATCGACGCGACCGCGCATCCGGCCCGCATCACCGATGCGATCCGCGTGACGCGGGCCGGCCAGCCGGCGCAGCTTCTCGATCTGGAAGGCATCGTTTCCGACGGCGAGGGCGGTTTCTGGCTCGCCTCGGAAGGGCGTTCGGACCGGCTGGTGCCGCATGCGCTCTACCATGTGAACGGCAAGGGCGAGATCAGGAAGCAGATCGCCTTCCCGCCGGAACTGCTGGCGGTGGAGACCCGCTTCGGCGCCGAGGGCATCGCGATGATCGGCGATACGCTGTGGATCGCCATCCAGCGTCCGTGGAAGGACGATCCCAAGACCGCCGTGAAGCTTGTCGCCTACAACACCAAGAGCAAGGAATGGGGCGCGGTGCGCTATCCGCTGGAGGCGGCCGAGACGGGCTGGGTGGGTCTCTCCGAGATCGTGGCTCACGGCGAGCACGTCTACGTCATCGAGCGCGACAACCAGATCGGCGACAATGCCAGGCTGAAGAAGCTCTACCGGGTGCCGGTCTCGGGGCCAGCGCCGCTCGGCGGCGAGCTGCCGCTGGTTGCCAAGGAGGAGGTGCGCGACTTCATCCCGGACCTGAAGGCGACCGGCGGCTATGTCGTCGACAAGATCGAGGGCTTCACGGTCGATGCCTCGGGCACCGGCTATGCGGTCACCGACAATGACGGCGTCGACGACAGCAACGGCGAGACGCTGTTCTTCTCCACCGGCAAGATGTGAGACGAGACGGGCCAGCCTCGAGGCGACTCGTTCCGCATCCGAACACAAAAGAAAGGCCCGGGAGCGATCCCGGGCCGTCTGCGTTTCGGCGCCTGCGGGGAGGCGCTGGCCGGGTCCAACCCCTAGCGGCGGAAGACCATCATGGTGAAGAGGCCGAAGGGACCGTGACGGCTCTCGCTCTCCAGCACCATGGAGGTGTTGGCCAGCACCTTTTCGCGGGGGAAGAGCGGATCCCAGCCGAGGTTCTCGGCGAAGCGGGCGAGAAAGCGCTCGATGGCGGCGAGCACACCGCGTTCGGATGCGAAATGGTTGACGATGATGACCGTGCCGCCCGGGCGCACGACGCGTTCCAGTTCCTTGAGCACGGCTGCCGGGTCCGGGACCACGCTGACCACATACATCACCGTGGCGATGTCGAAGCGGGCGTCCTGGAAGTCCATTTGCGAGGCGTCCATGGCCCGCAAGGCGGCGACATTCTTCAGCTTCTTGCGGCGGATCCGGTCGCGGGCGCGCGCCAGCATGGGCTTCGACAGGTCGATGCCGGTGATCGACAGCGACGGATCGTAAAGCGGCAGCGACAGGCCGGTGCCGACCCCGACCTCGACCAGTTCTCCGGCGTGGCGGTTCGCTTCCCTTGCGGCGGCGCGCTGGCCGGCGATGAGCGGCGCGGTGAAGACCCAGTCATAGACAGGAGCCCAGCGGGCATAGGCACTCTCGACCGCGCTGGCGGGCGATAGCCCGTCGCGGCCACCGATGCCGAGGCGGCGCAGGAGCTTGTCGAACAGGCGGCGAATACGGCTGACAGGAAAGAACTCAACGGCCATCAGAGTGTTGCCACCACGCGTGCTTGTGTTGTCTCGTTGGCGCCAAGGCCGGCGCCGGAGGGAATGGTGCGGCCGATCCAGCCACCGCCGAGCACCCGTCCGCCATCGCCGTCATCGTCGAAGAAGACGCAGGCCTGGCCGGGTGCGACGCCCGTTTCGCCGTCGACAAGGTCGAGCATGGCGACGCCGTCGACAAGCCGCAGGATGGCGGGCTTCGGCGGCCGGGTCGAGCGGACCTTGGCGTGCAGCTCAAGGCCGGAGGCGGGGATGTCGGCAAGACTGCCGGGGCCGATCCAGTTGACGTCGCGCAGGACAATCTCGCGGGTGCCGAGTGCCTCGCGCGGGCCGACGACGACCTGGCGGGCTTCCGCGTTGAGGCGCACCACGTAGAGCGGCTCGCCGGTGGCGATGCCGATACCGCGACGCTGGCCGATCGTGTAGTGGATGATGCCCTGGTGGGTGCCGAGCACGCGGCCGTCGACATGAACGACATCGCCGGGCTCGGCGGCATTCGGCTTCAGCCGCTCGATCACGTCGGCATACTTGCCCTGCGGCACGAAGCAGATGTCCTGGCTGTCCTGCTTTTCCGCAACGGACAGGCCGAACTCGCGGGCAAGCTCACGGGTCTCGGGCTTGGTCATGCCGCCGAGGGGAAAGCGCAGGAAATCGAGCTGGTCCGGCGTGGTGGCGAAGAGGAAATAGCTCTGGTCGCGGTCGAGGTCGACCGGCCGGAACATGGCCCTGTGACCATCAATCAGACGGGAGCGCACGTAGTGGCCGGTGGCGAGCACGTCGGCGCCGAGCGTGCGTGCGGTTTCCAGAAGGTCCGAGAACTTGACCGTCTGGTTGCAGGCGACGCAGGGGATCGGCGTCTCTCCGGCGATATAGCTCTCGGCGAACCGCTCGATCACCTTCTCGCGGAAGCGGTCTTCATAGTCGAGCACGTAGTGGGGAATGCCCAGACGCTCGGCCACCCGCCGGGCGTCCTGGATGTCCTGTCCGGCACAGCACGCGCCGGCGCGATGCACCGCCTCGCCGTGATCGTAGAGTTGTAGCGTGACGCCGATGACGTCATAGCCTTCCCGCTTCATCAGCCCGGCCACGACGGAGGAATCGACACCGCCCGACATGGCGACGACGACACGCGTGTCCTGTGGCCGCTTCGGGATATCGAGACTGTTGAGCATGCCTGTCACCTTGCGGTCCTGTTTGCTTGCGGTGCCGGCCGATGGCCTGTCCGGCGACGCGTTTCCGCGCCTGGTCGGCTCCGGATGCCGGCCGTTGCCGTGCCTGCCGTCGTCGCCCCTGCCATTCTCGGCTCCTGGCTGATCCTGCCGTTGCGATATCCGGCCCTGTCGCGTCCGATCCGTTGCCGGTCGCCCTGGCGACACCGTGCCGGTGCGCGGACGGTTTGCTGGGGGACGCGACCGGTCCCGTGTCTGGCAGCCCGCATCTGTTGCGCGCGACTATAGCGGATCGGCCGGGCAAAGGAAAAGGGTGCGCTCAAGGCAACGCGCATCGTGCAGTCCTCGCCCGGCAAAGCTTACCGGTCTCGGCAATGTTTACCCGGTATGTGAGAAATTGCCTGGCCGGAGACAAGGGGGCTCTCTTCCACATTCGCTGTTTTCCGCCATTTTTCATGTTGGCCCGGCATTTGCTGACAAGATTGGCGGAAGAGTGGCCTGCGCAATCCGGATGACGGGGCAGGCGACAGAGAAATCGGAGAGACGCGTGATCCTCGCCAATCCAGTGTCCAGTTTCCCGGCAAGCGTGGCAGGCCTTGCCGGTCAGGCCGGGAGCCAGGTTGCCGGTCGGGCGACCGGCGCCGGGCTGATGGCCGGGACGCCGTCGATGTTCGCGCTCGACCTGGGTGCGGTGACGGCTGGCATGCGGACCACGGCCGGCGACAGCGCGTCTTCACAGGGCTTTGCAGGGCGTGGCGGCATTCCCCTTGCCGGCCTGCGCGAGCTGCATGTGGATGCGAGCATGCTCGTCCAGCTGGATATCGAGGCCGGGCCGCTGGCGGCAGTGGCGCCGCACGGATGGTTCGCCGATGCCGTCCGGGCGAGCGAGGGCGTCATTGCCGGTGCGCTGACGGGCGAGGGCGCGGGGGAACAACTGACAACCGATCTTGCCGTGGATGGCAGTGCGGCGGGCACGACACTCGGCGTCGCGGCGCAGACGGGCATTCCCGCGGGCCTTGCCGGCATCCTTTCGGGCATGATCGCGGCCGGAGGCCAGGCCTCGACCACCCTGACCGACACTCCGGCAGGGACGAGATTTTCAACCGCGCTGTCCGCGCAGGCAGCCCTCGGCGCCACTGAGGGCGTGTCCGGTGCCGTGGAAGGCGGAACTTCGACCGCCGGAAGCGCGTCGAGCGGATCCTCAACCAGGGGGTCCGGTGCTGTGGGAACCGGGAGCGCTTTGACGCAGCCCGCCGTGCCGGGCACGGGCACGGCGCCAGCGGAAATTGCCTCGAACGATGGCGACAGGTCCGGTCTTCCCTCCACCAGCGCCTCACTGTCGGCGAAGGTCGCGGGCGGCTTGGCTGACGGTCTTGCCTTTGCCGCAGAAGCTGATGGGAATTCACAGACAGTCGCCGGAGCGGTGACGAAGGCGGCGACCTCGCCGGCGTCCGACGATGCCGCCGCGCAAGCAGCCCGGACCATGACGCTGCAGGCGGGCGAGATACAGGCGGGAGCCGCTTTGGCCGGCAACGATGCGAGCGGTGCCGGTACGACGGGCGCTGGCGCGGCGGTTGCCGGATCGGCCGGCGCGAGCCTGTCTTATGAAACTCTTTCCGCGGCCGTTGCCCGGCCTGGTGGGAATACCATCGAGGCAACGCTCGCAACCGGTGCCGGCACGTCGACCGCGACCGAGCGCTCCGGCGGGCCGGCTAGGGTGGCGAGCGGTATCGAGGGCCAGGACGGCTCGGCCGCCATGCGGACTGGTAGCGCTCCTGCGACAGCGGGAACGAGTGCCGGACCCGATCCGATGCAAACCGCAGGCGCTTCGCTTGTCGCGACGGTTACAGGCGTTCCGGCGACGGAAACGGACGGGGCTGCCTTCTCCGGGACTGGCGGACCCGGCACCGGCGAAGCCGCGACCGGGGCGGAGGCGTCCGTGCGCGCCGCCTCGCAGCCGCAGGCAGGCAGCGTCCAGGATCTGCTTCCCGGACGCCAGGGCGCGGAAAGCCTGATTGCGAAAAACCAGGGCATCGGTGTTCGGGCCGGGGGCGACCAGGCTCTCGCCATGACGGCCGATGCCGATGCCGGCGCCTTGCCGGGCGAGGCGCCGGGAACGGCAGCGAAGCACCCCGATGCAGCCGCTGATCCGGCTCGGGCGGGGGCAACCCCGACCACGGATGCGGCTGCCAGCGCGGCCGCCGGCACAAATATCCGACCGGCGCCGGATGCAACGGTTGCCGGCAAGCTGTCGGTGTCCGGGATGGCTCCGGCGAGCGCCCTTGCGGGCGCGGTCGTTCCGGCAGGCGACATGGATATCAGCATCACGACCAGCACGGTGGCGGATGACGCAGCCGCGGCCGGCCGGACCGGGACGGTCTCGCGGGAGCAGGGCACGCCGGTTGCCAGCGGCCAGGCCATGTCGGCGCTGACCGGCCAGGTTGGGAACGTCCTGCCGCGCGGCGCGGCTTCGGCCGCCGCCCGCACGAGCGAGCTTGACTACGCGCAGGCCGTCGAAGAGGCGACGACCGGCACGCCCGTACAGGACGGTGAGGGCGCCGGCGCCGCGCGCGAAGGCAGCAGCAAGCCGGCGGGAACCTCGGCGCCGCAGGCGGCCGCGCCCCAGCCGATCGAGATCCAGCGCCCCGGCGTGAGCGCGGCTGCTCTCGCCTTCGCCGCCGCCATGGCGGAGGGCGATGCGAGCCAGGGAGAGGGGAGCGATCCCTTCAACGGCCTGACAGAGATTGCCCGCGCCGAGGCGCAGGCCAGTGTTTCGACCGCCGCCATTCGCGGATCGACGGCGGCACTTCCGCAGAACGCGGCAGTGGCAAGCGCACATCTGGCGGCGGAAGTCGCCAGGTTTGCCCAGAAGGGGCAAACGCGCTTCCAGATCCGTATGGACCCGCCCGAGCTCGGCCGGGTCGACGTTGAATTGAAGGTCTCGCGGGACGGAACGGTGAGAGCGCATCTCGCCGTCGAGCGCAGCGAGACACTGGACATGTTCCTGCGCGACCAGCGCGGGCTGGAAAGGGCACTCGATGCCGCCGGCCTGAAGCTGGAAAATGCAGGACTGGAGATGTCGCTGATGAACCAGAACGGTTCCACGGCTTTCGACCGGGGCGAGGGGGGCGATGGCCGCTCCTCGCAGCCTGGAGAAGGCGGTGTCCTCCAGAAGGAGGACGGCGACACGCTGCCGATGGCAGCGGCACGGGCCTATGTGAGCGGCGCCAGCGGCGCCCTCGATATCCAGATCTAGCCCGGTTCAGGGGCGGGGCAGGCGTCAGTCGCCAGCCCCTGGCAGGAGTAGAATGCGATGACGACAAGCGGCATTACAGGCGGTAGCGGTTCGGCGGGATCGGGATCCTCGATCACGTCGATGTCGGCGCTGTCGAACAATTACGAGCTGTTCCTGTCGATCCTGACGACGCAGATCAAGAACCAGGATCCGCTCGACCCGATGGATTCATCGAAATACACGGAGCAGCTGGTTCAGTATTCCTCGGTCGAACAGCAGATCAAGACGAACGATCAGCTTGGCGACCTGCTGGGCGTCATGGCGGCGACGACGGCGTCGAGCTATGTCAGCTATCTGGGCACCAATGTGGTGGCCTCCGGTGCCACCACGCAGCTTTCCGACGGCGAGGCGAACTGGACCTACGATTCCCCCAGCTCCGGCAAGGCGAAGATCGAGATCCGCAACGAGCTCGGCGCGGTGATCTACACAGCCGATGCCGACCTGTCGTCGGGGCGCAATGCCTATACCTGGGACGGGACCACCACAGCAGGGTCCGCAGCGCCTGAGGGCAACTACACGATCTCTATCGGACGCTACGACGAGAAGGGCAATCCGAGCATTCCGGTCGCGACCGAAGTCTCGGGAACGGTCGAGGGCATCGAGTTCACCTCGTCCGGCGCGGTCCTGACCGTGGGCGGCGTCCGTATCCCGGCCAGCGCGGTGATTTCCGTGAATTCGACCTCGTAGCGGTCGCGGGGGCGCGGCCAAGGCCGCTGCTCCGGGGGACTGGCGACAAACCGGCGCGGACAGGAAAACCTGTCGTCGCCGGTTTATTTTTTTTCCGACCGTCCCGGTTCCCAATTTGCGAAACCGGCGCAGTATCGCCTAGCCCAATGTTTTCCTCGCTTTACGACTGTCGAAAGGTTTTCTGAGTCGTTCCAATTCTTACCGAATTGTTGCTTTGGGCTTAGGCAAATTTTAAAGCCAAACAGTTACATTCATAGTCAACGTGGTCATGTTGAGTGTGAGTGTACAATGACCGACCGAGCGAGTGCGCGTGTCAAATATGTTATCGGCCCTGACGGGTCGCCGCTTACGATTGCCGATCTTCCTCCGGTATCAACGAGGCGATGGGTAATCAGGCGAAAGGCAGAGGTGGTGGCCGCCGTGCGTGGCGGACTGCTGTCCCTGGACGAAGCCTGCAAGCGGTATACGCTGACCGTTGAGGAATTCCTCTCCTGGCAGAGTTCCATCGATCGGCATGGTCTTGCCGGCCTGCGCGCGACCCGCGTGCAGCAATACCGGAACTGATCGGCAAGCTTCCCCGCCCGAACAGTTCCGCAGATCCTCGAACATGACGCAAGGCCGGCCCTCAAGCCGGCCTTTTTGCGTTTGCCGCGCCCCGGGCCTCGTCGCGCACGACGCCCACGGCGGCGCCTGGCCGGGATCCGTGCGGCGCGACTCGTCGACGTTTCAGGAAAGGTTAACGAGGCCGGTCAATCTTGCCGGGTTCCGGTCGCATTTCGCCAATGATTTTCGGCGGAAAACAGCCGTTTTCACCATTTGCTAACGCGCGTTAACACCTTGTTTACCATCTGGCGGGCAAATTTTGCCTACCGGCCATCCGGGGGCGCCTTTTTCCATCCCCTCATCCCCAGGGCTTTCCCGGGTGGCCCGGTCTCAAACGGTTCTTTCCAAGAGCATCGAACGGGTGGCACGTGAACGGACTTGCGGATCTTGTAAAGGCACTGGGACCTGGCCGCCTCGCCGCGATGGGCGCTGTCGCGGCAATCCTGGTCGGCGTGTTCGCCTTGATCATGCTGCGCGTTACCGCGCCGCAGATGACGCCGCTCTACACAGATCTCACCTTCGAGGATTCCTCCGCAATCGTCTCCCAGCTCGACAGCCTCGCGGTGCCTTATGAGCTGCTGAACGACGGCGCGACGATCCTGGTCTCCGACGAGGAGGTGTTCCGCGTCCGCATGCGCCTTGCCGAACAGGGCCTGCCGCTCGGCGGATCCGTCGGCTACGAGATCTTCGACAAGGCCGACACGCTCGGTTCCACCAGCTTCGTCCAGAATATCAATCGCACCCGGGCGCTCGAAGGCGAGCTCGCCCGCACCATCCGCTCCATCGGCCGCATCAAGTCGGCGCGCGTTCACCTGGTGCTGCCGGAGCGCCGGCTGTTCCAGCGCGATGCCCAGCCGCCATCCGCCTCGATCGCGCTGTCCGTGCGCGGGTCGCTCGATCCCGGCCAGATCCGCGCGATCCAGCATCTCGTGGCGACCGCCGTCGAGGGGCTGCAGCCGAATTTCGTCTCGATCGTCGACGAGACCGGCCGACTGCTGGCCAGCGGCGCGGGCGAGGAAGGCGAAGGTTTCCTCGCTTCCTCGCTGCAGGAACGGACCCAGTCGATGGAAGCGCGGCTGCGCTCGCAGGTCGAGGAGATCCTCAATTCGGTGGTCGGCGTCGGCCGGTCGCGGGTGCGTGTCGCGCTGGAGCTCGACCATACCCGCACCTCCGAAACGCAGGAGACCTTCGACCCGGAAGGCCAGGTCGTGCGCTCGACGCAGACACGGGAAGAGAATTCCTCGACCATCGGCCGCCGGGGCGCGGTGACCGCCGGCAACCAGCTGCCCGAGGCCGACCAGCAGACCGGCGAGGACGGCAATCGCGACATCGCCAACCAGAACGAGGAGATCGTCAATTTCGAGATCTCCAAGTCGGTGAAGACCGAGACCATCGAAGCCGGCGGGTTGAAGCGCCTGTCGGTGGCAGTGCTGGTCGACGGCGTCTATGCGCCGGACGCCAACGGCGATATCGCCTACGAGCCGCGCACGGCGGAAGAGCTGGAGCGGATCGAGACGCTGGTGCGCTCGGCGGTCGGCTTCGACGAGCGCCGCGGCGATACGGTCGAGGTGGTCAACCTGCGCTTCGCCCAGGCGCCCAACAGCGTGCTGGCGGAGGAAGAGGCCGGTCTGTTCGAGTTCACCCGCGCCGACATGATGCGTTTCGTCGAGCTGGGCGTTCTGTTCCTGATCGCGGTGCTGCTGACGCTCTTCGCGGTGCGCCCCCTGATCAAGCGCATCCTCACGGTCGAGGAGCCGGCCGCGCCGGTCCTGCTCGGCTCCGACGGCCAGCCGCTGGAAAGCCCGATGCTGGCCGACCAGTCGGGTGACCGCTCGATGCCAGGCGAGACCGACGAGAACGGCGAGCCGCGTATCGAGTGGCTGGAAGAGGCCCAGGCGCAGGGCGCGGTCCAGGTCGCCACCATCGCAAAGGTCGGCGCGCTGATCGACGAATATCCGAAAGAAGCAGTCGGGATCATCCGTAGCTGGATGAATGAAGCGGCATGAGTATCGCAAACAGCATCCAGACCACGGCGCACAGCCACCTGACGATCAGCTCCTCCGAGAAGGAGCGCGATCTCAAGGGAACAGAGCGCGTTGCCGTCCTGTTGCTGGCGCTCGGCGAAAAGCACGGGCGCCGCATCTGGGAACAGCTCGACGAGATGGAGGTCCGCGAAGTCTCCGCCGCGATGTCGCGGCTGGGTCCGGTGACGCCGACGATGCTCGAGGAGCTGTTTGTCGACTTCGTCAAGAAGATCTCCAGCAACGGCGCGCTGAACGGCAATGTCGACGTCACCGAGCGCCTGCTGGCGAGCTTCCTGCCGCGCGATCGCGTTTCCATCATCATGGAGGAGATCCGCGGACCGGCGGGCCGCAACATGTGGGAAAAGCTCTCCAACGTGCAGGAGAATGTCCTCGCCAACTACCTGAAGAACGAGTACCCGCAGACCGTCGCCGTGGTGCTGTCGAAGATCGATCCGGATCACGCCGCCAAGGTGCTCGGCATCCTGCCCGAGGAGCTGGCCCTGGAGGTCATCTCGCGCATGCTGAAGATGGAATCGATCCAGAAGGAAGTGCTGGAGAAGGTCGAGCAGACGCTCCGTGTCGAGTTCATGTCGAACCTGACCAACACCTCGCGGCGCGACAGCCACGAGATGATGGCCGACATCTTCAACAATTTCGACCGCCAGACGGAGGCCCGGTTCCTGGCCGCGCTGGAAGAGGAAAACCGCGACTCGGCCGAGCGCATCAAGACGCTGATGTTCACGTTCGACGACCTGATGAAACTCGATGCGGGCAGCTGCCAGACGCTGCTGCGCAGCGTCGAGAAGGACCGCCTGGCGATCGCGCTCAAGGGTGCGTCGGAATCGGTGCGCGAGTTCTTCTTCTCCAACATGTCCTCGCGCGCCGCCCGGATGATGCAGGACGACATGGACGCGCTCGGACCGATCCGCCTGCGCGACGTGGACGAGGCGCAGTCGGGAATGGTGGCGACCGCCAAGGACCTCGCCGCGAAGGGAGAGCTGATGCTGTCCAAGAGCAAGGGCGATGACGAGATCATCTACTAGGTGGCCTGAAGCACGATGATGACACGAATTGCGAGCACACCGATGAAGGTCAACCGCTTCCTCTTCGACCGCAACTTTGCGGCGATCGACGTGCCTCAGGAGGAAGAGGTCGAGGAGGTCGTGGAGCCGGTGGTTCCCACGATCCCGCTCGCTGAGCACCGTGCACTGGTCGCCGCCGCCGAACAGGCCGCCTACGAGCGCGGCCGCGCTGAAGCGGCGGTCGAGCGCCAGCAGAGCGACGAAGGCCGGTTCGCCGACGAGGCCGGCCGGCTGGCCGAGACCGTTTCGGCGCTGATCGGCCAGCTCGACACCGAGCAGGCCCGTCACGAGAAGGACGCGGTCGCGCTGGCCTTCCTGGTGGCGCGCCGGCTGTGCGCGCATCTGATCGCCCGCGAGCCGC
Source organism: Stappia sp. MMSF_3263 (assembly GCF_030733745.1). Taxonomy (GTDB): domain Bacteria; phylum Pseudomonadota; class Alphaproteobacteria; order Rhizobiales; family Stappiaceae; genus Stappia. The sequence continues at coordinate 120,669 of NZ_JASHIK010000010.1, read as the reverse complement.
TGGGCGAGATCGTCGCGCTGATCTCCGAGTGCCTCGGGCCGCTGCGGCGGGCGCCGCATCTGGTGATCCGGGTGCGCGACAGCGATCTGGCGGCGCTCAAGGAGCGGGTCGACCCGCTGGTCGCGGAGAAGGGTTTCGAGGGCCGCCTGGTGTTTCTGGGCGAGCCTGATATCAGCGCCGGCGATTGCCGGATCGAATGGGCGGACGGGGGCATCGTGCGCGATCGCAAGGCGATCGAGAAGCAGGTCGACCAGGCCGCCCGGCGGTACTTCGAAAGCCGGCGCGCCGGCAAGGGACAGCAGGCGTCCCTCAACCACGAGCCCGCCGAGGAGCGGATTGACGGATGAGCGATATCGACAAGGACATCGACGGCGACCTGTCCCGGGCGGGAATTCCACTCGCCGAGATGGAAGCGCAGGAGACGCATCGCGAGGGTAGCGATCGCGACCATTCGCAGGCACGCAGCGCGGCCGATCTGGAGGCGGTGTTCGATGTGCCCGTGCAGATTTCCGCCGTGCTCGGCCACTCGCGGATGCATGTGTCGGACCTGTTGCGGCTGGCGCCGGGCACGGTCCTGAAGCTCGACCGCAAGGTCGGCGAGGCCATCGACATCTATGTGAATGACCGTCTGGTGGCGCGCGGCGAGGTGGTCCTCGTGGAGGACAAGCTCGGTGTCACCATGACAGAAATCATCAAGTCCGATCGCTGATCGGAGCAGGAGAAGACCATGCGACTGTTGATCGTCGGCACTCTCGAAGGCCAGTTGATCACCGCCTCGAAGATCGCAATGGATCGGGGCGCCGCCGTCACCCATGCGGCCAGCATCGAGGAGATGCTGAAGGTCCTGCGCGCCGGGCGCGGCGCCGATCTTGTGATGGCGGATGTCGGGCTCGACATTGCCGAGCTGATCGCGCGGCTGCAGGGGGAGCGCTTCCACCTGCCGGTCGTTGCCTGCGGCGTCAAGACGGACGCCAGTGCAGCGGTGAGCGCCATCCGCGCCGGCGCCAAGGAATACATTCCGCTGCCGCCGGATCCCGAGATGATCGCGGCTGTTCTGGCGGCGGTCGCGCGCGACCAGTCGAGCGTCATCTATCGCGACGGGGCGATGGCCGCCGTCGTCCGGCTTGCCGAGCAGATCGCGCCGTCCGATGCCTCGATCCTGGTGACCGGCGAGAGCGGTTCCGGCAAGGAAGTGATCTCCCGCTACGTGCATTCGCGTTCGAACCGGGCCGACAAGCCGTTCATCTCGATCAACTGCGCGGCGATCCCCGAGCACCTGCTGGAATCTGAGCTTTTCGGCCACGAGAAGGGTGCTTTCACCGGCGCCATCGCACGGCGGGTCGGCAAGTTCGAGGAAGCGGACGGGGGCACGCTGCTTCTCGACGAGATTTCCGAGATGGACGTGCGCCTGCAGGCGAAACTCCTGCGCGCCATCCAGGAACGGGTGATCGACCGGGTCGGCGGTACCAAGCCCGTGCCCGTCGACATCCGCATCATCGCGACGTCGAACCGTGATCTTGCCGAAAGCGTGCGGACCGGCACGTTCCGCGAGGATCTGCTCTACCGCCTCAACGTGGTCAACCTGAAGCTTCCGCCGCTGCGCGAGCGGCCGAGCGACATTCTCGAACTGGCCAACCACTTCGTCGAGCGCTATGCGCGCGAGAACGGCGTCGCGAAGCGCCCGATCTCCGAGGACGCGCGCAGGATGCTGCTGTCCAACCCCTGGCCGGGCAATGTGCGCGAGCTGGAAAACACCATGCACCGCGCCGTCCTGCTGGCCAGCGCCGACGAGATCGACCTCGACGCGATCCGCATGCCGGACGGCAGCCCGATCTCGGGTGGACGGACCGCCGATGCGCGGATCGCCGCCGATGCGGCGGCCACGGCGGAGGCCATCAACCGGGTCCTGGTCGGGCGTACGGTCGCCGATGTGGAGCGCGACCTGATCCTCGACACACTGGATCATTGCCTGGGCAACCGCACCCATGCAGCGAAAATCCTCGGCATCTCGATCCGCACCTTGCGCAACAAGCTGAATCAGTATGCCGATGAAGGTCTGGACGTGCCGGGTCCCGGCGAGGCGCGCGTCGCCGTCGCCTGAGGCGGGTGACGGGCGGCGGGCGACGCGACAGGCGAATGGCCACTGAGACGGCTGACAGGGTGACGAAGGGTCGAGAATGAGCGATGTGACGGCGAGCGAGGGCTCTCAGGCCAAGGTTCCGGCAACGGCGCCAGGTGGCGGTTTCCGCCTGCCGGCCGGCACCCCGAGCCTGGCCACGGTCTGGGATACGATCCGGCGCGGCGACATCGCGCTGGCGCTTGGCGTCATGATCATCCTGGTCGTGCTCATCCTGCCGATGCCGGCGATGATGCTCGACATGTTCCTGGCCATCTCGATCATCTTCTCCGTGCTGATCCTGATGACCGGCCTGTTCATCCAGAAGCCGCTCGAGTTCTCCTCCTTCCCGACCGTGCTCTTGATCGCCACGATGCTGCGGCTGGCGCTCAACCTCGCCTCCACGCGCCTGATCCTGGCCAACGGCCACGAGGGAACGGACGCGGCCGGCGAGGTCATCGAGGCCTTTGGCCATTTCGTCATGGGCGGCAACTTCATCATCGGCATCATCGTGTTCTCGATCCTGGTGATCGTGAACTTCGTCGTCATCACCAAGGGTTCGGGCCGTATCGCCGAGGTCGCGGCGCGCTTCACACTCGACGCGATGCCCGGCAAGCAGATGGCGATCGACGCGGATCTTTCCGCCGGGTTGATCGACGAGGGAACGGCACGCCAGCGCCGGCGCGACCTGGAGGACGAGAGCTCGTTCTTCGGCGCCATGGACGGTGCCTCGAAATTCGTGCGCGGCGATGCGATCGCCGGTCTGCTGATCACCTTCATCAACATCATCGGCGGCATCATCATCGGCGTCGCGCAGATGGACCTGAGCTTCTCGCAGGCGGCGACCACCTACACGCTGCTGACGATCGGCGACGGCCTCGTGTCGCAGATCCCGGCGCTGATCGTGTCGACGGCCGCCGGCCTGCTGGTGTCGAAGGCCGGTGTCGCGGGCTCCGCCGACAAGGCGCTCGGCCGGCAGCTTTCCGGCTACCCGAAGGCGCTCGGCATGTCGTCCTTCGTGATGGTGACGCTGGCGATGCTGCCGGGCATTCCGATGATCCCGTTCCTGGGCCTGGCCGGGCTGGCCGGCTATCTCGCCTATCGGTCGAGCAAGACGCAAAGGGTGGCGGCGGAAGAGGTGCGCATGGCGGAAGTCGCCGCGGCCGAGCCGGCCAAGCCGACGGAGCCGCCGGTCACCGAATCCCTGAAGATGGACGAGCTCAGGATCGAGCTCGGCTATGCCCTGCTGCCGCTGATCAACGGCCAGAGCGCGGACGGCGACCAGCTGACCGAGCAGATCAAGGCGCTGCGCCGCCAGCTCGCCGCCGATCTGGGCATATTGATGCCGCCGGTGCGCATCCTCGACAACATCCAGCTGGGCGCCAACGACTATGTCATCAAGGTCAAGGAAGTGCCGGCGGGCAACGGCCAGCTCTTCCCCAGCCACTACATGGTCATGGATCCGGCCGGCGGCCAGGTGAAGCTGCCGGGCACGCACACGACCGAGCCGACCTTCGGCCTGCCCGCAACCTGGGTCGAGGGCCAGTATCGCGAGGACGCGGCGCTGCGCGGCTACACCGTGGTCGATCCCGCGACCGTGCTTGCCACCCATCTCACCGAGACCATCCGCGGCAATGTCTCCGAACTGCTGACCTATGCCGACGTGCAGAAGCTGCTCAAGGAGATCACCGGCGAACAGGCGAAGCTGGTGGAGGACATCGTGCCCTCGCAGATCACCGTCTCCGGCATCCAGCGGGTGCTGCAGGCGCTCCTGGCCGAACGCATCTCGGTGCGCGACCTGGGCACGATCCTGGAAGGGGTTGCGGAGGCGACGGGCTTCACCCGCAATCCGGCGATGATCGCGGAGCATGTGCGCACCCGTCTTGCCCGCCAGATCTCGGCCGCCAACCAGGCACCGGGCGGCTATCTGCCGCTGATCGCCCTGTCGCCGCAATGGGAGCAGGCGTTCATCGAGTCCATCGTCGGCGACGGCGAGGAGCGCTCGCTGGCGATGGCGCCCTCGAAGCTGCAGGAGTTCGTCCGTCTGGTGCGCGACGCCTTCGAGCAGGCGGCCCAGGCCGGCGAGGTGCCGGTGCTTCTGACCTCGCCGCAATCGCGCCCCTTCGTGCGCTCCATCGTCGAGCGCTTCCGCGCCCACACCACCGTGATGAGCCAGAACGAGGTGCATCCGCGCGCCAGGCTGAAGACGGTCGGGTCGGTGTGATGAAAACGCGGGCGCCCGCAGCACGGCGGGTGCCTAACGACGGTTGCCGAAACGAGGGTTTGGGGGAACGAGCGCTCAGACCTTGATGTCGACGCCTTCGGTCTTCTTGTCGCCGGTCTTGGCGGAATCGAGGCTTTCGATGGCCTGGTCGATCGCGCCGTTCTGCTGGGCGATCTTGGCCTTGGCCTCGTTCTTGACGCGCTGGGCGACATTGTTGAATAGCATTTCCGTGGCCGTCTGGGTCTCGCTGACGCCGACGGCGAAGACGTTGCTGGCGACGGCCTGCTGGTTCAGGAACTTCTGGGAATGGGCCTTCTGCTTGGCCTTCCACTGCTGCATCTGCTGGTAGGCGGACACCTTCTTGGTACTGCCGAAGCCGCGGCCAAAAGATTTTCCGATGAGAGCCATGGCGGTGGAAAGAGTCCCTGATCGTGCGCGAGTACCGGCTATTTGGAGCCAGTGTCGCCCCAACGGGGTTAACAACTTCTTAGCGGTTTCGCCTACGGCCAGTGAAGTATTGCGGAATGCGACGAATTGAGCGCAGGAGGGCCGCGCGAGCCCAGTTCAGGCAGGCACCTGCTGGGTGATGCAGTGGATGTTGCCGCCGCCGAGCAGGATCTCGCGCCCGGGAACGCCGACTATCTGGCGGTCGGGGAAGAGGCCGGCGAGGATCGCGGCGGCGGTGGCGTCGTTGCGCTCGTCGAGCAGGGGAAACACCACCCGCGTGTTGGCGATGTAGAAATTCGCGTAGCTGCCGGCGAGCCGTTCGCCTCCTTCGCGCACCATGCCGTTGTCGGCGGTCTCGATGCCCTGTGCCTCGGCCCTGGTCATGGTGAGGGGGCCGGGCATCGGCAGGCGGACGATGCGGATGGCGCGCCCGCGTGCGTCCCGGGCGGCGGAGAGACATTCGAACGCCTCGCGCGAGCGCTCATGCTGCGGATCGGTGCGATCGTCGGTCCAGGTCAGCGCCACGACACCCGGCGCGCAGACATGGATCAGGTTGTCGACATGACCCGTCGTTTCGTCGAGATGAACGCCGCGCGGGATCCACAAGACCTTGCGCGCTCCGAGATAGCGCTTCAGCCCGGCCTCGATCGAGGCGCGCGAGAGCTTCGGGTTGCGGCCGGGGGAAAGCAGGCATTCCTCCGTGGTGTAGACGGTGCCCTCGCCGTCGACATGGATCGCTCCGCCTTCCAGCACGAAGGGCGCGCGGTAGCGCTCGACGCCTTCGATCCGGGCAATCTGCGCAGCGACCTCATCGTCGAGATCCCAAGGGTCGTAAAGGCCGTCATGATCGCCGCCCCAGGCATTGAAGCGCCAGTCGACGGCGCGCAGGCCGCCATTGGCGCCGGTGACGAAGGTCGGTCCGATATCGCGCATCCATGCGTCGTTGGAGGGCAGGCGGACGAGGCGGATACCCGGCGACAGCAGGGCTCTCGCCCTGTCGTGCTCGGCGTTGGAGACGGCAATCGTGACCGGGTCGCTGACATGAATAGCCTCGGCCACGGCGGCGAAGGCCTCCTGGGCGGGACGGGCATTCTCGCGCCAGTTGTCCGGTCGTTCGGGCCAGGCCATCCAGCAGCCCGAATGGGGCTCGAACTCGCCCGGCATGCGGTAGCCGTCATCGGCCGGCGTCGAGGCGAGGGGAGTGTCCATCCTAGCCGCGCCCGCCGGTGCCGACAGCAGAGCCGTCTAATGTCGCTATCGGTCCGTACAGTTCCGGCCGCCGGTCCCGGAAAACGCCCCAGGAGGCGCGCAGGGCAGCGAGCGCGTCCAGGTCGAAGGTGGCGGTCAGCACCGCTTCCTGCGTCCGGTCCGCCTCCGCGACCTTGGCGCCGGTGGCGTCCGCGATGAAGGAGGACCCGTAGAAGACCAGCTCCGTGTCGCCGCGCCCCGGTTCCGTGCCGATGCGGTTGGAGGCGACGAGCGGCATCAGGTTTGCGCCGGCATGGCCCTGCATGACCCGTTGCCAGTGGGCGGCCGAATCCCAACTCGGATCGAGCAGCTCGGAGCCGATGGCCGTGGGGAAGAACAGCATTTCGGCGCCCATCAATGCCATGGCGCGGGCGGTTTCGGGAAACCACTGGTCCCAGCAGATGCCGACGCCGATGCGACCCGCCTTCGTGTCCCAGACGCGAAAGCCGGTGTCGCCGGGGGAGAAATAATACTTCTCTTGGTAGCCCGAGCCCTGCGGGATGTGGCTCTTGCGATAGATGCCGAGATTGCGTCCGTCGGCATCGATGATGGCGATCGAGTTGAAGCGGGCCTGACCGGCAAGCTCGTAGAAGCTCACGGGGATGACGATGCCAAGTTCGGCGGCGAGCGCCTGCATGCGCACGATCGCCGGATGTCCTTCGGCGGCTTGCGCCCGCAGCAGCAGGTCCGGCGCCTCATCCTGGCAGAAATAGGGATACTCGAAAAGCTCCTGCGGCAGCACGATGTCGGCGCCGCGCCCGGCCGCCTCGCGCACCAGTCGCTCCATGGCGGAAAGGTTTGTTTCGCGATCTGGCGTACAGGCCGTCTGCAGGGCGGCAAGCGTGACGTTTCTCATGAGGTTCCCGGGTCGGCGCGTGTCGGGCTCAGGGTAGCGGATGGCGTCTTGAAGGCCAATCGCGGAAGCAGGGGTCGTGCCCGATCTCCCGTTCTGTCTACCATCCCATCTCCGGCTTGATCGCCAGCGCTCGACGGACTACCTCAGAAGCGGTCGGCGGAGCGTCGGCGCATGTGTTGCACAAGGAACCACGATGTCCTCGATCAGCGTCGATCTGGCCGGCTACACCGACCTGCCGCCCGGCAAGGTGGCCACAATCGTCACCTACCTGGAGATGCGAGCGCAGCCGATGCCGCGCCGGGCCGACCGGCCGGATCTCTCGCTTGACCGTATCGAGACACCGGATCCGCAAGAGTACCGCGCCCTGTTCCGCCGGATCGGCGACGAGTGGCTGTGGTTCGGTCGGTTGACGGGAAGCGATGCGGACCTGCTCGCCCAGATCACCCGGCCCGGTCATGAGGTCTATTTCTGCCGCAGGAAAGGCGAGGCCGGACCGGTCGGCCTGCTGGAACTCGACTTCAGCGATCCGCGCGATGTCGAGCTTGCCTATTTCGGTCTGGTTCCGCAGGAGATCGGCAACGGTGCCGGCCGCTGGCTGATGAACCAGGCGCTGTCGAAAGTCTGGTCGCGGCCGGAGACCGCGCGGCTTTTCGTCCACACCTGCACCGCCGACAGCCCGCAGGCGCTGGGCTTTTACCGAGACAGCGGCTTCACGCCCTACAAGCGGGCGATCGAGATTTCCGACGACCCCCGGCTTGCCGGCGTGTTGCCGATGTCGGCGGCGCGGCATGTGCCGGTGATCGAGGGAGAGTAGGGGCGGGTTGCGCCCCGATCCGCCGCGTCGTCAGCCCGTCATGCGCAGAACGGCCGCACCGGTCGCCTTGACGAGGTCTGAAGGAGTTGTGGCAAACACGCTGTTTGGCGATCCGGCAGCGGCCCATATCCCGGCGAATCGGATAAGATCCTCATCGATATAAACGCGTGTCTCGGCGATATAGCCGAGCGGCGCGACACCGCCGATGGCAAAACCGGTGCGCTCGCGCACGGTTCGACCGTTGGGGCGGACAAGATTTTCGCCGATGCGCGCGGCAACGGCGGCTTCGTCGACGCGGTTCACGCCGCTGACGAGAAGCAGGATGACATCGTCGCTCGTCTCGCCGAGGAAGACGAGCGACTTGACGATTTCCGCCACCTGGCACCCGCAGGCGGCGGCAGCTTCCTCCGCGGTTCGGGTGGAGGCCGGCATCTCGACGATGTCGATGACCAGGCCGGCCCTGGCGGCCGCTTCCCGGACGCGGTCCGTGCTGCTGTTGTTTGCCATGGAGAAGTCTTAATCCTCGTTAACCATAAAACGTTGTTTGTTCGTGGACGAATCGGATCTGATGGGCGGGACGGCTGCGGACGAAGTCGCACTATGGTAAGCATGTTTGTTAAGGGTTCGTTTACCTGCCTCGAACGGAACGATGTATGACCAGATCGCGTGACAATGTAGTGCCGCATGCCAAGGTGCGCAGCCTCCGGGAAGCCATCCGGAAGGTCAAGTTCGCCGAGGTCGAGCGCACCGACGTGGTGGTGGACTTGCAGGAATCGGAAAGGGCCCGTCTGGAACTCCTCGCCGAGGAGTTGCAGGACATCTTCAAGGAAGTTCCCGAGGACGACGACCAGTTCTCGTTCCAGATCGTGCCGGGCAACATCCCGCGCCTTTGGATCGATATCACCGGTCACGTGGCGATGGGGCGCGACAAGCGCACCTACCGTTTCCTCAAGGACACGCGGCTGGGCCGCACGGTGATCCTCGAGACGCCCGAACTCGACGACATGGCCGACTGCATCACCGAATACATTGCCGAACGGGTGCTGGAGCGAGAGCGCGCCGTCGAGGGCGACTGGCTCAGCAAGCGTCTGAAGGAGCCGCCGCGCGCGGAAACTTCGGTCGCGGCTGTCCCGCAGCAGCCGACCCAGCCGTCGGTGGCCAGCGTGCCGCATGTGCGCGGGCTGTGGGGGCCGTTCGCGGCCTTTGCCGTCGGCCTTCTGGTCGGCGCCGCGCTGCTGGTTGGCTACGCGTGGTTCGCCAATCCCCTGAACTGACGCCTGCGGCCCGTTTTTCCCCTTGAGCCTCGCCTATCCGGGAATGTCGATCGCGTGCCGCGCGATCGTCGCGACCTGTTGCGCTTCCTCGCGAGGGGCCTTGGAGACGAAGCCGCGCTCTTCCATTTCACACTGCCAGTTGCCCGGTGCGCCATCGATCGAGAACAGGTTGTAGCGGGCGGCGGGGCGCTTGTGCCCCGGTCCGTTGGAGGCCGAGGGCACGCCGATCACCGACACCGGTCCGGCAGGCCCGTCGATGGCGGTGCGGGTGGCAAGATGGGTGTGGCCATGCAGGATGAGTTCGCAGCCTGCCCGCTTGACCGCAGCGCGCACGCGCGAGGCATCGGTCAGGCGCTTGTTCCACCCGGTTGCCCCCGGTTGCGGGGGATGATGGATGAGAAGGACGCGGAACAGGCCTTCCTCGCCAAGCCGTTCCAGGCAGTCCCGCAGCCGGCGTGTCTGGGCGGTGCCGATGCGGCCGGTGGCGAACCACGGGCCGCTGGCGCGCGCGCTGGAAACGCCGACAAGCGCCAGCGGACCGCGCCGGCGAACAAACGGGAAATGGTCGGGCGTCTCGGCGTCGCCGCTCATGTAGGGGCCCCAGGCATGGACGGCACGGCGCAGGGCGCCTGGCACATAGGCGTCGTGATTGCCGGGAACGACGGTCAGCCGGTCGGGCGGGGCGAGGTCGTCCAGCCAGTGCCGTGCCGCTGCGATTTCCAGGTCCAGCGCGATGTTGACGAGGTCGCCGGTCAGCGCGATGTGATCCGGGCTGTTGTCCTGGATATCCTCGACAAGGCCGGGAAGCCAGGCGCCGGTCATGGTCCGGGCGCGCGAGCGGTGCCAGTTGACGTAGCCGATCACCCGTTTGGAAACGAGGTCGCGGAACTTCGCGTCGGGCATCGGGCCAAGGTGGGGATCGGAGAAATGTGCAAGACGGAACATGCGCCCACATCAGGAAAGCATGCGGGTCCGGTCAAGCAAAAAGCGCCGCGGACGGGTCCGGGCGCTTCCATCCGTCCTCTCGGGACGGTGCAGAACGGGAGGTCCCGGCAAGGCGCCATGCGCTCTTGCCAAAGCCGGCCGTGTCAGTTGCCGCTGAACGTGGTCAGCACCGCGGCGATGCGCGGGTTGGTCAGGTCGATGGCCGGCCGCCAAACGTAACGGCGCCGGGCGCGGGTCGGAAACAGGACCGACAACATGGCTCTCTCCTTCGAGAATGCAGCTTGGAGACGATGGGGGTCCGCCGCATGCGGGTGTCGCTCCTTCGGCTGCGTGGCGACAATCCCCGGAATCCCCTGCCTGAACAAGCGCCATTCGGGCATTTCTCCCATGCGCGGCGCGCATGGTGGGTTAAGTATCTGTTATCGGGCACCCGACTTCGAGCGGATCCCATGACGGGTGAAACCGGGTGCGGTGAAGAGGGTCAGTGGCATGCGGACCATCCTTCCGCTGAAAGCGATACGCAGGCTCGCTCTGGCGGCGACCCGCTACCAGCGCGCGATGACACTCGGTGTGCGGATTGCCGCGCGGGACGCGGATGGCGCCGTCCTGCTTGTCCGTCACACCTATCTGCGGGGTTGGTATCTTCCCGGCGGCGCCGTGGATGCCGGCGAGACGCTGGCGGAGGCCGCCTTGCGGGAACTCCGCGAGGAAACAGGCGTGTTGCCGGGCGCGGGCGCGGAGCCGGAACTCTTTGCCATCTACCACAACCGGCGCGACCACCTGCGCGATCACGTTGCCCTTTACCGGCTTCCGGCTGTCCTCGTGCCGGATGACGCACTACGGCCGAACCGCGAGATCCGCGAGGCGCGGTTCTTCGCGGTCGATGCGCTGCCCGAGGAGACGACACCCGCCACCCGCCGGCGCCTTGCGGAGCTTGCCGGCGAGAGCGCGGTCGCGCCGCTGTGGTAGCGGCCGCGCGCGGGGGCGTGGATCAGGCGGCGCGGCCGAGACGGTCGCGCCCGTGGGGCCGGTCGAGATCAAGCTCGGGCCCGGCCGGCACGATCCGCGTCGGGTTGATGCTCTCGTGCGAGCCGTAATAGTGCTGCTTGATCGTGGCGAAGTCGCAGGTGTCGGCAATGCCGGGCTGCTGGTAGAGTTCGCGCAGGAAGCCGGAGAGGTTCGGATAGTCGGCGATGCGGCGGATGTTGCACTTGAAATGGCCGACATAGACCGGGTCGAAGCGCAGCAGGGTGGTGAACAGCCGCCAGTCGGCTTCGGTGAGCCGGTCGCCGGTCAGGTAGCGGCTCCCGCCAAGGCGCTCCTCGAGCCAGTCGAGGCTTTCGAAGAGCTTGCCGACGGCCTCCTCATAGGCCGATTGCGTCGTCGCGAAGCCGGCCTTGTAGACGCCGTTGTTGACCGTGTCGTAGACGCGGGTGTTGACGCGCTCGATCTCCTCGCGCAGCGCCTGCGGATGGAAGTCGAGCGTTGCATCGACCCCCGGCAGTGCATCGAACGCCGAATTGAACATCCGGATGATGTCGGCCGATTCGTTGGAGACGATGGTCTGCCGCTTGCGGTCCCACAGGATCGGCACGGTGGCGCGGCCGGTATAGGTGGGGTCGGCCTTCACATAGACCTGCCAGGCGGTGCGAGCGCCGGTCTCGGGTTCGGCTTCCGAGAAAGTCCAGCCATCTTCCAGCATCAGCGGCTCGACCGCCGACACGGTGATGACGTCCTCCAGCCGCTTGAGCTTGCGAAAGACCAGCGTCCGGTGGGCCCAGGGACAGGCAAGGGAGACAATCAGGTGATAGCGACCTGCCTCGGCGGCAAAGCCGGCCTCGCCCGTCGGACCTGCGGTCCCGTCGGGGGTGATCCAGTTGCGAAACACGGACTCCTTGCGAACGAATCGGCCCCCGCTGGAGCTGGTGTCGATCCAGCCGGTCTTCCAGACGCCTTCGACGAGTTGACCCATGATGATATCCTCCTGTGTCTGTTGTACCCCGGAGATGGGCCCTGGCGCACAGTCTTCAACGACCTGAATGGTGCGTTCACCAGGAATGAACGGTGAGCGAAGACACAGGAAACGCTTTACGGACCGGGTGTTGCATGATACCGACCGCCCTCGCACCAGATGAAGGGCGCGCGCCTTGCGTCCCGACAGGCCGGATGAAGATGATCAGGATCGAACGCCAGCGACGACGAGAATTGCGACGAGGCCAGCCCTCGCGCGTCGTCACACGCGTGCCTTGAGACACCGGTAGAGCGGTTCGAAAGATCCCTCGGAACGGTTCGACAGGCACCGGTTTCCTGCCTGACCGTCCCGATCCCGAGAACCGACCATGCTCGCTCTTTCCTGGCTTATCCGGAACGAAACCCCCGAAGACCTTGCCGCCATCGAGGCCCTGCAGGCCGATGCGTTCGGCCCTGGCCGTTTCGCCAAGACCGCGTTCCGCCTGCGTGAAGGCGTTGATCACGACCCGCGCCTGAGCTTTGTCGGCATGAGCGGGGATGTCTTTGCCGGCTCGGTCTGGTTGACGCCGATCACCATCGGCGGTGCGCCGTCGCAACTGCTCGGTCCGCTCGCCGTGGCGCCGGCCTTCAAGAACAAGGGACTGGGGCGGCTCCTGGTGAACCAGGCGCTGAAGACGGCGCTGGCCTTCGGCGAACGCAGCGTCCTGCTTGTCGGCGACGCGCCCTATTACGGCCCGCTCGGGTTCGAGCCGGTTCCGCCGGGCTCGATCACGCTGCCGGGCCCGGTCGATCCGGCGCGGGTGCTTGTCGCCAATCTCGTGCCGGGTTCCCCCCTGCCGGTGGGGCAGGCACGCGGGGGACGCGGCTGAAACCGCGTCAACGCCCCTCGCGGTACCACAGCAGCGAGACCGCGCCGAGCAGAAGCGCCAGGCCGAGAAGGCCCGCGAAAAGCGGGTAGCGGTCGATCCCCTTGAGCACGCTTGCATCGCTGGTACGGAAACCGATCCAGCCGTCTCCGGCAAAGCTTGTCGCGCGGCGCAGCGGCACGACACGCGGTATCAGCACGTTGCCGCCGGCATCGACAAGCCGCCGCACGCTGCCGCCGGTTTCCTCGGCAAGCGGTGCCAGCGTTTCGGTGGTGGAAAGCACGTCGGTGAACTCGCGCGGATTGGGCGGGCCGACATGCACCAGGGCCTTGCGAGTTCCGTCATCGACCGAGTAAAGGCCCAGGTCGGGGGCGGGTGCGCTGGCGCGCCAGAGCCCTGGCGACACTTCGGTCGGCGTCAGGTTGCGGGTCTCGCCGCCCGGCAGTGTCAGCGTCATGTCGCTGACGCTCTCGCCGATCGTCTGGCGCTCGGCGATAACCTCGACGCCGCGCGAGGTGAGCCGCAGGGCCTCTTCCTCGAGATCCGGCTCCTTCATCAGCCAATGGGCGAGGCGGCGCAGCAGCGCCACATGCGGTCCGCCGCCCTCGTAGCCGCGCGCCCACAGCCAGACGTGATCGGACAGCAGCACGGCGACGCGGCCCTCGCCCTCGCGGCTCAGCACCAGCAGCGGCTTTTCCTCCGCGCCGGTCATCAGGGTCTCGCCGTTGCGGATGGTCGCGTCGACGAGGCGGAACCAGCGGCTCCAGGCCGGCGGCTCCGCGTTGCCGCCGGGCAGGCCCCGGGTCACCGGATGGCGGCTGCCGGTTTGCGAGATCGCTGCCCGGAAGGGTTCCTCGTAGATCATGCCGCTCGGCTCGGCCGGCAGCACGGGCGACAGCGGCGTGCGATAGATGCTGCCGCCCTCGGCATAGTCGGGACCGCCTGCGACCAGCACCGCGCCGCCCTCGCGCACGAAGCGGGCGATGTTGTCGAAGTAGAGCAGCGGCAGCACGCCGCGCCGTTCGTAGCGGTCGAAGATGATCAGGTCGAACTCGTCGATCTTGACCGAGAACAGCTCGCGGGTCGGGAAGGCGATCAGCGACAGCTGGTTGATCGGCGTGCCGTCCTGCTTGTCGGGCGGACGCAGGATGGTGAAGTGGACAAGGTCGACGGACGCATCGGACTTCAGCAGATTGCGCCAGGTGCGCTCGCCCGCATGCGGGCTGCCGGAAACGAGCAGCACCCGCAGGTTCTCGCGAATGCCCTCGACGGTGACGACGACGCGGTTGTTGAGCTCGGTGAGTTCGCCCTCCAGCGTGTCGGCGGAGAATTCGAAGATGTTGTTGCCGCCATGGGCGACGGTGACGGGAATGTCGATGGTCGAGCCGGGTTGGGCGCGCTGCTGGGTGACGATCTCGCCGTCGCGCCGCACGGTGATGGTGACCCGGTCGGCAGCGGTCTCCACGCCGCGGTCCTGAAGCTGCAGGGTGACGACCTGTTCGGAGCCGACAAGGGCGAATTTCGGGGCGCGGGCGATGGCGAGGCGGCGGTCGATCTCGTCCTCGACGCCCGTCACAAGCGCATGTAGCGGTGCATCGAAGCCAAGGTCGGCGGCCTTTTCCGGAATGTCGTGGACTTGCCCGTCGGTGATCATGACGCCGCCGCCGATCCGTTCGGGCGGCACGTCGGAGAGGCTGTCGGCCAGCGCCGAGAACAGCGCCGTACCGTCCGCCGTGGCGCCGTCGCCGCGGGCGGCGCGGGTGACGCGCAGCTCGTAGCCGGGGAGTGCGGCGAAGCGCTGCTCAAGCGCGGCAAGGGCCTCATTGGTGGATGTGGCGCGATCTCCCAGGCGCTGGCTCTGGCTCTCGTCGACGACGATCGACACGACGCTGCTCAGCGGCTCGCGGTCCTCGCGCTCCACGGCCGGGCCGGCAAGCGCGAAGACCAGCAGCGCCATCGCCAGGGCGCGCAGCGGCCATGCGGGCAGGCGCAGGACGAAGGCGGCAACCGAAAGCGCGAGCGCGGCAATGGCTGCGGCGACCAGCACCCAAAGGGGAAACAGCGGAGCGAAGGAGAGGGACCAGATCACGCGTCGCTCCTATTGTCCGAGACGTTCGAGAAGGGCGGGGATGTGCACCTGGTCGGCCTTGTAGTTGCCGGTCATCGCATACATGACGATGTTGACGCCGGCACGGAAGGCGTATTCGCGCTGGACCGCATCGTTCGGCACCGTCGGGAACAGGTAGTTGCCGGCCTCGTCGACCGCCCATGCGCCTGCGAAATCGTTGCCGGTGATGAGAACGGGTGAGACGCCGTCGCCCCCGCGCACCGGCCTGCCGGGTTCCCCGGCCGCCTGCTCGGTTGCCTCCACCCAGAGCGGTCCGCCGGAATAGCGTCCGGGGAAGGTCTCGAGAAGGTAGAAGGCCTTGGTCAGGACATGATCGGCCGGGACCGGCTCCAGCGGGGGCATGTCGAGCCCGTCGAGCACGGCGCGCAGGCGCAGGACGGCAGGCGAGGTTCCAAGGCCGATGCCGGCGGACAGCTGGTCGGCCGTGTCGAAGAGGATCGTGCCGCCATTGCGCATGTAGGTGTCGATACGGGCGAGGGCTTCGGATGACGGGCGCTCGGTGTCGGCGGAAATGGGCCAGTAGAGGATCGGATAGAATGCCAGTTCGTCGCTGGCGATGTCCACGCCGACCGGCGCCTCGGGTTCCAGGGCCGTGCGGGTCGACAGGTAACGGGTCAACCCGAGCAGGCCCTGGCGGCTGGCCGTGTCGCGGTCCGGCTGACCGGTGAGAACATAGGCGAGGCGGGTGTCGAGCGTCGCCTCCAACGCGGCAAGGTCTCCGGAAGTCTCCTGTGCCCGGAGTTCGCCGGCGGCGAGCGTCATGGCGCAGGCGAGAACCAGCCCCGTGGGCAGGACCCGGCCCAGCCGGCCGCGAAGCGCCGTGCGGTCGCCGCGCAGCCAGATCATTGCGAGGGCGTCGGCGAAGAGCAGCAAAAGGGCGATCAGGAACAGCGCGGGACGCAGGTCGGTTGCCGCCGATGCCGGATAGCCGGTCACGCGGGCGGTGCCGCCGAGCGGCGCGAGGTCCAGCTCCATCACCTGCTCGGGCGCGGTGAGAAGGTTGATTGCCCGGAAGGCGTCGTCGCTGCCGTAGAGGCCCGGCGGATGGCGCCGGCTCGGGGCGACGTCCTGCTGCGAGGCGGGAACCGGAACCGCTGCCGTCGATGGCGGGCCGAGCCGGCCATAGCCATCAAGCAGGCGCACCGGCGGCAAAAGGGTTTCCGAGGGATCGGTCGCGCCCGCAGCCGTGGCCGGGGCGGCCTGCGTGCCGGCCTCGTCGTTGGCGGGAGCGGCCGAGGAGAGGCTGACGATCCGCCGCAGCATGGCGACGAAACTGCCGGAAATCGGCAGGTTCGACCAGCCGGTGTCGGCCGTCACGTGGAAGAGGACCACGGTGCCGCGCCCGCGCGCGGTGGCGGTGACGAGCGGTGTGCCGTCGGCGAGCGTTGCCCAGGTGCGGTCGGCAAGGTCCGGTCCCGGTTCGGCGAGCACCTGCCGGTTGACGGTGACGTCGCCGGGCACCGGCATGCGGGCGAAGGGGGAGCTGTCCGAGAAGCTGGCGAGCGGTTGCGGCTCTTCCCAGGAAAGGCTGCCACCCAGGGTCCGGTTGCCGGCACGAAGGGGGGTGGGAATCAGCTCGTCCGACCCGCCGGCCAGGCGCGGTCCGGCGAAGCGCACCAGTATGCCGCCCTGCTCGACCCAGTCCCGGACCCGCTCGAGGGCCGCGTCCGGCATGCGTCCGACATCGGCGAGCACCAGAACGGAAACGCCTTCGTCAATGAGCTCCGGCAGGGCGGTGTCGAGGTTTTCGCTGCGTGGCCGGCGCAGCTCCGAAAAGGGCGACAGCGCGCGGTCCAGATAGTAGAGCGGCGACAGCAGGGGTTGCGCCTGGTCGGCGGACGCGCCGGAGACGAGGCCGACCGTGCGCCGTTGCCAGCGGTCGTCCAGCAGCTGGACGCCGGCGGCGCTGTTTTCGCCAGCAACCTCGAGCCGGGCGACGTCGTTGCGCAACTCGACCGGCAGGTCGAAAGACACCTCGCCCACATCCGTGTCGCCCTCGAAGACGGGGGTCGCCTCGCCAAGCACCAGTCCGCGCAGATCGAGCGCCCGCACCACCAGGTTGTCGGACGATGGGTCGCCGCGCAGCACGGCGGCGGTCAGCGCATCGATGTCGTTGCGGGCATCGGCGAGCGCCGTTGGACGCGGCAGGCCGGTCAGCACGCTCAGATCCGCATCGCCGACAAGGGCGCGAAGGTCTTCCAGGAAGCGCGGTGTCGTCTCGCGGGCGATGCCATCGCTCAGCCAGACGATCGCGTCGGGCGGCTGGTCTGCCGCTGCCTTGCGCAGCGCCAGCGTCAGTTCGCCGCGCGTGGTCGGCCATGAGCGGGGCTCCAGCACCCGCAGACGCTCCAGAGCGGCATTGGCCGTTTGCGAGACCAGCGGCTGGTCGGGCCCTTCAGCGGTTGCCGCGAACAATACGGGGCGGCCGCTGTCGGCGGCGGCCGTGATCAGTCGCTCCGCCGTCTGGCGTTGACGCTCCCAGGCCTTGGCCGAGGCCCAGCCATTGTCGAGCAGGACCCAGAGCGGCCCGTTGCCGGCCGGCGCATCGGCGCTCGGCCGCCAGACGGGACCGGCGAGCGCGAAGATCAGCGCGGCGGCAAGGCACAGGCGCAGGATTGTCAGCCACAGGGGGCTCTTGTCGGGGGTCTCCTCGCGCCGGTCTATGTCTGCGAGCAGCCGGGCGGGCGGGAAGGCGACGCGGCGCGGGCTCGGCGGGATCAGGCGCAGCAGCCACCAGATGACCGGCAGCAGCAGCAGGGCGGCAAGGGCAAGCGGCGCGGTAAAGCCTAGGGGCAGGAAGGGGGTCATGCATCGACCCCCTTGGTGCCCTGCATGGGAATGCCGCTCAGCCGGCTGTGCAGCACCAGCATCGGCTCGGACGCCGGACGGTCGGTGTGGTGGACGAGGAAGGTCCAGCCGGCCTTGCGGGCGGCATCGCCAATGGCCGCACGGTGCGCCTCGAGCCGCTCGACATAGGCCCGTTTCCACTCTTCGGCCTTGCCACTGGTCAGGCGGAAGCCGGTCTCGGGGTCACGGAACTCGGTGCGGCCGGCGAAGGGGAAGGTTTCCTCGACGGGGTCGAGCACCATGACCATGTGCGCGCGCGCGCCGGACGCCGCGACCTTGCGCATCCATGCAAGGGTGCCCTCAACGGGATCGAGCAGGTCGCCAATCAGCACGACATCGGAGAAACGGCGGATGTCCTGGGGGTCGGGCAGGCTGGCCGGGTCCGTGACATGGGCGAGGGCCGCGGCGATGCGTTCGGCCGCGTGGCGGTCGGCAACCGGCTTGCGCAGTCCGGGCAGGCCGATGCGCTCGCCCGTTTCTGCAAGCAGGTCGGCCAGCGCCAGCAGCAGGACAAGGGCCCGGTCGCGCTTGATCGTCCTGGAAAGATGCGACCGGAAGGCCATGGACGGGGAAAGGTCGGCCCACAGCCAGACGGTATGGGCGGCCTCCCACTCGCGTTCGCGGACGTAGAGATGATCGTCACGGGCGGAGCGGCGCCAGTCGATGCGCTTGACCGGTTCGCCGGCGACAAACGGACGGAACTGCCAGAAATTCTCGCCGGAACCGGACCGGCGGCGGCCATGCCAGCCGGCATTGGTGGTCATGGCGACCTGTCGTGCCTCGACCAAAAGGTCGGGCAAGGCATCCGCCAGCGAGCGCGCGCCGGCAACCACCTGCGGCCAGCTTTCGCCCTGCTCCTCGCCGGATACCGGCCTGCCCGGTGTCGCCTGGAACCCGAAACGCGCGAATCCCTCCATGGACTGTTCCTAGCCGATCCGGCTTTTCAGACGGCCGATGAGACCGCGGATGGTGTGGCCGTCGGCCCGCGCTCCGAAGGTCAGGGCCATGCGGTGCTGCAGGATCGGTTCGGCCAGTGCCAGAACGTCATCCACCGAGGGCGCCAGCCTGCCGTCGACCAGCGCACGGGCACGCACGGTCAGCATCAATGCCTGGCTGGCACGCGGCCCCGGTCCCCATGCGATCAGTTCGGTCAGCTCATCGTCTGTTTCGCCCGGACGAGCGGAGCGGACGAGTTCCAGGATCGCCTCCACCACGCTCTCGCCGACCGGCATGCGGCGCACCAGCTGCTGGCAGGCGATCAGGTCGTCGCCGTTCATCACGGCGGTGGCGGCGGCGTCATGCGCGCCGGTGGTCTCCATCAGGATGCGGCGTTCGGCCTCGCGGTCGGGATAGTGCACGTCGATCTGCATCAGGAAGCGATCAAGCTGCGCCTCGGGCAGGGGGTAGGTGCCTTCCTGCTCGAGCGGGTTCTGCGTCGCCAGCACATGGAAGGGGCGCGGCAGGTCGTAGCGCTGCCCGGCGATCGTCACGTGGTACTCCTGCATCGCCTGGAGGAGGGCCGACTGGGTGCGCGGGCTGGCGCGGTTGATCTCGTCGGCCATCAGCACCTGCGAGAAGATCGGCCCCTTGATGAAGCGGAAGGCGCGGGCGCCGTCCCGGTCCTGGTCCATCACCTCGGCGCCGAGAATGTCGGAGGGCATCAGGTCGGGGGTGAACTGGATGCGGCGGGCATCAAGGCCGAGCACCGTGCCGAGCGTTTCCACCAGCTTCGTCTTGGCAAGGCCGGGTACGCCGACCAGCAGCCCGTGACCGCCGGATAGCAGCGTGACGAGGGCCCGCTCGACGACGCTTTCCTGACCGTAGATGACGCGCGCGACCTCGCTGCGGGCGCCGGCGATCTTTTCCATCGCCGTCTCGGCGTCGCGGGCAACCTGTTCGTGGTCGATATCCGGTGAGGTGATCGCGCTCATGGTCGGTATACGCCTCCTGCTTCGTTTGGACCGCATGGCAGCCGTTGTCGGCCGTTTGCGGCTGATCGGCGCCGGGTGACCCGGATTGCCTTGCCGGCGCGACATTTCGGGCAGTGGCGCGCAGGACTCAACATTGGCAACGCGACGATGGTAACCCATGTCATGATAGGGTATGGGCCAAATCATGGCGGGGACAACGGAATTGGATCAAAAAGCAGCGACACGAAGGAAATCGGGTGCGTCCGATGCAATTCCCGAGGGTCTTGCGGATCTGGTCGCGCGCGCGGGGAGCAATCGCGGCACGCCGCCGGTGGAGCGCTGGAATCCGCCCTTCTGCGGCGATATCGACATGCGCATCGCCGCCGACGGGCGCTGGTTCTACATGGGCTCGCCGATCGGTCGGGAGGCATTGGTGCGCCTGTTCGCCTCGGTGCTGCGCCGGGACGAGGACGGTCGTCACTACCTGGTGACGCCGGTGGAGAAGGTGGGGATCACCGTCGAGGATGCCCCTTTCCTGGCGGTCGAGCTTCATGCCGAGGGTGAGGGCGACGGGCAGGTCCTGACCGTGCGCACAAATGTCGGCGACGTGGTGCGAATCGATGCCGAGCATCCCCTTCGTTTCGAAGATGAAACTGGCACAGGCGGGCTCAAGCCCTATATCAGGGTCCGGGGCGGGCTGGACGCCCTGTTCGCGCGGCCCCTGCTGTACCAGCTGGCAGATCTTTTCGAGGACCATACGGTGTCGGGCGAAACCCTGACCGGCGCATGGAGTGCTGGCCGGTTCTTTCCGGTCGCGCCCGGCGGTACCGCGACAAAAGGTGAGGCATCTTGACGGCTTTCGTGGAACAGCGGATCGCGATGACGGGGGAGGGGCAATTGACGGCCCGCGCCTTCGCCGATCAGGCGCGCAGGCGGCTGGTCTCGCCCGCGACCGACGAGGTCGGCGATCACATCCTCAATCCCGACCTGGGGCCTTTCGCCTTCGCCAAGCGGCCGCCGCGCGACGCGGCGGTGATGATCCCGGTGATCGAGCGGCCGGCGGGCGCGACCGTCATACTCACTCAACGCACCGATCATCTGACCAGCCACGCGGGGCAGATCTCCCTGCCCGGCGGCAAGATCGATCCCGACGACGACGGTGCGGTCGGCGCAGCCCTGCGCGAGGCCGAGGAGGAAATCGGGCTCGATCCGCGTTTCGTCGAGACGCTTGGCGTTCTGCCCACCTACCTGACCGGATCGGGTTACCGTGTCGCGCCGGTGGTCGCCCTTGTCGGGCAGGAGGCGCGACTGGTGCCGAATCCCGATGAGGTGGCCGATGTCTTCGAGGTGCCGCTTGCCTTCCTGATGAACGACGCCAACCATTTGCGGCAGTCTCGCGTCTTTGCCGGCAAGCCGCGCTATTTCTATGCGATGCCCTATGGCGAACGCTATATCTGGGGCGTCACTGCCGGAATCCTCCGGCTAATGTACGAGACGGTTTGCCGCTGATGTTGCGTATCATCCTGACCCAGCTACTGCTTTTCTCCCTGCCTTTCATCGGTTTCGCGATCTGGCTGTTCATCACCAAGAAGGCCCAGACATCGGAGAACTGGCGCAAGGGGCCGATGGTCTGGCTGGTGATCGCCGGCGGTGTGCTGGTGATCGGCGGGCTGGTGATGCTGACGACACGCGAGGGCCTGCCGGAGGGCAAGACCTATCGTCCGGCCGAACTGCGCAATGGCGAATTCGTGCCGGGCCACTTCGAGTAGCTCGCGGGAAACGGCGTCCAGATGACCGCGCGTATCGATTCCCTCTGGCTTTACGAGCCGGGCCTGCAGGCGGCGTTCGATGCCATCGAGCGTGACGGCGACAGCGTGCGCGTGGTCGGTGGCGCGGTGCGCAATACGCTGATGGGGCTGCCTGTCACCGATATCGATATCGCCACCGATGCTATCCCCGACAACGTTATCGCACGTGCCGAAGCGGCCGGACTGAAAGCCGTTGCGACCGGTTACGAACACGGGACGATCACCGTGGTGAGCCATGGCACCGCCTATGAGGTGACGACGCTGCGCGAGGATGTCGAGACGCACGGGCGTTCGGCGACAGTCCGCTTCGGCCGCGACTGGCAACGTGACGCAGAGCGGCGTGATTTCACGATGAACGCGCTTTATGCGGCGCGCGACGGCACCGTGCTCGATCCGGTCGGCGGCTTGCCGGACCTTGCCGCGCGCCATGTCCGCTTCATTGGCGATGCGCATCGCCGGATCCGCGAGGACTACCTGCGCATCCTGCGTTTCTTCCGGTTCCACGCCCAGTACGGGAAGGGGCCGCTTGACGCCGGGGGGCGCGCCGCAGCCACCGAGCTGAAGGGGGGGATCTCCGGTTTGTCCGCAGAGCGGATCGGCATGGAGATACGCAAGCTCGTCGTCGCTCCCCGGGCCGCGGAAACACTTGCCGAGATGACCGAGGCCGGCGTGACGCCGCTGGTGCTGGCGACCCGGGGCGGGCTCGCCCCGTTTCGTGCGCTGCGGGCACTTGATCATCTTGCGCCGAACACGCGGGATCCGGCGCTGGCGCTCGCCGCGCTCAGCGACGGAGATGCGGCTGAGCTCGACATCGTTGCCGATCATCTGCGGCTTTCCAATGCGGAGCGCCGACGGATGAAGGCGGCCTTTGGCGCCTCGTGCTGGCTGGCGGAAAGACGTGCGGCCAGGGAGCCGGGAGACGACCCGCGGCTGGCGCTTGAACTCCTCCACCGCTTTGGCCGCGAGGCAGGCGTCGACGGGGTGCTGCTTGCCTGGTCGAACAGCGGGTTGGGGCCGGATGATCCGGCTTTCAAGGCACTCCTGGCACAGGCTCTCGGTCTTGATGCGCCGGTCTTTCCACTCTCCGGCCGCGACCTGACCCGTGCCGGCGTTGCCGCGGGACCGGAAGTCGGCCGCCGGCTGGCGCTGGCGGAGGAACGCTGGGTCGCCAGCGGCTTCGCGCTCGACCGTACGGCCCTGCTCGACGTGGCGGTCGCCGGCTGAAACCGGGCGGGCGCCGACCGAAAGGCTGCCGCCGCTCACTCTTCGGCGAATTCGCCGGTTACCTTCAGGCCTTCGATTTCCGTGGCGCCATCGGTCTTGACGATCGTGCGGGGCACGGCGCCCGCCTCGCGGGCCAAGGCCTCGGCAAATGTCGCGGAGTGGGTGACGATCCAGATCTGGCTGCGCTCGCAGGCCCGCGCGACGATGCGGGCAAGCGGCTCCAGAAGGTCCGGATGCAGGCTTGCCTCCGGCTCGTTGAGCGCAACGAAAGCGGGCAGGCGATAAGCGAGCAGCGCACCGGCCAGCGCCAGGAAGTTGAGCGTGCCGTCGGAAAGTTCACGCGCCTCGAACGAGCGGGAGAGGTCGGGAAAGCGCATCGAGATCGCCGCCTGTCCGGCATCGACCGCAACGGCAAGGCGGGCACCGGGGAAGGCATCGTCGATGGCCGCGTCAAGATCGATGGTGTCGGCCCTGACCTCGGCGAGCGTGGCGAAGACAGCGGCAAGATCCGATCCGTCCGAGGACAGGGTCGGGGTCGTCAGGGCAAGAGCCGGACGGCGCAGGGGCGAGCCGTCATCGGTGCGGAAACCGTGATAGAAGCGCCAATCGGAGAGTGTCCTCCGGACGATGTCGAGCTCGGGGAAGCGGCCGCCGTCGCGAAAGGCGAAAAGCGCGGTTTCCGAGCCCAGCACCTCGTTGTCATAGGTCAGCCGTTCGCCTCCTGCCGCCCGCAGCCAGACGGAAGGACCGGAACGCTGCATCAGCACGATGGCGCGCCCGCCCGAGGCGATCGCCAGGCTTTCCTCCTTCACCAGCGGCTCCAGAGGCAGGGCGGCTTCGGTGACCTTGTTGGGCAGACCGATCTCGATCGCATAGGAAAGATCGCCAAGCCGCGCCTTGAGGCTCAGCCGCACGGGCGCGCCGCGCTTGCGCTCGCCCGCCCAAAGGACACTTTCCACCCCGCCTTCCTCGGCGATGGCGCGGGTGATGCGGCCAAGGGCAGCTTGCTGGAGGAGCGACAGGGCCCGGTAGAGGTTGGTCTTGCCGGTGCCGTTCCGGCCGATGAACACGTTCAGCGCCCCGACCGGCATGTGCACGGCGCGCAAGGAGCGATAGCTGGTGATGGAAACCGAGCTCAGCGGAGGCAGGGACACGGCGGATCCGTTTTCCTGGAAGGGCGAGGCCCGTTCAGGGCCATTTCACCACCGGGGGCATGGAGGAGAGGATCGAGGCGACATTGCCGCCCGTCTTCAGGCCGAAGATCGTGCCGCGGTCGTAGAGCAGATTGTATTCGACATAGCGACCGCGCCGCACCAGTTGTTCCTCGCGCTCAGCCTCGTTCCACGGCTTGTGATAGTTGGCGCGCACCAGCTTGGGGTAGATGTCGAGGAAGGCGAGCCCGACGGCCTGGGTGAAGGCGAAATCCGCGTCCCAGTCGCCGGAATTGAGATAGTCGTAGAAGATGCCGCCGATGCCGCGCGCCTCGTTGCGATGCTTGAGGAAGAAATAGTCGTCGCACCACGCCTTGTAACGCGGATAATCGGCCACTTCGTGCGCCTCGCAGGCGGCCTGCATGGCGCCATGGAAGGCGAGCGTGTCCGCGTCTTCCTGTGTGCGGCGGGCGTCGAGCACCGGTGTGAGGTCGGCGCCGCCACCGAACCACTGGCGGGTGGTGACGACCATGCGGGTGTTCATGTGCACGGCCGGCACATGCGGATTGTGCAGATGGGCGATCAGCGAGATGCCCGAAGCCCAGAAGCGGGGGTCTTCAGAGGTGCCGGGGATCTGGCCGCGAAATTCGGGTGAAAACTCTCCATGCACGGTCGAGACATGGACGCCGACCTTTTCGAAGACGCGGCCCTTCAT
Source organism: Stappia sp. MMSF_3263 (assembly GCF_030733745.1). GTDB lineage: Bacteria > Pseudomonadota > Alphaproteobacteria > Rhizobiales > Stappiaceae > Stappia. Next base: position 96,125 of record NZ_JASHIK010000010.1, on the reverse strand, counting down.
CATCGACATGACGCCGCCGCCGCCCTTGGCCCCGGTCGAATCGGTGCGCTCCCATGGGGTGCGCTCGAAGCGCCCGGCGGGAAGGGCGGCAAGCTCCTCGGGAAGGGCTGCATGTTCGGCGGCGTCATCCTCGATCGCCTCGAAACCGGCGCATATCCGGTCGCGGAGCGCACGGAACCAGGTTTCGGCCTGCGGCTTGCGTGTCTCGATATCCGCCGGCACCGGACCGCCGCGCGCCTCGCCGTTGCCACCTGCCGTCTGTCCGCTCATTCCCGTCACCTTCGCCAGCACATTCGTGATACCCGACCGCTTCATGGCAGATGCGGACGCCCGGGAAAAGGTCTGGCGGTCGCGACGGTCCGCCGCGCCGGCCGGCGGCGGCCCTCACGAAGGGAAGCTCCCGGTCTGGCGCAAGGCCTCCCCGAGCACCATCGCACCGGCGACCGCGACGTTGAGCGAGCGCATGCCGGGGGTGAGGGGGATGATGAGGCGCGCATCGGCGGTGTCGTGGACCGCAGGCGGAACGCCGGCGGATTCACGGCCGAGCAGCAGAAGGTCGTCCTTGCGGAAATCGAAGCGATGGTATGGCTCGCTGCCCGCCGTTGTCAGCAGGACGAGCCGCCGCTCTTGCGCCCCGCGCCAGGCTTCGAACGCCTCGAACGTGACGTGGCGGTGCAGGGCAACGCGCTCCAGATAGTCCATGCCGGCGCGTTTCAGCGCATGGTCGGAAAGCGGAAAACCGGCCGGTTCGACGACGTGAACGGTGACGTCCAGACAAGCGGCAAGACGCAGGATCGTGCCGGTGTTCTGCGGGATATCGGGCTGGTAGAGAACGAGGTCTGGCATCGTTGCAAATGTCCGGAGCTTGGAAGCGCGAGGCGGCGCCCCATATGCTGATTGCGGGTACGGGCGTATGTCCGCATCCTTGGCGGGCACGCCTTTATTGCAAGGTAATCGGGCCCGGCGCCAGTGTGTGCCAGGCCCGCAGGCCGATGCGACGAGCGCGTATCAGACCTGTTCTCCCGCTCCGCCTCCCGGTAATGGCAAAGGAACCATCGGCCCGTGTTCGAACGCCTGCTCGCCTGGTTCGAGTCCCGTCTCGACCCGCTGAAGCCGCTTCCCGACCGGCCGGTGCCGAAGACGGGCTTCGGCTATCTCTGGTTCTTCGTCTCCCAGGCGAAGGCGGCGTTCCTCGCCATGCTGGTGCTGGGCGGCGTGACGGCCCTGATCGAGGCTGCGCTCTATGTCTTTGTCGGCGATCTGGTCGACATGATGCAGTCGGGTGCGCGCGCGGACTTCCTCGTCGACAACGCGCCGGTGCTGGTCGCCATGGTGCTGACGGTGCTGGTGCTGCGCCCGGTCGTGGCGGCGCTGACCTCGCTGGTCGAGGAGCAGATCATCGTTCCCGGTTTCTTCAATCTGGTGCGCCTGCAGGGGCATGCGCAGGTTGTCGGCAAGTCGCTGGCCTATTTCCAGGACGAGTTCGCGGGCCGGATTTCCCAGAAGGTGTGGCAGTCGGGGCAGGCGGCCGGCGATTTCATGGTCAGCCTGCTGCAGATCATCTGGTTCATCGTCGTCTTCGCCCTCTCGACGCTGGCGCTGGTGAGCCGGCTCGACCCGCTGTTCGGTGTCGTCGTCGCGCTTTGGCTGGCGGCGTTTGCCGGGGTCTCGGCCGTCTATGTGCCGCGCATCCGGGCGCAGGCGAAGGCCAGCGCCCACGCCTCGTCCGGCGTGACCGGGCGATTTGTCGACACCTACGGCAACATCCAGACGATCAAGCTGTTCAGCGATATCGACCGGGAAGCGCTGGAGACACGCGGCGCCTACGAGACCTTCCTGGCGGCGATCCGCCGCTTCACCCGCACACTGACGGCCGTACGCAGCCTGATGAGCCTGCTTTCCGGCGTCATGATCGCGGCGATCGGCGTGCTTGCCGTGTTGGCGTGGCAGGCGGGCAGCGTCACCACTGGCGACGTGGCGTTGGTGCTGGGGCTGGTGCTGCGCCTCAACGTCCTGCTCGGCCGCCTGATGGGCCAGTTGAACGGATTGTTCCGGGCGCTGGGCACGCTGCAGGACAGCGCCGAAACGATCACCCGGCCGGTGACGGTGCCCGATGCAGCGCAGGCGCCGCAGTTGAAGGTGTCGGAAGGGCGCATCTCGTTCGAGGGCATCCGCTTTCACTACGGCAAGGCGGGCGGGGTGATCGACCGGCTGTCGGCGACGATCCGGCCGGGAGAGCGGGTCGGCCTCGTCGGCCGCTCGGGAGCTGGCAAGTCGACGCTGGTCAACTTGTTGCTGCGCTTCTACGACCTGGAAGGCGGTCGCATCCTGGTCGACGGGCAGGATATTTCCGGCGTCACCCAGGCCTCGCTGCGCGGGCAGGTCGGCGTGGTGACGCAGGACACCTCGCTGCTGCACCGCTCGATCCGCGACAACATCGCGCTCGGACACCGGGATGCGAGCGAGGAACTGGTGCGGGAAGCGGCGCGGCGTGCCCATGCGCTGGAGTTCATCGAGGCGCTTGCCGACAGCCGCGGGCGCAGGGGCTTCGACGCCCATGTGGGCGAGCGCGGGGTCAAGCTGTCGGGCGGGCAGCGGCAGCGCATCGCCATTGCCCGTGTGCTTTTGAAGAACGCCCCGATCCTGGTGCTCGACGAGGCGACCTCGGCGCTCGATTCGGAGATCGAGGCGGCGATCCAGGACAGTCTCAACGAGCTGATGGCGGGCAAGACGGTGATCGCCATCGCGCATCGGCTGTCCACCATCGCCGCGATGGACCGGTTGATCGTCATGGACGAGGGGCGCATCGTCGAGGACGGCAACCACGAGGACCTGCTGCGGAGCGGCGGCCTCTACGCGGATCTCTGGGCGCGCCAGTCGGGCGGATTCCTGCTGGCCGAGGACGTCGCCTGAGGCGGCATGCAAGCGCGGTCGGTGGTGAGAACGTTGCATGAACGCAACAGTGATTCCGGATCGATCCTTCGGGTTCGAATTATCGCTTTGCAACTTCCGGTGATCGTGTAGTGTGCCGGCATCGGTTATCGGCTCCGGTCGGATGACCCTTTGCGGACCCTCCCCGGGTCCTTGTCGAGCGGGCGGAGTTTCCGTCCAGTCCAGTGTCGCCACACCCAGTGAAGAGGAGGGATCGCATGATCGAAATGCGCGTGTTTCAGATCCACGCAGCCATGTGCGCCTCCCGTCAGGCGACCGGACCAATGATGCTCTGCGCCTGAGCGAGCGTCCTTCAGTTCTTCCCATGTCTGCACGCCCGGTCTGACCGCCGGCGGCTTCAACTTTCCTGTCGCGCATGCAATCCGTCCGTTCCGGCGGATGCACGGGGTCCACTCCCCGTGTCGGTGTCGCGGCGTCTCCTATTGCCTGGTTCCGCAGGAGCTTGTCCGATGTTGTCCCGCTATCCGCTCGACCCGTTCGCGCGGCCCGATTCACCCGACCTGCCCGGTCTCTCCGGCAGGATCGCCCACGCAGGCATCGCAAGACGCCTCAGGGAGGCTGCGATCATTGCCGGCGCCGCCGCCGCGCTGACGCTGGCGCTTACCCTCATTCTCTTCCTGCCGCTGGCGACCGACGAGATCGCCCGGCTCGAGAGCGTCGTCGTCAACGGCGCGAGCGAACCGGCCGGTGCGTTCACGGACCGGCTGACGACGCTGTTTCTCGGCCTGCTGGTGCTGTCGGCATCGGTCTCCGCCTTCATCCTCTCGGTGCTGATGACACCGCCGTCCACGCGTCCGATCTTCCCGGCCGGCGGACGCCGCTCCGCCCGGCTCCCGCGCCGCGGCGAAGCCAGCAAGGAACACGATCATGTTCAAGCGCTTTGAGAAACTGGTCGACCCGTTCCGGGACGGGGCGATGGAGGCCCCCCCGGCGACGCTGTTTGCCTTCTGCTGGCACTACACGAAACCGATCTGGCCGGTGCTTGCCGTCGTCTCCGTGCTCGGCACGGCCATTGCGATCTTCGAGGTGATGGTCTTTTCCTTCCTCGGCGACCTGGTGAACTGGCTGTCGAACGCCGACCGGGAGACATTCTTTGCGGAGAATGCCGGACGCCTGGTGTGGATGGGTGTGGTCATCCTGGTGATCATGCCGGTGCTGGCGCTTTTGTGGGAGCTCTTGTTCCACCAGACGCTGCTCGGCAACTATCCGATGGCGATCCGCTGGCAGGTGCACCGTTATCTGCTGCGCCAGAGCGTCGGCTTCTACCAGAACGACTTTGCCGGACGCATCGCGACGAAGGTGATGCAGACCGCGCTCGCCGTGCGCGAGGTGGTCACGCGTGTCCTCGACGTCCTCGTCTATGTTTGCGTCTACTTTCTCGCGGCGGTGGTGCTGATCGGCGATGCCAGCATCGAGCTGGCCATTCCGCTGATCCTCTGGCTGGTCGCCTATCTCGGCGTGCTGGTGTTCTTCGTGCCGCGGCTGAAGTCGCTGTCACAGGTACAGGCGGACGCGCGCTCGACGATGACCGGACGCGTGGTCGATGCCTATACCAATATCGCCACCGTGAAGCTGTTCTCTCATACCGACCGCGAGGAGAGCTATGCCCGCCAGTCGATGTGGGAGTTCCTGAAGACTGTCTACCGGCAGATGCGGCTGGTGACGCTTCTCAACACGGCGCTGCACACGATCAATGTGCTGTTGCTGTTCTCGACCGGCGTCGTCTCGATCGTGCTGTGGCAGCGCGGCGTGGTCACGGCCGGCGACATCGCCGTCGCCGTCGCGCTGATCCTGCGGCTGCACGGCATGTCCCAGTGGATCCTGTGGGAAATCTCGGGCCTGTTCGAGAACATCGGCACGGTGCAGGACGGCATCACAACGATCTCGCGCGAGCGCGACGTGGTCGACCTGCCCGATGCCGCGCCGCTGAAGGTGGGGAACGGGGCGATCTCGTTCCAGGGCGTGCGCTTCCACTACGGCAAGAAGAGCGGCGTCATCGATCACATGGATCTGGAGATCCGGCCGGGCGAGAAGGTCGGCGTGGTCGGCCGCTCGGGAGCTGGCAAGTCGACACTGGTCAACTTGCTGCTGCGGTTCCACGACGTGGAGGGCGGGCGCATCCTGATCGACGGACAGGACATCGCGTCGGTGACCCAGTCGAGCCTTCGCGCCAATATCGGCATGGTGACGCAGGACACGTCCCTGCTGCACCGCTCGGTTCTGGAGAACATCGTCTACGGTCGCCCCGATGCCAGCGAGGAAGATGCGATGGAGGCGGCGCGCCGCGCCCATGCGGCCGGGTTCATCGCCGGGTTGGAGGACCAGGCCGGCCGCAAGGGGCTTCAGGCCCATGTGGGCGAGCGCGGCGTCAAGCTGTCGGGCGGACAGCGGCAGCGCATCGCCATTGCGCGGGTTCTACTGAAGAACGCGCCGATCCTGGTGCTCGACGAGGCGACCTCGGCGCTCGATTCGGAGATCGAGGCGGCGATCCAGGACAGTCTCAACGAGCTGATGGCGGGCAAGACGGTGATCGCCATCGCGCATCGGCTGTCCACCATCGCGGCGATGGACCGGCTCGTGGTGATGGATCACGGACGGGTGGTCGAGGACGGCAGCCACGACGAGTTGCTGGCGCGGGGCGGGCTCTATTCCAGCCTTTGGAATCGCCAGTCGGGCGGCTTCATCGACAGCCAGCGCGACGCTGTCTGAGCTCCCGGGCAAGACCGCCTGTGCGGCGGGGCCTCTTAAAAGAGGTCTCGCCGCACAGCTTCCGGGTGGCATCGGGAGCCGCCGCCGCTCCTGCAATCATTGGGTAAAAACCGCGACAAAGCGTCGTCTTCCAAAGGATGATCTGGACAAGCGCGGGCAAGGGTGCCAATAACAGCCCCGCTTGGAAAGGTGCGGAAAGCCGCATCTGCCGCCCGGACGACCCGCTCCGCCTCCCTTCGCCTCCCGGATTGCCGGGGCAGGGACGGCGGCCTTGCGCTGTTGTCGCCGGGCCAACGGGTTAAAAAGAGGACGCGACCTTGGCACAGCAGGATACGGTCGAACCCACTCGCCGCGATTTCCTCTATATCGCGACCGGCGCGATGGGGGCGGTTGGCGCAGGTGCGCTGGCATGGCCTTTCATCGACCAGATGAACCCCGACGCTTCAGCACTGTCGCTGGCCTCCATCGAGGTGGACGTCTCGGCGGTGGAAGAGGGACAGTCGATCAAGGTGATGTGGCGCGGCAAGCCGGTTTTCATCCGCAACCGTACCGCCAAGGAGATCGAGGAAGCCAACGCCGTCCCGCTGGCGGATCTTCCTGACACGAACGCGCGCAATGCCAATCTTGCCGCGGATGCAGAGGCAACCGACGTCAACCGCGCCGTCGAGGGCAACGAGGCCCTGATCGTGATGGTCGGCGTGTGCACCCATCTGGGTTGCATCCCGCTCGGCCAGGCCGGTGACTTCGGCGGCTGGTTCTGCCCGTGCCACGGCTCGCACTACGACACCGCCGGCCGCATCCGCAAGGGACCCGCGCCCGAGAATCTCCTGGTTCCGCCCTTCGAGTTCATCTCGGAAGGCCTGATCCAGATCGGTTGATACGCGGCAATCCAGAGGAGGCAGCCATGGCTGGACATTCCAATTACGTGCCGCAGAGCGCGGCGGCAAAGTGGCTCGAGAGCCGCCTGCCGGTCATTTCGCTCGTTCGCGGTTCCTTCATCGACTTTCCGACCCCGAAGAACCTCAACTACTGGTGGACCTTCGGCGGTATCCTGATGTTCGTGCTGATCGCGCAGATCATCACCGGCATCGTGCTTGTCATGCACTACACGCCGAACACCGAGATGGCCTTCGCCTCCGTCGAGCACATCATGCGCGACGTGAATTTCGGCTGGCTGTTGCGCTATCTGCATGCCAACGGCGCGTCGATGTTCTTCATCGCCGTCTTCATCCACATGTTCCGCGGCATGTATTACGGCTCCTACAAGGCGCCGCGCGAGATCTCGTGGATCCTCGGCGTTGTGATCTTCCTGATCATGATGGCGACCGCCTTCATGGGCTATGTGCTGCCCTGGGGCCAGATGTCCTTCTGGGGCGCCACCGTGATCACCAACCTGTTCTCGGCGCTGCCGCTCGTCGGCGAGCCGATCGTCAACTGGTTGTGGGGCGGCTTCGCCGTCGACAATCCGACGCTGAACCGGTTCTTCTCGCTGCACTACCTGCTGCCGTTCATGATCTTCGGTGTCGTTCTGCTGCATGTGTGGGCGTTCCACACGACCGGCAACAACAACCCGACCGGCATCAACCCGAAGACGAAGCAGGACTCGCTCCCGTTCCACCCGTACTACACGATCAAGGACCTGTTCGCGGTTGTCGTGTTCATGATCCTGTTCGCGTATTTCGTCTTCTACATCCCGAACTTCATGGGTCACGCCGACAACTACATCGAGGCGGATCCGCTGGTCACGCCGGCGCATATCGTTCCGGAATGGTACTTCCTGCCGTTCTACGCGATCCTGCGCGCCGTGCCGGACAAGCTCGGCGGCGTCATCCTGATGTTCGGTTCGATCGCGGTGATGTTCGTGCTGCCGTGGCTCGACACTTCGAAGGTCCGCTCGGGTACCTACCGGCCGCTGTTCAAGCAGTTCTTCTGGATCTTCGCCGCCGTCTGCGTCGGCCTCGGCTATCTCGGCGCGATGCCGGCCGAGGGTGGCTACGTGATCATGGCACGGATCCTGACGGCCTATTATTTCGCTCACTTCCTGATCATCCTGCCGCTGCTCGGTTTCATCGAGAAGCCCAAGGCGCTGCCGGCATCGATCTCCGAGGCGGTTCTGGCAAGCTCCGGCGGCGGAAAGCCGGCGGGTGCGGTCGCCGCACCGGAAACGAAGTGAACCACGGACGGGATTGGGAGTTCTCACTCATGAAAACGATGATCAAATCCGTGCGTGGAGCCTTGCTGGCGATGGCCGCCGTCGCGGTTGCCGCGCCGGCCATGGCCGCCGGCGAAGGCCCGCATATCGAGCGCCAGCAGTGGTCGTTCTCGGGACCTTTCGGCTACTATGACCGGGCGCAGCTGCAGCGCGGCTTCAAGGTCTACAAGGAGGTTTGCGCCTCCTGTCACGGCGCCCGCTTCCTTGCCTTCCGCAACCTGGCGGAAGAGGGCGGTCCCGGCTTCACCGAAGACCAGGTCAAGGTGATCGCGGCCGAATACACCGTGCTGAAGGGCCCGAACGATGACGGCGAGATGGAGGAGCTCCCGGCGATCCCGTCCGACCGCTTCCCGTCTCCGTTCCCCAACGAGCAGGCGGCCCGCGCGGCCAATGGTGGCGCCTATCCGCCGGACTTCTCCACGCTCGCCAAGGCGCGGGCGGTGGCCAGCGGCTTCCCGCGCTTCATCTTCGACATGTTCACGCAGTACCAGGAACATGGCCCGGACTACATCTACGGCCTGCTCACCGGTTACGAAGAGGCGCCCGAGGGCGTCGAGGTGCCGGTCGGGCAGTATTACAACACGCATTTCATTGCCGGCCAGACACTGGCCATGGCGCCGCCGCTCTATGCGGACGGTGTCGAATACACGGACGGCACCCCGACGACGGTCGAGCAGTATGCGCGCGATGTCGCTGCCTTCATGATGTGGGTGGCCGAGCCGAAGCTGGAAGAGCGCAAGAGCATGGGCTTCCGCGTGATGATCTTCCTGATCATCTTCGCCTCGCTGCTCTATTTCACCAAGAAGTCGGTGTGGCGCGACGTCGATCACTGATCGGCGCGCCATTGACGGAAATCGGGCCGCCGGAGCAATCCGGCGGCCTTTTCATGTCCGCTGCGGCCTAGTCCACGTGTCCTGTTGGAATATTCGCGCCATGGTGGTATCGCAGTGAGCGAATTTGAGGGGGACGGCATGGTCGACGCGGTGCTTGGCATTATCGGGGGATCGGGGCTTTACGATCTTCCGGCACTTGAAGGGGCGGAGTGGGTCCGGGTGGAGAGCCCTTGGGGCGAACCGTCCGACAGCGTGCGCATCGGCCTGATCAACGGCCTGAAGGTGGTCTTCCTGCCCCGGCACGGGCGCGGCCACCGCTTCGCGCCCTCCGACATCGACTATCGCGCCAATATCGACGTGATGAAGCGCTGCGGCGTCACCTCGCTGGTCTCGGTCTCGGCGGTCGGATCGCTGAACGAGGCGATGGCTCCGGGTCACTTCGTGCTGGTAGACCAGTTCATCGACCGGACTTTCGCGCGCGAGAAGAGCTTTTTCGGCAAGGGCTGCGTTGCCCACGTGTCGATGGCCGATCCGGTCTCGCCGCTGCTAGCAGACCATGTCGCGGCGGCGGCCGAGGCGGAGGCGCTGACCTTCCATCGCGGCGGCACCTATCTCGCCATGGAAGGTCCTCAGTTCTCCTCGCTGGCTGAAAGCCGGCTCTACCGGACCTGGGGCTGCGACGTGATCGGCATGACCAACATGCCGGAGGCCAAGCTCGCCCGCGAGGCGGAGATCTGCTACGCGACGGTGGCCATGGTGACCGACTACGACAGCTGGCATCCCGACCACGGATCCGTCGACATCCAGTCGATCATCCGCGTGCTGCACGAGAATGCCGACAATGCCCGCCGGCTTGTTGCCCGGCTGGCGCAGGACCTGCCGCGCACGCACGAGGCCTGCCCGGTGGGATCGGACACGGCACTGGAATACGCGATGATGACCGCGCCCGAGGCGCGCGATCCCGCACTGCTGGCCAAGCTCGATGCGGTTGCCGGCCGCGTGCTGACCCGCGAGAGCTGAGCGGCTGGCGGACGGCTAGAGCGCGCGTCCGCCGTGCATCCAGGGGCCCATGCCGATGCCGAACATCGCCGCCAGCGCGCCCATGACGAGGGACAGGATGACGGACACGATGATTGCCGCGGGGATCGCGGCCAGCGTGACCTTGATGATGATCATCATCAGGCGGAAGAACGGAATGTCGATATCGACCACCTGGACCGGCTGCTTGTCGCTCATCTGGCTGCTCCTCAATTTTCCTGGACTTCAACACGGATCGCCGAGGATGATGACCGACCCTTGCGCGACCGGCAACGACGAGGCTGGATGATGGTTCAAGACACGGTTTCCGACGAGCTCCTGGCAGCGATCCGAACGATCCCGGATTACCCCAGGAAAGGGATTATCTTCCGTGACATCACCACGCTGCTGGGCAATGCCCGCGCGTTCCGCCGCGCCGTCGACGCGCTGGTGCAGCCCTGGGCAGGTTCCAAGGTCGACCAGGTCGCCGGCATCGAGGCGCGCGGCTTCATCCTGGGCGGCGCGGTGGCACACCAGCTGTCGGCCGGGTTCGTCCCGATCCGCAAGAAGGGCAAGCTGCCGCATGAGACGGTGCGCATCGCCTATTCGCTGGAATACGGCCTCGACGAGATGGAGATGCACAAGGACGCGATCACGCCGGGCGACAAGGTGATCCTCGTCGATGACCTGATCGCCACCGGCGGCACGGCGGAGGCTGCGACAAAGCTGCTTCTCCAGATGGGTGCGGTTGTGGTTGCCGCCTGCTTCATCGTCGACCTCCCCGATCTCGGCGGGCGCAAGCGGATCGAGGATCTCGGTGTGCCGGTGCGCACGCTCGTGGACTTCCCGGGTCATTGAGCGGGGCGCCGACCAGCGGGAAACCGGATGCCGGTGCCGCTCGGGCGCCGGCCTTTGACACGGCTTTCGTCGATGCCTTCCAGGATCTGCTCGGCTGGCGGCGCGACGTGCGCCGCTTCGCCGACGCGCCGCTGGCTCCCGCGCTGGTCGAAACGCTGCTGGCGCAGGCGCATATGGCGCCCTCCGTCGGCAACAGCCAGCCCTGGCGCTTCGTGCTGGTGGAGGACGATGTCCGGCGGGAGGCTATCCGGGAGAATTTCCGCCAGGCCAATGCCGAGGCGCTGGCGAGCTATGACGGGGAGAGGGCGGGCCTTTACGCGCGGCTGAAGCTCGAGGGCCTGACGGTCGCCCCGGTTCAACTCGCCGTCTTCTGCGACGAGGCAACCTGCCAGGGCGAGGGACTCGGGCGCAGGACGATGCCGGAGATGCTCGCCTATTCCTGCGTTTGCGCGGTCAACACGCTGTGGCTCGCCGCGCGTGCTCGCGGTGTCGGCATGGGCTGGGTCTCGATTCTCGACCCGCTGCGGGCGGGGGAGGTGCTGGAGGTGCCGCCCGATTGGCGCCTTGTCGCCTATCTGTGCCTGGGCTACCCGCTCGAGGAGCATCTGGACCCCGAACTCGAGCGCGCCGGCTGGGAAGCGCGAAGCGGTCTTAGCGAACGCATCTTCAAACGCTAGAGTGTATGGCGAAGCGGCGATGCGGCAGGACATCGACCGAGCAACAGGGACGATACAATGGCGGTGAGCATTCGAGCCAAGACCGACGACGACCATGCGGCCGTTGTCGATCTTCTGACACGACGATGGACCAGCCCGGACATTCTCATCGAGGGCGAGATGATCGACGCCTCGCGGCTGCCCGGCTTCCTCGCCATGGAGGACGACGAAATCGTCGGGCTGGTGACGCTGATCCAGCGCGACAATGAGTGGGAGATCCTGACACTCGATTCGCTCAGCCGCTGGAGCGGCGTCGGCACGCTGCTGCTCAACGCAGTGACGGGCGAGGCCGTGGAGAGCGGTATTCGCAGGCTCCTGGTGCGCACTTCGAACGACAATCTCGACGCCTTCCGCTTCTACCAGCGGCGCGGCTTCCGGATGGAGAAGCTGGTGCCCGGCGCTATCGAGGAGGAGCGCCGGCTGAAGCCGGAAATCCCGATGATCGGCGAATACGGCATTCCGATCCGCGACGAGGTGGTGTTCGCGCGCAAGGTGTAGCGGCGCAGCGGGGGCGCTGCCCGCCGGGTTCAGTCTGCTGGGCGCCGCGCTACAAGCACCTTGCCGGTGAAGGAAAAGACGAGCACGCCGTCCTGGTTGACGCCTTCGTTGGCGTGGATGGCAAGGCCCCATTGCGGGCGGGTCTTCATCGCCCGCTTTTCCACCAGCGTCGAGGTGTAGCTGATCGTGTCGCCGGCAAAGACCGGGCGGATCCACTTCAGGTCGCTGAAGCCCGGCGAGGGACCGAGCCGCGAGGGCGTGCCGAGGCGCTCACTCTGCGCCTTGATATGGGCGACCATCAACTTCATCCACACCGAGGCGGTGTGCCAGCCGGACGCGCACAGGCGGCCGAAATGGGTCTGGCTGGCGCCCTCGTCGGACAGGTGGAAGGGTTGCGGGTCGAAGGCCTGCGCGAAGCGAATGATCTCCTCGGGTGTGAAATGGTGGCTGCCGAGGTCGCGGCGCTCGCCGATCTCCATGTCCTCGAACCAGGTCATCGGACGGTCTCCCGGCGGGCGAACAGGATCTTGTTGCGCTGGGTCATGACGGTCGCGCCGGTCTGGTCGACAAGCGTGAAGAGAAAGTCGACCATGCCAAGCTCGGGGCGCGAGTTCAGCACCCGGGCGGAGACGACCTCGGCGCTGGCACTCAGCGTGTCGCCCGGGCGCACGGGGCGCATCCAGCGGACCTCCTCGACGCCGGGCGAGCCCTTGCCGCTGGAGTTCAGCAGCAGGTTGTCGCACATCAGCCGCATCAGCATGGCGATCGTGTGCCAGCCGGAGGCAGCGAGTCCGCCCAGCAGGGAGGCTGTTCCCGCCGCCTCGTCCAGATGGAAGGGCTGGGGATCGAATTCCGCCGCGAAGGAGATCACTTCCTCGCGCGAAACGGTTTTCGAGCCGAGCGGGATCGTCTCGCCAGGCCTGAAGTCCTCGAAGTATCGCATGTCGCTCATGCACGCCATTTAGGCCGATGCGCGGGTCCCTGTCGAGATCGCGCTAGGGAAGGTGGGCGCCGGTCTTCAGGTGTTGAACTTGAAGAGCAGCACGTCGCCGTCCTTGACGACATATTCCTTGCCTTCGTCCCGGGCCTTGCCGGCATCCTTGGCGGCCGTTTCACCGCCCAGCGACACGTAGTCGTCGAAGCCGATCGTCTGGGCGCGGATGAAACCGCGCTCGAAGTCGGAGTGGATGACGCCCGCGGCCTGCGGTGCCTTGGTGCCCTTGCTGATCGTCCAGGCACGGGCCTCCTTGGGGCCGGCCGTGAAATAGGTGATCAGGTCGAGCAGGTCGTAGCCGGCACGGATCAGCCGGTCGAGACCGGGCTCCTCGAGCCCCATCGTCTCCATGTATTCCGCCTGCTCGGCTTCGTCGAGCTGGGCGATTTCCGCCTCGATCGCGGCCGAAATGACGACACAGGCGGCCCCTTCGGCCTCGGCCAGGACGCGGACGCGCTCGGACTGGGCGTTGCCGGTGCCGGCGGCGCTTTCCTCGACGTTGCAGACATAGAGGATCGGCTTGGTCGTCAGGAGGTTGAGACCGGCGAGGATCTTCTTTTCCTCGGGCGTGGAGGCATCAACCAGGCGGGCGGGCTTGCCGTCCTGAAGCAGGGCGAGGGCGGCTTCCATAACCGGAATGACGGCCTTCGCCTCCTTGTCGCCGACCGTTGCCTTCTTCCTGAGCGGCGCAAGACGGCGCTCAAGGCTTTCCATGTCGGCGATCATCAGCTCCGTCTCGACGGTCTGGGCGTCGGCGATCGGGTCGATGCGCCCGTCGACATGGGTGATGTCGTCGTCCTCGAAGCAGCGCAGCACATGGGCGATGGCATCGACCTCTCGAATGTTGGCGAGGAACTGGTTGCCCAGGCCCTCGCCCTTCGAGGCGCCGCGCACGAGGCCGGCAATGTCGACGAAGGTCAGGCGGGTCGGCACGATGCTGGCGGACTTGGCGATGCGCGCGATGTCGCGCAGGCGCGGGTCCGGCACGGCAACCTCGCCCGTGTTCGGCTCGATGGTGCAGAACGGATAGTTCGCGGCCTGTGCCGCCGCCGTCTTTGTCAGCGCGTTGAAGAGGGTGGACTTGCCCACATTCGGCAGGCCGACAATGCCGCACTGAAAACCCATCTTGGCTAGTCCTTCTTTCCAAACATGCGGGCCAGTTGCTCGGCGAGCGCGCCGCCGGGGCCCTTGCGGTCGCCACCAAGGCCCGCGAGCGGCGGGGCCGCCACGGGGGCGCGGGAGCCGGACGGGGCCTTCGGCCTGTCCTGCCGGTCCGGTTTTGCCGGGCCTACGGCGCGGTGGAGACGGTTGCAGAATTCCGAATGATGCCCGCCGACCAGCAGGCCGGCCTCGCTCGCCACCGCATCGAGAAGCGGATCGAGCCAGTCGGCGTCGACCTTGGCGAAGTCGCCGAGAACATGGGCGGTGACGCGGTCCTTGTGGCCGGGATGGCCGATGCCGAGCCGAACTCGCGAATATTCCTTGCCCAGATGGGCGTCGATGGAGCGGATGCCGTTATGGCCGCCGCTGCCGCCGCCGACCTTCGTGCGCACCTTGCCGGGAGCAAGGTCGAGCTCGTCGTAAAGAACGATCACGTCGGCCGGGGTGAGTTTGTAGAAGCGGGCCGCATCGCCAACGGAGCGGCCCGATTCGTTCATGTAGGTCTGGGGTTTCATCAGGAGGACCTTGTCGCCCTCCAGAACCCCTTCGCTGACCTCCGCCTGGAAGCGGCTGCGCCAGGGGCCGAAACCGGCGTTCCGGCCGTGGATCGCGTCCACGGCCAGAAAGCCGATATTGTGGCGGTTACGGGCGTATTTCGCACCCGGATTGCCAAGCCCAACGATGAGGCGCATGGGATCTCCCCGTCACTTCCCGTCGCAGGCAGACGACCGCAGAGCCGGACCTTAGTCCTCGCTCTCCTCGGCCTCGGCTTCTTCCTCGTCGTCGCTGTCCGATCCGGCGCCACCGCCCGGCGAGGCGATCGTGGCGACGGTGAAGTCGCGGTCGGTGATCGTCGGGGCGCAGCCGGCCGGGATCTCGATCGCGGAAATGTGGATCGAGTCGCCGACCTGGGCCTTGGCCAGATCGATGACGAGGGCGTCCGGAATGGCGTCGGCCGGAACGGTCATCTCGACCGTGTGGCGCACCACGTTCAGCACGCCGCCGGCGCGGATGCCCGGGCATTTCTCTTCATTGATGAAATGCACGGGGATATCGACGGTCAGCGAGGCGCCCTTGGCGACGCGCAGGAAGTCGACGTGAATGAGATCGTCGCGGACGGGGTCGAGCTGGTAGTCCTTGGCGATCACCCGGTGGGCGACGCCGTCGACCTCGATCGTCCCGAGATTGGTCATGAAGCCGCCGCGATGCAGGGCGATCGTCGATTCCTTGAGCGGAATTGCGATCGGCAGGGCGGGCTTCTTGTCGCCGTAGATGACGGCGGGAACGAGGGCCTCACGGCGAAGCGCACGAGCGGCCCCCTTGCCAACCCGGTCCCTCACCGAAGCCTTCAGCACATAGCCTTCAGCCATGGTAGTTCTCCTTCAGATTGTCGTGAATGCGGACCGCCCTTGCGTCTGGTGCAAGCCGGCAGCCCTCATGCGCCGCCTCCAGGGGTGCAGGTGCGCGCCGGTGCTATAGCCGAAGCCGCACCAAAGGGCAAGCCGCGCGGCGGTTTCCGGCGGTTCATCGCCCGCGGGGCCGTGGCACCACCTGTCGGCGCAATCCCGGGCTTGCAACTCTTTCGCAATAGGGATGTTGTATGCTGCCATGCGGTCCGGGATATTCCCGGCCGGCGATTTTGCGACGATGAACCGATGGGTGCGATGTTGAACTGGCTGGGACGGATCTGCGCTGCGGCGGTGGTTTTCACCGGGACGGGAGTGTCCTGGGCGGGAGGGCTCAATGTCTTCGAGGGGGACCTGACGCGCCTGGCACAGGCGCGCCTCACGGCGATCGCGTCAGCGGATGTGGTGGTCGAGGCCGTGCGGGCACAGAACAAGGTGACGGCCTCCTACGACCAGGCGCGGATCGAGGAACTCGACGCCACCTGGCGGCACGAGGTGGCCAATGGCGCCCGGGCGCTGGTCGACGAGATACTCGACAGGCCGGTGTCCAGATACCTGGCGCAGACGCAGGAGGCCAGCGACGGCCTTTTCACGGAAATCATCGTGATGGACGGCAAGGGGCTCAATGTCGGACTCAGCCAGGCAACCAGCGACTATTGGCAGGGCGATGAGGACAAGTGGCGGATGACGGTGCCGGTTGGTCCGCAGGCGCTGCATATCGGGCCGCTTGAGGAAGATGAATCCACCCAGACCGTGCAGAGCCAGGTCAGCATTCCCGTCGTCGACCCGCAAACGGGCGCGGTCATCGGCGCGTTGACGGTCGGTGTCGACGTAGAGGAAATCTGACGCGCCGTGCCCGATCGCGGAGGCTCCGCTTTCCGGCGCATGCCGGTCCTGCCCGAATAGCCAGCCTGCACAGATTGACAAGGAGGCCGCCCTGCGCTCACCTGCCACCCCCGGCGTGGCCGGTGCGTGGTCCGGGACCGTGAACCCCGGCGTGGCCCGCGTCGAAACCACCGCAAGCGGAAAGACGAGCCGGCGACAGGATCTCCGGCCACAACTGGGAGGTAGCCATGACGGCACTGACGAAACGCGGATTTGTGAAACTTGTTGCGGCGGCGGGTGTCGCGGCCGGCGTGTCCCTTGCTCCTGTCGCCTCGGCCGTGGCCGCTGACAAGATCACCGTCGGCGCCCTGCGCTTCACCTCCCATGCGCCGAGCTTCATCGCCTTCGAGCGCGGCTATTTCGCCGACGAGGGGCTCGAGGTGACATTCGAGTATTTCCAGGCGGCGCAGCCGATGGCGGTTGCGATTGCCTCCGGCGATGTCGACTTTGGCGTCACCGCGATCTCCGGCGGCCTGATCAATCTTGCGGAGAAAGGCGCCATCAAGGTTGTCGGCGGCGCGCTTCAGGAGGAGGCCGGCATCGACGGGCAGATGATCCTCGTCTCCAAGGCGGCCCACGATGCCGGCGTGACGTCGCCGGCCGGGCTGAAGGGCAAGAGCTTCGGCATCACCCAGACGGGGTCTTCGTTCCACTACATCGCCCACAAGATCGCCGACAAGGAGGGCTTCGACCGCTCCGAGATCACCCTGCGTCCGCTGCAGAAGGTCGGCGCGGTGATCGGCGCACTGAAGACCGGCCAGATCGATGCCTGGGCGATCGTGCCGCATATCGCCAAGCCGCTGGCGGCGGGGCCGGAGATCGAGGCGATCGGAATGGTCGCGGACTACATCCCGGACTACCAGGTGACGACCGTCTTCACCTCGACCGCCAACACGGTCGACAAGCCCGACCTCGTGAAGCGCTTCCTGGCCGCCTTCTCCAGGGGAGCGGACGATTTCAATGCGGCGCTGGTCGACAACACGGCCGGCGAGGCGGAAGCCGAGGCGATGCTCAAGCTGCTGCACAAGTATGTCTACAATGACCGTCCGTTCGAGAAGGCCGCGCCGTCGATCCGCAACGGCGCCATGCGGGTCAACAAGAACGCGAAGCTGAACATGACCTCGATCGCCGACCAGCTCGCCTGGTTCCAGTCGGAGAAGCTCGTGCCGGCGTCGGTCAGCATCGAGATGCTGGTCGATTCAAGCTTCGTCGAAACCGACTGACGGACAAGACGGAGCGCGGCCGGCATGGACCTCCTGCTTCGCGGGATCACGCACCGCTACGGCGCGACCGAGGTGCTGAGCGATATCGACCTGGCCGTTGGCGAGGGCGAGAT
Organism: Stappia sp. MMSF_3263; assembly: GCF_030733745.1. Classification (GTDB taxonomy): domain Bacteria; phylum Pseudomonadota; class Alphaproteobacteria; order Rhizobiales; family Stappiaceae; genus Stappia. The sequence continues at coordinate 78,548 of NZ_JASHIK010000010.1, read as the reverse complement.
CGTATGCATCATCGGTCCGTCGGGTTGCGGAAAATCCACCCTGCTGCGCTTCATTGGCGGGCTGGAACGGCCGGACGAGGGCGAGGTGCTGCTCTCGGGACCCGTGCCGGCCGGCTCGCTCAATCCACTGACCTATGTCTTCCAGGACTTCGCGTTGCTGCCCTGGCGCAGCGTCGAGGCGAATGTCTCCCTGGTGCTGGAAGACCATGCCATGAGCGGGCGGGAACGCGAGGAAATCATTGCCGATGTGCTCGCCCGCACAGGCCTGTCGGAATTTCGCAAGGCGCTGCCGCGGCAACTGTCGGGAGGCATGAAACAGCGTGTCGCCATTGCCCGCGCGCTCAGCGTTCGCCCTGCGGTGATGCTGATGGATGAGCCGCTGTCGGCGCTCGACAGCCAGACGCGGGAGCTCCTGATGGACGACCTCGTCGACCTGTGGCAGCGCGAGCGCTTCACCGCCTGTTACGTCACGCATAACCTGGCGGAGGCAGTGCGCCTGGGGCACCGCATCGTCGTCCTGTCCCGGCGCCCGGGGCGGATCCGCAGGATCGTCGAGATCGACCGGGATCTTGGTGACCGGGGGCCGGGCGACAGCGAGCTCGATGCCGTCCAGCGCGAGCTCTGGCAGTTGCTGCGCGACGAGGCGCGGGCCGCCGACAGGGAGATTGCCGATGGCGTCGCTTGAAGGATCGCAGGCGGCCGGGCCTGCGCTAAACGATGCCGGGGGCGGAGCCGCGTCCGCCACGGACGGGGTGTTGCGACCTGTCCCCTATCGCGGCGGCGGTTTTCGTCCGGTGCCGGTGCGGTTCGTCGGGCTGTTCGTCTTCGTTGCGCTGATCGCTCTGTGGGAGGCGGGATCGCGCAGCGGCGTGATCAGCAATCTGGTCCTTCCGGCGCCCAGCGAGGCGTTCGAGGCGTTCCGTTATCTGGTCGAATCGGGGCAACTGTGGCGGCACCTTTCCGCCTCGCTGCAGCGGCTCGTGATCGGCTGGACGCTCGGCATGTCGCTTGGCGTTGCGGTCGGGTTGATGATCGGGCTGTTCTCGCTGGCGCGCGCCGGTGTCTTGCCGCTGGTCTCGGCGCTGTTTCCGATCCCGAAGATCGCGCTTTTGCCGCTTTTCGTCATCTGGTTCGGGATCGGCGAGGGCTCGAAGGTGGCGACCATCCTGTTCGGCTCGTTCTTCCCCACCGTGATCGCCACCTATGGCGGCGTCGACAATGTCGATCGGACCCTGGTGCGCATGGGCCAGTCCTTCGGCCTTTCCTGGTGGTCGATCGTGCGCAAGATCATTCTGCCGGGCGCCATGCCGGCGATCCTGTCCGGTTGCCGCATCTCGGCCTCGATCGCGATCATCCTGCTGGTGGCAGCCGAGATGATCGGCGCCGAATACGGCGTCGGCGCCTATATCCTGATGGCCGGCAGCCTGTTTGCGACCGACCAGCTGCTCGCCGGTGTCGCCATCCTGTCCGTCCTCGGCCTTGTCGTCAGCTGGCTGATCGGCAAGGCGGAAGCCTGGCTGCTTGGCTGGCGGGGCTGATCCCGCCGCGCCGGCAAATCCGTACCGACTGGAACGTTCGCACTCTCCTTCCCAAGCGGTCGTCCTGAACGTCTCTGGAGCAAAACCGGAATGCCGAAGCTTCACGAGAGCCGAAAACGCATCCTGGTGACAGGAGGCGCCGGCTTCATCGGATCCCACCTGTGCGACCGGTTGCTGGCGGACGGCCACGAGGTGGTGTGCGCGGACAATCTCTCGACCGGCACCCTGCTCAACATCGGGCACCTCACGGACAATCCAGGATTCGCGTTCCTGCTGCACGACGTCGCGGAACCGCTCCATGTCGAGGTGGACGAGATCTACAATCTCGCCTGCCCGGCATCGCCGATCCACTATCAGAGCGACGCGGTGGGGACCGTGAAGACCGCTGTCTTGGGGGCCATCAACGTGCTCGACCTGGCGAAGCGTCTTCGCGTGCCGGTGCTTCAGGCCTCGACCAGCGAGGTGTACGGCGATCCGCTCGTGCATCCGCAAACCGAGGACTACCGGGGCAATGTAAACCCGATCGGACCACGCGCGTGCTACGACGAGGGCAAGCGTTGCGCGGAGACCCTGTTCTTCGACTACCACCGCCAGCACGGGGTGGCGATCAGGATCGCGCGGATCTTCAACACCTATGGCCCGCGCCTGCGCCATGCCGACGGACGGGTGATCTCGAACCTCATCGTCCAGGCACTGGGCGGCGCGCCGCTGACGATCTACGGAGACGGGAGCCAGACCAGGTCCTTCTGCTTCGTGTCGGACATGGTCGAGGCGCTTGTGCGGCTGATGTCGTTGCGGGACGACGGCGCGGCGCCGGTCAATCTCGGCAATCCGAGGGAATGCACCATGAGCGAACTCGCGCAGGTCATCCTGCGGGAGACGGGCTCTGCGTCAACGATCGCGCATCTGCCGCTGCCAGAAGACGATCCAAGGCAAAGACAGCCCGATATCCGGCGTGCTGGCGCGGTGCTTGGCTGGGCCCCTTCCATCGACCTGGAAGAGGGGATCAGGGAGACGGTCGGGTATTTCAGGCACCACCCGGAGCTTGACAGGGACTGAGCTTGCCCGGCAGTGACAGGTTGCAGAAACCACAAGGCGGCTCGCGGACGTGTTTTCATTGGCAATCGACCTGCTTGACCGCGCCTTGTCGGTCGAAGCGCGACGACGCAGCGGCTTTCGTCCGGCGCCCGACGGGCTGCAGGGCATCATGCCTACTCCCGAAACCTGGGAGGAGGTCGGCCCGGGCGTCGCCCCCCTTGTCTGGCGCCGCGAAGATCCGGCGGTGGCAGGGCGCGGACCGGCCGGCGTTCTCGTGGAGCAGGGATTGCGGATCTCGTCCCTGCCGCATGTCAACCCTGACATGGACGAGCACGCCCGCTGGCTTCGGCTTTCCGACGCGCGGATGCGAACCGTTCGACAGGCTCACTGGAAGCTGGGCCTGCGCGCGGCGTTTCAGCGGAAGCTGGATGCACGCATGAGTGTCGCGAGGCTCGACGGCGATACCGTCCTGCTCGGCGCCTACTATCCGGACTGCAGGAACTACTTTCATTTCTGGGTCGATGCGATGTGCGACTTCTGGTTCCTGAGGCAATGCGGCCTCGATCCGGCCTCGGTCCGCCACGTCCTGATGCCGTGGAACGGCGCCAACTGGCAGGAGGAGATCGTGCGGTTGTGCGGCATCCCGCGCGAGCGGGTCGTACCGCTGTCCTCGGCCGACGCCTTCGTGCTGGAACGGGCGCATGTGCCTGTCCGCGTCAAGGGCGGTACCCGCAATCACGACTGGATCGTCGAGGCGCTGCGCCAGGTGAGCGGGTGGCGGCTGCCGGAGGATCTATCCGGCCCTGCGCGCAGGCTTTATGTGACGCGCGGCGGCACGCCGCGCCGGCCGCTTCTCAACGAGCCGGACGTTCTTGACGCCATGCATCCCTTCGGCTTTGAGGTCATCGATTGCGCGAGCCTGTCGGTTGCCGACCAGCGGGCGCTGTTTTCGCAAGCGGAGATCGTGGTCGCGCCCCATGGCGCCGGCCTCGTCAACATGGCGTGGGCCCGGCCGGGAACGAAGCTGGTCGAGTTCATGCCGCGTGGCCACGCCAATCCTTGCTTCATGGACCTTTGCGCACAGGCCGGGCTCGTCTATCGCAACATCCCCTCGATGACGGAGGAGGACGGCGTCGAGCCGCTCTTCGCCGGGTTTGCCGTCGACCCGGACCGTATCGCCACCGTGTTGCGGGACCTGCTGGGAGATCCGGTTTCTCCCGCCAGCCCGACGTCTCACCGCGGGGCGACGCGCTCGTAGATGCCGATGGCGCCGGAACGGTCGACCGAATGGACATCGTAGCGCGCTGACGGGTCCTCGCCCATGCCGAGCGAGCCGGACGGCATGCCCGGCACTGCCAGGCCGGCGATCGGTGGCCGGTTGGCGAGCAGCCGTTCGACCGAGGAGAGCGGCACGTGGCCCTCGAGGAAATAGCCCTCCACCAGGGCCGTGTGGCATCCTTCCATGGCAGAAGGCACGCCGGCCTTCGCCTTGACCGGGGCAAGGTCTTCCCGGTTCTCGATGACGATTTCATAGCCCGCCGCGCGCATCGCGTCGGACCAGGCTTCGCAGCAACCGCACCAGGGCGACTTCCACACGGTCATGATCTCGCCGGCGGCATGGGCTGGGAGTGTCGCGGGAAGCGACAGGGCAAGTGTTGCGGCGAGGGCGAAAGCAGCATGCATCTTCATGGGAGCCAAGGTCCTTCTCCTGTCATCTTCGTCAGGATGTCTTGCGGCTTCCAGCAGGGGTAAGGTCAAGGGGCAGGCGGACCGTTGCGCCCATCCCTTGCCGGGGAACGGGAAAGGTCCAGTTTTCCGGAGGTGCCGGTCCGCGCAATCCGCGCCCTGCGGCGCCATCGATACGGAAGGAAAGAACATGCCGGGTTTCAGGCCGTTTGCCATCGCGGTCCTCGCGTTGCTGCCCGCCGTCGCGTTCGCCGACAGCCATCGCACGCCGGCGCCGGAGGGCGCCTCGGTCTATTTCATCACGCCGCAGGACGGCGCGACGGTCGCAAGTCCGGTGACCGTCACGTTCGGCCTGAGCGGAATGGGCGTAGCGCCCGCGGGCGTGGAGAAGGAGATGACCGGCCATCACCACCTGCTGATCGATCAGGAACTGGAAGACTACGACAACGCCATTCCGGCCGACGACAACCACCGGCATTTCGGCGGCGGCCAGACGGAAACGACGCTCGAGCTTGCGCCGGGCACGCATCGGCTGCAGCTGATCCTGGGCGATCACAACCACATTCCGCACCTGCCACCGGTGGAATCACAGGTGATCACCATCACCGTGGAGTGAGATGCCGCCCTGGCGGAGGGGCTTTCCCGACGCTTGGACGCAGAAACAAAAACGGCGGGGTTGCCCCCGCCGTTCGTTCAGCTTGCAAGAGATGCGGTGCGATCAGCCAAACAGGCTCGACACGGACTGTTCCAGCGCGGTGCGCGAGATCGCCTCGCCCATCAGCGGGGCGATCGAGATCGCGCGGATGTTCGGCGCGGCAAGGACGGCGGCCGTCGGCTCGATGGAGTTGGTGATCACCAGTTCCTTGAGCTTGGAGGAGGTGACGCGGGCGACCGCTCCGCCCGAGAGGACGCCGTGGGTGATATAGGCGGTCACCGACTTGGCACCCTGGTCGAGCAGGGCCTCGGCGGCATTGCACAGTGTGCCGCCCGAATCGACGATGTCATCGACGAGGATGCAGTCGCGCCCGGTCGGATCGCCGATGATGTTCATGACTTCGGATTCGCCGGGCTTGTCGCGGCGCTTGTCGACGATGGCGAGCGGCGCGTCGATGCGCTTGGCCAGCGCGCGGGCGCGCACCACGCCGCCGACGTCGGGAGAAACGACCATGACGTTGTCGGTCGAATAGCGCTCCTTGATGTCGCGGGTCATCACCGGCGCGGCAAACAGGTTGTCCGTGGGGATGTCGAAGAAGCCCTGGATCTGGCCGGCATGCAGGTCGAGCGTGAGAACGCGGTGGGCGCCGGCATGGGTGATCAGGTTGGCGACCAGCTTGGCCGAGATCGGCGTGCGGCCGGAGGCGCGGCGGTCCTGGCGGGCATAGCCGAAATAGGGCATCACCGCGGTGATGCGCTTGGCCGAGGAGCGGCGCAGCGCGTCGATGACGATCAGCAGCTCCATCAGGTGATCGTTGGCCGGGAAGCTGGTGGACTGCAGGACGAAGACGTCCTCGCCGCGCACGTTTTCCTGGAGTTCGACGAAAATTTCCTGGTCGGCGAAGCGGCGCACCTGGCATTTGGCCAGCGGCGCGCCGAGATAGTGCGATATTTCCTCGGCAAGCGCGCGATTGGAATTGCCCGCGACGATCTTCATGGCCCGCAAGTCCTTTCTTGGATCCGTCGCCGCGGGGGCGGCTCCGGCATGACAGGCTCACACGTGGTCTGTCTGGTCTTTGTTGGTGGCCCTGGTCTAGGCGCGGCCGGCCGGACCGGGGTCCGGCATCGTCACGGCCGTTCCTCCATCAGGCGGCGGCGTTTTAACAACGCCTCCCGGGTTTCACAACCGGCCAGTGCGTGTGTGGGCACGTTTTTCGGAAAGTCGGTAACCGGAACCGCGTGAAGGGAGGGCTGCACGGTCATGTCCAGCGGAGCGAATTCGGCACGCGGGTCCCGCGCGCCACAGGCGCCGCCGCGCATGCGCGCATCAAAAGCGCGGCCAGAATCATGTGTTTGCCGGTGATCGCCTCAAGACCGGCATTTGCTCCCGGACGCGCCAGGCGGGGATGCAAATGCCGGCGAGGGGGCACTAGCGGCGAATCCAGGCGGCGAGTTCGCTGACCGAACGGCGCGCGGCGCGATTGAGCGCATCATCGTCGATGCCGGCCCATGGATCACCGGAGGAGCCGGGGGCCGATTCCTGCCCCAGGATCCTGTGCAGGCGGTTGCCGGCCGAATCGACCACGTCGAAGACATAGAACAGCGTCGTCGCCGACTGGCTTCCCGAGGCGGAGAGATAACCGTTGATCCGGTAGGTGGCGGGTGCGCCCACCCGGCGCACCACGCGCAGGTTCTGGTTGCGGGCCTCGTTGCCGATCTGCCGTGACAGTGCATCGGCGATGTTGCCGGGCGCTCCGGTGAAGGGCTCGAACGCAACGGTCGCCTGGTCGGCGGGAACCGACGGTGCCGGAGCGCTTGCCGCGGGCCGGTCGTTGTCTGCGACATAGGCCGGGGGAAGGGGCTGGCCGGCACAGGCGGCCAAAAGCAGTGCGAGAGCCGGGACGGCGCCGCGCAGAACGGTCTTGCGGAAGGTGGAAAGCACGTTCATCTCGCCTTGTCTGTCCGTTTCCGTCATCGCTTCGATTGCCGGTGGCTGCGCTTCGGCGCCGGCTCGCGCGCGCCGCGCTCCACCATCTTTCGTTTCCTCGTTTATCCCGCCTTGACCGGAAGGTCGAGGGGGAGCTTCGAAAGGCACTCGGCCGGGCCCTCGCGCGTCAGGTAGGTCTGGCCGAGCGACATGGCCGCGCCGCTGTCGGAATCCGCCAGGATCATGTGCACGAAAACAACCATGTCCGGGACGATCCGTGCCGGGTTGGCGCGATAGGCCATCGGCCAGTCCATCCAGCTGGGAGCAAAGCGTGCGCCAAGCGAATAGCCGCAGGCGTTGAGCCGGTGGGCGGCTTCGCCCCGCGCGTCGATCTCCCGCGCGTGGGCATCGAACACCTCGCCGAAGCTGCGACCAGGCACGAGGCACTGCTCGACGGCCGCGAGCGCCGAGCGGGCCGCCTCATAAAGGGCGAGATGACGGCCGGTCGGCTCGCCGACGATCACCGTGCGCATCGCGGCGACGTGGTAACGCCGGTAAACGCCGGCCCATTCCAGGGTGAGCTGGTCGCTGGCATCCAGCGTGCGGCGTCCGGACTGGTAGCGGCACAGCAGCGCCTCGGGGCCGGAGCCGATGATGAACTCGTTGCCGGGATAATCACCGCCGCCGGCAAAGACCGCGCCCTGCATCGCGGCCAGGATGTCGCCCTCGCGCGCGCCGGGGCCGATCAGCGGCAGCGCCGCCTCATAGGCCGCATCCGTGAGCGCCGCGGCACGGCGCACGCAGGCGATTTCCGCCGGCGTCTTCACCGAGCGCAGCACAGAAACCAGCGGGGAGGCGTCCTCCAGCAGCGCGAAATCGGCAAGCAGCGTCGCGATGTCGATGGCTATCCGGCCGGTCATGCCATGGGTGTCGTACTCGACGCCGATGCGGTTGCCGTTAAGGCCAAGCTCGAATAGCAGGTCGCGCAGTTGAAGCACGGGCGAGGCACCGTCGCGGTCCTCCCACACGCGGATGTCGTTGACGATCGACGTCAGTTGTGCCTGTCGCAGGTCGGCCGAGCGGGTCAGCAGGACGATGCGGCCGTCGCGGGTGACGATCATCGACTGGAAAAAACAGAAGCCGAACGTGTCATAACCGGTCAGCCAGTACATGCTCTCCTGGGCGAAGAGGAGCATCGCGTCGTGGCGTTCCTCCGCCATGCGCGCCGTCAGGGTCTGCAGCCGGGCAGTGTATTCCTCCCGGGAGAAAGCAAGGGACATGGTCAGTTTCCGCTGATCGAGATGGCCGAGACGAGGCGTCCGTAGTCCGGTTCGCTCCGGTGGGTGGAGCGGCGATAGGAGAAGAAAAGGTCTTCCTCCAGATAGGTGCACCGGCCAAGGTCGCGGGCTTGTGCAACGCCTGCCGCGCTTAGCCGCGAAAGGATGTAGGCGGGCAGGTCGAACAGCGCATGGCCATCGCGATCCGCTGGGGCGAAGAAGCGGCTATTGCCGGCGTCCGCCTTGAGGAAACGTTCGACGAACTCCTCGCCGACCTCGTAGCTGGCGCGGGAGATGGTTGGGCCAAGCACGGCAATGACGCGGTCGCGGCGGGCGCCGAGCCCTTCCATTGCGGCCAGCGTTGCCTCGAGCACGCCGGTGAGGGCGCCGCGCCAGCCGGAATGGGCCGCGCCGATCACCCTTGCACCGGCATCGGCGAACAGTACGGGCCCGCAATCGGCCGTGGAGATGCCGAGCGCGATGCCCGGACGGTCGGTCACCAGCGCGTCGCCGCGTGGCTGTTCGTCGTGCGTCCAGGGGCGGTCGACGACGATCGCGTCGGGCGAATGATGCTGGTGCGGCGAGACCAGGGCGCCGGGCGGGACGCCGAGCAGGCTCGCGACCCGGGTGCGGTTCTCCAGCACGGCGGCACGCTCGTCGTTCGAGCCGAGGCCGACATTGAGGCTGGAATAGATGCCCGAGGAGACGCCGCCCTTGCGGGTGAAGAAGCCGTGGGAAATGCCGTCAAGCACGGAAAGATAGGGGGATGTCAGCATCGGGGCGAAAGGCCTGTCCTGTCACGGAGCGCGGAGAAAGAGGCACGGGAAGACGGCGCGATGGTGGGTGCATCGACGTCCGCTGTCAAACGGGATCGAAGGGCATCAGCGGCACGGTGTCAGGGGCGATGGCCAGCACCTTGAAGAGATCGCCCATCTGGTCGTGCGCGGCCAGTCGTTCGACCTCGCCGCGGATGCGTTCCTGGTCGTCCTCGCTCTTGTCCGCGCCGAGTTGCCCGGCGCGTTCCAGAAGACCGAGGGCGAGCAGGAATTCTCCCTGGCCAAGCAGACGTCGCGAGCGCAGCGGCGCGAAGCTCGCCGCCCTGGCGAGAGCCTCGAAATTGACATGGGCGGTGAGGTCGCACAGGCCCGGCGCCTCGAGCACTGACACATGCTGATGCCCGCGCAGGGCCTGCAGCGTATCGCCGGCGGCCGTGCGGCCATAGCCGTAGTCGATGGCAAGCAGCGCCCCGCCTTGCGCGGCGAGCCGCGTGGCAAGCTCCTGCATCAACGCATTGGCGAGCGGCTGGGTCTCGAGAATGGCACCTTCTGGCGCATCCAGCAGGCGAGGTGCAAGATCCGCGTCTTCCAGTTCTCCGGCACCGGCGATGAAGCGGAAGCTTTGGCCGTCGTCCGCAAGGCCGACGCAGCGTTCACGCCAGCGTCCTTGAAGGCGGACATATTGCCGGATCGGCAGGGCGTCGAAGAACTCGTTGGCGACGATCAGAAGCGGCGCGTCGCCGGGCAGGGTGGCAACCGTGTCGTGCCACTGCGCGTTTGTCGCTTCGCCGTCGAGCGTCGCCTTCTGGATCTCCCGCAGCCTGGGGCTGGTCTCCACCAGATGCGGGCTGGCTGCGACGCGAAACTCCGCTCGCAGGCGCGCGACGCGCAGGATGTCGGCCATCAGCGTGCCGCGACCGGGACCCAGCTCGACCAGATGGAACTTCTTTGGCGCGCCCGAGGCGGCATGGGCGTGGACCAGCCATGCGCCGATCATTTCGCCGAAGAGCTGGCTGACCTCGGGAGCGGTGATGAAGTCGCCGCCGGCGCCGAAGGGTTCGGCGCGCATGTAGTAGCCGTGCTGCGGGTCGGCCAGGCAAAGCGCCATGTAGTCGAAGACGGAGAGTGGCCCGGCCGTCTCGATCAGCGCGCGGATCCGTGCCGCCAGCGGCGCCTCGTCCTGCCCGCCCTCGCTCACGGGCGGGTCTCTCCCGCCTTCGCGCCGGCTTCCGTGGGGGGGCGGCGCAGGGCACGCACGATCGCGAAGAGGCCGGCGGCGATCATCGGCAGCGACAGGACGATGCCCATTGTCAGCCCGAACTGGAGATAGCCGATATGGGCATCGGGCACGCGGAAGTACTCGACGAACGAGCGAGACAGCCCGTAGCCGAGCGCGAAGGTGCCGGCGACAAGACCCGGACGGCGGAAGCCGCCACGCACAAGCACGATCCGGGTCACGAGGAGCAGCAGCAGGCCTTCCAGCGCGGCTTCGTAGAGCTGGCTCGGGTGGCGCGGTTCCGGCCCGGCACCGGGAAAGACGAAGGCCCAGGGCATGTCGGTGACGCGGCCCCAGAGTTCGCCATTGATGAAATTGGCGAGGCGGCCGAAGAAGAGTCCGATGGGGGCGACCGCGCCGGCAAGGTCGAACATTGTCCAGACGGGGATGCCGCGGCGCCAGGCGAAGACCACCATGGCGATGACGACGCCGAGGAATCCGCCGTGGAAGGACATGCCGCCGGACCAGACCTGCAGGATGTCGAGCGGGTTCTGGAGATAGTAGGCCGGGGCGTAGAACAGCACATAGCCGAGGCGCCCGCCGAGGATCGTGCCGATCGTCGCGTAGACGACGAAATCATCGACATCGACAAGGCCCGGACGCGGCGTGCCGCTCCAAAGGCCGTCGCGGGCGACGAGGCTGCGCATGTAGTACCAACCGATCAGCAGGCCGGCGATATAGGCAAGCGCGTACCATCGGATGGCGAAGGGGCCGAACTCGATCAACACCGGATCGATGGCGGGAAAGGGCAGGACGAGAACAGGCATGGCGCCTCCGGCTGGCCGGCGGCGAAGGTGCCGCGCGCGGGCGGACGTTGCCGCCGTTTGCCCCGTCGCGTCAAGCTTGCGACGATTTCCCCCGCTGCAGGTGTTTCGCTGCGAGGCAAAGCGCATTACCTAAGAGGCAGAACACCTGCGGAGGCCGGCATCGTCGCCGGCACCGTCCGCGCATCGGGGAAAGGACAGGGCATCATGACACAGGGATCGAGCCGGATTCTCGACGATTTCGCCAAGCTGATGACGGACGCGGCGGGCGTTGCCCAGGGCGCCAGGCGCGAGGTCGAGACGGCCTTCCGCGCGCAGGCCGAGCGGTTCCTGGCGGACATGGATCTGGTCAAGCGCGAGGAGCACGACGTCGTCAAGGATATGGCGGCGAAGGCTCTGGATGCGGTCGAGGCGCTGGAAGCGCGCGTCGCCGAGCTGGAAAAGGCATCGGCCAAGCCCCGCGCGGCGAAACCGAAGGCCTCCGGAGACTGATACCGGGCCGGTTCCCTAGGATGGCGTCGGGAAAATCGAAGGCTTTCCCGACGTAATTTCGCCACTGCCGTCCACAGGTTCAAAAGCGTAAAAGAAACGTGAACATATCTTTGAATTAACTTCTCCCTATATACTGGTTCCAAGCGAAGATTCGCGGTGTCTGCCAACGGGCGGCTTCAGGCCGCCATCGCGGCGCCCGGAAACCCGCTGGCGGCAGGCCAAACTCCTGCGGACCGACACGGATGGCCTTGCGTCCGGCCAGGGCGCGATGCCCGCAAGCCGAGAGGAACCTCCCATGAGCCTCATCGACATCGATTTCGAACGGCCCGCCAACCCCGTCGACACGATCGAGCATATCGCCGCGATCAACGACTGGTCCTTCGAAAGGTCTTGCGACGAGGAGATCACGATCTCCGTCACCGGCCACTGGTGCGACTATCACGTCTCCTTCTCCTGGATGGAGGATCTGGAGGCGCTGCATCTGGCCTGTGCCTTCGACCTGAAGGTGCCCGACCCGCGCCGTACCGAAGTTGTGCGGCTGCTGGCGCTGGTCAACGAGCAGCTCTGGATGGGACATTTCGACCTGTGGAATCGCGAGGGGGTGGTGATCTTCCGCCAGTCGCTGCTTCTGGCCGGCGGTGCGGAGGCCACGTCACGGCAGATCGAGGGACTGCTCACCAACGCGCTCGAATCCTGCGAGCGCTACTATCAGGCCTTCCAGTTCGTCGTATGGGCCGGTAAAAGCGCCTCCGAGGCGATCGATACCGCCCTGTTCGAGACTGCGGGGGAAGCATGAGTTTTTCCAAGGAGCGTCCGCTCGTTCTTGTCGGCGCCGGCAAGATGGGCGGCGCGATGCTGGCCGGCTGGCTTGATGCGGGAACCGACCCGGACGCCATCCTGGTGGTGGATCCGAACCCGTCCGACGATCTTCGGGACATGGTGGCGCGCACCGGCATCCGGCACGCCGGCGCCGTCGATGCGGAGCTTCGCGCCGGTGTCCTGCTGCTGGCGCTGAAGCCGCAGATCATGGCGAGCGTGCTGCCGGGGCTCGCATCCTGCGTCGACAGCGAGACGCTGGTGATTTCGGTCGCGGCCGGCACGCCGGTTGCCACCTTCGCCGCAGCCTTCGGGGATGTCGCCATCGTCCGGGTGATGCCGAACACGCCCTCGCAGGTCGGGCGCGGCATGAGCGTTGCCTATGCCAATCCGCGCACCAGCGCCGTGCAGCGTGCCACCGTCGACACGCTGCTTGCCGCGATCGGGGCGTCCGACTGGATCGGCGAGGAGCGGCAGATCGACGCGGTGACCGCGGTCAGCGGCTCCGGTCCCGCCTATGTCTTCTATCTCACCGAGGCGCTGGCCGAGGCCGGCGTTGCCGCCGGTCTTCCCGCAGATCTTGCCATGCGCATCGCCCGCCAGACCGTGTGCGGCGCCGGTGAGCTGATGTATCGCTCGAAACTGCCCGCGGCGGAGCTGCGCCGCAACGTTACGTCGCCCAATGGTACGACGGCCGCGGCGCTCGAGGTGCTGATGGACATCGAAGGCGGCCTGCCGCCGGTGATGACGCGCGCCGTCGCCGCAGCGAAGAAGCGTTCGGAAGAGCTCGCCGGCTGAGCTTTTTCACGTTCGGCGGATGTCTTTGGGACCGCATGAACGGGCAAAGCGTCGCGGGGTGTCGAAATCTGCGCGCTCAATGCCTAAATTGATCTTTCGAGGACGTCGGACGGTATCCCGATCCGGCGGCAACCCGGGAGATGCTGATGGCAACGCAGAAGACGAAACAGAAGATCGTCGCGACGTTTCTTCAACTGGTCGGGGAGCGGGGCTGGAACGGCTTCGAAATGACCGACATCGCCGCCGGTGCCGGGGTCAAGCTGTCTGTGCTGCGATCCGAGTTTTCCGGCAAGACCGCCTGTTTCAGGGCATTTCTGTCCGATCTCGACCAGACGGTTCTCGACGGTATCGACGAGGACATGGCGGACCAGCCGGCCCGCGAGCGGCTCTTCGACATCCTGATGGCGCGGCTCGATGCCCTTGCCCCCCACAAGGAGGCCCTTCGCCGGATCAGGCGTGCGGCCACACGCGATCCACAGCTTGCCCTGAAGATCAACCGCGAGGCGGTGACATCGATGCGCTGGATGCTGATTGCCGCCGGCATACCCGCTTCGGGACCGCGCGCCTCCGTCATGGCGCAAGGCCTTGCGATCGCTTTCGCCCGGGTCGTCGATGTCTGGCTCGAGGACGAGGATCCCGGGCTGGCGCGCACCATGTCGGCGCTCGACCGGCAACTCGACGAGGGTGAAAGCTGGATGGGCCGGCTCGACAGCGTCAGCCGCTTCCTGAAGCCGATTTTGTCGGCCGCCCGCCGGCGGAAGGCTGGAAAGCCGGCGCCGGAAACAGGCTCAGCGGCCGGTGAGGGGCCGGCCGGCGCGGCCTCTCCTGCGGCCTGAGGCAGGCCGTTCCCAAAGGCCGGCTTGGAAAAGATCTTGCTCGACAAATAAGTGTATGCTTATGTGTCGACATGACCGAGAATGATATCTTTCGCGCCCTCGCCGATCCGACCCGCCGTGCCGTCTTCGAGAAGCTGGCGGCGGGTCGCATGAATGCGACGGCCCTGCGCGAGGGCATGGCGATCAGCCAGCCCGCGATCTCCCAGCATCTGTCGGTCCTGCGAACCGCCCGCCTCGTCAAGGAGATGCGGGAGGGACGCTTCGTTTTTTACGAGGTCGACCCGGAGGGGCTGGCGCTGGTGGCGGGATGGATGGCGAAGTATCGCGCCTACTGGCCCGCGCGCGTCGATGCCCTGAAGGACTTACTGAAGGACATGGACCAATGAGCGACAGGGTTCCGGGCGACTGCGATGCCGGTTTCGACCCAGAGATGGGCCTCGACCTCGAGTTCGACCTGGATGCCCCGCCGGAGAAGGTCTGGCGGGCGCTCAGCCTGGCCGAGTTTCGTGCCCGCTGGATGCCAGGTGATCCGCTTGCCGGCGAGGAGGCCGTCTCCGTCGAACCGGGGCGTGAGGCGCGCTACCGGATGCGTGAACCGGACCCGCCCTTTCTTGAGAGCGTCGTGACCTTTCGCATCACCCCGAACGGGGGCGGCGGCACGCGCTTGAGGATCCTGCACGAACTGACGGACGCACGGCTGCGACGGGCGGGGAGACCGCCGACCAGCAACGATCCCTGCCTCATGCTCGCGGCCTGACACCCGCGAGATCCTTCGAAAACCAGGAAACACCGGAGTTCGCCGATGCGCGAAGCGATGCAACTCGTCCCCATGGTCGTCGAGCAGTCGGCAAGGGGAGAGCGGTCTTTCGACATCTACTCGCGGCTGTTGCGCGAGCGGATCATCTTCCTCAACGGCGAGGTCAATGACGACGTTTCCGCCCTTGTCTGCGCCCAGCTTCTGTTCCTTGAGGCGGAGAATCCGACAAAGCCGATCAGCCTCTATATCAACTCTCCCGGCGGCATGGTGACAAGCGGGTTCGCCATGTACGACACCATGCGCTTCATCCGGCCCCCGGTGCACACGCTGTGCATGGGAACGGCTCGGTCCATGGGGTCCTTCCTGCTGATGGCGGGGGAGCCGGGCGAACGGGCGACCCTGCCCAATGCCAGCATCCTCATCCACCAGCCCTCGGGCGGCTTCAAGGGGCAGGCCTCGGACATGCTCATCCATGCCGAGGAGATCAAGCGGACGAAGCACCGCATGACACGGCTCTACGCAGAGCATTGCGGCCGCGACTACGACGCGTTCGAGCAGGCCATGGACCGGGACCGGTTCATGACGGCGGAGGAGGCGCTGGAATGGGGTCTGATCGACCGGATCCTGACGGGCCGTGAAACAGAGGTGCCGGCGACACCCTGACCCGGGACGTTTTCCTGCCGATGCCCGGCCGCGACCATTCGGCCGTGCGTTGCTTTGCACGGATCAGGCGGATGGCCTAATGTCGCCCCGCGACCGGCGGGGGCATCCGGGCAGCCGGCCGGATGCGCGGGTCTCTCACCTTCTTCGTCTTTCAAGGCAGGTTTTCATATGGCACATGACGACAAGGGCGCTGTCGCGCCGACCATTACCTTTGACGACTTCCTGAAAGTCGACATCCGTGTCGGGCGCGTCATCGAGGCCGAGCCGTTTCCCGAGGCGCGCAAGCCGGCGCTGAAGCTGAAGATCGATTTCGGCGAGGAGATCGGCATCAAGAAGACCAGCGCCCAGATCACCCGTCACTACACGCCCGAGACGCTGATCGGCCGCCGGGTGCTTGCCGTGGTGAATTTCCCGCCGCGCCAGATCGGCCCGGTCATGTCCGAGGTCCTGACGCTTGGCGTGCCCGATGCCGATGGCGAGGTGGTGCTGCTTGCCCCCGACCAGGACGTTCCCCTCGGGGGCCGGCTCTACTGAGCAGGTGCCCGCAAGCGGGGGCGGCGGAAGACATAGACGGTTGCCGGCGGCAGGTTCGCCCAGACGCGCCGGGTGCGCGTGAAGCTCAATCCGAGCCCTTTTTCGACACGCTCGCGCAGGGGCGACTTCGGACCATAGGTGAACTGGATGAAGACGCCGTCCGGTCCGAGCCGGGAGAAGGCGGAACCCAGGATCGCGGCCTGTTCGTCGGCGCTCATCGAGAGCAGCGGCAACCCGGACAGCACGGCATCGAAGGGTTCCGTCTCGACGCGTGCCAGATCCTGCGCCGGCAGCCTGTGCAAGGTGGCTTGCGGGAAGCGGATCGCGAGGCCCTCGGCAAACAGCAGGTTGATCTCGAACAGCACAAGGTCGCGTTCGGCGATGCCGCGGTCGATCATGCAGCGGGTGAAAACGCCTGTTCCCGGGCCGAGTTCCGCCACCCGGCGGGCCTGGGCGGGCAGCTGGCGCGCCATCATCTCGCCGAGGCCGGGCGAGGAGGGGGCGAGCGCGGCGACCTGGCGCGGGCGGCGCAGGAACTGCTGGAGAAAGGCTGTCTGTCCGGTCGGCATGCGGGAAACCCTCTGTTGATCGATGCGGGATGGACGCGTTGGTCGTTTGGGGATGGCGCGGGCCGCCTCAACGGCCGCGCATGATCGCGTAGGCAAGCGCGGGCGAGATCCGGTGAAGGACCCGCAAGGCCCGTGTCTTCTCGATCCAGATTTCCTTCTTTCCCGCTTCCAGGCCGTGCAACAGGTCGGCGGCGGCGCGTGCCGGCGGGTATTTTCGGATTGCGGAGGGCCGCGACAGGCCGGTATCGACCAGTGTCATCACAACCTCGCTGACAAGAATCTGACGCCCGGCGGCCTCGCACTGGTCGCGCAGCGCGCGGGTGAAGCTGCGCAGGCCCGCCTTGGTGGCGCAGTAGACGGCGGCGTCGCGCTTCGGCGCGATGGCAAGTCCGGACGTGACGTTGACGATCGCGGCGGTGGGCTGGCGCGACAGCAACGGCAACAAGGCCGTTGCCAGCTGCGCGGGGGCGGCGAGGTTGACGGTGATCTCGCGCGCGATGTCGTCGAGGAAGGCGGGCGGGGCAGCCGCAAGGTCCTGGTGGATCATGATCGCGGCGTTGTTGATGACGAGGCTGCAGTCGGGATGGCGGGTCGCGACCCAGTCGGCGAGCGCGCGAACGCCCTGCGTGGTGCCGAGATCGGCCGCGAAGGCGTCCAGCCGCCCCGGATGGGCCTGGGCCAGTTCGTCCAGTGGCGCGATGTCGCGCGCGGCGACCAGCACGGTGTTCCCTCGGGCGAGCAACTGGCGGGCTGTTTCCAGCCCGATGCCGCGCGAGCCGCCGGTCACCAGGGTCGTGCGGCCGGCAAGGTCGAATGTTTTTCTCATCAAGGCCTTCTTCGCATGAGGCGAAAACTGCTTCGCAGACCCGTCCGATTATGCGAGTAATTGCTCATCTTCACACTCGCATTGGGCAGACCCGATGGACACACGGCTCAAGCCGCGCAAAACCCCGGTGCAGGGCCGCAGCAAGGCGACCTGCGATGCCGTTCTGGAGGCGGCGGCTCGCATTCTGGTGGAGGAGGGGCGGTCCGCCCTGACGACGAATCGCATCGCCGAGCGTGCCGGCGTCTCGGTCGGTTCGCTCTACCAGTATTTCCCCGGCAAGGAGGCGATCGTCGCGGAGCTGATCCGGGAGATGCGGCGGGACATGGTGGTGCTGCTGCGCAGGGCGGTGGACGCCGCGGCAACACAGGCGTTCCGCCCGGCGGTGGGAACGCTGCTGGCGGCCACGCTGGACCACCACACGGCGCGGCCGGAACTGGCGCGGGCGCTGGAACGGGAAGAAGAGGACCTCCCGATCGATATGGAAACGCAGGTGCTGAAGGCGGAGTTGCGCGGCCTGATCGCCGGGTTTCTCCGTGAGCGAGGGGTCGCGGATGCCGAGCGCTGCGCCTTCGACCTGGTTGCCATGTGCCACGGAATGGCATCGGCTGCCGTGCGCGCCGGACAGGACGACACCGAGGGTCTGAAGGCCCGTCTTGAGCGCGCCGTGCTCGGCTATCTTGGCCGCCCGGAGTGAGTTGCTCGGCTCGCATGCCTTGAGCGAAGCGGCGCCCTAGACGGGAATGCGCACCCGGGCGCGCAACCCGCCCAGGCTGTCGCTGGCGCCGAGCACGATATCGCCGCCATGGGCGCGGGTGATGTCGCGGGAGATCGCCAGGCCGAGACCGCTGCCGCCGGTGTCGCGATTGCGCGCCTGATCAAGCTGGTAGAAGGGGCGAAAGACGTTCTCGCGCTCATCCTCGGGAATGCCGGGGCCGTTGTCGTCGATGGTGATCGTCAGCCAGCCGTCGGCGTTGCGGCCCTCGATGCGCACTTCGCTGCCGTGGCGCGCGGCATTGGTGGCCAGGTTGGTCAGCGCCCGTTTGAAGGCGCTCGGCCGCAGGTTGACCATCGGCGGTCCGTCGAGGCGGGACGAGACGGCGCCGCCGAGGATCTCCACCTCCGCCTCCAGGTCCTCGAACAAGAGGCCTATGTCGGTCGGCTGCGCCTGCTCGTCGCCCTCGCCGCGGGCAAAGGCGAGATAATCCTCCAGCATCGTCTTCATCTCGTCGACATCGCGCTGCAGCGCCCGCACCTCCTCGCTGTCCGGGAACAGGGCAAGTTGCAGGCGGAAGCGGGTCAGCACGGTTCTGAGGTCGTGGCTGACGCCGGCGAGCATGGTGGTGCGCTGCTCGATCTGGCGCTCGATGCGCCGGCGCATCTCGATGAAGGCCTGGGCCGCGCGCCGCACTTCGCGTGCGCCGCTCGGCCGGAAATCCTCGATCGGGCGCCCCTTGCCGAAGTTTTCCGCCGCCGTTGCCAGCCGCTCGACCGGCCTCGTCTGGTTGCGCAGGAACAGCAGTGCGATGACGACGAGAATGAGCGAGGTGGAGACCATCCAGACGATGAAGAAATGCGAGTTCGACGCGTAGGTCTGGCTGCGCCGGGCGATCACGCGCAGCACGTTGTCGGGCAGCTTGATGCGGATCTCGACGAAGCTCGAGCGGCCGACGGTGTCGATCCAGAACGGTTTGCCGATCCGTGCCGCGATCTGCTGGGAGAGATAACGGTCGACGATGTCGAAGAAGGGCTTGGGGCGTGGAGGCGGCAGAGGTTCGGGCGGCAGGATGGTGATCGCCAGGCTGAGATCGCGCCGGGCCATCTCCGTCAGTCCGGCGATCTCCTCTTCGCTCCCGGCGCCCTCGACCAGGGTTGCCAGAAGGGCGATATCGCGCACGACCGCGTCGGACAGGCGCTGGGTGACCAGGTTGTAGTGGCGCTCGAGAAAAACAAAGGCCAGCACCGCCTGCATGATCACGAGCGGCGCCACGATGATCAGCAGGGTCCGGGCGAAGAGGCCCTTTGGCGTGCGCCGATAGAGCGCCCCGGCAAAGGTGCGATAGGGGACGGCCGCCATGTCGGCGAACCGCCGCAGGGCGGGTGGCAGCGACCAGTCCGGAAGTTTGTCGCGCAGGCGTCCGATCAATCGCATACGAGCCGGTAGCCGATGCCACGCACGGTCTGCAGATAGAGTGGATTGCCAGGATCTGTTTCGATCTTGCGGCGCAGGCGGTTTATCTGCACGTCGACGGTGCGCTCACCCAGGCCGCTGTCGTCGCCGACGATTTCGGTGCGCGGCACGGTCTCGTTCGGCTTTTCGGTGAACAGGGACAGGATCTCCTTCTCCCGGTCGGTCAGCCGGACGATCTCCTCGCCGCGCTTCAGCTCGCGCCGGGCGGCGTCGAACACGTAGGGGCCGAAGCGGACATCGGCGAGGGGCATGGCCTCCGGCGCGGCGCGGCGGCGCAGGATGGCGCGGATGCGCAGCAGAAGCTCGCGCGGTTCGAACGGCTTCACCAGATAGTCGTCGGCGCCTGCCTCGAGGCCCGCGATTCGGTCGGCCGTATCCGAGCGGGCGGTGAGCATCAGGATCGGCACGTCCGAGCGCCCGTGCAGGTCGGCGGCGAGCGACAGCCCGCTTTCCCCCGGCATCATCACGTCGACGACGAGCAGGTCGAAAGCGAGTCCTTCCAGCCGGCGGCGGGCTTCGGCCGCGGAGGCGGCGACCGTGATGCGGAAGCCGTGCTCGGCGAGGAAACGGCGCAGCAGCGTGCGGATGCGGGTGTCGTCGTCGACGAGCAGCAGATGCGGTGCATCGTCATCCAGCACGGGGCGGCCCTGGGTCCCGGTCAGGGGAGGATCGGAGATCGGGAGTTCGGCGGAATCGATCGTCACGGCCGGCTTCTCGCTCTTTCATGGTGATGCGCCGGGGCGCGGATCGGAACTTCATTCGCCCTCGATCAGGCGCGCGACGTCGCCGCGCTGATCAGGATCGATCATATGATAGAGGAACTGTCGGGCGATATCTTGACCGCCTGCAGGGATGGCGGTGAGGGCCCGGCGGATGCGCTGGGTCTGCAGGTCGGTCAGGCGGGCGGCGAGCGCCTTGCCCTTGGCGGTGGCGAACAGCAGCCGTTCGCGCCGGTCCTGGGGGCCGGGCTCCTGGGAAATGTAGTCTTCCTCGACGAGCTGCTTCAGCACCCGGGCAAGGCTCTGTTTGGTGATGCGCAAAATCGCCAGAAGGTCGGTGACCCTGAGGCCCGGATTGCGGCTGACGAAATGCAGGACCCGGTGATGCGCCCGGCCGAAGCCGAACTCGGCAAGGACGGCATCGGGGTCCGAGGTGAAGTCGCGATAGGCGAAGAACAGCAGCTCGATCAGGTCGATCGGGATCGCCGTCGTGGAGGCGGCAGGCTCCGGGGGGAGCGTGTCCGAGAAATTTACGTCAGTCATATTGACTTATTTCCGACCGATTGTTACACGTATGCTGTCTGTTGCGAAACGATCGTACGTCATCGCCCTTCAAGCATGGTAGATGTTGTCCTTCACCGTTGCAGATCGCGGCTTTTTGCCGATGCTTGCGGTTCACGCATTGCCTGCATCGGCCAGCCGGTGGCCCGCCACCATACAAACAGATGACGGGCCGCGCAAAGCCGCGCGATCGAGTTGCAAGTCAGTCGGTTCGATCCGTTCCTTCCGGGTTTCGGGTCGCATTCAAACGCAAGCGGGATCAAGCCCGTTGCATGTTTCGGGAGTATTTCGACATGGCGCAGGTGCCTTTTGACCAACGCGAAGGCGAGATCTGGTATGACGGCGCCTTCGTGCCGTGGGCCGATGCCAAGCTGCATGTGCTGAGCCACGGCCTGCACTATGCCAGCAGCGTGTTCGAGGGAGAGCGCGCCTATGGCGGCGAGGTGTTCAAGCTCGAGGAGCACACCGACCGCCTGCATGAATCGGCACGCATCCTCGGCTTCGAGATCCCCTACAGCTCCGAGACGATCAACCAGGCGACGCGCGAGCTGCTTGCCCGCGAGAATCTGGTCGACGCCTATGTGCGTCCGGTCGCATGGCGCGGCAGCGAGATGATGGGCGTGTCGGCGCAGATGAACACGATCCACTTGGCGATCGCCGCGTGGGAGTGGCCGAGTTACTTCAATCCGGAAGAGCGGTTGAAGGGCATCCGGCTCGACATGGCGCCCTATCGCCGGCCGGATCCGGCGACGGCGCCGTGCCGCTCCAAGGCCGCAGGCCTCTACATGATCTGCACGATCTCCAAGCACGAGGCGGAGCGCAAGGGCTATGCCGATGCGCTGATGCTCGACTGGCGCGGCCAGGTGGCGGAAGCGACGGGCGCCAATGTCTTCTTCATCAAGGACGGCCAGATCCACACGCCCAAGCCCGATTGCTTCCTGGACGGCATCACCAGGCGCACGGTGATCGACCTGGCGAAGCGGCGCGGCATCGAGGTGATCGAGCGGGCGATCCTGCCGGAGGAACTCGCCGGCTTCGAATCCTGCTTCCTGACCGGCACGGCCGCCGAGGTGACGCCGGTTTCGGAAATCGCCAACTGGTCGTTCCAGGTCGATGCCATCACCAAGGCGCTGATGGAGGACTACCAGCGGGAAGTCCAGCCGAAGGCCGAAGCGCGGGTTGCCGCCGCCGGCTGATCCGGCCTGGCCTTGCAAGGCTAGGGACCACACATCGGACATGGAAAAGGCGGCCCCGGGGCCGCCTTTTTCGTGCCGGCAGTGCGGCAGACGGGCCTACAGGCGGAAGACGCGGCCGCGTTCCGTCCAGGCGACGACCCCGATCGCGAGCAGGCTGAAGCCGGCAAAACCGAGCGCCAGCGGCAGCACCGTGCCGTCGAAATGGCTGGAGACGAGGAAGCCGAGCGCGGCTCCGCCGCTGGTGGTCACGAAACCCAGCATTGCCGAGGCGGTGCCGGCGATGTGGCCGAGCGGCTCCATCGCGATCGCGTTGAAGTTCGGCCCGATGAGGCCGAAGGAGAACACAGCCAGAAGCAGCAGGCCGGTGAAGGGAACGAGGCTGGAGCCGGCGGTGAGCGCGACCACGACCTGGATGATGCTGATGGCGCAATAGGCGACGAGCGCCCAGTGCGAGAGAGGGCGCAGGCCGATCCGCTCCACCAGCGAGGCGCTGAGGAAGGACGAGGCGGCCAGCGCGCTGCCGATCAGGGCGAAGATCAGCGGGAAGGACGCGCCAAGGTCGAAGACGTCGACATAGACCTGCTGGGCGGACGCGATGAAGGCGAACAGCGCGCCGAAGATCAGCGTGGTGGCCAGCATGTAGCCGAGCGTGGTGCGCGTCCTCAGGGTCGCCATATAGGCGCTTGCGACGGCGGAGAGCGAGAACCGCCGCCTTTCCGCTTTCGGCAGGGTCTCGCCCAGGCGCAGCGCACACCAGATCAGCATGGCGAAGCCGCCCAGCGTCAGCATCAGGAAGATCGCCCGCCATGGCGCGACGAAGAGGATCAACTGGCCGATCGAGGGCGCAATCACCGGGACGGTCATGAACACCATCATCACCAGCGACATCACCTTGCCCATGCGGGCGCCGGAATAACAGTCGCGCACCACTGACAGGGCGACGACACGCGGTGCGGCGCAGCCGATGCCCTGCAGCAGGCGGGCCAGCAGCAGGTGATCCATCGTGTCGGCGACGAGGCTGAGGAGGCCGGCGAGCGCATAGAGCGCCAGCCCGCCGAGCAGGACCGGCCGGCGGCCGAAGCGGTCGGACATCGGCCCGTAGACGAGTTGCGCGGCGCCGAAGCCGAGCAGATAGACGATGACGACCTTCTGGCGGTCGTTCGGATCGGCGACGGCGAAGGCCCTGCCGATATCGCCGAGGGCGGGAAGCATGACGTCGATGGCAAGCGCGTTGAGCGCCATGAGCGCGGCGACGATGGCGACGAACTCGGTGAAAGCGAGGCCGTGGCGCGGTGCGCTGACCGCTTCTGCAGCGGGGGAGGAAACAGTCATGGTCGGTCCGATCGGGAGGATACCATCGGCGGTCGGCGGGAAGACCGTTGGGGGAACGGTTGCCGGCACAGGCCGAGACAGGGCGTCGGGAGCTTTTGCTAGACATTCACCGGAATTTGCCGCCGGTCAACCGGCAGGCTTCCGGGCGGGCGTTTGGCCGGCGAGCGGTGGCGCGGATTGTCCTCGCGGAAAGACGGTCAAGACCTTGAAATGACAGCGGCGGGGACGCGCCGCAGTTTTTCGGAAAATTATCGCGTCCAGCGGTCCGCGTCGGCGTTGTCGCTCTCGCGCGCGTCGACCCATTCGCCTGCGCCGCCGCTCTTCAGGTGTTCCTTCTTCCAGAACGGGGCCCGGGTCTTGAGATAGTCCATCAGGAACTCGGCCGCCTCGAAGGCGGCGCGGCGGTGGCGGGAGGCGGCAACGACGAGGACGATGTTGCCCCCCGGGGCAATGCGGCCATGGCGATGGATGGCGAGGATCCCGTCGAGAGGCCATCGTCGGCAGGCCTCCTGCGCGATCCGCCCGATTTCCTCCTCGGCCATGCCCGGATAGTGCTCGAGTTCCAGCGCGGCGAGCCGGCCGGCCTCGTCGCGGCACAGGCCGGTGAAGGTGACGACGGCGCCGATATTGGCCTTTCCGGCGACAAGTTTCTCGATCTCGGCCGCCGGGTCGAAATCTTCCGCCTGGATGCGCACCACGACCGGCGGCAGGGCAGGGTCCCGTTCCTGGTCGGGTTTCGGGGTGGTCTGGGGAGACAGGGGAGCCTGGCCGGTCACCGATGCACCTCAGCCGCCGGTCATCGGGGGAAAGAACGCGGCCTCGCGCGCGCCTGCCAGGGGGGCGTCGTGTTCGACATGCTCGTGGTCCAGCGCGACCCGGATCGTGTCGCGTTCGGCAAAGGCGCTCGCATAGCTTTCGTCGCGCTCGGCCAGCCAGTCGATCAGGCCGGAAACGGTGGTCACCGCCGCGGGCACCTCAAGGGTTTCCGCCTCGCGCCCGACGCGCTCGCGCACCCAGGCAAAGTAGCGTATCTGCATGGTCAGGCTCCGTTCGTTGCGGCGGCGGCCCCGGGGTGTCCGGTCAGTCCTGCATCAGGTGGCCGATGCCGGCACGGAAATAGTCGTAACCGGTATATAGCGTCAGCAGCGCGGCGATCCACAGGGCCATGAGGCCGACGATCTGGGTGCCCGGCAGGACGGCCTCGCCGGCGGGGCCGGCCAGCAGGAAGGCCATGGCGATGAGCTGCAGGGTCGTCTTCCACTTGGCGAGCTGGGTCACCGGCACGCTGACGCGAAGGTCGGCCAGGAACTCACGCAAGCCCGAGACGAGGATCTCGCGGCACAGGATGATGGCCGCCGCGATCATCGACCAGCCGCCGATATCGCCCTTTTCGGACAGCAGCAGCAGGCAGACGGCGACAAGCAGCTTGTCGGCGATCGGGTCGAGCATCTGGCCGAGACGCGACTGTTGTTGCCAGGCGCGCGCCAGATAGCCGTCGAAGAAGTCCGTGATCGCCGCGACGATGAAGATGCCAAGCGCCGTCCATCTTGCGCCATGTCCGGCGAAATCGGGAATCAGGCACAGCATGACCGCGGGAACGGCGAGGATCCGGCCGTAGGTCAGGATGTTGGGAAGGCTCCAGACGTGGGATCGCGACATGTCTCGGTCGTGTCTTGAGCTGGGCGGGACCTGCCGTTCCGGCCGGATCGGCGAGCCACCGCGCCAGGCGGGGGCAAGGGACGTACCCCGCCCTTGAAGCATGTGCACATGTGCGCGTCAATCGGCGGGCCCGGGCGGGAAGCGTCATCGCGTGGTCGGGAACCGGCCCTGCGAATTGATCGGCAAGCGGCTCTGCATCGCCCCGCCACAACGGGTATACCTTTGGGACGCGACATGAAAACGGGATGCGAGATGACAGAGCGGGTGAACGGGTTCGGGCAGGCGATCGGGCCGGACGTGGCGAACTGGAGCGCGCGGCCACGCCCGCCGCGCACGGCGATGAGCGGGCGGACCTGCCGGCTCGAGCCGTATGAGCCGCGTCATGCGGCGGATCTTTTTGCCGCCTATTCAAAAGATCGCGAGGGCCGCAACTGGACCTATCTGGGATACGGACCCTTTGCCGAGGAGACGGCGTTCGCGAAATTTGCCGCCGCGACCTATCCCGGCGCCGACCCGATGTTCCATGTGGTGATCGACGGGCAGAGCGGCCGGGCGCTGGGCGTTGCCAGCTATCTCAGGATCGATCCGGGCAACGGGGCCATCGAGGTCGGTCACATCAATTTCTCGCCCGCGCTGCAGGGAACGGTGATGGCGAGCGAGGCCATGTTCCTGATGATGGGGCGCGTCTTCGACGAGCTCGGCTATCGCCGCTACGAGTGGAAATGCGACGCGCTGAACGCACCCTCGCGGCGCGCGGCCGAAAGGCTCGGCTTCGTTTACGAGGGCACTTTCCGCCAGGCCGTGATCTACAAGGGCCGCAATCGCGACACGGCCTGGTTCTCGATCACAGACGGCGAATGGCCGGCGCTCAAGGCCGCCTTCGAGGCCTGGCTTGATCCGTCGAATTTCGATGAGGCCGGTCGGCAGAAGCGTTCGCTCGCCTCGTTCCGGGGCTGAACCCACGGACGGAGCGACGGGCGTCAGGAGAAGATGCGTTCGCCCTGTTCGTCGATGATCTGGCGGGCCTTGCGGATGGCGAACTCCGCGGCCTGCTCCTCGCTCGGCATCAGGTCGGCGCGGATGAAGTCGTGCGAGCGCGTCTCGCCGTCCTCGCCCGTCTGGGCGATTGACCCGGCGACCTGCCACTGGCCGTCGCGGGCGGTCGGGGCCGGCGTGACGAGGAAGCCCTTGTATTCCACGATCGGATGCCGGGCGCGGGGTGCCGCCTTGCCGCCGCCGCCGAACAATCCGCCGAACAGCCTGCCGAATACCATGTCACGCGCTCCGTATGCTTTTCGCCGCGCCGCGCATCTGAGCGCCGGCCGGGCAAGTCCTCCCGCAAGGCCTTTCTGTCGGCCCCGCGGATCCGGGCCCGAGTGTCGCGCGTGCGGCGGGGCACTTCAAGTGCGGCCGTTCGGGTCGTCGCCCAACTGACGGTGCGACCAGTGTCGGCGGCAGAGCGAGACGTAGCTCTCCTCCCCGCCGATGACGACCTGCTCGCCTTCCTCCACGATCCGCCCGGCGCCGTCGAGCCGGGCGACCATCGTCGCCTTGCGCCCGCACCAGCAGATCGTCTTCACCTCGCGCAAGGTGTCGGCGAGGGCCAGCAGCGCGGCGCTGCCGGGAAAGAGCTTGCCCTGGAAGTCCGTCCGCAGGCCGTAGCACATCACCGGAATGCCGAGCTCGTCGGCGACCGCGGCAAGCTGCCAGACCTGAGCCTCGGTCAGGAATTGTGCCTCGTCGACGAAGACGCAGTCGATCGGACGCTCCGCAAGATGCGCCTCGACATGGGCGCGCAGGTCCGTTCCCGTCTCGAACAGGTCGGCTTCCGACGCCAGTCCGATGCGCGAGGCGATGCGCCCCCGTCCGGCGCGCTCGTCGATCGCCGCCGTCAGCAGCAGCGTCGCCATGCCGCGTTCGCGGTAATTGTAGGACGCCTGCAGCAGGATCGTCGACTTTCCCGCATTCATCGAGGAATAGCTGAAATAGAGTTTCGCCATTGTCCGGGCGCCGGCTCCTGTGGGGGCTGATGTCGCCATCATGACCGCATTCGCCCTCCCGACCGACCCGGCAGCGCGGTTTTGCACAGGTAAAGGGATGCGCGGCGACGCGCGGGGCTATTCGTGGAAGTGGTCGTAGATCGCGCGCGCCACGGATTCGGACACACCCTCGACCGCCATCAGATCATCCATGCCGGCCTTGGAGACTGCCTTGGCCGTGCCGAAATGGCGAAGCAGCGCCCGCTTGCGGTTGGGGCCGATGCCGGCGATCTCGTCGAGCGGGCTCCTGGCGATGTCCTTCTTGCGCCGCGCCCGGTGCGTGCCGATGGCGAAGCGGTGCGCCTCGTCGCGCAGGCGCTGGACGAAATAGAGGACGGGATCGCGCTCCGGCAGCATGAAGGAGGGCTTGCCTGGAATGAAAAACTTCTCCCGCCCCGCGTCGCGGTCGGGTCCCTTGGCGATGCCGATCAGGGGAACGTCGGTAATGCCCAGTTCCTCCAGCGTCTCGCGTGCCGCGTTCAACTGGCCAAGGCCGCCGTCGATGAAGACAAGGTCCGGCCAGGCGGGGATGGAGGCCGCATCCGGTGTTTCGCCATCGGCGTCCTCCGTCCCTGCTTCCGTTTCCACCGGAGGAGCGGCGACGTCGCGGGCGTGTTCCTTCAGAAGGCGGGAGAAGCGCCGGGCCAGCACCTCGCGCATCATGCCGTAGTCGTCGCCGGGAACGAGGTCCTGCGACTTGATGTTGAACTTGCGGTACTGGCCCTTGGCGAACCCTTCCGGTCCGGCAACGATCATGCCGCCGACCGCGTTGGTGCCCATGATGTGGGAATTGTCATAGACCTCGATGCGGCGCGGGGTTGCGGCAAGCCCGAAGACCTCGCCGACCCCTTTCAGCAGCCGGGCCTGGCTGCTCGTCTCCGCAAGCCGCCGGCCAAGCGCCTCGCGGGCGTTCTTGATGGCGTGCTCGACGAGTTCGCGTTTTTCGCCGCGTTGCGGCACCGCGACCTCGACCTTGTGGCCGGCGCGCTCGGACAGGGCGGCGGCAAGCAGTGCACGTTCCTCGATCTCGTGCGACAGCAGCACGAGGCGCGGCGTCGGCTTGTCGTCGTAGAACTGGGCAAGGAAGCTTTCCAGCACCTCCGCCTCACTGAGCGACTTGTCGGCGCGGGGAAACTGGGCGTGGTTGCCCCAGTTCTGGCCGGTGCGGAAGAAGAACACCTGGATACAGGTCTGTCCGCCGTCGTGGTGGATGGCGAAGACGTCGGCCTCCTCCACTGTCTGCGGATTGATGCCCTGGTGCGACTGGACATGCGAGAGCGCGGCCAGCCGGTCGCGGTAAACAGCGGCGCGCTCGAAATCGAGCGTTTCCGACGCCTGCTCCATCTGCCGGGCCAGTTCCTTCTTCACGATCTGGCTGCGGCCCGAGAGGAAGGCCTTCGCCTCGGCGACGAGCCCGTCATAGTCGTCGGGGGCGATCTCGCCGGTGCAGGGGCCGGCGCAGCGCTTGATCTGGTAGAGCAGGCAGGGGCGCGAACGGTTGGCGTAGTAGCTGTCGGAGCAGTTGCGCACCAGGAACGCCTTCTGCAGGGCGTTGATCGTGCGGTTGACCGCGCCGGCGGAGGCGAAGGGGCCGAAATAGCTGCCCTTGCGCCGGCGCGAGCCGCGGTGCTTGACGAGGGCGGGAGCCTCGTGGTCGCCAGTGACGAGAATATAGGGAAACGACTTGTCGTCGCGCAGCAGCACGTTGAAGCGGGGTCGCAGCCGCTTGATCAGGTTCGCCTCGAGAAGCAGCGCCTCCGTCTCGGTGCCCGTCGTGACGAACTCCATGGTGGCGGTCGCCATGATCATCCGAAGGATGCGGTTCGACTGACCCTGCAGGCGGGTATAGCTCGTGACCCGTTTCTTCAGCGAACGCGCCTTGCCCACATAGAGCACGTTGCCTTCGCCATCGAGCATGCGGTAGACGCCGGGCCCCAGCGGCAGGCGGCGAACGAAATGCGCGATCACGTCCGCGCCGCGGGCGTCCGGCCCCAGCGGCGTCGGCGCACTCTGAAAGGCGGGCACCGGCGGCAGTTCCTCCGCGCCGTCCTCGCCTGGAAGGTCGTTTTCAGCCTCGTCCCCGTTCTCGTCCGGCAGGTCCTGCGGGTCGGGAGGGGCGTTCTTGTGTCCGTTCATTCCGCGATGCCTACGACGTCGGGCGTCTCCCATGCAAGATGCTGCCCCCCGTCGAGGGCGATCATCTGGCCGGTGATCGATGGGGTCTCCCACAGGAAACGGATGGTGCGTCCGAATTCGGGCAGGGCCGGCCCGCGCCCAAGCAGCACCGCGCCAGCCTGGCGCGCGAAATCCTCCGCCTGCTGGCGCGTGTTGGCAAGTGTCGGACCCGGGCCGATGCCGTTGACGCGGATGCGCGGTGCAAGCGCCTGCGCCATCGTCTGCGTCGCCGTCCACAGAGCTGCCTTCGACAAGGTGTAGGAAAAGAACTGGGGGGTCAGCTTCCACACCCGCTGGTCGATGATGTTGACGACAAGGGCGGTTGCTTCCGCCGGCAGCGCGGCGGCCATTTCCTGCGTCAGCAGGATCGGCGCGCGGGTATGAATGGCCTGGTGGCGCTCGTAGCGCTCGACCTCGATGTCGCCAATCTCGTCGCGCTCGAAGATCGAGGCGCTGTTGACGAGCAGGCGGACGGGTCCGAGCGCCTCGCATGCCTTCCTCATGACCTGCGCCGGCGCCTGCGGCTGCGTCAGGTCTCCGTTGACGACCGTGGCCCTGCCGCCGGCAGCGATGATCTCGCCGGCAAGGCCTTCGGCCTCCGGCATTGAGCTGTGGGCGTGGATGGCAACCTGGAAGCCGTTGGCGGCAAGGTCCGCGGCGATTGCGCGGCCAATGCGGCGACCGGCGCCGGTGACGAGGGCGACAGGGGCATTTGCCGCGGTTGCGGCACGTTCCGATACGGGCATTGCGACTCGCTGGGTTCTGGAAATCAGACGCTAGCAAAAAAACATACGCAATGCGGGGGACGTCCGATCAGGCGACCTTGCCGAGATGGAACGCCATGAAAATGTAGATCCCGTACAACGCGCAGAGGATGATACCCGAAGGCCAGCGGATGGTCACCCGCATTGCCGAGAACGCAAGCACCAGCAGCGCGCAGGCAAGCATCGCCCAGAGGTCGAATCGCAGCACTTCGGCGGGAACCTCCACGGGAATGACGACGGCCGTGATCCCCATGATGGCGACGAGGTTGAAGACGTTCGAGCCGATGACGTTGCCGAGCGCGACGGCCGCGTGGCCACGGATGGCGGCCATCAGCGACGTCATCAGTTCAGGCAGCGATGTGCCGAGCGCAACAACGGTCAGCCCGATCACCGCGTCGGAAACCCCCCAGTTGCGGGCCAGCGCAGAAGCGCCCTCGATGGTGAAATGGGCGCCGAGCGGCAGGCCGATCATGCCCAGAACGACGAACAGGATGGCAAGCGCCGGGCTTTCGGGAACGCCCTCGACTTCCTCGAACGGCGTGTCGTCGTCACAGCAGCCGGTCTCGACCGCAGCGGCCCCAACATTCTGCGCGCGGTGCTTGCGGGTGGCGCGAACCGAATCCCACAGGAACACGGCCAGGAGCAGCAGCAGGATGCCGCCGTCCAGCCGCGAGATCGGGCTGTGGAACGCCATTCCGATGAAGATGCCGGTGACGGCGACCATGAAGATGGCGTTGCGGGTCGCGCCGTTCTCGCAGCATGCGGTCGCGGCAAACAGCGCCGGCAGGCCGAGCACGGCCAGCACATTGGCGATGTTGGAGCCGACGACATTGCCCACGGCAATGCCCGGGAGGCCGTCCAGTGCCGCGCCGAGGGAGATGACAAGTTCGGGCGCGCTGGTGCCGAAGGCGACGATCGTCAGTCCGATCACCAGGGTGGGTATGCCGAGCTTCTCCGCGATGCCCACGGAACCGCGCACCAGGACATCTCCGGCGACGATGAGAACGACGAGCCCCCCGATCAGGCTGACATATTCGATGAGCATGAAGCTAGGGCACCCGGCGCTGCGGAGACAATGTGAAAAGCGAGGCAAGCTGGACACGGGCGCGGCGGAAAGGTCCGGGCGAGCCCGTCTGGTTCACTCCAGCCTGCGTGTGACCAGCCGTATATATGCATTCGAATGCGGATGAAAAGCCCGGATGTGGGGGTACAGGCATGCGAAAACGGCCCGGTCGGCGGCATTTCCCGCCCGTTCCGCATGGTAACCGATTGCTTACCACGTCACCAAAAAATCATCACTTGCCCCCAGATCACCGCATTTCGTGACGGGCGTCGCCACATTCGATCGCCATATGTTCCGTGTTGGGGGCCGGGCAGCGGCTGGGCAATTGCCCGCCTGTCTGAATAATCCATCGTGTAACTCGGAGTAATCAAATGAAGCGTCTCGCTGCAGCCGGTTTGACGATCGCCGCCGCCGTCGCGGCGAGTGCTCCGGCACTCGCGGCCGACCTTCCGCAGCCTGCCGAACCCTATACCTACAACGAGCCCGTTCCCGCGGAGCGGTTCGACTGGTCCGGGTTCTATTTCGGTGGGCATCTCGGGTGGAACTGGTCCGACTTTCAAACCAACAACGCCGTCACCGGTCGCTTCAACACCCGCGACAACGGCGTCACGGGCGGCGTCCACGCCGGCTACAACTACATGCTGACGCCGGAGTTCCTGCTCGGCGCCGAGGCTGACTTCAGCCTCAGCGACATCGAGAAGTCGCGCACGGTCGCCGGCGTCAACTACAAGACGTCGAGCGACTGGAACGGCACGCTGCGTGCCCGTGCCGGCTGGGCCTTCGACCGTTTCCTGGTCTTCGGTACCGGCGGTATGGCGATCGCCGACATCGATGCGGCCGCGAACGGTGTCTCCAAGGATTCCGTACGGGTCGGCTGGACGGCCGGTGCGGGTATCGAGGGCGCCGTGACGCAGAACATCACGGCTCGCGTCGAATACCAGTACCAGAACTACGGCAGCGACAAGTTCGCTATCGGTGGTCAGACCTACAAGACGGATCTCGACAACAACCAGGTCCGTTTCGGCATGAGCTACAAGTTCTGATCCTGACGGATTGCAACCTGCAAGGAGGGAGCCCGGCAACGGGCTCCCTCCTTGCGTTTCCAGGCCACGCACTGTGCCCTCGGCCGCCGACCTTGCCAGCGTCCGCTCTGCTGCCTTAGCCTTTCGAGGCGTTATCTCCATCGAAAGGCCTGCCGTGTCCCTCGCCGAAACTTCTTCCCCCCGTTCGCCGATTGCCGGCCTGCCCATGTATGACTGGCCTGAAGTGCGCGAGGCGACCGACGCGCTGTGGGCGCGGCTTCGCGCCGCGCTCGAGGCACGCGGGTTCGCGGCACCGGCAGAGCTGGCGCGCGAGCGTGACCTTTTCGACCTGTGGCGCGATCCGGGTCTGCTGGTCGGCCAGACCTGCGGGTTGCCGCTTGTCCGCCACCTTGCCGATACGGTCTGCGTGCTGGGCGCGCCCGATCACGGGGTCGCGGGATGCCCGCCGGGCCACTATTGCAGCGTCGTCGTCGTCGCACGGGAGAGCCGCGCGGAAAGCCTCGACGACCTGCGCGGCACGCGGCTTGCCTTCAACCACCCGGGGTCGCAGTCGGGTGAAGGCGCCTTGCGCCATCTGCTGGCGCCGCGCGCGGGCGGGCGGGCCTGGTTTTCGCAAGTCATCGAGACGGGCTCGCACCGTGCGGCACTGGCGGCGGTCGCGAGCGGGGAGGCGGAGGTGGCGACGCTCGACGCCGTCAGCTTCGGCCTGGCGCAAGCTCACGATCCGGCGACCGGCGGCGTGCGCGTCCTGCTGCGGACACCACCGACGCCGGGCCTGCCGCTGATCACGGCGCGCGGCAATGCCGCCCGGGTGAAGCTTCTGCGCGAAGCCGTCTCCGAGGCGATAGCGGCCGCCCCGCGCGATGTGCGCGAGGCGCTCTTCCTGAAAGGCTTCGTGCCGATGGAGGCTGCCGACTACGCGGTCATCGCCGAGCGCGATACGGCCGCCTCGCGGCTCGGATATCCGGCCCTTGCCTGACCGGTCAGCGCAAGCGTCCCGACTCAGCCCGTGAAACGGGTCTCGGCGAAGGCGGGAACCGCCGCCTCGAAGGCCTCGAGCCAGGCGACCAGCTTCGGATGCCCGGCCCGCCAGGTGCCGTCGAAGCGCAGGTCGAGATAGCCGAGCGCACAGGCAAGGCCGATCTGTCCGGCATCGGGCAGGCTTCCGGCTGCTGCCGGCGGTTCGGCCTCCAGGCTCGCGAGCGCGCGGGCCACCTTCTCGCCCTGATAGGCCAGCCAGTCCGCATGGCGCCTGTCCTCGGGGCGGAACCGGACCTCGTAGACCTGCAAGATGGCGGCGTCCATGATGCCGTCGGCAAGGGCGGCGAGCCGCAGCACGTCGAAGCGGGCCTCGCCTGCGGGGATGATCTTGCCGCCTCCGGCGAGGTGATCGAGATATTCGACCACGACCCGGCTGTCGAACAGCACCCTGCCGTCGTCCAGTACCAGTGCGGGGATCTTGCCGAGCGGGTTCTGTGCGCGAATCGTGTCGGCCGGATTCATCGTGTCTGTCGTTTCGACGACGATGCGATCCTTCAGGCCGAGAACGGCGGCGGCGATCTTGACCTTGCGGCCGAAAGGGGACGGGGGGGAAGAACGAAGGACGGGCACGTAAAGCCTCCCAAAGGTCTCAGGACGGAATGCACGGGGCGTGCGGTCTGGCGGGTGCCGGTCTCGCTCGCATGTCCGCATGACATGACTTGGCTGGCATGTCCTGCCTGGCATGGGGCGGCCGGTTTGGCGGGTCGATTTTTTTCGAACTGCAGAACACTGGTTAACGCGGTTTTGCGTTGTTTGTCCACGGCTTGAAAAACAGTCGAGGTTTCAGTGCGTTCTTGAAACGAATTGCGAACATGCCGGTAACATCTCGTTAAAGCGCGGTTCCTAGCGTGGCGATGCGGGTCGGCAGGCGGCTTTCGCGAGGATACCGGCAAAGGACATGGCATGCGGTTTTCGCTTCACTCTCCCTTCGGGGCGCTGTGCAAGGCGATCTGCCTGTCGGCTCTGGTCTATGTGATCTCGGGGCCGGCTTTCGCGCCCTGGCGTCCGGATGTCGTCGACGAGCCGATGTCGCGCTACCATGATGCGGTGAACGAGGTTTTCGCGGACCAGCGGCCGACGCTGGCGCTTGTCACCGAGCCGCTGCGCCTGTCGCCGCATTTCGCCCGCCAGCATATCGCGGGAATGCTGCGCAAGTGAACCTGGCGGCCGGTGCCGGCATGCGGCCTATCTGAGCGGGTAGACCTGCGTCCATCGACCCGGATTTCCGGCATTTCGGCAATCGGTCGGCCCCTCGAAACGCTCCAGAACAAAGGCATAGTCCTGCCAGCGCCACGTGGCGCGGTAGCCACAGACGCGGTCCGAGCGACCGACATGCTCCGCCGTCAGCAGGCTGCGGTCATGGTCGTAGGCAACGCCGGTCAGGAGGTCCGTGCCGACCCAGCCGAACCGCGGGTCGTGCAGGGCGAAGGCGAGGGTCTCGATGCCGCCGATTTCTCCCGAATCGCGCATGTACAGGCGGTAGGTGACCGCATTGCCCGAGACCGTGCAGGGAATGGCGTAGAGCGTCGCGGCGTTGCCGAGCACGCCGACAGGCACATTCGCGCCGGCGATCGAGGTGCTGTCGGTGCTCTCGCAGTCGCTCGTGCGAGCGTGCCGCTCCAGCACCGCGTAGGGGATGCCGAGCGCGGTGACGATCTCCCGGCGGCTCGGCCTTGCAAGGGCGGCGAGGGTGTCGGGCGCCGCCAGCCGGGCGGTGTCGATGCCCTCTGCCCTCTCGCCGAGCGCCTTGAGCCCGGCGCTCAGCCCGGAAAGCGAGAAGACCGCGTCATGGGCGTCGGCGACCGCATCGAGATAGGAGACACGCAGCCGTGCCCCGCCCTTGAGCGCGGTGAACAGGCGCTCGGCCGCCGCCGCGTCAGTGAGATAGAGATGCGCGATATCTCCGAAGGGGGCGAATTCCTCGGGGCGCAGCACATGCACCAGTGTCCCGTCCACCTCCCATTGCATTGCGCGGGCGTCGTCGGGACGGGCGCGGCCGGCGCTGAACGACAGCGACAGTGCCGTCTTGCCCGCGCGCAGCGCCAGCGTGTAGAGCGGCTGGCCGCTCTGCTCCTCGACCCCCGTCGTCGTCAGTTGGCACGGGTCGGGGGAGGTGCAGTCCAGCTGCCAGTCGCCAAAGGTTTCGGCATGCGCGCTGGATGTGGCAGGGCCGAATGCCTGAAGGCAAAAGGCCAGAAGGCCGGCGGCAAGCAGGGCCGGGATCCGGCGCGCCGCACCCTGGAGGAGGAGCCTGTCAGCGTCCGGGAGCGGGAACATGGATCTGCCCTTGTCTGCAGCCCCTTCGGTCGACGGACCGGCAGGAGCGGAATTCCAGATCGCGCGTCAGGCAGATGCGCACTTCGCTCAGCCGTCCCTGTTCGCACATGACGGCCATGGCATTGTCGCGCAGGCCCGGATTGGCGAGGCGGAAAGCCGTCTCGACGGCGTCGGGCGCCACCCGTCCGCCGCTTTCGGTGGTGGCGAAGGCAGCCGGGATGCGGATCTTCGAAAAAGCGCGGCGGGCAAGGGCGAAATAGGCGTCCGGGGCAAGCCCGCTGCAACTGCCATGCTTGCGCCATTGATGCCGGACGAGGCCCCGGCTCGGCATGATGTCGAGTGTCTTCTCGATCGTCCTATAGTCGGGATCGCGCGGTCCCGAGGCCTCGCAGAAGTCCGGGTAGCCGTTCTCGTATTGAGGCCACAGGCCATGGACGATGAAGCGGAAGGGCTTGGCGGCGCGGCACTGGGTCGGGTCGGCATTGCGTCCGGCGCGGGCGCAATAGGAGGGCGACCAGGAGAGCGATAGCACGTAATAGTCGAAGGTGCCGGGGCGTTCGGCGCGCGCGTCAACGGCAAGGGCAACCAGCAGCACGGCGGCGACAAGGCCGGCGGCAAGCCGTCCCGCGAATGCCCATAGCCTTGGCATCAATGCTCTCGTCAATAGGAGCGCGCGGTGCGGCAGCGCGCGTCATAGACCCGCCATGGGTCGATGCCGGCGACGCAAGCCTCAAGACCCCAGGACAGGCCGACAAAACTGCTGTGCTCGGTGATGGCATAATAGACGCGGCGCTGGCGGCCGTCGCTCATCATCGCCCGCGCCTCGCAGAAGCGGCGGGCATAGGGGCTCGGCCGGTCGACGCTGTAGCCCGTCTCGACGATGCGGTGCATCTCGCGGATGGTGATGCCGCCCGAATAGACGGCGTCGGCCCGCGCCACATGGCCGATGACCGCGCGCTGAACCGCCGCTTCCTCGCAGGCGGGGATGCGCGGTTCGCCGTTCCAGGAGAAATAGGGGCGATCCTGCGCCTGTGCGGAAATGCAGAAGCCGGCGAAGGCCGCAGCGCAGGTGATGGCGCGCAGGGCGCGGCGGTGAAGGGCAGGCATGCGGGCGACTCCTCAGCCGGTGCGGACAGGGGGACGATGCGGCAGCGCGCCGTCACGGTCAAGCCTTGGCGCGGGGATCGCCGTCACGCGGTTTCGCCGGTCAGGTCGAACACCCGCCACTCGGCGCCGCGCCCCTGCTGCAGGACCGTTGTCAGCCAGGGAAGGATGGTTTCCAACTCGCCCTTCAGCGTCCACGGCGCGTTGATCATGATCAGTCCGCTGCCCATCATCGGCTTGTCGGCAGTGGCCCGGCCCGCAAAATGCTCGGCGACCATGATGCGGGTGATACCGGACACCGACATGGCGTCGTAGAAGCGCTTGACCAGCTTGCGGTCCTTGATCGGGTACCAGGCCATGTAGACGCCGGTGCCAAAGCGGCGCCACGCCTTGTAGAGGCCGGAGGCGAGTTGCTCGAACTCGTCGGTCTCCTCGAAGGCCGGGTCGACGACGATCAGGCCGCGCTTTTCCTTCGGCGGGACGAAGCCGCGCAACGCGTTCCAGCCGTCAAGCTCGATTGCCTTGGTCTGATAGTCGCCGTCGAAGAGCTCGGCGAGCTTCACCGCGTCGAGCGGATGCATCTCGGTTACCGTGAGCCGGTCCTGCTCGCGCATCAGCTTGCGCGCGAGCAGTGGCGAGCCGGGGTAGCGCTCGAGCTTGCGGGCGCCCTCGTTGACGCTTGCCACAACGTCGAGCCACGGCGCCAGCAGCGCCTCGACCTGGGGCGGACGCTGCGCGTCGAGCACCCGGGCAATGCCCTGCCGCCATTCGCCGGTGCGCTGGGCCTCGCCCTTGGTGAGGTCGTAGAGGCCAAGACCCCCATGGGTGTCGATCACCCGGAAGGCGGAGGGTTTTTCCTTGAGATAGGTGAGGATGCGCGCGAGCGTCGCATGCTTGAGGACATCGCCGATGTTGCCGGCGTGAAAGGCGTGGCGGTAGTTCACCGGTTTGCGCTCCCCGTTGCGGTGGCCGCGAGCGACCGGGACAGATAGACGACGGCCTTGTCGCCGAGATCCTGCGTGCCGATTTCGGCAAAGCCGAGCCTTTGGTGGAAGCGCAGCGAGCCGGGGTTAGGCGGCCTGGTGTTGACCTCGCAGGCCAGCGGCGCGGCGGCGCGTGCCGGCTCGGCGGCAAGCCGCGCGATCAGATCGCGATAGAACAACTGCCCGATCCCGGATCCGCGTGCCTCCGGCGCCAGCGCGATGCGGTCGACATAGGCGAAACGGCCGAGATTGTTCTTCAGCCATGCAAAATTGCGGCTGTCATAGTCGGCGCCCTGATCGAGGCAGACGAGCAGGCCGACAAGGTCCTCGTCGCGAACCGCGACCAGCGTGTGCACGCTCATCGCCGCGAGCGCGAGCAGTTCGGCCTCGCTCAGGCTGTTGACGGCGGGAAGACTGGCTTCATTGACGCGGCGGGCTGCCCCGACATCAGCGGGCAGGAAGGGACGGATATCGATCATCGTGGTTCGTGACGCGTTCCATGCCGCGCCGCTCTCGCTGGCCCCGGGGAAGGGCCTTGCCGGCGGCGGGAAAAAGGGAGGCGGCGGCTCCTTGCCGGAACCGCCGCCGCGATATGCTGGCCGTGATGCGCCCTGTCCGGCCGGCACATGGCCCGGCCGGAATGTTCGAACGGTGACCGCGGGGGCGTGCGCCGGGAGTTACTCCGGCTGCTCGCCGCCTTCCTCGATCTTCAGCTCGACGGCCTTGGGGCCCTTGCCATGCCGGTCCGGCTCGGTCTCGAAGGAGACGCGCTGGTCGCTTTCCAGACTGGTCAGGCCGGATCGCTCGACTGCCGAGATATGGACGAAAACGTCGGCATCGCCATTGTCCGGCATGATGAAGCCGAAGCCCTTGTCGGCCTTGAAGAACTTCACCGTGCCAAGCTGCCGCGGGCCACGCTCGGCCGGCGGGCCGCTGCGCCGGGGGCCGCGATCGGCGTCACCGCCACCACGGGGTGCTCCATAGCCGCCACCGCCTTCACGGGGACCGCCACCGCCATAGCCACCACCGCGCGGAGCGCCGTAGCCGCCGCCTTCACGCGGGGGGCCGCCATAACTGCCGCCGCCTTCACGCGAACCGCCGCCGCCATAGCCGCCGCCACGCGGAGCGCCGTAGCCGCCGCCTTCGCGCGGGGGACCGCCGTAACCGCCGCCGCGCGGGCCACCGCCCTCACGCCGGTTGTCCGGGCCGCGGTCGCCAAAGGAGCGCGAGGGACCGCGATCGCCGCCGCCGAAGCGGTCGCCGCCACCAAACTGGCTGTCCGGAGGAAACCCCGGCTCGCCGCCGTCCGGGCCGCCCCAGGCGGGTTCACCGAAATTGTCGCGACGGCCACCGCGTTCCGGTTTGTTGCGCTTTCCGTGATCGGAACCAGCGCCGAATTCGTCCGCGTCCCCGCCATAGTCCTTCGAACCGCCGCGCCGTCTGCCTTGCCGACGGTTGTCCGAACGCCAGTCATCCATGTCCAAATCACCTTGTATGAGCCTGCTGGTCCGCCGGGCTCGCCGATCACACTCTTCTGACGCACAGGGACCTTTGTGCTCTTGCCCTGCGCCGTCAGGCTTCAACCGCGGTTGTCACCCGCACGCGATTGCACGCCACCCTTGGCGGAGAGGCGCGCAATTCGTGTCGCATGACAGTTTCCGATGACCTGCCTGTCGCCTGACCTGCCTGTCGCCGAACCACCCGAACTCACGCTCTTCGGCAACCATGCACCGCTCCAGCCCTGCCAACCGCGGTGATATCATACGGTCTGAGGGGGCTTTCGGGCAAGGAAAACCCGGAGAAAGCGACACCCTGTCGTGTTTTTCGAAGCATTTTGGTGAAAGCGCCGATCCGTCCCTGTGCGAATTGACAGGAGCCTTGGCCGGGCGGGCGGCGGACGGTTGCCAGCGGCGCGTCCGCCGGGCTACGAGGGAAACGGAATTTTTGCCAGCCTTGCAACTTCCCCCGGGTGATCAGGCGCGTCTGCCGCCAGGGGGCGGGATGCGGCCGGCCGGCCACAGCAACAGGAGACGTCATGAGCGAGCCAGAAGGCATGGAGCCGCCGATCCAGATTGTCATCGTGCCGGTGACGGCGTTCCAGCAGAATTGCTCGATCGTCTTCGACAGGGTGACGAAGGCCGGGGCGGTGATCGATCCCGGCGGCGATGTGGAGCGTATCCTTGCCGCGCTGCGCGAGCATGAGGTCAAGGTCGAGAAAATCGTCCTGACGCACGGGCATATCGACCATGTGGGCGGTGCTGCCGATCTGGCGGAGGCGCTGGAGGTCCCGGTGATCGGACCGCACGAGGCGGATCGCGAGCTGATCGCCCGGGTGGAGGACCAGGCGCGCCAGTTCGGCGTCGACGGGGTGCGGGCGGTCGAGCCAGACCAGTGGCTCGCCGAAGGTGATGAACTGACCATGGCCGGTCGCAGCTTCCAGGTGCTGCATTGCCCCGGCCATGCACCGGGCCATCTGGTCTTCTTCGACAAGGAGCTGCGTTTCGCGATTTCCGGTGACGTGCTGTTTGCCGGATCCGTCGGGCGGACCGATCTTCCCGGCGGCAATCACGAGACGCTGATCGCCTCGATTCGCGACAAGATGCTGCCGCTGGGCGACGATGTCACCTTCCTGCCCGGCCATGGTCCGGCCTCGACCATCGGCCATGAACGGCAGACCAATCCGTTCCTCAAATAGGCGCGGGGGGCAAACGGACGCTGCGTGACGCGCGTCACGGCTTCACGGCCAGTTGCGGCGTTAAGGTCCTTGCAGATGGCCGGAACGGTTCCAGCCTGAGGATAAGGACAAGACCCATGCGCAAGATGATGCGAATTGCCCTGGCTGCGGCGATGGCCGCCACGATGACCACCGGCGCCCTCGCGGTCGAGGACAACATGAGCCGTCAGATGCGGCTGGACCGGCTGAAGGAGCAGGACATGCGCGGCGGTCCCTATATCCGCGGCGGCCACGGCCCGACGCTGACCCGCTACAAGGTCTGCAACGTGATGCCGACGCCGGTGCGCGACCCCTATACCGGCGCCAAGGTCTATGTGATGAAGGAAGTCTGCTGGATGGAATGACGTCCGGTGCGTCGCGACACGCGGCACCTTCCCGAGCGGATGGTGGCGGGCGAACCGCCACCACCGGTCACAGCAGGCTCTTGATGACCTCGAGCTTGTCGTTCACCAGCCAGCCGTAATAGTTCTCCGCCGGCCATGTCTGGGCGCCCGCCGCCCTCCGCCGGCGAAAGTCCGAGGCCCGCGCCCAGGGATCTCCCAGGTTGTAGAGCGTGGCCGTCAGGCCCGGGTTCTTCGAGATGTCGACCCGCCCCACCGACTTGTAGGCATCGATGGCGTCGCGCAGGATCGCGGCCATGTAGTGCAGCGACTTTCCCGGATCCATCGCCGCGCGGTAGATTTCCTGCTCGTTCCTGGCGGACAGTTTCGAAAAGCCGCTCGTGCGGGCCACCTTGTCGCTCATCATCAGCACCGTCAGCGGCGACAACTGGCCAAGCCCGAAGCTCTGGCCGGCGAAAAGCGGCTGGAAGAAGGCTTCGTTGAAGGTCTTGTCGGGAAACCGGTCTCCGTCGATCCGCTTGCCGCGGAACGAGGCGTTCCAGACCCGCTGGTAGCAGTTCCACAGCGTGTTGGTGTCCTGGCGGCCGTTGTTGCAGCGGCTGAATTGCGGTCGCTTGACGAAATCCTCGACATGCTCGCCGCCAAGCGAGAACTCCATGCGCACGCCTGCATAGCTCAGCGCCTTCACATAGTAGGACTGGGCGCTGTCGAGACTGTCGTAGTTGTAGGTGTGCTCGCCGATGATCGCGCCGAGCATGTGGACCGGATCGATGCCATAGAGGCCGGCGACGCGCTTGATGTCGCGGATCAGGCGTGAATCCCGGCGCAGCACGCCGATGATCCGGTCGAATTTCGCGTCATAGGCGGAGTTGCTTGCCGCCGTGCGACGGGCGGATGCGAAGGGGATGCGCGGCTGTCGGGCGTTACGGTTGCCGGAGGGGACGGTGCTTGCCGCCGCCGCGCCGCTCACGAACGAGGGGATCCCGGCAAGCGGGGCGATGTCCAGGGGGAGGGCCAGCAGGAGCGTTGCCGCGAGTGCGCGCAAAGCCGCGCGCGCGCGCCGCGCAAAAATCGTTGGTCGTGTCATTACCGCATCTAGCCGCCGCTCGTCCGCCTCGTCCCTTGCATATACCGGGGGGCGGTGCGTTGGGAAGGACGGCCGGCCCACAGGCTGAACAAATCTTTGCGCGTTGCGTCCGTCTCCGCGCCAATGGGCGGGGTCGGCGGCGCATGTGGAGGGGCGGGTGCGGGAAAGCCTGGAACGAATGGATTTCATGCGGGAAAGGTCGCTTGTCTTGTCGGGTGCGGGGGCTGAGCGAAACGGTGTCGGCCGGCGGTTCATCGGGTCTGTACCGAGGTGCCGGCTTCGGAAGGGGCGGGAGGGTCCGGCGGGTCGGCGGCGGTGGCGGCCGGCCCCATCAACAGGTGCACCGAGCGCGGGACGGCGAGTTCCCTGAGGAAACCGTCATGCCGGCGAAGGCCGCAGAGCTCGCGCTGGATAATGCTGTGCCAGAGAGCCTCGCCGGCCTCCGCGTGGCGCCGTCGCCAGCGCGCGCGCAGCGCCTCGACCTCGTCCGGGGAGGCGGCATGGAAGCGTTCGCCGCAGCGACGCAGCAACGCCAGCGCGCTTTCCAGCACCTTGTTCAGCCGGACGAGGGTGGCGATCTTCTCGGCCGCCTCCTCCTGCCGCAGCGCTTCGCCGAGCGGATCGTCGCTGCGGGGGCGGAAAATCTCTGGCGAGCGGAGCGACATGGCGGGCCTCGCGCTCACGCGCGCACCGGCGGGTGCTGGACACCGCCGGTAATCGGCCGGGCGACGCCGGTGCTGGTGGGAAAGCTGATCGGCAGGCCGCGCAGGGTGCGCATGGCCAGCAGCGCGAAGCATTCGGCCTCGATCGCATCGCCGCGCCAGCCGAGGTCCTCTGCAAGCAGGACCTCGATCCCGGCGCGTGCCGCTATTTCCTGCCGCATCACCGGATTGTGGCGCCCGCCGCCGCACAGGACGAGGCGGGCGGGGCGCTGCGGCAGGACATTGAGCGCGCGGCCGACGGCGCCGGCTGTGAAGGCGGTCAGGGTTGCGGCACCGTCCTCGGCTGTAAGCCCATCGGCCATGGCGGAGGTGAAATCGTTGCGGTCGAGCGACCTGGGATAGGGCGCGGACAGATACGGGTGGTCGAGCAAACGCGCCAGGCGGTCCTCGTCGACCTTGCCCGTTGCGGCGATGCGGCCGTCGCGGTCAATCTCGCCGAGCCCGTGCCGGCCGATCCAGTCATTGAGCGGCGCATTGGCTGGTCCCGTGTCGAAGGCATGGGGAAGGCCCCTGTCGTCCACCCATGTGACGTTGGCGACCCCACCGAGATTGAGAACGGCGGTCTCCGGTCCCGCTTCCGCCCGGCGGAGCAGCGCGGCGTGGTAGATCGCCGAAAGCGGCGCGCCCTGTCCGCCGGCCTCCATGTCGGCGCTGCGGAAGTCGTTGACGACCGCGATGCCCAGCCGGCTTGCCATGGCACCGCCGTCGCCAAGCTGGCGGGTACGGCCCTTGCGCCCTTGCGACGGCGCCCGGTGCAGCACCGTCTGGCCGTGGAACCCGATGGCTGCAACTTCGTGGCGGGGCAGGCCGATCTCCTCCAGGAAATTCGCGACGGCCTCGGACTGCGCCTGGGTGACGCGGGCCTCGGCCCTGGCGAAGATCGCGGGCTCGTCGCCCTCGAACGCCCAGTCGGCCGCCGTCGCCAGCGTCTCGACGAGAAGTGGGCGCAGGTCTTGCGGATAGGGGGCGAGCGTCCAGGCTCCGAACTCGGCGATTTCCTCGCCGTCGGTTCGCAGCAGGGCGATGTCGATATTGCCGTCGAGGACGGTGCCGGTCATCA
The DNA here is from genome assembly GCF_030733745.1 of Stappia sp. MMSF_3263. Lineage (GTDB taxonomy): Bacteria > Pseudomonadota > Alphaproteobacteria > Rhizobiales > Stappiaceae > Stappia. Next base: position 35,233 of record NZ_JASHIK010000010.1, on the reverse strand, counting down.
GGCCAATGGCCCAGGCGGGTGTCATCTGGGCGTGGTCTCCCCGGGGTTCATGGATAGCGCCGCGATGCGGCTACGCACTAGGGTCAGGACCCGTTAAATTGGCGGACATGGTCGGAGCGAATTTGTGCGGATGCGAGAAGCAAGACCGCAGGAAGGCTGAAGCCTTTCAAGGTCTTGCGACGCTGACGCCCGTGCAAATTCGCCCGATCCGAAGGACGTCCGATCTGACGGCGATCAGCGGCGCCAAAGCTCTCGACCGGGGTGTCAACCCCGCTCTTCGAGCTTCTCCTGGCATCTCTCGTCATATCGAACGCCATTCTAATGAGTCCTGACCCTAGCATTGGTGGCTGTAGGTGAAGATCAGCGTGTCGGTCGTGACCGCATCGGTGGGGTGGCACTGCCGGTTGATGTTGCGGGTGCCGGACACCGTCACCTGAAGCTGGTCGGGGCGCACCGGGCCGGCCACTGAATAGACTTGCGGTTGGCCGGGGCAGTGTCGGGAGAAGACCCGCGCCGTTCCCTCGTACCAGTTGCCGCGCTTGACGCCTTCGAACAGCACGGTGCCGGGTGTGACGCCGGCCCTGCGCAATTGCGGGCGGGGATTGTCGTAGGAGAACCAGCGGCGATCGCCCGTTGCCTGCAGGCGCATCACCGACCCGTTGTGCATCCAGCAGCTTTCGGCGGCGGCCGGCGCCGGTATCGCGGCGAGCGTGCCGAGCATCAACGCGCCGGCGGCAAGCGGGCGAAGGGCCGTGCCCGTCAACCTGCTGATGGCAATGGTCTTGTGGTTTCCCATGTGATCGTCTCCCCCGGACCTCGACACTGTAGCACGACATTGCCGTGCCCGGGCGGTGCGGGCAGTGACGCGCGTCACGTTCCGCGCGCTCGTCAGTCCGCACCGAGGTCGAAGCGGCTGCGGCACTGGCCGTAGCGGTCGTTCAGCGCGGCGCTGAGTTCGGCATCGTCCGGACGCTCCAGCAGGTCCTGCCAGATGCCGTCCGAGCGTAGCGAGCGCAAGGTGCAGGCGCAGGCCGCCTCGCATCCGGAGGCTTCGCCCGACAAGCTGCAGGTGGCGGTGCACTGCTCCACAAAGGCGGTGCTGGTGCGGTCCGGGGTCAGGCCGGCGGTTACCGCCAGCCAGACCGCGCCGAACAGGAGCGGCTGGTGCGCGAGATAGACCAGCAGCGAATGGCGACCGGCAAGGGCCAGCGTCCGGCTTGTCCTCCCCTTCGTCCGCCATTGGCGCAACCTTGCGGGAACGCCGCGCGCGATCGCGATCCTGCCCGCGATGATGCCGGCAAGGATCGCGGCCAGCCAGGGAAACAGCGGCACGTAGTCGACCGACAAGGGTGGCCGCGCGACAAGCCCGGTCCAGGCGAGCCAGCCGTCGCCGGCAAAGTCGAGCGAAACGAGGAGCGGCAGCGCGGCGGCAAGCGCTGCGGCGAGCGCGGTGGCAACCACCGGCAGGCGCACGAAGGGTAGCGCTGCCAGCGAGCCGGCGGCGATGGCGTGCAGGATGCCGAAGCGGACATATTGCTCGCCAAGCGCGAAATAGGTGGCAAGGCTGATGGCGGCCGCGGCGAGCGCGATGCGTGCCGCGCGGCGCAGGGCGGGACTGATGCGCAGGCCGTCGTGATGGGCCAGCGCCAGGCCGATGCCGACGAGAAACAGGAAGCTGCCGGCGATGGCGATTGCGAAACCCCGCCAGGCGGGGTGGGAATCGACCGGCCAGTCGACCACGCCGAACCATTTCATGTCCCAGGACAGGTGGTAGACGGCCATGGTCGCCAGCGCGATGCCGCGCGCGACGTCGAGGGCGTCGATCCGCCCCCGCGGCTGCTGCGCATCCGCTTCGCTTGTCATCGCCATGCCGCAGACACTCCGTTGTCGGCTGGTTTCCGGTCAGACCCGGTTGGGGCGCAGGCGCCACCGGTTCCACGAGATCATCGGCACGAGTTGCACCGCGATGATTGCGAGGAAGATCAGCAGGCAGCCGGCCAGGCCGGCGGCGTCAAGCCTTTCGCCCAGGAGCAGCGCCCCGAACAGGGCCGCGAACAAGGCCTCGGACGACAGCAGGATGGCGGCATCGGCGGCCCGCGTCCAGCGCTGCCCGATGGCCTGCAGCGTGAAGGCGAGGCCGCCGGAGATCAGGCTTGTGTAGAAGAGCTCGGGAGCAGCCGCCCACAAAGCCGAGAGCGTGACCGGTTCAAGCAGCAGGCCGGGCACCAACGCGGCGGTGCCGACCACGACGAACTGCCAGCAGGACAACGCCAGAGGGCGGCCGCTTGTGGCCGCAAGCCCGCCGATAAGGCCGACATGAAGCGCCCAGAAGAGCGCGCACACGATCATCAGCAGATCGCCGGTCCCAAGCGCTTTCAGATCGCCGCCGCTGAGCAGCCAGATGCCTGCGAGCGTCACCAGCGAGGCGGGCCAGGCGACGGCATGCGGCCTTTCGCGAAACACCACGAGCGCGAGTAGCGGCGTCAGCACCACATAGATGCCGGTCAGGAAACCGGCATTGGTCACCGTGGTGGTCAGCAGGCCAACCTGCTGCAGGGTGATTGCCGCAAAGAAGACGAGGCCGAGGCCGGTGAAGCGCAGGACCATGCCGGCGGTCAGCGGATTTTCAGGGTTCCTGCGGCCCTCCGCGAGGGCGAAAGGCAGGACGGCGGCGGCGGCGATCAGGAAGCGGATGCCTGTGAAGGTCAGCGGTCCCAGGTGCGCCATCGCCGTCGCTTGCGCAACGAAGGCGGACCCCCAGAAGAGGGCGGCGAGAAGCAGCAGCGTGTTGGCGAGAAGGCGGCTCATGGGCACCCGCTATCCGAAACCGGGGGTGCCTGCAAGCAGCGGCGTCAGCCGTTCGGGAAAGCGAAGCAGAAAACGAGGGTGAGGACCAAGGCCGCGATGGTCACGCGCAGGGCGATGGGCCAGGGGGAGGTCTTCTGGACGGCAATCGTGTCGGACAGGCCAGCGGCCAGATCGTTCGTCGGTGCCTGGTTCGTGAAGCTCATGCGTCGTCTCCGCCAATCCCCTCGCGACCAGAGAATTCAAGCGGTATGGTTAACAAACTGTAAAGCGTCGCGTCGTCACCCTTCGCACTTATCCCAAGGAAAGTGACGCAGCGTCCTCAGCCTGTGGAAAAGAAGACGCGACTAGAGGTCGAGCGCTTCCAGCCCCGCCTCGAGGTGGTCGGCGAAAAGCGGCATGCCGATCAGGTAGTTGGCGGTGGAGCGCAAGGCCCGGTCGCGGGCCTCCTCTATGGCCTGGTCCAGTTCCTCGCCATCGTAGTCGCCACGTCCGATCCAGACCAGCGCGACCAGTTCCGCGGCCTCGTCGACATTGAGGTCCTCGATCAGCTCCAGCAGTTCCTCGGCGGAGAGGTCGTCCGATTCTTCCTCTGCCAGCCCGTCATGGGCATGGGTGTCCTCCAGGCTGTCATTGTCGAACTCGATCTCGTGATCGTTGCCGGTTTCGTAACCCCCGTCATTGGCAGCTGCTGCCGCCCGGGCCTTCTGGACAAACATCCGGATCGTCGCCGGAGAAAGTGTGAGGTCGACCGCCATCGTTCGAAACTCCGCCTCGCGGGGCCGGCTCCCTGATCCGCTTCTTGTTTCCGCCGGCATGCCTGACATCACGACAGTGGCGCCTCCCCGAGCCGGCCGCGTTGATGCAACGCAAGGAAGACATCCGGGCGCGGGATCACGGAAACCACCGTCTCGCGAGCCTACGCTCGGACCGATGCGAATGCCAGTGGGGGAGGAAAGCGGAAGGGGACGGCGAGGCGCACTCGAAAAGTGGACCGGCCCGGCGCTTGCGAGCCGACAAGACCGGTCAGCGCTGATCGGCGGACATTGCCTGCGGGCCGAGATCGCGGATCGTTTCGGTGAGCGGGCCGCCGAACATGGTCAGCGAGCCTGCGAAAAGCAGGCCGACGGCGACGGCGACGGCCAGGAACATGGCCGCGCGCTCGTCTTCCGCGCGCCGCGAGGCGCCGAGCGTGTCGAACGTGCCGCGACGCATCACATCTGCCTCCCGGTGGTGTCGCGCTGGCGCAGGCTGGCGCGCAGGCTCTGCGTCATGCGGCTGCCCAGCAGGGTCAGGACGATCAGCATCGAGCCGAAGGCAACGGCCAGCAGGCCGATGGTCCATTCGTCGGCGGCGGTCGTGTTGGCGGCGCGGGCGCTCGAGGCGATCAGCACGGCGGGGACCGAGCCGATGGCGGCGATCGCCACCGCGCGGACGGACTTGCCGAAACGCGAACGGCGTGTGGAGCTTGTGGAACGCATGACTGGTACTCCGGGGGCTTCGTGCAATTTCGATGCTGTGAAGATGACCGTCGATATGGGCTGCCTGAGGCCGCCAATCGGGCACTTCCTGTGTCATTTCGCGGCGGAAGCAAGGCAGGAGCCTGCGCAATTATGAATGCGGAGCATGCGAATTTCTGTGACCGCTTTTACTGAATCGCAGGAGCTTTGCGCGAAGGTTGGGACAACGCAGCATTTGGGCTGACCGCCAGGGGCGATCCCGGGCGTCTGGCGAGAACCGGAAAACGAAAAATGGACGCAATGGAGAAGGCTGAGCGGCACCCGGTGCCGGCGGATACGGAAACGGTCAGCCAGCCCGTTGCCAGTGACGGCGGCACGCCGGCGATGTCGGTGGCGGGCCTGTCCTTCTTCATGGTCGACATCCAGGCGAAGCGGGTCGTGTGGCTGGAGCCGCGGTCGCTTGATTTCGAGCACCGCTCGGGCCTCAACGACGCGTCGCTGTCGACGGCGATGCGCCACATGGCGCAGAACGACCAGAAGCAGATCCTCAGCCTGATCCAGCTCGCCGTGAAGAACGGCGCGGCCGGTCCGGTCGAACTCGGCGGCGACGACCTTGGCGCCGGGCTGTCGCTGGTGGCAATGCGCTACCAGGCCGAGGGCGGGCGCACCTTCGTCGTCGCCGTCTCGGGCTCGGAGGTCGAGGACGAGGCCAACGGCACGGCGGTGCGCGGGGTCGCGCCGCTGATCCGTCATCTCGTCGAGGACAGCGAGAAGGCGGTGCTTGTTTGTGATAGTTTCGGCTATCTGCGCTACGCCAATGACGCGCTCTACAAGCTGTTCAACATTTCCGATCCCTCGCTGTGCATCGGGCGCAACATCGCCCACATTCCCAACCGCGTCGGCAAGACCCTGACTTCGGTCGTCCTGACGACGCTGGCGCGGCGCGCGCCGATGGACGGCAGCAAGCGCTTCTTCCTGGCGAGCGGCGATTCGATGACACTGGATTTCGACCTGATCCCGTTCCGGGTCTCGGCCGGGCTTGGCGGCGTCGTCTTCTCCGCTTCCAAGGTCAAGGAGAGCGGCATCGACTTCCAGCAGATCTTCAACTGCGTGCATGCGCCGATGCTGGTGGTCGACATCAAGACGCGAATGCTGATCTCCGCCAATCATGCGGCGCGCAAGACCTTCGCGGTGACCGAGCAGCTGATGGAATCGGCGCCGATCACCGAGACCATGCTGCATCCCAAGACGTTCCTCAGTCTGATCGAGCATGCCCGCAAAGGCGGCAACACGCCGCTGCAGGCGACGGTCAGCGGCTTCGACGGCGTGTCGCGCAGCAAGCGCATGCGCGCGACGGTTATTGACGCGGGCACCACCCATTACCTGCTGATCGAGAGCAAGCACTAGGGTCAGGACAGCTCCGGGGGGCGAGGGCGCGCGGGACCTCCCACGCGGCGCGTTGCCGAACCCGGCACATTTTCGCAAACCCCGCATTTCCCATCGTGATCGTCGAGACAGGTCGGCGAGTGGCCCGAGAACCGGAGCCGCTCGCCGGCCTGTTGTCGTTTGCCGCTGACATGCGTGACTGCCGAAGGGGCCCATTTGCGGGCCGCGGGGAGAGGCGCGACATGGAGGATCAGGCGCCGGGCCTGCGCACCAGGGGCAAGGGATGCAATTTTTTCCGCAATCCGCGTCAAAAACAAAGTTTCAGATGATTTTTTTCATTAGAAGCGAATGTTCGAAAATTCGTATTTTTTACAGTGCAACCAAAGGTATATTCTTGTTTTTGAAATGAAAATATTTCCAGGCAGATTTCCTGTTTCTGATAAAATAAATCGTTTAACACTTGTTAATCAAAAGCAAAGTTTACACAATTTTAGCGCGATAATCGGACTATTATCGTCTGTATGGCGTGAAGACAAGTTGTGCCAGAAGATTTCCGGAAGATAAATCCGGAGTAATACGATGTCGTGTCAGTGTCCTTGTTCAATTTTTCATTTTCGGGCTTGACTTGATATCCATGCGGCACGACCCGCAAGCTTCGCGCCCTTCCTTGAGGAAGGAGCCATTGCATGCGCAAGTTGATCGACCGCTTCCTGCGGGAAAAATCCGGCGCCTCGGCTGTTGAATTCGCCCTCGTGTTGCCGGTCTTCGTGCTGGTGATGCTCGGGATCATCGCCTACGGCATTTATTTCGGTGCGACGCACAGTGTTCAGCAGCTCGCTGCGGATGCGGCCCGGGCCTCCATCGCTGGTCTTTCGGATCCCGAGAGGGTCCAGATCGCCAATCGCCACGTCACCGAGAATGCCCGGCAATATGCCCTTCTCGACGTGAGCCATGTGAGCGTCGAGGCGGGGCCTGTCGCCACCGACGCCACCCAGTTCCGCGTTGCCGTCTTCTATGACGCCAGCAGCCTGCCGATCTGGGCGATCGGCCCCATCCTTCCCTTGCCGAGCCAGACGATCGCGCGCGCCGCCGTCGTCAAGCGCGGCGGCTATTGAGGCGAGGAGGACACGTCATGTACAGCAAAGAACCGCGCAGACTCCTCGTTTCCCTTGCCCGCGACCGGAATGGATCGGTCGCGATGGTCACGGCCTTCTTCTTTGCCGTGATCGTCGGGGCGCTGGCCCTTGCCGTCGATGTCGGCTCGCTGTTCCTGGAGCGGCGGACCCTGCAGGGAACGGCCGATCTGGCCGCCGTTGCCGGCGCCTCCGATATCTCCCGCGCGGAAGCCGCCGTCGCCGCGACGCTCCAAGCGAACGGCGTCGAGGCCGACTTCACCGTCATCCGCGGCAACTACGTCCAGGACACGGCGCTCGATCACACGCGCCGCTTCCGGCCCAACCTGCAGCCGTTCAACGCGGTCAGGGTCGACCTGAGCAAGCCGGGCCGAGTCTATTTCGCCAAGGTGTTCTCCTCCCAGACGGCCACTATCGGGGTCTCGGCGCTGGCCGCCAATGCAGAGATGGCCTCGTTCTCCATCGGTACACGGCTGCTCGCGCTGCGCGACGGCGTTGCCAACGAACTCCTCGGCAAAATGCTGGGGACCACGGTCAATCTCAATGTCATGGACTATCAGGGGCTGGCCTCGGCCGATGTGCAGATCGCGCAGACGATCCAGGCGGTGGCGAGCGAGATCGACCTGAAGGCGGGCACCTTCCAGGACGTGCTCGACGCGTCGGTGACAACCGGCGATCTCGTCGCCGCGATGGCGAAGATCGCCGCCGGCAACGGCGACACGGCGGCGGAACTGGCGTTGAAGCGCCTGCTGGCCTCGGGCGGGCTCGACGGCGAGGTGCCGCTTGCCTCGCTGTTCGATCTCGGCCCCTTCGCGATGCTTGCCATCGACGATCCGGCGCCGGGGCTCGACGCGCAGGTCTCGGCCATGCAGATCCTCGGTTCCTCGCTCGTGCTTGCCAACGGCGCGCGCCAGGTGAAGCTCGATCTGGGCGCAGAGGTGCCGGGCCTGCTGTCGCTCACCGTCGATCTTGCCATTGGCGAGATGCCGCGCCACAGCGCCATGATCGCCGTCGGACCGAAAGCTGCGAAGGTGCGCACCGCGCAGACGCGACTGCGTCTCGTGGCGGAGGTAGGCGGCGCCGGTGCGCTCGCCAATGTCCGCCTGCGGCTGCCGCTTGTTGTCGACCTTGCCTATGGCGAGGCGAGCCTTGCCTCCGTTTCCTGCCCCTATGGCGGGTCGTCGCGCGCGGCGGTCGTTGCCCGGCCGGGGATCACGGAGGCCTGGATCGGCGAACTCGGCGGCGGCGACCTGTCCGATTTCGGCACCACGCCGCGCCTTTCTCCCGCGCGCATCGTCGACGCGCCGCTGGTCAAGGTCACCGGCAAGGCGCATATCGATGTCGGCAATTCGCTTGGCACGCGGCTTGTCTTCACCGCGCGCGACGTCGAGCGCGGCACGGTGAAGCGTACCAGCACCAACTCGATCGCCGGCTCGCTGGTCTCCAGCCTGCTGTCGGATCTCGATGTCGAGGTGAAGCTGCTGTCGCTCGGCCTGTCCCTGCCCGGTCCGATCGCCGACACGGTCGGCAGCGTGCTGGGCAATGTCGCCGATCCGCTCGATGCCGCCGTGCACGGGCTGCTGACGACGCTCGGCCTGCATCTGGGCGAGGCGGATGTGCGGGTCCACGGCATCCGTTGCGGCGGCGGCGTCCTCGCTGGTTAGACGGCTTGCGCGGACGGCTCGCCATCTCCCTTGCGTGGCGGGAGCGCGGGAAGTAGTCTCCGCGCGCCTGCAACCACCTGCCTCACCGGGAGAGCATCATGGGCTTCATCGCCGACGCACTGGCGCGCGTCAAACCCTCCGCCACCATTGCCGTGACCAACAAGGCACGCGAACTCAAGGCCGCCGGACGCGATGTCATCGGCCTTGGCGCGGGCGAGCCCGATTTCGACACTCCCGAGAACGTCAAGGCGGCCGCCATCGCGGCGATCAACGAGGGCAAGACGAAATACACGGCCGTCGACGGCATTCCCGAACTGAAGGCGGCGATCTGTGCCAAGTTCAAGCGCGAGAACGGTCTTTCCTACGAGCCCTCGCAGATCAGCGTGGGCACCGGCGGCAAGCAGGTGCTCTACAACGCCCTGGTGGCGACCATCAATCCGGGCGACGAGGTCATCGTGCCGACGCCCTACTGGGTCAGCTATCCGGACATGGTGCTGCTCGCCGGCGGCGAGCCGGTGATCGTGGAGGCCGACAAGTCGACCTTCAAGATCACCCCGGAGGCGCTCGAGGCGGCGATCACGCCGAAGACCAAGTGGCTGATCTTCAACTCGCCCTCCAACCCGTCCGGCGCGGCCTATACGCGCGCGGAGCTGAAGGGCCTGACCGATGTCCTGATGCGCCATCCGCATGTGTGGATCATGTCCGACGACATGTACGAGCATCTCGTCTATGACGGTTTCGAGTTCACCACCCCGGCGCAGGTCGAGCCGAAGCTCCACGATCGCACGCTGACGGTGAATGGCGTCTCCAAGGCCTATGCCATGACCGGCTGGCGCATCGGCTATGCCGGCGGCCCGGCCGAACTGATCAAGGCGATGGCCAAGGTCCAGTCGCAGTCTACCTCCAACCCCAGTTCCATCGCCCAGTGGGCGGCGGTCGAGGCGCTGAACGGCCCGCAGGACTTCATCCCGGCCAACAACGAGGTGTTCAAGTCGCGTCGCGATCTGGTCGTTTCGATGCTGAACCAGGCGAAGGGCCTCTCCTGCCCGGTGCCGGAAGGCGCCTTCTACGTCTTCCCGTCCTGCGCCGGCACGCTCGGCAGGACCGCGCCGTCGGGCAAGGTGATCGAGACCGACGAGGATTTCGTCACCGAGCTGCTGGAAACCGAGGGCGTTGCCGTCGTTCAGGGATCGGCCTTCGGTCTTGGCCCCAACTTCCGCATTTCCTACGCGACCTCGACCGAGGCGCTCGAGGAAGCCTGCACGCGCATCCAGCGCTTCTGCGGCAACCTGAAATAACCCGCCCGCGCCGGTTCGGCGTGGATGGAGCGACAAGGCCCGGCGGAGCGATCCGCCGGGCCTTTGTATTTGCCTCGTTCCCGGATCCCATCCCGCCGCCCTGCCGATGTCACGCCGGCCTTGCCTCTCTCTCGGCGGTCATCCCAGCCGGAGCGAAGCGGAGAGCAGGATCCATTGGCAACCCCGGCAGGTGCGACGGCTCGCGGCCGGTTGCGGCAGGCGCGGAGGCCCCGCAGTCGCCAGAAGCTGGTCGGCGCGCATCGCAGCGCCCCAGTCCGTAACGCAGCGCAGCACAGGTTTCCCTTGCGTTCGCCGCCTCATCGGCGCGACGATGAGCGTCCGCCCGTGTCTGGCGGGCGGCGGTGCTGGTGCGCGGCGCCGTCCGGTCAGAGCCGCGCCCGGTTCCTTCTACGACAACCGGTCCTTTCCAGGACCTGATGGGGAAGGAGACTTGAGCATGGGCGACAACAGGACAAACGGGAGCGTCGGCACCCCAGCCGGCAGAGATACGGGGCCCCGGTGCATCGGGATCTTCGGGCCCTTCGGCAGCGGAAAGACATCGCTGCTGGAAGCGTTGCTCGCCCGCACGGGGGCCATTTCGCGGCAGGGCGCGGTGACCGCCGGCAACACGGTCGGCGATGCCGCCCCGGAGGCGCGCGCCCACTCCATGAGCGTCGAACTCAACATGGCCGAGACCGAGTATCTCGGCGACCGTTTCGTTTTCCTCGATTGTCCCGGCTCCATCGACTTCCTGGGCGAGACCGCGGGCGTGCTTGCCGGCATCGACCTTGCCGTCGTGGTTGCCGAGGCGGACGAAAAGAAGGTGGCCGCGCTTCAGGTCATTCTCAAGCAGCTTGAGGATCGCGGCATTCCCCGCATCCTGTTCCTGAACAAGATCGACAAGGCTTCCATGCGGCTGCGCGACGTGCTGGCCATGCTGCAGCCGGCCTCGGCCGTGCCGCTGGTCATGCGCCAGATCCCGATCTGGAAGGACGGCATCGCCACCGGCTTCATCGACCTGGCGCTGGAGCGCGGTTATGTCTACCGCGAGCACGCGGCAAGCCAGGTGATCGAGATCCCCGACGAGGCAATGGCGCGCGAGGTCGAGGCGCGCTTTTCCATGCTGGAGACGCTGGCCGACCATGACGACGTCCTGATGGAATCGCTGCTGGAGGACATTGCCCCGGAGCGCGACAGGGTTTTCGATGACATCGGCAGCGAGTTGCGCGACGGTCTGATCTGCCCGGTGCTGTTCGGCTCGGCCGAACATGGCAACGGCATCGGACGGCTGATGAAGGCTCTGCGTCATGACGCGCCTGGGATTGCCGAGACCCGCGCCAGGCTGGGGCTCTCCGAGGATGGCGGCACGCTTGTCCAGGTGCTCAAGACCGTCCACACGCTGCATGCGGGCAAGCTGTCGCTGGCGCGGCTCATCTGCGGCACCCTGTCGGACGCGGACACGCTGACCCGGCCGGACGGCGAGCCGGTACGGATATCCGGTTTCTACAAGCTGATGGGCCAGCAGGCGAACAAGCGCGGGCCGGCGCAAGCCGGCGATACGGTCGGTCTGGGCAAGCTCGACGGGGTGCGTACGGGCGATACGCTCGGTGCCACTGCGTCCGCGCCCCAGCTCGCGCCGCTCGTGATGCCACCGCCGGTGCTCGGCCTTGCCGTCTCGCCGAGCGAGCGGCGCGACGAGGTGAAGCTGTCGGCGGCACTTGCCAAGCTGGCCGAGGAGGACCCGGCGCTTGTCGTCACCCAGAGCCAGGATAGCGGCGAGACGCGGATCGAGGGGCAGGGCGAGATGCATCTGCGCGTTGCGCTGGAGCGGCTGACCGGCAAATACGGACTGACGGTGGAAACGGCGGATTCCACCATTCCCTATCGCGAGACGATCCGCGGGTCGACATCGGTGAGGGCACGCCACAAGAAGCAGTCGGGCGGCCATGGCCAGTTCGGCGATGTGGCCATCGACATAAGGCCGATGCCGCGCGGCGAGGGCTTCGTCTTCAACGACACGATCACGGGCGGGGTGATCCCCAAGCAGTATATCGCCTCCGTGCGTGCCGGCGTGGAAGAGGCCTTGCGAACCGGCACGCTCGGCTTTCCCACCGTCGACATCGCGGTGACCCTGACCGACGGCTCCTATCACAGCGTCGATTCCTCCGACCAGGCGTTCCGCATGGCGGCGATCCAGGCGATGCGCGAGGGGCTGCCGCAGTGCAAGCCGGTGCTGCTCGAGCCGATCCACCACGTCACCATTGCCTGCCCGAGCGATGCGACGGCACGCATCAACGCCATCGTCTCCAGCCGGCGGGGGCAGCTACTGGGCTTCGATGCCCGTCCGGGCTGGGCCGGCTGGGACGAGGTGCAGGCCTTGATGCCGGAGACCGAGATCGGCGGGCTGATCGTCGAGCTGCGTTCGGCCACCGCCGGCGTCGCCACCTATGTCAGCCGTTTCGACCACTTGTCGGAACTGACCGGCAAGCCGGCCGAGGCGGTGCTCGCCCGCCACGGCCGTCAGGCGGCGTGAGACGCACGGACAGGGGATGGTGCGGAACCTGCCGCACCATCCCCGATCGCTTCCCGTCTGGACCTCGCCGGCCTGCTCCCTAGCTATAGGCGGGGGCTGGTCATGAGACCGGATCAGGCGGGAGGGTTCCCTTGCGAGCAGTTCTTTCAGTTGTTTTTTCGAATGTCGCCGGCGCCATGGCGTTGACGGCCGCGATCCTTGGTCCGGTATCGGCGCAAACGGTTCATACGGCCGGCGATGTCCGGTTCACGGTCACCCGCGCCGTCGCGGACCTCTCCTATCCCTGGGGCTTCGATTTCCTCCCCGACGGCTCGCTGCTGGTCAACGAGGTCGAGGGGCGCATGTGGCTTGTCTCCGCCGCCGGCGAGCGCCGCATCGAGGTTTCAGGCGTTCCAAGGGTCTATGCCTCGGGGCAGGGGGGCTTGCTCGATCTTGTCGTCGCTCCGGACTTCGCGGCGAGCGGTCGGATCTATCTCACCTTCTCCGAGCGTGGACCGGGCGGCGCCGGCACCGCCGCGGCGACGGCCAGGCTGCTGCGCGAGGGCGATGCCGCAAGGCTGGTCGATGTCACGGTCATCGCACGGATGGAGAAGAAGACCGGGAACGGCCGCCATTTCGGCTCGCGCATCGTGCCGGCGCCCGATGGCACGGTTTTCGTGACACTCGGCGACCGGGGGGATGCCGACCGCGCCCAGGACCCGAAGGATCATGCCGGATCCGTCCTGCGGGTCGCCGCCGACGGCTCGATCCCGGCCGACAATCCCTATGCGGACGGTTTCGGGGCGTTGCCCGAGATCTGGTCGACCGGCCACCGCAACATCCAGGGCGCGGCGATCGAGCCCTCGACCGGGCGGCTTTGGACCGTCGAGCACGGCGCGCGCGGCGGCGACGAGATCAACATTCCGCAAGCCGGCAGGAATTACGGCTGGCCGGTCATCTCCTATGGCCGCCACTATTCGGGCCTGAGGATCGGTGTCGGCACAACGGCGGAGGGCTACGAGCAGCCGGTCCACTACTGGGATCCGTCGATCGCCCCGTCCGGGATGGCCTTCTACACGGGCAATGCCGTGCCGCAATGGCGCGGCAACCTCTTCGTCGGCGCGCTGAAGGACCAACTGATCTCCCGGCTCGAGGTGGAGAACGGCGAGGTCGTCACCGAAGAACAGCTCGTTGCCGGCGAGTACGGGCGCATCCGCACCTTGCGCAACGGGCCCGACGGGACGCTCTGGTTCTCCACCGACGAGGGCGACGGCGCGCTTTATCGCATTTCCGGGGCGCCCTGACCGGCGCGACCTGGAAGCCGGTTCGGTTTCCCGGGCGGCGTGCATGTCGCTGCCCGGGACGTGTCTTTGTCCCGCACGCCATTTGCAGCACCGGGCTTTCGCGCTATTGAGAGGGAGCGGCCCCTTTCCCCTCCTCCTGCCGCGCCCCACCCTGGACATCATGAACACCGTTCCGCTCATCATCGCTTTCGCGTTCTTCATGGAGATGATGGATTCCACCGTCATCGCCACCTCGCTGCCGGTGATCGCGGCGGATCTGGGCACCAGCCCGATCGCGTTGAAGCTGGCGCTGACCTCCTATCTGGTGGCGCTCGGCGTCTTCATCCCGGTCAGCGGCTGGATGGCCGACACGTTCGGCGCCAAGCGGGTGTTTCGCCTCGCCATCGTCGTCTTCGTCATCGGCTCGCTCGCCTGCGCCTTCTCCAATTCGCTGCTCACCTTCGTGCTTTCGCGCTTTCTGCAAGGCATGGGCGGGTCGATGATGGTGCCGGTCGGCCGCCTCATCCTGGTCAGGACCTTCCGGCAGAAGGACCTTGTCCACGCGATGACCTTGATGACCATTCCCGGCCTCATCGGCCCGATGGCCGGTCCGCCGCTCGGCGGTTTCCTGACCACCTATTTCTCCTGGCACTGGATCTTCCTGATCAACGTGCCGATCGGCATTGCCGGGATCTGGCTTTGCGGCATCTTCCTGCCCGACATTGCCAGGCGGCCGACCTCCTCGCTCGACTGGAGGGGCTTCCTGTTGAGCGGAACCGCGGCGGCGGGCATCGTCTTCGGCCTGTCCGTCGTCAGCCTGCCGGCGCTGCCGCCCGTTGTCGGTGTGGTGACGACCGTCGCCGGGCTTGCAGCGCTTGCCGCCTATCTCGTGCACGCGCGGGCGAAGGACCATCCGATCCTCGATCTGGGGCTTTTGCGCAACCGGGCCTTCGGGCTGACCTTGCTGGGCACCAACATCTTCCGCGTCTCGTCGGGCGCGATGCCCTTCCTGATCCCTTTGATGCTGCAGACGGGGTTCGGCTACAACGCCTTCCAGTCGGGCCTGATCACCTTCACCGGCGCCTTTGGCGCGATCTCGATGAAGTTCATCGTCAAGCGCTCGCTGGCCGCGCTGGGCTTTCGCACCGCCCTGGTGATTGCCTCGCTCGGTGGGGCGCTGCTGACCTTCGCCATGGCCGCTTTCGCTCCCGGAACGCCGGTCTGGATCTTCGTGCTGGTGCTTTACGGCGCCGGTCTTACCCGCTCCTTCCTGTTCACCTCCTCCAACGGTCTGATGTTCACGAGCATTGCCGATGACGAGGCGAGCCAGGCAACGGCCCTCAGTTCCGTCTTCCAGCAGGTGTCGCTGGCGCTCGGCGTGGCGCTTGCCGGTTTCGTTCTGGAGGCGAGCGGCTGGTTCAGCGGCGATCCGCTGGCGCTCGTCAATTTCCACGTGGCCTTCGCCGTCACGGCGGCATTGGCGCTGGTCTCGGTGCCGGTCTTTGCCTTCCTGCCGGCGGCGGCCGGGCAGGAGGCTTCCGGGCACGGTCAGCGCCGGGAGGCGTGAGCGGAGCGTTTTGCCCGGTAGCTCTTCACGCTGCCCGCACCTTTCGTTCAACCGCACTTGATTTGCCGGCAGGCGTCTCGCGCGCTAGGTGAGGAGCAACGCTCGGCGCCACGACGTCCGCGGCCGGCACGCATGTGTCGGCGCGGAAACCTTCAGGACGGCAGGCATGAAGCGGGAGAGGACGCAATGAACATCATTCGCAAGCGCGGCTGGGAGCTGCCTGAATCCGAGGCGACGCCCGAGGCCGTCTTCTTCAACCGGCGCTCGGTGATCGCCGGACTTGCAGGCGCTGGCGCGCTTCTCGCCGGTGGCGGTTTTTCGCGCCCGGCCTTTGCGGAGGAAGACCCGAGCGCCTCACTCTATCCTGCGAGCCGCAACGAGGCGTTCACCCTCGACCGGGAGATCACCCCCGAGAAGGTGACCTCGATGTACAACAATTTCTACGAGTTCGGCTCGCACAAGCAGATCGCCTCGGCGGCGCAGGCGCTGAAGATCCGACCCTGGGAGGTGCAGATCGACGGGCTCTGCGACAATCCGCAGACCATCGGTATCGACGACCTGTTGAAGAAGGTGAGCCTTGAGGAACGGCTCTATCGGTTGCGCTGCGTCGAGGCATGGGCGATGGCGGTGCCGTGGACGGGCTTTCCGCTGGCGGAACTGGTGCGGCTTGCGGCCCCCAAGGCGGGGGCGAAATACCTGCGCATGGAAACCTTCCTCGACCCGGACACGGCCAGCGGCCAGCGTGCCTCCTGGTACCCCTGGCCCTATGTCGAGGGGCTGACCATCGCCGAGGCGACCAACGAGCTGGCCTTCCTGGTGACCGGTGTTTACGGCAAGCCGCTGGCCAAGCAGTTCGGCGCGCCGCTGCGCCTCGCCGTGCCGTGGAAATACGGGTTCAAGTCGATCAAGTCGATCACCCGCTTCTCCTTCACCGAGGAACGTCCGGTGAGCTTCTGGGAGGAGGTACAGGCGGCCGAATACGGCTTCTGGGCGAATGTGAACCCGGAGGTTCCCCACCCGCGCTGGAGCCAGGCGAGCGAGCAGTTGCTGCCGAGCGGCAACCGCGTGCCGACGCAGCTCTTCAACGGCTACGGCGATTATGTCGCCGACCTCTACAAGGGGATGGAGGGCGAGAAGCTCTACATGTGAGGGGGCGGGGAGGCGTCCTGGCGTTCAGCGCTCCCGGTGTCCTGCTCAAGGCGCCAAAGCGCCATGACCAGGGTCCTGGCACTGGCCGTTGCCTGTTCCCTGTAGAGCGGCCAGCTTTGCGTCAGGCCCTCGATGACAAGCATCAGCTCTGTTTTCCGACGGGCAAGCCCTGTTGCCTCGGCCGCGCGTTCCGCCATGTCCGACTTGTGCCGCTCAAGCAGGGCAACAAGTTGCTTGTCGTCCGGGTTCGCCGCCACGGCGGCATGGAACAGGCATCCGTGGGAGGTTTCGCGCTCCATCCACAGACCGATACGCTCGATCAAGGCTGTGAGCGCCGCCTCATGGCTTGCCGGCAGGTCCGTAAAGACATGGTCGAGATAGCGACGATGGCGATGCTCAAGGGCGATACGAACCATCCGGTCGCGTGAGGGGGCATATTTGTAGAGCGTGCGCAGGCTCACCCCTGCAGCGTCGCGCAGGTCCTCCACGCTTGGCACCGCAAAGCCCTGGCGCGCAAAGGCGCCCTCCAGTCCCGCCGCAATCCTCGTCATCGTGTCCGTCATGCTTGACGATGTAGAGAGATCGTTCTACCTGTGCAAGTAGAGTGTTTATTCTACCTGAAGGAAGGCGGCAAGGATGACGATCCCCGAGACGATGAATGGCGTGGTTCTGACCGGCCATGGCGGGCTGGACAAGCTGGAATGGCGCGAGGATCTGCCGGTGCCTGTTCCGCAGGCCGGTGAGGTGCTGATCCGGGTCGGCGCCGCCGCGCTCAACAATACCGACGTCAACACGCGTACGGGTTGGTATTCAAAGGCCGTGCGGGGCGATACCGCCTCGGGCGCGGCGGACGGTTACGGCGATCTGGTGGGGAAGGACGGAGGCTGGTCCGGCGCGGCGCTGTCGTTTCCCCGCATCCAGGGAGCTGACTGCTGCGGCGAGATCCTTGCGGTCGGCGCTGGCGTGCCTGCCGCAAGGGTGGGCGAGAGGGTGCTCGTTCGAGCCGTCCAGGTGGTCGCCGATGCGGATACGGGGGTCGGTGCGTCGACTTTCGGGTCCGAACGCGACGGCGCTTTCGCCGAGTATACCTGCGTTGCGGCCGAGGATGCGGTTGCCGTGCAGTCGGATCTTTCGGATGTGGAGCTGGCCTCGTTTCCCTGCGCGTTCTCCACGGCCGAGGGGATGATCCAGAGGGTCGGGCTTGGGGCGGAGCGGGTGCTGGTGACGGGAGCATCGGGCGGAGTCGGTTCCGCCGCGATTCAGCTAAGCCGGCGTCGCGGCGCCCATGTCACCGCCGTGAGCAGCCTGCAGAAGGCGGATGCGCTTCGCGAACTTGGTGCCGACGAGGTGCTGGCACGCGAGGCGGAGCCTCCCGCGCAGGCGTTCGACGTGGTTCTCGACCTTGTCGGCGGCGCGAGCTGGCCGGGGCTGATCGAGGCCTTGCGTCCGGGCGGGCGCTACGTGACGGCCGGCGCGATCGCGGGCCCCATCGTGGAACTGGACCTGCGCACGCTTTATCTGCGGGACCTTGCCTTCTTCGGCTGCACCCACCAGCCGGCCAGCGTCTTCACTGATCTTGTCCGCTATATCGAGGCGGGTGAAATCCGCCCGGTGGTCGCGAGGACCTATCCGCTGCGAGACCTGCGCATCGCCCAGGAAGCGTTCCTGTCGAAGGCCCATGTCGGCAAGATCTGTCTTTCGGTCCGGGAGTGAGACGCAGCGGGGGCAGGAGAACCGTTTCGGCAGCCGCGAAGGTTCCGGAAGACCAAAAAAAATGCCGGGCACAAGGCCCGGCAGTTATTTGATTTTGCCACCATCGGTGGCGCAATCACCTTCCAGAGGGGAACAGCTGGTCGCATCAGACGTCGCTGGGAGGAGGTAGCGACGAAGCAGACCAACAGCCTGTTGCTTATATGCAGTGCACAACGTGCCTATGCAAGATGCAGTCGCGCAAGTCTGCTATGCAAAAAACGGGGACCACGCCGCGCGCTGCGTCATCTTTGCCTCGCCGGACACCGCGATGTGGCTGAAGCGAAGGCGCTCTGCCCGCTTCCAAAGCATGTCTCACGCGAATTACAGGGGTCGCATGACGACCTTCTTCCGTGCCCGGGGACGCGTTTTCGCGCATGGCCGCGCATTGCCTGTGCAATGTGCGACGCAATATCGCGGGGAGCGAATGCTTTCTCGGGAAGCGCCGGGCGCCTTGGGGAACCTGCGTTCAGAAGGTCCAGCGCTCGGCCTTGGACAGCAGGAAGTCGCGGAAGACGGCAATGCGCGCGGTGTTCTTCAATTCCGAGGGATAGACGAAATAGGTGTCGAAGCTTGGCACTTCCGCCTCGGGCATCAGCTGCACGAGACCGGAACCGTCCTCGTTGATGTAGTCCGGCAGGATGGCGATGCCGATGCCGCGCTGAACGGCCCGCTTGATCGCCACCACGTTGTTGATCCGCAGCACGCAGCGGCGGCTCTCGCCAAGCGGCAGGCCGGCCGTTTCCAGCCAGTTCATGTCGCGCAGATAGGGCGGGGCCTGCTCGCCGAAGGTGATGATTCGGTGGCCGTCGAGATCGTTCATCGACTTCGGCGCGCCGAAGCGCTGGATGTAGCCGGGCGCCGCGTAGAGATGAAAATGCACGGTGAACAGCTTGCGCTGGATCAGGTCCGGCTGGGTCGGCTGGCGCAGGCGGATGGCAACATCGGCCTCGCGCATGCCAAGGTCCAGCTCGTCGTCGTCGAAGATCAGCCGCAGTTCCATCTCCGGATAGAGATCGACGAACTCGTTGAGGCGCTGGGTCAGCCAGGTCGAGCCGAGGCCGACCGTGGTGGTGATCCTGAGTACGCCGGAGGGTTTTTCGCGGCTGTCGGTGAGGCGCGCCTGCGCCGCCTCCAGCTTCATGAACACCTCGCGCGCGGTACGGTAGAGCACCTCACCCTGCTCGGTCAGGAGCAGGCCGCGCGCGTGCCGGTGGAAGAGCGGCACCTTGAGATCGTGCTCAAGCGCGCTCACCTGCCGGCTGACCGCGGACTGGCTCATGTTCAGCGTGTCGCCGGCATGCGTGAAGCTGCCGGCCTGCGCCGCCGCATGGAAGATCCGCAATTTGTCCCAGTCCAGCGGCACGGCGCCCTCTATGTGTTCGTGTCGGCTCCCGCCGAGGCGTGTTGCAGCCTAGCCTATTCGGCGGCTTCCGCTTCCGCAATCTCATGTTCGGCAAGAAAGCGTTCGCTTTCAAGGGCCGCCATGCAGCCCATGCCCGCCGCCGTCACCGCCTGGCGGTAGATCTCGTCGGTCACGTCGCCGGCCGCGAAGACGCCGGGGATCGACGTCATCGAGCTGTCGGGCGCCGTCCAGATGTAGCCCGAGGGCTTCATCTTCAGCTGGTCCTTGAACAGTTCCACCGCCGGGGCGTGGCCGATGGCGACGAAGAAGCCGTCGGCGGCAACATCGCGGGTCTCGCCCGTGTGAACGTTTCTCAGCCGCGCGCCGGTGACCGCCTTGGGCATGCCGCCACCCAGCACGGCTTCGACGGTGCTGTCCCAGATCACCTCGATCTTGTCGTTGCGCGCCAGGCGCTCCTGCAGGATCTTTTCGGCGCGGAAGCTGTCGCGGCGATGGACCACGGTCACCTTGGAGGCGAGGTTGGCAAGATACAGCGCCTCCTCGACGGCGGTGTTGCCGCCGCCGACCACGATGACTTCCTTGCCGCGATAGAAGAAGCCGTCGCAGGTGGCGCAGGCCGAGACGCCCGCGCCCATGAATTCCTGTTCGGTCGGGATGCCCAGCCACTTGGCCTGGGCGCCGGTGGCGATGATGAGCGCGTCGCAGGTGTGAACGGTGCCGCTGTCACCGGTCAGGCGAAAGGGGCGCACCGAAAGGTCGGCCTCGAGAATCGTGTCATAGACGATCCGCGTGCCGACATTTTCCGCCTGCTTGCGCATCTCCTCCATCAGCCAGGGGCCCTGGATCGGATCGGCGAAGCCGGGATAATTCTCCACTTCCGTGGTGATGGTGAGCTGGCCGCCGGGCTGGATGCCCGTGATCAGCACCGGCTCCAGCATGGCGCGCGCGGCATAGACGGCGGCGGTGTAGCCGGCCGGGCCGGAGCCGACAATCAGGAGTTTGTGGTGCTCTTCTGCCATCGCTTCTTTCCTTGCATGCTCAGCCCTGCGGTGTCCGCGCGCGCGCCGTCCGGTGCGCCTCCAGACGCCGCCGGATCGCCTCGGCGATCTCCGGCGTGGAATCGACCGGATCGTAGGTAGTCACTTTAAGCGGTCCGGGAAAGGGGTGCACGGCGTTCGTTCCCACCAATCCCGCCATAAACGCATCAAATTTTCGGTGACCGCCCTGCGGGTGGAAAACATGGACCGCGCGGCCGGTTGCCAGCGCCTCGCCGACCATGTTGGCGCTGTCGGCGGTCGCCACCACCGCATCCGCATTGGCAAGATATTGCAGGAGCGGGTTTTCTCCCTCTCCGCTCCACAAAAGATGCGGGCCTTGCGCCGCGATCTCGCGAAGGACATCCTTCAGCGCCGGCGGGGTGCGCCGCGAGGTGGTGATCATCAATTGCGCGCCCTCGGCAGCAAAATGCCGCAGCCCGTCGGCGAAGCGGGCAATGTCCTGCGCGCGGAAACTGTGGTTGCGGCTGTCGCCGCCGACGAGCACGGCAACGCGCGGATGCCCGAGCGCCGCGATCTGGGGCCAGGGGGCCTTGCGCGCCTCCGCCAGTTTCGCCGCCGAATGCCGGTGCGGGCCGGCGGGCGTGACGATGACGTTGTCGCCGCGCAGGCGGTCGTGTTCGGGCACCCAGATGAAATCGGCGGCCTTCGCGCCCGTGCGCGGGTCCTTCAGGAACACGGTGAAGGTGCGCCCACAGCTGTCGCGCCTGATCCGCTTCAGATAGGCGACGGCGCGCCGGCCGGAAGCAATCGCGATGTCGGGAAAGGGCGGGGCGATCGGGCTTTGCGGCCGGTCCGGGGCCTCGCGCGGGTCGATCGGCCCGCGCGGCATCGCCCAGGACCAGGGCGCGCGCGGTGCCACCCGTCGCAGCTCGAAGGCAAGCCCCAGCGCCTCGGCCACGGCGATGCATTGCATCTCGTCGCCGGCCTTGCCGTCGGTGACGATCCAGGCGCTGAGCGTCTTCATGTCGGGCTTGGCGATCAGTGGGCTTTCCTGATGTTTCTTCATGGCGGCGATTGTTGTTATACTATTGCAGGTTTCGGTAAAAAATCATAAGGGCCTAGGGTACGAACGGCACGACGCGTGTGGCCGAGTCGCGCTTGTCCGCCCGGACCCTCCCGTCCGGCGCGCCTGTCCGCGAGCCCTTGCGCGTCTGTGCCAGCGATTGGCGAAGGAGACCAGCGTGAAAATCCGCCTCGATGCGATTGATTGGCACATTCTGAAAGAGCTGCAGGCGGATGGCCGCATCACCAATGTGGAGCTGGCGCGCCGCGTCGGCATTTCCGCGCCGCCCTGCCTGCGCCGCGTCCGCGCATTGGAAGAAGCCGGGCTGATCACCGGCTACCGCACCCTGCTTGATGAAAAGCAGCTTGGCTACGAAGTCACCGCCTTCGCCATGGTCGGCCTGCATTCGCAGACGGAAGGCGATCTCAATGCCTTCGAGGAGAAGGTGAAGAGCTGGCCGGAAGTGCGCGAAAGCTACATGCTGTCGGGCGAGGTCGATTTTCTGCTCAAATGCGTGGTGCCGGACCTGCAGGCCTTCCAGAACTTCATCATCCGCGAACTCACCGCGACGCCCAATGTCGACAGTGTCCGCACGGCCCTTACCATCCGCCAGACCAAGAACGACCCGGTCGTGCCGATGAAGGAGTGAGGGGGGACGAACCCGGCCCCATCCTCCGCGCGTCACCCCGGGCAAGGCGAAGCCGCGACCCGGGGCCCATTCGTTCCCAGAGCGCGATCGATCCGGGCAGGGAGCCCGCGTTTCGCTCCGGCCCAGGGGCGGCGAAGGGCTTAACGTCTGCCGCATCCAGTGAGAGCCCTCATGCCTGCTCAGGCTGCCAATGGATCCCGGCTCTGCGCTGACGCTTGGCCGGGATGACGGCATGAGCGCGGTGCGCCGTCCGGTCGCCTGCCGCCACGACTGCTTCACGCCAACGGTGCATCGACAGCCTGTCGGGGAGGCACGGACCATGCCTCCCCCCTGTGCGCGTAAATCCGCTCAGGCGGCGGCCGCGTCCGGCCGGCTGAAGTTCACCTCGCGGGTCACCTGCCAGCGTCCGTCCTCGAAAATGAAGTCGATGCTGAGGTCGATCATCATGTTCGGGCCGCCGACCGGGATCTTTCGCGAAATCAGCACATGCCCCCGGTCGCCGGACACGGTGACGCTGTGGATTTTGGCCCACATGTGGTCGGCCGGGTTCTTGCCCCTGAAGGTCTGCTCCAGCATGGACATGAAGTCCGTCTTGGTCAGGGTTACCAGGCGTCCGTCGATGCTGAGGTCCATCACGACGATGTCGTCGTGGTAGATGCCGTCGAGCGTCTTCATGTCGGCGCTGACGCCGGCTTTCATCAACTCGTCGATCCGCGCGCGCAGTGCGGCTTCCGTTCTTTCGGTCATGCTGTCTCCTTGGGGTTCAGGCGAAAGTGCCGTTGATCGGGGCGTTTTTCATCGGTCCCCGCCGGAAGCCGATGCCCTTGGCAATCCACTCCAGGTCGGGTCGTGAAAAGGGGACGTTCGAGATGTCGGTGATCTGCAGTGCGCCGGTCTCGTCGATGACGAAAAGGCCCGGTTCGGCGAACGGGGTCTCGACATCCATCCCGTTGCGCGGACCTGAAACGTACAGGCCGAGTTCCTGCATCTGAGGAACCGTCAGGCCGTAGGCCACGTCGAAGCGCGGCGACACCTCCTCCATCTGGGCGGCGGCGCGGGGCTGGTTGTCGGCCGAGACCGCAATCACGTCCACGCCGAGCGCGTTCAGGTCGGAAAGGGTCGCATCGAGCTCCCGCAGGTATGTCGTGCAGAGCGGACAGTGCTTGCCGCGATAGACAATCACGAGCATCCAGTCGAGGCCGTCGCGCGGCTTCGATATGTCGCGCCTGCCGCCACCGAGCACAGGAAGGCTAATCGCCGGAAACACCGAACCGGCGGCGAGTTTTCTGCTGGTCATTTCGTGCAGTCCTTTATATATTGATCGATACATAAAGGCGTGGGCCGGACAGCGTCAAGGAATATATATTGAACGTTACAAAAAAAATTGGCCGACCCCGGAACTTCGACTATGACGAGGCGCTGCTCAAGGCGATGTTCGTCTTCTGGGAGAAGGGCTACGACGGCGCCTCCATGCGCGACCTGACCAGTGCCATGGGGATCACGGGGCCAAGTCTCTATGCGGCCTTTGGCGACAAGCGCGGCCTGTATCTCAGCACGATCGACCACTATTGCGAGGCGGATGCTTGCGCGCCGCTTGTGGCCCTGGAAAGCGAAGAGGACATCGAGAAGGCGCTTCATGCCTTCTTCTCG
Organism: Stappia sp. MMSF_3263; assembly: GCF_030733745.1. Taxonomy (GTDB): domain Bacteria; phylum Pseudomonadota; class Alphaproteobacteria; order Rhizobiales; family Stappiaceae; genus Stappia. The sequence continues at coordinate 11,501 of NZ_JASHIK010000010.1, read as the reverse complement.
GAAGTCATCCGCTCCGCCGCGGAGCATGAAAGCGGTGCGACGGGGTGCTTTCTCGCGTCAAGCGTCGTGGCGTCCGTCGGTCAGGTCGAGGGCGTCGCGGAGCGTGTGAAAACTGCCATCGCCGACACGGAGAAGCGGCTGGTCAAGCGCTTCGACCGGGAAGTGGAGAAGGGCACATTGCCGCCGACCTTCCCCTCGAAGGAGCGGGCAGCGCTGCTCTTCGACCTTCGCCAGGGCTACATGTTCCGGGGCCGTGCGGGCTGGTCCAGCGACCGCATGCGGGAGCAGATCGCCGACCGGGTCAGGATGCTGCTCTCGCACTGAGCGGTTCGAAGCCGGACGTTGAAGCCGCCGTGTCGCATGACAGCTTCCGCGTATCATCGCATGGCGAGCGAGGGGCGGGGAAAAGTCTTCCGGCGCGGCGGCGCGGGCGGGGCCTGCGCCGCGGGGATAGTTGCCATCGGGAAGCGGGGACAAGTGCAAGGCGGCGACAAGCGCCGGGCACCGGCGGAGCGGCCCCGTGTCATCTCCGGGCAGAGACGGCAACGCCCGGACGTTGCCGTCCGGGCGAAAAAAGAAACGTACAATTTCGAAAAAAAATGAATCAATTTTGCGCAGAAAACTGTTCGAATTTGTTCGAGATTGTCGCGCGCGTCGTCAGCCGAAGCTGACGTTGATGATCTCGTAGGCGCGCGCGCCGCCCGGCGCGGTGACCTCGACGCTGTCGCCGGTGGCCTTGCCGATCAGCGCCCTTGCGATCGGCGAGGAGATCGAGATGCGGCCGAGCTTCACGTCCGCCTCGACGTCGCCGACGATCATGTATTTCTTCTCTTCCTCGGTGTCCTCGTCGATGAGGGTGACCGTGGCGCCGAACTTGATCGTATCGCCGGAGAGCTTGGTGACGTCGATGACCTCGGCCCGGCCGAGCTTGTCCTCAAGCTCGCCGATGCGGCCCTCGTTGAGGCTCTGCTGCTCCTTGGCGGCATGATACTCGGCGTTTTCCGACAGGTCGCCATGGGCGCGTGCCTCGGCAATCGCCTGGATGATGCGCGGCCGCTCTTCCGACGTCCGCTGCTTCAGTTCCTTCTCGAGCATGGCGTAGCCAGCGCTTGTCATCGGAACTTTTTCCATAGGTCCTCGACCCTTTCGCTTCGCGCGCCACTCGTTGGCGGCGCGCGTCAAAAACACAGACGTCCGGCCGGGAAGTCCCCTGCCGGAACGTTCAGGATAATCAGGCCTTCGTGAAATAGGCCTGCAACGGAACCACTTCAAGGTTGCCCGAAGCGTAGGCCTCGATCCCCTTTGCCGCCGCAATCGCCCCTGCCAAGGTCGTGTAGTAGGGGACCTTGTGCAGCAATGCGGCGCGGCGCAGCGACCTGCTGTCGGACAGTGCCTGCGCGCCTTCGGTCGTGTTGAAGACGAGCTGAACCTCTCCGTTCTTGATAGCATCGACGATGTGAGGCCGGCCTTCAAGCACCTTGTTGACCTTGTCGCAGGAAATTCCGCGCTCCTGCAGGAAGGTCTGGGTCCCGTGCGTGGCGATGATCCGGAAGCCAGTCTTTACAAGGCGCTGGATCGGGTCGAGGACGCGTTCCTTGTCGGCGTCGCGGACCGATACGAAGACCGTGCCGCTTGTCGGCACGCGGGTGCCCGAGCCCAGCTGCGACTTGGCGAAGGCGACCTCGAACGTGCCGTTGAGGCCCATCACCTCGCCGGTGGAGCGCATTTCGGGGCCGAGCACCGTGTCGACGCCCTGGAAGCGGGCGAAGGGGAAGACCGCCTCCTTTACCGCCACATGGTCGAGCGTCTTCGTGGTCAGGCCGAAGGAGGCGAGCGGCTCGCCGGCCATGACGCGGGCGGCGATCTTGGCGATCGGCTCGCCAATCGTCTTGGCGACGAAGGGCACGGTGCGCGAGGCGCGCGGGTTGACCTCGAGCACGAAGATCTCGCCGTTGCGGATGGCGAACTGGACGTTCATCAGCCCGCCGACGCCGAGCGCCCTGGCCAGAACCTCGGTCTGGCGGGTCAGTTCGGCGATCATCTCGCCCGAGAGCGAATAGGGCGGCAACGAGCAGGCGCTGTCGCCGGAATGGATGCCAGCCTCTTCGATGTGCTCCATGATGCCGCAGACGAAGACGTCCTTGCCATCGGCGAGCGCGTCGACATCAACCTCGATGGCGCCGTCCAGGTAACGGTCGAAAAGCAGCGGGTTCTTGCCCAGAACCGTGTTGATCTGGCCGGTCTTGTCATTGGGGTAGCGGGCGCGCACGTCGCCGGGAACCAGCTCCGGCAGGGTGCCGAGCAGGTAGGCGTTGAGCGCATCCTCGTCGCGAATGATCTGCATCGCCCGGCCGCCGAGCACGTAGGAGGGACGCACCACCAGCGGCAGGCCGAGATCGGCGACGACGAGCCGGCTCTGCTCGACCGAATAGGCGATGCCGTTCTGCGGCTGCTTCAGGCCCTGGCGCTGCAGCAGCTTCTGGAAGCGGTCGCGGTCCTCGGCCAGGTCGATCATGTCGGGCGAGGTGCCCAGGATCGGCACGTCCGCCTCGACCAGCGCCTGGGCGAGCTTCAGCGGCGTCTGGCCGCCGAACTGGACGATGACACCGTGCAGCGTGCCGTTCTGCTGCTCGGTGCGGATGACCTCCAGCACGTCCTCGTCCGTCAACGGCTCGAAATAGAGCCGGTCCGACGTGTCGTAGTCGGTCGAGACGGTCTCCGGGTTGCAGTTGATCATGATGGTTTCGAAGCCGGCATCCTGCAGCGCGAAGGCGGCATGACAGCAGCAATAGTCGAACTCGATGCCCTGGCCGATCCGGTTCGGACCGCCGCCGAGGATGACCACCTTGTTGCGCGAGCTGGGGCGCGCCTCGTCGGCCAACTGCCCGGCGAAGGGGGTCTCGTAGGTCGAGTACATGTAGGCGGTCGGCGAGGCGAACTCGGCCGCGCATGTGTCGATGCGCTTGTAGACCGGATGCACGTCGAGGCGCTGGCGCAGCTTCCTGACGTCGCTTTCCTCGAGGCCTGCGAGCGAGGCGAGGCGCGCGTCGGCGAAGCCCATCGCCTTGAGCGAGCGCAGTGCCTCGGTGGTCTGCGGCAGCCCGTGGGCGCGCACCTTCTCTTCCAACTCGACGATCGCCTGGATCTGGCGCAGGTACCACGGGTCGATATGGCAGGAGCGATAAACCTGCTCCAGCTCGGTGCCGAGACGGAAGGCCTGGGCGACCTTCAGCAGCCGGTCGGGCGTGGGCGAGGCGAGGGCGGCGCGAATGGCGTTCTTGTCGTCGTTCTGGCCAAGGCCGGGGATCTCGACCTCGTCAAGGCCGCTGAGACCGGTCTCCAGGCCGCGCAGCGCCTTCTGCAGGCTCTCGGCGAAGGTACGGCCGATGGCCATGACCTCGCCGACCGACTTCATCGCGGTGGTCAGGATCGGTTCGGCGCCGGGGAACTTCTCGAAGGCAAAGCGCGGGATCTTGGTGACGACATAGTCGATCGACGGCTCGAAGGAGGCCGGCGTCGCGCCGCCGGTGATGTCGTTCTCAAGCTCGTCGAGCGTGTAGCCGACGGCAAGCTTCGCCGCGACCTTGGCGATCGGGAAGCCGGTTGCCTTGGAGGCGAGCGCAGAGGAGCGCGACACGCGCGGGTTCATCTCGATGACGATCAGCCGGCCGTTTTCCGGATTGACCGCGAACTGGACGTTGGAACCACCCGTCTCGACACCGATCTCGCGCAGCACCGCGAGGCTCGCGTCGCGCATGATCTGGTATTCCTTGTCGGTCAGGGTCAGAGCCGGCGCGACGGTGATCGAATCGCCGGTATGGACACCCATCGGGTCGATGTTCTCGATCGAGCAGATGATGATGCAGTTGTCCGCCTTGTCGCGGACGACCTCCATCTCGTACTCCTTCCAGCCGATCACCGATTCCTCGACAAGCACTTCGTTCGTCGGCGAGGCATCGATGCCTCGCTCGATGATGTCGAGATATTCCTCGCGGTTGTAGGCGATGCCGCCGCCGGTGCCGCCGAGCGTGAAGGAGGGGCGGATGATCGCCGGAAGGCCGATGTCGTCGAGCGCGTCGAGTGCCTCGCCAAGCGAATGGGCAAGGCGCGAGCGCGGCGTCTCCAGCCCGATCCGGGCCATCGCCTCGCGGAACTGCTCGCGGTCCTCGGCCTTGTCGATCGCCTCGGCGGTGGCGCCGATCATCTGCACGCCGTATTTTTCCAGCACGCCCATCTTGCGCAGGGACAGCGCGCAGTTCAGCGCGGTCTGTCCGCCCATCGTCGGCAGCAGCGCGTCGGGGCGCTCCTTCTCGATGATCTTGGCGACGATCTCCGGTGTGATCGGCTCGATATAGGTCGCGTCGGCGAGATCCGGATCGGTCATGATCGTCGCCGGATTCGAATTCACGAGGATGGTGCGATAGCCCTCTTCGCGCAGGGCCTTGCAGGCCTGGGTTCCCGAATAGTCGAATTCACAGGCCTGACCGATGATGATCGGTCCTGCCCCGATGATCAGGATGGAAGAGATGTCTGTGCGTTTGGGCATTCTGGGCTCGCGGCTCGGCGTCGCCCTTTCGCGCGGCGCGCGAAACAGGGGCGAGGAGGTCGGTATCGGTAACGTGTTCGGCTGAGCGCGCCTTATAGGGAAAAAGCGCGGGCGGCGAAACCCCATCCGCGCTTTGTTCCGTACCTAATCGACGACGGCGACAGCGGGCCGGGCCGGCGCGGCGGGTGCAAGGTCCGGCATGTCGAGTGCAATCGGCCGCGCGCCGTCGAAATCGCCGATGCCGATGGCGAGCGCATAGCAGGCGAGGCGGACCGATTTCGGGATCTCGACGGGTCGCCCGTTGCGGTCGCCTTTCTCGTAGTACTGGATCATCCGCTTCTTCAGGCCGAGGATGTCGGCGGCATCCTTCTGCTTCAGGCCCAGCGACTTTCGCCACTGGCGGAACCGTTCCGGTGTCATGCCTTCCTCGGTGGCCGGTTCCGGTGTCTGAGGCTTTTTCATGTGATGACCTTCTTCGTGAGCCTGCCGCCGATTCCCCCGGCACCGGGGAAGGGCATCAGGCAAGACGCAATCTGTGCGCATGCCTAGATCCAACGGGCGAGCGAGAAAGTCAAACGGCGATGCGCCGCGGCGGCGCCGGCGTTAATCGTGATGAGGGAAACCGCGAAGGGCCCCCTGTTGCGCGGCTCCGCCGAACTTACATATTGCCGACATTTTCTTGTAACATCTCCTCCTGCTCCGGATGGTGGAGTAATCTCGTTCCGGCACCGGCCGGATCCTTGAACGGACCGTATGTCCATGCTCGCCAGATTCGATGTCCCTGCGTCAGTGGATACGCTGCTCATTCATTCGCGCGCCCAGGTCGGGCTCGCGGACTATTGTCGGCTGTGCGGCGTGCCGTTCGACACGGTGCTGCGAGAGAGCGGGCTCGACGGCGAGAGCGCCCAGGCCTCGCTCGGCGGGCATATCAGCCTGCGGGCGCATGCCAGCGCCCTGGAGGCGGCCAGCAGGCTTGCCGACGACGACACGTTCGGTCTGGGCTGGACCCGCGCGCTGGGGCCGGGGCCGGAGGACACGGTGTCGCTGGCGCTTCGTCATGCTCCCGACTTCCGCGCGGCCCTGCAGATGAGCGCGCGTTTCATGCGCATCGTCGTTGATGTGACGGAGATCCGGGCGGAGTTCGATGGCCCGGATGCTACGCTTTGCTTCGCGTTTTCGCCGGAATTGGTCTGCAGGGACCAACTGAACGACCGGGTGACGAGCAAGATCTTCAGCCGGATGATGCGTATCGGAGGGGCAAGCGTGCGGCCGCTCGAGATCCACCTGGCCCGCCCGCGTCCGATGAACGTCTCGCGTCACGACCTGTTCTATGGCGCACCGGTGCGCTTTGCCGCCGAGCGCAATGCCTTGCGGTTCCGGGTTGAGGAGGGCGGGGGCAGCAATCCGCTGCGCGACGACGACCTGTTCGCGGCGCTGTGCGAACTGAACCGGCGCCGTCTCGACGACCGCCGCCGGGCGGAGGACTTTGCGTCCCTGGTAAGCGATGTGATCGCCGAGCGGATCGCCGATCCCGGCCTGACCATCGCCGAGGTGGCGCGCGATTTGGGCATGAGCGTGCGCGTGCTGCAGCGGCGTCTGGCCGAGCGCGAGCGGACCTTCCACAATCTTCATGACGGGGTTCGCCGGCGCATGGCTGCCGACTATCTCGCCCATACCGACCTTGCCGTATCGGAGATTGCCTTCCGCCTCGGGTTTTCGGCGGTCGGGAACTTCTCCCGCGCCGCGCGGCGCTGGTTCGGTCGGCCGCCAAGCGAATGCCGGCAGAGCCGGGTGGCTGTGGTTTAGACAAGAACCTGCCGGAAAACGTCCGGGCAGGCCGTCGGGCGGTCGCCTGGATGGCATTTGTCCTGTCTCCCCTTCCTCATGGGCACTATACTTTAGGCCTAAAACTTCCCTTGGGGTCGCCGATTCCGGGGAGATATTCATAAATGTCTGTCTGTTTTCAGTTTATACAGAGCAATTGACAGATGTTATCTCCATGTTGATTTGATGTAAAAAGTTTAGAATTGACTATATCGGATAGTGATACGAGATGATCTTCAATTGCGGAAATTTTTTTGACCGGGTGGTTGCTTCGCGTTTTTCATTTCCGAACGTGTTTTTCGATAAAATGAACGTAGGGATAAAAAAATGGCGCGCGAAGAGAAGGCCCCGTTCGCGTCGCGGTGGCATAGTTCGCAGCGTTGTGCGCGTTCCGGGCCGCGCCGTTCTATCGGGAAATACGGATACGGATATGACGGAACTTTCCAGGACTGCTGCTTTTGGACCGGATCTGGCGGGGCCTATTCTGGTCGAGGGTGGAACCGAGGCGCGTCTCTCCATCGCGGAGATGGCCGAGACGTTCGGGGTGACCCTCCGTGCGCTTCGCTTCTATGAGGAAAAAGGTCTCTTGCGGCCGGAGCGCAAGGGGGCCCGGCGATTCTACGGCGCCCGCGAGATCGGGCGCATGCGGGTGATCCTGCAGGCAAAGCGCATCGGGCTGACGCTGGTCGAGATTCGCGAGGTCATTTCGCTGCTCGAGGGACGTTCCAGCCGCATGTCGCAACTGCGTTCGCTGCGGGAGATGTGCGCCAGGCAGGAAGACCTGCTGAGCGAGCAACTCGAGCAGCTTCAGGCCCAGGCCAAGGAGACGGCATCCGTCGTCGCCGCGCTCGAGGGGCTGATCGAGGCCAATCCGGACGCCTGACGGGCGTTGATGCGGATCTGAACGAAAAACGCCGCGCTCGATGAGCGCGGCGTTTTTCGTTCTCCGATCATCCCGATCGGTTGCGATTGCGCAGCAAGGGCGCGTTTCGCGGTCAGGCGGTCTCGGCCTTCTCGGGAATGGTCTCGCCACCGGCGCGCTGGCGCATCAGGTTGGTGAAGCGGCGGAACAGGTAGTGGCTGTCGCGCGGGCCGGGCGAGGCTTCCGGGTGATACTGTACGGAAAAGACCGGCTGATCCTTCAGGCGCAGCCCGCAATTGGAGCCGTCGAAGAGCGAGACGTGGGTCTCTTCCACCGTTGCCGGCAGGCTCCCGGCGTCGACCGCGAAGCCGTGGTTCATCGAGGTGATCTCGACCTTTCCCGTGGTGCGGTCGAAAACCGGGTGGTTGGCGCCATGATGGCCCTGGTGCATTTTCACGGTCTCCCCGCCGAGCGCCAGCGCCAGCATCTGGTGACCAAGGCAGATGCCGAAGACCGGCAGGCCGGTTGCCACGAGTTCGCGGATCACCGGGACTGCGTATTCGCCGGTTGCGGCCGGGTCGCCGGGTCCGTTGGACAGGAAGATGCCGTCGGGTTTGCGCGCCATCACCTCGTCGGTGGTGGCGGTCGCCGGCAGCACGGAGACCTTGCAGCCAGCGTCGGTAAGAAGGCGCAGGATGTTGCGCTTGATGCCGTAGTCGATGGCGACGACGTTGAATTCTCCGTCCTCGCGCGTACCGTAGCCCTCGTCCCAGACCCACGGGGTCTGGGTCCAGCCGTAGCTCTGCGAGGAGGTGACGTCCTTCGCCAGGTCCATGCCGACGAGGCCTGGCCAGGCCGCCGCCGCGTGCTTGAGCGCCTCGATGTCGAAAACGCCGTCGGGATTGTGGGCGATCACCGCATTGGCCGCGCCGGTCTCGCGGATCAGGGCGGTCAGGGCGCGGGTGTCGATGCCGGACAGGCCAATGATGCCGCGCGCCTTCAGCCAGGCGTCGAAATGCTTGGCCGAGCGGTAGTTGGCAGGTTCCGTGACATCGGCACGCACGATCGCGCCGCGCACGCCGGAAGCCGCCGCCATGTTGACGGTCTCGACATCCTCGTCATTCGTTCCCACATTTCCGATATGAGGAAACGTGAAAGTCACGATCTGCCCGGCATAGGAGGGATCGGTGAGGATTTCCTCGTAACCGGTGAGCGCGGTGTTGAAGCAGACTTCGGCACAGGCCTGGCCGGTCGCTCCGAAACCACGACCCTCGATCACTGTCCCGTCGGCGAGAACGAGTACGGCCGTGGTCGGCGGCGCGGACCAGACGTCAACGGTCATTGTCTTGCTTTCTCGATCGGTTCGATGACATGATTTGGCGTTCGACGCGTCTTGACGGAGAGGGGCTCAACTGTCAACGGTGCGTCACGCGCCGCACTCTATGGTAAGCGCGGAAAAGGGTCAACCACCGGCGTTGTAAAAATACATCATATAAATCAAGTGGTTGCGAAAGGTGTTCGGGGATCTTCCGAAGCGGGACGACAGTCTACGGCAAGTTTATCCGGGCAAATGGCAGGGCAAGTCATGCGTGAACGTATCGATGCGGCGTTGCAAGACGCCGTGGAGAACGACGACAAACGGCGGGCGGCGACGCTTCGTCTGGTTCTCGCGGCAATCAAGGATCGCGATGCGCGTTCCAGGGAACTCGGCCATGATGGCGTTCCCGATGCCGAGATCCTGGAAATCCTCAACAAGATGGTTCGCCAGCGCGAGGCTTCCGTGCGCGACTTCGAGGAGAGCGGCCAGCTTGGCCTGGCCGAGCAGGAGCGCGAGGAGATGTCGGTCATCCACGAATTCCTGCCGCGCCAGTTCGACGAACGGGCAATGCAGAACGCATGCGAGGATATCGTCCGCGACATCAACGCCAAGGGGTTACGCGACATGGGCCGCTGCATGAGCGCGCTCAAGGAGCGCTATCCGGGGCAGATGGACTTCGTGCGGGCAAGCTGCGTCGTGAAGGATCTGTTGCGCACGGAGTGATGCGACAGGGGCCGGGACACTGGCGCGCAGCACTGCGGTTCCCTCGGGCCCGTTCCTCAGGCCCGTCTCCTCAGATCTGCTCTCTCTGCCCATTGCCAAACGGGACCACTCGTCCCACCTTCTCCGGCAGGCCTTCTCTTGTCGCCCTTTCAGTCAGCCCTGTTGTGCGGGCGGAGCGGACGCTATGGTGTTCCCTTCGCCCCGTGCCGAATGGGCTACCCCGGAACCAGTGTCCATGCGATTTACCCCCGGCCTCCTCGACGAGATCCGTGCCCGGCTTCCCTTGTCGGAGATCGTGGCGCGCCGCGTCTCGTGGGATCGGCGCAAGTCGCAGCCGGCGCGCGGCGATTTCTGGGCCTGCTGCCCGTTCCACCAGGAGAAGTCGCCGAGCTTCCATGTCGACGATCGCCGCAACCGCTACAAGTGCTTCGGCTGTGGGGCGTCGGGAGACCATTTCCGCTTTCTGACGGAAACCGAGGGCCTGTCCTTTCCCGAGGCCGTTGAACGGCTCGCCGAACAGGCCGGCGTCTCCCTTCCGGCTCCGGACCCGCAGGCTGCCGCCCGCGCGGCGGAACGCGCCAGCCTTGCCGATATTTGCGAGATGGCGGCCCGCTTCTTCCAGGATGCGCTGGCCATGTCCGGGGGCGAGGAGGCGCGCTCCTATGTCGCCCGTCGGCGGCTGAAACCGGAGACCCTGCGCGAGTTCCGAATCGGCTTCGCACCAAACGGGCGCGATGCGCTGAAGCGCCATCTGCTGGGCAAGGGGGTGGACGAGGGTGCGATGGTCGAGGCTGGCCTCATTATTCGCCCCGATGACGGGCGCCCGACCTATGACAGGTTCCGCAACCGGCTGATGATCCCGATCCAGGACGAGCGCGGCCGGGTGATCGCCTTTGGCGGGCGCACGCTCGATCCCGACGGACAGCCGAAATACCTGAATTCGCCCGAGACGCCGCTCTTCCATAAGGGAACGATGGTGTTCAACTTCCACCGCGCCCGCGAGCCTGCCCACAAGAGCGGCCAAGCGATCGTGGTCGAGGGCTACATGGACGCCATCGCCATCTGGCAGGCGGGCATGGGCAATGTGGTTGCGGCGCTCGGCACCGCCTTTACCGAGGAACAGGTGGGGCGGCTGTGGCGGTTGGCGCCCGAGCCGGTGATCTGTTTCGACGGCGATGCTGCCGGCGTGTCGGCGGCCCATCGTGCCGTCGACCGTATCCTGCCGGGGCTAAGGAGCGGATATTCCTTTGGCTTCGTCTTCCTGCCCGACGGCAAGGACCCGGACGACCTGATCGCCGAGGGGGGCGTTGCCGCCTTTGCGCGCGAGCTTGCCGGCGCCATGCCGCTGATCGAGGTGGTTTGGTCGCGCGAGGTCGACGCGGCGCGCATCGACACGCCCGAGCGGCGCGCGGCGCTGGAAAAGGGGCTCGACGATCTCGTCCGCACGATAGCCGACGAACGCGTGCGGCGCGGCTACCAGCTCGACATCCGCCTCAGGCTTTCCAATCTGTTCTACCGGCAGGCGCGCGACCGGCGCATGGCCGGCGGCGGTGGCCGACCGGGCCAGGGGGGGGAGCGGGGAGGAACCCAGACCCCGTCCGGGCAGGCACGCGGCGGCGACCTTCCCGACAGCTCGCTCTTCGGCAACGAGCGGACCCTTTGCGGGCTCTGCCTGCGTTACCCCGATCTGCTCGAGCGGCACGTGGAGCGGGTCAGCCAGGCGCGCTTTGGCGACACGCTGCACGCGCGCTTCCGTGACGAGCTGTGCCGGATAGCGACGGAGTTGCAGGACGTGCCGGTGAGCGGCTTTTTCGAGACGCTGGACAACCGGTTCTACCAGATCCTGTCCGAGGCGCTCGACGGGGGAGAGGTGCCGGGTACAGCCGGTGCGCGTCCCGCGCCGCGCTTCAGCGACCTGCTGCAGCGCCTGCCGATCCTGCGGCACGAACCGCCGGCGGATTTCGTCGAGGATCTCTTCTGCCACTATCTGGATACGCTCGAGATCCGGACCCTGGAGCAGGAACTGGAAGAGGAGATGGGCGCCCTTGGCGACGGCCTCGACGAGGCGGAATGGGAGCGGGTGCGGGCCCAGTCGCAGGATCTCGCCCGCCGGCGCGAGGAATGCGCGCGCGACGAGCAGGACCTGGCTGAGCGGGCGCGGGGGCTGCGCAACGGCCGTGTCGCGGTGACGGGAACCACGGGGCAGGGGATCCTCTCGGGCACGGCGG